>CAWDIC010000004.1:0-346817 GCA_963802265.1 uncultured delta proteobacterium
TTGTTTGTTTGTTTGTTTGGTTGGTTGGTTGGTTGGTGGTTGTTTGTTTGGTTGGTTGGTTTGATGTTGGCCTCCGGTTCCACTTGTTATGTATTTGTGTATGTGTGTTTGGTTGGTGGTTGGTGGTGTTGGGCTTGGTAAAAACAATGCCAACACACAAACCAACCACGACCCCACCTGGCATTCCGCTCGGCGCCCGCGGAGGAGACGAGCACGACGGCGGGGCGGGGCGCCCGGTAGGCGGAGACCTCGTGTAGCTTGAGGGAGAAGGCCCCCGGCTGGTAGTAGGGGTTGGCGCGCGGTTCAACTCGAAGCGGCTGTTGGTGTTTTTTTTTGGGGGGGGGGGGGGGGTTGATTGGGGTGTGTTTTGGAGACACACACACTCACAGAGACAGACACGCACACACGCACACATCCACCTACCTACCTGTAAACCAGCCCAAACGACGTGGCGATTCGCCTGCTGCCCCCACCAGTAGCAGCGAGGGGCGGCGCCTTGTAGTCGACGCGGTTGCGGACGACGGGGACGAAGCGGTCGAAGGGGAGGTCGACGGTGGCCCACTGCCCGGGGACCGTGTCGAAGGCCACCTGCCGTCGTCGGGTTGTTGTGTGGGTGGAGTGGGGCTGTCAGTCAATATCAGCACTTACCAATCAGGTGTGCAAAATTCCCCCCCCCCTTCACCTGATAGACAGACTCTGGCGCCTGCCGCGCGTCCGACGTCTTGAGGTTCAGCTTGAACACACACACACAAACCATCGTGTCTACACAACCACCACCACCACCATCATCATTACCTGATACACGGATTCGGGCGCCTGCCGCGCGTCCGCCGTCTTGAGGTTCAGCTTGTAGCGGTTCCCGTCCCCCTTGACGCGGAGGCGCAGGCCGTCGAAGCCCGTCAGGTCCAGGCCGAGCCCCGAGGCGCGTGGCCGCAGAAGCCGCCGTCCTGTTCGTTTGTGTATGTGTGTATGTGTGTGTGTGTGTGGGGGGGGTGTCGGGGTTGGTGTGTCTATCTGGTATAGTGCGTGGACAGAGGAATCGGATGGTTGTTGGGGTTGACAACGTATATATACCTGCGCAACAATCCCACACACGCACGCACGCACACGGACACGGACACCCACCTCCACCACCAGGTTGCCCCTGAACTCGGCGCAGCGCCCGACGCCGCCCCCGTCCTCCTCGTCCTCCACCGCTCCCATCACCAAGGAGGACCGCCCGCCCATTATCACGTCGTCGAGGCGCTCGAAGCGCCGGGCCTGCTCCGGGTCGCTGAAGGAGAAGAGGGGCGTCGTCCCCTCCTCCTCCTCCTCTTGCTGCTGCAGCTTGCGGCTCTGCGCGCGGAAAGCCTCCACCACCTGGTTTTTCGGCGTTGGTTGTGTTGCGTCGTGTATAGAAGGGCACGTGGGCGCCAGATGGTGAAGTGAACACCAAGGCACAAAAATCGACAAAACGCATCACACGAACCCAGAAAGTACAATACAAAACCTAGGTCCCATTCCCTGACGACCCACTGAAACGCGCATCACACAAACATAGAAAATCAACAACACAATTACCAAAACCTAATATGTCCCATTCCCTGACGACCCACTGACTTACTGACCTGGACGACGCCCTTGTAGTCCACATCCTCAGACGTCAGCCCCGGGTAAAACCCGAAGCCGCCCCCGGGCTGCGGCCCCCCCACGGGCCCGAGCGCCAGCACCACCTGTGGTGGGTTTGCGGTGGATTGGAGGAATGGACAGGCCAACCAGTCCGTCAGCCAGCCAGCCCAACCAGCCAGCCTTATCAGGCATCCAGCACGAGCGCGCGCACACGCGCGCCGCGCGCACGCACGCACACACCACACACACCCAAAGAACCAAAAGCAAGCCGCCAACCCCCCCACAATCCAATTTCCCCCCACGCCCGTAGCCGCTACTTACGTGATCCGTCTCGGCAAACAGCTCTGGTTTCCCCACGAGCGTGCCCGCGTCCGTCACGTCGACCCCGGCGACACAGTCCAGCAGCCCGTGGCCGGGCTGCGGCGGCGTGGGCGCCTCGAGCAGCTGGCTCCCAAAGACCTCACCCAAATTGGTCTCGTTGCGGACGGCCTGGGATTTTTTAAAGGAGGATGATGGATGAGGGGGCGAGAGGAGAGGGGGGGCCCGCGTGAGTGATTGAGTAGGTGATCGATCACACATTGTGATTCATGAGGGGGCGAAAGAAAGGAAAGGAGGGGCCCGCAGGATTGAGTGAGTCATCGATCGATCAATCGCACATGTATGCCTGCGCCCGTCTGATCGGATGCCACACAAAGCAAGCAGCCGGGCTCGCTCACGCACCGCCACCACGTCATGCCCCGCCGCCAATAGCGCCGTCACCACCTCGCGACCCGCGCGCCCCGTGGCGCCAAACACCACCGAGACCGGCCCCCCAGTCCGACGCTTGGGCCGCCCGCCCTTCTGCTGCTGCGGCGGCGGCCGCGGCTGCTTGTTGGCGGCCTTGCCGTCGGGGCTGAGGAGCTTGTCGAAGAAGGAGGAGAGCTGCTGCGCCAGGCCCCCGAACGGCGCCTTGGTCGACGGGGGGGTGAACAGCTTGGCTAGGTCCAGGCCACCATTGCTGCTGGCCGCCTCGTTCTCCCCGTCTGGGTGTGGTGGTTGGGTGGGTGGGATTGTTAGGGTTGTGGGAAGGGGATGGAACAGAAGCTTGGCTGCATCGAGGAAAAGAAGGAGTGTGACGTGTCGGGTCTCGACATCATCATTCGAATCATCCCCCCCCAACACAGCCACAGCCAGCCAGAATCACACACAGGCAGGCGGGCAAACGGCACCCCCCCACGCACCAGCGGCCACGCGAACGAGGGCGGTGGTGGCCGCCTGCTGGCGCTTGCTGCTGCTGGTGCTGGTGGTCGTGGGCATCGAAAGCCGACGCCGCGCCGAGCAGGAGGAGGAGGGCGAGGACCCGGCTGGGGCCGCTGCTGGTGTTGCTGCTGGTGCGGCCGGTGCTGCGGCCCGGCCACCGCCGCTCCAGGCATTGGACAGACCGCATGTCTGTCCTCTGTGGTGTTGGTGTTGCGAGATGTGCATGATTGATTGTAGCTAGGGGGGTGAGAGGAACGAGCAGCAGCTTATTCTATTGTCATTCGGGATCCTCATAATCAGCCGCTTAAGTCATGGGCCGCCCACCAGCGGCGGGTTTTAGGAGCATTTGCGCTAGGGGCAGCGCAGCTGGAGCGCCCAAACCCGTTGTTTTCAATGTCATCTTTTTTCATTTACATTGAATCGATTAGATTCGATTCGATTGGGTCGACTGGCCCTAGCTTAGGTTGGTTACATGAGCTTCCCAATCAGACGACGCCGCAAGCCGCAATCAGACAATACAGCTAGCTACCTGGTAGCTGCACACACACACGCATCCACAAGCCAACCAATCAATCATTCAATCACTAACTAACTGCGCCGCATCGGCCCGCGTCCCCGCACGAACCGCAGCGGGCTCTCATGCTCCTCTCCTTCTTCCTCTTCCTCCTCGACCGGAATAGGGATCACCACCAAGTCGTCGCCCGCCGCGTGCGCGAGCAGCAGCCCCACCACCGCCGCCGAGGGCGCGTGCGCAGCGGGAAATGCCGCCGCCAGAGCCGCCGCGCAAGCATTAGCGGCGTCTCCTTGTGGCGATCGCGCAGGGAAGGGTCGGCGCCGTTGGAGGAGCGCGCGGAGGAGGGTCAGGTTGCTCCCAGCGGCCACGGCGAGATGCAGGGGCGTGCGGCCGTGGCAGGGCTCGGGGGCGTTGACATCTGTGCCGTGCATTGTGTGGATGCGGTGGAACAGGGGCGTCTGATTGGATCAAGACCAGCATTTATCCAGCTGCCGCGGCACTAAACCCCCACCCACCTGCCCAATGCCGTAGCATGGCCTCCAGCACCGCCGCCGCGGGGCCCTGCTGCCCCGCCGTCCAACGCACGCGCGGGCGGCCAGGGCATGGAGCGGCGTGCGCCCCAATGCGTCCGCGCCGTCGATGGGGATTTTGCCGCGGGTCACGAGCAGGTCGATGGCGTCGGGTGCGTAAGGGGAAGGGCTGGGGGGTGAGGTGTAGGAGGCCCTCGCCGTCGCGCTGCGGTTCGTACAGACGGTATGTGTGCGCGAGTGGGTGAAACGGAAGTCGATTGGGTTACATGCTAGAAAGTCCATTTCCCCCTTGAATCCCACTCACTCACATTAAGCGCGCCCGCCGGGTCCCCTGTCAGCAGCTCCTCCAGCCTTTCTAAGTCCGCCTCGAATGCTGCGCGCAGTACGGGATCCACGACAGCCCCCCCAGCAGCAGCCGCAGCCAAGCCGCTCCCTCCCACCATGGGCGAAGCCGGCGGCGCTGTGGCCGCCGGCGCCCGGCGCCCGAGCGGCAGCTTGCTGGAATGGAGCTGTGTGCGGGTTTGTGGATGGATGGGATGGAATCAATCGATCGAGATATCATTCAGAGATACGGGGCCTGTGATCGGACATACACACACGGCCCCCACAGACCTCGGGTTCGGGCGACTTGGCTCCGGCAGCGCGCAGACCCAGTTCGTCCCGCTGCCAGAGACGGACGAGCCGCCAATGCTGTGGTTGCCACTCGCTATTAGATGCTGGTAAAGGAGGCAAAGGGGCCGCCGGCGGCGGCGATGCTCGAGGCGCAAAGACCGCGGCGGAGCATGGTTCACGTGCAGGTGTGGTGGGGCTCGATGGGCCGGGTTTGAAACGCGCGATGCTTCCCTGGCGGAAAAGGGGGAGGCGATTGATTTGAGCGTCAGTCAGAGGAACGCAACTGGTTAGATATGTATAGTGCCGTCGTGACTTCGCTCGATCCGGCAATGGATCAATGCATTGTGTTTTTGGAGGGGGTCTCAGGTTTATATCATTTGAGCAAAATGTCCCGTCGCTTAAGAGGTGCAAATCCCCGGGCCCATTTATGAGCGAGTGTCCAAACCAAAATCCCAGAAAAACAAAGAAAACTAGGCAATTTCTGGCGTCCTGATGTCTGTCTTTCTTTTTGCTTCTCTTTTCTGTTAATTCAAGGCAAAGGATGCCGGCCGCATTGGGAATAAAAAGGTCTTTTTGCAGTCGCATGGAGACTGCCCCCGGCTGACCCCTTGCTTGCAGTGACTTGCTGATCACTCCACTGTCTCTGGCATGTGCCATGATCAGTCTCAATTTCTTCGACTCCACATCCGCCCATCTACCTAAATCCCGCCCCCCCCCCCTTCCCGAATCATGCACGCTGTTTTATGTTAGTTAAATACAGCCGTCTCCCCCTTCTTCGTCATCGTCGTCCAATCATTATTCCTAAAAAGCTACTACTGTCGTTTGTTTGTTTTTTGGTTGTCGCTAGCATCATGATGCGCTTTGCCCCCCCCCTCTGTCACGTAAGATTCACGACAGGAAAAAGAGCCCCGGCGCTCGTCTTTTTCGTAACCCCTTACTCGACTCCTCCCCCCAATTTAACGCCACGCACATACGCACACACGCACGGACACGCACAATCAGACAGAGATGCAGACAGACAAACCAATAGCACGCCTACCCCCACGTCCCACAACAAAGAAACCGGGCTCGCCGCACGCCACCCCCCTGCCTGCTGCTGCTGCTCCCAAGCATCGCAACCGCTCGCTTGCTTAGCTCAGCTCAGATCAGGCCGCCTTGAGCATCATGTTGGCGCCCGCGGCGGGGACGGCCTTCTTCTGCTCCTGCCACTTGATAAGCTGGCACTGCTGCGAGCAGTAGGGCGCCATGCCCGGGCCGTAGGCGCGGAGGCCCCGGAAGGTGGCGCAGTTGTCGCAGAGGCGGGGCCGCTCGTGCGTGTCCTTCGCGCCCAGCCCCTTGCACGTCTCGGCGCGCGCGCGGAGGAGGAGGTACTTGTCCGACATGCGCACCTGGTTTGTTGTTGGTTGTTGAAAGGTGTGTGGTTTGGTTATGTTATTTGTTGTTTGACGTGTCGTTGGCGTGTTTGGACCCGGTGGGTGATGGTGGGGGTGGGGGTTGGGGGTTGGCGTGTGTGGTTTGCGGTGGTCAGACCGATGGAGGACGGCAGGGGGGGGGGGGGTAGGGCAATCAGAAAATCTACAGACGGCGAGGGCGTCCTTTCCTATCCACCCTACCCATCCACGCACGCGCACACAGACACACACCAAGACTCGCCTACCTTGATCAGCAGGCGGTCCCCTCCGTGAGCCCCGAGTCCTTCTCCAGCTGGACCATGTCCCGGAGGGTGGACCCGCCGTTCGGCATGCCCGCCAGGATGGCGTCGATCGCGCCCACCGCCACGGGCGCGAGCTCCTCCCCCTTCACGTCCTTCCCCAGCTTCTCCTCCGCCGCCCGGAGCAGCTCCTTGATGTCACTCGGCGAGCGGAGCGCGGCCGCCACCTCCTTCAGCGCCGGCAGGTCCGAGGACACGGCAATCTTGGCCAGCGTCCCCAGGACCATGGCCGCCTCCTCCAGCATCTCGATCTGGTGGCGGAGCTCGAGGAAGCGGCCCAGGTTGTCGGGCCCGGCCTCCTCCCCGCGGAAGCGCAGGAGGAGGCCGGTCTTGACCTCCTCGATCTCCGCGGCGTCCTCCGAGCGGTCCACGTGCTGGAGCGCGGTGTGCACGAGCTGCGTGGTGGTGACGAAGGTCTTGTGCGAGAGGTTGCCGAAGACCATGGCGTCGGTGATGTAGCCGTACCACTGGAGGTACGAGGCGTTGGAGCACGAGTCGTACCTGTAAAGGGGGTGGGGCGGGTGGGCCGGGTGGGGGGTTGGGGAGGGGGGTGAGCTGGGGGGGCTGATGGGACGGGTGGGTTGATTGGTCGGTTGGTTCGTCGGTTGGTTGGTTGGCCGAGCATTACAACCCAAATCAAGGACAGACAAGGACCCAGCCAACCATCCATTCATCCATCCACAACCCGCAGCACAACAACAGAAAAGACAGCGCGCACACACATCCATCCATCCACAACCCGCAGCACAACAGCACAAAAGACAGCGCGCAGGCACGCACATTTGGCGGAGCTCCTCCCCGGCCTCGATCTTGCGCGAGGCCTTGAGGACGAGCTCGATGTGCATGGCCGTGGACCCCGGCCCGTCGTCCACGATGACGTTGCTCAGCTTGTCGCTCTCCCTGGTGGTGGTGGGGGTGGGGGGATTTGGGGGTCGTGTAGTGAGTTGGTTGATCAGTCAGTCAGGCAATAAATCAACCAATCAATCAATCAATCAATCAATCAATCAATCAATCAATTAATTAAACACGCAATCTCACACGCATTCAGTCAATCCATCAGTCAACCACGTACATATCAACCCCCCCCCCTTCGACTCTTCTTGCGCACGCACCCGTCGATCAAGTCGAGCACGGGGACGAGGTAGTGCGCCTTGCGCCCGTGCACATCGTCCTTGAGCTGCCGCGACTGCCACAGGCCGTAGCACCGCTTCAGGGTGCCCTCTGTGGTTGTGCGGTCGTGGCGATTTGATTGGGTGGGTCGGGTGGATGGATGGATGCATGGAAAGAAGGGTGGACGCAGATCGACCACGAGAATCACCAAGGCAAAACGCAGCCCCCCCAGGCAGGCGGATGGACAAACATCGACCAAGACAACCCCCTTCCTAGACTAAACGAAACGCGCAAGACGCCACGACGACGACGACCACGACGACGACGACGCACCGACGTCGTCCACGCCGAGCTTGCCCTTGAACTTGGCCAGCACGGGGAGGACGATCTCCGTCAGCACGTGGTTCATCGCCTTGCGCTTCTTCTCGAACTGCGCCTTCCACGGGGAGCCCTCCAGGTGCGACTGTCGTGCCGTGGGCGTTGGAGGGGGGGTGGGCGCGTTGGTGTGGGTGTTGGAGGAGGGATGGGCGGTCAGTCAGTGTGTTTGTGGTGTGTGGGATTGGATTGGACTGGGGATCAGGCCGCCAACCAAGAGGAGGCGTCAGCATCCTATGCGGCGGCACAACACAGCATCGAGACACCACGCACCAGGTCGGCGTCGAAGTCGAAGATGTTGGGAACGTGCTCGTGGGGGAAGGAGTCCCAGTAGGGCCGCCACTTGGACTGCGGGTCGCCCAGCTCCAGGAGCAGCGCGAAGGAGAGCGCCATCGTCATGGCCGGCTCCTCCGCCCTGGTGGGTGGTGGTGGCGGTTGGTGGTTGGCGGATTCGTCAGTACGTCACGTCACGCCAGGCAAAACTCGGGGGCAGCTCGATCAATCAATCGAGCAGGGCATCCAAGGTACTACTCCCCACACCACACACCCCCAAAAGACAATACTCACTCCGGCCCGCCGAGGAAGCCCTCGACCGAGTCCGTGTACCGGCGGACCTTGGACTCGATCTCGTTGAAGACGGAGCGCCACTTGCGCTTCAGGTCGCGCGCGCTGAACATGAGCTCGGGCGCGACGCGGACGAGCGCCGTGTCGGCGGGGATCTCCTTGAGGGCCACGGCCGTCACGTTCCCGTCCGCCTTGGTCTTGAACCCGACGAGGGACTCCTTGATGAAGAAGTTGGGCGCCGTGGCCTTGCACCACTTGAGCAGCGCGCGCACGGCGTCGTCGCGGGTGGCGTTGTTGGGCGAGGGGGAGGCCATGGTTTGCTGTGGGACCGGAGCGAGAAAGCACGCCGAGGCTTGGAGCCCTGTTTGTGTGTGGTGGTTTGGGTGTGTGTGCGTGTTTGGGCATGTCAGAAATCGCGTGTGGTTTTCGGGGGTTGGGGGTTGGGCGCCGTCGCTCCGAATGATCCATCAATCAATTTCGATCGAGCCGTGCATGCACGCATCAGGCTGCAGCACACCCAGCAACTGCAACGCCCCGCGCGCCTCGATCGAATCGAAGAAGGCGCAGGCAGCAAAACCCAGGCGCCCTCCATCAATCGACTAAGTGTCGACTTGATCGATTTTGGGGATCGACCAATCGCCTCATAGCTTGCGCCTTCATTTATGTAGCCCTCGTCGTATGGGGGTCGTGCCCCGTGCCGTCGTGCCGCCCCTTGTTGATGTGTGCACCCCCCACAGCATCATCGTGCAGCAGCTCAGCCTCAAGACTCGACCGCCGCAAACCCTCAATCGATTGGGACCCCAGAAAATGACCATGGGAGGAGCCGGCACAGTTTCAGAAGAGGCTAATGCGACCAGCCCAGGGACGCCAAGGTGGTGGCAGCCGCCGCAATAACTGCGGTTGCCTGGTGCCTCTGTTGAACACCCAACCCGCCCGTGAGATCTTGACATGGGTGCGTTGGTGCGTTCGAGCCGTTGCTCGTCTGCTGCCGCCGAGCGAGGGTGTCGGCCCATACGGGACGCAAAATCGATTTCCAAGTTTGTGCGTGGTGTGGAGGAGAAGAGACGGCCGGCAGAATTTCCTCAATGGGTGAATCCATCGATCGTTACTTTTTCCCCCAGTCCTTTCGAACGCACGCTCTTCCTTGCTTCCTGCTTTGTTTACTTGCCCCTTGCCTGCCCGTGTTCAATCAGCGAGCTCTACCTATTGTCTGATCGTCGTGTCCTTCGGGCCTGTCCTTCATCCTCCATATAAAGATAGCCAGCACCAAGGCACGCGGCCAACTCCAATCGAAATCCCCCCCTTGCACACATAACTTACACAAGCTCTCGCCCGCCCAAACGCGCTCTGAGTCCATCCACACCAACCCACGCGGTCGTCATGTCTCCACGGCCATCTCATCCTGCTGCTCCTGCTGCCCCTCCCCAGCCGCCGCCTCCGCCTCCGCCTCGCCCTCCGCCGCCTTGGCCTCCGCCGCCTTGTCCTCGGCGGGCCCCTGCGCCTGTGCCTCCTTACAAGGCGACCTCGGGCGCTTGACCCCCACAACAACGTCACCGCTCGAAGAGGCCGCCGCTGCCGCCGCCTCGGCCCCTTCCTTCTCCTGCCCGGCCTCCTTGCCCCCTCCCGCCTCCCCACCCATCCCCTCACCCCCTCCCACCGCCGCCGCCGCCGCCGTCCCCTCCTTCTCACGGGCCGGCACACACGACGAGGGCGGCGAAGCACCAACCACAGGTCCATCCGCCTTGCTGCTGCCGCCGCCGCCGCCTCCTGCTCCCGTGCCCACCACCGGCTCCGTCTCCATGGCCGCCGCCGCCGACGCCGCCCGCCCGCCCCCTCCACCACCCCCACCCGCCGCACCACTCCGGTACCGCGCAATCGCCTCCGCGAGCGCCGCCTTCCCCCCGCCGGCCCCGGCGGCCAAGAAGCGCCGCACGGGCTCCGCGCCCGTGTTCTCCGAGACGAACCGCCCGCCCAGCTCGGACATGGCCGCCGAGGGCTGCCGCGTGCGGAAGCGCGCCTCGGCGAAGTTGAGGCCCAGCCACGACGGCCCCAGCTCCTCGCGGTTGCCCCCCCGGATGTACTTGGACGACGGGGCCGGGGTGACGGTGAGCATGGTGGCAAGGTAGGCGCCCCCCGCGAGCGTCAGCACGCGGAGGCGCGCGACGGCGAGGAAGGGCGCGTCGAAGCAGTCACGCATGCGGACGATCTGGGAGAGCTCCACGTCCCCGCGGGTTCCAAAAAGGTAGCGGGCCATGGCCTCGAGGAAGTCGAGGCGGTCCTCGGGCGCCACCAGCGCGGCGTAGGCCAGGGGCGGGGCGACCCCGCCGGCCAGCACGCGCGCCGAGAGCTCGGCGGCGGGGCAGAAGAGGTCCGAAAACTGCTGGTTGACGGTGACGCGCGCGGCCCCGCCCTGCAGCGCCACGGTGCACACGCAGGCCGAGACGCGGTCGTCCAGCGCCTGGAGCCGCGAGGGGATGCGGCCGAAGGCGATGCCCAGGCTGCTGCTGCTGCTGCTCTCGCTTTGCTCCTCGCCCTGCTCCGCCTCCGCCTCTACCTCGGCTGGTGTCGCCGCCGCTGCTGCTGCCCCTGCCCGCCCCCCCCCCGCGGGCGCCGCCTGCCCATTGTCGGCCGCCTTCGCCCCGGCGGGAGCAGCCGCAGCCGCCTCGCCGCCCTTGCCCTTGCCCTTGCCCCCGCCATTCCCGTCCGCCTCCCCCGCTTCTTCCGGCGCCTTCTTCTTCCCCACCATCACATCCTCATACCCGGGACCGAGCTTGACGCCGAGGTGGGCGAGGCACGCGGAAGTGTCCTCGGGGTGGTCCGCCGCGGACACCGAGGTCGGGCAGGGCCAGGCCCAGCCGGCCGAGGAGCGTGTCGAGGAGGCCGCAGGAGAAGTCCTTCTTCCAGCAGAGGGACTGGAGGGCCATGGCGCGCCTGTTTGTGTAGGTGTGTGTGGGGGGGGGAGGGGGAGTTTGATGATTGAGTGTGGGTTGGAAATGGCTGTGTCCCTCTCCGTGGTGGTTGGATGGATGGGCGGTTGTCCACGTGTGAAAAGGGGGGGGGGACTCACAGGAGGGCGAGCGTCTTGGGCAGGTCGACGGCCCCGGAGGCCCTGAGCTTCTCAAACGACCCCAGCACGAAGTCCGCCACCATCTGCGGTCCGCACTCCCGCGCCATGGCCGCCGCCGCCGCCACGCCCGCCAGGCTCTCGGCCGCCGCCGCCTCGCCCGCCCAATCCTCCCCACTCCCGCCGCCAGCACCAGCACCGCCGGCGGCCGCCGCCGCGGGGGCGCCCATCATGCGGGCCCCACGGGGATAGGCCCCCAGGGATGCCGAGGACGAGGAGGACGCGAGGAGGGCCGTCGGCATCGACGACGACCCGCCGGCCGGCTGGCTCTCCCCGTCCCCGGCGGCCCCGCCATCTCCCGGGTGCGGCTGCCGCCGATCCTGCAGCGTGGGCCGCCCCTGCTTCCGCACCTGCTCGACGCAGGGGAGGTTGAGGCGCTGGCACCTGTTCGATGGTGGTGTGCGGGGTCGGCCGGTCCATGGGTCGGTCGGTTGTTGGTGAGTCGATCGATTCACACAAGACGTTGGCGGCGGGACATGCGCTCCGCCCGTCAGTCGTCTCTGGCTGAATACGAGATTTACTCGACCGGCCGCACATGGGCGCGACGCGGTCGCATTTCACCTGTCGATCGATCGGATGTGTGGCGTGTGTGTGTGCGTGCCATTGAGACAAGAGTCGGTGCCGATGCCGACGGCCTGTGGCCTCGGGGAGCCAGCCCAATGCCCTGATTCCCCGGTGGGTTGATTGCATGCCTGCCACTATCACGATCACGAACACCCCCTTACCTTCGCAGAGCGGCAGGCCGTGCACGTCCGGCGGTTGAGCCCGTCCTCGTGCTGCTCCTCCTGCTGCGGCTGCATGGGTCTGGGGCGTCGTCGCAGGCAGCAGGGTCGTCGGTCAAATCAGGTCGCTCACAGCTGCTGCTGTTGGGTCGTGCGTCAGCTTCGAATGCGTAGATGCGAGCTTGCGGGCCAGGAGTCAGAGGCCGCTCGAGCGATCCGTGCCGCCCCCTCCTGCTGCGCACTGGCTGGTGATGCCGCTTCTGTCCGTGTGTGGTGTGGGGGGTGGAAGGGACCAGATCAGCAAGCGCGCGGCTGTGGAATGTTGTGTGCACTTGGTATGACGCGCAGCAGGAGCGAGGTGTGCCCTCGTGCGTCAAAGCGCCGTCCTGCTCGGCGCCCTCGATTTAGAGGCGCCCGGCCAAATCCCAGGACCCCCGCGCGGCCCCGTGGGGAATCGACAGTCACGCTCCACGTGTGAGCGCGTCGCGTCGCGATTGCGTGGGTTGGGGCCGAGGCGCGCGCGGCAGCAGCAGCGCGCCAGTCTTGCCTCCAAGAGAGTAGTGAGGCGTCGTCGTAACCGACACAACCGACGCGGCGGCGAGTGGGCGAGACTGTCTGCGCGTGGCAGCGCATGTGTGCACATCAGCTGGCTTGGCTGCTGCATGAGCGGCGCGCATGATTTGGGATCGATTCTATCGATCGATTGATCGATCGGCTCAGGGCTCTGATCCAGTGTGTCGATCCAGTCCATCCCACACGCACGCATCTCCTCATCCCGATTTCAATCCCCCTTCCCCCCCGCCCCAAACCAACACACAGGATGGACATGGACGCGCCGCCATTGTCCGCTGCGACAGGGAGCGGGAGCGGCGATGGCGGCAGCAAGGACACGACGCTCGTCATGGTGGCCGTCACGGGCTTTTTGCTGACTTGCGTCATCGGTAAGCAGCCAAGCGCGCCGGCCTCGCTCGGTTTACGCCCTTCCATATGTACTAATGTAATGTAACCCACTTGGACATGTCACAATCGATCCAGCCCTGCCCTACCTCGCCTGCCTCCTGACCCGCCCGGTCAGCCGCATCCGCCGCATGTACCTGGCCACGACCTCCATGCCCCTGGTCTTTGCCGTCTCGGCCCTCGCCACTTGCCTGGCGCCGAGCAGCGAGGTGCGTTTGCGTACATGTCATGCTGCTGCTACTGCTACTGCTGCTGCTGCAGGTGCTGCTGCTGCTGCCCCCATTCCTCTGCTGACTGGATCGATTGAACATATGACAGGACTTCTGGGGCCTGCTGCAGCACCTGGCCGAGGCGTGGGCCCTTCACTCGCTGAACAACCTTATTGTCGAGCGCCTCGGTACGTCCCTACCCATGCGATCGGTCGTTGATTTGAAGCGCGAGCAAGAGCCCAAATTGAACTGACCACTGGCACGGCCAACGGCGCCCAACCAACGCCCCACGATGCAGGCGGGCACGCCCAAACGATTGCGCGCATCCGCCGCGCGGACAAGGGCCGGCGGGCACAGTACCTGCGGGTCCCGCCCCTGTGCTGCTGCCTCACCTGCCTGCCCTACACAGGTAGATAGATAGCTACGGTTGCACGTCGCGCTTCGTCGACCACCATGATGCAACACCACCAACGCCTACACACCACACCTCCACACCCCCACACCAGAATTCGACGCCTCCATCCTCCGCCTTGTGCTCGCGCTGACGCGGCAGTTCATGGTGGCCGTTCCCCTAATCTCGGTCGTCGGCATCCTACTCTCCTACAACGCCTCCGTGGGGCGGAACGCGCTCCCATGGCAGCTGCTCCGCCTCCTTCTGCTGGGCTCGAGTCTTCTAGCGCTGTGGTGCGTGGAAACGCCAGGGCACCGCCCTACCCAAACAACCGCATTTAAAAACCTGAAAAAAAACAACACAAAACGAATCCACAATACACACACACACACACACACACACACACACACACACACACACAGGGGGCTCTTCATCCTCTGGAACGCCACTCTGACGGACCAGTCCGCCAAGCATGCGCGCATCTCCTTGAAGTTCGTCGCCATCAAGCTGCTCATCATCGTCGGCGTCGTGCAGGAGTACGCCTTCTCGCAGGCGGCCGCGGGGAAGGCCAAGACGCCGGGGAGCGACGAGGACCAACAGTGGGCCATCCTCCTCCCCAACGCGCTGCTGGCCATGGAGTCCCCCTTTTTGACCGTTTTGATGCTCTTCGCCTTCCCCCTGCAGGAGCTGGAGGCCCCGCCGCCGCCGCCGCTCTCCGCCACATCCACCGGCGGCGGCGGCGGCAGCCTCAACGAGCCGAGCGTCAACTCGCCGCTGCTGCATTCGCGCCCCAGCCCGCCGGGTAGGTCAGGGACCGCGGCGGCGGCGATGGGCGAGGCGGCAGCGGGTGCAGCGGAGGGCGACGAGGGGGAGGAAGTGGGCGTTGGGGACTTGTTGTTCACGCGGCGGGGGGAGAGCGTGGGGGCCGAGGGGAATGGGAGCGTGAGCTTGCGGGTCCCGTCGTCGACGGAGTACATAATATGAGATGCTGTCTTGTCAGATCGATTCGTTCGAGGTAAATTGTAACATAGGCACAAACCAAAGAAGCAATGAACCACTGGGCGAAGCCTTGAGTTTCGATTGGAGTGCCTTTGATTCGTTGACTTGACTGCCACCTCGGACTCGCGACCTATGATTCGAATGGTCCTCGCATATGAAGGTTGGTCCTCGCAATTGAACGCCGATCTCTCTTCTCTCTCTCTCTCTCTCTCTCTCTCTCTCTCTCTCTCTCTCTCTATTTATGCTCTATTATTCACAGCTCCGCCCTCGTTTCCTATCTATCTACTCTATCATTCACAGCTCCGCCCTCGTCCCGCCCCCGCCCGCCAGCTCCATAAACTCCCGCACGAGCCGGGCCTTGATTGCGTCGTCCCCATCCTGTGACAGGTCCACGCCCGCCACCGCGCCCTGCAGGAAGCGCCGCGCCGGCCTCTCGCCCTGCGTAGAATGCGGTTTGCGTATATCAGTCACTCGACTCAATCCTCTCCTCCTCTGCTCCCCCCCCCCCGCCCAAAAGCCAGCCAACACCACCCAACCACCGACCCACTTACCCTCGCCAGGAGCTGGAGGGCGGCGGCGTAGTGCTGGGTGGTCGGGTCGTCCAAGTCGAGATCGACGTAGCAGAAGGTGGCGTACGACTGCAGCGCCGCCACGGGGTCGCGGCCGAAGCGGGGAATGGCGGCGAGCAGGGCGTCGAAGCTGGTGAACGCCGGGGCCACTGCTGCTGGTGCTGCTGGTGCTGCTGCTCCTGCTGGTGGTGCGGGCCGCGGCGGCGACGGCGGCTGGTCCAGGATGCTGAGGATGGAGTCGACGAGCGCCTGGCCGTACTCAGGCAGGGCGCTGGGGCTGGCACCACCACCGCCCCCGCTGCCGGCAGCCGCCCCCGCCGCGACGTGTGCCTGCTGCGGCGACGGCCGGCCGCTGAGGCCCTTGCGGTCCGGGTTGAGCGCGCCATCGTGAAGGAAATTCAGGACGGGGTTCTTCCGCAGTTTCTTGGCCGCTGCGTCGTACGCCCGTGCCGCCTCCTCCTCCGCGGCGAAGTTGCCGAGGTTCCGGGTACAGTTTTGGAAGCTGATGGCTGCGCGCCACTTGCCATTGTACCAGCAGACGCCTAGCGTGCGCGTATGTAACATGGCCTGCATTTAGCAATGACGGCCTAGCTGCTGGTGGCTTATCCATTCATCATAATTGTACCTCGGAAGGTGCTGGTTGATTGTTGCTTGTCCCCGCCGCCTCCATGCCCGCTCCGGCCGCCATCGCCGCTACCGGGGCTGGTGAAAGAAGAGGAGGCAGCCCCTGCTGCTGCTGCTGCCTCCTCCTCCTCCTCCTCCTCCTCGTCATCTTCCTTGTCCTCCTCCTCCTCGTCATCTTCCTCGTCCTCCTCCTCATCACTACTTTCGTCGCCACCCCCACCACCACCGCCGCTGTCGCTGCTGTCAACGAGGGCGAGAGGAGACAGCAGCTTGCGTGGGCGGCCGGGCTTCTTGCGCGGGCGGCTGCGCTTCTTGCGCGGGGGGCGGAGGGAAGCGACGATGGCCATCAGAGTGGCCTCGACGTCGACGCCCGCAAGGAAGCTGTAGGATGAGGGATGGGGGATCGCACAAAGACATAAGCACCACGGTCACAAGCTATGCTATCGTCTTCACAAAACAGTGCCTTTCCTTTGGGAGGCGGCGCGCGCCTTGCGCTCCGGATTGATGGAGCCATCGGGGTTGAAGTTGAGGCGAGGCTCGGCCAGGATGGCCGTGGCCGCGGCATCGTACGCGCGCGCCGCCGCCTCCTCGTCATCAAAGAGGCCGAGGTAGTTGGTGCGCCCGTTCGCCCAGATCGAGGCGGACCACTGCTGCTTGTAATACACCCAGCTCACACCTGTGGGGGTAGGCAAGGCTCGGGCGTCAGCTTCGAGCCACTGCATTCAATCACACGCACGCCGCGCGCGCCCTCGCTTACCTTTGTACTCCGATGATGGCATGGCTGCTGCCGCTGCTTGTACTGCTGCTGCTGCTGCTTCGAAACCGAGGACTGCCCCGCGCGGGCCCCAGACACCTCTCCTCCTCCTTGCTCGGACGGTTCCTGGCTGGCTGCCTGTCTGTAGATGGATGATGTGGCTCAGATCGGCGTCGACCAGTGCGTTTGCGTAGGACGAGCCCGGCCGCCGTTACATCGGTCGGTTGCTTGAACCCCCGTTCGTTAAAAGTTCGTTGCTTCTTTGTGTGTTTTACACTCTGAAGCCCGAGAGACCTTCGGCCCCCGCGGTGCCATTCAGACCTACATCGTAAGACTAGGAACTGAATCCGAATGAGAGCCGAAGCTCTACTACTGAGGGCGCTCACGTGGTGGCGCCTAGACAGTCGGCAGCTGCATTTCTACAGGTAAGCGCCAAAACATCTTTCCAAACTTCACTGATAGTAATAGGAGCATGCAAATAGAAATGCCAAAGGATAATGCGCTAACGGTGATTCGCCTATAATAATGGAAGCCCGCAAATAGAGATGCTCAGAAGAAGTGCACTTACGGCGCTATCCCCGGCTCGGAGCGTTATGATCAGACGACTCAAAAATTGTAAACTTGTATTCTGAAGCCCGCCGGCCAGCTCAGGGACCGCGGCGGCGGCCATGGACGAGGCGGCCAGCAGGCGCAGTGGAGGGTGACGAGGGGGAGGAAGTGGGCGTTAGGGACTCAAGTCACCCCTCCATACGGTTGTGGATGGAAGGAAGGAAGGAAGGAAGGAAGCATGACGCAACCGGAGATGGAGATGAGCGAACGAACACTTGTTTCGTGCGTGTGTGTTGTTTCTTTCTTCTTTCTGTGCTAAAGGCGGCGTCGCTCCGGAAACGGATAAGAAGCGCGTCATGGGTGCGTTGTGTGCTATCGATGGGACATTTGCCTTGCCCCTCAATCTAACGCTCGACTTTCCATGCAGACATTATGACGCCGCACATGCGGTCGATCTTCACAAACACCGTGGAGCCGCTGCTGCGAGTGATGGCCCGCCAGATTTTCGGGTCGCACCAAGAAATGCACCCACGAAAGGAGCCGCATGCGGACAATAAAAGGCCGAAGAACCATGCGTCCATGTGGGGAATTTCGGGGCCGAAAGGTAACTACTAGGGCAGGAGCTGCGCGCCCGCCGCCGCCCAGTGGCCAAGCACTGTCGCCACCAGAAAGTCGACGGCGGGGGGGTTCTGCGAAACGGATAGCTCGGACGGCAGATTGAGCGCCTTGGCGGCAAACGTGGAGTGCAGGGTGGGGAACGTTTTGCGCACGACGCCCGCGGGGACCAGGCCGGGCGGGACATATGCCGAACCCGGCACCTTGGGACATGATGGCGCACGGCACGGCTCCATCAGCTGGCTGTACACAGGCACGGTGCCGTCCTGGCGCAGCGCCTTCTTGGCGCGGGCGCGACCCCTTTTCGAGCTCCAGCCGCAATAATCGCCCGCCATGAGGGTGAGCGCGACGCCGTCCAGCGCGCCCACCTGCTGCATGTCCCACGTGTCCGAGCTGGCTTTGTGCGCGCGCGTGACGAGGATCTCGATTGCGCCCGCATCCTGGGGGGTGATCAGGATCAGGTCTGATTGCGCCTGGGCAAACTGGGGCCCCCACGCTTTTGCCACAGGCTTGAAGAACTCCTTGGGGTTGGCAGCGATGTCGTACGCGGGCGAGCCAAGGTGCGGCGTGTTCATCGTAGTCAGCGATGCAATCGTCACGCCCGCGTCGATCGCGGCCCACGCGTACGAGAACCCTGGCGCGCGTGTGTTGGCGGGCGGTGGCCACTTGAGCGCGGCGATGGCAGCGCGGCTCACGACGCCGCCATAGCTATAGCCCACGAGGTCGAAGGTGGTGTAGTTGTACGTATCGTGCAGGTACCCCAGAAAGCCGAGCAGGGCGTAGCCGGCGGACGTTGGGTACCCTAGCGTGTTCCACTGCACTTCCACTGGCGGCTGCGGCGGGCAGCCCGTGGCGAACGCCGTGGAATTCACCGTGTTCAGGTAGCCAGGCGCCGTGAACGTGGGAAGCCCCGCGTCGAGCAGCCTTTGGATGAAGTAGGCCCGCGGCTTGGTGCACGCAGCCCATGGCGTCGTGTAAGGGTGGGGGCCGCCGCCGCCCTCGACGACGACGACCGCGCGGCCCGATGTGTCCGCGCCGGAGGGTTCCGCGTGGGCCAGGAGAGCAAGGAGCAGGAGGAGGAAGCAGAGGAGGAGCGCACCACCAGGCAAGGGGCGCGGCATGAGACGGGGGGAAAGGGTTGTAGTGTCTGTTTGTGGTACAGTGGGGGGGGCGGGTTGAGCAGGGAGGAGGAGATGGGAAGAAACGCGATGCAAATGTCAAACGCCAAGTGAATGATTGAAGTCTCATCTTTCATGCGCATCATCGTCATCTGATTTGAATTATCGTTGTTCCGACGACGACGGTTCCCCTTTTAAAAATATGGGGCATAGCAACCAGGTGCCCAGGTGCCCACCCCACCAGCCCCCACAGCAGCATCATGGCCTTTGTCCTGCAGGGCCTGCGCCGCCTGGGCGTGGGGGCCGAGGGGAATGGGAGAGAGCTTGAGCTTGAGGGTCCGGTCGTAAATTGTAACAACAGATGAAGAAACGAACCACTAGCCGAAGCCTTGAGTTTCGATTGGATTGCCTTTGATTCGTTGACTTGACTCTCGGACTCGCGACCTATGATTCGAATTGTCCTCGCAATTGAACGCCGATCTATCTATCTATCTCTCTCTCTATGCTCTATTATTCACAGCTCCGCCCTCGTTTCCTATCTATCTACTCTATCATTCACAGCTCCGCCCTCGTCCCGCCCCCGCCCGCCAGCTCCATAAACTCCCGCACGAGCCGGGCCTTGATTGCGTCGTCCCCGTCCTGTGACAGGTCCACGCCCGCCACCGCGCCCTGCAGGAAGCGCCGCGCCGGCCTCTCGCCCTGCGTAGAATGCGGTTTGCGTATATCAGTCACTCGACTCAATCCTCTCCTCCTCTGCTCCCCCCCCCGCCCCAAAGCCAGCCAACACCACCCAACCACCGACCCACTTACCCTCGCCAGGAGCTGGAGGGCGGCGGCGTAGTGCTGGGTGGTCGGGTCGTCCAAGTCGAGATCGACGTAGCAGAAGGTGGCGTACGACTGCAGCGCCGCCACGGGGTCGCGGCCGAAGCGGGGAATGGCGGCGAGCAGGGCGTCGAAGCTGGTGAACGCCGGGGCCACTGCTGCTGGTGCTGCTGGTGCTGCTGCTCCTGCTGGTGGTGCGGGCCGCGGCGGCGACGGCGGCTGGTCCAGGATGCTGAGGATGGAGTCGACGAGCGCCTGGCCGTACTCAGGCAGGGCGCTGGGGCTGGCACCACCACCGCCCCCGCTGCCGGCAGCCGCCCCCGCCGCGACGTGTGCCTGCTGCGGCGACGGCCGGCCGCTGAGGCCCTTGCGGTCCGGGTTGAGCGCGCCATCGTGAAGGAAATTCAGGACGGGGTTCTTCCGCAGTTTCTTGGCCGCTGCGTCGTACGCCCGTGCCGCCTCCTCCTCCGCGGCGAAGTTGCCGAGGTTCCGGGTACAGTTTTGGAAGCTGATGGCTGCGCGCCACTTGCCATTGTACCAGCAGACGCCTAGCGTGCGCGTATGTAACATGGCCTGCATTTAGCAATGACGGCCTAGCTGCTGGTGGCTTATCCATTCATCATAATTGTACCTCGGAAGGTGCTGGTTGATTGTTGCTTGTCCCCGCCGCCTCCATGCCCGCTCCGGCCGCCATCGCCGCTACCGGGGCTGGTGAAAGAAGAGGAGGCAGCCCCTGCTGCTGCTGCTGCCTCCTCCTCCTCCTCCTCCTCGTCATCTTCCTCGTCCTCCTCCTCTTCGTCGTCGTCCTCATCCTGCTCCTCCTCCTCCTCACTGCTGTCGTCACCACCCTCCCCATCACCGCCGCTGTCGCTGCTACCAACGGCGCGGGCGAGAGGAGACAGCAGCTTGCGTGGGCGGCCGGGCTTCTTGCGCGGAGGGCGGAGGGAGGCGACGATGGCCGTCAGAGTGGCCTCGACATCGACGCCCGCAAGGAAGCTGTAGGATGAGGGATGGGGGATCGCACAAAGAGACGTAAGCACCACGGTCACAAGCTATGCTCCCGTCTTCACAAAACAGTGCCTTACCGTTGGGAGGCGGCGTACGCCTTGCGCTCCGGGTTGAGGAAGCCGTCGGGGTTGAAGTTGAGGCGGGGCTCGGCCAGGACAGCTGCGGCCGCCGCATCGTGCGCCCGCGCCGCCGCCTCCTCGTCCTCAAAGAAGCCGAGGTGCTTTCTGGTGCCGAGCGCGCTGAAGAAGGACTTCCACTTCCCCTTGTCGGAAATCCAACTGACGCCTGCCAGAGAGCCAGAGAGAGAGAGAGCAGAGGTTATCGTTGATGATGATTAGCAGACAGGCGAGTCAGTGGTCTGTCAACATGTGAGGTTCATACAGGTCTCATCACCTCGGTACTGGGAAGAGGAGGAGGACCAGCCGCGCTTCTTGCCTCTACCAGGCCCGCCCCGGCCGCCGCGGCCGCTACCGGGGCTGGTGGAACAAGAGGAGGCAGCCCCAGCTGCTGCTGCTGTCGCCGCCGCCGCCCCCTCCTCCTCCTCCTCCTCCTCCTCACCGTCCCCGCCGCTGCTGCCGCCGCCAACGCCGCACATGATGTCGAGCCCGCTGGCGCCCCGCTTGAGATAGCGCGTGGAGTTGGCCTTCTTGCGGTCCGGGTTGAGCGCGCCATCGGGGAGGAAATTGCAGATGGGGTTGAGGTACACGCGCTGGACCTTGGCGTCGAACGCCCGCGCCGCCTCCTCCTCCGTGTTGAAGGCGCCAATGAGGATGTCGCGGCCGTTCATCGTCAGCCTGGCGTGCCACTTGCCCGCGGAGGAATACCACGACACCCCTGCCCACGGTAGTAGATTCACCGGTGGATACGTCAGATCGAGTCTCGAGGCCCTTCGGTCGCGGCCTTCCCCTGCTACAGAACGCACCTCGGTATTGGGAGGTCGTACGGCGCGCCCCGTTTCCCGTGCTGGCCGCCGCCGCCGCCGCCGCGCCGGCGGCGGGGCTGCTTTCTGTGGGTTTGGGCGAAGCCATGGCGGCCGGTTTGGGCGTGTGGGGGTAGGCAACACTCGGGCGTCAGCTTCGAGCCACTGCACTCAATCACACGCACGCCGCGCGCGCCCTCGCTTACCTTTGTACTCCGATGATGGCATGGCTGCTGCTGCTGCTTGGCTGCTTGTACTGCTGCTTCGAAACCGAGGACTGCCCCGCGCGGGCCCCAGACACCTCTCCTCCTCCTTGCTCGGACGGTTCCTGGCTGGCTGCCTGTCGGTGTAGATGGATGATGTGGCTCAGATCGGCGTCGACCAGTGCGTTTGCGTAGGACAGGGCGCGGTCCGGCCGGACGCACCGCTTATGAGGGGGTACTACGTCATCGGTTTTAATTCGCCGCCCCCTACTACGCCGAACCTGACGCTCATAAGCTTTTTGAGAACGATTCGAATAAAACCACAGTAGTAGCTGATATTTTATTCGTCAATTGTGGATGGTCGTGCGAATTTACATTTTTTGAGACCACGACGTTGTCGCTGCTTACTTTGCTGACGGGGACACGAAAGTGGAGAGGGGATCGTCACCGGAAAGGTGAGAGAGCCGCGCGGTCTGGGGGAGGACCAGGAGCTGGGCCTTCCCCGGCCCGCGCGGCCGCTGAACACGAACCACGATGTGAAGTGTGTGATTGAGTGTCTGCGAGCGTTGCAAGGGCAGTGCCACAAGGGGATGACGGGCTCGCTCGCTGGCAAAAAGCAGAATCATTTTGGCCCGTCATCCTTTCAAAGCACTGCTCTTGCAACTGCTCGCAAACACTCAATAACACACTTCACGTCGTGGTTCGGATTCTGCAGCCGCGCGGGCTGGGGAGGGCCCAGCCCCTTTTGTGCTTACTTTTCTGTTTTATACACACATCTATTCCACACACCAACTCTTCCCTTTCAATTCCCCGGCCTGATCAGCTCGTGGAAATGCGCGGTGGACTCCCACACCTCCGGGTTCGGCACGTCCAGCTGCCTCACCACACGGAATGCCCGCCCTTCTCTCCCCTCCCCCACCTCGTCATCCCGAAAACGCTTGTCTGTCGTGATCACCGTCACCCGCGGCGGGCCGCCCGCGGGCGCGAGCCGCCGGAGCAGCGCGGCGTGGAGGGGCGGGGCGAGGTGCACCGGGTCCTCGGACCGCCAGGTGGTGGAGTACGCAAAGACGACCGTGGCCGAGGCTAAGGGGTCTGTCTCCCCCGCGGCGCCGGCAGCGGCAAGGCGCGGGTCCCCGTGGTCGTCGTCAGCACGGCTTGGCGGTGCCCATAGGGCCGATTCGGCGTCGCCGCGGACGAAGCGGCAAGGGCTGCAGGGCAGGCCGAGGGCGAGGAAGGCTGGGTCCGTCAGCGCGCACTGGTGCGCCTGTGTGTGCGTTGAGATTGCGTTGGTTGGATTGGAGTGGTTGGATTGGAATAGATCGAGGCAGGCGGGCATCAACTCTCCTGACAAACCCACCCCGACCGCCAGCGCGTGCAGCTCCGGGAGCAGCTCCATCCCCACGCAGGCCCGCAGCTGGGGCCAGAGCAGGGCGACGCCCAGCACCAGCCGCCCCGCGCCGCTGCCCAGATCGACAAAGACGTCGTCGGGCCCAAGTGGCAGCTCGGACAGCAGGCGCGCGACGCTGGCGAGGGGGAACTCGCCGTAGGTCAGGTGCGGCCTGGCGAGCCCCGTGGTGGCGGCGGCAGGGAGCGGCGCTCCTGGTCCTTGGAATTTGGGTGATTGGGCCGGTCGTGTCAGGGATCAATCGACCAATCAATTCACAGTGACTCGGCAATTGCATCGTCATCCGCACCTGCATCGCGCCGTTCGCCATGCGGTCCGAGGAAGCGGTCCTGCGACGCGAACGCCAGCGTCTTGCGGGCGTCAGCGGCAGCCGCCGGGTAGAGGTACGCGTCCAAAATACGCTCCACCTCCGCGACGCGCTCCTCCATATCCAGCGACGACGACGACGACGAGGCGCTGCTGTGCAGTTGTCGAGGTGGCTGGGGATAGGGTGCTGTGATCGGTCTCGGATGGACGAGGGGCAGGAGGAAGGCGGCGCTGGTGCTAGAAGTGCGGGGTCGTCCGGCGGCGGCTGCAGCGATCGAGAGCGCGATGACAAGATAAAGCAGCAGGGCCGCGGCCTGGAGCCGCCATCCTCTCCGCTTGGGTCTCGCCATCTTGTTTGGCTGTTCGGTCCTGTTTGATTGTGTGTGTGTGCGTTGATGTTGGCCAATGGTCACTTCGAGCTTGCTGGATTAGTAGTTGGTGGGCCTGGCATGTCCAAGCCCGACCGCGTCGCCCTTCGCCAAGCAACGGCTCGGCTACGGGGGTAGAATGGGGCCCAAGCGCCCATGGCCCATGGGGGTTACACGTTCCATGCCCACGCCCCGGCAAAAAAAGACAATCTCCGTCCAAGCCTCTGGATTTGGGTCGGCACCACACGATGCAATCGATCCAGGCCACAGATTCGATCGATCGAAGCACGTGGATGCATCGGGGGGATCCGATCGATTGGGTTTGTGGCGTTTCGATCTTGAAGAGCGACTGAGGATTTCGAGCCACAAAAACTTACCCACGGGCTGGGCACACACACAGGCTTTCCCCATGGCCGCTCCAGGCTATACCACCCCGGAGCGCTACCTCAACCTCCGCAGCCGCACCATCGCCATCCGATCGCCCCGTGCTGGCGCGCCGCTGCCGCCACCGCCACAGCGCAGCCCGCCGCGCGCCCCGCGGTCCCCGTCCACGCCGGCAGCGACCGGCCAGGGCAAGGGCCAGGGCAAGGGCAAGGGGCTGCCTTCGACGGCGACAATGGCAACCCAAACAGCAACAGTCACCACAACGACGCCACCCACGCGCACCACTCCCACCCAGCACGAGACGCCGCCCCGCCGCCCTTACGCCCCCGGCATGCGGCCCCGCCTCCTGCTGGCCATCGAGGACGAGGACGAGGACGAGGACGAGGAGCAGGATCGCGGCATCCTGCGCAGCCGCCGGCCGCGGAGCCCACAGTCCCCGCGGCGATATCAGCCCCAGGGGGAGCAGCCGCCGCTGGAGGACCAGCCCTTGGTCCGCCGCTCGTCGCTGGCCTTGCTCATGCTCGGCGTCGCGGTGCTCCTGCTCGTGGCGCTGCCCTCCCCCACCTGGCTCTTGCTGCGCACGGCCTGGCATCGGGTGCGCGGCGCCAGGCAAATGAAGGGGACACGCCCGTCTGCGGAGCAGTGGCCACCGATCGATAAGCCCCGGCCTCGGCCGCCGCCGATTGACGGTTCCCTCGCGCGCGACCTAGCAGCCACCCCGTCCCCATCGCCTGAGCAGCATCAGCCGCAGCCGGAGCCGGAGCCGGAGCCGGAGCCGGCGCGTCGTCACAAGGGCGTAGCAGAGGCAGCAGCAGTGAGCGAGGAGTGTCGGGTGCTGCTGGACTCGATCGGCCCCGTGGCGCCTGCCCTGGATGGCGTGACGGCGGCGCTGCAGGGGCTCGCGCGGGCCGTCGATCGGCGCGGCGCTGCTGCTGCGGGGGCCGGAGCCGGAGCCGGGCCGGCGGGCGGGGAGGTGGGGGCAAAATGTGCCGAGCCTGAGCCTGCGCCCGCGGCTGCTGCGAGTGACGGCGGCTGTGGGCGGGCGGCCGGGGCCGTGCACGAGTGTGCGGACCTGATTTACGGCTTCTTCGAGCTGGCCAAGCGCAAGACGCGGACGGAGGAGACGGGCACGGTGTGGAGCAACGCGACGTACGCGGTGGAGGCGGTGCAGGGGAAGGCGATGGGCGCGCTGGCCGTTACCGAGGAGGCCATGCGCCGCCGAGCGGGAACCGAGGCACAGTCGGGGGGGGATGCGGATGGCGATCAGAGGGGGGAGGAAGGCGGGGGCGAAAGCGCCAAGAAGTAAATAGTAATCAATAAGCAAAGGGAAGTGGTTACCTGTCGTCGATTTATACGCACGCCCGCTTGCTTTTTCTCTTTTCTTTATTGTTCTCTGCTTCTTCTTTGCGCTTCTATCGTGTCATCTGTATGTAACCCCACATGCCCCTACCTACTGCTTGCTTGCCGTCCTATCGTCCGCCGCTCTGCTGCACGCGCTCCAGGAGGGCTTCAAGCGCGATGGGCGCGTACTGCCCTTGGCCGTCGAAGTCGGCAAAGACGACGTCGCTGTCCAGGTAGACCGGGACGCCGCCAAAGGCGTACACCTGCCGCCCCGAAACAAATTAGATGTAATGGGGATGAGCAATGCGTGTGCATATAATTATTCTTTTCTTTTGGGGGGGGGGGGGGCACAACGGAGGACGGACGAAGGAGCGACGCACCTGCCGCCCCTGCGCGCTCTTGCCCGGGCGGGGCAGGAAGAGCACGCCGCTGCGCTCGGCAAAGGCCTCGACCAGGTCCCGGAATGACACGTCCATGGGGGGCACCGTCGTGGGGCGCGCGCCGGGGTGGGGCGCTGCTTGTTGTTATTGTTGTTGTTATTGTTATTGTTGTTGTTGTTGTTGTTGTTGTTGTTGTTGTTGTTGTTGTTGTTGTTGTTGTTGTTGTTGTTGTTGTTGTTGTTGTTGTTGTTGTTGTTGTTGTTGTGGTGGTGGTGGTGGTGGGGGTGGTGGGGGTTGGTGTGTAAGTATTTTGGGTGAATGAACAACCGAGTCGACCCATCAATCAACCAACCAACCACCCCCATCGAATTCTTGCTATCTCACCCCCTCCCCCGCCGCCCGGCATGCCCATGAGCCCGGCCCCGATCGTCGACCGCCACCCCTGCGTCGGCCCGCTCCCCGTCGTTGAGGCGTGTGTGGCTACCATGTGGTGGTGGTAGGGGTCGGTTGATTGACGCGCGTACTCGGTTAGGGGGGCAGTACGATGCTCAACTCAACAAACGTGAGTGGGTTCAATGGAATGTGTGTGTCCCTTCTAGGGAGGGGCATGGACGCAACAGACACAGGAAAAGGCCCGTGCGTACCCTGCGCGAGCATCTCCCGCCTCCGGTCCTCCACCACCGTGAGATACGAGACGTGTTCGAGGGGGTAGGGCGGGGGCAGCGGGGGCAGGGACGGGTCCATCGCGTGGGTCATCGCCTGGACGTGTTTGGGTGGGGTGTGTGTATATGCGTGAGACAATGTGGCCTGGTGGTGTTTTTGTTTGAGAAGGGATTTGTGTGAGAAAGAGCAAATGACTAGCGAATGATGCGAGTCGTCTCCGATCATCAAGTCACCTACCTACCTGCAGCGCGTGCGTGAAGTGCGCGGCGATGCGGGCGTCCTGCTGGACTTGCGGGGGCAGGAGCTGCTTCCACCCTTCGAACCAGTCGGCAACCTGTTTTGTTTGAAGAATGTGCGTACGCGTATACACGCATGTGTGTGAAAGGCGAGGGCAGAAAAAGAAAAGAAAAGCAGCAAGTCAGTAATCCATCCATCCACTCATCCACCCATCCATACCCACCCACACATCATCTACATACCCATCCATACCTTTCCACCCACGCATCCATCCACGCATCCATCCATCGACCCTCGCCCCGCACCTCTGCAAAGTCCGCGGACGGGCTGCCGAGCCAGGCGTGCAGGACACCGAGCCACTTGGGGAAGAGCTCGCCCTCGAGGAGGGAGAGGAAGTGGAGGGGGGAGAAGAGGTCGGCCCAGGCAAAGGCCCACTCCAGCGGCTGCAGGTCCTGTTTGGTGGTCGTTGTTGTTGTTGTTGTTTGTTTGTATGGGCATGGAAAGGGTGGTGAGAGTCCAGTCCACCACATACAAAAGTTCCCTCTCCTCCTCCTCCTCCTCTCTCTCTCTCTGTATACACTGTCCAGGTTACTGGGCACGATGCCATCATCTCCCACGACAGAAGACACGACCCCTCTCTCTCTCTGGATACACTGCCCTCTAAGAATCACCTGGTTGCTCGGCACGATGGCGAGCCCCCGGAGGGCCTGGGCGAGCTTGGGGAGGATAGACTTGAGGAGGAGCGCCTCGAAGCTGCGGGGGTCGAACACCTGGAGGAGAAAAAGGGAGGGTGTGGTGGTGGGGGGGGGGAGGTGAAAGGTTGGTGGTGGTGTGTGTGTGTGTGTGTGGGGGGGGGGGGGGGGGGGGGGGGGGATAGATGGGAAGTTGGCTCTGGTGGTGGTGTGTCGGTGTGTGGGGGGGAAGGTGGGAGTTGGGTGGGGGGCGTCAAACAAAACAAAACAACCAAACAAACAACCAAGCATGCGTTGCGCACCGTGGCCCAGGGCTGGAGGATCACGTGCGCCGAGGCGTCCGAGGGGTGCCAGTCCACCAGCGCCTGCGTTTTTCGGGGGGTATTTTGAACAAAAAGTTTGTGTTTTTGAATAGAATATTGTGTGTGTGTGTGTGTGTCAAATGGTGTGCATGTGGTCATCTCCTTACAGCCAGCCCACCACACACAAGAGGAGAGGCGTAGGCGCGTTGATGGGCGCGTGTACACCCCCCCACCCGCACCACCGACACCCACCTGCGCCAGCTTCCGTCGGATCTCGGGGAAGGCGGCCGTGAGCTGCTGCCCCAAGATGGGGAGCCAGGGGAGGATCCAGGCGTTGATCGGCACGGTGTCCTCCCGTGGGTTCCATTCTTGGACGGCCTGTGTGGGTGAGGTGGAGGGGTGAAGGGGGGGCGCTGGGGGGGCGTGTTTGGGGTTTGTGTGTGTGTGTGTGTGGGGGGGGGGGGGGGTTGATGTTGGAAGGCAAGGGCCGAGGAAAATGGGGGGAGGAGTGTGTTGATCGATATTAAAATGGAGAGACAGCCAAAGGGGGAGATACTGCATACACCCCCAACAACAACACCCCACCCCAGACTGGTACCTACCTACCTGTGCGAGTTTAGGCATGACCACCGTGGTGCAGAGCCCGTCCCAGTCGTCGGGCCGGACGAGGGGCCGGAGGGCCTCGAGGAGGGAGACGGCCACGTCGGGGTCCCGCACGTCCCAGGCGTTGGTCAGGGCGGAGCTGGGGGTGGGGGGGTGTTGTGGGTGTGAGTGTGTGTTTAGGGGGGGGGGGGGCGTTGGTCAGGGCGGAGCTGGGTGTGTGGGTGTGTTGTTTGATTGATTGATTGTGGGTGTGTGTGTTTGTTTGTTTGTTTTTTTTGGGGGGGGGGGGGCGTTGGTCAGTGCGGAAGGGTGGGTGTGGGTATGTTGTTTGTTTGATTGATTGTTTGATTGATTGTGTTTGTTTTTAGGGGGGCGGAGTGGTCAGGCCGGAGCTGTGGGTGTGGATGAGTGGGTTGGTGTGTATGTGTGGGTGTGAGTGGATGGGTGGATCACGACACTGATTAATATCATCATCATCATCATCATCATCATCATCATCATCATCATCATCATCATCATCATCATAGTCATCATGTCGAAGTGTCGTACGCACCGGATCTTGGGGAGGAGGACCCTGCGTGTGACCTCGAACAGGACGCCCTCGCCGGCCTTCATCAGCAGGGGGTTGCCGCGCATGACTGTTTTGTTTTGTGTTCGTTGGTTTAGGGGGTTGCTGTGCATTGTGCTGTTTTGGCTCGTGTGTGTGTGTGTGTGTGTGTGTGTGTGTGTGTGTGTGTGTGTATGTGTGTGTGTGTGTGTGTGTGTGTGTTTTAAAAGAGTTGCCGCGCATGCCTGTTTTGTGTTGTTTTGGTTTGGTTTGTGTTGTTTGGTTTGTTTGGGGGGTTGCCGCGCATGCCTGTACCCAAACTTTTACATGCATGCATGCAACTCTCTCCTGATTTGATTTGGAGACCAAGCCCCCCACATGCATGCGTATAGGCAGCAGCACACACCGTCCTCGTGCACGCCCCCCTCCGCGTCCTCGTCGTACGACTCGCGTGGGCCGCCCAGCACCTACATGTATGATCAATCAATGGATGCATGTGTTTGTCTAGTGATTGACGTGCGTGTTCATACATCGTGCAATGTAGTGGTATCCCCCCCACACCCACACCCCACCCACTCACACCCACACCCCCACGCACCGGCCGCCACCTCCCCAACCCCTCCAACACCGCCCTCCGGCTCCCCGCATCGAGGGGGTCAAACCCCGCCCCCGAGGCCGAGACCGCGCAGGTCAGCACGGGCGTGAGGAGCGCCGGGGCGAGCTCCCACAGCTCGAACATGAGGTACTCCGGCCAGAAGTGCTCCTTGACGGTCTTGAAGGCCTTGAGCACGGCCTGGGATTGGGGTTGGTGTGGTGGTGGTTGGATGGAGGGGAGGGGGATGGGTTTTTGGGTGGGTGGGTGGGTGGGTGAATGAATAGACGGACGGATAGACGGATTGATTGGGTAGATAGATAGACAGATATCATCTATATACAAACAACACAACAGATAGCCAGACAGCCAGACAGACAGCCAAGACAAATCAAAAGATCGAAAAGATAGATAGCTGAAAAGGTAGACAGACAAATGCCCTAACGCCGCGAGCCTCACATACATCCATGGGCACGTCCCCCTTGTGCTCCTCAATCTTGGCGCTGACTTTTTCGAGGAGCGCCGCCACCCGCCCCAGCCGCTCACTCCGGTCCCGCCCTGCGTGTGGGGATTGGGATGGTGTGGGTGGGTGTGGGTGTTTTTGTGGTGGGTTGGTGGTGGTGGTGGTCGTTGTCACAGACAGACACCCCAACCCAACCGCAAAAAACAACAACGCACCCTCCTCCACCCGCCGCCCCAGCTCCAACACGCGGTGGCCCAATTCTTCCATGCGCGCCTGCTCCTGCTTCAGCCGCCTGTTTTCCGATCGAATTTGGTTCCGATTTTTTTGGTTTGGTTGAACAAAAAATGAGTTTTTTCTTTCTCTCTTTTCTACTATGACTAGTGAAAGCAAGGATTTTTCATGGCGAATGAACGGTTTTGTTTGCTTGTTGGTTTTGTTCTTGTTTTGACGGCGTGGAGGTGGTGGTTTGTTTCGTTTTGGTTTTGATGGGTTGGTTGGTTGGTTGGATGGGGTGGTGGTGGTGGTGGTGGTGGTGGCGGTGGTGGTGATGAAACGTTAAAAAGGAAGGGAACGCACCGGTCGAGGCCGTAGAGGCCCGACTCGCAGAGGTCGACGAGGAGGTTGACATTGTGCAGGAGCTCCTGGCCCAGCTTGGGCGGCGCTAGCCCCGCCTCCTCCGCGGCGCCGGTCTAATGGTAATGGTTAATTAATGTTGATGTTGGTGGGGTGGTGTTGATTTTTGATTATTGTGATGTTTGTTGTTGTTTGGGTGTGTACTGAGGTGTTTGTATGGTGTTTGTGGTGGGTGTGTAAGCGGAGTGTTCGATGAAAAGTGCAAGAAATGTTTATTGAAATCAGCCGGCCGGCGGGGGCGGGAGGGCGGATTCACGCACCTCCATCTCGTAGTTGATCTCGTCGAGGCGCGTGAGGAGCTTGGCCTGGGGGCCCCGCAAGTCCACGATCACCTGTTGTTGATTGGTTGGTGAGGGGATGGGGGTGGAGTGGAGTGGGGGCCGTCCAGTCAGTCAGTTAGTCAGGCAGAACGGGCAGGCAGGCAGCCGCAAACACAGCACACAGACATACCCCCCCCCCTTTCTCCACAATCCCGCCCAATCCCCTACCTGCTGCTGCTGCCCCCCCTCCCCGGCATGGACAAAGTCCGCATCCCGCTCCATCGACAGCACGTCCTGGACCGACAGCTTCGGGTGGGCCTTCTTCGGCTTGCCCCCTTTGCCATGGACGGCCATGTTGGATGGGGTGGTGAGGTGGTGGTGATGTCAATGGTCATGATTGGATGGTCATTGGATGTTTGTGGATGGTGGTGGTGGTGTCAATGGTCCCCCTCCCCCACCCCCCAAAATAACACACAACCAAGACTTGGACGGACTCACCCCTCTTCCAGTTCGCCTCCTCCTTCGCCAGCTGCTCGGCAATGGAGACGATGTCCCGCCCCTGCTGCTGGCCCCGCCGGCGCCGCCCGCCGCGGCCCCCGTCCTCCTCCTCGTCCAGCGGCTCGAGCTCCTTCCCGTGCAAGTCCTGGTGGGTTTGTTTTTGTTGGTGGTGGTGTGGGGTGGAGAGATGAGAGATGTGAGCATGCGGGTCCTGAGGGACACACACACCCATGCCAACAACACACACCGCGTCGCCCCCCTGACAGGCAGACACACCCACGTACTCACTCACCGCCTCGATCTCCTTGTTGGCCCGCAGCTGCGTCGCCTCCTTCATGATGCCCAGGCCCAGGCGCTCGGGGCGGACCACCACCTCGGGCACCTTGGTGATGCCCGTCTCCTCCTTGCCCAGCCGGCCCTGAATTATTTGTGCATGCGGGTGTGTGTGGGTGGGTGTGTGTGGGTGTGTATGTGGGTGTGTGTGTGTGTGGGTTGGTGGGTGGGTGGGTGTGGGGGGGGAGGGGGGGGGTGGGGGTAGTAATCGTAGTGAAGGCATTTATTTGTGCATGCGGGTGTGTGCGGGTTTGGGCAGGGAAGGGGCGAGGGGCGAGATGAGAGGCCAATCCATACCCCCCCCCCCACCCACAACCCGCCCCCCCCCCCCCCCCCCCCCCAAAACAAGACAAAACAAGATCCAAAAAATCCCGCCGCACCTTGAAGCCAAACTTTGCCAAAAACTTGGAGGCGAAGCCCTTGGTGTGCGCCTCCCACTTCATGGCGTTGGGGTCGTTGCGGACCGGCAGCGCCTTGAGCGCCTTCTTCCGCTCCTCCTCCGCCTTGGCCGCCGCGGCCTGGGGAAAGTGGGTGCGGGGTGGTGGATGGTGGGTATGGGTGGGTGCGTGTGAGTGCGTGTGAGGTCTCAGTCAGTCGGTCAGTCCCTTCCCTTCCCCTACCCACACGCACACATGCAAACGAAGACACGAAGACAGACACCCACTACTCGCCTTGGCCTCCGCCTCCTGCAGCACGCCCCGGAAGAAATCCTGTCCCTCCCCTCCCCCTGTGCCCCCACCGCCGCTCGCCCCGCCCTCCCGCAGCAGGCCCGAAAACTTGCCCCTCACATCCCCCTCCCCCTCCCCATTCCCCTCCTCCATCGCCGCCCCCGCCCCCCAGCCCCGCCCGCTGCTCGCTTTCTTCCTCCTCCTTAGCATCAGGGGCCTGATACCCCAGCCCGCCCCTCGCCGCACCCAGCCCCAGCCCCCCCCGAGGGGCCGCCGCCGCCTCCCCTTCCCCTTCCCCCTCCCGCGGCCGCTTCTGCCCTGCCCCCGCCCCCGCCGAGGACGAGACGAAATTGACAGCCTTCAAGGGGGCGTCGTCCCTCCGCTTCCGCCCGCCCCCTCCTCCTTTGCGCCGCCGCCCCCCGTCGCCGCCGCCGCCGTCGTCGTCGCTGTCCTCATAGCCGTAGAGCGCCTCGTCCTTGGTCATCCTGTGGATGTGTGGATGGATGGATGGATGCGTGAATGGATGAATGGATGGATGGGCGAGTCAATCCGCGCATACAAAAAAGACGAACGCATCGATGGGAGGATCAATCACCCGAGCCACGCGACGCACGGCACCCAATCACAATCGTCTCCACAACGACAGCACACAGCACGCACCGCCGCCCCTGCCGCGCGCCCCGCGCATAGAACTCCCCGTCGTCCATCCACTGCCTGTGGGAGGGACATGTGTAATTAAAAAAAAACAAAATACGTGCAGCATCGGGTGGTCCATCCCATCAATCAAAAATGCGATCGGTCCATCGATCGATCGATCGGTCGATCAACGAGGCGACGGCGCACGCAAGACGCAGGCACGCACCCGTCCTCATAGTCGCCATCTGTCGTGAAGCGAATCCGCCCCGTGTCCTCCTCCTCGGACGACGACATGCCGCGCGCAGTGCTGCTTGGCTGGCTGGTAGCTAGACCTGCCTGTGTGCGGGGCGCGGGATGGACTGGGTGAGTCGGTCGACTGGCTGGCTGGATTGGGTGCTAATGTGGACTGGCTGGAGTGAACAAATTAAGATGATCGATCGACCCCCCCCCCCCCGTCGCTTAGTAGTCGGTTACATCAACGACGACACCACCGACCGATGCAGCAGCCGCTCCACGCCACACCAGCAGACCCCTGAATGCGCTGGCTGTGAAAATGTGACGCGATCGTGGGGAGTCCGTAAGCAAGCGTTCGTTCGATTGACTGGCAAATGCCAATCAATTCCAATGCATGCATCCCAATGCATCGTCCAATCTCGTCATCCTTTGCTTCGCCGCATCGCTCATGCATCAGCGCGAGTGCGAGGGGGAGGTGGATCGACAGATCGCCTGGCTGGACTGCTGAGTCACACCCAACCCAATCTCATCTCCACACACACAATCACAATCTACAGGCACCGCCAGCACGACCACCACCACCACCAGCAGCAGCAGCAGCAGCAGCAGCAGCAGCAGCAGCAGCAGCAGCAGCAGCAGCAGCAGCAGCAGCAGCAGCAGCAGCAGCCGCCGCCGCCGGTTGTTTTGATGCCGGCCTTCCCCACCCCCCTCTGCTGCCTCGTGTTCCTGCTCCTGCTCCCCGCCATGCTGCTGCACGCCTTCGCCTTCTCCCCCCGCCTCGGCCGCCTCGCACTGCGCCCCACAATAAGTACACGCGCCACCCGTCGCTTCAGCAGCAGCAGCGCAGCAAGTGGGGACGCAGCAGCAGCAGCAGCAGCAGGAGGAGGGCAGCCCTCCCCCGAGGCGCTCGTCACATTCCAGCGGGTATTTCCGACTGCTGCGGGGGATCGCCGCCCCGTCGTGCTCTTCGACGGGGTGTGCAATTTCTGCAACAGGGGCATCAACGCCCTGTTGACGCTGGACGTGAACCGGAAGCTGCGGTGCGTGCGCTTGCCGTCTTCTTTGAGAACACACATGCCTAGGGGGGGGTTAGGTCTGATGAATGACACCCACCATCGTACCAAACCCCTCTCTCTCTCAACCCAACCCCAACAGAATGACACACACACCATCTTACCAAACCCCTCTCTTTTTCATTCAAATCAAACCCCCACAGCTTCGCCCCCCTCCAGAGCGAGCTGGGCCGGCACCTGATGGAGGTCTGCGGCCGCGACCCCGACGACCTGTCGTCCATGCTGGTGATCGAGGCGGACCGCACGATGCACCTGCGGTCCGACGCGGCCATCCGCATCGCCGAGGTAAGCAAGCAGGCGTCTGATGCATGGGTGGTGGTGGTGGTGGTGGTGGTGGTGGTGCCATGCAAGGATTGAACAGGGCATGCATCCGTCGGGTGGTGGTGCCATGCAGTGATTGGAATACGCGGTGGCATCATCCATCTCACATGACCGACCACATTGTCTCCCACTCCCATGCACCGCAACGCAGGTCGCTGCCCCGCACCCCGCGCTGGGGGGAGCGTTCGAGAAGGCCGCGCGGCTCCTGCTGCCCCAGGGGGTGAGGGACCGGGCGTACGACACGGTGCGTTTCTTGTTCTTGTTGCTGGGCGGTAGCAGGCTGTTGTCGTCAAGCCATGAGCCTCTTCTAACTAAAATCCTTGACACCCACACCTCCACGCGCCGCTTGTTCGTGCAACTCGCTCGCGCAGGTGGCTGAGAACCGCTACGACATCCTGGGCAAGCGCGACACGTGCCGGCTGCCGGACCCGGGGGACGACCGCTTCCTGGCGTGATGATTCATTCGAACACAAGTCGCTCTTGGTCTGTCTGTTGTTGGTGTTGATGGTGTTAGTGTGTACAGGCGGGGAAAAGGGGGGGATGGAGGGTGTTGACAGCGGATGCCCGCCGAGAGAGCAGGAAGGCCAAACGGTCGACAATGACGCAGGCGTTCGCGCCGCAGTACCATATAGGTAGGCGTAGATGGAGATGCAGGTGCAGATAGAAATGAACGACGACGTATGACTGGTTTCCAATATATTTAAAAAAAAAACTGGCTAACCTGGCTTGTTTCAAAAGAAAAACATACGCTCGTTGGCCCGTTTTTCTTATCTTTGCGTTGCTACGTTGACCCGCCCATAAACACCCACCACGTCCCCATCCCATGCCAGACTCTCTTTCCCTCTTTCCCCGCGCGCCGGCCAAATAAAGGCACACACACACGCGCGCCACGCTGGTTTGCCGACCTGTGCAAGCATCTTGCTCTCAGCCCTTACGAGTGTCTTTGTACCCGCGCCCTTGCCCCGCAGCGGCTTCGCTTGCCCGCTCGTCCTCGATATCGACACTACCCCCCACTAAGTACCGGTTGCTGCCTCCCACTGCATCTGGCTCCGCTCGATCGACAGCCCCAGCCGAAACCCTTCACACCCCTCTTTCTTTACCCGTTCAGGACGGTGCCGCCGTTGGGGTGGAGGACCTGGCCAGAGAGGAAGGAGCCGTCCGCCGAGGCCAGGAAGACATAGGCCGGGGCGATCTCGCTTGGGTGGCCGGAGCGCTGCACGCATGCGTGTACGTGCGTGCATGTGTCAGATTGTTGGTCATTTTGTGGCCCGTCGCATGGAGCCCCCGCACACACACATGTACACATACACACCTTCATTGGCACCTCGGCCCCAAAGCTTTCGACGCGGCTCTCGTCTTGGAAGGTGGCGGGGATGAGCGGCGTCCAGACTGGCCCAGGCGCGACTCCATTGACGCGGATCTTGCGGTCATGCAGCTGCAGGGTGTCCGTGTATGTTTCAGTCAGTGTGCACCTGGACCGATCGCCAGGTCCGCACAGCCAGCCTTACCTGCAGCGAAAGCGAGCGCGTGAAGGACACGATGGCGCCCTTGGTCGAGCTGTAGTCCAGCAGGCTGGCCATCCCCTTGTACGCCGTGACCGAGGTGGTGTTGATGATGGCCGCCCCTTCCTTCATGTGCGGGAGCGCGGCCTCTGGTTTTGGTTTTGGGAATCGACGGTGAGGAATATGTCAAAACGACCACGACCACAGAAAATTGTTGATGGCTACCCACGTGTCAAGAAGAAGTGCGCGAAGATGTTGGTCCGGAACGTGCGCTCGAGCTGCTCCTTGGTGATGTCCATGATGCTCGGCTTGACGTGCTGCTCCGCAGCGTTGTTGACCAGCACGTCTGTTTCATTCATCATGAGAGGTTTTGTTTCAGAATCGCAAATCACTATATCCGGTCCCATAAACATCTACAATCTATCAAGCACGCACCGATGCGGTCCACGCCGAAGTGCGCCAGCGTCTTCTGCACCACGCTCTTGCAGAAGCCGTCGTCGCCCACGTCCCCGGCGATGCACAGCGCCTTGGCCCCTTCCTTCTCCACCATGGCCTGTGTCTCCTTGGCGTCTGGTGGTGAAATGGGGAGGTGCCAATCAATCAACCACCTGGTGGTGAAATGGGGAGGTGCCAATCAATCAACCACCAGTCGTCGCCACCCCCCGAAAAGCACGCACCCTTGTGCTCGTTCAGGTAGCAGACTGTGATGGCCGCCGCCCCCTCCCGCGCGTAGTGGACCGCCACGGCGCGCCCGATGCCCGAATCACCCCCCGTGATGATCGCCACGCGGCCCTGGAGCTTGCCGGCGCCTGTTCCATGAAAGGGGTTGAGAACCGGTCGCGAGCGAGCTTCATCATCGGCAGGTCGTTCTTCCCACGACTTACCCTTGTAGTCGTCGCGGATGACCTGCGGCTTGGGCTCCATGCGGTGCTCCAGCCCGGGCTGCTGCTCCCCGCCCGCACTGGTCTGCTGGCCCGTCGTCGTCGGCACGGCCTCCACGTCCATGTTTGGTTGGTGTCTGGTTTTGGCTTTGAGTCTCCTGGGGTAGAGAGTGGATTTGAGTGCGTTGATGGGGAATGGGAATGGGAATCGAAATGGATACAAAGGATACATGCAGCAGCCAGGGGGAACGCGCCTGGCGGATCGTGTGTGGCATACTATGAGCGGCTGGCGAAAACACAGCTTCAACTTGGCGCCATCGCATTTCGCTCATCGTCGTCCGATTTGTCGATCGATCGAATCACGTCCTCGGTCGAGATCCAAACTGTATTCGGACGATCGGATCGCGACAATTGTTAGCTTGATTGATCGTTTCCTCGGTGATCCGTGCTTTCCAAGCAATACATCCAAACGTGGCTAATTGGTCGGTTGGGTTCAACGCATTTAACGGACGGCCGCATGTGGTGGGCAAGAAAGGAGCACAGAGCAGCAGGAGGACAGCAGGAGTTGAAAGCTTGCTGGCCATGCAGTGCGCTGACAGGCGTCGCTTACGACCCATGAAGACGAAAGACACCTTACCCAGCCAACCAGCCAGCCACAATCCCATCGAGGGGTGCGACGCCCCCTAAAGAAAGAAACAAAGACGCCCGCGTTCATCATCCACCACCTCCTGTATTCTTTTTAATCTCACAACTACAGCGACAACATCGCAATGATATACCACACGGACAGCGTTTTTTCTTAAAATTAAAACCCCAGGCTGTCCCCCTGTTTTGTGTGACATTGTCACGCATTTTTATTATGTCACCACCCCCACACCCTCCCCAAATCTACTTGTACACCCGCCGCGCCAGCAAGAGCGGGCGCAGCCCGTTGGCCACCACCGCCACCAACGCCACGGCATCGCTCGCCACCCCCATCCACAGCCGCGAGCGCCCCCCCGTCCCCAACCCGTGCTGCCAGGCCCCGCACCCGACCAAGAGGAGCAAGAGCACGACAAACTTCACGGCCACCGCCAAGGCCACACCCTCCAAGACCACGGCGCGGGCCCCCACCGCCAATTCGACCGCCTGGGGGATGCGGGCCAGAACCACCGGGGCAGCGGCGTCGTCCTCGCCCTCCTCCCCGGATGATGGCGATGGCAGCAGCACTACCACGTCGGCGGCCTCCACGGCCAGCGCGCAGCTCCCGGGGCCGCTCAGCGCGATGCCCACGTCCGCCGCGGCCAGGGCCGGCACGTCGTTCGCCCCGTCGCCCACCATCCCGACGCGCGTCCGGCGGCAGCGATGCTGCACGGCGGCGGCGGGGGAAACGACGACCCACCCGTCCTCCTCCTCATTCTCCTGGTTGCTACCGCCGCCCTGCTCCTCGTCGCCGCCCTCGCCTTGGAGGACACGGCGGGCGTTGCCGCGGGGGGGGCAGAGGGCGGCGAGGGCGGTGTACAGGCAGTTGGGCTGGTGATTGGTGGTGGTGGTAGACTCGTCGATCTCCTCCGTGATGACGGCGGGCAGGGCCGAGAGCAGGTCGGTGGGCTCGGGCCCGACGACGAGGGCCGGCGGGGGCTCGACCTGTATAAGGATGTCATTGAGTGAGTTGAGGTGCTGCAGCACGCACGCACGCAAGCGCGGAGGTAGAAGATGCATCTGAACCAACAACAAAGAGGTGCGGTGGATTGATGCTTGAGGTGTCACAGCACGCACGCACGCAAGCGCGGAGATACGGTAGATGCATCTGAACCAACATCCAACAAAAAAATGGATGGGTGTGGGTTTACCTGCCGCGCCCGCACCCACTCGCGCTTGCCCTCGTAGCCCATCCGCCCCCGGGCGGCCTGCACCCCCGTGGGCCCCTGCGCGGCGGCGGCGGCGTCGGCCGTGTCGCCCGTCAGCAGCGCCGTCTCGATCTTTCATGTATATGTGGGTTGTGCCGGTTAGCCAATCAAGCGTCGTCGTGGTCGTCGTGGTCGGCTCGGCTCTTGTCGGTTCTGCCAACGCACAGCACGCAAGCAAGCAAGCACGCAAGCAAGCAAGCGCGCAAGCAAGCAAGCGCGCAAGCAAGCAAGCGCGCAAGCAAGCACGCACGCAAGCACGGCAACGCACCCCCAGCCTGTGCAGCGCCGCCACGGCCCGGGCGGCGTCGGGGCGGATGGGGTCCGTCAGCGCCAGGGCGAGCTCGGGGCGGCCGTTCACGACGACGAAGATGTGCGCTTGGCCCTGCAGTTTTTGTTGGTCGTGGTGGTGGTGGGGGATAGAGAGGATACGGGAGTAAGAGAAGACGTGTGCATGTGCTTGCGTGGCTGTTGAACAAAACAAAAAAACAGAAAAAAAAAACACACACACACACAAACGTGCGAACAGACGCACAGGAAAATGCCTTCTTGTGGACTCCTCCAGGTATACAGATACGATCTTTCGAACAGAAGTTGAGAGGTCCGTGTCTTGCTTGCTTGCCCTTACCGGGTGCGTTTGCAAGAAGGCCTGGAGGCCCGGCTCGTCCCGCTCCTCGTCCTCCAGCAGGAAGGCGCTGCCGACGACCACCTGCTTGGTTGGTTGGTTTGCCATCAATTTGAGGGAAGGAGTCAGTCCCATCGTTTGTCTTGTTGCATGCATGCATGCAAAAAGCAAAAATCGACCACTGATTGAGGAAAAGTCTACATAGCCAACCACCCATATCTATCTCAAGCTAACAAATACCTTGTATGGCACCGGCTTCCCGCCTTCTCCCCTGCTGCTGCTGCCGCCGCCCACGTCGTCCTCCACCATGCACAGCGCCTCGACGGCGATGCCCTCCATCTCCACCAGTGACGCCACCTGCACGCATGATTTGGGGGTGTGGTGTGGTGTTGTTTTTTGGGGGCATGTGTATATTAGGATATAAATGGATTTTAGTTTGTATTCATTCAAGATCCATGCATGTGTGTGTGTGTGTGAAAATCGATTTTAAAGAAACCAACTGTGCGTCATCCCCCCCTCTCTCTCTCTCCCACTCTCCGTTCTCCCCCACCATATAAATAAATAAATTCAAATAAAAAAAACAGCACGCACCGTCACCCGAGGAAGAGGGGCCTCACCCCCCACCCCCGCCACCGCCATGGCCGCCGCCTCCCCATCCTCCACCACCGCCGCCGCCAGCCGGTGGTGCGCCACGCCTGCCTCCACCGCGCCCGCCAGGCGGCGGACGAGGGGCAGGGGGAGGGCGGCGGAGGCGAGGCGGTGCCGACCGGAGACCCGGAAGGCGCCGAGCGTGAGCGTGCCCGTCTTGTCGAGGGCGAGCACCTGGAGTGATTGGAGGTGTGTTGTTGTGTTGGTGGTGGTGGTTTTTTAAAGGGGGCGGGGGACGGGAGGGGGGAGGGGGGTGTCGTCGTCATCAGTCGTCCGTCCACACGTGGCGTGGGCGTGTGCTTGCGACTGCTCTCCTTATGTATGGGCAAACGTCACGCCACAACCAACGCACGCACCTGCAGCCGGCCCAGGCGCTCGAGGGCCCGGGGCGTCTTGACCACGACCCCGCCTTGCGCGACGGACGCCGTCAGGGCCGCGAGGTAGGTCAAGGGGGCGGCCATCGCCAGGGCCATGGGCGAGGCGAGGCAAAGGAGCTCGAGGGCGTGGCGGAGGGCGGCGCGGGGGTTGAAGGGCGTGCCTGTATGGGGTTTTTGTATTGGGGGGGGGGGGGGGGGAGAGCGGGGTTTGGTGGGTGGTCATACAGTTTGTAGTGGGGTTGTTGTTGTTTTGGGGGGTAGGTGGTGATCGTAGAGTCTCCCCACACGAGGGTGTGGCGCGTTGACTCAGGGGTATGAAGGAGTCGATCGATCAGTGGATCACAAGCCCCAACCCCACGACCCACGACCCAAGACGCAAGACGCACGCACGCACCGTGCCGCAGGGCGTTTTCCGCCTCGGGGACGACCGCCAGCACCACTGCGGCGCCCAGAATCAGGGGAAAGTACCACCCGGCGAAGCGGTCCGCGACCGTCCTACTCCCCTCTTGTTCTTCGTCGTGCTGCGTGGCGGCGGCGGCGGCGGCGAGCTTTTGGATGTCGCCGTATCGGGACGGGGAGGAGGACGACGAAGGGGAGGAGAGGCGGGCTTGGATCCGGAGGGCCCCAGCGCGGACGACGGAGGCGGCGAGGACGTGGCTCCCCTCCCTCTTCTCGGCAGGCATGGCTGTTGGAGGCGGTCATCGCAGCGATTGTTGAAGCCGGTGGTGGCGGTGGCGGTGGTGGAGGGGGGAGTCAGACGCCCACACGACACGACGCGCCGCCCCTCCTTCCCTTCCTTCTTCTTCTTCTCGTGTCCATCCGTATACATCCTATTACACAACAAACGGACTCACCGTCCCCCGTCAGGCCCGCCTCCTCCACCGCCGCCCCCCGCGCGCCCGGGCCCCACCCCACCACGACGCCGTCCACAGGCACCATTTCCCCCGCCTTGACCAGGATGAGGTCGTCGTCCCGGAGGGCGGAGACCGGCACGAGCTCCTCCTCCTCCTCCAATCCCGCGCCCTGCTGGTCTGATTGGGGGAGGAGGCGGCGGGCGATCTGGTATTCATGCGTACATGGTGGTGGATTGGGTAAGGAAGAGAAAGTGGGGGAGCAACGGCGGGTGCGGGTTGACTCACACAAAAATATGAAAAATAATCACACACACGGCCCTCATCAAATCACCCATAAATCACCTGCGGCGGGCGCCGCGGCCCATGCGGGTAGTGGGCTCTCGCCCGGCCCAAAGCCGTGGCCACGTGGCGTTCCCCCGCCGCTCTCACGCGCTCCGCCAGCAGCGCCAGCGCGAGCATGCAGAGCGCCGCGCCCGCGTGGCCCAGCAGGAGGGCGGACAGGATCCCGGCGGTCGCCAGGACGGTCGTGTCGACGCGGCTGGGTGTCGTGTCGTATACGTGTGTGTGCGTAGTGGGGGAGGACGATTTTTGGCTTTGGGTGAGCGTACTTGGTGGGTTTCCCTGTCCTACCTGTACTCTTCTACATGTGTGTGTGTTTTTTGCGCTGCGCGTGTGCGTAGCTACGTACGTACCGGTGCGCGACCGCCCGCCCGAGCGCGGGGGCGAGGGGCAGGGACGCCAGGAGCACGCAGGGGGCCAGCACCACCAAGAGGACCGGGCGGGGCCACTCCAGCCAGGGGCCGAGGGCGCCGCCCACCACGGCGCCGGCGATCGCGAGGACGAGGGCCGCCCAGGGCCCCAGCTGCTTGCGGGCGTGGCACCGCGTCGCGCGTGCCTCCTCCTCGGCGGCGGACGAGCCGGCGAGGAGGGCCGCGACCAAGAGGAGCGGGCTGACGACGCCGCCGCTGTGGTCGTCGTCGGCATCGGCGGTTGGCGGCGCGGTCGTGGGGAGGATCACCGCCACGGAGGGCGCGTCCTCCTCGCCGCCTGCTGCTGCCGCCGTGCTCCCAGTAGCCCGCCGGCGCCGGCTGCTGCTGCTTGGTGATGGCGGCGGTGGGGGGGAGGAGAAGGAGGGGCTGCGCTTCCTCCTGCTGGGCTTCCATCCTCTGTCGATTCAAGGCAGGGCGTTTGTGTGGTGGGGGTGTCAGTGGACCGGCCGGCCGTGTGCTGCGCTGCGGCCAGCCCCTCCATGGCTATTTATTTATTTACCTTTGCTGGCAGTTCTTCGCTGCCCCTTTCTTGCCGTTGCCGTTGCCGTTGACTGCTGGATGGGCCAAGCCAAGGCCTCGGGGCTGGCCGGACGCCTGTGTTGCTGGGGTGGGTGGGGAATTGGGGGGGCGCAGCCCGAGGAGGAGGTCAGTCTCGATTGGGGGTCGATCGATTGCCTCCGCAGCGCCCCCCAAATGCATGCAAGGAAAGGGAAAAGAGCGAAGGATGATGCCGCCCGGCCCCTGGGAGGGGCATTCGCGCAAAATCCGCTCATAGCTAGACAACGCTGCGATTGTTGTTTTCTTTTGTTTGATTAAATACTTGCTTAAATGCGATCGACCGACTTTTCAGCCGAGGCTGGAGCTAATACACACATGCGAAAAGGCTTACGATCCCAGCGCGCCGCCTTTCCTTTGATTAAATTAAACGCACAAGGGGTCTCACTCCGCCTTGGCCCTCAACCCCCCTCCCCCCCCACCGACGACCGCCTGCGACAGGCGGCGGCTCGCCTCCAGCCCCATCTTGGCGTCGTGCAGGCTCCGGCGCATGTTGCCGTCGCACGCCCAGACGAAGAGGAAGTAGACGGCGCCGACGGGGAAGGTGGCGTCGATGTGGAGGGTGTAGCCGCCCGGGGTGGTGAGCGCCGTGCGCGCAAAGGCCAGCAGCTCCAGGAGGGCGAGCAGGGCGGCGAGGTGGAACGTCTTGGGGTACTGCTGCTGCTGCTGCTGCTGCTGCTGCTTTTGTGATGGCGGTTGTTGTTGTTGTTGTTCGGGTAGGGCCGCGAGGACGGAGGGGGCCGCGGTGGTGATGAAGTGCGCGATGCAGAGGCCCAAGGGCACGCCCAGGGTCTCGACGCCGTGTTGGTCGAAAAGGAAGGGGAGGAGTCCCCCCTTTGGCTGCTGCTGCTGCTGCTGCTGGTCTGGGACGAGGAGTGTGGACGCTGCTGCCGCTTGTGCTTGCTCGTCCCACAGGTAGTAGAGTCGGTAGGCGAGGACGGCGGAGAGGGCCAGGGAGACGCGGGAGAGGGTGCCCTGTGTTTGGTTGGTTGGTTGGTGGTTGGTGTGGGGTGGAGGGGTTCGTGAGAGGGAAGAGTCGGGCATGATCTGATTGCCAATCAGTCGCACCAGTCAATCGCATCCATCGATCGATCGATCAACCAGTGGGCCGATCCACCACCGCCCCCCAGCACAGCACACCACGAAACGTATCAACAATCCCCACACCACGCACCCGCCACTGCCCCTGGAGGAAGGCCGTGTCGTTGAAATGCCTCCGCAGCTTCTGCTGGACCTCCTCCGTGCTCTCCCCCATGCGCGCCGCCTTGCTCCCCGCGCTCCCGCCCTCAAAGTCGTCGCGCCGCCCCGCCTGCACCCGCCGCTTGGTGATGCCCACCATCGTTGGCTGGCTACCGTGGGTGATGATGATCGGATGCTGAGGGTCGTCGGGTCGATTGTTGGATCAGGGCGAGCCCCTGTTTTTTGTGTCTGTGGTGGAAAGGGGGGGGGGGGGCGTGAGCCGTCGCCATGCGCATGATCAGGCTGATGCTGGTGGCTGTCTCGATCGATCGATCGATCGATCGATCAATTTGCGTGTGTGTGTGGCGTGCGATTGACACGCAAACGCAATAGAATGGGTTGGCAGCCGCTCGTCGGCTCCTCAAAGAACTTAGCCGTTGTGATCGCTTACCCAGCAAGAAGAATGCATCCATGCATCCCTCCCACCAACCCCCCAACCCAACCCGTCCTCACACACCAAGCGCACAAACTCGCCGCTCCCTCCTAGCTACAGCCAGGCGCGACGCACGATGAGCAACCCCTTCTCCTTCGGTGGCGGCGGCGGCACGCCCGCGCCGGCCCCCGCTCCAGGTGGCTTTGGGTTTGGAGCAGCAGCACCAGGAGCAGCAGCAGCAGCACCAGCGGCGTCGTCGGCGAGCGCTGGGACCCCTGCCCCCTTTGGAGGCGGCGGCGGCGGCGGTGGCTTCTCGTTTGGCGCAGGCGGCGCGACAGCGGCAGCCACACCGGCCAAGGGCCCAGGCACAGGCGGGGGGCTGTTTGGGTCGTCGTTGACAATTGGAGCAGCAGCGACGCCGCAGCAGCAGGGGGCAGCAGCGGCCGCGGGCACCAACCCCTTCGCCGCCACGCCGCAGCCCGCCGCAGGAGGCACAGGGGCGGCAGGCGCGACGCCCAGCCCCTTTGCGGCCACGCCAGCAGCCCCCGGCGGCAGCAGCGCTTTCTCCTTGGGAGGCACCGGCGGTGGCACCACGGCCGCCCCTGCTGCCCCTGCGCCGGGGTCGTTCAGCTTTGGTGGCGGGGGAGCGACAGCGGCGCCGGCCCCGGCCCCGGCCCCGGCAACAGCCTCGGCAACAGCCTCGGCGGGGGGGTTCGGTGGCTTTGGTGCTGGCGCGTCGACTGCTGCCCCTCCTGCACCAGCCCCAGCAGCCCCAGCCCCGGCCCCGGCCCCCGCGCCGGCCAGCGCATTCAGCTTCGCTCCTGCTCCCGCTGCTGCTGCCAACAGCGCTCCCGTTGCTGCTGCCAACAGCAGCAGCGCACAGGCGCCCACGGTGGCGGCACCAGCACCAGCACCGGCCGCGGCCGCGTCGGCGGCGGTGGGAGGGATGGGCGGGAGCACGGCCGCGGACTTGCCCTCGCTGCTGCGGGAGTACGGCGCGGTGAAGCTGGGCGACGTGGTGAAGATGCTGCAGAAGGGGGTGGAGGACGACCTGGAGGTGCGAAGGACGCTTTGCATTGCGGTGCCTTGTTTAATTGTTGTGTGAATTTGTGTGTGTGTTTCTTCCATAGCCAGCGCCTGTTTTATTGTGAAATTGTGTGTGTGTGTGTGTGTGTGTGTGTGTGTGTGCGCGCGCGTGTGTGTGTGTGTGTGTGTGTGTGTGTGTGTGTGTGTGTGTGTGTGTGTGTGTGTGTGTGTTTCCATAGGCGGCGGTATGTGCCAGCCAGCCAGCGCTCGACTTTGTGCCTTGAAAGGTTCGATCGAATGCTGTTGGATGTGTGTGCATGAGCTGATACTGACCTGCTCATTCAAAAACGCCCCCCCGCAGGTGTGCGAGCACCAGAACCAGGCGGTCCGTGAGTGGGACGGGCGGCTCGAGGTCAGTTTTGTGTAAGAAGGGCAGGCGCAGACGCAGACGCACCGTGCCATGCCCCTCCTCCTTTCTCACCTCCACACATACATACACACACACATCTATTTATATACATACATATATTATATATATATATGGACACACACACAATTTCACCTACTAACTTATGATACGCCTTAGGCCGCCCGCGCGCTCACGGAGGGGTTCGCCTGCTCGGTGGACGCGCTGCTGACGGCGTGGGGCCAGCTGGACGGGCAGGTGGCCTTCGTGGAGGGGAAGCAGGCAGTGATGGAGGTGCGTCCGTCCGTTTTTTTTTGTGTTTTTGTTTTTGTTTGAATGTTCGAGTGTTTGTTTGTTTTTTCTTGAATCATTAGATGTTCGATTTGGGGGGGGGGGGGGGGGGGGTTGCACCACAAACATAGCAGCATTGGAGTTTTGCCTCTTCATCGTATGCGTAAAACCGCCCCCACAACAACCGGCAACGGCAACGGCAACACCGGCGTGGCGACGACGACGACGACGACGACGACGACAGAAGCAGCTCACGGAGCTGGAGGCGGCCACGGCCCAGCGGCTCGACGTGAGGGGGGACGTGGCGTTGGAGGCCGCGGACAGGGAGCGCGTGGCCCTCTACGACCTGGCCGTGGCGGTGGACGAGGAGATCTCGGCCCTGAGGACGAGGGTCGGGCGGGTGGCGGGGCGCTTGCAGGTGGGGTGGGGTGGCTGGCCGTCGATCGATTTGTGTTGTTTGTTGTGTTTTGTTTGGTGGATGCTGCCGGCGCGGAGGGTCGACACCGGACGGCGCTGCTGCCCTCATCCAAAATTGACCAGACAGCTGACGCAGACACACACACACACACACACACACACACACACACACGTATACACACACCCTTCAACCCCGGCACACAGGGCATGTACAAGGAGCACGTGGCGGCGCGGGACCCCGCCAACGCCGTGGGCATGTTCCACCAGGTCCTCAACGACCACCAGCAGGCGCTCGAGTGGCTGCAGGTGCGCCCGTCCGGCGTCCGTGTATACATACATGCATGTACATGTGTGTCTCTGTGTGTCTGTGTGTCTGTGTCTGTGTGTGTCTGTGCAGGCGCTCAAGTGGCTGCAGGTGCGTGCGCCCGGCGTCCGTGTATACATACATGCAGGGTGAGTCTGCGTGCGTGTGTCGTGGGGGTGAGTCTGGGGTGGGAGTGGGTTGGTGCAGGGTGTTGTGGATATTTTATACGTGTGGCTGCTGTCATTCCCCCTTTTCCTCCTCCTCGTCGCCGTCTCGCCCGTCCCATTCACCATCACCTCAACGAACCCACAAAACCCATTGATTCAATCCACGTCATGTATTTAATCCATTCATCAGCATCTCAACCAACCAACCCAACAACCCACCCCAAAAAACAACATCAGGCGACATCCCGCAGGGTCGAGCAGAGCGCCACGATGGTGGACGCTGCCTTCGCCGGGGCCGGCGGGGGAGCGGACGCGATGAGATGAATGGGGGGGCGGTGGTGGTGGATGCGGTGTCGGCGCGAGGGGGTGGGGCGGTGAACGCAAACGAAAAAAAGGGGAAAGCAGCAAAGATAAGGGGTGTGTACGGATGCAGTCATCGCTTGCTTGGGCTCGCTCGTGGGCTCGTGCTTTCCTTTGGTTCGTGTAGCGCGTTCCTACTCTTCCTTAGAGCTGCGCCGTCGCTTTTGATCACTGCGGCGGCGAGATGCTCGATTCTCTCTACTTCTTTCTTTCCCGTGTCTGAGTCCGGCCCCTTCCTCCAACCCCCAAAGAGCAAAGCCCAGGCACACTTCCATCCCTTGAATAACGTTGAACACATCAATACGAATGGGATCAACTCCCAATACATATAGATCGAGCATTGAATCCTCTTCATTTTCAAAACAAAAAAGGAGATACGAAATAAAAACAAAAAACAAAAAAGGATAAATTAATTTATGATTAATCAATTAAAATAAATAAATAAATAAAAGGGGCACCCAAACGAATCAAGCAATTCGAGTCTTAGACTCATCACCCCCCCCGTCCCAACCACATAACAGACCGCCCTCACGCCCCATCACCTCCTCCCCGCAATCCAATCCCTCCTTCCTTCACCCCTGCTGGGCCGCCGAAGCCGCCCCCGCCTCCGCCGCCAGCGCGTGATGGTACGCGTCGTAATCAAACGCGTAGGTGAAGGGCGCCGCGGGGTCGTGGCGCTCGTACGCGGTGCCGTTGGCCGGCGGCGGGTAGCGGGCAGCGGGGGCGACGCTTTGCTCCTGGCCCGTCAAGCCGCCGTCCGCCGGGAGCCTCAGCGGGAGCGTGTCGAGCCAGCGGGCGGCCTGGGCGTGTTCGGGGGTGGTGAGCAGGACGGAGAGCTCGAAGTTGCCCGGGGCCGAGTTGTCGCGGTCGCCCCACTGTGTGTGTGCGCGCGTGCATGGAGAGGGGAAGAGGGGGTTATTGACTTGTAAACACGCGCGCATCAGCCAGTGATCATGCCCGGCTGCTTGACACGCCCAGCAATTTCCGATCCATCCCATCCGACCCACCCCATCCCATTCCCTGCATGCCCAACTCACGCACCGCCGCCTTGGCGAGGTTGCAGGAGCCGACCAAGAACCAGGCGCGGATCTCGTTGGGGTTGACGGGGCAGACAAAGTTCTCGTTGGGAACCACCCGGTAGAGGAGTTTGACGTGGGAGAGCGGCGCCGGCGTGCCGGGGGGCCAGGAGCCCGGCTTGGCCTCTGCCTTCCAGCAGAGCTGGTAGGGGAAGGGCTGTCGTCGTTTGTGGCATGGGTTGGGGGTGCGTGGCATGAGCATGGGCAAGCGTCATGAGCTCCCCTTTGTCGTCGCGGCGGGGGGCGCGGGGTGTGGGTCGCACATATATATATGGCAGACATGTAAGCTTACCGTCACCCTGTAGTAACGCCAGTCGTGCCCCAGGCTCTGGGCGACGTGTTTGGCCCCTGCAAAGACCGTCGCGTTGTCGGGCCACACAAAGCGCAGCTCGGGGAAGCTGCCGGGGAACGCGTGGGCGCCGCCGGCTGTGGCGCTCTTCAGGAAGTCCAGCCGCAGCCAGTCGTCCTTCATGATGTTCCCTAGCGCCCCCGTGATGTAGGTGATGGGCTGCAGGCGGGCGCCGTCCGGCCACTTATACCGCCCCAGTGCGGCGGAGAGGCCGCGGCAGCCGTTGTGCTCGAGGTTGATGGCGGAGGAGGGGATGGAGGCGACGAGCGTCCCGCACGCCCCGGAGAAGTCCACGCCGTCGAGCAGCGCGGGGAGGAGGGGGTCCAGCGCCGCCAGCTGCCCCTCCTGGATGGCCTTCATCTTGATGAGCTCGTGGAGGAAGCAGCGCAGCGTGCGGTGGAAGCGCTGGCCGTTCTCCTCCTCGACGCGGGGGGGGGCGGCAATTGGTGCTGTGCTCTGGCCAGCATCGTTGCGTATTGCTCGGAGTCGGATTGAACAGCCTGAATTCACCGCAGTCTGTCCCATGACCGGTCTGCCTGACTTTGGTTGTATCTCGATCATATACCACCCCGACGAAAAAATCGTTGAACTCAAATCGCTGAAATACTACCTGCTTCAATACCGGAACGTCGGGATTTTCTACGAACATGTGGTTAACCGGATTCTCGAAGACCTGGTAGACGTGCTGGCTCCAAAAGACATGGCGGTCAAAGGCGACTTCACCGCCAGAGGCGGCCTGACAGCCCATGTCGCCGCTGATTATCAGAGGGCCCGATGACCCATCCGCAACGCGTTCGTTTCGCAAAGCTTCGCTGGGTGAGCCTTGTCCTGGTGGCCCTGGTGGTCGGTATGACCTTTGGGGGAGGGTGTTCCTCACCCACAACCCGACGCATCGCGTTTGATCTGAAGTCACCGGACGCGCACCTCAAAAAACAAATCGGCATCGCTTATCTGAAAAATCAGACCAAATTTGGCGATCCCGGCTTAAATACATTTTTTGAACGCACGTTGATCTCCCATTTGCAAAAGCAGGGGCCCAACCTGCTCATCAAAAAACCCGGCGATCGCGAGTTCCCAGAAGCGATTATCGAACCGGTACTGATGGCGAATGGCCAAATCGACAATCTGGCCCTGGCCCAGGCCGGACGCCAAATCGGACTGAATGCCATCCTTGTCTGCACTTTGTACGATGTTCACCCCGAACAGGAAACAACCGGCATGCTGTGGTTCAAAGGATCCCGGGCTTTTATTTTTGTGCAGGTCTTGACCGAAGTCTTTGATACCCTGACCGGTGCCAAAATTCTTGATGAGAGCTACATTCGTGAAATCGAGCTCGATGAAGACCAGTCCATGTTGATGCGCGACGATTTGACCCTGACAACCAGCGCCATCATGGACGGCCTGACCCAGCTGATTCCGGACATGAGTGAAGCGATTGGTGACGTCGTTCTCACGAAACCATGGCGGGGCTTTATCCGGGCAACCAGCGGCAGCAAGGTTTTTATTTCATCCGGCCGCCGTGCCGGCGTGCGCAAGGGCGACCTTTATGAGGTTAGCCAAGGTGACCGCATCATCGACGGCGCTAACGGTCAACGTTTCTTTCTCCCCTCGGGACCCTATGCCAAATTAAAGGTTACCACGGTTTTCCCGGAATGGTCGGAAACCGTGACATTGGAAGGCGGACCGGTTAATTTGGGCAGTTATCTGCGGCCCATTCAATGATCCCGCATGTGGCCTCATCTTTTGCAGCTTTAGATTTAGCGGTGCTGAGTCATAGTGATATGCCCGTTAAAAAAATAGGGTGCCTCGGCCCTCAATCGGAATATTCTTTTGCCAAGTGCTAACGGTCCTGATTTACGAGGGGCTGACCCGGTATATGCAAATCGGCGTATCGATCCCTTTGACCTGCACCGGATCAAGCGCCTCGCTTCTTATGTCGCCATCGATATGCCGGTGGGTGGCAGCACTAATGATAATTTCGCCTCCCCGCGCCAGACCCTGTAACCGAGCCGCAATATTGACCGCCTCACCAATGGAAGAAAATTCCTTTTTCCGCAAAGATCCCAAGACCCTGAGAACACCATGCCGGTCGAGATGCCAATTCCGGTACGCAATCGCAACCCATTGCGCTGTTTGAGCAACGCGTTGATTTTAAAGGCCTGCTGCTGCATCTCGATGGCAGCGCGGACCGCCCGGTTGGCATCATCCGTGTGTACAACCGGTGTACCAAAACAACCATCATGCCATCGCCCATGTGTTTGTCGACCGTCCCGTTATAATTGATAGGCAATCTCTCCCATGGGAGTAAAGTAGTGGTGGTTCAAAAAATTAACGAGCACGTCCGGGTCAATCCCTTGTGACATGCGAGTAAACCCGCGAATATCGGAAAACAAGATGGTGGCTCTTTGGATGCGGGGTGCCAAAACCCCTGAACACGCCTTAATTTCGTGATAAATTTGCTCAGGTACAAACTGTCGCAAATGCTTGCGGATTGCGATTTCATGAATTTTGGCGCGCAGCTCGATGTTGTCAAAGGGCTTGGTCAAAAAGCCGTCAATCCCCGTGTTGGTGGCATTGATCGCGGCTTCCATGGTGGCATAGCCGGTCAAAATGATACGGGTGATTTCAGGGTTTAACGATCCGATCCGCTGTAAGGTTTCGAGACCGTCCAGCCCCGGCATGCGGTAGTCCGAGATGACCGTGCCAATCTGGTGCAGTTTGGCACGGATGAGAGCCAGGCCGTCATCACCATTGGCCGCTGTAAAAATTTCGTATGGTTCGCGTTTAAGGGCCCGCTTGATCGAGCGACGCACCCCCTCTTCATCGTCAATAAACAACAGCCCGTTCATGTATAAGTCCCCTATTGCTTGTTGGTTTGATTGCTCGTTTAGTGTCCGTCTAGAAATAGGGATTTTTTCGTGAGATCAAGGCGGACGTCAGATTTAACCCGGAGGTCCGCCTGAGGCGGATTGACGAGTTAAATCATGGCGCCCAACGCTGATATCGCGGAAAAAGACCATTTATGGATGGACAATAGCCTACCAGAAAACAGGGACAATACCATCCGGAATTTTTACCGGTTTAATACGGTCGTAAATTAAGTAGAAGTCATCTCAAAAATAGGATTTGGGCCCAAGATCAAGGCGGGGCCATGATTTCAACCCGCAGGCATACTCACGAATTTCGAGGAGTTGAAACGGGGGCCCAACGCTGAGCTTGGGGTTAAAGACATTTTTGAGATAACTTCTAGTAAAGATCTGAGGCAGGGGCCAGGAACTATTCATGGTCTAATGAAGCGCGGTAGGTCAAAATCAGATCGCGTGCTTCATCTTGGGACGAAATTTTTTTAATCGATTCTCTGAATTTGCTGCTGTGCCGCATGCCCTTGGAAAACCATCCCAGGCGACTTCGCAGCATATAGCAGGCTTCTTTTCCCCAATATAATCGACGGATGCGGAAAGGTACCGTAACATAAGATCAAAGCGCTGGTCCAGGCTGATGGTCGGTGCTGGAAGACCGGCTGCCAAAGCATTGACCTGGGCGAAGATCATTGGATTGCCGATCGCCGCCCGGCCGATCATCACAGCATCGCAGTTGGTCTCGGATTGCATGCGAAGGGCGTCCTCCGAGCTGTTTCGATGTCGCCGTTTCCGATGACCGGGATCGAAAGCATGCGCTTGATTTTGCGGATGATCGACCAGTCGGCCCGCCCCCCGAAACCCTGGGTGCCGTAGCGGGGATGAACCGCGATGGCATCGACCCCACAGTCTTGGGCCAAGGCCGCGATCTCAAACGCTTGACAGCCGGACTTGTCCCACCCGCTCCTGATCTTGATGGTTAACGGAACTTTAAGTACTTGCCGGACGGCTTTCAATAAAACTTCCGCTTTACGTGGATCCCTCATCAAGGCGGCTCCCGACCCGCTTTTGAGAATCTTCCTGACCGCACAACCGAAGTTGATATCCACAATGTCGGCGCCCACCGCTGCAACCATACCAGCGGCCTCCGCCATAATATCCGGGTCTGAACCAAAGATCTGAACGGTCAGCGGTTTCTCGGCCGGAGTGCTGTTGAGAATTTTGCTCGTTTTTGATGATCTATTTACGAGCCCATGGGCACTGACCATTTCTGAGTAAACCAGGCCGCAACCGGCTTCCTTGGCCAGCAGGCGCAGGGGTAGATTCGTGATCCCCGCCAGCGGTGCCAGCACGGTGAAGTTGTCCAGCTGCACGGCCCCGATATGCGGTCCTGGTTGCGTCTGGCGATTGGTATGCAATGGTTGCTTTTCTTTCATTTTGGGTAAGCCGTTGGTCTAAAATATAAGGGTACAATCTACAATGACAAGGTCCGCCCATTCGCTGATAACCCTTTATCCTTGGCCTTTTTCCCATCGCATGCCGGGTTGGCATAGCAAAACAAGCAGTTGTGGTAACAGGGATGGCGGTCGTACAAACCGATATCCATGGAGGCAAAACATCCGCATCCCAATTGCCTGCGCTGCCCGCTGTCCTTTTTTAAAGACACGCTTCCGCCGAATAGCCGCATCAGCAAATCATTGGGAATGCAAGCACTGCCCGTAACTGTTGACGTGCTCGGCAGGTGCGCCAGCAATTTGCTTTCACAGCAAACCTGTAAATCAATTTGCTTGGCGGCCAGCAGCTTTTCCATTCGCAAAATCGTCGCCTTTTGGGTTTCCAGCGATGGGTCCCTAAAAGCAAAACCCGGCAACTGGCCCGTGCGTCGGCGGATCTTGCGGTAGTCGTCTCTAAAGCTGGTGATGCAGCGACGGATACCGCACCGTGCGGCCTGTGCAGCCAAGCTCTCAAAGTCATGCAGGTTATCATTCCGGCGACTGAACACCCTCCTGGTAAAAACAAATGGGATCGAACCGCCAGTTGATTGTACGCGGCCCAAAACGCTCGCTCATAATCGCCAAGTTGGGACATACGCGTTTGCAAAGGGGGTAGATTGGGTTCCAGCAAAGGCGATTCGGAATTAAGCGTATAATTGAAAAACAGGTGGTAGCCGGCATCTATTAATTTCTCACCGTACCGGCCGGTGATGAACGGTCCGAAATTCTTGGACCAAAATACAATGGTGTGGACTTCGGCCGGCGTGGCAGGGACAATCGACGTTCGACGATTATAGGGATTGACGACCTCAAAATAGCCTTTGTCGATCCGATCCATGAACCACGGCATGTAAAAGGCCGGAATATCTGTGCGGCGTGAAGCCGAGATAACTATCTGCGACATAGGGTTGTCAGGTCTTTTTGATATCAGCCAGGGAAATGACTTTTGGTCCGGTCGGCTTTGGAGATCGGGTCCGCTCCGGCGGCCCGGGTTCATTTTGCGCTTCCGAACCCACTTCCGGTTCGGGCGCGAAAACACGTTCCAGACGTATCTGTTTGCCGTCCATCGTGAAACTCTCACCATTGATGTAAAGATCTCTCAAGATCCAAGTCACGACCGTCAGCGGCACCTGTAACATCAATAGTTTGACATGATACCAGTTTGGTTTTGAATCCGCTAAAATGCTTTCGATGCGTGCAAAAACGAGCGGTTGTTCCTCAAAATAAATTAAAACGATATCCTGTTCCTGGGCCATACACGAAGTTCCCTTTTGTTTGTAATCGGTTAGAAGCGGGTGATCACCTTGCTATCTCAATATGCCTGTGCTATGCCGCATTGTAAAGGAACAATTATCCTGTTAACGTAGGATTGCGTCTTTTGACACGGATTAATATCAGGAAACCTTAAATGAAAATCATGATCGCCGAAGATGATGTTATCTCACGCCGTGTCCTGGAAAACGCCCTGACCAAATGGGGTTTTGACGTTACCGCTGTCGCCGATGGACAAAGTGCTTGGGATGTATTCCAGAGAGAGGATGCACCCCGTATGGCGATCATGGACTGGATGTTGCCGGAACTGGACGGAATTGAAGTCTGCCGTCGGATCCGCGCAGCGGAGACACGTCTTCGACTTACATTATCCTGTTGACTTCCCGCAGCGATAAACAGGATATTATCAACGGTCTCAGCGCAGGAGCGGACGATTATATCGTTAAACCGTTTGACCAAGAGGAACTGCACGCCCGGGTCGAAGTCGGCCGCCGCGTCTCTGATCTGCAAAAATCTTTGATCGAAAAGGAAAAATTAAAAGGGATTGTCGAAATCGCCGGCGCTGTTTGCCATGAATTGAATCAGCCCATGCAGGCCGTTCTGGGCTACACCGAGCTGTTATTGATGGATCTCTCCGAAGACGCACCACTGTATGAGCGCATTAAAGCGATCAAAAGCCAAGTTGACAGGATGGTGACCATCACAAAAAAAATGATGACCACCACCCGCTATAAGACCAAGGACTACCTTAACGGCAAGATTGTCGACCTCGAAAACGCGTCCGAGCAATAAAATCGACACACAAGAAGCGACCCTCAGCGCATCTGATCCGTGGGTTTGCGCCCTTCTTCCACAACAAAGACAGGTGTTCTTCCGGTATCGACCGGAAGCACCGTTTGCCATATGACTTCTATCTGCAAGAGATCCTCATAGAGGTCTATTCGCCCTTTTTTCAATATATTACAATAACAATCAACCATTTAGCGTGTTACAGCCAACCCACTTGCGCACCGATAAATGAATATTAATTCACTTATAAACTCACCGCTACATACCCATCAAGGCCTGTTGAAAAGAAAACCAGAGATTCGCTTTTATATTGTTAACATTCAGTTTTAATTATATTTTATGAATTTATCTGCCGTTCAATAAAATTAAAGGATTTTACTTGACAGGGTTATGAAGCTCTGTTAATCAGAATGAATGACCATTCATCTTTGTATTTAAACCCATTCAGGAGGTAATTATGACTAGAAAAATCAGGCAAGTGGCCGTCATCGGCTCGGGTGTGATGGGCGGCGGAATTGCCGCACTCCTTGCCAGCGCCGGTATTAAAACATTGCTGCTGGACATCGTCCCTTTCGACTTGCAAGAACGAGGAGCAAAATGATCCGCAAGCCCGCAACCGCATTGCCAAGGCCGGTTTGGACACGGTGATCATGTCTCGTCCGGCGCTGTTGATGCACCCGAAAGATGTGGACCTGATTACGATCGGCAACCTGACGGACGATTTCGATAAACTCGCCGCCTGTGATTGGATCGTCGAAGTGGTGGTTGAAAACCTGAAAATAAAAAAAGAGCTTTTCCAGCGCATCGAAGCGATCAGAAAACCCGGTACCATCGTCTCGTCTAACACCTCCGGCATTCCCCTCGAATCCATGTCGGAAGGACTGACACCGGAATTCAGACAACACTTTCTTGGAACCCATTTCTTCAATCCCGTCCGCTATATGAAACTGCTCGAAATTATTCCCGGTCAGGAAACATCGCCCGAGATATTAAACTTCATGGCCGACTTTGGCGAACGGGTCCTGGGCAAAGGCATTGTGTGGGCCAAAGACACGCCCAACTTCGTTGGCAACCGTATCGGTGTTCAGGGGATGGTCAAGACCATGCAGCTGATGCTGGCTGAAGGGTTGACGATTCCGGAAGTCGACGCCCTTTTTGGGCCGGTAATGGGCCGACCCAAAACAGCCATGTTCAAAACAGCCGATCTGGTCGGGCTGGACACTATGGGACACGTTGCCAACAATACCTATGAATTGATCGTCGATGACAGCGACCGTGACAGTTTTATCATTCCCGAATTTGTCAAAACGATGATCGCGTAAAAACCTGCTGGGTAAAAAATCTAAAAGCGGCTTTTATAAAACCGACCTGACCCCGGAGTGGCAAAAAATCCGCAAAGTCATCGATCCGCAAACCTTTGAATACGCAGAATATGAGAAACCGGATTTTCCCTGCCTGGCCGCTGCCAAAAAGGCATCCAATTTGCCCGCTAAAATGCAAGCGATCGTATACGGCGATGACAAGGGCGCCCAGTTTGCTTGGCAAGCGGTTGCCAACAACCTGATCTATGCTGCCAATCGTATCCCTGAAATATCCGATACCATCGTTGAAATTGACAATGCTATGAAATGGGGTTTCAATTTCGAGATGGGCCCCTTTGAAACCTGGGATGCCCTCGACGTCAAAACTGCCGTCGCCAAGATGGAAGCCGATGGCTTGCGGGTTCCCGCACCCGTCAAAAAGATGTTGGCCGACGGCCACACCTCGTTCTACAAAACCGAAAACGGCCAGACCCAATTTTACGACTTTACATCGGCTGGCTATCAGCCGCTCCAAATGAGCGCCAACATTATTTCATTGAATGCCCTCAAAGCCAACCAGCAGGTTGTTAAATCCAATGCTTCGGCCTCGCTGATCGACTTGGGTAATGCGGTTTTCTGCCTAGAATTCCATACCAAGATGAATGCGTTGAACCAGGAAATTATCAGTTCGCTCTATGAAGCGCTTGAATATGTAGATGCCAATGGTGCCGGCCTCGTTATCGGCAACCAGGCCGGCGGCATGCCGGGAGCTTTTTCCGCCGGCGCCGATTTGGTACAGGTCAGTCAAGCCGCCCACGCGGGACACTTCGCTGAAATCGAAGAAATGCTTCGGCAACTCCAGTATGGTCTGCAAGCGGCTCGCTATGCCCCTTTCCCGGTCGTCGCGGCACCGTACGGTCTGGCTCTGGGCGGCGGGTGTGAAGTCTGCCTGGGTTCCGACAAGATTGTCGCCCATACTGAGCTTTATATGGGTTTGGTCGAAATCGGCGTAGGCCTGCTGCCCGCTGGCGGCGGCTGTATGAACCTGTGGAAACGGTTTGTCGAGACGATCCCGGCGGCCATTACCGAAATCGATTTGGCCAAATTCTTTATTCCGACGTTTATGGCCATTGCCATGGCCAAAGTCTCGATGTCCGCTGCTGAAGCCCGCGCCAACGGCTTTCTACGACCCCAGGACCGGATCGTTTTCAACCGCGATTATCTCGTTGGTGAAGCCAAGAAAGAAGTCCTGAGCATGGTGGCGGCAGGCTATGCCCCGCCGTTTAAACGCAAACTAAGCGTGCTGGGTCAGGCCGCGCAAGGAATGATCAATGCTGAAATCGCAAACATGGAGGCGGCGGGTTATGTCAGTGAATATGACGGTTTTCTGGCCCGGCGCATTGCCTTTGTCATCAGCGGCGGTGCCGTCCGTGAAAACAGCCAGGTCGACGAGGACGTCATCTTAACGCTTGAACGGGAAGCGTTTATCGACTTTTTAAAAGAAGAAAAAACCCTTGCCCGTATTGACCACATGCTCAAGACCGGCAAACCCTTAAGAAATTAGATTTCATCCAATACCAATAATCCTCTACCGCAATGTTTCGCGGCCAATAAACCTGGACTGCAAGCACGGGTGGTAGCCTAAAAGGAGGAAAGAAATATGAGAGATGCCTATATCGTAACATCCGTCAGAACCCCGGGCTGCAGGCGCAGCAAGGGGGCGTTTCGGGATACCCGGCCGGAAGAGCTTCTGGCGTTTATCCTCAACGCCGCAGTCGACAAAACCGCCAATCTCGAAACCAAAGCGATTGACGACATCATGATCGGCTGCTCTTTTCCAGAGGCCGAACAGGGTCTTAACATCGGCCGGGTTGCATCACAGATCGCCGGTTTTCCGGATGAGGTATCCGGCGCCACGGTCAACCGTTTTTGCTCATCCGGTTTGGAAGCCATTGCCCTGGCTTCCTTGCGCGTCATGTCGGGCTGGTCAGACGTCGTCATTGGCGGCGGTTTGGAATCGATGACCTATGTCCCCATGGGAGGCAACCTGCCCCGCCCGCATCCGGAATATACCAAAAAACGGGCCGATCTCTATTGCTCCATGGGGATAACGGCGGAAAATGTTGCCAACCGTTACAAGATCACCCGCGAAGCGCAGGATGAATTCGCCTACAACTCCCAGATGAAGGCTGCCAAGGCCAAAGCCGAAAAACGGTTTACTGAAATCGTCCCGACACCAGCCGTTAAATTCGTCGAACAGGCCAACGGGACTTTTAAGAGAGAAACGTTTTTGCAGGATTTTGACGATGGCATTCGGGAAACAACGACCCTGGAAGGATTGGGTAAATTGCGGCCGGTCTTTGCTGTCAATGGATCGCGTCACGGCCGGCAATTCCTCGCAAACAACGGATGGTGCCGCTGCAACCGTTATCATGAGCGAGGACAAGGTCAAAGAATTTGATTTGAAGCCAGTGGCCAAATTGAAGTACTACACCACCATCGGCTGCCGGGCGGACGAGATGGGCGTCGGTCCCCGCTACGCCATTCCCAAGCTTCTGGACATGGCGGGTCTGAGCGTTAAAGATATCGGGTTGTGGGAAATCAACGAGGCCTTTGCATCCCAGGCCCTGTATTGCATCAACGAACTGGGCATCGACCTGGCAAATGTCAACCTCAACGGCGGCGCCATCGCACTGGGGCACCCCCTGGGATGCACCGGCGCCAAACTGTGTGCCACCTTGCTGGCCAACATGCAGGCCCAAGGGGTTCAATACGGGGTCGAGTCCATGTGCATCGGGGGTGGCATGGGGGCTGCGGCCCTGTTCGAACTCTGTACCTAAAAGCGCCGAGCGATTTTAGGTGTCAAAAAGGTCGCCAGTTTGGCGACCTTTTTCTATTTTGCGGTGGAAACCAACTCTATCACGGTCACTTCGGGTGGTGATAAAAAACGGATCGGCGGCCCCCAGGTGCCGGTGCCTCGGCTGACATACAAATGGTTCTGGTTGGAAAGCGTGAAGAGGCCGCTGTCATATGGGAAGAAATGCTTTGACAATCAGGCCGAATGGAAAAATTTGGCCCTTGTGCGTATGGCCGGACAGCTGCAGGTCGAAAAGCCCCTGGGATGCCTCCGCTACCCGCGGCTGGTGTTTTAAAAGCAGGGCAAATTGATCACGGGGTACGCCGATCGCAAGGCTTGTTTCGGAAACCGGCTGCAAAGGACCCATTCGTCGGCCAGTGGGGTCATCCACGCCGGCGATGCTGATCAGGCCGGGAATGCTCACCCCCTCACCGCGCAGGATTTTGAAGCCGGCGTCGCGCGTGATTTGCAGCGTCGTGCGCAAGCCGGCATAAAATTCATGATTGCCGGTAACGGCATATTTGCCATAACGTGTCGGGATGCGGCGGAGCATGTCCGCCAGGCCGGTCATTGTGCTAAACCGGCCATCGATCAGATCCCCGGTCGACACCAGCACGTCCGGCTTTTCAGCCTCGATTACCGCCACGATCCTTCGCAGTCGCGCAGCGCCGACAATCAGACCGAGATGGACATCCGATATCTGCACAATTTTAAGCCGCCCAGCCGCCCGTGTCAGCTTGGGGGTTTGAAGGGTCACCCTTTCAATCTTGATGTCACGGGCTTCATAAAAGCCAAAACACGTGATGCCGGCCGCCGCAAGCAATGGAATAACAAAGGCTTGGCGGGCGGACAATTGCAAGGCCCCGCCGGTCTCGAATAGCCGCACTGCGCCTGCCACCAGGAGACGATACCCATCCACAACCAATCCGGATGCAAAAAACAAGAACAGATAGCCCATCCAGAAATAGCCGACATAAGCCAGACAGCGGGCAGGCATTTCCAGGTGCTGTCTTTCTAAATAGCGGGTCAGAACCGGCGCCAGGATCATGCTGACCATGAAAAGAACACACACCAGGCTGGCAAAAGAGCCCAACACGAACGCGCGCTTGAATTTCAGATACCAATAGAGGTGAACACTGCCGTAGATGCCCAAAAAAATGGATAGAAAAATAAATAGCCGCATACTTTACTTTCACCCGTGTCAGGCCACGGTGACAAAAAGGTTGACGGATCCGGTCGGCCATTGCCTAACAAACAGGTCCAAAGGATCGATGCTCTGGCCGTCTACACGGGCGGCGGTTATCCCTTGTTGGAAATCTTCCGCTTGACCGCTTAAAAACGTCTGCCAGGCATGGCTGTCTATTTCAATCCCCTGTTTCAGAAAATGGGTGCCCAATTCTTTGGCCACCAGATTGAACAGCTTCAGCTGGATGGTTCCCGGTGATGCTGCCACCGTGATGTCTTCAGCGCGGTATGAAATGCTGCTTCGCAAACCGGCATAAAAACCGTCCCGGCGCATCACCGCTCCGACCAGGCCCGGCATGGCCGCCGAAAGGGCCACCACAGCGCCGTTTTTGACCACCGCCTGGTTGACATCATCGACCGCCTGGCCATTTAGAAATACCGTTTGAATTCGATTTTCCAGATAGTCGGCCTCGATTCCGAGTTGCTCGCACAACACGGCCCTCAAACTAACGCCGGTCTGCACTGCCACCGTAAAACCTTGGTACAGAAGCGCTCCGAAAACCGGCAGCCACCTTGACGCAACGGCCAAATCGAGCTTAGCGTTTTGATTGGATTGTCATCATTTCTCCAAACACAATGGGGAGACCTTGCGGCCTCCCCATTTTACCCAATGGTTTTTAAACACATCAATTACCAGTTGAAAACTTCGTCCAGTTCCTCATCCGAAACCTGGAAGGTAACATTGTGAGGTGCCAAAGCCTCTTTTTTGAAGATAATCTGGCAGGCGGTCATCTTTGGCCGTAAAACCAGCGGCCGTATTGAATTCTCTTTCCAGCTTGAGAACCGACTTGCCGAGTCCCACCCAATCATCGGCCGTAAATTCCTTGCCGCTGAAAGGCACTCATCAAATCAAGCAAGCGCCTGAAACGTCTCCGGCTGGTCCAGAACGGCAAAGGCAATGAACAGGCACATACCGGAGGCATCGATGGATGCGGTTGCAATCTGGAGGTTGCGGGCCAGTTCGACCTGACCTTCGCGGTTTCAGCGGATCAACGGTTCCGCCGACACCCAGTATATTGGCAGTTACGGAATAACCGGCGGTGTGATCCGCTCCCATGGTCGAGGTGGCATAGGTCACGCCGATGCCTTGCACCGCCCGCGGGTCATAGGCCGGCATGGACTGCCGCTTGACCACCGGTACCCGCTCGACACCAAAGACCTGGCCGGTTACAGCCGCCCCATTGCCCAGAATGCGGCCTAACGGTGTCCCCTGGCCGACTTCCTTGACCAGTTTGATGGCGGCCTCGGCGTCACCGAATTTGGCTAGGCCCCGCTTCCATGGCCACGCCGATGGTGGCCCCCATCTCGATCGTGTCGAGACCAAAATCGTCATCCATTCGGTCGAGTTGCGCAATGGCATCCAGATCGTCGATCCCGCAGTTGCCGCCGTGGGCCCACACGGTCTCATATTCCGGCTGTTTGGTCACATAATTGCCGTCCTTGTCATAAAACGTACCGGAGCAGCGGATCACGCATCCCTTGTGGCAGCCGTGGGTGGCCGAACCTTCACCGCCGCGGGCATTTTCCAGCTCTGGCTGCGTTTCGCCGCTGATTTTAGCCACCCCGTCAAACTGCCCGGTCTTGAAATTGTGCGTCGGCAACGCGCCGGCTTCGTTGATCACGTTCATCAGGACATTGGTGCCGTAAGTCGGCAACCCTTCACCGCAAACCGGATGTTTGCGCAGACCGGCCACCCATTCTTTATTGGCAGCCTTGAATTTATCCGGATCCTTAGGTTCCCGGCGTGTCAGGTCGGTCGTGTCGATAACAATTACCTTGACCCCCTTGGACCCCATCACCGCCCCGACGCCTCCCCGGCCGGCATGGCGGGTCGGCCGCAATTCCATGTCGGTAAACGCGATCGAAGCGGCCGACATCTTCATCTCTCCGGCTTGCCCGATCGAAATACAGGTAATTTTATCGCCGTAAGCGGCCTTCATTTTATCGACCAGATCATAATTGCCAAGCATTTTCAAACTGTTGTCCGGCTCAATGGTGGCGCCCTGCTTGTTGATCAAGATTTTATATAGGGTGTCGTCCTGAGGTTTGCCTTCTATAACGATGGCCGCATAGCCCATGCGGGCCAGGACCTGGGACGGCTGCCCCCCTGAATTGGCTTCTTTGATACCGCCGGTCAGCGGGCTTTTGCATCCCACCGAGATGCGGCCGGACATGGCGGCCACAGATCCGCTCAACATCCCAGGAGCGATCACGAGCTTGTTGTCGGCACCCAGAGGATGGCACAAAGGCGGCACCTCTTTGGCCACAATCGTAGACGTCATCGCGCGGCCACCCAGACCGGCATAATCCCCTATCGGCTCGATTTTAATCTCCGGACCACCCGCAGGCCCCATGTTAATTCGGATTAGCTTGTCCATAACGCCTCCTTTTGCTTGGTTGGGATTATGTATAAAATGCTTCGAAACTTGATCAAATCAAACAAGATGGTGTATCGTAACTGAGGAAACTTCAAGGATGACTCTCCCGTTGTAATTATTGGTATTCAATAGTAATGTCAAGTAAAACCAAAAGTGACAACCGCATCATGAAAATAGCCAGTTTCAATGCCAACAGTATTCGGGCCCGGCTGCCGATCCTTGTCGATTGGCTTGTTACCGAACGCCCGGACATCTTATGTGTTCAAGAAACCAAAGTTCAGGACCCGGATTTCCCTCAGCAGGCGTTTCAAGACCATGGCTACCACTGCACGTTCAATGGCCAGAAAAGCTACAATGGCGTTGCTGTCTTGAGCCGGCAGGTTGCGACAGTTGTGGCTGTTGGATTCGAAGATGGTGGCAACGATGAGCAAGCGCGCCTTTTGATCGTCGAAATTGATGGGCTAACGGTGGTCAACACCTATATTCCGCAAGGGCAGGACCCGAATTCGGATAAATTTCAATACAAGCTCGCCTGGTTCGAACGGCTCAAGGCCTATTTTGAAAGAAGTTGCGATCCGCAAGGGCAGGTGCTCTGGGTAGGCGATTTCAATGTGGCGCCTGAGCCGATCGATGTCTATGATCCGGACAAGCTGGCGGGGAGTGTCGGGTATCATCCGGCCGAACATAGGGCCCTGCAAGCGGTTATGGATTGGGGCTTTGTGGATGTTTACCGCCGGCACAACCCTGACGAGCAGGTTTATACGTTCTGGGATTACCGTATCCCCAATGCCGTAAAGCGCGGTCTCGGTTGGCGCATCGATCACATTTGCGCCACCCGTCCCCTGGCCGATCGGTCGACCAAGGCCTGGATCGACATCGCCCCCCGATTGCTTACCCAGACCTCCGATCACACGTTTATCGTGGCGGAATTCAATATATAAAATCGCTCTGCGATTTTATATTAGGTGTTTTTCTGCTGAAACACTTTCATAAACGCCACCAGCGTCTCGATCGCCTTAACCGGCGTTGGGTTGTAAATCGAAGCCCGGCAACCACCGACTGATCGATGCCCCTTGAGGCCTCCCAGCCCGTTAGCCAGCGCTTCCTGAACAAACGCCTTTTCAAGGTCCTCACTCGGTAGCCGGAAGGTGACGTTCATCATCGAACGGCTGTCTTGTGCAGCGGTTCCCCGATAAAAATCACTGCTGTCGATAAATCCGTAGAGCATTTCCGCCTTGCGACGGTTGATGTCCGCCATTTTGTCTAGCCCGCCGATCGTCTCTTCGATCCATTTCAGCACCAACTGGGCCGTATAGATCGCAAAACACGGCGGGGTGTTATACATGGAATTCTTGGCGGCAAACGTGGTGTATTTCAGCATGGTCGGAAGCCCATCCGGAACCCGCTGGAGCATGTCCTCACGTATCACCACCATACAGACACCGGCCGGCCCCATGTTTTTCTGAGCGCCGGCATAAAAAAGCCCGAACTTGGTCGCGTCAAAAGTCCGGCTGAAGATGTCGGATGACATATCGGCGATCAGCGGTACATCGCCGGTGTCGGGAAATTGCAGCCACTGGGTCCCCTTGATGGTATTGTTGGACGTAATATGGACATAGGCCGCACCTGGTGTGAAAGCGATGTCCTGCGGAATATAGGAAAAGTTCTTGTCTTCGGAGGATGCCACGACCTTGATGGCCTTGCCTTGAATCTGGGCTTCCTTGATTGCTTTGGTGGACCAGGTGCCGGTATTGACATAATCAGCGGATTGACCTTGGGCCAGCAAATTCATCGGGATCATGCAAAACTGCAGGCTCGCCCCTCCCTGCAAAAACAGCACATGGAATTTGTCATCCAAGTTTAATAGACCGTTTGACCCGCGCGATAGCGTCATTGATGACATCATCAAACCATTTGGATCGGTGGCTCACTTCGGTAATCGACATGCCGGAGCCTTTGAAATTTAAAAAGGCATCTCTGATTTCCTCCAGAACGCTGAGGGGAAGGGCCGCAGGGCCGGCATTGAAGTTGTAAATTCGGTCTTCTGGCATTTTTTCCTCCCTAGTGTCAAATGTTGATGTCTCAATTCCACGTCTGCGAAGCCACACACAGCATGAGATGCGTCTACCTCCCAAGCAGAGACGGCTCTTTTTACGCATATACTCAGAAGGATTTATTTCTACAGATCCCAGCGGGATTGTCAACCCCAATAAAGCCTGTAACGCTGCGATTGTCGATCGCCGCATTATGCAGATAATGTTGACAAACCCAGTGGTTCGCATTACACCAAGGCGATCATTAGAAGCTGTCTCAAAATAACAAGGATAAAACAATGAAAATTTACACCTATCCCTCCCAAGCCGCGGACAAAAGGTCGCAGCGATTGCCAACCGTGGGCTGGCGTACAAAAAGAAAGACCTGCAGGCGGTCGCGCGGATTCTCGAGGATGTTCGCAAAAATGGCGATGCGGCCTTGATTAAATATGCCAACCAGTTTGACGCACCCGGTATGCCGGTCGAAGCACTCAGGTCACCAACCAGGAAATAGCGCAAGCCCCACGAAAAGTTGACCGCTTCTTTCAAACGCGCGCTGAAAAAAGCGGCAACCCAGATCGAATCGTTTCATCGGCAGCAGCTTCCCAAATCATGGATCGACAAAAGCAGGCCAGGCACCCTGTTGGGGCAGCTGGTCAACCCGGTCGACGCCGCCGGCGTATATGTACCCGGCGGTCAAGGAGGGCAAACGCCGCTCGTATCTTCGGTTCTCATGGGAGGCATTCCCGCTAAAATAGCCGGTGTCAAGCAGGTCGATCATGGTCACTCCGCCAAGGGCCGACGGGAGCGTAAACCCACATCTTCTGGTTGCCGCCCGCATGGCCGGCATCGATAGCATCTATAAAGTCGGCAGTGCCTGGGCTATCGGAGCCATGGCCTACGGTACCGCAACGATTCCTAAGACCGATGTCATCGTCGGCCCCGGAAATATTTATGTCACCCTCGCTAAAAAAATTGTTGCCGGCACGGTCGGCATCGACATGATTGCCGGCCCCAGCGAAGTCCTGGTAATTGCTGACGCGACGGCCAATCCGGACTACATTGCCGCCGACCTTCTTTCCCAGGCTGAACACGACCCGCTGGCATCGGCCACACTGGTAACGGATTCAATGGATACGGCCCAGGCCGTTGCTCAAGCGGTCCAACGCCAGCTCGCATCGTTGCTGCGCAAAGAAATCGCACGGCAATCATTAAAGCGTTTCGGTGCCATATTCGTTGTGCCGGATCGGTCCAGTGCCTTTGAACTGGCGAACCGTTTTGCCCCTGAGCACCTTGAGTTGCACATCGCAGACCCTTTTGAACATATCGGTTTGATCCGTAACGCCGGTGCGGTCTTTGTAGGACCTTATACCCCTGAACCGGTTGGTGACTATATCGCCGGGCCCAACCATGTTCTGCCGACCGCCGGTACCGCCCGTTTCGCTTCCGCTTTGGCAGTGGATCACTTTATCAAAAAAACCAGCCTGATCTATTATTCGAAAGCCGCTTTTAAAAAAGAGGCCCTGACATCGTACGTCTGGCTGAAATTGAAGGCCTGGATGCTCACGCCAATTCCATAAAAGTACGGCTACGATAACACCAGCGTTCGTTTTTGCTACCTGACCATCGGAGAATTGAACATGACTTTCATCGACCTGCGATCAGACACCGTAACCCGACCGACACCCGCCATGCGGCAAGCAATGGCAGAGGCCGAAGTAGGCGACGATGTTTTCGGAGAAGACCCGACCGTCAGACGTTTGGAGGAAATGGCCGCTCAACGAATGGGTAAAGAGGCGGCCCTGTTCGTTGCCAGCGGTACTATGGCGAATATTATAAGCCAGATGGTGCACTGTGGGCGGGGAGACGAGATGATCCTGGGTGACCAGTCCCATATATTCTTTTATGAACAGGGCGGATCAGCAGCCCTCGGCGGTATTCATCCACGCACGGTTCCAAATCAGCCTGACGGAACGATCTCCCCGACCGCAATCGAAAACGCCGTGCGTGCGGACGATGTCCATTTTCCCCGTAGCCGGCTTCTCGTGCTGGAAAACACGCATAACCGCTGCCACGGCAATCCATTGACGATTGCCTATTTACAGACCATCGGCCAATTGGCCCGCACCCACAAACTTAAATTGCATATCGATGGTGCCCGAATTTTTAATGCCGCCACCGCATTGGGAGTTCTGCCCCGAGAACTGACCAAGCAGGCCGATTCGGTTTCCTTTTGTCTTAGTAAGGCTCTTTCCGCACCAGCCGGCTCCTTGGTTTGCGGCTCCCAGGCCTTTGTCGCCCAAGCCCGGCGCGTACGCAAGGTTTTGGGTGGTGGAATGCGACAGTCAGGCATCCTGGCGGCCGCCGGCATCGTCGCCTTGACCCAAATGGTCGATCGCCTGGCCGAAGACCATGCCCATGCCAGCAAACTGGCCCAGGAGCTGTCTGGAATCAACGGTATCAAAACAACCCCTGCAAGTGTAAAAACCAACATCGTTTACATCGATATTACCCGTGAAAATCTTACCGCCACAACCCTGGTGCAGCAGCTTTTATCCGCAGGTGTCCGGGTACTTCCCACAGGCCCATCTCAACTGCGGGCCGTCACCAACTACCACATCTCCGACTCCGCCATAGATACCACCCTTAGCGCCTTTCGCTCGGTTTTGTAAGGCTAACCAGAAAAATAAGCTGATCAAAGCGTTTCTGAATAGCGACGCAGTCGCGCCATATATAAAATCGCCAAAGCGATTTTATATGAATATTGTTCTTGACAATATGCTTTATAATGAATATTATCACTGAAAATTAAGGATTATAAGAGAATGATTAGACGCAATAAGCTTAAAAATACTGAATATTTTACAGGAAAAGGCCCGCATCCCCAACGTCGAAGTTGCTCGCCAGGTTAAATTGGCCCCGTCGGCCGTGTTGGAGCGGATTCGCAAACTCGAAAAACAGGGGATTATCGATGGATATGAAGTACGGCTCAACCCCCAGCGGTTCCAGTGCAGCCAGGTGGCCTTTATAACCGTCATCACCGATCGTTCCAAGGAAGCCCAACGCGTCGGCGCCCGCCTGGCAGCATTACCGGAAATCCAGGAAGTCCACTTTGTGTCTGGTGAAGATGGATACCTGGTGAAAGCACGGGTTTCCGACAGCGAAGAACTGGGACGCTTGATCCAGACCAGGATCGCGTCTATCAAAGCGGTACGTTCGACCCGTACAGCCATTGTTATGGCGACGATTAAAGAAACCGCCCGTATTCCTATCGACGCCATGGAGCAGTCCAAGCCACGAGGAGAAAAAGATGCTAAAGATTAATGAACACTACCTAAAACTACAGTCATCCTATTTGTTCGCTGAAATTGCCCGGCGCGTTAACACCTTTCAGCAAGAGAACCCGGACAAGGAGTTGATCAAACTCGGCATCGGTGACGTCACCCGGGCGCTACCGCCGGCCTGTATCGCGGCTTTTCATCAGGCCATCGACGAAATGGGCGCCGACAGTACTTTCCGGGGATATGGTCCTGAGCAGGGCTATGGCTTTCTGCGTGAAATCAATCGCCCAAGAAGATTTTCAAGCCCACGGCACTCCAGATCGAGGCCGATGAAATTTTCATCAGTGACGGCGCCAAGTGCGATACCGGCAATATCCAGGAAATTTTTGCCATCGGATGCCCGTGTGGCCATTCCGGACCCGGTTTATCCGGTCTATGTCGACACCAATGTCATGGCCGGACGGACGGGTGCTTTCTGCGAGGACCGCTATGAAGGCCTGGTTTATCTCGACAGCACCCGCCAAAACGGCTATGTTCCCGAATTGCCGGATACGCCGGTCGACTTGATCTACCTTTGTTTTCCAAACAACCCAACCGGTGCCACGATTACAAAAGAGCAGCTTGCAACTTGGGTCGCCTACGCCAAGGCCAATCAAGCACTGATTCTCTTTGATGCCGCCTATGAAGCATTTATTCAGGACGATACCCTGCCGCATTCGATCTTTGAAATCGAAGGGGCCCACGAGGTGGCTATCGAATTCAGGAGTTTTTCCAAAACAGCCGGCTTTACAGGGACCCGCTGCGCTTATACGGTTGTTCCCAAAGCCTGCATGGCGTTTACAGCGGACGGACAGCCACAGGCCGTGCATACCCTGTGGAATCGCCGCCATACGACCAAATTCAACAGCGTCTCATATCCGGTTCAGCGCGCGGCGGAAGCCGTTTACAGCCCTGAAGGCAAGCAGCAGGTTCAGGAATTGATCGATTATTATATGCAAAACGCCGCCTTTATCCGTGAAAAGATTGCCGCTTTGGGGCTCGAATGCGTTGGTGGTGAAAATTCACCCTACATCTGGGTGTCAAGCACACTGGACTCATGGACGCTTTTCGACCGCCTGCTCCACGATGCCGGCGTGGTCTGTACGCCCGGTGCCGGATTCGGGAAATGTGGTCAAGGCCATATTCGCATCAGCGCGTTTAACAGCTTCGAAAACGTTCAAACCGCCATGCAGCGTATCAGCCAAGCCCTGGCTTAAGCAAGCAACCGTTCAGGCTAAAAACGGCCTGGGTAAATGCCGCGCCCGCAGGCGTTAATCAACAGCCGCGCGTCGGCCGAGCCGTTTCGAATTTCGTGCTTCGGATTTCGAATTTCGGGTGAACAATTGACGACGATTGCCTTCGAATCCAGCCCAACCTGGTAATTGAATATGAAGTAAAGGAAGTTAGACCATGCCCATGTCCGACTGATTACAAAAACAGACTTTTCCCGGTGGCGCGTGATATCGCCGCCCATTATGGAACACCTTTTCACATCTATGACGAAGCCGGGATCCGTGCCACCGGTCAAACCCTGAAAAAAGCGTTTGAGCGCTGGAAGGCTTTAAAGAATATTTCGCCGTCAAGGCCTTACCCAACCCGCACATCTTGACCATCATGCATCAATGGGGTTCGGCTTTGATTGCAGTTCCGTTGCCGAACTGCACTTGGGCCGGCGTATCGGCGCCCAGGGCCACGACCTCATGTTTACATCCAACAATACCCGTCCAGCCGACTTTTTGGCCGCCGCTTCCGATGGTGGTTCAATTCTGAATTTGGATGACATCTCACTGATCGACAAAGTTCCCGAATTGCCGGAACTGCTTTGCTTCCGCTACAACCCGGGTCCCCGCCGTAAAGGCAACAGGATTATCGGAAACCCGCTCGAAGCCAAATACGGCGTTGCCCACGACCAACTCCTGTCGGCCTATCAAATGGCCCGCGATCGCGGGGTTAAACGGTTCGGCCTACATGCCATGATGGCTTCCAATGAACGGGATTACCGCTATATGGTTCAAACCACGCGCATGCTCCTGGATATCGTCGAATGGATATCAAAAAAACTGGCCATCCGGTTCGACTTCATTAATATCGGCGGTGGCTTGGGGATCCCCTACCGCCCGGAAGAGCACACCCTTGGACCTGAGAGCCATGGCCCGTGAAATCGACGACCTGTTCAGGCGCCTTCAGACACCAAAACGGACATGCCCCCAGACTGTTCATGGAAAGCGGCCGCTATATGACCGGCCCCCACGGTGCGCTGATAGTGACGGCCATCAATCGCAAAGACACCTACCGAACCTACATCGGCGTGGATGCCAGCATGTCGGCCTTGATGCGTCCGGGCATGTATGGTGCCTATCACCACATTGATGTCATCGGCAAGCCGGTCGGCCCGGGAACCGAGCTGCAACCCGTGGATGTGGTCGGGTCGCTATGCGAAAACAACGACAAGTTCGCCATTCAGCGATCGCTGCCCGGCCATCTGCAAGGCGATCTGCTCTGCATCCAGGACACCGGTGCACATGGCCATGCCATGGGATTTAACTACAATGGCCAATTGCGTCCCAAGGAACTGCTGCTGCGTGCGGATGGCTCTGTGCAACTCATTCGGAGGGCGGAATCCCTCGAAGATTATCTGGCAACCCTCGCTTTTCAGCCCAATGAATACCACCCAGGCCCCGGGTAAAGGCCACTATCGGCAACTCGCCAACTAGACAACGTCTCAAAGTGGTAAAACTGGAAATCGCTCGGCTTGGGAAAAGGTGAGATTTAGGAACCGGAATTAGGGCTCGGCATGTAGGTGAGTTCCGGTGCTTTCATGCTTACTTTGGTGTCCGGCGGCACAGATTTGGTTACCCAGACATTGCCCCCGATAACACTGCGGGCACCGATAACCGTGTCGCCTCCCAATATGGTGGCACCGGAATAGATGATCACATCGTCTTCGATCGTCGGATGGCGCTTTTTACCCTTCAACTTTTCGACAGCATCCTTGGGCAACGAAAGCGCACCGAGGGTGACGCCCTGGTATATCCTCACATCATCGCCGATAAGGGTCGTCTCACCGATCACGACGCCGGTGCCATGATCAATCACAAAGCCCTTGCCGATGTGAGCCCCGGGGTGGATATCTATGCCGGTCGTACTGTGGGCATGTTCGGTCATGATTCGGGGTATCAACGGGACGTTCAAATGGAAGAGTTTATGGGCAATCCGATAGACGGTCAAAGCATAGATGCCGGGGTAACTGAAAATAATCTCGTCATGGCTTTTAGCGGCCGGATCCCCATGGTAAGCCGCATTGACATCCATTGCCAACTGCTCGCGAATTTCGGGTATCGACTCTAAAAAAGACAGCGCTTGTTCATGGGACAGTTCCGAACAGTCGCTGCACGGCTTATCGTACCGGAAACAGTCGTGTCGAATGCTGTGGCAAATCTGCTCGGAAAGCAAATCGAACACGGCCGTAACCGACTGGCCCATGCTGTATTGAAGGTTGACGGGATCCAGTTTGGTCCGGGTAAAATAACCCGGAAATAAAATTTCCCTCAATCGGTTGATAATCTCGATCACCGAAGCCCGCGAAGGAATCGGTTCATAGTCGATATGGTTATAGCATTCCGTGTCGTTACATTTCGCAACAATGCTTTCAACCATATCTGGCAATTTCTCGCGGTACTGCGAAAGCGTGTCGGCTTCGGTTCTGCAGGCCGCCGGGCCGTCTTTCGGTTTGGTAGCCATCATGTCCGCCTTTTTATGTCATCCAATCTCACGGAAATTGTTTCCCCGGCTTCTATCTCCAAGGGCTACTTCAGGTGCTTGCCGCCGATTGATTCCAGAAAGGCGACATCTTGCGCAGGTTTGCAATCAGAGGCGGCAGGTTTTCGACAATGTAATCGACTTCATCGTCCGTGTTGTAGGCACTGAGGCTGAATCGGATCGAACCATGGGCCGCGGTAAAGGGGACGCCCATGGCACGCAGGACATGTGACGGCTCGAGTGAACCGGAAGTGCATGCCGAACCGGATGATGCGCAAATCCCCAGGGTGTCCATCATCAAAAGAATCGATTCGCCTTCGACAAATTCAAAACTGATGCTGGTGGTATTCGGAAGCCGCCGCTCGCTGGTCCCGTTCACCATGGCATTGGGAATGCGTGTTAACAGTCCTTTTTCAAGCCTGTCGCGCAGGTTGGCAATGCGTGGCATTTGATCTTGAAGTTGCATTGCGCAGCCAGTTCGCTGGCTTTACCGAGTCCGACAATGGAAGCGACATTCTCGGTCCCCCCGCGTCGGCCCCTCTCCTGATGGCCCCCGATCATAAACGGTGCGTAGCGCGTCCCTTTGCGAACATAGAGGACACCAATGCCCTTGGGGGCATGAACCTTGTGTCCGGAAAAAGAAAGCATGTCAACGGTTACCTTTTTAACGTCTACCGGTACTTTCCCGACCACCTGCACCGCATCCGTATGGAACGGGATCCCTCGGGCTTGTACGGCGGGCACAATTTCTTCAAGCGGAAACATCACACCGGTTTCGTTGTTGGCCCACATGATACTGACGATCGCCGTGTCGTCACTTAAGTGGGCGTACAGATAGTCCAGGTCGAGGTTTCCGTCGCGGTCGACCGGCACAAACGTAACGCGATATCCGTTCTTGGCCAGGTGCTCACAGAGATTCTTTACCGCCGGATGTTCAACCCGGGTCGTGACGATATGCTTGCGCTCGGGATAGGATGCAATTGCGGCTCGAATGGCGGTGCTGTCACTCTCCGTACCACAACTCGTGAACACGATTTCTTCAGGCGCCGCGTTGATCAGGCCGGCGACCTGGGCCCGGGCATGATTAATGCTGCGGCCGACATTGCCGCCAAAGGTATGCACACTCGACGGATTGCCGTAAGCCTCGCTGAAAAAAGGCAACATGGCTTCTACCACTTGCGGGTCCACTCTGGTCGTGGCGTTGTTATCCATGTAGATGGTCTTCATTATTCCACCTCTGCAACAACCAAGTCTGGGGTCACCAATTCTTTCATTTTGGCTTCCACGTAATTTTTTAACGTCACCTGGGAGGCACTGCACGTCGAGCAGGTACCTCTCAATTTCACAATGACCGTGTTGCCGTCGACATCGACAAGCTCGATATCGCCACCGTCCTGACGCAAGGCCGGCCGAATCTCACGTTCCAGGGTTTCTTCGATCAATTTGATTTTCTGGATATTGGTCAAGTGTTTGGGTTTCGGTTTTACCGCCACAGGGGCTCCCGTGATTTCGGCAATAATTTCGCCGATGCGCTCGTGGCAATTCCCACATCCACCCCCGGCCTTGACATAATCGGTCACATCTTCCACGGTTTTCAAGTGGTTCTCGGTAACGGCCCGCCTGATTTCCACATCGGTTATGCCGAAACACTCACACACGATCTCGCCTTCAACCTTTTTATCGGCTTCGCCCCGGTAGTGCGCAATCGCCTTTTCAAGGGCATCGCGCCCCATCACGGAACAATGCATTTTCTCCTTGGGCAGCCCGCCAAGAAAGTCAGCGATGTCGTCGTTGGTTACTTTGGCCGCTTCTTTCAATGGCATGCCCTTTGATCATCTCCGTCAGGGCCGATGAGGACGCAATGGCACTGGCACACCCAAAGGTCTGGAACTTAGCATCTGAGATGGTTTCGTCCTTATCTAGTTTAAACGTCAGCTTCAACGCATCACCACAAGCCAGGGAACCGACCTCGCCAATGCCGTCGAAATCTTCGACGATCCCTACATTGCGCGGATTTAAAAAGTGGTCTCTCACTTTATCAGTATATTCCCACATTTGTACCTCCTGAACTGTTTCAATAAAATTTGAGATAGCTCCAATTATCGTCTTGACCAACATAAGCACTAAAAAGATTACTGCAAGCCTCTGGTGATACTTTGTAGAAGGTTCCCGAGGCAGGCCGAACGAGGTTGGCCGAAAAAATCAAAAAACCCTCTAAACGGCTATCTGAAGGGTCGCTGCCCGCACAAGACTGGTTGACTTCATCAAAAGTTTATGCAAATTAGTTGCATTATGGGGTTAGATGCCCGATTGGCGTATACATGAGGTCATACAATGAGACCCTCTGGTCGCCCTTTTTAACCTTCATCTATGGGTCCTGATCATGGGAACCGGCTCTAGTTCTGCGGCCGCCGGCCAGCAGGTTTTTGTCAGTATCCTACCCCAAAAGTACTTTGTCGAGCAGATCGGTCAAGAGCCACGTCGAAGTCCACGTCATGGTAGCGCCCGGAGCGAGCCCGGCGACCTATGAACCCAAACCGCGTCAGATGATTGCCTTATCCCAAGCCGGTCTCTATTTTGCAATCGGCGTGCCCTTTGAAAAGGTATGGCTCGCTAAAATCGCGGCCGCCAATCCCGCCATGCGCATCGTGCTGACCGACCAGGGTATTGTCAAACGTCCCATGCCGGACGTTGATCATCTTTTTGGAGATGATGACGAAAGCCATCACCACGGTCAGCCGCGACCCCCATATCTGGCTGGCGCCACCACTGGTTAAAATCCAAGCGCGGCATATTCTGACTGCCTTGTGTCAGATCGATCCAAAGCATACCTCCGCTTATCAAGCCAACTACGACAAATTTATTCAAATGCTCGACCAGCTCGATTTCGAATTGCGCAGATCTCTTCAAAAATCACCAAGGCCTGGCTTTTATGGTGTTCCACCCGTCCTGGGGGTATTTCGCCCAGGCTTACGGGCTAAAACAACTTTCCGTGGAAATGGAAGGCAAGGACCCCAAACCGGCCCAAATGCAAGCATTGATCCAGTTTGCACAGGCCCACGCGATCAGAATTATTTTTGTGCAACCGCAGTTTTCAAGCCGCAGTGCCAACGCCATTGCCAAAGCGATCAACGGTGAACTGGTCATCGCCGATCCTCTGGCTTACAACTGGCCTGGCAACTTGCACCGACAGGCCCTTCAAATCAAGGCAGCTTTGCGATGACAGCAACCCATGACCCAATCCACCCACCCGGCGATCGGATCGCAACCAACCGGCCAGCACCCGCCATCACGGTTGAAAACCTTAGTTTCGCCTACGACCGGGAACCGGTGTTGAAAAATGTCGACATGCACATCGAAACCGGTAATTTTACCGTCCTGATCGGACCCAATGGCGGTGGCAAAACGACCCTTTTGAAGTTGATGCTTGGCCTGCTGAAACCCGACCACGGAAATATCCGTGTGTTGGGCCGGGCACCCCACAACGTTGCCCACCGCATCGGATATGTCCCCCAATACGTACACATCAATGCCGGGTTTCCCATTTCCGCCCTCGACGTCGTGCTTCTGGGCCGGATCGGACCCAAGCAAAAATGGTCCCGTTTCGCCCGCCAGGATCGTGCCGCCGCACGCCAGGCCCTGGAACGATTGGAAATGGGACCGTATTGCCAGCGCCGCATCGGCGATCTTTCCGGAGGCCAGGTTCAAAGGGTTCTGATCGCGCGCGCCTTGGTCAGCGAACCGGAGCTACTGCTTTTGGATGAGCCTACGGCCAACATCGATCCCAAAGGTCAGGAAGAATTTTATGAGCTTTTAATCGAGTTGAACAAATCACTGACAATCCTGCTGGTAAGCCATGATGCCATGATGCTTTCCAGCTACGCCAAATCGGTCGCCTGCGTCAACCAAACCGTTTTTTACCATGATGAGGCGGAAATTACCGATGAAATGATCGACATGCATCAATGCCCGGTCGAATTGGTCGCTCACGGACTCCCGCACCGGGTCCTGAAAAAACACTGACATCATGTGGGCAACGCTTCAATTTGAATTCATGCAAAATGCCGTTATGGCCGGCCTGTTGGCCAGCTTGATCTGCGGCATTATCGGGTCGCTGGTCGTCGTTAACCGGATTGTTTTTTTTTCCGGCGGTATCGCCCACGCTGCTTATGGGGGCATCGGCCTGGCCTTTTTTTTGGGGATCCCGTATATGCTGGGCACCCTCGGCTTTGCCCTGGTAGCAGCCATTATTATGGCTTTCGTCATGGTTAAAGCCCGACAGCGTTCCGATACGATCATCGGGGTGCTCTGGGCCCTCGGCATGGCCGTGGGCATTATTTTAATCGATTTGACGCCCGGCTATCATGTGGACCTCATGAGCTACCTGTTTGGCAGTATTCTGACCGTTCCCTCTTCCGATATTTGGTTGATGGCAGGCGCCGGTATCGTGATTATTGGTGTGGTGGTCTGTTTTTACAATGCTTTTTTGGCTTTGTCTTACGACACCGAATTTGCCCAGATTCGGGGCGTACCGATCAAGTCCCTGTATGTCCTGTTGATCAGCATGCTGGCGGTCGCTATCGTCATTACGATTCGCATCGTGGGGTTGATTTTGGTCATCGCGCTTTTGACCATCCCGCCGTACATTGCTGAACGCTATGCCAAATCATTGTCTGGAATGATGGTCATCGCGGGATTGTTGAGCGCCCTATTCACTTTAATCGGCTTATGGTTGTCGTACACTTACAATCTGACCTCCGGGGCCTGCATCATATTGGTGGCTGGCGTCGGTTTTCTGCTATCACTATTGCTGGAACGGTGGCTGATCACATCCGCGGACTGACCGTTACGTGCCCGCTTGGTTTATTTAAACGGAACATATTTCTGACAATGGCTCTAATACGAAGGATTTCAAGATGTGCTTTCGATGTGATTATCCGGAACTACTGCAAGCGTCCGGCCTGGGTTTCACGCAAAACCGGCTGAAGGTCTTAGAAGTTATCGGCAACCATGACTGCCCGTTGAGTGCCCAGGAAATTTTCAGCACCTTGAAATCCCGAACGCAATAAACCGCGTAACTGTCTATCGTATCCTGGACCTCCTGGTGGCCTGCGGACTGGCCGAACGCATCAGCAGCGGCGGCCGTGCGTTTTTCTACGGCATGGCTCCCAATAACAATCACCAGCCACATCCGCATTTCTATTGTCGTCAATGTGGCCACATGGAGTGTTTGAATCCAGGGTCTCTCAACATCGACATCAAACAGCTGGATCGTATTTTCCCGGGCGCCATCCAAGGGATCGAAGTCCGTTTCGACGGCATCTGCAAAACCTGTCTCAAAAGCGATCCCCCGGCCGTTTAATGTTTGAAGCTCCTCTGGCCGGTGTAGACCATGGTCGCGCCGGCTTCGTTACAGGCTTCGATAGATTGGTAATCGTTCGTCGAGCCGCCCGGTTGGATCACGGCGGTTACCCCTTCTTGAAGACCAACATCGATCCCGTCACGAAAGGGGAAAAAAGCGTCACTGATCATGGCTGCTCCTATCAGCCCCCCTTTTTCCTGATCCACCCGGGCATCGATTTCAGCCTTTACAGCCGGATCCTGCATCTCTTTGTAGGGCTTCCCGTGGGCTTCAAAACAATACCGATCGGCCAGTTTACGATAGGCCTTGTCCCTGGCGATTTCCGCCACGCCCACACGGTCCTGTTCTCCGGTGCCAATGCCAACGGTGACCAGATCTTTAACATAGATCACCGAATTCGATGTGATGCCGGACTCGACCAGCCATCCGAAAAGCAGATCGGCATATTCCTGTTCAGTTGGTTCGCGTTCGACCTTGTAGGTTCGTCCTTGGTATTCACATTCCGCCAGTTTTAAATCGGCTTTACGCCTGGCCGCCGGCACAAATGACCATTGGGCCACAATCCCACCGTCGATCAGGCTCTTGAATTCCACGCAACGCTGTCCGACAAATTCCCGCAGTCGCTGCATGTTAGCGATGCGGACGACCCGCAGGTTTTTCTTTTGCCCCAAAATTGCCATGACACCTTCCTCATAGTCGGGGGCAACAACAACTTCGGAATACTGCTGAACAATCGCTTCCGCCGTGGCTTGATCGACGGGCTGGTTGAGAGCGATACAGCCACCAAAAGCGGCAATGCGATCGGCCATGTTGGCTTTTACATACGCCGCTTCCAGCGAGTCGGCCTGGGCAACGCCGCAAGGGTTGTTATGTTTGACAATCACGACGGTCGGCTTGTCAGTGAAATACCGTAAAATGTTCAATGAATTGTCGGCATCGGTCAAATTGGTCTTGCCCGGGTGTTTGCCGGACTGGAGGAGTTCGATATCCGAAGCCAGGTATTGGCCCGGCTGAATGGTTTGTGTTTCGCCCAATACCAGGTTCCCGTTGGTCAATTTATACAGGGCGGCCTCCTGGCCTGGGTTCTCACCGTAGCGCAAACCTTTGTTGATATTATCGACTGTCCAGACAACTTTGTCATAAAAAAGGGTTTGGCGCTGGTCCCCATCGATAAAACTGATCTCCATGCCAGGCGGGAACTTGTCGTCCATGATCGTTTTGTACATTTTTTTGAGATCTTCAGCCATTTTTTTCTCCTTTAGGGAACTAAAAGCGTGCCGCGCTTTATATATATCGCGATGATGTCGCTCATAAGCGCAAGGGTTATACCGAATAGCAGGTTTTGACGCTTTCGAAGGTCTGACCCCCGAGATAGTCGGCGATGGCACGATCATATTCAGCCGTGTGCGCAAATGCCTTTTGGGCTAATTTGAAGCGCTGGTTCAACGTCGTCATGCCGTTATGGTTTTTTATTTCGGCCAGCAGCGTTGCATAGTCCATCGGATCGACGACCGAGGCCACCCGAATGAAATTTTTGGCCGATGCACGAATCATGCAGGGCCCGCCGATATCGATATTGCCGCGAGCGCCTTCAACGGTTACATCGGGTTTGGCAATGGTTGCCTTGAAGGGGTAGAGGTTGACGATCACCATATCGATCGGGACACTGCTCGTACGGGCCAAGTCGGCCTGGTGGGCATCGTTATAGGTTTCGGTCAACAGCCCCAGATAGATTTTGAAATCAAGCGTCTTGACCAGTCCGCCCTGTGTCTCGGGCTGGCCGGTATAGTCGGCCACCTGCGTCAAACACTTGTCCGCCGCGTCGCCCAGGATCTCTTTCAAGCGCCCGAAGGTGCCGCCGGTCGAAAAAAAATTAATTGTGGGGTTGATCTCTAACAAAGCCGGGATGAACGTCTCCAGGCCACTTTTATCGGACACACTTACCAGAACGTTTTTGACCGGCTACCTTTTCGTCGATTTTCTCGACCACATTAATACTCATGACAGTTTACCTCTTTCCTTCATATTCTTCGATAAAGCGTTGAAAAAATGCTTCCATGAACCGATGGCGGTCCTCCGCCATCCGTTTGCCCTCACCGGTTAATATTCGATTTTTTATTTTGCGCAGTTTCAGCCTGAATTCCCGATAGCCGGTATCATTTTCAGAATAAGGCTGCGTATCCTCGACCCGGACGTCTGGGTTGTGAAGCCGAGCCCCGACTTCTCCGGCGAACAGAAAAGCCCGTGCAACGCCAACAGCACCGATGGCATCCAGCTTGTCGGCATCGAAGAGCACACGCGCTTCCCTTGTTTCAGGGGTGTGGTTGCCGCGAAAACGATGCGACCGGATACAGTGCAGGATATTGGTTTTTTGATCGTCTCTCAAAGCCAGACCCTGCACAATCGGTTCGGCCAGCTGGAAACCCTTTTCAGCGTGGCAGATGGCGCCGTTGGATCGATCCTGATAGCAGCGACCAATATCGTGCAGATAAGCCGCTACCAAAAGAACCTCCATATCCGCCTGTTCGACCGCTCCGATACGACGGCACAAATCATAGACCCGTAAGGTATGCTCCCAGTCATGGCTGCCGCTGGCAGCCGTAAACATTTTCTGGGCGGTCTTGCGGATGTGGCCGATAACGCCTTTGTTGACCCTGTGTTTCATGACCGTTTCCCGGACATGGCTTCGATTGCAACTCCGAAAACAACGGTTTTTTTCATAACCCGCTCGTCATACGCGAACGTCTTGTCGGTATACTGGCGCATGATAACATCAAGGGCTTTCTTTTTGGCTTCCAGTCCGTCGATGAAAAAGGCCTTACCCGTACCGATAACACTTTGAAAACGAAATCCCCACTTACAGCCCTTGGCGCCGGTGACCACCTGGTGATCAATGTCAAACTCGAAACAGATCCGGCTGTTACGACGCAGAATATTGATTTTACGGCCTTCAGGCGCCGAATGAAAATAGAGGTGGTTGTCCGCGTAACCAAAATTCATGGGCACAATATAAGGTTCGTTCCCATCGATCATCGCCAGGCGGCAGACGGTCGAACGCCGAATAATCGCCTCGATTTCCTCTCGTGAGGTTATTTCCTTGTCTTTTCTTCGCATAATAAAATCGCTCCGCGCTTTTATATGACGCGACGATGTCGCTCAACAATACATATCTTATCCGCCTACCTCGTGACGAGCTACAATCACCATCTCTACGTTCCCTCCCTTAGCGGAATTTGCCAAAAATTGCTGCCCTTTGCTCGTATCGAAAGGGGGAGCGTTAAACTCAAAAGGTGTTTCGAATATCTGATTAGCAGCTATTCAAGCGCCATGACCCCTTCCCAGCGCTGATATTCGGTATCGACCGGAAAACCTTTCTGCACCAGCAACGCCCGAATGCTTTCGGTATTGAACCGCAAATAAGGATTGATCTGTAATTCATCCGCCAAGCGGGAGTAAACATGATCCGGATCATAGGCCTTGTAAAAAACATCGATCGCCGGATTGTGCGGTTCCAGTTTGCGGGCAAACGCCATGGCATCGCGAACATAATCATGGCCGGCGTAAATCACCGTTTCAGCAGGCCATGTCGATCAGCTTTTTTATCGATTCATAGAAACTTCTTAAGTCTCCGGAAAAACAGTTACCGATCGTGCCGTTGAAAAGCGTATCTCCCGTAATTAACGCGTTGGCCGCGTAAAACGTTATTGAATCGGATGTATGACCCGGCGTTCGCAAGACCTGGATCGATTGACCATCGATCTCAATTGTTGGTCGTTCAGGAAGTTCGCGCGGATCGAGCCATTGCGGCCCGGGAACCATCCAACAGCTCTCGATTACCCAGCGTATGGTCTGGATGCAAATGGGTGTTGGTGAGATATCGCAGTTCAAGACGGTTGGTTTCCAAAAAGGATCGAAGCGCTGCCACGGCCCCGCCGTCGACCACCAAGGCGGATCGCCGACCGTACATCAAGTAGCTGAAATTGTCAGCCGCGTATCGAAACTGTTTGATTTTCATTGATGGATGTTGTCTTAGGCTCCAATCCCGTGCAGGTATAGGGCGCGTGTCCTGCCAGAGGTATCAACTCTCACGGTTCCTTGTCAAGGCTTCCACTTTGATCCCTTTAATTCTTTCACAACCAAAATTTGATTGCCTCCCCGGGATCGATCTCTTGGGATGCAATTGCGGTTGCTTTGTACCATCCAATAATAAATTACTATTAATTTCATATAGTTAAATCCAATTTATACCTGTTACCGGCACCGGGTTGAACTTTCTTGCAGGGTCGCGAAAAATTGGGGATTAAAGCGTGTCAATAGAATGGATACCCATGCTTTTTTGAGGATGTCTACAAAATTTAAACCACATTAAACCACTTAAATTTTTTTGTCTATAGTTTCTTAACTTTTATAAATCATTATAAAAAATAAAATCGAAGAATGATTTTTTTCTTGACTTTTCCCCAAAATTGTACTTTTATTCGTACAAAGTGGATTAAAGTGGATGTTAAAGGTGCACTATGTTTCGTGGCAGTTCCTATCATACGATCGATGCCAAAGGCCGTCTCATTATCCCGGCCCGCTTTCGGGACGTACTGCGGGCCGGCGGCGGCAACGGGCTCATGATTTCGACAATGGACAGCTGCCTCGTCGCTTACACGTTTGACGATTGGCATGAAATCGAAACGCGGATCCTCGCTTTGGCTGAGAAGAGCGAAAGCATGCGCCGTTTCCGCCGTGTTTTTATCGGCGGGGCCTTCGATTGTTCCTGTGATAAGCAGGACCGCATATTGATCCCGCCAACCTTAAGGCAGTATGCCGATCTTGAAAAGGAGATCGTGCTGGTCGGCGTTCTCGATCACTTTGAAATCTGGTCACGCCAGAACTGGGAGAACGAAAACGCCCATATGGAAGACGATATGCAAAAGGAGGATGTCCGCAACGAAATCGCCAAATTGGGGCTCTGATCCATGCCATACGATCATATCCCCGTCATGCTGGATGAAACCGTAAGCGCTCTTAAACTGCCGACCAGGTAAAATCTATGTCGACGGTACCCTCGGCGGTTGCGGGCACGCCCGCAAAATTCTGGAGCAGATCACGCCGAACGGTTTGTTGATCGGAATCGACCAGGATAAAGATGCCATCGCCAACGCGCGCCAAGCGCTAAAGGCCTATGGCTCTAGACTTTCAACCGTTTCACGGCAATTTCATCCAGCTCGCTGAATGCCTGGCGCACCTGAATTTGACAGCCGTAGACGGGATTTTGCTTGACCTGGGCCTTTCGCTGCATCACCTCGCGTCGAGTGGCAGAGGGTTCAGCTTTAAACGCGATGAACCGCTCGACATGCGCATGGATATTCGATCGAATGTGAAGGCGGATGATTTGGTTAACACAATGGGGGAGGATCAGCTTTTTGAAATCTTCAAAACGTATGGTGAGGAACGATGGGCGCGGCCGATCGCACGACAAATCGTTAAACGTCGGCAAAAGCAGCCGCTTCAAACGAGTCGTCAACTGGCACAACTGGTAGCCGCGACAATTCCGAAACGCTTTTCAGCCAAGGCCAAAATTCACCCCGCAACCCGTGTTTTTATGGCCCTGAGAATCGCCGTTAACAAGGAACTTGACCGCCTTGACGCTTTCATGCAGCAGGTTACCGATTGGCTGCTGCCAAATGGCCGGCTGTGTATCCTTTCCTTCCATTCCCTTGAAGACCGCCTCGTCAAGCGGCATCTGCAGCTCATGGCCCGTGACTGCTTGTGCCCACCTGATTTCCCCCAATGTGTTTGCGATAAAATAGCTGAAGTCCGTATTTTAACCAAAAAAGCGCTGCGACCGCAAAGACGCAGAGATCGCCGCCAATCCCATGGCCCGCAGCACCCGTCTGCGGGCAGCGGAAAAAATTTAGTCGGTGGCCGACGATCAACGCAGAGGGATACAACGTGCCTAAAAGCAACGCCTGACCAGCATGAACAGAGAAATACCGGTGTGTGGATCATATTGATGTCTTTTTTCATCGCCGAGCTATTGTTCTACACCTGGTGCCGGGTTCAAAACGTTCGTATCGGTTATGAGATAACCCAGGCCTCCGCTCAGTATAAAAAACTGGTAACCATGCAAAATAACCTTAAAATCGAAACGGCCCATTTGAAATCACCTGAACGCATTTCCAAAATCGCTCGCGAGCAGCTCGGTTTGACGATGCCAAGCCCCAGGCAGGTAATTATTTTGCCATGAAGTCGAGCCTTGACCATAAAATCAAAATCCGTATGATCGTGGTCAGCCTCGGATTTTTTCTGCTCATGGCGGTCATCGGTGCCAAAGCCGTTTACCTGCAGGTCTTTTGTGGCGAATGGTTGTCTCAAAAGGCGGCCAATCAATATGAAAAATCCCAGGTGACTTTCGGCAAGCGGGGAACGATCTACGACACCAGTCAGCAGGCCATGGCGGTCACGATCGAAACCGCCTCGGTCGCGGCCTATCCTGCACGGATTAAAAATCACATCGGCAACGGCCAAAGCGTTGGCTGCCGCCTTGAAGCTCAAGCGTCGCTCTGTGGCCCGCAAGCTGTCCTCCTCCAAGTCCTTTGTATGGATCAAACGCCAGGTGACCCCCAAAGAGGTTGCCGCCGTTTCCCGTCTAAAACTCGAAGGGATCGATTTCATACCGGCCCACAGTCGCTATTACCCCCAAAAGACAATGGCCGCCCAACTCATCGGTTTTGCCGGGATCGACGGTCATGGGTCTAGAAGGTTTGGAATTTTATTACGATCAGGAGCTAGACGGTCTCGATTCGTCGCTCCAAAGTCCTCAAAGACGCTTTTGGGCGCGGATTTGATTCCGCGCATACATCAACATCCCGGCTGGCCGGCCATAACCTGATCCTGACCCTTGATTTGACGATCCAATACATCACTGAAAAAGCCCTGGAAGAGGCAATAAAATCCTCAGCGGCCCGGTCAGGGATGGCGGTCGTGATGAATCCCAAAACAGGCGCTGTCCTGGCACTGGCGCACCATCCCCTTTTCAACCCGAATAACTTTACGGCCTTTCAGCGTGAAGAATGGCGTAATCGCGCCGTTACGGACCCCTTTGAACCGGGTTCGACGATGAAAATATTCAGCATGGCCGCTGCCCTGGAATCAGGCAAAGCCACAGCGAATACGATTTTCTTTTGTGAAAACGGCACCTACACGATCGGCAAGAACACAATCCATGATACCCGTCCCCGCGGCTGGCTCTCTTTACAGCAAATTGTCAAGTTTTCAAGCAATATCGGTGCGGTCAAGGTCAGCGAACTGATCGGGCCGGAAACCCTTTTCAACACCCTGGGTTATTTTGGTTTCGGGCGGGAAACCCAGATCGACTGCCCGGGTGAAACCGCAGGCAGTCTCGCACCTTTTAGACATTGGTCTAAAATGGATGCCGGTGCCATTGCTTTCGGTCAAGGCCTGTCGGCCTCGGCCATTCAGTTGGCGACGGCTGCATCAGCTATTGCCAATGACGGCCTCCTGATGCAACCGCTGGTCGTGCGGGCCATCACCGATCAGAACGGCCGCGTGGTGAAAACTTTCCCACCGCGCCAAGTCCGCAGGGTTGTCGCGCCCGAAACCGCACGAACCCTGCGCCGAATCATGACGACGGTCATAACGGAAGGCGGCACCGGCACCGAAGCGGCTTTGGAAGAATACACCGTGTGTGGCAAAACCGGTACGGCTCAGAAAATAGATCAACAGGGAACCTATGACGATAGCAAATATATTGCCTCGTTCATCGGGTTTGCACCGGCCGAGAGCCCTGAAATAACGATCCTGGTCGTGATCGATGAACCGATGAATGGTCATTACGGCGGGATTGTTGCCGCACCGGCCTTCCGAAAAATAGCCCAGGAGACTTTGAACTACCTGAACGTGCCGCCCACCATCAAGCGGGATCGGTTAACGGCGTCGCAAGCCAGTGAGGTCCTCGGGTGAAGCTCAAAGACCTGCTGCAAACGGTTGCCGTGCAATCAGTGGCTGCCACGGCAGCAAGACAAACCGGGAATGGGAGCTTGTGCAGATCGAGTCGATCCATTGCCGGGCCCAGGATGTTCGCCCAGGGGGTATTTTCGTCGCAGTAAAAGGATTTGTAAGCGATGGCCATGCCTACATAGACCAGGCCATCGCCCAAGGTGCTGCCGCCGTTGTCGTGCAGCACCCGCTCGATTGCGATGCCGTCGTGATCCAGGTGGCCGATACGCGGCGGGCCCTGGCATTGCTGGCTGACCGTTTTTACGGTCACCCGTCGCGAAAATTGTTTATCGTTGGCATTACCGGAACCAACGGCAAAACCACAACCGCGTTTCTGGTTGAACAGATACTGGCCCGGCAGGGCCTGAAGGTCGGCGTTATCGGAACGATCAATTATCGCTATGCCGGCAGAGGTTTTCGACAATCCCGTGACGACGCCGGAGTCTCTTGATTTACAGGGCATCCTGGCCGAAATGGTGTCCGCCGGCGTAACCCATGTCGTGATGGAGGTTTCGTCACATGCCATCGATCTGTCACGCATTGCCGGGTGTTATATGGATATCGGTGTCTTCACGAACTTGAGCCAGGATCATCTGGATTACCATGGCGACATGGATGGCTACTGGGCCTGCAAACAGCGGCTCTTCACCGAATATCTGCATGACAGCGCTGCTCACAAACGCGTCCAAGCCGTTATCAATACCGATGATCCGCGTGGCCGGGAGCTTGCCGACAAACTGGAGATGCCCATGCTGGCGACCGGGCGTAGCGGTAGATAAAGATGTTCGGGCGGAAGCGGTCGTCTGTAACTTAGATGGCATTCAGGCGCGCCTGCATACGCCCCTTGGTGTCCGAAGACATCCGGTCGCCCTTGATCGGGTCTCATAACCTGGAAAATATCCTGAGCGCCGTGGGAGTCAGCGTTGCCGCTGGACAGTCGCTGGCAACGATTCGGGCCGGTATCGCAGCCACCACGCGCGTGCCGGGGCGCTTGGAGAAGATACCTTCATCGAACGGCCGCCACGTTTACGTCGACTATGCGCATACACCGGCGGCGCTGGAAAATGTTTTAATGGCACTCAAAACCCTGACCCAGAATCGCATCATCTGTGTCTTTGGCTGCGGTGGTAATCGTGATCGTGCCAAACGGCCTCAAATGGGCAGCATTGCCGGCGCCCATAGCGATCTGGTGGTGATTACATCGGACAATCCGCGCCATGAGCCGCCCCTGGATATTATTTCCCAGATCGAATCCGGGATTGCGGCTGACGAAATCCCGCAATACCGGATTGCGGATCTTGCCCAGGGTTTTGATCATAAAGGGTACGTCATCGAACCCGATCGGCAAAAATGCCATTCGACTCGCGATTTCTAGCTTCGCAAGTCGGTGACACGATACTGATCGCCGGCAAAGGACATGAAACGTATCAAATCATGGGCCAACGAACCTTGCGCTTCGATGATCGTGACGAAGCCCGACAGGCCCTGGAAACATTGAAGGAGTAAAAGCGGTCAACCCTGATGGATGACTTTCGCAACCATACCGTGGACCACGACCGACCTGCTGGAAGCGACCGGTGGCTATTTGCTGTGCGGTGAGCCTGATCGATCCTTTGCCGGAATCGGCATCGATTCGCGCCAGATCACACCCGATCAGTTCTTTGTGGCCGTCCAAGGGGAGGTCCACGACGGTCATGCGTTTATCGCCGATGTGCTTCGGCAGAAGGTTCGAGGGGTGCTGATCGCAACGGATCGTGTTCCTGAAATGCCGACCGATGCGTGGAAGGCGCAGGGCATCGTTTGCATTACCGTGGAAAATACGATTGCGGCGCTCGGCCACCTGGCGCGTTACAATCGCCAGCGCACGGCAGTCTCCGTGGTCGCCATAACCGGGTCAAATGGTAAAACCACGACCCGTAGCATGATAACCGCTGTTGTTTCACAGAAATATCGCAACCCTGTCGACCAGCGGTAATTTGAACAATGAAATCGGGCTGCCCCTGACTCTTTTCAGACTCAGCCCGGATCATCAATGGGCCATCCTCGAACTCGGTATGAATCGCCCTGGTGAAATCGGTCGCATGAGCCAAATTTGTTTGCCCGATATCGGCGTGATCACCAATATCGGCCCGGCCCATTTGGAAGGCTTGAATTCCATTGAAGGGGTCATGCGCGCCAAAGGCGAGCTCCTGCAGACGCTCTCATCGGATGGAATGGCGATCCTTAACGCCGACGACCCCTACCTTTTGCAGTTGGCAGATCAAATCGACTGCCCGGTTCTGTTTTTCGGGTTGGCCGACCATGCCCGGGTTCGCGCCGTGGATATTGAGATGGGCCCTTTGGGTATTGTTTTTAGACTGGTGCTGCCGGACGAGGCCCTTCCGGTCAAATTGCAGACCAGCGGTCGCTTTATGGTTACCAATGCCCTGGCCGCGGCGGCGGTCGGGCATCAGATCGGTTTAAAGGCCCAAGAAATCAAAGCCGGCCTCGAATCCTTTCAGTCCGGTCCAGGGACGCCTCAACGTGTGCGAAACCAGCACGGGCGTTCATATTATCGATGATACCTATAACGCCAATCCCGGCTCCATGCGCGCTAGCGATCGAAACCCTCCAAGCGCTAAAGGGGACACAACGGGGAATTCTGGTTGCCGGGGACATGCTGGAATTGGGTACCCAGGCAGAGACGCCTGCATACGGAGATCGGTGCATGGGCAGCACGTCACGCTGTCGACCGGCTTTATATAACCGGTGCCTTCGCCTTCGCAAGTGGCGGCCGGGGCACGCGCCCAGGGATTAGCGGACACCGAAATTTATGTCGGCTCCCAGGAAGAAATCCTGATTGATTTGCTCGCATGGCTGCAACCCGGACGACTGGGTTTTGGTGAAGGGCTCCCGGGGGATGCGAATGGAACACATCGTCAAGGGACTGCTGGAACAAACATCGGCGGAAGTGGCCCAGGCTCAGTAATTTCCGTCAAAGATGAGAGGAATCTGAAACCGAACATGTTATATCACCTGCTATACCCATTGCATACGACTTTTTCGGTTTTCAATGTCTTCCGTTATATCACGTTTCGGACGATATATGCCAGCCTGACGGCCTTTGTGATCTGTTTTGTGCTCGGCCCCTGGGTGATTCGCTACCTGACCAAACTACAGATCGGACAATACATTCGAGACGATGGCCCCCAGTCCCATCTGCAAAAAGCCGGGACACCCACCATGGGAGGGATCCTGATAATTTCCGCGATCCTCCTGTCGACTTTGCTGTGGACCAATTTGACCCATTTTTATGTCTGGATCGTGCTGCTGGTTACCATCGGGTTCGGATTGATCGGCTTTATCGATGATTATCGCATGTTGATCAAGAAACGCAGCAAAGGGCTGAGCGCTCGCACCAAATTCTTGTTGCAGATTGTCCTGGCGCTGACGGCGGGCCTGTTGCTGTTTTTCCACCCTGATTTCAATACCCGGGTGACCTTGCCTTTTTTCAAAAATATTTCGCCCGATCTCGGGTGCGGGCTATATCTTATTTGCCGCGGTCGTGATCGTCGGGGCTTCCAATGCCGTCAATTTAACGGATGGCCTCGACGGCCTGGCCATCGGCCCGGTGATCATCGCAGCAGTGACTTACATGATCTTTGCCTATGTCGCCGGTCATGTCAAAATCGCCAATTATCTGCAGATCACATCCGTTCCCGGGTGCGGTGAGATCGCCATTTTCTGTGGTGCCCTGGCGGGTGCCGGTCTGGGCTTCCTGTGGTTTAACGCCTATCCCGCTCAAATCTTTATGGGCGATGTGGGATCGCTATCCTTGGGTGGCGCACTCGGCACCGTCGCGGTCATCACCAAACAGGAAATTTTACTCGTCCTGGTCGGCGGGCTTTTTGTGATCGAAGCCCTTTCCGTCATTTTCCAGGTCGGGTTTTTTAAACTGACCAACGGCGGCCGTATCTTCAAGATGGCGCCGCTGCATCATCATTTTGAATTGAAAGGGTGGGCCGGAACCGAAAGTGATCGTTCGGTTTTGGATTATTGCCATTGCACTGGCGCTTATCGCCATGAGCACGCTTGAAATTGCGCTAATAAGCGCTAGCAAACCGTCGCGAAAGGAAGCCATCTGTCAATGGAACTGCTCCACAAAAAAGGTTTGGTCGTCGGTCTCGGAAAGTCCGGTGTCGCCACGGCCAGGTTTTTAAAAAAGGCGCGGCGCCGAGGTCGTTGTCACCGACATGGCTGACGAGGCGGATCTCGGCCCCATGGTAGCAGACATCCAGGCTTTGGGAATACCAATGGAGCTCGGTGAGCACCGCGACGCAACCTTTGAAAGCGCGGATTTTATCGTCATAAGCCCGGGTGTTCCCGCATACGATTGCCCCCCTCCAGCGGGCCTTGGCCAAAGGCATGCCCGTGCTGGGGGAAATGGAACTGGCCTGCCGCTTTATTGTCAAGCCGATTGTGGCCGTAAGCGGCACCAACGGCAAAACGACCACCACAACCCTTTTAGGCCAGATGCTGCAGGATTCGGGCCTGGATGTTTTCGTGGGCGGCAATATCGGTGATCCCTTGATCGGTCATGTCGACTCCGGGCGCCAAGTTGATATCATTGTAGCCGAAGTCAGCAGCTTCCAACTGGATACCAGCGAAACCTTGCGGCCCCATGTCGGGGTGTTGCTCAACATCGCCCCGGACCACCTGGACCGCTACCCTGATTTTGAAGCCTATGTCGCGTCCAAATGCCGCCTTTTTAGGAATCAGACCGCTGAGGATACAGCCATTGTGAACGGATCCGATCGCCGGATGCGGGCGCTGTGTGAACAGCTTCCGAGTCGCACTTTCTTTTTTAAAGGCCGCCGCCACGGGGAAGAAGGTGCTGATATCGAGGCCGATCGTATTGTCCTGCATATCAACGACCAAGCGCCATTGAATCTGCCGCTGGCCAGCGCTAACGTTTTCGGCCAACATAACCTGGAAAATATTGCCGCGGCAAGTTTGGGGGCTCTGGCCGCGGGTGCCACGGCCAAAGGGATTTTATCGGCACTGGGACGCTTTCGCGGTCTCCCGCACCGCCTTGAAACGGTTGGCACCCTCAAAGGCGTTCGTTACATCAATGATTCCAAGGCCACCAACATCGATGCGGTCGCAAGAGCCCTGGAATGTTTTGATCAACCGGTGGTCCTCATCATGGGCGGACGTCCCAAAGGAGATGACTTCAAGACCCTTGCGAAACTCATCCAGAAACACGTCAAACGCCTCATCGCACTGGGCGAAGCCCAAGGCGTAATCGTTAAGGCTTTGGACACGGCCGTACCGATATCCCGGGCCCAAACCATGGATGATGCCGTCCGACAGGCGCACGCCACAGCGCTTGAAGGCGAAACCGTTTTGCTGTCACCCGCCTGTGCCAGTTTTGACATGTATCGCAACTATGCTGAACGCGGCGACGATTTCCGCGCCGTGTTTCACCAATCTCGTGGAACTGAATTAAATGCGACGAACGCCGCTAAAAAAGAAACCGGCCCCTGTGGCCCTTACCTACGATGTGACCTTGCTGTTCGCAGCGCTCTTTCTGGTTGGCATCGGCATCGTCATGGTATACAGCGCCAGTTCGGCTCTGGCGTTGAAGAAATTCGGTTCGGACGCCTATTTTCTTAAAAAACAGGCGCTGTTTGCTTTGATCGGAATCGTGGTGTCTGGTAATTGTCGGTCATATTCCCTTCAAGCTCTATCGCACCTTGACTTACCCGCTGTTGGTAATGACGATGTTCTTTCTCGTCGCCATTCATGTGACCAGTTTCGGTTACGAAGCAGGCGGCGCAGCGCGCTGGTTGCGGCATAGGAGGGATTTCCTTTCAGCCGTCCGAACTGGCGCGTTTTGCCTTGGTAATCTATTTGGCCTATTCCATGAGCCGCAAAAAGGAACAGCTCGGCGATTTCTATGTCGGCTTTTTGCCCCACATGATCGTTCTATCGATCCTGTCAGCTTTGATTCTGATTCAACCGGACTTCGGCTCGGTCGTTATCCTGGGAGCCATTACCTATACGATGCTCTATATCGGCGGCGTACGGCTGACCCATCTCGTGCTTTCCCTGATGGCGCTGGTACCGATCGGTTACTATTTCATGCTGACCGCCGATTATCGTATCAAGCGCATCGTCAGTTTTCTCGATCCATGGCAATACCCGACCAACGAAGGTTATCAGATCGTACACTCGCTAATGGCCTTCGGAACCGGTGGCATTTGGGGAGCCGGTATCGGCAAGGGGTATCAGAAACTTTTTTACCTGCCGGAACCACATACGGATTTTATCTTTTCGGTCATCGGTGAGGAACTCGGCCTGATCGGCGTCCTGAGCATCCTGGTGCTGTATACGCTGATTCTATGGCGCGGATTGCTTATCGCCCGAGGGTGTGAAGATCTGTTTGGTTCGCTGGTTGCCATCGGCCTGACGATAACGATTTTTCTCCAGGTCTGTATCAACACGGGCGTCGTCCTCGGCCTGCTGCCGACCAAAGGGCTGACATTGCCTTTTTTAAGTTACGGTGGCACCGCTTTATTGATCAATATGGCCTCCATTGGAGTGCTGATGAATATCGGAGCGTTCGATGCCAGCAAACGCTAATCCGCAAATAGATTCTCGTCGCCAAGGCGCCGGAGGTTCGGAACACATCAGCGGCTGCGCTGCGCATCGTCATTGCGGGCGGCAGCACAGGGGGCCATTTGTTTCCAGGCATTGCCATCGCCGAGGAATTTTTGCGACGCAGCCCGGACAACCGTGTTCTGTTTGCGAGCACCGGGCGCCGATTTGAACTCGGTGTTCTGGCAGCCAAAGGTTTCGCCCATCGCGCGTTGCGTGCGGAAGGACTGAAAGGCCGCGGCCTGCTGAATCAGGTACGGTCTCTGGCCAAAGTCCCAGCCGGTCTGGTCGATGCGCTCGGAATTCTGGCTTCTTTTCGCCCGCATCTGGTGCTGGGGCTGGGGGGCTACTCTGCTGGCCCCGTGGCGTTGGCCGCATGGCTCAAAGGGATTGCAATTGCCTTGCATGAACAGAATCGTATACCAGGTATCACCAACCGTTTATCAGCGCCGCTGGCTCGGAGGATATACCTCTCCTATGCCGACGATGGCCACCATTTCAACCCGACCAAGGTGCGACTTGACGGGCAATCCGGTTCGACAGTGAAATTATTGCCTGCCGTAAAGCAGCCGGCAAAGCAGACGGCCCCAATGGTCGCCGGCCGTTCACGATTCTGGTGCTCGGCGGTAGCCAGGGTGCCCATCGTATTAATCTGGCGATGATGGATTGCGTGGGCAAACTTGAGCCGCGCAACGACTATTATTTTATCCATCAGACCGGCATCGACGATGAAGAGATGGTCAACGCCGCCTATCGACGCTTAAATATGGCCGCCACGGTGCAAGCCTTCTTCGATGACATGGACCGTCAGTATGCACGGGCCGACTTGATCATCTGTCGGGCCGGTGCCACAACGGTGGCGGAATTGACCGTCATCGGTAAGGGTGTGATTTTTATTCCCTATCCCTTTGCCGCCGACAATCATCAGGTCTTCAATGCCCGGCCATTGGTTGACCTCGGTGCTGCTGAAATGATTTTGGAAAAAGACCTCACGGGCGATGCCTTGGCAGACCGCATCGCTTATTACGCCGCCTGCCCGGAAGCGTTAACGGAGATGGCCCGCCGTGCCAGACGCTTGGGACGACCGGCCGCCGCTGCAGACGATCGTGGATGACTGCTACGCGCTATTGGCGGCATCCCGTCAATGACGGCCACGGCCGCGTGACGGTTCGAGCATGCAAGCAGACGCTTTAACAGTCGTTTAAATACGAGACCTATGTATCAAAAAAAATATCATATCCACTTTGTCGGAATCGGCGGTATTGGCATGAGCGGCATTGCCGAACTGTTACTGAATCTGGGATACCAAGTATCCGGTTCGGATCTGCATCTCTCGGACATCACGCAACGCCTGGTATCTCTGGGAGGTACAGTGACCGCTGGCCATGCTGCCGCCAACATCGAAGGTGCCGATGTTGTTGTCACGTCCTCGGCGGTAACCGATGAAAATCCCGAGGTGCGTGCAGCCGAAGCAAGCGCCATCCCCGTCATTCCGAGGGCCACCATGCTGGCCGAACTCATGCGACTGAAATACAGCGTCGCCATCGCCGGGGCCCACGGCAAAACCTCGACCACGTCGATTGTTTCCACGGTCTTGGCGCAAGGCGGCCTTGATCCCACCATTGTCATCGGCGGCAAACTGAAAAGTATCGGATCCAATGCCGTTATGGGACAGGGTGACTTTATCGTTGCGGAAGCCGATGAAAGTGACGGATCTTTTCTAAAAATGGCACCAACCATTGCCGTTATCACCAATATTGATCGTGAGCACCTCGATTTTTATAAAGACCTGGACTGAAATCAAGGCGACTTTCAGCCGCTTTATCGACCGCATCCCTTTCTACGGCCTAGCGGTTTTGTGCTTAGACAACGAACCGATTCAGGATTTGATTCCGGAAATCAAAAAGCGTTTCACAACCTACGGACTCAGTTCCCAAGCCGACTTCCAGGCCCGCAATGTTGCCTTCGACGGCCTGCAGGTCATGTTATCAGCGTCTACTGCAATGGAATCGAAAATGGGCGACATCACGCTCAATCTGCCGGGCATCCATAATGTCTACAACTCACTGGCCAGCATTGCCGTAGGAATTGAACTCGATATCCCCTTTGAGATCATCAAACAAGCCCTCGAAACACTGGAAGGGGTTCAGCGCCGCATTGAAATCAAAGGTGAGCATAAAGGTGTCACCGTGATTGACGACTATGGGCACCATCCCACGGAAATTAAAACAACCCTGCAGGCAATTAAGGAAAGTTGGCCGGACAGACGCAAAGTCGTCGTGTTTCAGCCGCATCGCTATACGCGTACGCAGGCCCTTTTCGATGACTTCACGCGCTCCTTTTATCAGTCCGACCTCCTGCTGGTTTTACCCATTTATGCGGCCAGCGAAACAGTGATCGAAGGGGTCGACAGCCATCGGTCTGTGTGAGGCGATCATTGCCCACGGACACAAGGAAGCGCACTATATGGACAGTTTTGAAACGGCGGTGCAGTTTTTGTCCCAGAACTTGAAATCCGGCGACCTGCTCATCACCATGGGCGCCGGAGATGTATGGCAAATCGGTGAATCGATTTTGCAGAACATTATAAAAAAGATGGCTTTATGACGTTAAACAAAAACATACGCAAGCGGTTGACCGAGCGATTTGCAAACCGCGTTAAATTCGACGAACCGATGTCCCGCCATACCTCTTTGCGAGTGGGGGGGCCGGCCGAGGCCTTCGTGACACCGGCGCACAAACATGAATTGGTCGCCCTGGTCCGCCTGGTGCGTCAATACAATTTGCCCTGCCTGGTGGTGGGCGACGGCACCAACCTGCTGGTGAGCGACAAGGGCATCGCGGGCATCGTGGTGGTGTTGACCCAAGCCCTGAAATCGATTGTGAGCAGGGACGACGACGCCCAAGGGGTTCTGGTTACCGCCATGGCCGGGGTGCGGATGACCACCCTCTGCAGCTATGCCATTCGCAATGGCCTGACGGGCTTGCAATATGCCATGGGCCTGCCCGGAACGGTGGGCGGCGCAATTACGATGAACGCCGGCACAGCCCTGGGTTCGACCGGGGATATTGTCGATTCGATCGGGATTCTGCTCTCGACGGGTGAAGAACGCCGTATTGAACGCAGCCAGTTGTCTTTTATCTACCGCACGATCGAGCGGGGGCCGGAAATGGTCGGATCCCGATTCCAGGTTTTCCGATCTTCCTGGAGGGTTGCTTTAGGCTCAATCGGGAAAATCCTGATTTAATAAAAGCCCAGTCGGAAGACATCTTGCGAGCACGCCGTCGGTGGCAGCCGACACGCTTACCGAATGCCGGCTGTTTTTTTAAAAACCCGGCCGACGGTCCATCGGCCGGCGAACTGATCGACCGGGCCGGATTCAAAGGCCAGCGCATCGGCGCAGCGGAGGTCTCATCGACCCACGCCAATTTTATCGTTAATACGGGCAAGGCCTCAGCCGCCGACATTTTAACGTTGATGGAACGCATCCAATCTCAGTGTAGCCGCACAGTTCGGCATTACACTTGAGCCAGAGGTGAAAATTGTTGGGTCCCAAACGCCATCGTAAGAACTATTACAAAAACAGCTCTGCCAAACGCAAAGCCCGTCGATATGCGACGCTTCTTCGGGTGCTTGAAGCTTGCTTGCCGCGGGTTTAGGAGCCGTTTCGCTCAGCCTCCTTTTTGTGTTCTGCTACAGCCTTTTGACGCAATCGGCCTTTTTTGAAGCGTCCCACGTGACGGTCGACGGCCAGCAGAGGCTCTCGCGGCAGGTGGTGCTCGAGCAGGCCTGCGTACGACGCCGGGATAAATATCTTCTCCGTCAATCTGACGACGACACGCAAAAGGCTTTTGGCCCATCCCTGGATTGCCGCAAGCCGAGGTCAGCCGGGAGATACCATCCGGTATCCAGATCAGAATCAAAGAGCATGAACCCTTGGCCGTACTGGATCTGGGGCGCAAATTTATTCTGAACAGCCATGGTCAAATCTTCAAGGAGTGGCGGCCGACCGATTGTCAGGGCCTCCCACTCGTCACCGGCTTGGACTACGTTGACATCGACCCGCAAGGGTACGCGACCAGTGCGCCGTTCAAGGCCATTATGAGGGTTTTAAAGCTGGGCCGCCAAACCGGCAGTGTGTTGCCCAACGACCGGATAAAAAAAATTGCCGTGGATCGCGAAATCGGCATCACGGTTTACGCCTTTGACAATGCCAAGGCCATCAAGCTCGGTTATGAAGATTTCTCCAGTAAATACGGCCGGTTAAAACATGTTCTGGGCTATCTGAAGACCCGGCCCAATGCTTCCGATTTCGACTCCATCGATCTCGTCAACTTGGATCGAATCGTGATCAATCCGGCCACAAGCGAACCATCCGCTGCGGATCACAAGGAGGTGTAATTTGCAGAGACAGGAAAACATTATTGTCGGCCTCGATATCGGTACGACCAAGATCTGTGCCGTGGTCGGAGAAATGGAACGCGACGAGATCAATATTATCGGCATCGGAACGCATCCCTCCATCGGGCTTCGCAAGGGGGTTGTCGTCAATATCGAGTCGACGGTTGATTCAATCAAAAAAGCGGTCGAAGAGGCTGAATTGATGGCGGGTTGTGAAATATCATCGGTTTACGCCGGCATCGCCGGCGGCCATATTACCGGTTTCAACAGCCGCGGCATTGTCGCCATCAAAGGGCCCGAAATCACCCAAACCGATGTCGACCGGGTTATCGATGCCGCCCGGGCTGTGGCCATCCCAATGGATCGCGAAGTCATTCACGTTTTGCCGCAGGAATATATCGTCGATGATCAGACGGGCATTCAAAATCCGGTAGGCATGGCCGGTGTCCGGCTGGAGGCCAAAATCCATATCGTCACCGGAGCGGTCACATCGGCCCACAACATTGTCAAGTGCGCCAACCGTTCCGGCTTGGATGTGTGCGATATCGTGCTCGAATCTTTGGCTTCCGGTGAATCCGTTCTTACCGCCGAAGAAAAAGAACTTGGCACCGCGCTGCTCGATTTAGGTGGCGGCACAACCGACCTGGCGATCTTTGCGGGCAACAATATCAAACACACCTTCGTCCTGGCGCTGGGAGGCAACAATTTAACCAATGACATCGCCATCGGGCTGCGGGCCCCCCTGGCGGAAGCTGAAAAAATAAAAACCAAGTTCGGGTGCTGTGTGGCCGGGAACATCGGTAGCGATGAAATGATCGAGGTTCCCGGCATGGGCGGCCGCGAGGCACGCAAGCTTCCGCGCCAGATCTTGGGCGAAATCCTGGAACCCCGGATGGAAGAAATTTTTACCCTGATCAACCGGGAAATCTACCGGGCAGGCATGGAAAACCTGATTGCTTCCGGCATGGTGGTGACCGGCGGTTCGTCGCTTTTGGAAGGCGTCACCGAGGTCGCCGAATCGATTTTCAACCTGCCGACCCGGCTCGGCAAACCGCGCGGGATCAGCGGGTTGATCGATGTGGTCAACAATCCCATGTACGCAACCGGTGTGGGGCTTGTCCTCTACGGTGCGAAACATGAAAGCAATAAAAAGTTTCGAATCCGTGACCGCAACATCTTTAATGGTGTTATGGCGCGCATGAAAAAATGGTTTAAAGACGTGATTTAAATACAATCATATGAGGCAAAAAAAGGGGGAAACATGTTTACTTACGTAGAAAATGAAAATGTGGCTAAAATTAAAGTGATTGGTGTGGGCGGTGCCGGTGGCAATGCAATTAACAACATGATCGCCAGCAATCTTCAGGGGGTCAAGTTTATTGCCGCCAATACGGATGCCCAAGCGCTGGACATTTCCAAAGCCGAGCTTAAATTACAGTTGGGCGTCCAGCTGACCGAAGGCTTGGGGGCCGGCGCCAATCCTGAAGTGGGGCGGGATGCGGCCCTGGAAAATCCGGATGCGATCCGCAATGCCCTGGAAGCCAGTCACATGGTTTTTATCACGGCCGGCTTTGGCGGGGGTACCGGAACCGGTGCAACACCGGTAATTGCCGAGATTTGCAAGGAATTGGGAGCCCTTACGGTCGCTGTTGTAACGCGACCCTTTTCATTTGAAGGCAAAAAACGCCTGCGGCAGGCCCAGGAAGGGCTCGAAGCCCTCAAAGAAGTTGCCGATACCGTGATCACCATACCGAATGACCGCTTGCGGGGCCTGGCCTCAAAAAATGCCAAAATGATAGAAATGTTTAGAAAAGCGGATGAAATTCTGTTGCACTCGGTCAAAGGCATCACGGATCTGATTATGATGCCGGGTCTTGTTAACCTCGATTTTGCCGATGTCAGGACGACCATGTCCAAAGCCGGTATGGCAATCATGGGCATTGGCCTGTCAAGCGGCGAAAATCGCGCGATCGAAGCGGCCGAGCGCGCCATTTCACACCCGCTGCTGGAAGACGTTGCCATTTCAGGGGCCCGCGGTGTTTTAATGAACATCACCTCCTCCAGCGAATTTGACCATGGAAGAAATGACCGATGCATCCGAAAGAATTTACAACGAAGTCGGCGAAGAAGCGGATATTATCTGGGGTGCCGTGGTCGACGACAACATGGGTGACGAGATGAGTGTGACCGTCATCGCTACCGGCATCGGCGGAGCGCCTGAAATCACCATGCCGCGTAAGGTCAGCGACCACACCCTCAGAGGCCGTATCAGAGACCTTACGCCTGCCGACCTGCAATCCGCTGTTGACTACGACCAACCGACTTATATTCGCCAACAGGAAGCCGTCGGTGAAGAGTCTGGCGCCACCTACCGCGGCTACAAAGGAATTGTTTTGGATAATGACGATCTCGATGTGCCGACCTTTCTGCGCAAGAAAGCGGACTGATTTTAAGGGTTGCCGATCACAGTCCGGGTTGATATCCCCCTTTGAAACCTTTTCTGTGACGGCAACCAAACCCGTGTGAGGATCGATACAATGCAAAAAACAACAACCCTGGCAACAATTATGGCATGGCCGGCGCCTGGTGTCGGAACGGCGCCGGTTCTTCTATTCGGCCTGTATCCCTGAACGGCGGGAGATCAAAGATCGCCGCAACGGGTTCGAACGTACGCGATCTGCTTCACCGCCCGCCCGATTGGCGCTATGAAGTCAGTCTGCCTGCTTAATTGATGGCTGCACGTCCGCACCAGACCCGCACGCGGCTGACTGGCCAAGGAAAGCGGTACCCTGCGCAAGGATTGGCACGGTCGCTTGAAAATCGCCCTGGTCTACCCCAACACCTATCACGTGGGTATGTCCAATCTCGGTTTCCAAACCGTTTATAAACTATTCAATGATTTTGAACAGGTTGTCTGCGAGCGTGCCTTTCTTGCCGACCCACCGGATAAACCCGGAACCCGCCCCCAGACGCCTGGAATCAGGGCAGCCCCTGACAGCCTTCGACCTGGTTGCCTTTTCCGTCTCGTTTGAAAACGACTACCCCAATCTGCTGAAGATCCTGCAATTGTCCGGCATTCCGGTACGGGCGCAAAACCGGGACGATCGTTACCCCCTCATCGTGGTCGGTGGCGTAACCAGCTTTCTGAACCCGGAACCCCTGGCCCCTTTTGTCGATTGTTTCTTGATCGGTGAAGCCGAAGGCATCCTGCCATCCTTTCTGAGACACTACGATCCTGATGCTGACAAGGACAGCGCCCTGCCGCACCTGGCCCAGGCTGTCGCCGGTCTTTACATTCCCGCCCTCTACCGCGTCGCCTATAACGCCGACGGCACCCTGCGAGCGTTTCAACCGATCGGCAAAACACCCGCCAAGGTCAAACGGGTATTTGTCCAAGACCTGGACCTCCGGTCGGCAGTACCATTTTAACCGATGAAACGACCTTCGAGCAGCACCTACCTCGTCGAGGTTACCCGCGGCTGCCCCCACGGTTGCCGTTTTTGCAGTGCCGGCTATGTTTATCGTCCGCCACGTTTCAGTTCCCGACCTGCTCTGGAAAAAGCCATTGCCAAGGGTGCGACTTTAACCGACCGGATCGGGCTCGTCGGCGCCGCCGTGTCCGATTGGCCCGAGCTCGCTAGCCTTTGTCGTCAGTTTCACGCCCTTCCGATCAAGGAACCGGACAACCCGGCGGCGCCCTTCGTCACCGCTCAAATTTTCTTTTTCATCCTTGCGGGCGGATGCACTGACACCCGGAATTGATCGCCGAGCTAAAACGTAGTGGCGTGAAAACGGCCACCTTAGCCCCGGATGCCGGATCCGAACGCATGCGGCAGGTTATCAACAAGGGCGTGACGGAAGCCCACCTGCTATCAGCAGCCGAAGCCTTGGTTGCCGGCGGCATCCCCAATTTAAAACTCTATTTCATGGTTGGGTCTGCCGACCGAAACAGAGGACGATGTGGCCGCGATCGTCGGCCTGACCAAAAAGGTCAAGCATGTATTTTTGCAATCGAGTCGGGCGCGCAAACACATCGGTGAAATTACCGTCAGCCTGAACTCCTTCATTCCCAAGCCGTTTACCCCGTTTCAATGGGCCCCCATGGAGGATGTTCGCCGTCTGAAAAACAAAATAAAACAAGTGAAAACGGGCCTCAAACGCGTGGCCAACCTGCGGGTGCATGCCGATCTGCCGCGTTGGGCTTATATTCAAGCACTCTTGGCGCGCGGCGACCGTAAAGTTGCCGAGATCTTACGGTCCGCGGTGCGCAATCAAGGCAACTGGGCCCACACTTTTAAAACCTCAGCCGTCAACCCGACTTCTATGTTTATCGCCAACGGCCAGCCACTGAAATCATGCCCTGGGACTTTATCGATCACGGCCTTTCCAAAGACTATCTGCTCCAAGAATATCGTAAAGCCGCTCGATGGTCGGACCTCCCCTCCCTGTCAGGTCGAAACCTGTCGCGCCTGTGGTGTCTGTCGCCCCAAATCGCCAGCCTAAGCGACTTAATTCCACCCGCTGCGCTTAAAGAAAAAGACTTGAAAGCTTGTGCGCATTATGGTAGTCGGTTCAAGGCTTTTATTCTGATAAGCTTGAGCAATAATCTCTATCTGGCGAAAGGATTGCGTGCGTATGAATTCAAATAAGGAGCTGAAGTTGGCATACGGGCTGGCAATCATTCTATTGATTGTGGGCGTTCTAAGCTATGCCGCCTTCCCTGCCAAAATCCCGGACAACCCGGTCCGGATCATGTTCAAAAGCGCCGCTGGAAAAGTTTTATTCGATCATAAAACCCATCGGGCGGTAGACGGCTATGGTATTTCCTGTGCCGATTGCCACCATACGATGGAAGTGGGTGAAGTTGAAGATGTCGAGGCCTGTGGAGACTGCCATGAGCCCGAAAGTGATGACGAGGACGTTCCCGAATCGATCGGATGCGTTCCATCAACAGTGCATCGGATGCCATGAAGATTTCGAGGCCGGTCCAATGGAATGTTCAGCGTGTCATATAATATAATCCGGTTGCATTCCGACCGGCTTTAATGGTTGCCAATACACCTCCCACGAAAAAGGTTGCTCTATGTTAAAAAGGTCATTTATCGATTTCGAAAAACCGATGCTTGAATATGCTTCGCTGCCGGACAAGTTTGCGGCCCCGGAAGAGGTCCTACCATCTCGGACCGTGACCCTTCTTTTGGAAGTGCCCTTCACCCAGAATGCAACGGATTCGTTAAAAAAGGGGCCAAGGTACAGACGGGACAGAAACTTTGTCTTGATGAAGATTCAGCGCATTACGTTATTTCGTCCGTCACCGGTACGGTCTCTGGTTTGTCGGCTTTCACGGGCGACTACGGCCGCCAATATACCGCCATCGAAATCGAAGTCGCTCCGCGTGAAGAACACGATAACACTTTTGAGGCCGCGGCGGATGCCCCAACCCTTGAAACCCTTGTTCGCTACTTGAACGCCCTGCCCGGCAATCCCGCCTTCGAGCGCTTTGCCGACACCGCCAAACCGATCGATACCATCGTCATATCGGGCTGTGAACAGGATCTTCTGGTGGCGACCACGCGCCATACGATCGAAACCCGCATGGCTGAGATCAAAAGCGGCATCGGCATTCTGAAAAAGGCAACCGGGATTGAAAATATCCTCATTGCCGTTCCCAACGATCTGATCCAGGGTTATGGCCATATCGGGGCCGAGGTTATCGCGGTGGGACGCGAATATCCTGCCGGAATGCTGCCCTTTATCGCCTATAAAATCCTTGGCCGCGTCATCCCGGCCGGGCAAACCCCCGAAGATGTCGGTATCGGCTTCATTCAGGCCGAAACGGTGGCCGCTTTGGGCCAGGCCTTTGAAGCCCGCCGGATCCCGACGACCAAGACATTGACCTTCATCGGCAAGGACGGAACCCGCAAAATGGTGGCGGCGCGTCATGGGGACCCCCTGCCGCGCTATTCTAAACCATTGCCGTGCCGTTCTCAATGACCGCGATCGATTGATCATCGGCGGCCCCATGACCGGATCGGCCGTGTTCTCGGAAGATTATCCGGTTGGCCCAGAGACGGATGCCATTATGGTTCAGGACCGCTACGATGTTCCCTACGTCTCCGACTACCCGTGTATCAATTGCGGCGAATGTATCCGCGTCTGTCCGACCCGCGTGCCCGTGAATATGCTGGTGCGTTTCTTGGAAGCCGGACAATATGCCGAGGCCGCCGACCTTTACGATTTATACGCGTGTATCGACTGCGGACTTTGCAGTTTTGTTTGCGTCGCTAAAATTCCGATTTTTCAATATATCAAACTGGCGAAATATGAACTTGGCCAAGAAATGGCTGAAACCGCCGACACAGCAGAGGCAGCGAATGAATAGCCACAAACAATTTATCGTTTCGCATGCCCCATTCTGGCACAATGGCAGCAGTGTCAGCGAGCGCAATTATCATACCTTTTTGGCCACCTTGCCGGCCCTTTTGTTCGGGATTATTCAGTATGGTGTGAGCGCCTTCGCCGTTGCGAGCCTGGCAATCTCCACGGCAATGCTTTGGGAACTCGTTATGAACAAGGTGACCAAGCGGCCGGTTACGATCGGCGATGGCCATGCGGCCGTCATCGGAATTCTATTCGCCATGGTCCTGCCGGCGACATCGCCCTGGTGGCTCGTCCTGATCGGCACTTTTGTGGCCGTTGTGATCGGCAAGCAAATCTTCGGTGGTATCGGCAGCAATCCCTTCAATCCCATCGCTCTGGCGGTCGCAATCCTGATGGTATCATGGCCCGATTATTTTGATTTCGATGCCAGTCTGGTGAATTATGATTTCGGTTTTCTAATGGCCGCTCCCCTCACGGCGCTGAAATATTTCGGCCCTGGTGCCGTGGAAGGCTTTAATATCAGCGGGTTACTGCTGGGCCAACAAATTGGCGGCATCGGTACGACCTTTGGTTTGGGCCTGATTATCGGCGGTCTTTACCTCGTCCTGCGCGGGTTTATCCGCTGGGAGATCGTGGTCTCCTTTGTCGGCGGCATCTGCGTTACGGCCTTGTTGTTCAACATCGCCGATCCGTCCCGTTTTGGCAGCCCGGCCATTCACCTGCTGACCGGTTACACCCTGATCGGTGCCATTTTCCTGGCAACCGATGATTCTTCATCACCGGTTAATTTCATTCCCATGCTCTTATACGGTGCAACCGCTGGAATTATGACGGTGTTGATAAGAAACATCGGTGTTTATGTCGATGGGGTCATGTTTGCCATTCTGATTGCCAACATGCTCAATCCGCTGCTGGATAAAATCCGGCCCCAAGCCATAGGAAAGGTTGTTTAAATGCGTGAATTGATTAAAATGGTGGTTGTGCTTACGGTTTTAGCCTCCTTTTCCGGCGGCCTGCTCGCCGCTATTCGCAATAACACCCTGGAACGCATCGAGTATCAGCAGTTAACATTTGTCAAAGGGCCCGCCATTCGAGCCATTTTGGAAGGCTGCTCCAATGACCCCATTGTTGATCGTTTTAAAATCGCTCATGGTGATGCTGAAAAAAGCTTTTTCGTCGGTGTGTTCGACGGTGAGGCCAACACGGTGGCGCTCGAAAGCGCCGGAGGCGGCTTTGGGGGCGACATCGGCATCATGGTTGGCGTGAATATTAAAGAAGATAAAATCATCGGAGTCAGCGTCACGACCCACAGCGAAACCCCGGGAGTTGGATCCAAGGCTAAAACGGACCCATCTTTCACCAGACAGTTCAACGATTTACCGCTAACAGGGATTTTTGCGGTCAAAACCTCCGGGGGCCAGATCGATGCCATCTCCGGTGCGACCATTACATCCCAGGGCGTTAGCGTCGGCCGTAACCGAAGCCGCAAAAGTCTATGAAGCACTCAAACCGCAAATCGCCGAACAGCTGAAAAGCTTTACCCAATAGGGAGAACACGATGGCCAAAACGATCGTTCAGGAATTTACAAAAGGATTGTGGGAAGAAATCCCGCCATTTCGTTTGGTACTCGGACTCTGCCCTGTACTGGCCGTAACCAAAACCGTGGAAAATGGCATCGGCATGGGCCTGGCAACGACCTTTGTGCTGGTCGGCTCGAATGTTTTGGTTTCAATGCTGCGCAAGGTCATCCCGGCCAAAGTCCGCATCGCCTGCTTCATCATCATCATCGCCACCTTCGTCACGGTGGTCGAACTGCTCATGCAGGCCTTTACCTACCCGTTGTTTTTGAAACTGGGTATTTTTATTCCTCTGATCGTGGTCAACTGTATCGTGCTCGGGCGCTCGGAAGCCTTTGCCTTCAAAAAAGGCATCGTCGCATCCTTAGCCGACGGCCTGGGTATCGGCATCGGTTTTACTTTGGCCCTGGCCTCGCTGGGAGCGGTGCGGGAGGCTTTTGGCAGCGGCACCTTGACGATCTGGGAAAAGTCGATCACGCTTTTCGGCCCGTCTTTCGAACCCTTTACCTTTATGGTGGAAGCGCCCGGCGCCTTCGTCTGCCTCGGTCTGATGCTCTGCCTGATGAACCTTGTCGGAAAGAAATAGGAGATAACCAATGGGCGACTACCTAGTCCTGGCCATCAGCTGTATCCTGATCAACAATATTCTTTTGATCCAATATCTCGGCAACTGCCCTTTCCTGGGCACCTCCAAGAAAATGGAAACCGCCGTGGGTATGGCCATGGCGGTCGTTTTTGTCCTGGTCATGGCCGGTGTTATCACCTGGATTGTGAATAACTATGTTCTTCAAAAATTCGGTCTCGAATACCTGCGCACGATCGCCTTTATCCTGGTGATCGCTTCCCTGGTGCAGTTCGTTGAAATGTTTTTGAAAAAAAGCATCCCCGCCTTATATGCCGGCCTGGGGATTTTTCTGCCGCTGATCACCACCAACTGCGCCGTCATGGGGGTTTGCCTGATCAACATCAAAGAAGAGTACACCTTTATGCAAGCCCTGGTCGCCTCGTTCAGTTATGCGGTCGGCTTCGGTTTGGCCCTGATCCTTTTTGCCGGGGTACGGGAACGGATCCTTCTGGCCCGGGTACCGCGACCCTTGCAGGACACCTCCATCGCACTCGTCACCGCGGGGGTCCTCTCGCTAACCTTTTTTGCCTTCAGAGGGATGGTCTGACAAAGACTTAGCGCCCGCCCCCGTCCAATCGTAACGCCGCTAACAGCGCTTCCATGTCCGCGGGCAAGGGTGCCTGAAAAGACATTTGCGCGCGGGTCTGGGGATGGACAAACGCGAGTTTCCAGGCATGCAACATCTGCCGCCGAGCACCCTCCAATAGCAGCTTAAGCGCGTTGTCCACCTTCATGTGGGACAGATGCTGGCGAGCGGTTTTCTTGGTGCAGTAAGCAGGATCGCCGACAATCGGACGCTTCATGGCCGCACAGTGAACGCGAATCTGATGGGTCCGGCCGGTTTTCAAATCGACTCCCACCAAGGTCAAACCACCAAAACGTTGTTCGACCCACCAGCGCGTCTCGGCCTTGCGCCCCCGGCGTGAATGCACGGACATTTTTTTGCGGTCAACCGGATGCCGACCGACCGGCAAGTCGATTGTCCCACTAGCCGACGGCATCTCGCCATACACCAAGGCCAGATAGGTTTTCGCCACCTGGCGGGCTTTGAATTGTTCCGCCAGACGGCTGAGAGCCACCTGGTTCTTGGCGACCACCATGGCTCCGGAAGTCCCTTTATCAAGCCGATGAACGATACCCGGCCGACGTTCCAGCCCGATGCCTTCCAAGTCCGGGCAGTGGTAAAGCAATCCATTGACCAGGGTACCGCGATAATTCCCGGGCGCCGGGTGAACCACCAGACCCGGTTGTTTGTTCAGGACGATCACATGCTCGTCCTCGTACAGAATACTCAGTGGAATCGGTTCCGGCTGTAAGGCGATCGTTTCGGGTGGCGGTATCTGTCCGGCAATGTTCTCGCCGCCCTTCACTTTGTAACCCGGTTTCCTGACCACCCCCTGCACGCGGATAGCACCGTTGCGGATCAATGCCGCTGCCATCGAACGGGAACAGTCTGCCAAATGGCGGGCCACGACCGTATCGAGACGCTGACCGGCATCGCCAGCCGTCGTTAAAATAGAGATAGCACCTTTATTCGCAGGCATGACGCTCAAGGGTGTCTTGGTAATAGAAAATTGGGGCGGGAATTATTCTTCAGCAGAAACAGTAAACAAGGACTCGATTTCCAACACGATTTGTGCTTCTTCGGTCTTTTTAGCGGTTGACAGCTCTTTGACCAGCAGGCTTTGCGCCGTGTCATACAATTTGCGCTCGCCAAAGGAAAGGTCCTTGGTTAGTTTGAGCAGCGAAAGATCGCGAAACACTTCGGCCACTTCATAGAGCGAACCGGTCTTGATTTTGTCCATGTACTCGCGGTAGCGACGGTTCCAGGTCTGGTTGTCGATATTGCTCTCGCGCTTGGTCTTCATAACTTCGAAGACCTTGGGGATCTCGTTTTCACTGATCACATCTCTTAGGCCGACCGATTCAACATTCCAGGTTGGAATCATGATGACCATTTTGTTCTCAATGATCTTCATGATATAAAAATCGTGTGTCTCACCGTTGACAACCCGGCTTTCGATGGCTTCGATCCGGCCGACCCCGTGGGCCGGATACACAGCCAAATCCCCCACACTGAATTCCCGGATGGTGGCTTTCGGACTTTCTGATTTTTCTGGACTGGTCTTGTCTGTCATATGGTTCCCGAACAACGAATTTTTACAGCGATTGAAGCAAAGTTACTTATATCATTTTCGATTTCAACAAGCAACAAAAAAAAGGGATCGGCACCGTGGTGCCAGTCCCTTTGGATTTACGTTCGCGCGCCCGTTTAAAGGCGCTGCGTCGCAACGCTTACATCAAGAACGGAACCATCAGCAGCGCAACAACGTTCAGGATCTTGATCATCGGGTTGATGGCCGGGCCGGCGGTATCCTTGTACGGGTCGCCGACCGTATCACCGGTGACAGCCGCTTTATGGGCATCGCTGCCCTTGCCGCCCAGATGGCCGTCTTCGATGTATTTCTTGGCATTGTCCCAAGCCGCGCCTCCGGTCGTCATGGAGATGGCGAGAAACAGACCTGTGACGATACTGCCGATCAGCAGACCGCCCAAAGCAACCTTGCCCAGGAGAAATCCAACCAGCAAGCGGTGCCACAACCGGCAACAGGGCCGGTACAACCATTTCCTTCAAGGCGAACTTGGTCACGATGTCGACACATTTACCGTAGTCCGGCTTAGCGGTGCCTTCCATGATTCCGGGAATTTCGCGGAACTGGCGCCGTACTTCGTCAACCACGGCACCACCGGCGCGACCGACCGCCTGCATGGCAATGGAGCCAAACAGGTAGGGCAGCAAACCGCCGATAAACAGGCCGATGATGACATTGACATCGCCCAGGTCGAACCGGATCCCTTCTTTGCCACCGTGCAGGGTGAATTCGAACACATAGCAGGCAAAAAGCACCAGGGCGGCCAGAGCGGCGGAACCGATGGCATACCCCTTGGTAACGGCTTTGGTGGTGTTGCCGACCGCATCCAGCGGGTCGGTGACCGCGCGCACGCTTTCGTCCATGTCGGCCATTTCGGCGATACCACCGGCATTGTCGGTGATCGGTCCATAGGCGTCAATGGCGATGACCATACCGGTCATGGAAAGCATTGACATGGCGGCCATGGCGATGCCGTAGAGGCCTGCCATATAGTGAGCAACATAGATGCCCAGGCAGATGGCCAGAACCGGTGCGGCCGTGGCCTGCATGCTGACGCCCAGGCCGGCAATGATGTTGGTGCCGTGGCCGGTGGTCGATGCTTGGGCCACATGTTTGACCGGAGCGTAAATACCGGTGTAATACTCGGTGATGATAACGATCACAACCGTCAAAACGAGTCCCACCAGAGTGGCATAATAAATATTCATCGGGGCAAGGTCGCCCACACCGGTCATGAACTTCATGGTGGCATAATAAAAGGCAACGGCCGCCAGGATGGCGGCGCCGAACATCCCTTTGTACAGGGCGCCCATAACGTATTCACTGGAACCCAGACGCACGAAGAAAGCACCGATGATCGATGCAATGATCGATATCGCACCGAGGACCAGCGGGAACTCGGTGGCCATGGCTACTTTGGGATACAGCAGGTGGCCGATCAACATGGCTGCCACAGCCGTAACGGCATAGGTTTCAAAAAGGTCGGCTGCCATACCGGCACAGTCGCCGACATTGTCGCCGACGTTGTCAGCAATAACCGCCGGGTTGCGCGGATCGTCTTCAGGAATCCCGGCTTCGACTTTACCGACCAGGTCGGCGCCGACATCGGCTCCCTTGGTGAAGATCCCGCCGCCCAGCCGGGCAAAAATCGAAATCAGGCTGCCGCCGAAACCGAGGGCCACCAGCGCGATGACGTCATGGGTGACCGCATAAAACCCGGCCACGGATGTCAGCGCCAGGCCGGCAACGATCATACCGGTAACGGAGCCGCCCTTGAAAGCCATGGCCAAACCGGCGGCCATACCTTTTCTGGCTGCTTCGGCCGTGCGCACGTTGGCCAGGACCGAAACCCGCATGCCGATGTAGCCGGCCAGGTAAGAAGCCGTAGCGCCGATCAAGAAACCAATAGCGGTTTTCATGCCCAAGGTGGCAAAAATGATGATAAAGATGACACCGCCGGCAATCGCCATGCTTTTGAGCTGGCGATTCAGGTAGGCGATGGCGCCTTCGGCAATCGCCCCGGCGATTTCCTGCATTTTCTCATTTCCCGCGGGTGCGCCTTTGACAATGCCTGCAATGATAATCGCATACAGGACACCGACCACACCGACGAGCGTACAAATCAACGGTATATTGTTCATTACAACTTCCATTCTTTCCTCCATCTGATGCTTAGCTTGAATTTATGACGCTTGTGTTGTTAAACCGGTTCATTCCTTCCTGAGTACCTTTACATAAGATCGTTACAACGGCATCCCGCGCCCGGGTGATCACGTCCGGTAATACGCTTGTTCCTGGGCATTGAACCGGCCCAGAACATGATCAACAACACCATCTCCATTCTCGGAACGCCCGACACCAATGCGAAGGCGCACAAAGTCACCCCCGCCCAAGGCCTCGATCAACGATCTTACACCATTGTGTCCGCCATGCCCTCCTTTCTCTTTTATTTTTAATCTGCCGAAAGTGAGATCTATGTCGTCATGAATGACCAACACATCCTCACATAATATCCTGTAATAGTGCGCCAGCTGCTGTACCGGAGGCCCGCTACGATTCATAAAGGCCTGGGGTTCAGCCAGAATCACCGCCATCCCTTCGACCGCCCCGCGCCCCCAGACCGTGTTAAACTTACTTTGATCCAAAGGGATCCCGTAACGGTCAGCCACAGCCTCCACGACCATGAAGCCGATATTGTGGCGGGTCGCCGCGTAGGCGGCACCCGGGTTTCCAAGCCCGACGACCAGGCGCAAATTCTTATGCGGCATAGGCGCATCAAATAACCGGTTCCGCAGCCCTTATTCTTCGTCGGCCGGTTCAGCTGTCTTCTTCGTCCTCAGCCTGCTTCGAGCGCTTCACCCTCTTCCTCTTCTCAGCTTCCTCAACAACCTCTTCTTCTTCCTTCGTCGGGCTGAGGACCGTTATCACGGTAAAGTTGACGTCCGCTGGTATTTCGATATTCCCCTCGAGGGGAATATCATCCACATGCACCGAATCGCCGACATCCAGATCGGTAACATCAACTTCAATGGTTTCAGGGATTTCATTGGGCAGACACAACACCTCCATTTCACGCCGGACGATCTGCAGAACGCCACCCAATTCAACGCCCACCGATTTGCCCGTTGTCACGATCGGCACACTCACCCGGATCTTGCGATCCATGGCGACTTCATAAAAATCGATATGCAAAAACTCGCCGGAAACCGGTTGCCGCTGCAGTTCCTTGATCATGGCCGTCTTGGTAATGGTCTTACCGTTTTTGATGTTGAGGTTCAACAGGACCTGGCCGATATTGGATGTTTTGAGCACTTTATCAAGGTCGCTGACGGTAACGGCAAGCATGATCGGTTCCGTATCCGGTCCATATAGGATCGCGGGCATCTGGCCTGTTGCACGAAGCTGCCGGGCCGGGCCATTGCCTGTCGTTTTTCTGATGGTTGCATTGAGATCAATTAAATCCAAAGGATATTCCTCCTTAATGTTTTATTTTTATACGAAAAGGTCGGAGACCGAATCGCCCTGGTAACTGCGGACATGGCTTCACCGACCAGTTCGGCAATTGAGAGCACTTTAATCTTGTCACACACCGCGGCTTTGCCGCTCAAGGGAATGGTATCCGTCAGCGACCAGGCCGGCCAGATCCGAATCGATCACCCGGTCCACCGCCGGGCCGGACAACACCGGGTGAGCGCAGCAGGCATGAACTTCCTTGGCCCCGTTTTTCATAAGCGCCTTGGCGGCTTCGGTCAGCGTTCCGGCGGTATCGACCATGTCGTCCAGAATAACGGCAACTTTGTCCGTAACATCGCCGATGACGGCCATGGCTTTGGCCTCGTTGGGAGCACTGCGGCGTTTATCGACGATGGCCAGGTCGGCGGCCAACCGCTTGGCAAAGGCCCGGGCCCGCTCAACCCCGCCGGCATCCGGTGATACAACGACGAGATCTTTCTCAAAATGTTTTTTGATATACTTTATCAGAACCGGCGCGGCAAACAGGTTGTCGACCGGAATATTGAAAAATCCCTGAATCTGACCGGCATGCAGATCCATGGTGATGACCCGTGTTGCACCGGCGGTTGCCAGCAGGTCGGCAACCAGTTTGGCACTGATGGGAACCCGCGGCGCCACTTTCTTATCCTGGCGGGCATAACCATAATAGGGGATGACGGCGGTGATCCGGGTGGCCGATGCCCGTTTGAAGGCATCGATCATGAGCAGCAATTCAACCAGGTTATCATTTACCGGAGCACACGTCGATTGGATCACGTAGACTTTCCGACCCCGGACATTTTCATCAATTTCGATCTGCACTTCGCCGTCGCTGAAAGTCTTGACTTTAGCCCCACCCAAAGGCCTGCCCAAATAGTCACATATTTTTTTTGCCAGTATGGGATTGGAGTTTCCTGCAAAAATAAAAAAGTCTTCCATTTAATTCCCTGTTTTTAAATCGGACCACGAAATGCCCCGGGGCCGTCGTTAATTTGTCTCCCGCATGCGGGTCCTTTAATTTTCTGGCTGGGGCGGGAGGATTCGAACCTCCGAATGCAGGAACCAAAGTCCTGTGTCTTACCGCTTGACGACGCCCCAAAAAAATAAAAAACCTACCCCTCCGCCACTCGGGTCGCCTGATTGTCTGCATGTTAACGGCAGCACACGCTCTGTTTTGCCACCACCGGATCTGCGATCGAAAATCAAATCAACAGGTCGGCAATAAATATTCGCCAGGTGCGTGTGCGTTGCAAGATACGATAGGCCCGCTGGGCGCTTGATGCATCCTTAAAAAGACCGAAGACCGTCGTTCCGCTGCCGGACATCAATGCGCCTGCAGCTCCCAGCGCTGTAAGTTGTCGTTTGACGTCCTCGATAACCGGATACCTGGCAGCTGTGACCGTCTCCAGATCATTACACAAGTAGCGGTTTATATCAAAATTATGCTTTCTAAAAGGAAAATATTTAAGGGCTTTTTTACATTTTGTCAATCTTAAATTCAGATTTTTGAATACATCGGCCGTTGCAATACCAACCCCGGGATAAACCAGCAAAACATGAAAGGGCTCCAGATTCCGGCAGGGCTCCAGTTGTTCACCGACCCCGGTGGCAAGGGCCGGTTGCCCGAAAATGAAAAAAGGGACATCGGCCCCGATGGCCAGACCCATTCTCATCAGGGTCTTTTCATCAAAAGGACGGCCGTAAAGATGGTTCAATCCCTGCAGAACGGCTGCGGCATCACTGCTGCCACCTCCCAGGCCTGCGGCGACCGGTATCTTTTTATCGATTTTGATATGTACCCCTTCAATACGCTCGCATCGGTTTTGAAAAAGTTCGGCCGCGCGATAGGCCAGATTGGTCTGATCGTCAGGCACCCGAGGGATCATCACACGTGACCCGCGTTGTGCCCGTTCCGATCGTCAGCCACAGGGTGTCAAACAAGCCGACGCCAACCATCAGGCTGTAAAGCTCATGATAGCCGTCCGCACGCTTCCCCTTGACCGCCAAAAACAGATTTATCTTGGCCGGTGCCAGAACCCGAATACGGCCTTCGTCGATCGGTTTGATCATTTCGCTTGGATTCATATAAACAACGATTAAGCAAAAAAGCCGGCTGTTAAGCCGGCTTTTTGCATAAAACGGACAGCATTCGGCTTGGGCCCTTTGTATTCGTTGATCGCCCCTCGCCCGGATGCCAGCCTAGCGCTTTTCTTTAACATACAGGATTCTGAGATCGTACAGAATGTGTTGTCAACATGCTCTCTTCATCCTTGTTCAAGTTACCGCGGGTCTTTTCTTCCAGCATCCCCAAAATATCGATGGTCTGTTTGGCCATGGGCAAACTTTTCTCCTTTTGCCCGGTAGCAGGATCCTCGATCATGCCGAGATGGACCAAGCCCGAGGAATTTAAAGAAAAAATAAAGGTCGCAAAGTCAATCTTGGGAAGGGGGAAATCCTGGCTGACATCTTCGGCCGCTTCGGCCGCTTTGCGCTGGGCGGAAGGATCCTCATGGGGCGCCTCCGCTTCCTGGTCTTGATCTTCCTGGGCGGCGGAATCTTTGGTTTCTTCGGTTTCTTCTGGCATCTTTCCGGCCTCCTTTCCAATTGCTCTGAAGGTCGCTGGCGCTTAAAACTCGAGCGGCGTGACGGTTTTGACCAAAGGCAACTTCCGTAATTCCTCGACCACCGCATCAGAAATTCTGCGTATCCGTTTGCATGAAAATAATGTTGCGGTCACCCTCTTGTTCCTGACCCACCTGCATCCGACCGATATTGATTTTGTGCTTGCCCAAAGTCGAGCCAATGCTGCCGATTGCTCCCGGTTTGTCCAGGTTATGAATCAAGGCCATGTGGCCATGGGGAATCAGTTCCAACCTGAATTTATCGATCTGGACCACACGGGGGTCCTTTTTGCCAAAAATCGTTCCTGAAACGGTCGATGTCATTTCCGTGGACAGCACGCGTACCGTAATCAGGTTGATATAGTCTTCCGACTCGGCGCTGGTGGTCTCGATGACCTTGATGCCCCTTTCCTTGGCAATGGCATGGGCGTTGACAAAATTGACATCGTCTTTGATAACCGGGGTCAGCAGCCCTTTCAACACGGCCGTCGACACGGGTGACAGATCGAAATCGCCAAAATCACCTGTATATTCGATCGTGACCTCTTTGAAAGCCCCGCAACATAGCTGCGCCTGAAGACATCCCATCTGATCGGCCAGGGTTAAATACGGACCGATCTGTTTCAAAAGCTCCCCGGTAACAGACGGCACATTGACGGCGTTGATGACGGTACCGTTCTTAAGGTAATCGATGATCTGCTGGGCGACGGCCACGGCAACATTGGTCTGCGCTTCACGGGTGGACGCCCCGAGGTGGGGGGTACAGATCGAGCCGATCCAGTTCAAAGAGTTTGTTCTCACCCGGCGGTTCGGTTTCAAACACATCCAAAGCGGCCCCGCCGACTTTACCTGCCACGATCGCCTCGTATAGCGCCTCTTCATCCACAATACCACCACGGGCGCAGTTGACCAGCATGACCCCCTCCTGCATTTGGTCAAAGGCTTCCTTGCCGATCAAACCGATGGTGCTTTTCAATTTGGGGACATGCACCGAGATGTAATTGGACCGCTGATACAGTTCTTCAAAGCGACACTTTCAAAACCCGCTTTTTCGATTTGTTCCGGCGTTACAAAGGGGTCGTGAACAATCACCCGCATTTTCAGACCCCGCGCCCGGTTGGCGACAATGGTACCGATCTTGCCGAAACCGATAACACCCAGAACCTTATTATAGATCTCGCGCCCCTGGAGCTTCTTTTTATCCCAGCGGCCTTGTTTCAAAGACGAAGTCCCCTGGGGAATGTTGCGTGTCAGCGCCAGCATCATGGCGATGGCATGCTCGGCGGTGGTGACCACATTGCCGCCGGGTGTATTCATGACCACAACGCCGCGTTTGGTTGCAGCAGGAATGTCGACGTTGTCAAGGCCGATACCGGCGCGACCGACCACTTTCAATTTGCCGGCTGCCGCCAGGAGATCCTCCGTCACCTTGGTGGCACTGCGAATCACCAGGGCATCATAGTCCCCGATGATCGCTTGCAATTCTTCAGGCGGCAAGCCAGTCCTGCACATCAACATCCAGCCCGTCCTCTTCCTGAAACATCTGAATTCCAATCTCGCCCAGATTGTCGCTTACCAAAATCTTCATTAATTTGTCCTTTTTTTCGTTACGCCAGTTTGATGACTACCACGGTTGAACGACACTTTTGATAGAAGCCATCTCAACCTTCAATTACTTGCCCCTTATAAAAATCATGCTCTGCAATGCTTGGTTTTGAGCATTATCTTGTTTATGACATGAAATATCTCATTTTTCAACAGGCACGATAGTTTTCGCGCTAGCGCTTCAGCTATCTTGCTTGGTATAAACCAAAACCTTTGTTTAAGTTTCATTGTTCCGCTGCCAAGCGACACCGTGGTGATCAATAAAAGCGTCGCCACGATTCTATTTTTACACTTGAACCAAATGCCATTTTTTTGAAATGCGTTAGATATTCTGGTAATTACCCATCCTTTTAGCGATTGGCCGAACCGGGCCGGGACCTTTATCACAATTATGGCATCCGTCAAATCAGCATCGCAGCACAAGAAAGCTCGTCGCCGACTGGCAGGCTTTGATGCGCACCTTCATTCTTCCGGAGCAGGATGCATCCCGGGATACACTGGTCAAATATATGGAACAGATCCTTTTCGGGCTGCATGGCTTTTTAAAAAAACATGTCGGCATTACCGAAGAGGTCAGCCTTAAAAAACTCTCAAGGCACTATACCGATACCCGGATCACCCAAGATCCCGAAAAAAAACTGACCGATGTCATTGCCGGCCTGATCGAAGACATCGCACCCCACGCGGTCAACGTCGCTTCCCCTTATTTCATCGGGCACATGACGTCAGCGATCCCGTTTTTTATGGTGCACCTCAAAACCATCGTGGCCGCCTTGAACCAGAATGTCGTCAAGCTGGAAACTTCCAAAGTCGTATCGATCGTTGAAAAACAGGTCCTGGCCAAAATCCACCGCTTGATTTATTCCTTGCCCGACACGTTTTACGAAACCCATGTTCAAAGTGTTGACACATCCCTGGGCTGCTTTGTGGAGGATGGAACCCTGGCCAACATCACAGCCCTTATGGGTGGCCCGCAACCAGCTTCTTTCTCCGAACAAAGAATTTGCCGGCGTCGGAACAGACGGATTAGCGGCGGCTTACAAGGCCTACGGCATCGAACGTTGCGTTGTCCTGGTCTCGCGACTTGGCCACTATTCGCTTAAAAAAGCCGGTGGTATTCTCGGCCTCGGTAGCGGCAACATTGTTGCCATTGATGTGGACCCAAACAACCGCATCGATATAAAACACTTGTTGGCAACCATCGCGCACCTAAAGCAGCGCACCACCAATCGGATCCTGGCCATTGTCGGTATCGCCGGTACAACGGAAACGGGAACCGTGGATCCCTTGCGGGATCTGGCCCACATTTGTGAAGATCAACAGGCCCACTTCCATGTCGATGCTGCCTGGGGCGGCCCGACACTGCTGTCAAGCCGCTACCGCCATCTGCTCGACGGAATCGATTTGGCCGACTCGGTTACCATTGATGGGCACAAACAATTTTACATGCCGATGACCTGCGGGATGGTTTATTTCAAGAACCCCTTCGCCATGGATACGGTCAGCTACAACGCCAACTACGTGAACCGACCGGGAACCCCGGATCTGGGCATAAAATCGATTTCGGGCTCTCGGGAAGCCAGCTCGCTCATCCTCGACAGTGCGTTAAAAATAATGGGTAGTCGCGGTTACGCGCTTTTAATCGAGCATGGTATCGAGACCGCGAATGCTTTTGCTCAGGAAATCATCAGCGGCCCGCGTTCCAGCTCGTGTCGCCACCCCAACTGAACATCCTAACCTACCGCTTTTGCCCGCCAGCCTTGCAGGAAGCACTGCAAACGGGTGACCCATCACGAAAAACGAATTGAACCGCCAGATCAACGCCGGCAACATTCTGATTCAGCGCCGCGCAGCGCGAGGCCGGCAACAGTTTTGTTTCCCGCACCACCCTTCGCGTTCCCCACCTGGCGTCCATCGACATCGTCGTGCTGCGCTGCGTGATCATGAACCCCTTCACGACGATTGAAATTTTAAACGCCATACTGGATGAACAAGCCGCGATCGGACAGGCCGTTTTCGCGGAAGGCTGAACCGTTCAGTTCCGACCACGGATGGCAAGGTCTTCAGCCTCGACTCCGCAGGGCCACATGGGCTGCCGCCAGCCGTGCAATCGGCACCCGAAAGGGCGAACAGGAGACATAGGTCAGCCCAATCTCGTGGCACATGGCAATCGAAGCCGGGTCACCGCCATGCTCACCGCAAATGCCGCACTCCATGTTCGGATTGATGCGGCGCCCTTTTTCGACGGCCATTTGCATCAACTGCCCGACACCGTCCCGATCAATCGTGTTAAAGGGGTTGTCGGGCAGGATGCCTCGTTCCATGTATTCGATCAGAAAGCTGGCTTCCGCATCATCGCGTGAAATCCCAAAGGTCGTCTGGGTCAAGTCGTTGGTCCCAAAAGAAAAGAATTCCGCATATTCGGCAATTTGGTCCGCCGTCAAGGCCGCCCGGGGGATCTCGATCATCGTGCCGAATTTATAGTCGATCTTGATGCCCTGTTCTGTCATCACCTGCTGTGGCTTCCTTCTCCAGAACCCGGCGCTGGATTTTCAGTTCATTGACGTGGCTGGTCAATGGAATCATAATTTCGGGTTTGACAACAACACCTTCTTTGGTCATCTCACAGGCCGCTTCAAAGATGGCACGAACCTGCATCGACGTCAATTCCGGAATATGAATCCCGAGTCGAACCCCCCGAAGACCGAGCATCGGATTTTCTTCGCGAATACTCTCGACCCGTTGCAGCATGCCTTCTTTCTCTTTATACTGTTGTAGCAAACCATCGACTTCTTCCAATCGTTTGGCGTGCGTCAGGCCGAATCTTCAGGTCGGCCAGTTCACGGATCAATTCCACATAATTGGGCAAAAATTCATGCAAAGGAGGATCGATCAGTCGAATGATCACCGGCAGGCCGTCCATCTCTCGGAAGAGGCCGGCAAAATCTTCTTTCTGGAACGGCAGGAGGCTATCGAGCGCTTCACGCCGTTCAATCGGCAATTCGGTCAGGATCATCTTCTGAACCAGAGGCAATCGTTCGGCTTCAAAAAACATATGCTCTGTTCGGCAAAGCCCGATCCCTTCCGCACCATAGTCGCGAGCCCGACGGGCATCCCGCGGATAGTCCGCATTGGCCCAGACGCCCAGGCGACGGAGCGCGTCCGCCCATCCAAGCAGTCTCATCAACCAGGCGTCCTTGATATCCGGAATCGTTGTTGCGAGTTGGCCGGCATAAACCTCGCCCTCGGTCCCATCGATCGATACCCATTCACCTTCCCGAATGACTTCATCGTTAACCCGCATCTGCCGTTTGCGCCGGTCGATTTCAAGTTCGGAAACCCCGACCACGGCCGGTTTGCCGAATTGGCGCGCCACCAGAGCCGCGTGACTGGTGCGGCCGCCCCGGCTGGTTAAAATCCCTTTGGCCGCCAGCATGCCGTGCACATCGTCCGGTTTGGTTTCCGGCCGTACCATGATGACATCCTTGCCTTCCTGCTTGGCCCAGGTCTCCGCCAAGTCGGCATCGAGCGCAACCACGCCCACCGCCGCGCCGGGCGAAACATTAAGACCGCTCGCCAAGTGTTTGCCCAGCTTTTTGGCCGACTTCTTTGCTTCCAGGGTAAATTGGGGATGCAGGAAAAAATCGACCTGTTCCGGCGTGACCCGCAGGACGGCCTCCTCCCGTGAAATCAGTTCTTCTTCCGCCATATCAACGGCAATTCTCACGGCCGCCTGTGCCGTCCGCTTGCCGTCACGCGTTTGAAGCATCCACAATTTGCCCTTCTCGATCGTAAACTCCACATCCTGCATGTCACGGTAGTGCTTTTCTAATTTTTGCGCGATCGCTTCGAACTCCTGATAGGCTTCCGGCATTTCGTCCCGCAATTGCGAAATATCTTTGGTCAGACGGATCCCCGCGACCACATCCTCACCCTGGGCATTGGTCAGATAATCCCCTTCGATCTTTTTATCACCCGTCGAACCGTTGCGTGTCATTGCGACTCCGGTGGCGCTATCAGTGCCCATGTTACCGAAAACCATGGTCACGATGTTGACGGCCGTACCGAGATCGTGCGCTATATTGGCCGCATTCCGGTAATCGATGGCCCGCTTTCCGTTCCAGCTCTTGAAGACCGCTTCGGTAGCCATTTTCAATTGATCGTAGGGGTCGGTCGGAAAATCATGGTGTGAATTGCGCCGAAAAATCCCCTTGAATTTTTCAGTAACCGCCTTCCAGTCGTCAGCCGTCAATTCGGTATCGGTTTTGACGCCTGCATTGAGCCGGGCCGCGGTAATGACTTCCTCGAACGCATTATCGGAGATGCCCATCACAACACTGCCGAACATCTGCACCAGACGACGATAGGCATCATAGACAAACCGTTCATCGCCCGTCAGGTCAACCAGTCCCTTGGCGGTTTCGTCATTCAGGCCGATATTCAAAACCGTATCCATCATGCCCGGCATCGAAAATTTGGCTCCCGAACGGCAGGATATTAGAAGCGGGTTTTGCGGATCTCCGAACTTTTTCCCGGTCGCGGCTTCAACCGCCTGCATGGCCTTCAATTCCTGCTCCCACATGCCCTCCGGGAAGTGCCCGCCTGACTCAAGATAGGCATTGCAGGCTTCAGTCGTCACGGTGAATCCAGGTGGCACCGGTATCCCGATACGAACCATTTCGGCCAGGTTGGCGCCTTTGCCGCCAAAGAGGCCCCGCAGCGCTTCCCAATCGCCGCCCACATACTTTTCAGCCTGATCAACTTGTTCGAAAAGATACACCCATGTTTGCTTCATTTCAGCACCTCAATTCGTTGTTAACGGATTTAGACCACACCTGCGCGCTTATTTTTATCACTTGAAACGGCCAGCTTCGTTCCGGCGATATAACTTTGAAAGAATACCGATCTAATCGTTCAGATGTCAATTTAAATTTCGAAGGCCCCGCAACCCTGCTGGTATGGCATCGATGTTACGTTCCGACCGACTGAGGAAATCTGTCTAAAGCAGCGTAACACCTAAAATTCACTTTTGCCACGCCACCGCTTGCAAAATCCCTAAATATTGTTATCTTATGCGTCACCGTATTTCATGCTGTGGAGGTGGATCCTGAAAAGCTCAAATAAATTATGGAATTTTTTTGCATCTGTTAAGCTTACCGTCATTCTGCTGTTATCCCTGGCGGTCACGTCGATTATCGGTACACTGATCAAACAGAATGCAACCCAGGATTTTTATATTCGCGCCTATGGGGAATATTTTTACCGTCTTTTCAGCCTTCTAGATATCATCGACATGTACCACTCCTGGTGGTTTCAACTCCTGCTGATTCTGTTGACCCTCAATATCATTGTGTGTTCCATTGAAAGGCTGTCCACCACCTGGAAGATCATTTTCCCGCAAAACCCGCCTTTCAACATCGATCGCTTCAGGAAGCTCGCCAATAAGGAAAAATTCAGTGTCCAAAGTAGCCCGGAGGCGCTCAAACAACTCTTTGAGCCTTTGGTCGCCAAAACGTATGGCCATCGTCGTATTGAAACCACCGAAGAAGGCGTTTACCTCTTCGCCGAAAAGGGACGGTGGACCCGCCTGGGTGTCTACATCGTTCATTTGAGCGTGGTGCTCCTTTTATTCGGCGGTCTGGTTGGCTCATTTTTCGGGTTCGAAGGGTTTGTCAATATCCCGGAGGGTGAAGCGGTTGGGTCGATCCGTTTAAGGAAAACCGGACAGATAAAACCCTTGGGGTTTGAAATCAAGTGCGAAGATTTTGACATCAGTTTCTACCCCAACGGCATGCCCAAAGAATATCGCTCAACGCTGACGATTTTGGAACAAAATAAGGCCGTTTTAACAAAGGATATTATCGTCAACGACCCCTTGCGCTACAGGGGGATCAACTTTTTTCAGTCTTCCTACGGCAAGATGGCACCCGAATCGACCCAGGCAACGGAAGAACATGCTCCGCCGACGATGGACGAAGATATCCGTCTGATCTTCACCAGTCAGGAATCGGGAATGGTTTATCGGCTCAAAACCAAAATCGGTCAACCGCTGGACATTCCGGAAGGTGTCGGCCAATTTGTCCTTATGGAATATAACCAGGCAGCTGATTTCATGGGTCAGAATATTGGAGAAGCCTACATCGCTGCTTTTACCCCTTCGCAAGGCGAACCGCAAAAAGTACTTTTACCGCTTAAATTCCCTAATTTCGATAAAATGCGCCGCGGGAAGATGGTCATATCGGTTGTGCATCAGCATCAGGACCGTGAACCAGCCGCTAAGAATGCTCCCGAGCGCTACTATACCGGTCTCCAGGTGACCAATGACCCCGGTGTGGGGCTCGTCTATGCAGGTTTTATTATTATGATTGTCGGTTGTTTTATCACTTTTTTCATGTCGCATCAGCGGTTGTGCGTTGAAATCATTCCCGGACAGAACAAAACCCGCGTAATCGTCTCAGGCACGGCCAACAAGAACAAACTCGGAATGGAAAACAAGGTTAAGCATTTTGCCCAGCGCTTGACACGCCTGGCTGAAAAGAACCAAGTTAAACCGCCGGAAAAGAATTAACCATTGGGTGTGATCATTGCTTTAAGGCAATCTAACCCTGACGCCGCAAGGGCGCACGGCCTTGCAGGCCCGTACAATAATCTCTTAGCGGCCGTCAATTGGATTTAATTTCAGGAGCGCCTCATGATGAACAGTTCGTATGTCCTCGCAACCGTAACCTTCGCATACGGCCTGGCCGCAGTTTCATATATCACGGCCTGGGTCTTTAAAAGAGAAGCACTGGGCAAATTGGCCTGGTGGATCACCGCTTTAGCCGTTGCCGGCAATACAGCTGGTATTGTCATGCGCTGGGTTGAATCTTACCAGATGGGCATCGGCCATGCGCCGCTTTCGAACATGTATGAATCGCTGGTCTTTTTTGCCTGGACGATCGGTATTATTTATCTTTTTGTCGAACGCCGTTATAAAAATGTCTATATCGGGGCTTTCGCCACCCCGCTGGCCTTCTTGGCGATTGCCTATGCATCGCTTAACCCCAGCATCAGCGATCGGATTCAGCCCTTGATCCCAGCCTTGAAAAGCAATTGGCTGATCGCCCATGTGTTTACCTGCTTTTTCGGGTATGCCGCCTTTGCCATCGCTTTCGGTGTGAGCCTTATGTATCTTCTCAGGTCGAAATCCACTCCCGGGCAAAGTACGCTAATGGATCTGCTGCCCAGTGCGAACGTCCTGGAGGAATTGAGCTACCGCATGGTTCTGTTCGGTTTTCTTTTTCTTTCCATTGGAATAATCACCGGCGCGGTATGGGCCAATTCCGCTTGGGGGACTTACTGGTCCTGGGATCCCAAAGAGACCTGGTCTTTGATCACGTGGTTTATCTACGCCACTTTGCTGCATGCCCGCAACATGCGCGGCTGGCAGGGCAAACGCATTGCCTATCTTTCCATCGTGGGTTTCTTGGCGGTGTTGTTTACCTACTTCGGCGTAAATTATCTGCCGGGCCTGCATAGCTATGGCCAATCATAGAATTGGTTTTAAAGCCCCTAGTGCCCGATAGCGGCGTTGTCCCGCAAAATAGCGGGGCTCTCGAACATGATCAGTGGTTTTAAAACCACTTCTTGCCATGATGGCGTCTGCCAAGATGAAATGAAAGGCTGGAAATCATGCAAAAAGCCATTCGTGGGTGGTTGCTGGCCCTGTACACAATGAAATTTGGCCTTTTCACTGTCACACAAAACACACCGACATGATTTATAGATAGGTTCCTTCCACGGATGAGGGATTGTACGCAAGTTCAAGGCGGATGTTAGATTTGAACCGGAGGAATAGCGGGCTATTTCGAGGATTCAAATCATAGCATCCAACGCCGAAATTGCGTACAAGAACCATCCGTGGATGGAAACTATGTGAATAGGCAGATCTTACACTCCTTCGAATACCTGATAAAATCCTCTGCCGTCCAAACGATGACATCTTCGATTAGCTTGTCCTCATCGATTTCCATCATATCGACGGTCATTTTGCAGGCCACCAACTCGACGCCTTCGATTTGAGCCATTTCCTGCAGGTCTGCCAGGCAAGGGATGTTGGCCTTTTCGATCTTTTTCTTCATCATTCCCGTTGCCAAGGTCGTCATGCCCGGAATGGCTCCCATAATACCCGGTGGAAAAAATTTGGCGCGTGCGCTGCCGCCGTTCAAAACCAGGTTCAACCCCATAAATGAATAAAAGACCTTGCTTTCCATACCCTGGCGGGCGGCATTGATCGCCAGCACCAGGGAGGGGTAAGCTCCGTCCAGGGTGTCTTTGACACAGATAAATGCGGCTCTTTCAATTTCTTCCGGCATGTGCACCTCCTTTGTTGAGACGGCTCATTTTTTTGAGTTATTGGGACTGCCCAAATACCATATGCGCCTGTGAGGCACCTATTGGCGCTTGCAGGTCATATTTTGGGGTAACGACGGTATTTTGATTTTATTGCCCGCCTTGATTTAAGTCAAGGCGGACGCCTGTCTAGTGGATTATGGTTAGGCCATGATAGAGATCAGATTATACGGCAAACTTCGCAACCTTTGCGCGCTAGATGAATGTGGCCAAGACGGCGTCATCTGCCTACACTCTCGGCCGGATGAAACGGTTGCTTCCCTTCTTCAGACACTTGGCAGCGCTTATGATCAGATCTATACCGTCTTTTTGAATCATCGTTTGCTCGCTGCGCACAGCAATATGGCTCGCTGGATGGGTCACCAGCGGGTCGGCCCCAATCCGCTGCACTGGAATCTAAACTACCCAATCACCGGGGACCGGATCGGATTTTTTGGCCGGGATATGGCAGCCCTTGTCGTTTAATCACGTTATTCGAGCAAGGCATCGATCTTGGCAACGATTTGATCTTCGGTCTGGTGCTTCAGGGCAATGGCCCCGGCTGGGCACTCCGCAGTACAGATACCGCACCCCATACAGGCCGCCGGCGGAATTTCGGATACGCCCTCAGCATTGATGAACGGTGCCCCGAAGGGGCAGGTCCGCACACAAACGAGGCAGGCGGCACACCGATCTTGATCGACTTCAGCCACCGCCGCCGAGGTCGTCATCTCCGATTGGCTCAGGATCTTCAGCGCGTGCTGACCCGCGCACTGGGCCATGGTAATGGTTTCTTCGATGAAACGCGGACTGTGCGCCAGACCCGCCATAAAAATTCCAGGGGTGGCAAATGCGACCGGTCGCAGCTTTACATGTGCTTCTAAAAAGAAGCCCTCGCGGGTTTGGGGCAGTTTTAAGAGCCGCGCCAATCTGACCGCGCCATCGTTAGGTCGTATCCCGGCACTCAAAACCACCAGGTCCGGTTCTGATCGGAAGTTCTGGTGCGTGCTGCGGTCGGTGAAATCGACCACCAAACGGTCGCTTTGATCGCGGTATACCGCCGGTTGCTCTTCAGGGATATAACGGAAAAAGAGAACCCCTTTTTGACGGGCTTTCAAATAGTAGAGTTCCTTAAAGCCGAATGTCCGCATGTCACGGTATAGAATGATGATCTGCGCCTGGGGATTGATCTCTTTCAACTTGATGCTGTTTTTTACGGCCGCGGAGCAACACACACGGCTGCAAAAGGGAAAGTCGGGCGTTCGCGAGCCGACACATTGGATCATAACGACCCGTTGCAACCGGCTGGCCCAGGCCGGGTCGTCGGCCATGCGGCGCGCAAACTCGACCTGCGTCAGAGACGCCTCATCGACCCCGTAAAGATATTCATCCGGTTCGTAGGCCTGGCCACCGGTGGCAGCAACGACGGCACCATACGTAACGGCTTGGGATCCGTACGCCCCTTCAATGGTCCCTTTAAAGGCGCCCATATGCCCGGCATGTGCTACCAGCTGACTCTTCAGATAAACCGCTATGTTCGGGTGATGGGCAATTCTTTCTTCCAGGTAACGAATCAAGCGGGCCGGCGAATGACCCTCGAGCGTGGCGGTGAGGCGATGGGCAAACCCGCCCAAGCGGTCACCTTTCTCTACCACATGAACCTGATACCCTTGATCGGCAATACATAAGGCCGCACTCATGCCGCCCACACCACCGCCGACAACCAAACCTTCCTTTACAACTGAATAGTGATGATCCTGCAGCGGTTCAAGTCGAACCGCCCGTGCAACCCCGGCGCGCACAAGCTCACTGGCCTTATGTGTCGCTTGGGCAGGTGTTTTGCCGTGCACCCAGGAACACTGCTCGCGAATGCTAGTCAGTTCGAACAGATAGGGGTTCAAACCGGCTTTTCGCAAGGTGTCCTGAAAAAGCGGTTCGTGGGTTTTCGGCGAACAGGCGGCCACGACGACACGGTTCAGTCGGTTTTCTTGGATCAGGTCGATGAGGGTTTGCTGGGTATCGGTCGAACAGGTAAACATAAAATCGGTTGCCAAGGCAACGTGCGGCAGACTTCGGGCGGCTTCCACAACAGTGTCGATATCGACGACGCCGGCGATATTGGTACCACAATGACAGATAAAGACGCCGACTCGCGGCTCACTTTCTAAGACCCGCTCTTCAGGGGCCTTGGCAGCGGTCACAGCGGAGTTGCGGCTGTCATGAATCAACATGGATGCTGCCGCTGCTGCCGCTCCGGCTTGAATCACGGTTTCGGGTATGTCCTTGGGGGCTTCGATACCACCACAAACATAAATCCCGGGCCTGGAGGTGGCCACCGGTGTATCGAATTCAGTGGCCAGAAAACCATAGGGATTGGTCACCAAACCTAACTGCCGAGCCAGGTCGGCGAAGTCGTCGGACGGCTTGAATCCGCTGGAAAGGACAACCAGGTCATATTCTTCTTCCAGCTTGTGGTTTAAATGGTGATCGAACGTTTCAATGACCAGGTTCTCATTTTCAGGATTCAGATAAACCTGCGAAATCATCGAGCGTCGGTACCGAACACCATGCTGATTGCGGGCCCGTTCGACGTAGTCATCGAACCCCTTGCCGTGGGCCCGGATGTCCATGAAGTAAATGGTGGCGCTCGTGTCCGGCGCATGGCTGCGGGCCATGACTGCCTGCTTGGTGGCATGCATGCAACAGACCGATGAACAAAAAGGCCGGTTACGGGCGGCATCCCGGGAAAGGACACATTGAATCCAGGCGATTTTTTGCGGTACCGCCTGATCCGAGGGACGCTGGACATGCCCCCCATAGGGCCCGGTGGCGGACAATAGACGTTCGAACTGCAGGGATGTGACCACATTCCGGTAACGTCCGAAGCCAAATTCGCCCTGCTGGGCGGTCAGAGCCAGATCCAAACCGGTCGACAGGACAACCGCCCCGACATCCAGAGTGAGGCGTTCAGGTTTCTGATCATACTCTACGGCCTGGGCCGGACAAATTTTTTGACACACGCCGCATTTCTTCTTTGTCAGATAAAGGCAATGTTCGGCATCCAGGGCGTATTTCAGCGGCACGGCCTGGGGAAATGTCAGAAAAGCGGCCTTGCGTTTACTGAGCGCCCCGTTAAACGCATCCGCCACTTTGCTAGGGCATTTTTCAGCGCACTGGCCACAGGCAATGCATTTATCGGCATTGATATAACGGGGTGCTTGCTCGATTTGGGCCTGAAAACGGCCGGGCTGCCCGTCAAGGGCCAGCATGCGACTCGATGTCAAAATTTTAATATTGGCATGTCCCGCCACCTGTACCAGCTTCGGTGAAAACATGCAGGTGGAACAGTCGTTGGTCGGAAAGGTCTTGTCCAGGCGGGCCATGGTTCCGCCCAGGGTGTGTGATTTTTCCAGCAGGTAGACATAAAAACCGGTATCCGCCAGGTCCAGTGCACACTGGATGCCGCCGATACCACCGCCGACAACAAGAACCCTGCCGGTCGAATTGGTTGGATGTTTAGGCATTAACCGATCAACCCTTTGCGCGCTAGAAGGGGCACGGGATCCACAAAATGTTTTTTAAACCAGCGGGCTTTTGTTTCCGCAGCAAATGCCAGGCGCAACAGCTCGGTAAAATAAAATACGGGTAGCGCGATTTCAGGATGGTTCTGTTGGAACATATCCAGATTCGATTGGCACAAGGCGCATGAAACGACCACGGCTTCCGCCCCGGTCTGCAATGCTTTCAGCAAAATGCGTTCGGTCAGTGTCGTCTGGATATCCTTGCGGCCAATGCCGATGCTGGCGCCGCAGCAGGTCGCCTTATAAGACCAGTCAATCACATCCGCCCCCACGGCCTGTGCCAGACGGTCGAGGGTTTGGGGATTCTCATAGTCCTGGTACCCGGTAATTTTTGGCGGTCGCACCATTTGACAGCCGTAATAACAAACCAGCCTGAGACCTTTTAACGGTCTTACGATCCGCTTCCGAATCGTATCAAGCATGTCCGGTTCCGCCAAAAAGCGGGTCATGTCGTGAACCCTCAATTCACCACTGACCGCCCAGGGAACATCGAAGAGCGATTTTTGAAGCATGTTTTGGGAAAACCGCAGCCGATTGAAACACATGGCACATGGCGAAACGATATCCAGCCCCAGCTTTTCGGCGACTGCCAGGTTGCGGGCCGGTAAAGCCACGGACATCATTTGGCTGAGGCTGTGAGCCGCCGTGGATCCGCAACAGGACCAATCTTCAATTTCCACCAGCGTGATACCCAGATCCCGGAAGACAGCTTCGATCGAACGGGCATAGTCGTTGGCCATGCCCTCCAGGGAACAACCGGGGTAATACGATACGCGCATCATACGATATCTCCCCGTCGGCGACGATAGATCTCATCGATTTGCCGGATAGCGCGTGAGCGTCGTGGAATGAAGTTGAGCTTGCCTTTTTTGATCAAGGCCAACCCCAGCAAGAGTTCCTCTCGCAAGGCCCCTGATTGAATTTTTTCTTTTAAAATATTCGGTTTGAGGTTGAACGCATTCATCAGCCAGAACTCGTTCACACGCCCGAACTTGTGTAATTGTTCCAAAAAGGTCTGGTGGAACACGGCCAGGTGCCGCTCTTGAGGAACGATGGCCGAATGGGCGGCCATATTGCGCAGGTAGTTGACGGTTTCCGCTACGTCCACCATGTTGGGGCAGTAGGTCGTACACATTTCACACGACAGACACACCCAAATGGTTGAAGAATGCATGAGCTCTTCACGCCAGCCCAACTGAACGTAGCGAATGACCTGATGGGGTTTGATGTCCATGAAAGCGCTGGCCGGGCAAGCATTGGTGCAACGTTCGCACTGATAGCAGGCCGTGACGTTCACGCCCGCTTCACCCTGGACACGCTTCAGAAAAAAATCACCGCGGTCGCCGATCATCTTACGGTCCACTGGCAGGCCTGATCGGCCGACCGTCTGCATGTCCTCTGGCGGCTGGATTGTCATTGGGTCACCTCCCTTGGTATGGGACGGGATTCAATGATTTTATATAGCACCCTTTCACCTTAACGTCATTGACTTAAATCAATTTTGCTGGGCGACGCAATTCCTGGGCATGGTCACGGCGCCCAGCCATGCCAGCCGAGCGCAAGCTTGAGGAATGGCTGGAAATCGCACAAAAAACCATTCGCAGATAGGCACGTACTGGTTTACTATTCCTTTAGCGAGTGAATAATGGTAAATGAAGGTTCATGGTAAAGCTCAAATTTCCGATTCTGGTCCTCGTGGTCATCGGCATCGGTCTGCTCCATTTTTTTACGCCCGGCCACCTTGCTTTTTACCACGACACCTACCGGCGGCTAAGCTATTTTCCCATCGCTTTAGGCGGTATCTGGTTCGGGGTGCGGGGCGGCTTGAGCCTGGCCCTTTTGACATCGGTCGCCTTTATTCCGCACCTGCTCATTTTTTGGGGCCAGGAACCGGCCACTTACCTCAGCGAGCTGACTGAAATCCTGCTCTATTTGGCCGCCGGCATCGGCATCGGATTGATTGCCGGCCGGGAATTGAAATTACGGGCCAAGTACAAACAGTTGTCTGAGAAACTTCAAAAAGCTTATCTCCATCTGCAGGCCGAAACGGAGCTTTTGGTTCAGGCCGAGGAGCAGCTGCGCATTAGCCAAAAGCTCTCTGCCTTTGGACAGACAGCGGCGACCCTGGCCCATGAAATTAAAAACCCCCTCAGCGCCATTAAAGGCACGGCCGAGATACTGCTGGATGATTACCCGGCCGAGCACCCCAAGCGCGAGTTTATAGAAATTTTATTGACCGAAACAACCCGCCTCGACACGTCGGTTAACGGGGCCTTACAACGACTGCGCGGGCAATCACCCAGCCCTACAGAAGCGATCCTGGAACCCCTGCCCCGGGTGCTTAACCGGGTTGTTAAGTTACTTGAGGAGGAGCTGCGCCAAAAACGGATCGCCTGGTCAATCACGGGGCTGGATGCCGTCGCTGACTTTCAGGTGGCCGGTGAAAAAATATCGCCAATTTTTATCAACATTATTTTGAATGCGATCCAAGCGGTCACGGTCGAAGGTCGAATTACAATTCACGTCGAACGCACGGCCGATGGTGTTTATATCAACATCCAGGATGACGGGCCCGGAATATCGGCGGCTGTCAAAGCCCAGATATTCGAGCCTTTTTTCACTGCCAAGGAAGCAGGCACCGGGCTTGGGCTTTCCATCAGCCGCAAAATTGCCGAGAGCTTCGGCGGCCGCATCGATTTAAAAGACATTACCCCAGGCGCATGTTTTCAGGTGTTTTTACCGGATCGCGTCAGCAATGGTTTTCGATGACCCAACGGACACACGCGCCGGCGACAAACATTGTCGGGCCGCCAGGCGCGACTGGATTCTCGGTCTTGGACCGGGCTTTAAACGCGCCTGACGATCACAGAGCATAAAGGCCTTTTGACCCATGGAACGAATTTTATTGATCGATGACGATAAAAATCTGCTACGGGTGACGGAATACAATCTGAAAGCAGCCGGCTTTGACGTTTTTACGGCCGCTTCTGGTCAAAAGGGGCTGAACCGCTTCCGCTCGGTTTCCCCGGACCTCGTGATTACCGATGTCAAGCTGGGCGACATGAACGGCCTGGAAGTCCTGGCCGCCGTCAAACAGGAAGCACCGGATCTGCCGGTTATCATTATCACCGCCTACGGTTCCATCGATATGGCTGTAACGGCCATAAAAGAAGGTGCTTTTAATTTTATCACCAAACCTTTCGACCGTGACACCTTACGGCTGGCCTGCACCAAAGCGTTGGAGCTGGCGCAGCTAAAAACCCAAAATATTCGCCTGTTCGAAGAGGTCAACCGCTTGACCGGGGCGCAAGGCATGGAAACCGCCAATTCAGCCATGCAAGAACTGCTGGACACGGCGCTCACCGTGGCCGATAGTGAAGCAACGGTCATGATAACCGGGGAGTCCGGCACGGGAAAAGAAGTCCTGGCCCGATTGATCCACCAGCGCAGCCGGCGCCAGGCCGGGCCTTTTGTAGCGGTTAATTGTGCGGCCATCCCTGAAACCCTCATTGAAAGCGAATTGTTCGGCCATGTCAAAGGGGCGTTTACAGGCGCAACGGCCACGCGCAAAGGACGCTTTCTGGCAGCACACAAGGGCACCTTGTTTCTGGATGAAGTCGGTGAATTGAAAATGGACCTGCAGGCCAAGCTGCTGCGGGTGATCCAAGAACGCGAAGTGGAACCGGTCGGGTCTGAAAAACGCCACCGGATCGACATTCGCGTCATATCCGCCTCAAACAAAGACTTGACCGGGCTAACGGCTGATAAGAAATTTCGTGAGGATCTATACTACCGTCTCAGCGTGGTTCCCTTGCATCTGCCTCCCCTAAGAGAACGTCGGGAGGATATTCCCGGTTTGATCCGGCATTTTTTAAAGAAAATCGATGCCCCCGTCATCATCAAATTCAGCACCGAGGCGCTCCAGTTATTGGCCCGGCACACCTGGCCGGGTAATATCCGCGAACTGCAAAATACCGTCGAACGTTGTGTCATCCTCCGTAAAAGTCCGGTCATCGAAGCCGCCGATCTCAATTTGACGGCACCTCTGAAAGCAACCGACCGGTGCCTTGCGCCCGATATCCCGGATGAAGGTCTTTCACTCGAAGCAGTGGAACGTGACCTGATTGAAAAGGCGCTCAAGAAAAGCGGCGGCAATCAAACCCAGGCCGCCCGCCTGTTGAAAATTCCCCGGCATGTTCTGATTTACCGTTTAAAGAAATACAACGCCCGGTAAGCTGGAGAATATTCTCCAATAAAATGTAGAATATTCTCCAAATTCCTACCGAAGACGCCCTCCCCCGGCCATCATCCATGTCTATAACCATTCGTAATAATAGTGTTTAAATTATAATCGCTTCACACTCTTTCGTTGGCATGCCTATTGCTATGTATATGTGGAAGCTTCACTCAGATACATCTAAAAACATGAATCGCAGCCAAAGAACCAACCCAAGGAGGAAATGTGCGAAAGAAACCAACTTCCCTAAAAACCTGGACATGCCTGCTCATAATCACCTTGCTGCTTTTCGGTAGCTTGGCGCTAGCCGGAGATTTGGCCCGCACGACCATGAAGGTTGACAACCTGTACTGCGGGGCGTGCCTAACCCACATCGATGCGACCTTAAAAGAGATGTCCGGCTTTGACGGTATGCGCGGAAATCTGACCCAAGGAATGGTCCAGGTCGATCACCAAAGTTCCCTGACCGGAGAAAAAATTGCCAAGATTATAACGGAATTAGGCTACCCAGCCACGATCGTCTCCCAAACGAACATCACCGCCCAAGATTCGTTTTCATCCCAACCCCAAGCGCGCTCGGCGCCCAGTTGCTGTGGTGCCAAGAGCCAGCGTTACAACTGCGGCGGCTCCAGTACCACCCAGCGCTACGGCTGTAGCGCCAGTTCAGCGGCCTGGAAAAAACTTTTCCGTCCGCAAACCACCGAGTGATCGCGTGTGCGAACCTCGTCGGGCGTAATCAAGGTAAGGATGAACTCGGTCCCCCAAGTATCTTTTTTTTTCAAACGCTAACTCTGATGAACATTTATATTTTTAAGGAGGCACAAAATTGCAAAACAAACTTCTTACCATAACGATCTGCTGCCTGGCGCTGTTTATGACAGCATCCATGGCGTTTGCTTTTTTTGGAGGCAAATTTAAGACCCTGGAACCTCAAAACGGGATTATAAAAATTGAGCTCGACGCGATTAATGATGGCCAGGCCCATTATTTCAAAACGCGTGCCCAAGATGGTACCCTGGTCTCCTTTTTTACACTGCAAAGCGCCGATGGCGTCATCCGGGCCGCCATCGATGCCTGCGATGTATGCTATCGGGCCGGCAAAGGGTATATTCAAGAAGGCGATTTCATGGTCTGTGAGAACTGCGGTCAAAAATTCCCCGCTTCACGGATTAATGTCATCAAGGGCGGGTGCAACCCGGCCCCCTTAAACCGCGCGGTTGAAGGAAAATACCTGGTCATCCAGATGGCTGATATCAACCAGAACAGTTGGTACTGTCAGTTCAAAAACCTATAGGGGATTTAGGCCAACGTTCAGGTCTACCGGCGCTGGCGATGATGGTGGTAAGATGTCGTACACCCTCGAAAAATACAGAGACAAGCGTGAAAAAGTTCTCGGCGTCAAAAAGCGGGGTTTAAGCTTCGGTGTCCTGGCGACGATTGTATCCAGCGTCATTTTATTGGGGCTGGCGGTCGTGGTGATTCCGCAGTCAATTGCCTATTTCAATACCCGCCATCTGGACGATGCCATTTTCAAACTCGGCTCGGATAACCCCTGGCCTTCGGCGATTATGGATGCAGCGCGTTCTTTAGAAGGGGTTAAAAAGGTTGTCACCGACAAGCACGACACCCGGCTGGTGATCACCTTTGATCGCGAGACGACGGATCTCAGCGGCCTGACCGCGTTTTTCAAGCGTAGCGGATTTGAAGCTGTCCTGCTCAATCGCATCAGCCATATGCAAAACGTATCCATCCAACGCGAGGAAAAGGAATTTGAAGCTCAATAATATTTCCTTCAACAATCTCAAGCGCCGTAAAGGTAAAATGATCTTTCTTGTAATGGGCTTGCTGATCGGCATTGCAACCATCGTCACCCTGCTGGCGATCACCGAAAGCATGTCGCGCGATCTCGAGGATCGCCTTGATCGCTTCGGTGCCAATATTGTCATGCTGCCTGAGAGTAAAAACCTGGCCCTCAGCTACGGTGGTGTTACGGTCGGAGGGGTCAATTATCAAGCCGTTGAATTTGAGCAGTCCGAGCTCACTAAAATCCGTACCATCAAAAACAGCCAAAACCTGGGGATTATTGCCCCCAAAATATTGGGTCCCGCCAAGGTTAACGAAAAAGATGTGCTGCTCATGGGTGCCGAGCTCGAGTCGGAACTGGCGCTTAAAACCTGGTGGCTTTTCAACGGCGAACCGCCGGTGAAAGCCAATGACCTGATTCATAGGATCTGAAGCCGCCCGGGCCTTGGGGCTGCAGATAGGTGATCGTATCGAACTGGCGGGGCGGCCGTTTACCGTTGCAACGCTTTTACACCCCACCGGGGGACCTGAGGACAACATCATCATCGGAGATCTGTCCGCCATTCAACGTGTTTTGGGTAAACCCGGCAAGATTTCGATGGTCGAAATTGCGGCCTTCTGCCGCGGCTGCCCCATTTCGGAGATGACGCTCCAGATCGCCGAAAAATTTCCCAAGGCCAAGGTGACCGCCTTGAAGCAAGCGGTCATGGCCAAGATGCAGTCGATTGAACTCTTTAAGTCCTTCAGCTATGGGATTGCCGTCCTTGTCATCTTTATCGGATCTTTACTCGTTTTTGTCACCATGATGGGCTCGGTCAACGAGCGCACCCGTGAAATCGGCATTTTTAGGGCCATTGGCTTCCGGCGCGGACACGTGATGCAAATTATTTTGCTGGAAGCCCTGGTCGTCGGATTAATCGGCGGTTTGTCTGGATTCGCCATCGGCAACACAATTGCCTGGGCGGCCTTACCGGTTGTCATCAAGAATGGAACGTTCGCAGGTATTAATCTCTCCTTGGGGGGCGTATCCATTTTACTGGCGATCGCATTGAGCCTTTTGGCGAGCCTTTACCCCGCCCTCAAAGCAAGCAAACTGGATCCCAGTGCCGCCCTGCGGGCGTTGTAAGGAGGTTTGATGGTGGCAGAAGATCTACACCTGATTGATATCAAAGCCATCGGCAAAGATTATATGGATGGCGGAATGACCGTCAGAGCCATCGAGGCAATGGACTTTTTTATCGATGATGGCGAATTCGTCGGCATCATGGGACAATCCGGATCAGGCAAAAGCACGCTGCTCTCCATCCTGGGTGGCCTGAATCGGCCCAGTCGCGGGAAAGTGCTGGTCGACACCCTTGACCTATACGCGCTTTCGAGTGAACAACGCGCTGATTTCCGCAGTGAGTATATCGGCTTTATTTTTCAGTCGTTTCAACTGATCCCCTACCTGACGGTCAAAGAAAACATCAAGCTGCCCATGGCCATTACCCGCATCAAGGACCGTGAACAGGAGCGAAGAGCCCGGTCGGTCCTGGCCAAAGTCGGCCTGGGCGACAAGGGTGATCGCCTGCCGGACCAGTTATCCGGCGGGGAACAGGAACGGGTGGCAATTGCCCGCGCCATCGTCAACGATCCCCCGATCCTGTTAGCCGATGAACCGACCGGCAACCTGGATACGCACACCGCCGGTGAGGTCATGGCCTTATTGACGCAACTCAATCGTGACGGTCAGACAGTCATCATGGTAACCCACAATCCTGACATGTGTGCCCATTCCAACCGCACCATTCACATCAAAGATGGCGTTTGTCTGGCGATCTAGCGGTTGTCATAAATATGTTCCGATAGAGCCACGGCCTGAGGGGCACCCTATTACCAATCGGAAAGTTGTTTTGACAATCACTATAAACGCGTTGCGGGTGCTTCAGGCAGGCTTGAACAAGTCGGTACTGATGTAGCGCTCACCGGTATCCGGTAGAATGACGACGATTCGCTTACCGCGATTCTCAGGACGGCCGGCGACCTGTAACGCCGCCCAAGCAGCCGCACCCGAAGAGATACCGCACAAAATGCCGTCCAGGCGTGCCATGTCGTGGGCCGTTTCCAGGGCCTGCGCATTGGTCACGGTAACCACCTCGTCGATAATATCCACATTTAAAATCTCGGGAATAAAACCGGCGCCGATGCCCTGTATCTTATGCGGACCTTTTTGGCCGCCCGACAAAACCGGCGAATCGGCCGGTTCCACCGCCACCGCACGAAAAGATGGATTGCGGGCCTTTAGGACCTCGGAGATACCGGTAATTGTGCCTCCGGTACCAACACCTGCGACCAGCAGGTCGACCTGGCCCTCGGTATCATGCCAGATTTCCTCGGCCGTTGTCTGGCGATGGATTTCCGGATTGGCGGGGTTGGCAAATTGGTCCGGCATATAGGCCTTGGGTATTGTCTGCAGTAATTCACGTGCTTTGGCAATTGCACCCGGTATACCCTCACTGCCGGGCGTCAGTTCCAAGCAGGCGCCTAAGTGCAGCAGCAACTGACGCCGTTCAATGCTCATGGTTTCGGGCATGGTCAACACGATTGGATAGCCCTTGGCAGCGCATACGAACGCCAAGGCCAGACCGGTATTGCCGCTTGTAGGTTCCACAATGGTTGTCTCGGCATCGATCAAGCCGTTGGCCTCAGCAGCGGCGATCATGGATGCACCGATGCGGCATTTGACACTCGAAAGCGGATTAAAGTACTCGAGTTTGGCGAGCACTTCGGCCTCCAGCCCCGCTGCGATGCGGTTCAATCGAACCAGAGGCGTGTTGCCGATCGCGGATTGAATATCATTACCGATTTTCATTTGTCACTCCTTTGTTACGGCTTCGATAGCCGGCTTTAACACCGCGATATCATCGCCGCACGTTATTCGGCCGCCCTGAAGCACGCGGGCGAAAACCCCCTCGCGCGGCATAATGCAATCGCCGGCCTGGTAATAGATCGCACATTTTTTGTGGCATTCTTTGCCGATCTGTGAGATCTCGACCTCTACGTGCGCGCCGAGCTTGACACGGGTTCCGATCGGCAGGGATGGCCAGTCGATCCCTTCCGTGGCAACATTTTCGGCAAAATCACCAAAATCAACATCAAGCCCCTTGTCACGGGTCTTGCGGATACTTTCGGACGCCAGAAAGCTAATCTGACGGTGCCAGGTGCCGGCGTGGGCATCCCCTTTAAGCCCGTGATTTTCGATAACCTGGGCAGAGCTCACAGGCACCTTGCGGGTTCCTTTCTTGCGGCTCAAGGCAATCGATACAATCTTCATTTCAAGGAACTCCTTGAACGATCTTCTTTGCGGATAGCCGCCAGCAAGGTTTCAAAAACCGGACACGCGCGGCAGACGGTCATTTTCTGCTTCCAGGTCGGGTGAACGGTTCCATCACAGATCGTACCGTTGATAAACCAGCACGGATCACCGCTTTTAAACTCCCAGGCCGGACACGCCCGCTTCCTTTTGTCCGGGCACTTCTTTACCGTCCAACAGGCTTTTTTCAACGCAGGGTCCTTCAGCTTGCGGGACATCAAAAAAAACATCTGGCGCTCCACATGGGCCGGAATGGTGCGCCAGCCCTGTTCATAACTGTGTATCGCTTTCAGGGATGTGGCCAACAATTGCCCCATCTGTTTTTGAGTTTTACCCAGAACTTTACGAAAACGAGAAAATTCCTCACGATCCATAATATCCCTTTCAACTGCCGCGCAGCGGGTTGCGCGATGATTAGAAATTAATTCAAAAATGATTTTCGCCAATCCCGCTGAAAGCGGGAAAGAATCGACACAGGATCAAAATTTCATTGTTGACGGCTGCCTTTGATACGGCCATATCACTTACAAAGCGCAGGACCCCGCTCTTCATATGTCACATTGTGGCATTTAATGTCAACCGCTAAAATAGTTGAACAAATAACAGCCTGTAACGATACAGAAATCCCGGTGATGCTGCGCTAATGTCAATGGCGTGCCAACTCAGCTGTTTCATCAGCCGTTGGCGAACTATTTGGCTGCCGAAGAATTCGGTTTTATCTCCTCGTCAATTTTGATACGAAAGAAACATGCTGAAACCATTCGGGCATCGCATCCTCTTAGTCGACGACGAAGTCATTATCACGACCCAGATCGAAGAATTCCTTACCTTTGAAGGCTACCATGTGGTTGGAATCGGGACCTCCGGGACCGAGGCGATCGCAGCCGCACAAACCCTGAAACCGGATATTGTGGTAATGGATATCATGATGCCGGGCAAGATCGACGGGATCGCCGCTGCGCGGCAAATTATGGACAGGTTCAACATCCCTGTCATCTTTCTAACCGCCTATGCGGATGAAAAGCTCTTGACCAGGGCCAAACCGCTCGATCCTTTTGGTTATGTCCTAAAGCCGGTGCAAGAGAAGCAGCTCATCGTTGCCATCGAACTAGGACTCTACAAAAAAGAAATGGAAGCAAAGTTGCTTGAAACGTATCAGCAGCTGACCCAGGCCAATCATCGCTTGCAGCAAGAGATCGAAGAACATCAGCGTGCCCGCACAGCGCTGCGCCACAATGAAATCAAATACCGGACATTGGTCGAAAACATTCCTGATGTCGTCTACTCCCTCGGTGCCAACAGAACGATTTCTACCATCAACCCCTCCATCAACCACCATTATGGGTACCAGGACCGGGACGTTGTCGGCCAAAAACTGACGACCTTCATCCACCCTTCCGATCGCAAACGCGCTACCCGCGCCTTTGATAAGGCTATTCAGCTGAAGCAGACCACCATCCGCGGTCTCCAATTTCGAATCGTCGGTCAAGATGGAAAAACCTACTGGGTTGAGCGCAATGCACATATGAGCTACGACGATGATGGCAATTTCAAACAGGAAGAAGGGGTTTTACGCGATATCACCGCGCCCAAACGACTCCAGGAACAACTGATCCGTTCGGAACGGTTGTCGGCTACCGGTCAATTGGCAGCTTCCATCGCGCACGAAATCAACTCTCCCTTGCAGGCGGCCACCGTCATGTTGAAGACCTTGCAGACCAATTGTCAGCGAGACCAAGCATTGCGCGCAAACACACAGCTGCTCACCGAATCTTTTGACAGCATCAAGGCGACGGTCAAGACCCTGACCGACCTGAATCGCCCAAGCAAAGCGATCAAACAATTGACCAAGATCAATGCCGTTATTGTGGATACTATCCAGCTGATTAAATTTCATTTAAAGCAACGCCGGGTCAAAATCGACCTGCAGCTCTCGCAAGACTTACCGATGATTACGGCAGCACCGCAACAATTGAGCCATGTAATCCTCACCTTGATCAACAACGCGGTCGAGGCGTTTAATCTTCCCAACGCATCTACGATGACCAAATTTCATGATCAAAACGCCAAGACTATCACGCTTTCCACGTCAGCTACGGCCGCAAGCATCATCATCCACGTTGCGGACAACGGGCCGGGCATCCCCACCGCAGACATGCATCGCATCTTCGATCCCTTCTTCACGCGTAAAAAGCCCATGGGCATCGACATCGGATTATCCCTTTGTCACGGTATCATCACAGATCACCAGGGCGTCATCACCGTCTCCAACGCGCCGCAGGGCGGGGCGATTTTTACCATTCAGCTGCCGATCCATCTCGAGGATTAGAAACCATCTCAAAAATGAGCAGTTCCGCTGAATTGCGAAGGTTTTTTTAAGGTCAAATGGCGGGCATAAAGTGGGCCGCGGCGCGGCCGTTATAGTGATTGTCAAAACAACTTTCCGATGGGTAAGAGGGGCACCCTGTTTTTTAAATAGGCATATCAACCCAAGCCTGGTCTTGTGCCCACCGGATTGATGATGAACATCGGCCGCATGGTAGTAAAACAAGGCCGTGGCTCTAATGGAACATATTGATGACAACCGCTCTAAAGGTTTAAAATAGCCTTAATCCGTTGCAGCACCTTTTCTTCGGCCTGTTCCAGAACCAGATCGGACGTCGCAATGCTGTTGGCAATTTCAAATGCTTCGATCCGTTCTTCTTGGTTCGGCAGCAAGTCCACCAGCGTCTCAAGGGCCAAATCCCGGTCCCTGTTCAAATAGGCGGCCTGTTTTTTGACGATCTGCTTCAATTCGGATGGGGACACATCTTTAAAACGTTCGCTAACCTTTACTATTTTTCCGGCAACATGAAATTGAATCCGATCGAAACGTTTGTTGGCACCCATCACAGCCAAAATGACCCGCACGACGGCTGCCGGGAAACCCCCTTTTTTCATTGCTTCACGCCCAAATTCTTGGCGGGTGTCATCATCAGACGCTGGTGCCCGATGCTCGGTTGAACCCACCGCTTTTCGTCCCCCAAACAGCGCCTGGACCCACGGGTTGGCATAGATCATATTGAAGGCGAATTCTTGTGAAGCGTCCCGCATCTGACGATAGCTTTCCAAAACGATATTGATCGACTCAGCCGCTGATTTTTCGATGACCGCAAACGGATTGTCGGCCGCCACCTGCCGGCGCTGGGCCTTTACCGTCGGGGTCAGCAATTTTACCGGCCAGAGCCAAGGATTAAGATCCGACAGGCCGTAACGCTGGACACGCAGGGGGTGCAGTTGCCGAAGCCACTCCGCCGAAAATTCGTTACCCAAGGCACGCACCATAGGGCTTAAAAATATCCGATAGAGTTTATCGTTGAAGCGTGAAATCGCGGCTACCGGTACAAAAGCGGCTTCATCTTCGAGGCCGTCGTCGAGATGCAAAATGTCTTCCATCTCCCTCTCGATAAAGGCCACCTTATGATCATTCAACCAGGCTTTGCTCGGCGGTGCCTCGATGACCATTTCGTAAAGTCCCGGTGCCAGGTAATCGATGGCCTCAACACTGGATATGATTTCTTTATGCTCCTTGCCGGCAACCGAACGGGAGACAAAAATCCCCAGATGCCCGATACGTTCGTGCAGCAGATAAACGATAACCTGACCGTGTCGTTTGATTTCGTCCACACTGCCGTATACTTTGAAAATCCAGTTCAAGGCCTGTTGCGGCGGTGTGATGTTGTCCCCCTTGGAAGCAAAAACGACGATCGGCTCCCGGAAGTTTTTCAGGTTGATGGTTTTGCCGTCGCCGAGCTGTAGTTGGCCGCTCTCCAGTTCGTTGCCCACGAAGAGACTGTCGACGATATAGTGGATCTCCTCGCGGTTCATTTTAAAAAAACCACCCCACCATTTCTCAAAATCGAGATAACGTTGTTCTTCCGTGTCGACGTGGGACCAGACGTGGTACTGCTTTTGCCACAGGGTATTGGCCGGATTGAGATCTTCAAAGCCGGCTACCAGGTTGGCCCCATCAAACTTACCGTTACCCAGGTCGCACCATAGCGACGTCAGCCAAACCCCTCCAACCAGCCCACCCCGATAACGCATGGGGTTGGCGCCTTCGACGCCACCCCAATAGGACAGGGGCGACCCGTTGAAGACCATCGGGCCGACGATATCCGGGCGGTCGGCACCGAGCAGGGCTGCTGCCCAGCCGGCCTGGCAATTGCCGATCACCGCCGGCTTGTCGGCTTGCGGGTGTCGCCGGCCAACCTCCTCGATAAATTGAATCTCGGCCTGCTGGACGCGGGCCAAGGTCTGCCCGGGTTCGGGCTCCGTGAAGAAAAGAATGAAATAAACCGGATGGCCGCAATTGAGCGCCACGCCGATTTGGGAGTCCAATTTGGAACCGCCGATACCGGGCCCGTGTCCGGCCCTGGGGTCGATCACCACAATCGGTCGCTTGCGTGGGTGGGGGCTTTCAATGCCGGCCATTGTCCGGCGTTCATGGGCGATGGCCGCTTGCTTTTTTCGCCCGGATTGAGGCGTCGGTCGGCGGCGGTCGTGGATTTGAACAAGGGCGTAGTTGACAGGTTGCGGCAACTGACGCCCGTCCATTAGCATTTCATAGTCAAACGCCAAAACAGGGGGCTGGCCCTGTTGCAAGTGTTCCAGATAGGTATTGCCGCGCCGGCGTAAAATATCGGTGAATAACAGCGTTCGCTGTCCAAAATCGATACCATAGTCAATCAGGTTTTTATAAAAGGGCCAAAAAGAATAATGCGAATTCATAGCCTTACCTTTGAAATGCGTTTCCATCGGGTATGCGATCGGCTGACCGACCATCATCCTGAGATATCTTTCCCTTCGAATGCAAGCTTTGGAAAATTTTTACAAATGTCACTATTTCACGATCGTCCCCTAAATTTCCTTAGGTCTGAATTGTCCTTTTGGAGCTGCAAAAATTGCGCGTATTCAGTTGTAGGTGATCCGATATATGGCACCGGCACGGTCATCTGAAATTAACAGCGCCCCGTCCGGCATGACCAGGACATCCACGGGGCGTCCCCAGGCCTGCGACCCCTGCAGCCACCCTTGGGCGAAAACCTCATAACGATCCGCCTGGTTGTCCTGTATGCGGATCATGGTGATCCGGTAGCCTATGGGAACCGTTCGATTCCACGAACCGTGTTCAGCAATGAAAATCTGATTTCGATAGGCTTTGGGAAACTGCTTGCCTGTATAGAAAGCCATGCCCAGGGGTGCCACATGGGCGTCCAGCTTGGCAGCGGGTCCGGCAAAGGAATCGCACCGCTTAATATTTCCAAATTCGGGGTCTGGGATATCGCCGGCGTGACAGTACGGAAATCCGAAATCCAATCCTTTTGCCGGTGCGCGATGCAGCGTATCAGGTGGCATATCGTCACCCATCCAATCCCGGCCGTTATTGGTAAACCAGAGTTCCCTGGTCACCGGATGCCAGTCAAAACCGACCGTGTTTCGAATACCCTGGGCAAAAATTTCCAGATGACTGCCGTCCGGTTGCATCCGCATGATTGTCCCGTAGCGGGTGTCGGTTCGTGCACACACATTGCACGGAACCCCTACGGGAACATAAAGCCAATCGTCCGGACCGAAAGCGATATATTTCCAGCCGTGGTGTTGATCATTGGGAAAAGCATTGCTCACAATGACCGGCTTGGGCGGGTTTTTCAGGCGTGCCTCAATATTGTCGTACCGCAAAATTCTGGCGACCTCGGCAACGTACAAGGCCCCCTGGTGAAAGGCCACTCCATTCGGCATGTTCAAGCCCTGGGCCAGTGTAATGACTTCATCGGCCTGGTTGTCCTGGTCGTGATCCAAGACGGCATAGATGTTTCCAGCCTTGCGGGTTCCGACGAACAATGTCCCGCCGGGACTCAACGCCATGGAGCGCGCATTGGGTATTTTGTCGGCATAGAGCGCGATGCTGAAGCCGTCCGGAAGCCTGATTTGCTCGAGGTGGATACCCTTGCTCGGCAGCGCCGGGCGACAAGAAAATAAAAACATACAAAGGCCCAGGATGAAGATATTTCTCGAAGTTTGCATGGATCGTATGCCCTTTCGAAGACGTCGTTTTGATGATCTCAGGACGTCGCTGCAATCCCCCCAAAAATAAGTTCGCAAATGTCCTCGGTCAAGTCATCCGGCGAAATAGCCCTTTCAAAAACAATTCCGGTTATGCAAACCTGTTCGATCATACCCAAAATGCCCTGACGAATCAGCTTGGAGGGGAGATCGTTGCGAAGCTCACCGCTTTGGATGCCTTCTTCGATGATTTCGAGCACCACGTCACTGTAGATTTTTACCAGGTGGTAGGTTTCACTCTTGTAGTAGTCCGGGTAATTGCGAACCTCCAGCAGCAGAATTTTGGCGAACACACGATTGGTTGAGTAGACATTGATGTGGGTCCAGATGAGTTTGCGCAGCTTGTTGAGGGCGCCCTTGATACCCTTCAGGTCCATCTGGACCTGGGAATGGTAGCGCTGGATATATTCGGTCAGGACCTGGTGCAGCAGGTCGCGTTTGTCCTTAAAGTACTTGTAGATCAGCGCTTCGGTCACACCCGCGTGCTTGGCGATCTCGGCGGTCGTGATGGCACTGAAATCTTTGGTTTCCAACAGCGACCGCATTGCATCGGCGATTTTGATCCGCCCGGGCGGATACGGTTTGGCGGCCCTCCCACTGTTCCCCGCTTTCGACATACGCATCATCCTTCTGTTACTTCGTTTGAGTGATTTAACTGAATGTTAGCCCGAATGTTGCACAAGTCCGAGGGGCGTATTTGCAAGGCCAGAGGGGGTGAAGCTGTAGTCTGCTACCGCGAATCCCCCGATAACGCCGCAAATAGGCTCCTCGGGCTTGCCCAACGGGTCAAATTTTTTAGTCCTGCTAAAAAATTTGATGCAACATTCGGGTAAGTAGCCTTCCAGTTTCGCTATAACATCACACATAACCTCGTCCGCCCCGCCACCGATAGACAGGCCGCGGGCATCGCGGTAGTAGCGTGAAATGATCATCTCGCTCATGTAACCCATGCCGCCGTGCATCTGCAGGCACCCGTCGGCTATCCGACTCATCAAGGGGCCAGCCACCAGTTTGCCCATGGAGATCTCGCGCGTGGCATCGAGACCGGCCTGTTTCAATCGCACGATGTGGTAGATCAACTGCTGCAGGCATTCGATTTCCGTGAGCCAATCGGCCAACCGATGTCTCAGGACTTGTTTTTTGATGAGCGGCTTGCCGAAAACCACCCGTTCCCGGATGTAATCGACCGTCAAATCGATCATCACCCGCATGGCCGTGCAGGCAAACGGCAGCAGGGAAAATCTTTCATGCTGAAACTGGCGCATCTGATAGATGAAGCCCTCATTTTCGTTGCCGATCAGGTTTTCGACCGGCACCTTGGCATTGTCGAAAAAAATCTCGGCCGTATCACTGCACCAAACCCCCAGTTTGTCAAGTTTGCGGCTTACATGGACGCCCGGCAGGTCGGCCGGGACGACGAACAGGCTGAACACATGGTATCCCTGGTCGGCACTGGTGCGCGCCAACAGGGTGTAGAAATCGGCTTGGGTCCCATTCGTGATATACATTTTGGATCCATCGATCACGTAGTGATCCCCTGCGCGTCGGGCCGTCGTGGCCAGGGCGGAAACGTCCGACCCGGCTCCCGGTTCGGTAACGGCAATGGCGCCGACTTTTTCTCCGGCGATAGCGGCCTTGAGAAAGGTCTCTTTCAGATATTCACTTCCGAATTCATCGATGGCAGGGGTGGCCATGTTGGTCTGGACGGTGATGGCCACGGCCAAACCAAGGCCTTGAATACGTCCCAATTCCTCCAAGAACGCGGTCTCGTACCAGTAATCGAGCCCCTGTCCGCCGTATTTGGGGTCATAGCGGATACCGAGAAAACCGAGCTTGCCCATCTTTTTAAACAGCTTTTTCAACGGTACGATGCGCTGTGCTTCCCATGCATCTATATTGGGATTGATTTCCTTATTGACGAAATCCCGCACCGCCTGCCGTACCATGTTATGATCCTTGTTAAAATAAAGATCATTGGCTGATCTATACATACGCATCATCCTCTCTCAATTTGTTGGATGATTTAAAATTGAACCAAAAGACATTCTTGCGATGGTTTTTAGTAGCCTTCCAGCTTGGCGATCACATCCTGCATGACTTCATCCGCTCCGCCGCCGATGGACATGATGCGCGCATCTCGGTAGTAGCGTGAAATCAGCATGTCGTTCATGAACCCTAAACCGCCGTACATCTGTAGACATCCATCCGTCACTTTGCGCAAAAGACGGGCGGCATAGACCTTGCCCATGGAAACCTCGCGCGTTGCATCCCGTCCGGCCATTTTCATCCGCACGATGTGATACGTTAAATGCCGCATGCACTCGATCTCTGTCAGCCACTCCGCCAGACGATGCCGCAGGACCTGCTTTTTGATTAGGGGCTTGCCGAAAACCACGCGCTGGCGCAGGTGTTCGACGGTCATGTCAATGATATCGCGCCCGGCAATGTAGGCCACAGGCAGCACCGCAAAACGCTCGTGCTGAAACTGCTGCATCTGGTAAATAAAGCCCTCCCCTTCTTTGCCGATCAAATTGGCCGCCGGGATGCGCACGTTATCGAAGAACAGCTCCGCTGTGTCGCTACTGCGGAGACCCAGCTTGTCGAGTTTGCGGCCGACACTGAAGCCCGGCAGGTCGGTGGGCACAACCAATAGACTGAAGGCGTGATAGCCGGACGCCTCGCTCGTGCGGGCCAGAAGGGTTAAAAAATCGGCTTGGGTTCCATTGGTGATATAGATTTTGGAACCGCTTATCACATAATGATCGCCCTCTTTACGGGCCGTTGTCGTCAAAGCGCTGACATCCGACCCAGCCCCAGGTTCGGTTACGGCTATGGCGCTGACCATATCGCCGGCAATGGCCGGTTTCAAATAGGTCTCCTTGACATAATCGCTACCATATTCCTGCAGGGCCGGGGTTGCCATATTGGTTTGCACGCCCACCGCGGTCGGAATGCCGAAACCTTTGACATGGGCCATCTCCTCCAGAAAAACGAGCTCGTACCAGTAATCAAGCCCCTGACCGCCATATTCAGGATCGTAACGGATGCCGAGGAATCCCAGGTCGCCCATCTTGCGAAACAGGTCGTGTAAGGGTGCCTCGCCCTTGGCCTCCCAGTCGTCCATGTTCGGGTTGATCTCCTTGTTCACGAAATCCCGAACAGCCCGACGGACCTGGTCGTGTGCTTTGCTGAAGTAAATTTCGCTCTTTGATGTCACTGATTCACCACTTTCTGGTATGTGTCCGTTTTTTGCACCCCCATAAACCTTCCAAGGGTTAATTCTGTATGGTGAGGAACCATAACCAAAAAAGAATGTAAAAGTTTAAAGTTATTTATATCACTGATTTAGTGCCTGTTAGTAAAGATCACTTATATGTTTTTGTCAAGTCGTTTTTGCCTTCCTGGAAACCCTTTCGGCCGGTATTTAGCAAGTGCGGCAGGAAACAACTTGTTCGGTTTGGCATAGACCAGCCGATTTGATTTTTGTCCGGTGAGTGTGTTATTGTCATCCATCAATTGTTCCCCGACCAACCTGAAACGAAATCGTTGCCTGATATGATATAACCCAACAACCTCGCACCCCAGTTGCCTGAGCCACCAGCCTCTGGCTGGCTTGTTCGCATCAGGCGAACGCATTCACCCTTTTTATGTCAGGCCCAAAAGCGATCCCTGAATTTCGGTAGAAAAGGATAACCAGATACATGAAGCCTTTTATAACCCTTCAAAGGAGGCCGGCATGACCCCCTACGATGCCAAACCCTGGTTGCAGTTTTACGAGCAAGGGCTTTCACCTGAGCTCGAGATCCCCGACCAAACCTATACCGACCTGTTGGAAGAAGCCCTGCAGGTAAAGCCGGACGGTCCGGCCTTACATTTTATGGGTGTAACGATTTCTTTTCGTCAGTTAAACGAATTGTCAGCCCGTTGCGGGGCCTTTCTTTTGGCCAAGGGCTGGGGTCCGGGAGACGTGGTGGGGATCAATCTTCCCAATCTCCCCCAGTACCTCATTGCGCTGGTCGGGGCCCTGCGCATCGGCTGTGCGGTCACCGGCATCTCGCCCTTGCTGACGCCCAAGGAGATGGCCTACCAGATCAACGACTCCGGCGCCAAACTTCTGGTAACCCTGGACGCCATTTACGAGCACCGCGTTCAACCAATCCGCGATCAGGTTCCAGGCCTGGAATGCATCGTGCCGACCAGTATCGGCGACTGGCTGCCCTGGCCCAAACGGTTGCTGGGCAAACTGCTCAAAAAGATTCCCACCGGGACAATCGCCCCAATTCCCGGCAAACAGGTCATCCCTTTCCGGCAGCTCCTATCGGAAAGTCCGCCCCGGATTGAATCGGTTGCCATTACACCGGGCGACACCTGTCTCATTCAATACACCGGCGGCACAACCGGCCTGCCCAAAGGAACCGTTTTGACCCACCGCAACATTGTCGTCAACATTTACCAAATCGCAAACTGGATTGCTTTCGACCCAGCTCGGGAAGTGATGTGTTCGGCCTTTCCCCTCTTTCATCTGGCCGGTCTCATGGTGGGGATGACGTCGCTGGCCAACGTGATCCCGCAGTGCCTGATCCCGGATCCTCGCAACACCAAACACATCTGCAATGAAATCGAAAAATACCGACCGACGCTATTGACCAATGTCCCCTCCCTGTACCAAATGCTGTTGGCGGAACCCAAGTTCAAGACCCTCGATTTTACGCGACTGCAAAGCATGCATCTCCGGTGCCGCACCCTTTGCCGTCGAATCGATTCAGGCCTTTGAAGCGGTTGTCGGCCAAGGCAAGGTGCTGGAAGTCTACGGCATGACCGAGACCAGCCCGATTCTGACCATGAATCCTTTGACCGGCACCAAGAAAATCGGCACGGTCGGCATCCCGGTGCAGAGCACCCGCATCAAACTGGTGGATGTGGAAACCGGTACCCAGGAAGTGCCGGTGGGTGAGGAAGGCGAATTGATCGCCAGCGGCCCCCAGGTCATGCAAGGCTATTTCAACAAACCGGAAGAAACGGCGCATGCCCTGCGGGAATTTCAAGATGAAACATGGCTTTACACCGGTGACGTGGCCCGGATGGATGCCGACGGCTATTTTTCGATCGCCGATCGGGTTAAAGACATGTTGATCGTGGGCGGATACAAGGTCTTTTCACGCGAAGTGGAAGAAACGCTTTGCCAGCATCCGGCGGTTGAGATGTGTGCCATTGTCGGCGTTCCCAATCCTGAACGCCCGGGCAGCGAACAGGTCAAGGCTGTGATTCAAAAAGCTGCGGCCGCTCAATCCCAGGACGAAGCGCAGTTGGAACAGGAGATCATCGCCTATTGCCGTGAAAACATGGCCCCCTACAAAATCCCCAAGATCGTTCAGTTCATGGAAGCCATCCCATTGACGGCGGTCGGCAAGGTTGACAAGAAGGTCTTGCGGTGACAATCCCATGCCGTTCCGCTATTATCGGCATTATGGCCGACAGTCACGGGCAACCCGACACGATTGCTGCCGCGGCAACGTATTTAAAGGCGCGTGAATGTACCACGCTTTTCCATTTGGGTGATATCTGCGACACCCTTCGGCCGGAGACCGTCGGCGCCTGTATCGATCTCATAAAAAGCCATGGCATCACGGCCCTCAAAGGCAACAATGATCACAGCATGGCCGGCAACCTGGCCGAACACAAGGATCGTACAGACGCTCGGGCGGCGGACTATTTAAGGTCATTACCCGTCATCCATCATTACGGAAATGCCATTTTTACGCATTCACGACCCTTTGTCGAAGAACTCGGCCCGGTCTCCTTGATCGGATCCATGGATGAAACTGACGCACAGCGCTTCTTTGCGACCTCGCCGGATGCCATCCTCTTTCGAGGCCACGCGCATGCACCGGGCATCCTGTGGCATCAAGGGCATGACATTGTCTCCCAGGCCGTCACACCAAATGAAACCATCGACCTCGGCGTCAAAACGCCTTGCGTGGTGACCTGCGGAGCACTCACCCACGGGTTTTGTATGATCTGGTACCCGCAGGCGGCCCGTCTGGTCTGCCACCGCTTCACGAACGCCGATACACAGTCAACCTCATGAGCGGGCGGCCCTTAAGGGCTGACATGCTCCAGGACTTCACCCTCGTCGTTCAAAATAAAGATATCGAACCCATTGGCAGCGGAATCCTGGGCGAGGTCCTCAAACAAAATGGCTTGAACTTCGTACTTTGATCCTTTGCGGCGTTTAAATTGGCCCAAGTTCATGACCGCAGCGTCTTTTTCCAGGAACACCGGTATAAACTGAATTCCCGTTTCCGCGTCAACCTGGCCTAAAAAACGCTCGGTGCTGCCTGGATCCTGTATGATGACATATACCCATGTGTCGGGTTTGACGAGCTTGCTCTCCAATCTGCGTTTCTCCTTTTGTGTTTGGTGTTTTGTGTTTGGTGCAATCGGTTAATCGGGTTACGGGTTGCGGGTCGCGCGTTACGAATAACCGCCCAATTTGGAATCCGGCTCAGCTCAGGGCCATGGTTTTTTTCACCGGGTTAATGACCTGTCTGTGGCAACCCTTTTGGCAGGGATTCCCGCAACAAAGGGCCGTGAAAAATAATCGCTCACCTTCAAACCGGCTTGCCCTTTGTAGCGGGTATCCCGTGGCACGGCTTATATTCATTGACCCGGTGAAAAATGCCATGGCCCGGTATAAGTGACACGTTACGGGTTGCGCGTTACGAGTTATGGGGTGCGGGCAACCAACAAGCAAATCGCGCGTCATAGAATCCGTCGTGCCTGCCAGTAAGACTGGCGCCAATAATCCTCATTCATATGCGATATCATGACACCCCGGGAACTGGAAGTGTGGACGAACTCACCGCCTCCCAAGTAAATGCCCACATGGCGGGCTTTGCGCGGCGGTCGAAAAAACACCAAGTCGCCCGGTTGTAATTGCCCGCGGTTCACCGCCACACCTACCCGGACTTGTTTGCCCGTCGTACGGGGCAAACGCATATCAAACAGCCGTCTGTAGACCTGCATGACCAAACCCGAACAGTCGATCCCTTTGCGTGAAACACCGCCCATTCGATGGGGAGTACCCATCCAACGGTCGGCTTCGTTGCGTAACAACTGTTCGACATCGCTGGTTGGCCGCGTGGCATAAACGATTTGGGGCGCCTCTGGAGATGAAGCACATCCGGCCATCAACAAACCGCTTACCAAGAGGATCAGGCCGAACCCCAATACGAAGCCCGCCCATCGTTTGTGAGCAGATGCTTTAAAGCGCTTGGCAGCCGAGGCCGTCATGTTCGGTTTTTTGCGTTTCATGATCTTTCCTCAAGCTTACATAGACGTATCTATACCCCAAAACACAACGCGCGTCGACCTATTAGAGGATATCTCAAATAACGGATGCCAGCATGCCCACGACTCCGACCCCACCCAGCACACACCCCAACGTCACAGCCCACCGGTTGACACCCCCGATCTGTCTGAGTGTAATGACCAGGTTGGCATCTGGCAGGGCCGTCCGCAACCCCTCCACTTTTTTTTGAGCATGGCGATAATAGAGATAGTTGGCCCCCAGACCGAAGCCGACCATCGCAAACAAATTGGCCAAGGGGATGAAGGCCAAGACCACTGCCGCCACGGCCCACAGATAAAGTTTGCGGTACAACAACCACCAAAACCCGACCAGTGCGGCCGGCCAGTGCCAGGTCGGGGTAAAGCGTACACGACCGGACGTTTCGAATTGCTTGAATCTTTCGAGATATTTATCGGCCTGGGGGCCGATGAAGGCCGCCATGTCAAGCAGCGTATCGCTGGAACGGCTTCGCGCAGCCTTCTTTGAAAGCGGCAGCCATCCTGGCGGACGGCCGTGCGGGATCGCCGCCCCCTCTGACCGGGCCGATCCATCAGCTGCCGGTTGATTGGCGGGGTCGATGATAATATTGCCTTCACAACGTTTGCATTTGGCTACCGCCCGGCGACCCGGGACCTGGTGGTCCTGAAGGGTGTAGACGGCCCCACATGTTGGGCACCCAATCCTCACAGTACATTTCCTCCTAGCTTCGCGTTCCCTAGCCGACCAGATACCCTTGCGCCAGTTGCCGGTAAGCCGTGACCTGCTGTTCTTGCCAGGCCTCATCCCTTTTCAACGCTTCCGCCATCAAGGCGGCCACTTTAGGGGCCGCGACCATGCTGGCCCGGGCATCCAATAGCAGGGCACGGGTGCGCCTGGAAAGAAAGTCTTCCACCGTGCGTGCCATCTCATGGCGGACAGACCAGATGACCTCACCGGCCCGAATGTTCAAATTGGCATGCAGGCGCTCTTTAAAACGCTCATCTTCACGCAAAACATCCTGAATGAAAGGTGCGTCCGACCCGTAGACACGCAAGGCGCCAAAGCGCTCGGCATTTTTATGATAGCCATGAATCGACAGGGTCTTGCTGACGGAAGGCCTTTCATCCAGCAGCGCCACAATCGAAGCCTGATCGATGGTGTCCTCGGCCATTTTGCGGTAAGTGGTCCATTTACCGCCGGTAATCGTGACCAAGCCGCTGCGGGCAATATGAATCGTATGGTCCCGGGATATGGCCGCTGTGTTCTCGCCTTCGCCAAGGCTGACCAGCGGGCGCAATCCGGCAAAGGCGCTCAACACATCCGCGGGTTTGGGATCCTTGGTCAGATATTTGGCCGCATGGGAGATCAGGAAATCGAGCTCCTCTGCCAGGGGGCGTGGTTCCAGTGGGATATCCTCGACCAACGTGTCCGTGGTTCCCACAATAACCCGATTATGCCAGGGGGTTGCAAAAAGAACCCGCCCGTCATCTGTGTGAGGAACCATTACAGCCGTATCGCCGGGCAGAAACGATTTGTCCAAAACGATATGAACCCCTTGACTGGGTGTAATCATCGCTTGGACCCCAGGGTCATCCATACGCCGGATGGAATCGGTGTATACCCCCGTGGCATTGATGATTCCTTTGGCCGTCAGTTCGTATACATCGTCGGTTTCGAGATCACGGGCCACGACCCCGCGCACGTAGCCACCGCGGTTGACGAGGTTCTCTATGCGCATATAATTGATAAGGGTACCGCCTTGTTCATCGGCTGTCTGAGCCATATTGACGGCCAAGCGGGCATCATCGAACTGCCCGTCATAATACATGACGCCGCCCCGCAAGCCTTGAGACTCGATTGTCGGAAGATAGCCCATGGTTTTTTCTTTGGACAGGACCCGAGAGGTCCCAAATCCGTGCTTTCCGGCCAACATGTCGTATAGTTTGAGCCCAACCCCGTAGAACGGACCTTCCCACCAGTCGTAATTCGGCACAACAAAGGGCAGATTGTGTACCAGGTGCGGCGCATTTTGACGCAACAGCCCGCGCTCCTTCAAAGCTTCTAAAACCAAGGCGACGTTTCCCTGCTGCAGGTAGCGGACGCCTCCGTGAATCAGTTTCGTGCTGCGGCTGGAGGTTCCCTGAGCGAAATCGCCCTGTTCCAGTAAAAGTGTTTCGAAACCGCGTGCCGCGGCCTCAATGGCCACTCCCAGGCCTGTTGCCCCGCCCCCGATAACGATAAAATCCCACTGGTCGGGCGCCAGCTTGATCCGTTCCAGCATCTCATCACGATTCATTCTTCACTCCCGTCAAGTTACCGGTTCGACCTAAAGGCACCCCCGTCTGCCGGCCTGGGATAGACGCCTTCTTAAAAAATAGATTTTTGATTCAAGGTCGCACCGCGCGTTTTGGCTATCGTGTTTGCGTAAACCATCACCAACCGATGGAGGCCTTGTTGGTTTACATCGACCTGATGCTTTCGAAACGATTTCGATCCACGTTCTTACGGGCCGTAACCGGATCAAAAATGCGCCCGTTCATGGCGATATAGACCCCAAACGGCAGAATCTGAACGGCCATTATGGCACCGGCGATATTAAAGACCGCATCGGTCATGTGGAACTTGGCCGGCTGCATGGCGCCCGTCATAACGATAACCTTGTTAGAAATTTTTTGCAGGACCTGTGCGGTTTGGATCATGGTATCGGTCCCATGGGTAACAACAAAATGCGCCTCGTCGGCACCCGCAATGGTTTCACTGATCAGCCGGCGGTCGGCATCGGTCAAATCGAGGCTGTCTTTGCGCATCAAGGAAATGATTTCATGGTCGACCGTTACATTGGCCTCCCGCAAAACCGCCGCAATCTGCGGATCACCCACTTGAAATTCACTCTTGGCATCAAAATATATTTTATCGATGGTGCCGCCTGTCGTGATAATTTTTATTTTCATTTTCCAACCTCAACAATCCAAAAGTAGGGACCCAGAACCAACAAGAACCAGCTAAAACAAACAACTGCCGTGAGGGCATCACATATCCTGAAATTCGTCAGGGGCCCGAAATACCGGTCATGAAACCTTAAGAACGGGTACTGGTCGACGGCATCTCTGTGGGTCAAAATATCAAGAAAGTAAAACATTTGCCAGGAATTCTGCCGCACATAGCGACCAATGCGATACCAAAAAACAACACTGGGCCAAAAACCGAAGTCCTTTCGCATCATTTCCCAGCTGATTTTGAAAAAGGGGGTCAGCTTCAAGGGCCCTGTTCTGGCTTGGGCCTGGTAAATTTTGCGGGCCCGGCTGAAAAATTGGTCGACGCCCGTGCTATGCAGCCCCATAATGATGCTCATGAGAATGTAACGGCGGTGGACCCCTTCAGTTTCAAACCGCCGGGCAGAAGTCAACAAACGACCCGGAAGGGTAATCCATTTTCCCACGGCGCGAATCTTTTCGGCCAATCTTTGGTCTTCCAAAAAAGGCAGTTGCGTGTCAAAGCGGCCCAATTGCTTAAAAAAGGACGCCGGCAGAAGGAACCCCTGATCGCCGTTGGTTGTATTGGGCCGGTTGAAGGCCGTCTTGCCTTCAATATAGCGATAGGCGACCGTCTTGCGGTTCTGAGGGCGTATAAATTGCAGCCGGAAATGGCCGGCAACATGGTCATGACCGGCAGCTTGGATTGTCTTGGTCAGGGCCTTAAGCCCGTTTTTCAGCAAGCCGGGATCCGGTATGCGTGAATCGGCATGGACGAACAATAAATATTCACCCGCCGCACGCTCGGCAGCCCGATTCATCTGAAGGCCTCGGCCCCGGAGGCTGTCGACAACCACCCCACCCGCTCTTTCAACGATCGCACGGGTCGTATCCCGCGATCCGCCGTCGCCCACGATTACTTCAAATGCGACCTGCTCTTGGTTATGCAAATCCGCGAGCAGTCCGGGAAGGCATTCGGCTTCGTTCAGGGTCGGTATAACAATGGAAAGATCTGGTTTTTTCACTTCACCCAAACTCTAAAAAAGCCTTTGCATGTTGTCAATCTTTAAACCATTCGATTGATTGGAAGAACCCATTGCATTTACCCCCGCATCGCCGTATAATAGGGACCAATCGTTCGAGGCTGTTTCGAGGTCATTGGCGGCCTGACAGACAGGAACCGATAGAATTGAAGATCTGACAAGCAAAGCTCTGGAGGTTCATGTGCGTATTGTAACCAGACCCGATTTCGACGGCATTGTTTGCGCCATGCTAATTCGGGCAACCGAACCGATCGACCAGCCAATCAAATGGGTTGCCCCCAATGACATGCAAAAAGGGCGTGTGGTCATCTCCGGAGATGATATTGTTGCCAACTTGCCATACCATGAAAACTGTGCCCTATGGTTTGATCACCACTACACCAACCGTATGGATCGACCTTTTCAAGGTTTATTTAGAATTGCCCCTTCAGCCGCCGGCATTGTGTGTGAATATTACCGCGATCGGCTACCCCATGATTTTTGCGAACTGATCACCGCCACCGATAAAATTGATTCCGCCGACCTGGCTTTAGACGAAATTCTCCATCCTGAAAAATACCCTTATGTCATCCTTTCCATGACGGTTTTCAGCGACGAACCTTCAGAAGAACCCTATTGGAACCATTTGGTCGACCTGCTCGCTAACCAGGATATTCAAAGTATCCTTTCAGACCCGGAAGTCGAACAACGGTGCCAGCAGGTCATCCACAACAATCAGCACTATAAGGCGCTTTTATCCGAACATACCATCATGCACGGCGCGGTATCGATCACCGACTTTCGCGATCTTGATAAAATGCCGGAGGGTAATCGGTTCTTGATTTACTCCATGTTCCCGGAGTCAACGGTCAATGTTAAGATTGGTTTTGAAAATCCCAACCGCGATCGGGTGGTCGTCAAGGTGGGGCACAGCATCCTGAATCGGAACTGCCATGTTAATGTGGGGCATCTCTTGTCCCAGTTCGCAGGTGGCGGCCATCGCGGGGCCGGTGCCTGCCGCTTCGACAAAGCCAAAGCGGATGATTTTATCCCCAAAATCGTGGATGCGTTGATACAAAATAGGCCCAACGAAACCACCTGATAAAAGCGTGTAACGATTTTATTGCAAAAAGCGCCGTACCTGTCGATAGGCTTTCTCAAAACGCTCCATGACTTCCGCGACTTCCTCCTTTTGAATGATCAGCGGCGGCAACACCTGGAGGACGGCCGGACCGTTGTTGGCAAAAAAGCACAAAAGACCATTGTCGTAACAGGCCTTCATGGTTAAAAGGCCCAGGTCGTCAGCCCGCATCTCAATCCCCATGAATAACCCCAGTTGATGGATTGCGACAATGATATCAGCGAAACGGTCCTGGAGTTCATCCAACCCTTTTCTGAAAAGGGCGGCCATGCGGCCGACATGCTCCAGAAAGCCGGGATCGGAACAAATTTCAAGGACCTTGAGGAATACGACACACCCCAATTCGGAGCCGCCATAGGTCGAGCCATGCAGTACAAAGGGATCGGCATGAAAGATTTGCTCCAGTTCAGGGCTTAGGCAGGTGGCGGTAATGGGATAAAGCCCCCCGCTAGGGCCTTTGGCGCTAATAAGGGCATCCGGTATCACCCCGAAATGCTCGACGCCCCAAAGCTTACCGGTTCGTCCCAGTCCGGTCTGTGTCTCATCGAGAATCAACAGGGCACCGCTATCATCACATCGTTTGCGGACTTTTTTTAAATAATCGGCCTCCGGGAGAACCATGCCGAGTGTCGCTGGAGCGGTTTCCAAAATGACCGCCGCCACATCAGGATCCCCGACGGCCTGCAAGGCAGCAGGGTCATTGAAGGGCACCTGCACAAAACCGGGCGCCAGCGGTCCAAACGGTTTACGGTAACGTTCATCGGCCGTAGCGATGGCCAAGCCCGTATGGCCGTGGTAGCATCCCCGGGCCGAAATGATCTTGCTGCGCCCGGTATGGGCGCGCGCAACCCGTATCGCCAGGTCACAGGCTTCACCCCCACCAACCGAATAGATGGTGTAGGACAGACTGCCGGGTGTCAATGCCGCTAGTTTTTGTGCCAGCAGGGCTCTCTGCTCACTGATAAAATGATGATTGCCGATATCGAGCTCATCGAGCGCAGACCGCAATGTAGCGACAATCGCGGGATTGCGGTGTCCCAAATTATAGACCCCACCGCAGCAGTGCAGGTCAATCAGTTCTTTATGGCCGTCGATATCCCAGACCCGAATCCCTTCACGGCGGCCTTTCACGAAAACAATGCCCGCGGCCGTAAAGGTTTCGGTTTGTCCAAAAGACACGTGTTGGCGATAAAGATCGACCACCTCACGCTTGGCAATGGTTCCGGTGTAGGTCATTGGCGTTGTCCCTCTGATAGTCGTGCTGCCCTAACATGATCAAGTTCATACAACCTTATTTTTTTTGAAATTCGCTATGGCTTCGTCGCTATACCCTAATTCACGCAGAATAGCCGCGCTGCTGGCACCAAAAGCCACCGGAGCGCTGCGAATGGAACCCGGTGTTGCGCTCAGTTTGACCGGCACCCCCAGCGTCTTGACGGCGTTACCCTTTTCGTCTTCCATCTCCACCACCATTTCACGCTGACGAAAGAGTGGGTCTTTGAGGACCTCGGCCAAATTCTGGATGCGTCCCCAGCAGACCTCCAAGTCACCCAGGATGGCTTCCCATTGATCGATGGTCTTGGTTTGAAAGGTTTCACGCATAAAAGCAATAATTTCTTCCCGCCGTTCTTCGTCGTATTGCAGGTCGCTATACTTCGGCACGTTTAAAAGTTCGCAGAGTTGTTTCCAGAACCGTTTTTCCACGGCCCCGATCGACAGATAGCGCCCGTCGGAGGTCTCGTAGGTATTATAACACGCATAGCGATGTGACAAAAACCCATTGCCGCGTTCGGGCGCCTGCCCGCTCAACTGTTGGAAGAAAAGCGCAACCGGTAATAAGCCGACCATCCCGTCGGTCATGGAAATATCGATATACTGGCCCTTTCCGGTGCGTTCGCGGGCAAATAGCGCCAAGAGAATGCCGATGGCGGCATTCATGCCACCACCAGCCAAATCAGCGACTTGAACCCCGGGGATGCTGGGCAGACGCTGTGCTTCACCGATCAGATCCAACACGCCGGCAATGCTCAGGTAGTTGACGTCATGGCCCACACGATCGCGGTAGGAACCGCTTTGTCCGTAGCCGGTAATGGCGCAATAGATGATTTTGGGATTGACCTTGCGGATTGTCTCGTAATCGATTCCCAGGCGATCCACGACCCCTGGCCGAAAGCCTTCCATGAAGACATCCACCTGGGTTACCAGTTTGAAAAAGATCTCACGCCCCGCGGTCGTTTTTAGATCCAGCGCCATGTGCTCCTTGTTGCGGTTGACGACATCGAAAAACAAGCCGTCCGCCACAAACCGTCTGTCTTCCACCGCAATCACTCTGGCGCCATGGTCAGCCAAAATCATGGAACAGTAAGGACCCGGCAGCAGTCGCGCCATATCCAATACGGTAACGCCTTGTAAGGCACCCTTGTTCTCCATTTGCATCTCCTAATTGGGCCGGTTTACTTGCCTTTAAACACAGGTGGTCGCTTGTCCATCAAAGCGGCGACCGCCTCCATCAAATCCTCGGAAAGCAAGGCTGCCGCATTTTTCTGGGCCACGTAAGCCAGCCCCGGGAAAATGCCGTTATCGCGGCTGTACAAGATGACTTCCTTGGTACCCTGAACGGTCAAAGGCGGACAGGCCGCAATCTGATTCGCAAGTTCCCGGGCGGTTGCATACAGAACCTCTTGGTCCTGGCAAACACGCGTGACAAGTCCCATCTGCAAGGCTTCTTGCGTGCTGAAATCCCGTCCCGTCAAAGCGAGCTCTCTGAACCAGCCGTGCCCGATGATGGTCGGCAAGCGCTGCAAGGTACCCACATCGGCAATGATGCCGAGGCGCGTCTCCCGGATACTGAAGAGGGTGTCCTGCGCCGCCAGGCGGATATCACAGGCTGCGATCAAATCGACGCCACCGCCGATGCAGTGGCCATGGATCGCTGCGATGACGGGTTTGCAGCACGCTTCAATGGAGGTGATGTCCGCCTGCAGCGCTGCTATCTTGCGACGCAATTGTTCTCTGGCATCGGCCGCACCATCACTGATCATTGCCCCCGCCTCGGCCAGATCGGTGCCGGCTGTAAAACTGGGGCCCGCCCCTTTGATGATGACTGCACGAACCTCCGGGTCCTGGTCAAAACGTTGCATGTGTTCTCTTAAACTGCGAAAAAAAGTCAGCCCCATGGCGTTGCGCTTGGAAGGTCGATTCATTATCAGCCAAGCCACAGGGCCGTCCTGCGCAACCTTGAAGGGTTCTTCAGCGCCCATTCGTTACCTCCCTTAAAACAGTTTGCACGTCGCTATCATTGCTCTAAATCGGGTGAAGTGGTCCGCAATCATATCCTGAAATGGTCGCTATTGCAAATGATCGCCGCAGCCATTATGATACCCTGCGATTCATAGCGCCTTCGCCTGCAAGCCGCTCGGCAAGCCGGTACACCTTAAGCACATTAACCCGATTGAGAGGAGCCCCATGCCCAAACCGCTCGTTGCTATCGTAAACTACAGCCGGCCTTATGACTCCGTGCGCCAAGCGGTCGAACTCGCACAGGGCCTCACCCATCTGCCCAAGGGCCTGCGCGTGTTTGTCAAACCCAACATCGTTTTCTGGACCCGCAGCGTACCCTTCCCCAAATGGGGTGTCATTACCACCACGCGCGTGGTCGAAGATATGGTCAAGCTACTCAAGGACAAAGGGGTGCATGATATCGTTATCGGCGAAGGAGCCGTAACCCTGGACCCCCAAGACACAGCCACGCAGGCCGACGCTTTTCAAAAGCTGGGCTACCGCTCTTTAGAAAAACGCTACGGTGTGCGCTGCCTAAACATTTTTGAGCGGCCCTTTCGCAAAGTGGATCTGGGCGACAATGTGACCCTCAAGTTTAACATCGATGCCCTCGACTGCGACCTGATCGTCGACTTGCCGCCCATGAAGACCCACAACCAAACCGTCGTCAGTCTGGGCATAAAAAACCTCAAGGGCTTGATCGACATCAACTCCCGAAAAAAATGTCATAGCGCCGATCCTGAAAAAGACCTGCATTTCATGGTGGCCCGCCTGGCAGACCGGTTGCCGCCGGTTTTTACCCTCATCGACGGCATTTACACACTAGAGCGGGGACCGGGTTTTGACGGCAAAATGCACCGCAGCAACCTCCTGGTGGCTTCCAATGATGTCCTGGCAGCCGATCTGGTCGGCGCCCGCCTGCTGGGATTCGACCCTTTGCAGGTTCCCCATCTGGTCCATGCCGCCAGCAACCATGCGCGTACCGCCGATCTCAAAACACTTGAGACCGTCGGATTAGCGGTCGAGGACGTGGCCCTGAATCATGGCTATGATTTTCAGTGGGGTACCAACGCCGGAGACGAACTCCCCCTACCCCTGGTCAAAATGGGCATTCAGGGCGTGTCCTACCCCAAATACGACCTGAGCATGTGCACCTATTGCTCCTTTTTAAATGGATTGATCCTTGCAGCCATCCGGCTTGCCTGGCAGGGCGATCCCTGGGACGATGTCGAGATCCTGACCGGCAAGCAAATGCAACCCACGCCGGGCAAAAAGAAAACCATCCTTTTGGGCAAATGCATGTACCAGGCCCACAAAGATAACCCCGCTATCCAGGAAATGATCCCTGTCAAAGGCTGTCCCGCCAAAATAAAAGATATCGTCACAGCCCTGCACCGGGCGGGAATCAATGCCGACCCGGCCCTGTTTGATCATTATGACCAATTGCCGGGTTTCTTCATGGGGCGCTACCAGGGACAAAAAGAATTTGACGAAACCTTCTTTGCCGTCCCGGAAACCTCAGCCAGCCCAAAATCTTTGCCCTTGCGATGGGTGGCCTGCATTGACATCCGTGCGACTTTCTATTATACTAATAAAAAGTGATTTCATGATGTTATGGTACGTTCGCAACCTGCTCGTAAAGGGGGTTATGAAATCTTATGGATGATACCCGCAACGTTTCACTGGATGATTCAGCCCGAGAACTGTTTGAAGAATTGGGCGGGATTGAAAAACGCAAACAATTTAAAGCCGGAGAATCCCCTGATCGGTTGGCTGAAGGCTTGGCAGAAGAACAACGCAAGCTCGATAACCAACGCGTCCTGCTGGTAGAAACCGTCCACCTCTTGAGCTCCTATTTTCTAGACGCGCGCTTTTTAAAAGGCGAAGACACCGAAAAAGACCTGTTCCAGCTGTTCGCCCAGAACCTAATCAAAGTCGGCCATACACCTGAAAAAAGTCAGACGATTCTCATACGCTTTCGCGGCTTCCCCAGTGACCCCGACACAGCCGAGAACGTCGATTATGAAATCCTGTTTGGCAACATTAGCGTTGACTTCGATATCATCCCGGGGATCATCAAGCGCCTTGGTTTTCGCATGTCGCATCTGACCGACCAAGCCCAGCGAGCCTTCGGCGTCTTGCTGGATCAAGAACTCTACAACATCTACCTCGAGTTGCCTGGACGTATGCCGGCCAAGCTTCAACAGCTGCGAACATCTCTGCAAATCATCTCCCGTTTCGTGGAAGCCGTCAAATCCGGCCAGCCGATTATTTTCACCCGCAAGGGTAAACGGGCCGGCCTGCCGGCCATCGTAGATGAACAAAACAAACCGGACCTCAATCTCACCCTAGTCGCCGGTCTCAATGGTTTGAAGCCCGAGGCCATGCAAGCCCTGGTCAAAAAAATCGACGATTGGATGCAACGTTCCGCTACCCGGAAGGCGGGCCAACATTATACCAGCATTTTCAATGCCATTTACGGCGTCAAAAGTTTACGCCAAAAATTGATCAAGCCGCCCATCGAAGTCAACAGCGTTAAATGGCTGATGGTCGACAAGGACCAGGAAGCTTTCTCCAAAGAGAAGGCCCAGGTGGCCAAACTGGTCGTCAAAAATTATGGCCAGTCCCCCCAACAAACCGCGCGCGTTTTGAAAAGTGTTTATGGTAATGATTTTGATCGCATCAATTCCCAGCATTTAGGCCAACGCTTGCACCTCTCTTCCGGCCTGCTGACAACCATCGGTGAAAAACCGCAAAATCAAGGCATTAAAAATGAGGTGATGGACAACATCAAAACCCGCCTGGAACTGGTGCGCGATGATGTTTATGAGGACCTGCAGATCGGCCCGGCCGACGGTGAGGACGTTTCCGATGCCCAAGAATCTCTTTTCGGACGGTTGCACACCCACCTCCACAAAATGGTTACCTTTTTTAAGCGGCGTTCAACCACTCGGCAAAAGTTAAAGACAATCGTATATAAAGCCATTAATTTCGACTCCCAGGACTACGACACCCTGGCCAAGGATTTTGATATTACGGTAGACGATGCCAAGGACCTGATCGCAATGCTCAAGGAGTGTTTCAATGCCGAAGGCCGCTTTATTAGAGGGGCGTTTGCCCGTATTATACCGGCCTTTGCCCAATATGAGCGTAAAATCTTCGAGTTTTTATGGCACTACCTCAAGGAGGCTATCCATCAACAGGACCGGATCGCTTTTTTGAATTCACTCCAGGTGTTGACCGCCCGCATGCAGCAGCCGAAACGGGCGTTCCGAATCCTGTTGGCCGATTTTTGTCGTGATCCTGCCCGTGTGGGTTTCTCGGACAGCAAAGCCATTATGCTCTCGATTTTAATTGTTCGGAAGTACAATAAAGAATTGATCGATATCGAGATCACGCCCGAAGATGTCTTGCTGGTCAAGGAAGGATTGGATGAGGAAGTTGCTCAGTATGCATCATGGAAGATCGATCAGGATCAGGAGAAATTCTTTGAAAAGATTCAAACCATTCATACCAAACTCCAGGAGGCTTTGGACGAAACCGACCCGGATGCCTATCCACTACCGTTGCGCTACTTATTGGGACTCGAACGGGAAGCCTATATCTTTTTGACCCTCATCGGGGGCAATACCAGCCGATCAATTATCCGCAGCGCCATGCAGGCGTATGGTAATCCTCAATCTGAGATTTACCACTTGAACCAGAGCGCGGACTATCTGCCGGTCCTTTTACAAAACTTGCGGGTCATCATTCGGGGGCTTGGCCGCGTGGGCGCCAGCGCCGATCTGGCCACTCTAAATGAAATCCGGACCAAAAACGAGGCGTTCCTACATCTGGGCAAAGGGCCCAAACATAAAGATGCCATCAAAAACATGATGCAGTGGGTTGAAAAATCCCGCGACAACCTTATCCACAAAGGCGCTTGATCCAAGGGCCGCCCGTCAGGCTCGTCAGGCCTTTCGATTTTAATCATATAATCTGAAACGATTCCTCAAAAGATAGATCACCGATAGGGTATTTGAAAGCCGCCCTTCACACAGCGCTAGCCCCGCCATCGACCATCAAGGTCTGCCCCGTAATGAAATCGGCCGCCGGGGAGCAGAGAAACAGAACCGGCCAAGCCACATCGGCAGGTTCGGCAATCCTGCCCAGGGGGACGGTTTTAACGATCTGGTCATGGATTTCCGCATTGGACCAGAACGGCTCGCTGAATTTGGTACGGACCATACCGGGTGCCACGGCATTGACCTGAATATTGAAACCTGCCAGCTCCTGGGCCAGAACCTTGGTCAGCATTTCGATGCCGGCTTTGGCGATTCCGTAAATGCCCATGAAAGGCGCCGCACGATGAGCGGCGATCGAGGTGATGCTGACGATTTTTCCATGTTTTTGCGATCTCATGATCTGGCCGGCTTTACGGGCACAAAGATAGGTTCCATTGAGGTTGGAGTCGATGATCTTCTGCCATAGTCCGAAATCCGCATCAACCACACCGGTAACGATGTTCATGCCCACATTATTGACCAAACCATCCAGGGTTTGAAAGCGCGCCAGGGTCGTATCAAAAAGCCGGTCCACATCCGCTGCCTGAGCGATATGGGCCGCTAAGGTCAACAAACGGTCACCTGCCGCCAACTCGGCCGCGGCGGCATCCAAACCTTCTTGTTTGCGGCCGCAAATAGCGACGCGGGCGCCCTGGGCGATTAAATTTTTGGTGATTTCCAAGCCAATCCCCCGGCTGCCACCGGTGACGACAAAAACTTTATCCTGAAGATTGAAAGACATTTCCGCCATGTTAACCTCCTGCTACCTGCTGGTCATTGAATATAGAAGCCATCTCAAAAATAGGATTTTGGTCAAAAGTCCAGACGGGTGGCAGATTTAACCCGGAGGTCCGCCTGAGGCGGATTGAGGCGTTAAATCATGCCGCCCAACGCCAAGACTTGTCCGCCTCGGGAGGATTGGGCCAAAAGACATTATTGAGATCGCTTCTCTTAAATGGCAACCCCGCTTGAGCGAGGCAATGGGTTTGTGCTATGTTTGACCGGTCTGAGCCGTTAAGACCTTATAAATATACGCGCAAGTGATGATCGAGTCAACATGCCTGCCGCAAGAGGGGTGAGCGAATTGCGGTCCATCTGGGTGGGTCGGTTGTTCGCCTCCGGTGGCATGAAACCGCCGGTCAATGTGCGGGATCCATAGCAATTGGAAGAGGCACGCACCAACCCGGGCAAATTTCCTGATCTGGTCGTACGCGTGGACGGGTATTGTGCTTACTTCGGTGATCTTCCAGGCGCGGTCAAACAGGCAATCATTGCACGGACGCACATCAAGTAAAGGGTACTATCGGTGCTAATATACGCCGTTGCCGATATTCACGGCAAGGAACGTCGGTTTGCGAGGATCAAAAGGCAGTTGGCCGCCCACAAGCCCGATGTACTGGTAATTGCCGGCGACCTAACCAATTACACAAAGCCAGAGCGCGTCCTGAAGCGTTTGCATGCTTTGCCGCTTCCCGTACTTGTGGTGCGTGGCAACACTGATTTAAAACGTGTCGAGCAAAAGTTCGTTGCTTACCCCAACTTGAAACCGCTGCATCTCAACCCTGTCACCATTGGGCAAGTTCTTTTTGTAGGTCTCTCTGGGACAATTCCGGTCCCCTTCCGCTCGCGTATCCGTTTCAAGGAAAAAGGCCTTTTCGAACAGGTCGCGGCCCTGGTAACACAGCAAACGGTTCTGGTTGCCCACCCTCCGCCCTACGGGTTTCTAGACGAAGTTGCCGGTAAAATCCATGCCGGCAGTCGCCTCGTATACCATCTGGTTTCCAGGCGTCAACCGGCGTTACTGCTGTGTGGGCATATTCACGAAAGGCCGGGGATCGCGCGTATCGGCAGAACACAAATTGTCAATTGCAACATGGCCCGTGGCCGCGCTGGTGCGCTGGTCCAGGTCCATCGCGGCAAATCACCTTCGATTGCTTTACTGTAAGTCCATTAAGGATATCTGCTGCGCATAAAATATCTTTGAACTTTATTCCGTTTGTGTTAGGTTATTGGTGCGTAGTTACTGTAATACATAATAAATTAAACAAGTTAGTTTTTCAACTAACAATTGGCGCCCCGCCGCTGCCGCACGCCTCCAGTTGCGCACATTGCTGATGAACACAAGCGGTTAGAAGGTACCAACGCAGCGGGCCCATACGGTGAGAAGATGAAGAGTATAAAATCAAAATTATTGGTCGGCGTTGGGTTAAGCGTGTTTGTCTTTTCGGTAATCCTGTTTTACCGGACCTATACGCTGATTACTGTCAATGTGGAAAATCTCACCAATCAACAACTTGCCCTGGCACTAAACTTCGACCTGGCCATTCGTGATTATGTTGCCGAAAAGATCCGCCCCCAAATGTTTAGCCTGGTTTCAGAGGGTGAATTCAGACCGGAGACCATGTCCACGAGCTATGTGGCTCGCAATATTTTTAATAAGGTCCGGGCAAAATTCCCCGATTACATCATCAAGTTCTCCTCTGGCAATCCCCGCAATCCTGTCAACCAGGCCGGCCCTGAAGAGCTCAGTATGATAGAGTATTTTAATAAAAATCCCAATGAACAGGTTTGGACAGGCGCCATTAACATGGGCAACAAACAGTATTTTGCGAAATTCAGTGCCATGCGGATGGAGAAGTCTTGCTTGCGCTGCCATGGCATACCGGCTGATGCCCCCGCCCAATTGTTGGAAATCTATGGATCGCAAGCTTCTTTCAATCTTCCTTTGGGGAAAATCGTCGGTCTCGACACGATTGCCATACCCAAAGAAAAACTTGCGGCCCTGTTTTTTAATGATGCCATCAACAATTTCACGTTATTGGGGGTTGGACTAATATTACTGTGCATATCGCTTGTATTTATTTTTAAATTTGTAATCACGGATCGTCTCAGTTTTATCACAGAACATTTTGCCCATACAGAAGAAAAAGACGGGATCGTCGAAATCAGACCCATTGAAATAGGAGGAAAAGATGAAATAACGACATTGACCAATAATTTTAATAAATTGGCCAATCGATTCAATGATTATTACTTTTTGTTGGAAGAAAAAGTTGGCGAACGGACAAAGGAACTGAGCAAAGCCAATGAACTCCTTAAAAAAGAAATCGAAGAGCGCAAACAGACCGAAGCCCTGCTAAAAAGAAGTGAAAACACGTTGAAAAGCATTTTTAAGTCGGCACCCATCGGCATTGGGCTTGTGACCAACCGGACAATCGGATGGACCAATGACCAATTCCAACAAATGGTGGGTCATTCTAATGATGAACTCAAAGACCAAACTTCGAGAATCCTGTATAAAAGCGACCACGAGTATGAACGCGTAGGATTTGAAATGAATTCACAGATACAAAAATTTGGCATCAGCACGGTGGAGACAAAATTCAGGCGCAAGGATGACCGTATTGTTGATGTCTTATTAAGGTCTTCGCTCATTAATCCCGGAGATTCTTCGGAGGGGCGTATTTTTACGGTCATGGATATCACCCAAACAAAACTAATGCAGGATCAGCTCATAAGGACCGAACGTCTCGCCGCCACGGGCCAACTGGCCGCATCTGTGGCCCACGAGATCAACTCGCCTTTGCAGGCGGTTACCGTAATGCTGGGAACATTGAAAAAAAAATACAGCAACGATGAATCGCTGTCAGGACAGTTATCCTTATTGAAAGGTGCTTTTAGCAGTATCCGTGATACGGTGAAAAATTTGCTTGATTTGAACCGACCGGGTAAAGAACTAAAGCAATCCACCAATGTGAACGATATCATCGAAAATATCGTCGATTTGGTTCGATCTCATCTGAAAAAAAACAAAATTAAAGTCCGTCTGGACCTGTCATCAGAGATTGCGGACATCAATGCTTCGCCGTTGCAGCTGAACCAGTGCTTTTTGAATCTGATCAACAATGCGGTAGAGGCCATAATAGGGGCCCTCGTCCCAAAAACCAACCTGATGGCAGATCATCCAGATGGGGGGGAGATAGCGGTACAGACAAGTCTTCGGCGCGATAAAATCATTATTCATATATCCGATACAGGGCCGGGCATTCCCAAAGAGGATTTGCCCTACATTTTTGATCCCTTCTTCACCCGCAAAAAGAAAATGGGAATGGGCGTGGGGCTTTCGATATGCCATGGAATCATAGAGGACCACGGTGGCTTTATAACGGCCCAAAACTCTCCCAGGGGAGGGGTCATCATGACAATAACGTTGCCATTAAATTAATTTGTAGAAGACACCTCAAAATAGAGATAGGTAGCCTATCATCTTATAGACCCGATGGGTTTCGCCTGCCCGCGATGCTTACCAGCTTGCTGATCGAAGATATACGGACATATTGACGTCAGAAATTTCCGGCATGTTTTTTACAATCTGCAGCACACGATCCTTTCTCTCGGCGGTCAAGGTCGTCCCGGTAATCTTGGCCACGCCGTTCTCAAGAACTTCGATATTCAGGTTGTCTATAAACAGGTTGTTTTTAATCAGTTCCGCCTCGATTTTCTTTGCCAGGGCAAGGTGTTTCATTGAATCGATGGCGGTCAGGCTGCAGGCCATCATCTCATCAGAGCGGGCGGCTTCGATGATAAGCTTGGCTGCCGTTGTGCTCCCCATTTTTTCGGTATTTATAACCATGTCATAAATGGTAGGATCATCCCATTCGCGTTGATACGCAAAACGGAAGAAGCCTGTTAACGTGCTGTCGCTCTTGCGGATTACCTTTTCGGCCGCCTCGCGCTTCATACCCTCTTGCGCCACAAGATGCTGAATGCGGTTTTCCTTACTGTTATTAATCAGAACATGCAGGGCACACCCAAAGTCCTGAAGCAGGGTCTGGCTGCCGTGGCCCACAATAACACCGTCCCCTTTCTGTGCCACCGAATAAACCACTGAATCCAAACATCGCAAATAAATATCTGGTTTGCGACTTAAAAGGCGGTCGAAAAACCCGGGTTCCTTTTCATCCAGCGCTTTGACCTCTTCTGTTGGAATGCCCAGCGAAACAACCATTTCCTGAATTTTTTGGTCATCGTAAATTTCTAGTTGAAGATCCTCGGCCACCTGTTTGGCTATTTTTTGGCCCTCTGTTCCCGTGCTGTATGATATCGTAATCAGCGACATAAGCATCCCCTTTATGGTTTAAAATTTGATATTGCCTGCGACAACAAACCGACAGCTTAATCGATACCCTTTAAAATCTTTATCCGTTCCAATTCTTTTTTTATGCATTCCGGGCAGTAGGTTGGTGAGACGGCCAGCTTAGACTTGGTCAATATGTACTGTTCCACCGGCATCCATTCACCTTCACCAATTTCCTTGCCATTGTCGTCGCGAATACTCTTGCACTCACAACAAACCGGCACAATTTTTTCATAGGCTTTAAGCTTCCGCTTAAGCTCCAGTTTCTCCATACAATTGGAGATTCTGAATGATAATTCTTCAGGCTCACACGGCTTAAGCAAGTAGTCATCCGCCTTTAACCGCAAAGCTTCAATGGCCGAAATCAAATCACCGTAGCCGGTTAAAATAATCACAAGGCTTTCTGGATTTTTTTCTTTTGCACTTTTCAATACCGCCATGCCATCAACCGGATCCATGACCAAGTCGGTGAGGATTAAATCGAAAGGGTTTGCCTGTATCAATCCAATCGCTTCTTCGCCATTCGCCGCAGTAACAACATCATAGCCCTCTTGTTCAAGCGCTGAAGAAATCGACTCCAATATTAAAAGATCGTCATCCACCAATAATAGCTTGTACATTTTCAGCGTCCCCTTTGACTTTGTTCAGTTGGTAAACAAAACCATTGTTTTATCGCATTCGTGAATGCCAACGGTCCGCTTCTCGGTCTTGGCTATCATAAAACGACACTTCTGGCTGTCAAGCGTTACCAATTGCGTAATTTAATGGGGTCTCTATATAGGCTCTGTAAACTAACTTTCCAGTACAAAGTTTCAAATGATATCTTGAACTGTTTGAACCAATAAAAACATGCCGATCATGATCAACAGCGAGTGAATGATACGATCAAATTTCCCTTTGGGAATTGATTGATTTACGTACCCTCCAATACATGTGAACACCAAAACCAGTGGCAGGGAAAACAAATAATAACCAAGCACTTTAGAGGTCCAAAGCCCAGCGAGGCTGTGCCCTAAGCAAATGAAAATGCCGGCCATAAAAAAATATCCCTGTAATGTGGCCCTGAAAGTGGCCGGCGGCCACTTGCGCAACGAACCGTACATAACAACCGGTGGCCCGTTCGTGTTGTACGCACCACCTAGCAGGCCTGCAAAAAAACCAAAGAAATAGGCCGGTCTTTGGCTGTTAATGGCCGTCAGTCGGGGTTTGATCAAGCTGTAGGTTGAGAAACCAATGATGACAACCGCCAAAAAAAGTTTCATTAAGGTATCATGGGTCCCTTTTAACAACCACAAACCAACGGGGATGCCTGCCAAAGAAGCAAGGAACAATCGTCCGGCGCTTTTAATTTGGACATCGCGCCAATTTTTAATAAGAATTGTCGTGGAAATTGTCATGGCCACGATGGCCATGAGCGGTGTCGCCGTTTTTAAACCGATAATAATGGCCAGAAGGGGCATTGCGAACATGGCATCCGCAAATCCAAAGGTGGATCGAAGCAAGGTTGCCAAAGAAACGATCATCAATACCGGGATGGCCGATGGTTCAACATTCATTGTAATCTTTGGAAGTAAAAATGCGTGGCTTTTTACGGTTTACAAGGGAATTTCGGCAATCCAGTTAGCAGCAATTTTAAAGCCATGCTTTGGTTAGATAAAGACCAGGCTCACCCAGGGTATCAGCATGATCGTTATCCAGGCAATAAATACAAAAAGCAGATAGGGGGGCACCCATTTGATTAATCTGTCGTAGGGGATTCCCGTTATCCCGGAAGCCACGAATAGATCCAGGCCAAAGGGCGGCGTGATGAAACCGATGGACAAACCAACAATAAAAATCACGCCCCAGTGAATCGGATCCATTCCGATCGACACGGCAATCGGTGCCAATATCGGGGCCAGTATGATACAAACGGAGATGGATTCCATGATGGCGCCGGCCAGCACAATGCTAAGCATCATGGCACCCAACATGATATAATAGCCGCCGAAAGAATGAACGAAATTGGAGACCACATCATGAACGCCTAAAATTGAGAAAACCTGTTGTAATACAATGGAAACCGAGATGACGGGCGCTAGCAACCCGTTGACACGCCCGCTGGATAGAAAAACAGCCGGTATGTCTTTCAGTTTGATCTCCCGTGTTAGCAGGGTGCCCGCGATCAGGCAGTAAGCTGCAGCAATGCCGGAGGCTTCTGTGGGTGAAGAGATCCCACCGTAGACGATTACCAGGATAAGGGCCACGGCAATAATCCCGAGCTTGGCATCCCAGGTCGAACGGACAATTTCCTTTACGATTAACGGCTCCGGGCGACCCCAGTCATATTTGCGGCACCAGAAACGTGCGGCTGCCATCAGGGCAACACTCACCAAAAGTCCGGGGATAATGCCGGCCTTGAAAAGATCGAGTACACTCAAGTTGACTGTGAAACCATAGACAATCATGAGAATGCTGGGAGGAATTAAAATCCCCACAATACCCCCCGCCGCTACGGTTGTTGCGGCGAATTCGTCATTATACCCCTGGTCTTTGAGTTCGGGAATCATAATTCGGCCAATGGTTGCCACGGTGGCTGAGTTGGATCCGGAAATCGCTGAAAACAGACTGCAAGTGGCAACCGCCGCCATGGCCAGGCCGCCTCTGAGCGGCGCCAGAGCCCGCCTCGCCATCATGGATAATTTTTTTGCAATGCCGCCAGCACCGATAAGGTCACCGGTCAAAATAAACAGCGGCATGGCCAGCAAAGCATAACTGCTGATGCCCTGGTATGATGTGATGCCGATGTTCATAATCGTAAAATCAATGGCAATGGATGCCAGCGTGGCCCAGAAGGCCACACACAAAAAGATGGGTACACCGAGGATAAAAAAGGCTCCCGTAATTACGGAAATAATCCAAATAGCCACATTTTCAGGTATTCCGAACATGTTCTTCTCCTAAAAACCCCATATCAGTTTTAACCTTAATCGATCGTTGCGGTCGGATTTAACTTCAGTGGTTTATCATTTTTAAAATCTTTAATGTCCTGCACGGCACACTGGACGACTCTGATAAATAAGATCGAAAATGAAACCGGAATACACAGCGGCACCAGCCATTTCGGTATGGATTCCGTGCCGTATATCAAAGCACCGACCTCATGCAGGCGAATGATTTGGGTAACAGAGAAATAAGCCGCGATAATTCCAAATGCGATCCAAAGGAAATAATCAAGCATCAATAGGCCAAATTGGGCTTTGCGCGGGAGTTTGTTTCGAAACGCCGATAAGCGGAGATGGGCACGCTCCTTAACATTCCAGGAACACCCCAACCAGGAAAACCAGACGAACAGGCCGATACAAACATAAACCGCCCAGTGAAAAGAGCTTTTGAATACAAAACGTTGCACCACCCCGATGGCCATGATCGCCATCATAAAAAAGTACATCGGAAAAATCAGGGCATTTTCAACGTTTTGGTCAAGCCAGTTTAATGTTTTTTTTACCATTTATTTCACCATGTTAGAATATATTTTGCACCTTCAATCCATAAAGGTTTAAAGATTGACCTGCCACTTTAAGGTATCAAGATACTGCCTTTCACACACATCAAGTCACCACCCATACGGCCTGTTCGACCCCCAATTGAATGACTTGATTGCTAACACTGCCAATAAAAAATTCCTGAATTTTAGACAGCCCTTTGCGGCCGATGACAATCGGAGAATAGCCCCCCTGCTCGGCTTCTTGAACAATAGCGCGTGATGGACTTGACCCGCCGGTAATGACTTTGCTGGTCACATGATCGGCTTTAAACCCGTGTTCAATCAAACGGCGTTTGGCGTCTGCAAAGACGGCCTGCACTTTTTGTTCTTCGGTTTCCACTTCCTCGGGCGGTAATGGTTTATATGAGGGAATTGCCTGTACAGGTCCACCATCACGGATCACATGCAACAGCGTTACCTCAAAATCGTGGCCCCCCATCAGCTCGCCCACAAAATCAACCGCCCGCATGGCGCCTTCCGAACGGTCCATCGCAACCAGAATGTTTTTGCCGGGCAGCCGTTTGCCCGCGATAAAAACAGGAACAAAATGCAGTTTATGAATAACCTTGGCGGCATTCGTGCCCAAATGCGGTTCCGGCAAGGCCCCTTCACCACTTCTGCTGATGATGACGGCCAAATAACCGCTTTCGGCTTCTTTGATGATATCCCTGGCAATCCCTTTTTCGCTGGGCCTGATTTTCACGCTCACCGCTTCTTCGGGGAACCCGGCATCCAGGAGCTTTTGCCGGGCCTTATCCATAAATTGCTCAATTTTATTTTTACGGTCAGTCTCCCAGGCCCTTACATGTTCCACCGCACCCCGGCTTTGCGGTTCTTTCTCGATATCCCAGTAAAAGTCCGGCAGGGCAATAAAAACATGATACAAGACCACATGCTTTTTTTGAAAAGTGATGCGCTGCGCTATATGTTCAATGGTTTCCATGCAACGGTCCGACGCATCGACCGCCACCAATATTTTATCTTTTAACGCCATTGGCACCCCTCCTTTTTATGCGGGGTCAACTTTAAAACAACGGTTTCCATTAGGATCGAAGTTGGATTTGTCTCAGACGTCACCTAGGGTTTAAACACATGTAGTGTCTCCTTACCTTCAAGGAGACACTACATGTTGGTTTGCTAAATTACGCTTTCTTCTTGGTGTTCTTCACCCAATAGCCTTTACCGCGTTTCCATTCACCGTCTTGCCACCAGGCCGGGTTGGGCTTCCACCAGCGATGGGGGGCAACATCAATGGCATAGGCGCCCCTGGGCACCTCACGGGCAATGTCGTACATTTTCGCAAAGATGTCACCATTGCCATAAAGTTTGTTTTGTTTCTTCATTTGGTCAGCCCATGCATCCGGGTTATACTTGGGTGAGATAAGTTTTTCCAGCTTATCCATTTCCGCGTCGGACCAGATGACGTTGGTGATATTATTGCGCCAGTGCTCACTGCCTACCGGTGGATTTTCAAGATCTGCGCCCGCTCTGAGGGCGATCGAGGCTTCTTCTTTGCCCAGTACGGAAACCTGGGTCAGATAGGCAGATTCCATGATCGCTTCCTGGAGACGCTCGGGCATTTTTTGGAGCTTACGGAGGTTCATTCCGGTAATCCAGTTGCCTGAGCAGTATTTCAGGTATAAAAACTGCCCGGTATATTCCGTGAAATGGATCATGCTGAAAGGAATTTCCCAGGCTTCGGCGCCGTCAATAGCCCCCTGTCGAACCGCATCCACTACTTCCTCAAAAGAGATGGCCACAGGATTGATACCCATCAGCTTCATACTGATCAGCCCGAAATAGGTGCCGGTCGTTCGAATCTTGGCACCGGTCGCCTTCAATTTATCAAGGGTGTCAATAATGGGTTTGCCCTCGCCGAACTTCTTTTTGCCCATAAAGAAGCCGCGCAGACCGTAATCGCCGAACAGCATCTCCAGGCCGTAGTGTTTACGCATGGGCTCCCGAAACAGATCTTCACTGCGATGATCGAAAGCAAAGGAATACATGGCAGCTCGGTTCGGCCACAAGGCGCCCCAGTCAAGATTGAGCAAATACGGACAAATGGTCGATGAGTTATTGGTGGAGGCGACGTAGAAATCAACAATACCCTGAATGCATTTTTCGGCACAGGTCATTTCACCGCAAATCGAATTTGATCCCAGATGTTCGATGCGGATTTCACCATCAGTTCGTTCTTCAACTTCCCTGACAAAATCCACTGTGCCGATTTTGGCCACCCACATGGTGTCTTCGCTGTGCCCGGCAGCGCCATAACGGAATTTGAACTTCGGTTTGGATTTGTACCGCTCGTTTTGAATATTCTTGGCCTTCTGAGCCAGCATATGGGCATCCGGATTAACGCCGGCATTGGCAAAACTTTGCCACGCAAACAGCGTTGACGTGACACCGAAGGTCATGGCAATCCGCGAGAAATCTCTTCGCGAAAGCTTCTTTTCCAAGAAAGATTTTGTTTCTTTCTTTTTATGGTCCTTTTCCTGCATGGCATTCCTCCTTTGTAATTGGGGTTACCTACCAAACATTACCGATAAGTTGGCCATGAGCGTCTATATGCCTACCGATCACCACAACGCATGGCCGTTTATAAGAAGGTGCAAATTACAACCACAAAATCGCTTGGCGCATATCTGTGGTCGGCCCAATGGCGGTTGAAGCCATTAGCAGTGACGGCAGCTAAGCCGGTTTATCGGCTAAGCTGCCGTATCCTTTTTTTAAAGACCTTTCGTTAGTCCGCTATCTCACCGCGCAATTGCTTGGCTTTAGGAACCGCGCTGGCCGCATCGTAAGCCCATCCGTCGGCGCCGATTTCATCGGCAAAGTCCTGCTTGACCGGCGCACCACCGATCATCACTTTTACCGAATTTCTCAGGTCGGCCTTTTCCAGCTCCTCAAGGATGTCGGGCATGATGTCCATGGTATTGGATAGCAGGGCTGAAAGTCCCAGGATATGCGGCTTATCTTCTTTTACGGCCGCAATAATGTCTTCCGTGGGCACATCGGGCCCCATGTTACGGACCTCAAAGCCGGCGGTTTCAAACATCGTGCCGACCAGTTCCAGGCCGATGTCGTGAACATCCCCCTCGACGGTCGCCAGCACGGCCTTCCCGGCGCTGCCGCCACCGGTGCCGCTCAGCAGCAAGGGCCTAAGGATCTCCATTGCTTTTTTCATGGCTTCAGAAGACATCAACATTTCTGGAATAAACTTTTCGCCTTTTTCAAAGCCGTCGCCGCAGTCACGTAGGCCGGCAACCAGGGCCTCGTCCAGAATTTCATTGGCCGTCTTACCTTCATCCAGCGCTTTTTTAACCAGCTCTACGGTATTATTTTCATCTCCGTCAAAAACATTTTTTCGGACTTGTTCTAAAATGCTCATCTTGTTGATCTCCTTATTGTGAGGCGATTAATACTGTCCGTATTTCCTGGCTGCATAAACCATGGCGTCGCGATTCGCAAAAGAGGAACCTTTGACATCCCAACAGTTGGTACCCAGAATACAGCGCAGGTCCGCGCCTTCGACGGTCTCGATGACCGCTTTGGCCTCTTTTTCGATATCTTCAGGTTTGCCCCTTTTCATGGTCGTGCCATAGGGCACCGCGGTTTGGCCGTCCGTCGTGCTTTTGGTGGCCGCGCCAACATTACCATTTAAGGATTTTACGCGCGAAAGTCCTTTTTCATTGGTTTCAACGGCTTTCTGCGTACACATTTCAATGTCCATGGGCCCGAGGAAATAGGAGTCTGCCTGATTCTGGTAGACAAGGTCCATACGATCATGCCAGTTGCCGCAAGGATGCATGGTAACGTTCATGCCGGTTTCACGGCGAATGGCTTCGATAAACTTACGTTCATACGGCTGGGTCAGTTTTTCGTAGTGTTCCCTGGAGATACAGTCACGGGAAGAAACCGGATCATTGACCCATACACAGTCAACACCCGCTTCCCACGCCGCGACAACCAGCTGCAACCATCCGTCCAGGGCCATTTCCATTAGCTCGACGGCCCAATCAGGATCCCTGGCAACGATCAAGAACCATTCTTTAAACCCGGTCAAACAGGCCACGGTTCGGGACGGGCAGCTACCCCAGGTCATAATGGGCACCTGTTGGGTTCCCTTGCCCCGTTTGATCAATTCCTCCTTAAGACGCCTGACCGCATAAAGGACTTTGGGCATATTGCCATCTTTGCGCGGGTCCAGCTTCCATTTTACCTTTTTCATGTCCTCTTTGGTCTTGATGAGGGGCTCGGCGATCTGCGGGACATCATTGTCCGGGTATTTTAATTTTGCACCCATGGCTTCCTCGACCGGTCCCATCATATCATAATCGATGACGCAGTCATATTGAAACCTTTCCTGAGCCAGAATTTGTGCCTTAACATATAGATCCGGATCTTCCCAGGCCTCTTTGAAGGTAACGCCGAGGTATTCCAATGCAGCCCATCGCGGATAGAAGTTAACCGGGACCCGATCGGTTTTCTCACCGTTTAGTGATGCCATCATTCTCTCGTAAGGGGTCACCTCCTGGGTATTGCTGTACATGTAATAGGTCATCGATCCTCCTCCTTAAACAAATAATAGTTAGGTGTTCGTCTACGGGAACATCTTCCCGTAATAAATAAAAAGAGTCTTTCCCATCCCTGTATTCATATGGTCGCAACAAGCGCTGCTCAATTTGAAAAAATATAAATACGTTACTCTGTGTATCAAAATCTATGCCAATGTTAACCGATATTGTTGATTTGTTACGATCGTGCGACGAATCGGTCTTTGCGGTGATATTTAGGGCTTCAACCGTTAAAAAACCATTTCCTTAAGCCAATTATATTCCATTTTGGAATGCAATGCTTCCAGAATAGCGGCTTCTGACATCGGTATGCCTGGTGGCTAAAATGGATTTAGCCAGGCGATGATTGTAAACAGCCCGAAACTAAACAGCAGCGCGGTCCCGGCAATCAAAGCCTTCGGCCGCCCCCATTGGCCCCGATCGATCAATGGAATAAAAATGAGAATCAGGACCGCTGTCAACGGGATCACCAGGGTACCGACGATGATCCAATCTCCAGGAAAATAGCGAATGAGTTGATACAACCAGAGAAAATACCACTCGGGTTTCGGGCTAAAGGGTGCCGAGAAATCAATGAGCCGGCCAATGGCGGGCGGGGCTAACAGGGCCAGGGCGACGATCAACTCGACCACCAGGAAGATGACCAAAAGAATTTCAATTAGGTAATCCGGATAAAATTCCTTTTGTCGATTCACGCTACAAACCTCCCTTGACACCCTGTTGTTTTACCAGGTGAAAATGGGCCCACAAAAGCAACGACATACAAAGCGGAATATATAGAACATGGATGGCATAGAATCGAATCAGGGTCATTCCGGTGATGTCTTCCCCTCCCCGCAAGAAATAGCAGAGATAAGGGCCCAGCAAGGGAATCGTGCGCGCCATGGAAGTGCCGACTTCCGTCGCCCAGTAAGCTTTCTGATCCCAGGGCAAGAGATATCCGGTAAACCCCGAAGCGAATGCCAGAAGCAGTGTTAACGATCCCGCAATCCAGTTAAGTTCACGGGGGTGGCGGTAGGCCTTGTAGACAAAAACGCGTATGGTATGGAGAATAATGGCGATGATAAAAAGATTGGCCGACCATTTGTGCAATGCCCGAACAAACCATCCCAAGCGCACTTCCTTATTGATGCGGACAATACTGGCAAAAGCCTCGCTCTCTGACGGCACGTAATACATGGCAAGCATCAAGCCGCTGGCAAAGAGCAGAATAAATAGCGTGAAGGCAATCCCTCCCAGACAAAAAAAATAATTGACCCCTTCGGGAATCGAGCGATACAGGAATCGGCGATGGGGTTTTTTGATCCCAAAACTGCGGTCAAGCCGCTCAATAAAACGTCCCATGGTGGATTTCCTATACCTTTATACCAACGTGCACTTTTTGATGCTTAATTTCCAGAGGCAGGCGGTTCAAAGGCTTTGGTGGCGGCCCCGCTACCACATTGCCCATGATATCGTACTGTCCCTTGTGACATGGGCACTTAAATCGGTTTTCGGACCGATACCAGCGGAGCAAACAGCCCAAATGCGTACAAACCCCGGAAAGGGAAAATAATTCTTTTCCCGTGTTAACGATGAATATTTTTTTTGTGACGGATCTGCCATGCAGCGGATATTCGACAAGGTATTGTTTAACACCCAGGATCGGCAATTCGTCTTCTTCGCAGGCAAAGACAGATACCACCTTTTTCTTGTACGCCTGTTTTGGAAAAACATACAACAAATACACAACCAGGGCTGCCAATAATCCGCCAGCCGAAAACAGGTTGCAAACTTGTCTTAAAAAAGATCGCCGATTGGTTGTTGATGTTTCTTCTTGCATATAGGTTAGTCAGCGAACTCAGTATTAGGCGGATTAATGGTTGTTTATTCTCCATATTGTGTAAGGCCGCCCCTTTGACACGTCGATATTGTCGCAGCATTTTGCGATCCAGGTGCTTGGCCTTTTGGTCAAGTGTCTCCAGTTCGCCAACCAGTGTTTGATGTTTTTGCAGATATCGTTGGTATTTGCTTTCATCGGTCGGGATACCAAAATCACCTTTAATTTTCCATTTATCTTTTAAAAACAACCAGGACGCAAAATCACTCAGGTTATAATCCTCAAAAAGCTTAATCGGTGACGTGTTACGCAGATTGCGTATCAATAGAGACTTTTGGTCCGCCACGATTTCATAGGCCCCGGTAAACGTCTCCTCTGTGCCCTGTCCGTCCAGAAATTCCCATACCGATTCAGAAATTTGCTGCTCCTGATGACAGCTTTCACAGGTTCGGCCCTTGCCAAAAGGATGGGCAGCCTGTTGTATCTCTAACCATAACAGGTGATTATTGTTATTTGGCAACCCGTCAAAAGTGCCCATGATGGCATAGGCGTCTTTGGTCTCTCCGTCCGGCCACCTGAATTGCACCGTTTCCGAGGGTGCTACGTTTTGCTTTATATTGCCAACGGCATGGGGCATTATCTTGACCGGCATCCAAATCCCCTGTTGGTCTTTCATCAGAATCGGCGGTTCTTGGATCCCGTAATAGAGGGCGTATTTATAAAATGGATTGTGGGTATCGGCAAAATATCCGGGTCCCCAGGTTGTAATTTGATACCCGCCCAGAGCATTGACATGACAGGCGGCACAGCTAAGCTTTTTATGAACACTTTGGGCATGGGCGGCCTCAATGGCAATATGGCAATCCTGGCAATCGGCCTGCCGTTGCATATCTCCCATCCCTTTATTGCCGGTCGGGTGGCAGTCAATACAGTGGATGTTTTTTTTATAATGCACATCCGGCGCCATACCGGCTGGAATCGCATAATCGCCACCAATATACGTCTCTCCCCTGCGGCTCTCCATGGACCCGGAATGGCACATACTGTTTCGGCCAAATCCACTACAGCTCTCTGATTGAGGTATCTTGCTAAACTGGTGCGGTCTGACCCGCTTGGGGCGTGAAATGACAATCAAGGCAGCCGGCATGACAGGTATTGCAAATTCTTTGCTTGTCCTGGGCCTGCTGGTTGGTAAAAGGCACGTTGAGATTCTTGCGGATGCTATCCGTATTGCGATGATCAAAACCAGCCGCCTTAAGGACTTCCGCCGGAGGCAGATCAGCAAACGACGGGCCACAGTTGTGTGGGCCGTAGGGGTCCATCCATGTTTTCATGGTGCGCTGGCGGAAATTGGTGGCCATGAGCGTTGTATTAAATTGCTTTAACAATTCGGGATGACACGAAGACTTGGCACACGTCTGCTGGGCCAAATCCGGATCAAAGTTGTAGGTTTCCGGATTCCGGTCGTGCCACAGGATGGTTCGAACCTCATAGGGGTATCGAAAGCCCCCATCAATTGCCATTTTGGGAATTAATTCAAACAATTGGTTATCACCGGTCGGTTGCAAAGGATAGGGGTAGAATACTTTTCTTTGTTTTGAATCCGCCTCGTCCCCGACGATCACCATTTTCAGCATGCCCTGGTGGGCTTTATCCTTATCCCTGGCGCGTCCGTTTCCCAGATGGCAATCCCGGCATTCAGCAGTACGATGCTGGCTTTGCTCGGCCACCATTTGGGGGGTGACATAAAATTCGGGGTGCCCGAGTTCGGTCAGTTTTATCCGGTCGGAGTGGCATCGCACGCATTCAGCCGAACTCTGATTCCAGGCATAATAACCGGAAAACAAAACAAAGATGCCGGCCTGCACAACCAGAATCAGAACAATTTTGATGTTTAGGTAGGCGCTTAAGGTACCCGGCTTTTTTAGTAACATTTTGATATGCAAGGATAACAAAGAATGGCTCGCGTAAAAAGAATTCTCGATCAACCGCAATCGTGGCGCTGTATACCCAAATCCGATGAAATATTGCGCCAATCTTAAGCAGTGGTCTCAATGTGGATAAAGAGTCTTCGCGACCCTCACCGTATATAGCGATTGTCATAACAAATTTCCGATTGAGACGGGGGGCACCCTATTTTTTTAAAAAGGCATATCAATACAAGCCTGGCCTTGTGCCCATCGGATTGATGATGAAAACAGGCCGTATGGTAGTAAAATGAGGCCGTGGAAACATCATCAATCCGGCAGGGCACTACGATAGCCCTACCGATTCATAATGATATGCCTTTTTAAAAAAATAGGGTGCCTCAGGCCGTGGCTTTATCGGAACATATTTATGACAACCTCTACCAGAGAAAGGGGTCATTTTTCGTATCGTATGGCAGCGCTCAATGTCAAGGCCCAAAAAATGGCGCCATTGATCAAACGGCCTGGTGCCTTAAATTTCTTTACTGGACGTATTACATGGAAATCGATATCTTTGGTCCCTATATTTCGATCAAATCGATTCCTATTTATCAAAATGAGCGTTGATGATATTTCCCAGATGCCGGGTGCATTCTCCGGCATTTTTAGATTCCATTTTGGAATATTAGACGTCTTTTAAATTCCATTCCGATATACATTTTAAAAAATGATCGTTGAATTTGAGCACCGTTGATTTTTTATATTAAATATTTAAGACCTGACGACAACTTCTTTTTTAGCGCTCACGGTCTTATTTAGGACCCATAATGTTTTAATACTTTTGAGCATTTTAAGACGATTGATCAACGCCATAGCACTGATCACCCTATGATCAGGGTCGGCGTCCACGGTAGCAGATTATTAACGATCACGCAAATGTGATGGTATAAAAAATGCATAGGCTTTTAAAAGGTTAAATTTCAAACTTATACAGCGAATTCGGATGCGTTTTTAGCCAAAAGTACGAGACCCCAAGGCGCGTCCATGCGGTTCCCTACAGTGCCGTGAAACATAGATAACCATACCGCATTCAAAGAAAAATACCGCCAATCCCGATGCGGAGCAACAGGTAATATGAAGGAGGTTTTGCCCTTGGAAAATACAAGTACTGGCCGACACATATGGCAGGATATCAAAAGTGGATACAATTTTATTTTCATAAAGGACATGCCCCTTTGGGTGGCGGGCATCGGACTGGGCATTCTGGCGATACTGATTTTTTTATGGCGATACCCCTGGGGGATATCGTCAGGTTATGGCAACTGGGGCAACCAGTTGTATTACTATCTGGGCTTTGGAAAATTGGCCGGATTAACCAAAGCGCCGCCGGCCCCCTGGATCCATCCGGTTTCGATCATGAATTTTGGAATGATTTTCGGCGCTATGGGCGCGGCCATGATGAAAGGTCAATTCAGCACCTATCGCGCTCCGGGCCGTGAGTATGTCAAAGGGTTTATCGGCGGGGCCTTGATGGGAATCGGTTCTTCTTTTTCAAACGGGTGCATTGAAGGCGGATTTTACACCGCCGTGGGCATCTTTTCCGCAGGCGGGTTTATGATGATGATCGGGCTGGCCCTCGGTTCCATTCTGGGTGTAAAATATCTGATCTGGGAAATGTTGAACTGGCCGGTTAAAATACCCACTCAGAAACCGGTGGACTGTAAACAAACGCCGCTGATAAACTGGTGCAAGGTCTATCCCTACCTGGGCGGGGCCATATACATCCTGTTTTGCCTGTCTTTTTATATATATGCAAGTCTTGATCAAACGGTTCTGGGCGGGATGGCCTTTTTCGGGCTTTGGGTCGGGTTTTTCATGCAGCGGTCACGGTTTTGCCTGCAGCGCACCTTTCGCAACCCGTTTATGACCGGCGATTACGAAATGGTCAAGGCGGTGATATTGAGCCTGATCATTTACAGTGCCGGTTCGGCAGTGATAAAATGGGGTTTTTTCCAGCCGGACACCCATGGCATCGACCATCGCTTCTGGATGGGCAGTTTGATCGGCGGCTTTATTTTCGGCCTCGGGATGGTTATTGCCGGCGCCTGTGCCAGTTCCAGCTTGTGGCGTGCCGGCGAAGGCAACACCAAAATCTGGTTGGCCATCGTTGGCTTTATCACGGTGTATCCGGCTGTCAAATACCTTGTGGCCAATACAGCACTGGGACCATTTTTAGGCAAGGGCATTTACGTGGTCGACATCCTGACCTGGACCTGGACACCGGTGTTTTATATGGCCTTTTTTCTTGTTTGGTATTTACTGGCAGTGTATAATGAAAGAACGGAAAAATTCGTTATTTCATTTTAAGGGAGTGAAAATATGACTGATTTAGAAAACGTCAAAGCGGACCTGATGGTGGATTGCCGTGGCTTGAGCTGCCCCATGCCGATTTTGAGGCTTAAAAAGGAGCTCAAAAACCTCGAAACCTGGTGAAGTTATCGAAATATGGAGCACGGATCCAGGCTCTAAAAAGGACATGCCGGATTTCGCCAGGCAACAAGGCGAAGAGTTTCTGGGCGCGATTGATGCGGAGGGGTATACGAAATACCTGGTCAAAAAAGGAGGCTAAGGTGGACAAAGTTGATAATGTCGCCGTAATTATCAAAGACGTGGATCAACAGTACGAAGGGTTGCGAACCAGCCTTGGTTTGCTCCTTGAAGCCGCCTCGGTTCAAATGTATGTGATGAATCATGAAATTGCCAATATGGACGAAGCCTACAGCGATAACATGGAATTTATCGATGAAATGGAAGGCGAACGCTATTCCAATCATCCTGCCAATGTCGAAAAATACGGCTTCAAACCCATAACGACCGAGGAATTGTTGATCAAACTCAAAGAAGTTGACCTTATTATCCCGTTTTAAAGGAAAATCAATGAAGAAAGTGCTTAATATCGTTCGGTCGGCACCCGATGCTTTTGCGAAAGAATTGTTAGACGGTTTTTCCGGGAGCAAAGAGGACAGCGTCATTCACCTGTATAAAGAAGACGTGGACTGGTCCTTGCTGGTGGATGAAATTTTTGCCCATGATAAAATCATCTGCTGGTGGTAACCGGATCGACCGAAGCGGGTCCATCTCCGCTATAAGATGCGTTTGTCGGTTTTACGTTTGGGGTCCTTATTCATGGGTTTCACAGCGAAAACCCACAGGCGAGCCCAGCGGTATCGGAAAAAACTTTCATTATGAATAGGGAATAAACGTGCCTATCAATCAAAGGGATGCCAATTATGGATGATCACTTGGGAATACTGGTCAGTACCAATAAACATCTTGATTATGTTATCGCCTTAACCAATGCAGCGCATCAAAAAGGCAAACCGGTCAAAATCTTTTTTACCGGACAAGGTGTGTTGCTCACCCAGAAGCCGGCCTTTGCCGACCTGGTGGGCAAAGCCAAGTTGTCGGTTTGTGATGTCAGCTTCCGTGCCAACGATCTTAAAGGGGATGTGCCTGGCGTTGGATTCAAAGACTTCGCCACCCAGGCGCGCAATGCGGAGATGATCAGAGATTGTGACCGCTATCTGGTTTTTTGATAACTATGACACGTTGTCGGCATTTTAACACTTTAGCTGCATTAAAGAAAAAGGGGAGGAATATGAATAGAAAGTGGATCTTCATATTTTTGACATTGATACTATCTTTGTGCTTTATCGGTTTGAGCATTGCGGGCGAGAAAGCCGCCAATAGCCGCAAGGGAAAGCTTCTTTTCCGTAAGAATTGCCGGTCCTGCCATGATGGCGGCAAGGCCCAGGAACTGGGTCCATTCCAGAAAAAAATTGCGGAGTGGGAGGCAATTTTTGCCAAAGACAACTACCAAGGATACACCTGTAACCCTGAGTGGCAAAAGCGATCTGAACAAGATCTGCTTGATATACTGGAATATCTGCGCGGTGGTGCTGCAGACTCAACGGTTCCACGCGGATGCGGCTAAAGCCGGCCTTTCAACGACCGGGACAAAATTTAAGCCAACTTGAAGTTATCTCAAAATAAAGATTTTGGGTCAATATCCCTTAGACAAGCTCAGAGCTGGCAAGGCGGGGTCAGTTTTAACCGCAGGCATACTCAAGTATTCCGAGGACTTAAAACGGGCCACGCCGAATGGGGCCAAAAGATTATTTTGAGATAGCTTATAGCCTGGAAAAACCAGGTTAGTTGGTCTGATATTTTTTAAGTTTGCGCCACAGGGTATTGGCACCGATGCCAAGCAGTTGCGCGGCCTTCACTTTTCGACCCTCGCAGTGATCCAGCACACTTAAAATATACTTTTGCTCCACATTCCGCCAAAGATGGCCATCCATCCACCGCATGATTGATGACACAGGCCTTATCACCGGTCGTTAACGCAGGCGGAAGGTGTTCCATTCGAATTTTCTTTTTCCCGGCCAGAATACTGGCTCGCTCGATGGCATTGGCCAGTTCCCTGACATTGCCGGGCCAATCATAATTCTCGAGGATATGGGCAATCCGGGGTGAAAAACCGAGAGAACCGGGAGCGAATTTCGTTAAAAAATACCGTGCAATGGGGAGAATATCATCCCGCCGCTCACGCAGGGCCGGTATATGAATCGGCAAGACGTTCAGCCGATAATAAAGATCGGCCCTGAATTTACCTTCCCGCATTAGCTCTTCAAGGTTTCGATTGGTGCTTGCGATGATGCGGGCCTTGATCGGGAGCTCTGTGTTGCCGCCCACGGGGCGAACTTTTTTTTCCTGCAAGGCTCGCAAGAGTTTGGCTTGAATGGATAGGGCCACATCACCAATCTCGTCCAGAAAGATCGTGCCATCTTCGGCTTCAATCAGCAAGCCGCTTTTATTTCGATCCGCACCAGTGAAGGCGCCTTTAACATGCCCAAATAACTCTGATTCCAGCAGCGTTAACGGCAAGGCCGCACAGTTAATCGGTAAAAACCGGGACGTTGACTTGGTAGACATGGCATGGATAAAATTGGCGATAACCTCCTTACCAACACCTGTTTCCCCGGTAATCAGCACATTGGCCATGGTGTTGGCCACCTGGTGCGCCATTTCCAGAATTCTTGACATGCTTTTGCTTCGGGACGGCAACATTTTGGGGGCGGTCATATCCTTGGCTGGTTCGCCCTTGTCTCTGGGAACTTTTTTGCTGCGGCCGGCCGCTATTTTTTTTAACAGGGCATACTTATGTTGGAGGTCGTAATCCTTGCTGGCCTCCATAAATTTAATTCCCGGCACGCCCCACTCTTCTACAAATTTTCCTTCGAACGAACAGTGCTGTCGGTGAAAACATTCCTGTTCTTGCACCAAAACTTCCCGGTCGAAACAATAAGAGGCAAAACCGCTGAGATAACCGCACAATACATAGCATACTGGCCCGGTATCGGTGAGTTTGAGATGCTTGTGGGAATCGACTTCATAAGAATTGAACCAGCGCCCACGAAACATCAGCTGGCCCGCATCTGGATTATACACCAGATGGCTCAAAATTGTTTTGCAATATCCCCGCTGGGTTTGCATTTTTGCGCCTGCCCGAAACCACTCTTCTTTATTTTCCCATTGGTACATCTGACCCAGACTTTTGGCATCCATGTTTCCAACTTCATACCCATAGTGGAAAATAACGGCTTGGCACTGCTCCCACCCAAGATTCTCAACGATCATACGACGAAGTTCCATCAAAATATTACCATCGAATATCATGACACGCCGGTTTTCCAGTTCCACCAAGCCTTGGTCCGGCTGGAAATCAAGGACATCGATGATTGAAAGGTCTGAAGGCTTCACTTTGATTCTCCTGATAATCAAATGTTATGTTTTTTTGTATTGACCCGTCTTGCAATTCCATTCTGGAATTAAATATTCCAGAATGGAATTGTAGTCAACCTCAAAATAGGCTACATTTTATTTAAAATCAAGTAAAACGTTGACCACGCAAGGGTATCAGACAGCTCAATGAGATTGGCATAATTTTTGAATTATATTCAGATGCCATTTTCTCATGGACAAGAATATCCAGTGCGTAATTGATCTGTGATCCGCTTTAAAAACAGCATTTGGGATTACAATTATTACGAATATTTTTCTACTGGGAAGGAGGTGATTTTTCCATCGGTCTGACGCTTAGTTGTTTTATATCTATATCTTAACTATTGATCCACAACTGAACAAGGGGGGAATATGAAGCTATTCAAGAAAACGACAATGTCGGTATTTACGGTTTTAATCGCCTTAACCTTTGTAAGCACTGCATTTGCCGGTTCCGATGTTCCGAACTGGGGTGCGTTTGGCGGTGCGGACGTTAATTGGGCGACCAATGACATTGGCGCAAATTTTTCAAAAGACTGGACCCGCGATCAGATCAAGGCCTTCGTCAACAGAGAATGGACCCAAGAGGAAAAGGACTAAATTGTTGGGTCCCGAATCAATGGGGTACATCCTTGATAAACAAGGCTTCCCCATGTACAAGGAAAAAGGCGACCTGACCTGCAAAACAACTTTATATGAACGGCAAAGCGGTCTGGATGCCGATCATGCTTCAATACGGTCTGGGCATGAACATGAAGGCCTTCAAGAAAATTTGGATTGATGAAGGCAAGTTCAAGGATCCCAAGCATTTCCTTCTTGATATCCGGATGGAATCTGAATTCCTGCAGGGCCATATCCCCGGGGCCATCCGGCTGGACACAGGGCTTGATTTCTGGTACCTGCCTGGCCTGGCGCCCGATCCCAAAGCCACCTATTACCTCCAGTGTAAAAGCGGCACCCCGGCTGACGGCGGTATCCGCGGAGCCTTGGTCGCCCGACACATGCGCATGATGGGCTATACCGGTGAGATCTACAACCTGACCGATGGTTTCCGCGGTTGGTTAGAACTTGGCTACCCGGTCGTCAATCGCCATGGGCAGTTCAAGCTGGTTCCCGGAACCTTCCAGAAACCGGACCCGATGATGCAAAAGGGCAAGTACCCAAAAACATTGAAGTATTCTCCACAACCCTAAAAAAGGTAATGATCATTCGCCATGCAATGGTAATTATTTAAAGTACGATCATTATCAATCCATTAACCCCATGCGTGAACCGATATTGCCACTTCTGGAAAGGTTCCGCATGGGGTTTTTTTTGGCACGCAATTTGTATAAGAATTGGAGTAAATCCACTGTGGATACCATACGCTGTGATGGCTGATATTAAAACAGATCAAAAAAGGAAGGGAACATTATGGCCAAAAATCTTACAACAATCATAAAATCATCCAAACATGAGGCCCAGATCTGCCGTGATAAGGGCGTTGTCATGATCGGCGAACGCATTAATCCCACCGGGCGGAATGCCCTTCAGGCAGAACTCAAGGCAGGAAAGTTTGATATGGTCCGCGCAGATGCCATCGCCCAGTTAGACGCCGGCGCAGCCATCCTTGACATCAATTCCGGCCTCCCCAGGGCGGACGAACCAACCCTTCTGGTTCAGATGATCAAGGAAGTACAGGATGCCGCCGATGATCCGCCGATCTGTATCGATACGCCCAACGCCAAAGCACTCGAGGCGGCGTTACGTTATTACTGTAAAGACGGTGCCAAACCGCTCGTAAATTCGGTTACGGCTGAGTCCGAGAGTCTTAAAAGAGTCCTGCCCTTGATTAAAGAATACGGCGCGGCGGTAATCGGTCTTTGCAGTGGCGATGACGGTATCCCCAAGACCACCGAGGACCGTCTAAAATACACGGATATCATCATGGAAGAGGCCGCCAAACTGGGCATCCCGGCCGAAGACGTCGTCATCGACTGCCTGGTATTAACGCTGGGCGCCAAATGGGAGGCGGGCAAGATTGCGCTGGATGCCATTGCCCTGATCGTAGAAAAATATGGCGTTAATATAACCATGGGAGCCAGCAATATTTCTTTTGGATTGCCGGACCGCGAACATCTTACCTCCTTTTTCATGGCCATGTCCTCAGTCGCCGGTTTGTCCTGTCCCATTTGCAATCCGCTCAAAGGGCAGGAAGTTATTGCCCTGCAGGCGGCCGATCTTATATTGGCCAGGGATCCACACGGGATGAAGTGGATAAAAGGTTTCCGCGCCCGCAAGAGCGGATAACGATGCATAGACGCATGGAATGAACCCCATGCCAAAGGCCACCATAATTTTTCAACCTTCAGGTCTGCGCGGTAAAATTTCTAAAGGCCGCACAGTTCTGGAGGCTGCTCATGAACTGGGCGAAAACATTGAATCCCTATGCGGTGGCAAAGGCACCTGCGGCAAATGCCGGATTCTGATTTCCGAAGGTCATTATCCAAAATATGGCATCGCCTCCCGCCGGAAAAATATTTCGGCCTGGCAAAAAGCAGAAGCCAATTTTATAAGCAACAAACAGAAACATGAAGGCTATCGGCTGGCCTGCTGTGCAGCTATCAATGGCGATGCCTTGGCTTTTGTACCGGAGGAATCACGGGCTGCCAAGCAGGTTGTTTCCAAACGGCTTCGCTCGGTATCGGTTCCTTATGATCCCATTGTAGAAAAATACCAGCTGGCCATGGCGCCACCGTCGGACAAAGACCCGCAAGGCGATCTGGAGCGATCTGATCGTCGCACTGGGTCGTCAACATGGTCTAAAAGATATCGGTTGCGGTATCGATATATTATATCCCTGCGATATTGACGTGTTAAGGGATCTTGCCCCAAGGCTTCGTGAACAGAATTGGCAAGTGACCGTCAGTGTCTGGATGGATCGCGAAATCATCCGCATTTTGCCCGGCAAAGCGGAGGATAGTTTTGGCATTGCGGTCGACATCGGAACCACCACCGTCGTTGCCTCCCTGGTGCATTTAAACGCCATCGCAAATTCTTGATACCCAGTATATCATGAACCCTCAGGTTAAATATGGTGAGGACGTGATATCGCGGATCAACTATTCTGTTGCCAAATAAAGACGGTCTGGCGGAGATGAGTGCCGATATTATTGCGGCTCTGAACAACATGATCGAGGCCTTGCTGCGTTCCACCTGGCCGGACAATGCCGATTGGCTGGAAACGGCGAAAGGATTTAGTTTACGCCAGGTTCAAGAGCAGCGGGAAAAAGCCCAAGGTAAATATCTTATGTCTGCTGCCAGAGGATATCGAAGACGCGACCATCGTCGGCAATACCATCATGCATCACATCCTGCTGAAACTTGATCCCCGGCATGTGGCGCGTGCGCCCTTCCCGCCTGTTGTTAAAAAAAGCCTGAATATCAAGGCCCGAAATGTCGGGCTTAACATATGCCCTTCGGCGTATGTGCACATATTACCCAATGAAGCCGGATTTGTGGGTGCCGATAATGTTGCCGTTTTAACCGCCGAAGCGCCGTACCAAAGCGATCAGATTCAGCTGATTATTGATATTGGCACCAATGGTGAACTGGTCATCGGCAACAAGGAGCGCCTGCTATCAACCTCCTGTGCCACAGGCCCGACTTTCGAGGGTGCCGAGATAACTTTTGGCATGCGGGCCGCACCCGGCGCCATCGAGCGTATTGCCATCGATCCCGAAACCCTTGAAGTCGTCTACAAGGTAGTCGGTCACGATGCCTGGTCCAACTTTGTGAAACCGGGAGAACTTCAGGTCCGCGGTATCTGCGGATCCGGGATAATGGACCTTTTGGCTGAGCTTTATCGTTCAGGGATCATCGCCAAAAGCGGCGTCTTTCAAACGCCTCCTGGGACGTCGCGCTTGCGGATCAATTCGGACACCAAACAGCCGGAATATGTGATCGCCTGGGCCGATGAGACCGCCATCGGCCGCGACATCACCATCACCCAAAAAGATGTCCGTCAAATCCAGCTTGCCAAGGCTGCCATCTATACCGGCTGCAAACTGTTGATGCGCGAGTGGGGAACCGATCGGGTTGACGTGGTAAAGATCGCCGGCGGCTTCGGGATTCACATGGATCCGGTTAAAACGTTGATCATGGGTATGATCCCTGACTGTGATCCCGGCCAATATCGTTCCTATCGGCAATGCCGCTGGGGTCGGCGCCCTGGTCACTTTGCTGAACCGGGAAAAACGATCCGAATCGGACTGGGTGGCTCAAATGGTGGAATATGTCAACCTGGCGTCATTAGAAGGCTTTAAAGATGAATTCGTTGCAGCGCTGCACATCCCCCACGCGCAGGATCCTTTCCCGCATCTGGCATCGATTTTGCCGCCCGAGATTCTCAATCAGGTATAAAAGCGGTGGGCCCTTAAGATAAATTAAATCCGATCAAGATCGTCCCCAGGTCGTTTGCATTTATATCCCAGCCATACCGCTCCTTGCAATATACATCCACAGCACCAACCGGCGATGCCGAGATAACGTCCTGGATTCCGTGGATGCCCTCGATCTCCTGGAAAGGAAGGCCGCGAATCGTAAAAACCGGTTGATGACCGCGCGCGGCTTTCATTCTGTCAAAATGCAGCGCAAATCTCTTGCGCAGGATTTTGACGTTTTTCCTGGCTTTAAGTCGCTTGCAGACGTTTGGCATCGGTCACCTCTTCGCCGATGACGATATCTCCGGCGACCCAGAAAAGGGACGGTGCCGTGGCATGTCTAAACTTATTATTGTTTAGCACTACGCAAATGTATTTTCTGGCAAGGACCTCTTTGACACCTTCATTATAATAGCCCCCTAAACCCGCCAAGCCCTTTTCATTGACGTCATTCTCGATTTCAGCCAGATCTGATTGCACCTCCTGGTCCAGCCACTTTACGTCTAAAATTCCTTTGGTGGACCTTAAAGCGGCCTCAATTTGTTCGATCGTTTTAATCATTTTCGGCGGTGCTCACGATTCCTTTTTTTGACTTCAAGGCCTCTAATAAATATTTGTCCGCTTCTTTTAAACGAATTTTGCCGTCATTATCTTTGCGGGTGTTGTCAAGAATATCATCGATATATTTTGGGTCTACGCGTTCTTTATTAAGAAGCAGGGCCAATTGGAGGGCGCACCAGTTTTTCTCATAGTCATCCTTGCCTTGTGAAATTCCATTTTCCAGTAAAGTTAAAATGCCATCCAGCGGATAAGGAACCATCCAGTTTCTGAAATTGTCTAATATGGGCTAAAAGGAGTTCCGCTTTGACTCGCACAGGCGCTCCCTCCATCCCAATGATGCCCCATTCTTGTTCCGTTTCCGGATACCTTGCAATAAAGGCCACCAGATCATCCCTGAATTCAGAAAGCAGTTCCCTGGATAGCGGATGCGCTTCGGGATCGCTCAAATAGGCCCTTTGCAGCAGGGCTTTGGTGATCGGCATTATCTTGTCATATTCAATTTTTGACCTTGTGGATTCCACCAGGGCCCTAAAGGACTCTTTGGTGCCTGAACCAACCGACCAGTCTTCGCACTGTTTATAAAACAAGTATTCATCAATATAAGCTGTGGTTTCTGAATTCAAAAAGTGTTTTTTCGGCAAATTCGCCCCAATGAAAAAATCTCTTCCGGCCAGGTAGTGCAGTTTTGGATAATCCAGGGATTGAATATCCGCATCCGAAAAATAATCGGCAAGATATGAAGAGGTCCACCGCTCTTTGATCAGGATGGATGCCAGGGATGACACATTGATCTCTTGAAGAGACTGTCTCACCTTTTCATTGACTTTATAGCTGGTTTCGGCTTGGATTAAATTTGAGCACCCAATGGCCGCGTTGGAAGCCAATATCAACAAGTCCGACCCACCAAGAAACACATGAATATGCTTAAATTCCTGTTGGATCGTATTCAGGATCATTGCAATCATTTCCGGGCTGGCGACAATGGTATGGGCCCATTGCATGAGGACACCCTTTGGAGACAGATGGTTTTTAACCAGATGATAAAAATCTTTGGTAAAAAGCGAATCAACCCCGGTGACCCATGGATTGCTGGGTTCTGAAATGACAATGTCCCATTTTTTCTGGCTTCTGCCTATAATTCTGAAGGCATCGCCTATCAGAATGTTAACCCGCGGATCGTTCTGTGCGCCATGTGTGAATTCCTGAAAGTAGAGGCAAGGCCTCCACCACCGATGGTGAAATTTCGGCCACGTCAATCTGGTTTATATCGGGATAAAGTGTCAGTTCACCCGTCGTAACGCCTGTGCCGAGCCCTACCACCATCACGTTGCTTCGCTTCTCAGCCAGCAAGGCTGGAATATGGGCCAGGAGTTTAAGCGTGTAAATATCGCCGATGGTGGAAGAGTCAGATTTGCCGTTGACAAACAAGGCCATCGACTTTTTATCAAACAGCGGAAATTTATGTGTGTCTTGCGTCACCGCAACTGTAGCGGTTGGACCATCATTGTAGTACTTCAATTCGAAGCCTTCATGATAGTTTTCATAGAAATGTTTGAAGTTGGTAAAAGAATAAGGCAAGGGCTTTCGAATGCGGTAGGTACCTGCGGTAAAATTCTTTTGATCGTAAAAATAAGCCGAAAGCCCCATGAAACCAACAAGGATGCATAATACGGCCGTTGGGATAACCGCTTTCTTTGATAGCTGCCATCCGACCAAACCCGCCGACAAGATCGCTAAAAAGGTCGCCGCCAGAAAAACACCGCGGTTGTTGAAGAAATAGTAAAGAACGATTCCGCCGATCAGGCTTCCAATAAGGTTTCCGGCCGTATTCCACGAGAGCAGCGTTCCCGAGTGTCTGCCGACACTGGTCAAGTCTCTTTTCAACTCGTGAAAAATTATCGGAATCGTAGCCCCCATGAGACCTATGGGAATCAATTAAAATAGAGGCCAGGCCTAAAAACACAAAGAGGTAATACCCCCAGAAACCGCCCATGTTCGACTGCAGCGATATTCGGATCAGATGGGCCCAGTACGGCCATCTATGCAGGGTCATAAAAATGGTCAACAATAAAATCGCAATACCAAGCTGATTGACATATAAAAGCCATTTGGAAATTTGCCTAAGGCTGGCGATAACGAAACTACCAGCAGCGATTGAGAGAATAAAGACGGATACAATGATCGTAAAAGAATATGAGGAGCTTCCCATAGAGAGGTTGGTAATGCGAATCAACACATTTTCCAAACTCATCACATAAAGCCCGCTGAGAAAAGCAATCGCATAAAGGAGAAGCGGTTGAAACCTGCTGCCTTCCGAGGAAGCATGGGGTATGTCTTTCTCAATGTATGCTTGGGGTGCTTCCGCTTGCTGGATCTGGCTTTGAATCCTTGGCAAGATCAGAAAAAAGAAAAATGTCCCCAGATTAAAAAAGGCGGTCATGACCATTGTCGTCGGCAACCCGAGGTTGGGAACCAAATAAAACCCTGCCAGAAGTGTTCCGAAAAATGCACCCGCCGTATTAACAGCATAAACGCGGGCATGGACCCTGGTCGCTTCGGTAATGTGCTTTGATAGGCCGCGGGTCAGAAAGGGAATTGTTCCCCCCATGCAAACAGTGGGGATCCCCATCAGCAAAACCGAACTGAATACCCCCTGGACGATGATCAATAAAGGCGGAGAAAAACTCCAATGTTTTGTTAATAAATCTACTATTTTGAAAAGTTGAGGGAAACAGTAAACACCACACCCCGATAATACCTTCCAAAAAAGCATATCCAACAAAATGTTTCTTTATTCTTGTTGTTAATTTGCCGCAAAAATAATATCCTATGGATAAGCCTCCGAGGAAAGTTGCCAGTATAATTGCCGTGGCGACGCTGTCGCTTCCCAGAAGTCTGCTGAGATATTTCTGCCACGTTACCTGGTAAATCAACCCGGTAGCGCCGGTTAAGAAGATGAATAAATAGATGAAAATCGCTACTATATTTTTTGGCATGCTCTTTCCTATCGTTATAATTTAGGTAAACAACTTAATACTGTTAGGGTTTTTAGATGTCAACATTTTAGGATCTTTATCGAATTGGCTTTAAAGATCATGGTTGAGGTTTTTAAAAGTATGGGGCTTAGCTTACGGCACATGGCTATATTTCAAACTGCAATATTCAGGCCATTGATATTAAACGCCTTATAATTATAGGGATTGCTATAACAAAGTTTCCGCTTGGGACGGAGGGCGCCCTATTTTTTAAAAAAGGCATATCAACACAAGCCTGGCCTCGTGCCGGCCGGATTGATGATGAAAAAAGGCCGCATGGCAGTAAATTTAGGCCGTGGTTTTATGGGAACATGTTTATGACAAACACTCTAACTCGTTTAAATTACAGGAGTGAAGAAAGTTGCCAAAACACGCTCAAGTTCTCTGGTCTTTGCTGTTTTATTTGCAACGTGCCTGTTTATGATCGGGTGTCATGCTGATTTATCTTCCCTGACGCAACCGCTGCCAGATCCATCCGAGGCCCCTTTTATTCAGTTTATTGAGAAAACCATTGGTACCGATTGGTACGGAATTTACGCTCTCGAAGGCAAGGTCGGCCATCTGCACAGCACCTTAAGTCGTGAGAAGGGTCCTGATGGCCCGCGCTATAGAATTCAACTCGACGCGATCATTCAGGTTTCAAAAGAGCTGGAAGTCGACCCAATTAACCTGCAGTCGACCGCCGAATTTAAAGCACAGCCGCCATTTTCAATGATCTATTTTTCTGAAATGACGATTCATGGAAATGATACCGCCGAAACCAAAATTGTTTTGACCCCCAAAGGCTATGAGGCCATTATTACTCAGGGCCGCCAGCCACGCTCACACATGCTCGGGTCCTTTGATTACAGTCTTAAAGACCATACGGCTGTTCAAAGATGGATATCCCAAAATCCAGAGGCAGGCGCCAAAATCAAATACCCTTATTTAAATTCGGAAACCTTGACGCTGGAAGAACATACATCCTTGCTCGAAAGAATTGATCAGGTCATGATTTCAGGCGTCAAAACTTTTTACTATAACGTGGTCACCACCGGCTTCAATGATCTTGAGGTACAGGAAGAATTTGGCGCCGACGGGAGACCCTATCGTATTCTCCTGGGCGGGGTGTTCGAATGCCGTCTAGAGTCCAAAGCCTTGGCAACCCATATAGACAGAAGTGTCACCTTATTTCTTAAAAATACGGTTGCCGTTGATCGACCCTTGGGTGCTTCCGGCAAAATCACCTTTTTGAAGCTTTCATTGGACACTCCCTCCGGAACGCTGCTTGACAATGCCCCGGGCCAATCGATCGTCCCTTCGGCAACCGACGATTCTGTTATCGTAACCTTAAATGCCAAAGGTTTTCCCAGCATACCTGCAACGGACAAAGAGATTAAGAGATATTCGGCGGCCACTGTTGATATTCCCGCGCGTCATCCCGTTATCATGAGACATAGCCCGTGAAGCGGTCGGTAACGCACAAACCGCCACCGAAAAATTAAAGCGCCTGGTCCCGTTCGTTTATCGATATATCGAAGACGATTATACGGCCAACCCTTTGACGGTGATGGATATCATTCATACCAGGAAAGGCGACTGCAGTGAGCATTCCCAATTGTTTACAGCCCTGGCGCGCGCTGTGGGAATTCCTTGCCGGACGGTTGGCGGATTGATTTACTTGGGTGATGAATTTCTGGAATTTGGTCTGCACGCCTGGAACGAGGTTGCCATCGGGGGTATCTGGGTTCCGGTTGATCCCACCTGGGGGCAGGTCGCAATTGACGCAACGCACATCCGCTTTTCGGTGGACATATCCAAGGAATGGCAGGTCATGGCCGCCCTTCCCAAGATGAAAATAACGGTTTTATCTGTCGCGCACCAAAATCAGACCGCCTCGCATCAAGCGGCCGGGCGTTTCAAAGAGGGCGTGACAAATCATTTCAGAACGCAAGCTTGCAGTTTCGCAATAAATTCCTCGGGATCAATATTCCATCCAATACATGCCAGGCACGTTTCGGAAAAATTTTCCCAGGGCGCCCACTCTGTTTTACCCCCCACGGCATTGATCATCATGCATCGGTCTTTAAAACTCACAATCCCCTTCAATCGATAAAATTCGTAGGGTAATTCCTGAACAAAGCGGTTAAATACGGCTTCGTCCAGTGGTTGCGACTTCCGTAAAAGCGAAAGTGACAAAATCCCTGTCCGTAATCATTTTGGCTTGATCACTGCCGCTTCCGGATGCACCGTCATAATAAGGGAAAATACCAGGGTTGCCGTGGTGTCCTGTGCGTCGATTCTCATTAACGGTCATTTTTTGAAGATCCAGCTCAGCTGGTTTAGGCCATAAGATCTCCGGTTCAACCTGACAATTTACAGCAGGAATTACCTGTGCGCCGGGTAACTCATTATGAATTTCATTTAGGGATCTTGAAACATCGTCTTTGGGGAGGAGATCTATTTTGTTGAAAATAATGGTGTCGGCCTGTTTCAACTGGCGGTAGAACAGCGTTCCAAACACATCTCGAACTTCCCAACACTCAGCGTCCATTACGGTAATCACTTTATCCAGCACAACCCTGTCTTTTAAATTGGACATTGCAAGTATGTTGGCAACCGACTGCGGGTCCGCAACCCCGGTGGCTTCGATAACAATATAACGAGGCCCATACCGCTGTAAAATATCTTCAATGGACTCCTGCAAATCGTCGCTCATGGAACAACAAATACAGCCGCTTGTGAGTTCTATTACTTCAGATCCGAGATTGCTGATCAACATCCCGTCGATCCCCACCGCCCCAACCTCGTTCATAATGATGACGACATCCGACATGTCGGTATCCAATGACATGATATGTTTTAAAAGCGTGGTTTTGCCGGACCCCAAAAAACCCGATAAAAGAATGATTTGTACTCTTTTAGACATGTGTGCTTCAATCCCAAACCGCGTCGGTTTGCTGCGTTCGGCCCCAGCCAGGGCACTGCAAGAATTCTTTTGATCCTCTTCCTCAAGCGGCGCCATTCCCCATCCAGCGCGATTAACAACGCCCAGCCGGCAAGGTCATCAGAAAGATGTGATAACGATAATTATGAGACCCGCGGTTTGATAACACGGGTATTCCGATGTTGCAACTGAAAGGCCACGGCACTGATCAGAATCAAGGCCGCGCCTATCCAGAAGCGGTGAGACGCTTCTTCGTTCAGCAGGAAGATGCCCAGTAGGGCAGTGAAAATCAGTTCACTGGTCATAAACAATCCGCCTTCCCAACTCTTGCAATATTTGAAGCCGTGGTTCATGAGCAGTTGTGCAATAATGGAAGTAACCAGGATGCCCGCCACGATCAGCCAGTCCCAAAGGTTGTTGGGCAGCCTGGGGGCCGCTAAAAAGGGTCCCAGGCAAACTGCGCTGCCGACCAGACACAAGTAGAAATAGATGATCACCGACCCGTTGGTATCCCGCAGTTTTTTGATCAGCGCTACAGTCAATCCGGCCAGCACCGCGGCCAACACGCCCATGACCAGGCCCAATGTACGCCCCTCGATTTGAAGATCGAACAGCACGCCGACCCCGATCAGGGCCACCAGCAAACAGACAACTTCGTAAAAAGAAATGCGTTCGCCAAACAGCAGCGGCGACAGAACGGCCGCAAAGGCCGGAAAGGCATAAAACAAGGCCATGGCGGTTGAAAAAGGAATGCTGCGAATGGCCGTCACCAGGCATAGAAAAGCGGCTGTCCCGGTGATGCCGCGAACAAGCATCAGCTTGGGATAGGTCGGTTTGAACAGATTCTGCTGCCATCCGAAGATGGCCCCCAACACGATCGCACCACCCAGGAGTCGATACACCGCGATATCCCACACACGATACTCCGGCCCGAGGATTTTAATCAGCAGCCCCAAAATAGCGAACAAAAAGGCGGAACCCAGCATGTAAGCCGGGCCTTTGAAAGACGCACCGTACAGGCCCGTGGCCTCCGGGGATGATGGCCGTGGTTCGGGCATGGAATCATTCATCGATGTCAATCGTCAGTTCCACGGCCGCTTTCAGAGTGTTGGCCACAATACAGCCCCGTTCGGCTATCGCTACGAGTTTGGGCATCTCTACGCCTTCGCCCCGTTCGGCCCGGATCCGCATGGCGATGGCTGCAAAGCGGGGTGGCGCGCTCTCCAGCGTTCCGGTAATCTCAAGGCGAACGCCGTTCACGGATGTCTCGCGTGCCAGGGCGGCGGCCAACAGGTTGCTCATGAAACAGCCGCCTAAGGCCATCAGTAATGTTTCGCCACCCATGGCGCCCCGATCCTCTCCGCCTTTGGCGACCGGTCGGTCCATGGTGATTTTATGCCCCCGCACCTGGCCTTCGGATGCCGTGGGACCGCTCTGCTCGACAAGAACCTGTACTTGGTTGCTCATGGTGGTACTCCTTTGCGGATACATCGATCCAATAGATAAAAGATCGACTTATAATGGATACCGCTGTGCAGTGAAAGACCAATTTCACAGGTACGGCTGTTGGAGTAGCCCGTATGGCATTTTCCCGACACCGCCGCATGCAGATCTGCCAGCGCGGACGCGTTCAGTTCAGGGAACGTAAAACCCCGATCCCCGGCAAAACCGCAGCAACCGACCCTGTCGGGCACAATCACCTCGGTCGCGCACCTGCTGGCGACTTCCAGCAATTTAGGTGCCAGACCCATTTTCTGAGAACTGCAGGTCGTGTGAACGGCTATCGTCTCAGGCAGCGGCCGAATCGTTAAACGGTCCAGTAAAAACGAATGAATGAACGCGACAGGGTCGTAAAGCTTCAAGCGCGGATCCAATGTCGTGCGCATGTGATAAAGGCAAGGGCTTGTATCGCACAAAATCGGATAGGTCCCCGTTTGGGAAATTTCTAGCAGGGCTTTTTCCAATTCCCGGGCTTTTTCCCGGCCCACGCGCTTTAGGCCCTTGCTCGCAAACGGCATACCGCAGCACAGCCGCTGCATACCCTTGGGATAGAGAACCCGGTAGCCTGCTTGTACCAGCACCCTTTGGGTGACGGCTGCCAATGGGTCCTGATCAGGATCTTCCTTGGCCGGGCCCATGGTGCGGGCAATGCAGCTTGGGAAATAGACCACGCTGTCATCTCCGTCGGGGTTGACCTGGCGTCAGCTTGCGGGGCAGCCGCGGGGCCGGGCATATACCGATTCCAGAGCGGCAGGCGTTGCCCGCTGATTTGCCGTGCCTTGGCAGTCAAACCGGTCATCCGGGGCGTACCCACCAGAGTATGGGTATTGTCCAATACCTTGATCCCCATTCGCAGCGCATCGGTTACAACACCAAAGTGACTGCGCCACCCATGGCGGCGCCTTTTTCATGGATCGTATTTTCCAGCGCCAACCGCCGCAATTCCTTGGTAAGGTCGCCCGTATTGATTTCTACCGGACAGGCGATTTCACAAAGGCCATCCGTGGCACACGTTTGATCACCTTGATAGCGATAGTCCTTTACAAGGGTCGCCAGCTGGCCAGTGTCTTTGCCGATGAATTCAGGCGGGAAATTTCGCGTTGCACAGCAATGCGTTGGCGCGGGGTCAGGGTCACATTTTTGGACGGACAGGCCGCTTCACAAAAGCCGCACTCGATGCATTTATCAACGATAGTATGGGCTGCGGGCAGGGGTTTGAGGTTTTCCACGTGCACATTCGGGTTATCATTCAATATCACACCGGGATTAAGCAGGTTTTTGGGGTCCATGATCTGTTTAATGGCCTGCATCAGTTCGTAGGCTTCGCGACCCCACTCCATCTCGACATAGGGGGCCATATTGCGACCGGTGCCATGTTCGGCTTTAAGTGAGCCATCATAGCGCTCAACCACCATAACACTGACCTCGTGCATGAAGTTGCGGTAACGCATCACTTCTTCGGAGCTGCTGAAATCCTGCGTGAAAACGAAGTGCAGATTGCCTTCCAAAGCGTGCCCAAAAATAATCGCCTTTTCGTAAGCGAAACGAGACATAAGCCTTCTGAGTTCCAGGGTTGCTTCGGCCAGTCTCTGGATAGGAAAAGCGACATCCTCGATGATAACGGTCGTTCCGGTTTCACGCACGGCCCCAACAGCCGGGAAGAGGCCCTTACGGATATTCCAAAGTACCGTGTATTCTTCCGGCTTCGCGGTAAACGCCAGCGGTTTTTCCATGGGGAAATCGGCCAGCGATCGACTTACACGATCAATATTGGCTTTCAGTTCCTTTCCGTCCGCAGCCCTGGTTTCTACCAGCAAGGCGGCCGCATCGGTCGGCAGCGTCTTCAAATAGTCCGGCAAACCGGCTTTATTTTCTACCGAACGTAACGCCGCGCGGTCCATCAGCTCCACCGCTGATACCGGCTGTTGTTTTAATACAATGGCCGCCTCACACGCAGCCTTGATGTGCGGTGAAAATAACCAAAGCGCTGGCTTTATAGGGATGCTCGACAACCGTATGATAAATGACCTCGGAAATGAATCCCAGGGTCCCTTCGGAGCCGACCATCAAGTGGGCAATGATGTCAAAAGGATCCTCATAATCGACCAATGCATTTAAGCTGTAGCCGGTCGTGTTCTTGATTTTGAATTTATGGCGAATACGTTCGGCCAGCTCTTTATTTTGGCGAACCTCGCGACCCAGGGCCTCGATGCGGTCCAATAATTTGGCATGGGTCTTTCGAAAGTCTTGGCGGCTTTGAGGATCGGCGGTATCCAGGAGCGTGCCGTCATGCAAGGATAATGCGCAGACCCGCCAGGGTCTTATAACTGTTTTCAGAAGTACCACAACACATACCACTGGCATTGTTGGCGACAATGCCCCCGATCATGGCGGCATTGATCGAGGCGGGATCCGGTCCGATTTTCCGCCCATAGGCAAGCAGATAGCTGTTGGCTTGCGCACCGATAATTCCCGGCTGCAGCCGAATTTTGTAGGCCGTCTTCCAGGATCTGGTAGGCTTTCCAGCGATCGCCGGCAATCACCAACACCGAATCGGTTACCGCCTGCCCTGACAGACTCGTACCCGCAGCCCGAAAGGTGGCCGGAACATTATAGCGATCACAGGCTTTTAAGATCGCCGTCATCTCCGCCTCGCTCTCGACCTTAATGACAATTTTTGGCACCAGTCGGTAAAAACTGGCGTCTGTGCCAAAAGCAATGGTGCGCAGTGGATCGCAAATAATACGCCTTCGGGGTATCGATGCGGCCACGGTTTGATAAAACTGATAATAAATTCCCGGCAACTTACTTGATTCGATTTTTCTCCCCATTTTAAAAACCGCCTTATAAACAATGCAGGGCGCCGTTTATGGTGCTCGGACAAGGGCCGCAAGTGCTTCTGGTGGCGCCCGGCCAATTCAAGGTAATTGCGAACCGGTTGTCCGAAGGCCTTGACCTGCTCGGCCGTCAGGGTCTTTTTGACGACCGCCGGCGCCCCGGCCACGAGCTGATTGGGCCCAACCATCTGGCCTTCCTTGACAACCGAACCGGCTGCAACGACGGAGCCCTTCCGGATGTGGGCGCCATTGAGCACGACCGCATTGATGGCGATCAGGCAATCATCTTCAACAATACACCCATGGACAACCGCATTGTGGCCCACACTGACATTGTCACCGATTACGAGCGGAGAACCGTAGTCCGTGTGTAACGTGCAATTATCTTGAATGTTGGTGTTGACGCCGATGGTAATCGGCTCCATGTCACCCCGCAAGACGACACCATACCAGATACTGGCGTTATCTTTGATGGTCACATCACCGATGATCTGGCGCGTTGGGGCAATAAACACATTCTGCCCGATGACCGGCTTTTTATCTGTTCAAGTGCATATTTCATGCAAAGACTCCCTGTAAAAATCAATTCACGCCTTTATTTAATTTTTTTGGAAAGCGGGTATTGGGAAAAAGTTCCGAGTCCTTTGGCCACCAAACGACCGCTGTTTTGCTCGATGATCGCACCACTGGTCACCATCAACTTGGAACCGTAAAAATCGATCTCACCGCGGCCTTCCAAGCGATCACCCAATTTGACCGGCGACAGGTAATTGATCTTGAATTCCACTGTGGCGCACAGGTTGCCTTTGGAGACCGCAAAAGACAGAGCGGTAATGCCCAGCACGGCATCCATCATCCCAGAAATGACCCCGCCGTGGCAGGCATCCGGTGAGGCCAGATGATGCTTCTGAATATCGAGGACATAAGTAATATCTCCAGGCGCATGGACCGTCAGGACCATCCCTAAATGATCATCGAACTGCACGACATCCGTGTACACTTTCGCAAAATCTTCGCTGATTCCCATAGGCGCTTCCCTCACAGATATAAAATTGTGTCGCAATGTTATTATCCTAACAGATTTGACCGCTGCAATCCAACTTTCAAAACATTATAAGGATTGTCCAAATGAACATCCCGCTTGGGACAAAAGGGTACGCAACCTAAAAAGGGCAACGGTCCTTAAGACCGTTGCCCTTATTTTATAGGTTTAATATTTAGTTGCTGATGTTAGGTGCTCACCAGCTCGTTCATCTTAACACCACTTGCTGCTGATTGCGAGAGCACCTTCCGGACCCAGAGGTCGACATGCCGCCATAGGCTGCAACCTCAAAATCCGGGTAGGCGGTACCGGCGTGTTCGGTCAGGTCGAGGCCTTCGAGTTCTTCTTCCGGAGAAACACGCAGGCCGATGGTTTTGTCGATCAGTTTGAACATAATGAACGCTGCTGGGAAAACCCACAGAAAACAAGCCGCAATACCCAATACCTGGACACCGATTATTTTGGTGCTGGTTCCACCCAGGTTGAAGATACCGGCAGCCAGGGTTCCCCAGGCACCACAAACACCGTGCACGGAAATGGCGCCGACCGGGTCGTCGACCTTGATTTTTTCAAAGAACAGAACGGACATGACAACCACAACACCGCCAATGGCACCGATGATCACTGCGCTCGTGGGCGAAACCGAGGCGCACGGAGCGGTGATGGCGACCAATCCGGCCAGGGCACCGTTCAAACTCATACCGACTTCCGGTTTTCCGAATTTTATCCACGAGGTCAGCATCGCCAAAACAGCACCGGCCGCAGCCGCAAGGTTGGTGTTGACAAAAATCATGGCAATATCTTTATTGGCTGCGGTTGTCGAACCGGGGTTGAATCCAAACCAACCCAGCCACAGGATAAAAACACCCAACGCGGCCAGCGGCATGCTGTGCCCCAGGATCGGTTTGATCCGCCCGTCTTTGGTGTACTTGCCCAGACGCGGCCCCAAAACGACGGTACCGGCCAATGCTGCCCAGCCACCGACGGAGTGAACGACCGTCGAACCGGCAAAATCGATGAATCCTAAGTTTTCAAGCCAACCACTGCCGTTGAAAAGGCTGCCCCAGGCCCAGGATCCGAAGATGGGATAAATAATCGCGCTGATCAGCACACTATAAAGCAGATACCCGACAAACTTGGTTCTTTCCGCCATGGCGCCGGAAACAATCGTGGCAGCCGTGGCGGCAAAAACAACCTGGAACATCCAGAAAGCCAGGACCCAGGGGTCACCGCCAACTTCAAAATCACTCAGGAAAAAGCCCGAGGTGCCAAACCAGCCGGTCTTGGACACACCGAACATCAGACCGAAGCCGATCGCCCAGTAGGCCAAGGATCCCATGGAAAAGTCCATGAGATTTTTCATCATGATATTGATGGCGTTTTTGGCGCGGGTAAAACCGGACTCGACCAGGGCAAAACCGGCCTGCATAAAAAAGACCAGCGCCGCGGCAACCAGGGTCCACACATAATCGGCGTGCGACTGGACCAGGTCGATCATTGTTTTGTTCGATTCCGCTGTGGCGGGTTCATCCCCTGCCCAAGCGATAGCAACACTAAAAAGGGTCAACATAATGATAAAGCGAGTTTTTTCATGATAACATCTGCCTCCTATTAAAAGTTCAATTATTCTAAAAGAATGCATCCGTGTGATGCAGTACTAGATCGCATCCGACCCCGTCTCGCCGGTTCTGATCCGGATGGTTTCTTCCAGAGATGATATAAAAATCTTGCCATCACCGATTTTACCGGTTTTGGCGTTACCCATTATGACATCCACAACCTGTGACGTCGCTGTCTTCATCAACCACAATACCAAGTTTAATTTTGGGTACGAAATCGACCTGGTACTCAGCACCCCGATAGATTTCCTTGTGCCCCCGCTGTCGGCCGAACCCTTTGACTTCGCTGATGGTCATGCCGGTTACGCCAATTTGGTTTAACGCTTCTTTTACCTCGTCAAGCTTGAATGGCTTGATCACGGCTTCGATTTTCTTCATGGTCGTTCTCCTTCCATCGTGTTGGATTTGTCAGCGTATTCCCTTTTAGATTTGATCTGGATATAGAGCAAAGGGTGTGCCAACAGGGGACCAGAAGCGCATGATTGATTATTACATATTGATTTAATTATTAAATATTTCCTAACAGCAACTTTACGAGGAAGATTGACGGGCGAACATAAAATACATTATTGTAATTATAATGTCGTTTTATTACTATAATGTCATTTACATGCTTGTGGATTGCAATATTGTAATTTTCTGGTGCAATGCGGCCCCGCGCGATCCGGGTAGCCGCGCAAGGCACTATTAAACGAGTGATATGAATAGGTAGATATTTATAAGCGGGAATAAAAGGGAGCGAAACGGACGGAAGGCGATCGTCAGATGACAAATCCGGCCGCCGGTGCGCAAGAGCATGCGCATCCACGGCCGGATCGTTCTTTTAACAAAATTGTAGCACCGTAAAATTGCCTGGCTTCCGGTGCCAATCACTTGGTTCGCGTCAATCTATAAAAAGGGATGGATACTGATTCAACCGAATGGATTCCTATTGCTGCCCCCCGTCGGTACCAGCTGGTGCCTCGGACGCTTCGGTGGATGGGTCTGCCGGCGGCGGTGCATCGCCGGTTCCCTCCAGGACCGCGCTCATCGTTGCAACGGTATCCTCCTGGGCCTTAATTTGCTCTGCCAGTTTTTTGATATGGAGTTGCAAGGTGTCATGATCTCTCTGGACATCCAAGCGGTTGGTTTCGATTCGGGCCTTTTTGGATCGCAGGCTATAGATGGTCTTGATATTCTTTTCCTTTTCACCGAGCCCGGCTTTATCGATCGCTTCCCACTGGGTCAATTCAACCCCCAACATCGCTTCCTTGTGGCTCATTTGAGCCAGTTTCAGCTGATAGTTACTCAACTTTTCCTTTTTGGTGGCCATTTCTTTTTGGAGCTTGGCCAGTTTGACCTTTTCATCGGCAAAGTTGAGCCGTTCAGCCGCACCGAGTTGGTCAGCCTTGGCCTTCTCGACCGGATTGCGGTAACGTTCTGGAACCTGGGCATACAATTCGTTTTCGGCTTGGCCGGATTTAGATGTTTTTTTGAGCTTTTGGGTTGCTAAACATCCACCGAGCAATACGATCGAACATACAAAAATCACGACCACACACAGTATCTTTTTCATTTTTTCTCCTTCGGCCATTGCGGATTTCAATCCATCTACGGTCCCCATAAACTTAATCTTCCAGTTTTGAGATGACTTCTTCAGGATAGTAGTTGCCCGGCAGGAGAACTGTCAAGCAAATAGTTTTGGCCCCCTTGCGTGTACCCAGGCCGGTTTCTTTTAAAGTGAAGCGCTGGTATTGTGGGTGTCATTAGAGTAAAAGAGCTTTACAAAGTGTAGCCCTGTAGATTATAAATTTTATGATCATTAACCCAAAACGGCAGGTGCCTTCCCACAAATGGCAAATCTCACCAAAATCGTACTCGCAACCCGCAACCAGGGCAAAACCAGAGAAATAAGAGCACTATTAAAAGCGTATCCGGTTGAAATTAAAAATCTGGATGATTTCGGCCCTATCCCTCCGGTAAAGGAAGACGGTCTGACCTTTGATGAAAACGCCTATAAAAAGGCGAGCTTTACCGCTCGTGTGCTGGGCCTGCCGGCCTTGGCCGATGATTCCGGTTTGTTGGTCGATGCGCTCGACGGAGCGCCTGGTGTGCTTTCCGCGCGCTTTGGGGGCCCAGGCGCCAGTGATGAAGAACGCTGCCGCAAGCTTTTAGACGCTTTGCGGGGTCAGACCAATCGTGCGGCAGCCTTTGCGTGTGTCATTTCCATTGCCGTTCCAACCGGACCGGCCCTAACCTATGAAGGTCATTGTGAGGGGATCATCGCTGAAAATCCGAACGGTGCCAACGGTTTTGGATATGACCCGATCTTCTATTATCCACCGCTTAAAAAAACGTTTGCCGAACTGACGATAAAACAAAAGAGCCAGGTCAGTCACCGTGGGCAGGCCCTGCAAGAAGTCGCGGATGAATTCACTAACATCCTCAAGTGGATCGACCTGCATCATGCCGCAGCCCCAAAAATTCCATTGTAAAGCATAATAAAATGCTCGCCGAACTCATTAAAAAAAATCGCAGCTGTCGACGTTTTTATCAGGATCATTCCGTCTCTTTGGAAACCTTGAAGGCGTTGGTGGAATTGGCCCGGCTGTCAGCCTCGGCCGCCAATCTACAGCCACTCAAATTCATTTTGTCATGCAACCCTGAAAAAAATGCCGCCATCTTCGAATGTCTGGCATGGGCCGGCTACCTTAAAGACTGGCCGGGCCCTGAGGAAGGGCGAGCGGCCGGCCGCTTACATCATTATTCTGGGCGATACGGCCATCACCGATAATTTCGGCTGTGACCATGGCATTGCTGCTCAAAGTATTCTTTTGGGTGCCCGCGAGCAACGGTTTGGCCGGCTGCATGATCGCTTCCATTAAACGCCAGCAGCTCAGAGAATTGTTTAATATTCCTTCGCAGTTTGAAATTATCTTGGTTCTGGCAATCGGCAAGCCGAAAGAAGAAACCATTATCGAAACCGTTGGGCCTGACAACGATATCCGCTACTGGCGCGACGCTTCGGCTGCCCATCATGTCCCCAAAAGGTCGCTGAATGACATTATCTTCGATACCTGCCCCTGATGTGTGTTGGCCATAAGCCGGCGCGCGAGGGTTAAAAGCTTGATCACTAATGAAACAAGGGAGACCCAACGATGATGCCAAAGAAAACCGGAATCGACATTGTTCAAGAAATTGGGGGCATTGCCACCGTCGAAGCTGCCCACCAGTTATTTGTAAGCCGGCTTGGACAAAATCCACCTCGACCGCATCGGCCAGATTACGCATCCGGAAATCATCTTAAAAATCGCCAATGCCATTACCATGTGTCAACCTGCGGCCATCTACATCAATACCGGTTCCCAGGAGGATCGACAGTTCATTCGCGACCTGGCGTTGAAAAACGGCGAAGAAGCCGTTTTGCCCATGCCGAATCACACCATCCATTACGACCTGAAGGAAGAACAGGGGCGCATTATCGACCGTACCTATTACATCGCCAATGAAGGCGAGGAAATCAGTTCACTTGCCAATCGAATGGATCGGGCCGATGCCCTTACAGAGGTCCGTGAAAGGATGAGCGGCATCATGAACGGCAAAACCATGGTGGTCGGGTTTTATATGCGCGGTCCCGTCGGTGCCCCGGCTTCCAATCCGGCCCTGGAAATCACCAGCTCAGCCTATGTATCCCACAGTGCCGAAATCCTGTACCGCAACGCCTATGCCGGCTTTGACCAGGAAGTTGCGCGCCTGGGTCACTTTTATACCAACATTCACAGCGAAGGCCTCAACCGTTCCGAAGATCTGCCCCATGCCCGCGTCTTCATGGATCGCAGCCACCAGACAACTTACAGCTTCAACTGTACCTATGCCGGCAACACCCTCCTTTTAAAGAAAGGCAACCATCGGTTTTCCGTCGACCGGGCGGTGTATGAAAACAGGGGCCAGGAATTGTCCGAACACATGTTTATCACCGGCATCGCCGGACCCGGCGGACGGGTGACCTGGTGCACGGGCGCAGCCCCCAGCGGTTGCGGTAAAACCACCACCGCCATGGCGGGTGACTATTTTGTCGGTGACGATCTGGCCCAGATGTGGATTCATGACGACGGCTCGATCCGTTCCATCAACCCTGAGTGCGGTATCTTCGGCATTGTCGAAGATGTCAATTGGGAAGGTGATCCCATGCTGATGGAGTTACTGCGCAAACCCGGCACCGAGGTTATTTGGTCGAACGTCCTGATCGATGCCGACGGTGTCCCTCACTGGACCGGCAACGGTGAAGAGCCGCCGCTTTTAGGAAAAAACTTTCAAGGTGAATGGCATCAGGGGATGATCGCCAACGACGGAAATCCGGTTCCGATCTCCCATCCCAATGCCCGCTGCACCCTGGCCTCCAAGGCCCTGGCCAATTATTCCGAAAAAGCCGAAGACCCGCAAGGGGTTGAAACCCGCGTGATCACTTACAGCGGCCGCGACAGCGACACCATGCCGCCGGTCTGGGTCGCTAAAAATGCGGACCAGGGTGTTGTCATCGGGGCGTCCATCGTGTCGGCCGCCACGGCCACCGAAGTCGGCGCCACCGGCGTAAAACGGGCTCCCTGGGCCAATGCGCCTTTCATACCCGGTGCGCTGTCCGATTACATGGATGCGCAATTCAAATTTTTCAACAGCGAACCGTCTCGCTTCCGGCTAAAAAGCCGATCTTGGCGGGCCTGAATTACTTTCTGACCCACGGTGCCCGGGGTGGTACCGGCAATAAATTGCTGGGCGAGAAAAAGGATGTCAAGGTATGGCTGGCCTGGCTTGAACGCAGGGCCCACGGCGATGTCGATGCCATCGAAACACCGATGGGGTATCTCCCCTTGTATGAAGACCTGCGGTGGACTTTTCCAGGAGCGGATACAAAAAGAATATCCTGTCGAACTTTATACCAAACAGTTTTCACTTTATATTGACAACATCGTCGCGCGCATCGATTTGCAGATCGAAGCCTACGGTCAAGAAGAAAATCTGCCGGCCCGACTTTTCGAAGTTCTGGAATTGCAGAAAAAAGGATTACTGGCCCTGCGCGAAGCCTATGGGCCGATTGTAACGCCCGATCAACTGAAGGCGTCGGTCTGACACATGACGACTGGTGAGCCGCGGCGCAGACCGCCGGAAAACCAACCGTCCCTTTGGCATACGATCTGTACGCGCCGCATGCTGGTCGCCCTGATTATGGGGTTTGCCAGCGGTCTGCCGCTGCTTTTGACCATCACCGTCTTGCAAGCCTGGATGCAAGAAGCGGGTGTCGACCTCACGGTCATCGGCATCATGGCGCTGGTCGGACTTCCTTACACCGTCAAATTCCTATGGGCCCCCTTGCTCGACCGATTCACGCTCCCGTGGCTGGGACGTCGCCGGGGATGGTTGCTGGTCGCCCAACTGGCCCTGATCGCTTCGATCGCAGGCCTGGGGCTTACCGACCCGGCCCAAAACCCCTGGTTGGTCGCCATCGCCGCCTTTGTGGTAACCTTTTTCAGTGCCTCCCAGGATATCGTCGTCGATGCCTACCGACGTGAAGACTTGCCCGATCGAGAACTGGGGCTCGGCTCCGCACTGTACATCAATGGTTATCGCATTCGGTATGCTGCTGGCCTCAGGCGGTGGGCTGATCCTTGCCGACCATATGTCGTTTGCCCAAGTCTATCTGCTCATGGCGGCCTGTCTGCTGCCGGCGGTTGCCACCACCCTGCTGACGCCGGAACCCGCTCGTGCGCTGCGTCCCCCGACCTCTCTGCGTCAAGCGGTGATCGAGCCGTTTCTCGAATACTTCGCTCGCCCGGAAGCCTTATGGATTCTGGCATTTATCCTTTTCTACAAATTGGGCGACACCATGGCCAGTGCCATGACGATACCCTTTTACCTTGAAATCGGCTTTTCCAAATCCCAGATCGGTGCCGTCGTGAAACTGTTCGGTTTCTGGGCCACCCTCGGTGGAAGCCTGATTGGGGGCCTCATCATGCTGCGCCTGGGTATTGGCCGCAGTCTTTGGGTGTTCGGACTGTTACAAGCCCTGTCAACCGCCGGCTTTGCCGTTCTGGCCCGGATCGGTGCAAGCCTTCCGGCCCTGTCAGTCGTGATTAGTTTTGAAAATCTAAGCAGTGGCATGGGCACCGCTGCGTATGCCGCTTTCATGGCCAGCATCACCGACAAACGGTTTACCGCGACCCAATACGCCCTTTTGAGCAGCCTCATGGGCGTCCCGCGTGTCATCGCGGCGACGCCGACCGGGTTTCTGGCCAAACACATGGGTTGGGAAAGCTTTTTTATCGCCTGCGCTTTGATTGCCATTCCAGGCCTGCTGCTCCTTTTGAAATTCGCACCCTGGCATCGCACGCGTTCGACCAATCCCAATTAACCGCTATATTTTATAGTCGAAGGCTACAAATTGCAACCGCCTGCACCAAGGTGCTGCAGACCGGTTCTCGCCCAAAGATAATCATTGCTGCGTCACATAAAATCGTGTAACGATTTTAGCATGAAACCTATCGAACCGATTGATCAAACCGTCTTAGACCGCATCCAGCGCCTGCATAAAACGCGACAACAAATTCTGACGCTGCCGGTCGAAGCCGTCATGGATCACATTGTTCAAGCGCCACAGCCGGCTGCCCTGGTGCACTCTTTCACAGAGGAAGACTTCTACCTGCTGCTGCAGGATATCGGTCCGGAAGACGCCCAGCCCCTCTTAGCGCTGGCTTCCGATAAACAATGGGAATATATCCTCGACCTGGAAATCTGGGAAAAAGATCGTTTGAGTTCGGCCGCCCTCACCCGGTGGTTGGATCTGCTATACAAAGCCGACCCGCTGCGGATGCTTAAATGGTGCCTCGAGCACAAAACCGACCTGCTCCAATATTATTTGTTTAGAAATATCGAAGTCCGCATTCGCGAAACCGACCAGTCGGCCTCCGATTTCGGCGACGGACTTTTTCACTGAAGACGACACCTTTTATGTCCGCATTCTCGATCTGCCGGCCGAGCAGGAAGAAGGTCAAACTGCTGCCGAACAGCGGCACGCCTTCCTCTCGGACTTTCATCAGGCGCCTCTCGCACGATGATCACATCATCTTTCAGAACCTGTTGATCGAATCCGCAGCGATCCTGCCGGCTGAAACCGAAGAGGAAGCCTACCGCCTGCGCAATGTGCGTCTGGCTGAGAAAGGCTTTTTGCCTTTTGACGAAGCGGTCGGGGTTTATCAACCCTTGAAGGTTTCGGAATTTGAAGCCGGCCAGCCCAAAAGTTTGGTTGACCCTTTGGGCGTTACCGTGTCAGCACCAGGTCCCCTTTACCCGGTACAGACTGCTGCCGGGAAACAACCGCTTCACCGACGCGCTGCAATTGATTGACACCGAAACGGTGCTGCATCAGATTCAATCTGAATTCGCCGGCCTGTGCAATCAGGTGATTGCCGCTGATCACCAGAAAATCACCAGCAAGGAGGGGCTTGGCCAAATCGTTCGTAAAGTCTGCGGGTTTCTTAATTTAGGCCTGGCACGGTTGTCGCAGGCAAACAAACGAGGTGATGTTGGCCATTGGGCCGCGCTGATCAAGCGGTTTCCCCTTAGCCGCTTCTTTCGCCTGGGTTATGGACTGGTGCTGGAGCTCAAATGGCGGGCTGAAAAATGGCATGACCGCAGCTGGTTCTCTGGTCAAGGATTGCCCCTGAGTTTCTGGGATGAGGAATGGTTGGGCGTTTTAGGAGGGGTGTTGCTCAAGAAGCCCCTCTTTTTCGACAATTATCGAACCGGTCAGATGTATCGCGACTTCGCCACCTATGAAGAGGTTCAGGCAACCGAACAGGTCCTGTCGCAAATCATGGCTTTTGACAGCCTTCTGCGGTTGATGGATCTAAAGCCCGGGGCCTTTGGCGAGCCACCGCTTTATCACCTACAAAAATCTGTTGCTGACGCTTTGGGCCCGGCACTATCTTGGCCTGTCGCCTCAGCCGGCCGCGCTTTCTGTACAGGAACTCAAGGACCTGTTTAAAACGCTTTTCATTCCGACCGACGGCCAAGCGTCGCAAACAGCTTTCAGGATCAACCCGCCCATGCGGTCTGTTTTTCTGGCCTGGCTGGCAGATCGAACCGGACTGCGGGACTATGAAATCAGCGAACAGGTGGGGCCTTGCCTGGAAAACCTTTTTCTGGAATTGGAAAGCGAGTACAGCCAGGTCGCACCCAAAGATCTCGATCCTCGCTATATTCTTCACTTTCTTCTCAAAAGATGAAACCGGCCCCGCTTTTGTTTGGGCACCTTCTAACTATGCACTTGCTGGATGGAGCGGCCGGACCGATGGGAAAAGAGAGGTGTTCGTGTGCGGAATAAATTTGGCTGCTGAAAAGCGATTCATGAACTCCTGGTTTACGTTCAACTCCAGGTACGTAATCCGGTCCCTGATCAGGTCCAATTCGTCCATTGCTTCGACAGCACAAAGGACCCGCGTGGCACCGCCCAAGGAACTGTTGCCCAAGGAACGGTACCTTGCCAGCGGCAGATCGGGCAGCATGCCGAGCGTAATGGCGGATTCGTGGATTGATGAACGAACCGAACGTGCCGGCCACGAAAAACGTTTCCAGGGCTTCGGGACGCATACCCACCGAGGCCGTCAGCGTCTCTAAAATAGTGTACATGGCCGCCTTGGATCGAATCAGGCTGTCCAAATCGATCTGGCTGATTCCCAAATCCTGTCCCGTGGCCGACTGGTCCGGGGACACAACCGTCAGGTAGGCAACGCCATCCCGTTCTTGGAGCCGTTTGCCGCAGGATGCCGGTACCAGCCGGCCCCGGAGGTCGATCATACCCGTCAGAAAAAGTTGGGCCGCCAAATCGATGAGGCCCGAACCGCAAATCCCTTTGGGTGGTTGGTCCTCAATGGTGTGGAGGGTCAATTTGCGGGTCGCCGGGTCGATGGCAATGCGGTCGATGACCCCGGGTTCGGCCATCATCCCCATGCGGGTAACACCGCCTTCCAGCGCCGGTCCGGCTGCGCCGGCGCAGGCAATCAGCCACTGGCTGTTCCCCAGGACGACTTCGGCGTTGGTCCCCACGTCGACCAAAATCGCCGTGTCAGAGGAAGTGTGTAGACCGGCATGCAGAATGCCCGCAATCAGGTCGCCGCCAAAATAGCTGCCGATATTCGGAAAGACCAGGACTCTGGCCAGCGGATTGACCTTCAAACCCAGATCACGGGCCATCATCGGGTCCGGTCGGTTCACGACCGGAATATAAGGCTCACGGATGATCCAGTGTGGATCGAGGCCCATAAACAGGTGGCTCATGGTGGTGTTGCCGGCCACCGCTAACAGGTAGATGTCCTCCCTATCGAGACCGACTTCATTTGCGGCTGCCGCAATGGCCTGGTTCAAACGCTCGATGATCAGACGGTTCAGTTGGGCCAGTCCACCTTCCTTGTCCGTGTGATGGATGCGGGCCAGGACATCGGGGCCAATGGTGATCTGGGGGTTGTTAAAGGCCGTTTCAGACAGGATTTCTTGGGTCGCCAGATCGACGAGCCGTAAAACCACCCGGCTCGTTCCCAGGTCGATTGCCAGTCCGGCCGGCGACTGGTTTCCTTCAGGGTCGCTGATGCCGATTACCTGCCATAGCTGTGCGGTCACGAAACAGGACACAGCGCGCACGATAGTGCCAGCGCCGCAGCAGGTCGGGCAGCACCTTGAGCAGGTCGAGGTCGATCCTGACACCTTCGGCCTGCAGCATTTTTTTTAAAGCGCCTGTCAGGCGGCCCGCATCAGAGGTGTTATCTTTTAAGCTTGGCGGCGGCAATGCCACCGTTCTCACCCAACCGCTGGTCTCACGCATGTGCACCCTTGGCGCCCTATCCGTTGAAGGCCTCTCGATCCGATCCGGGTTAGAGCAGCTTTTCCAGTTCGGCAACAATGGCATTCATGATTTGGCCGGCTCGGCCCAGGATGAAATAGTCGCTGATACTCCCGGAGAGCGGGGTTCGCTCCATATTGATCTCAATAATCTTGGCCCCGTTCTCCTTGGCGATAACGGGCATGTATGCGGCAGGCTGCACAACGGCCGAAGTCCCAACAACCAGCATGAGGTCGCAGGCGGCAGACACCTGTTGGGACCGCACAGAGGTGCTGCGGGGGAATCATCTCCCCAAAAAAAATACAGTCCGGTCTTAGGATCCCGCCGCACTCACAGCGTGGCGGGATCTGCGCCAGATCGATTGTCTTGCGTTTCGTATTTGCGATCGCAGTCAAGACACCGCTGCCAGGCAAAATTACCGTGAAACTCGATCACATCTGTATTGCCGGCCCGTTGATGCAAACCGTCCACATTTTGCGTAATAATCGTTTTAAGCAACCCCAATTCTTCCAGGCGGGCCAATCCTTTGTGGGCGTCATTCGGTTCGGCCTGATCGATGACGCCCTTCATCTCCTTGATCAAGACATCCCAGACTTTCGCAGGATCGCGCATAAAGGCATCGATATGCGCGAACTCCATGGGGTCGATTTTTTCCCACAAACCACCTTTGCCCCGAAACGGCGGAATGTTGCTTTCAACGGAACTGCCGGCACCGGTCAAAGCGACCACATACTTGGCACGGGACAGGTCTTGGGCGGCCTGTTGGATCATAAGCTACAGCTCAAACACCATATTGCTCCCGACGCCAAAGCATTCAAACGATAATCCCTGTTGCTGGATCTGCTGTTCGCAAGCAGACACGATTGTATCCATCGCTTCGTCGGTACGCTCCTGATTGATATGAAACAGCCCCAGTTTTTTGATGCCGGCACGGGAAGCCAGATCTAAGACATCGGCATAAGAGGAGTGCCCCCACTCGATAAACGTCTCATATTCCTCCGGGCGTGTATTCGGCATCGTGAATGAGGATGTCGGCCCCGGCGGAAAATTCCTCATAGGCATGGCTCGGCAGTCCGCCCGGATGAACAAAGCCCAATTCGTTATCGGTCAAAAAGACAAAACACTTGTCCTCTTCGATAAATTTGTATCCGCGCCCGCCATTGGGGTGGCTTAGATGAATCGGTACGACCGTTATGGAGCCGATCGCAAACTCGTCGGGGCAGCCTTCCTCGAAGACGATCTCGGCACTCAGATCGGAATATTTGACAGGAAAGTTAGGAGGCGTCAAAATGCGGGTGATCATTTTCTCGGCATAGGTCCCTGAATAGGGGCACCGATAAACCGTAAGCTTGGTTCCGCGGCGGTAAAGCGGCTTGAAAAAAGGGAACCCCATGAGATGGTCCCAGTGGGCGTGGGTAAAAAGAAAATGATAGGCTTCGTAGCCATCGGTGATCAGTTGATTCCCGAGGCGACGGATACCGGTTCCGGCATCGACAATGATGATATGACCGCTTTGGGCCCGTATCTCCAGACAGGTTGTATCGCCGCCGTATTTATTGTACTCTTTTCCGGATACGGGTATGGAACCTCTAGCCCCCCAGCATTTGATGTACATCGCTTACCTTTCGAGCGAATCAACTCTCTTTAACATACTTTCCCGAGAAAAGTATGCCAGATACCATCCCGCTCCCATGTTTGCAGAATCTCTGTGGGTTGCTCGCTCCAATATTGCGGTCACCGCTTTGGCCTGGCTGCGCAAAAGGCCCGATAAAACAAACCACTTGGTTTTTGCGAAAGCGCTGGCTGTCAACAGGCGCCGCATCACATCAAAGTGGATGTTTGATACCATAAGATCACTCGCAAAGTCTATAAAATTCTCCGCCAAGCCCCGTACGGCAACGACCCGGTCCTCGAGGTGATTTAAACGGATATTGCCCAAGGCCGTTTTAACCGCCAGAAAATTCAAATCCAAGGCCACCACTCGCTTGGCCCCCAGGCGCGCTGCGGCCAGCGCCAGGAGGCCCGTGCCTGTTCCGATATCCAAGACCGTCTCGATTTTGCTCCAGGCAAAAACTTTCTCTATGGCGATCAGGCAATCGTGGGTCGTCGGATGGGTCCCGGTTCCGAAAACAACCCCCGGGTCGAGTACGATCTGTCGATCCGACACCGTTTCCGCCGCCGCTTCCCAGGGCGGCATGATCTCAAACCCCGCGATCTTTAAAATCTGCAGCGGCCCGCCGTGCCACTCATCATAGGTCATTTGAAACCGATCGAGCATGACGACGTGCGGTTGATCCGCCAGTAGCTTGGTAACACGTTGATCTGCTGGTTCGGAAAAAAATAGAAACGAAAAGTTGTCTTCTTCCCAGTTGCCGATAAAAGAATTGTCGCGAATAGAGGTCGTGTGGTTCAGATGCCCTTCGAGATAGTAGATATACAATTCCCGATACGGTTGCGGTTGCAAGCGCATTCGGTGGTCTGGGTGTTCGGGCGGGGTTATTCATCTGAGGGTAACTGATCGAGATACCACTCTATAGGGTCTAGCAAGGTAAAACCCATTTGGGTCAGTTTTCTTTTGATATGGGCGACATTCTGGGTGCGGATATAGGGAAAGACCGCTCGTTTACCCTCATCCCAGTAACGGCCAACCAGGACGCTGCCGAAAGATACGCCCTCTTCCGTAATCGCATCGACAATCTTTTTCAACTGGCCGACTTTTTCTTCCACCAGGATGCACAGCAGCGTCCCCGGATCGCCGATACCCAATACATTGGTAAACGCCCGCAGCAAGTCTCGCACGGAAATGATGCCCTTTAACCGGCCTTCGTCATCTACCACCGGCAAGGCACCGATCCGCATCTTGTTCAATCAGCAAAAGGGCGTCTTGAATCGTTGACGACGGTGAGATGTGCACCGGCTTGATGGTCATAATATCCGCTATCTTCATGTCAGTGACCGAATTTTTCTCGATCTTCTGCAGATCCGGATCTTTGAAAAGTTCATAGGGCATAACGCTGCGAATATCACGATCCGTTACCATGCCGATCAACCGGTTATCCACATCCGTTACCGGCAAGTGGCGGATCCGATTCTCTTTCATTTTCTCATAGGCTTCAAATATGCCGGCATCTTTGTCGATTGTAATAACCTTGCGGGTCATCGATTTGCTGACAAACATTTTATCTTTATCCTCCGCCAGACTAATTATTGAGATAGCCTCTCGTTCTATTCGTCCAGTAAAACCTTAACGTGCTCGCGTGCCAATTCGGGCAGGCGTGCGAGCGAATAGCCGCCTTCCAGAATTGAAATCAGGCGTCCCTGGCAGTAGCGGTCCGCCATTGATCTAATCTGCTCCATCATCCAGGTATACCACTGGGTGGAAAGACAGATATCGGACATGTCATCATCCACATGACCGTCAAAACCGGTTGAGACCAGAATAACTTCCGGTTTAAAAGATTCAAAGGCCGGTTCCAGATCTTTTTGAATGAGGCGCTTGTATTCTTCGTCACCCTGACCCGGCAAAACCGGGGTGTTCTTGGTAAAGCCATAGCCGGCCACCGTGCCGTTTTCGAATTCACGGCCGGTGCCCGGATACGCGAAGGAAGGGTGCTGGTGAATCGAGTAATAGAAAACAGTCGCATCTTGTTCGAACAGGTGCTGGGTGCCGTTCCCGTGATGCACGTCAAAATCGATGATGCCCACTCTCTCAATCTGCCATTCCATCTGCAGATAGCGCGCGGCGATGGCAACATTGTTGAAATAGCAAAATCCCATGGCCTCGCTATGCTCAGCATGATGCCCCGGCGGTCGGACCGCACAGAAGGCATTGTCGATTTCGCCCTGCATCATCAATCGAATGGTGTCGAGAATTCCCCCCACGGCCAACAAGGCGGTGTTGTAAGTGTCAGAACAAATCTGATTGTCTGGGCAATCAAAGACTTTTTGCCTGGAAACGCAAGCATCATTCAAACGATCGAGGTAGGACCCGTCATGGACCGTCTCAATCCACTTCCGCTCGGCCATGCTGGCCGACACGATTCTGACCTTGGGCAATAGGCCGCCATCTTCGATGCCGCTGTATATCGCTTCCAACCGTTCCGGCACCTCCGGGTGATAGGGCCCAGTTTCGTGCAACAGATATCGGCGGTCAAATAAAAAACCGGTTTTTCTCATAGCCTACACTTTCATGCTGTAACGTCCTTGCAGCCAAATTGATTTGGAGTTGTCAGTTTTTAGGCAATGATCTTGTCAAAAATGTCAAAGGCCGCTTTGACGGCTGCATTCTCTTCCGGCATCTCGATGGTCGGACGCCCTTTCAAATCATAGGTATAGACCGTGTCGTCCTCCGGCACCGTTCCGGCCAGCTCGAGGTCGCCCTGTTCGATGATTTCCAAAACCTCACGCGCAGGTGCTGCTTTGCTCTGGTTAATGATCAAATAGCTTTTACCGACACCTATGTTCAGTTCCCGGCTCAATTTGTCGATTCGCAATGCTGCCTGCAAACCACGTCTGGAGGTGTCCGCCACGATTAACAACAGGTCGACGTTACTGGTGGTCAGACGGCTGATATGTTCCATCCCGGCCTCGTTGTCCATGACCACAAAGGGGTAGTTTTTCTGAAGACGTTCCAGAAAGGTGGTTAACCAGGTATTGGCGGCACAATAGCAGCCGGCCCCTTCAGGCTGACCCATGACGATCAAGTCATATCCGTTGTCCTCGATAACGGCCTGCTCCAGTTTCATGGATATGAATACATCCTTGGTCATGCCGTTGGGCACAACCCCTTTTTTCATCTCTTCTCTGGCATTCCCGAGGGTGTCGGAAACTTCCAGGCCGAGCACCTCGTTCAGGTTGGCATTGCAGTCCGCATCGACCGCCAATACCGGCGTTTTTTCTTTTTTAACCAGATATTTAATGAGCATGCCGGCCATGGTCGTCTTACCCGTGCCGCCTTTGCCTGCCAGTGCAATTGAATAGGCCATCGTCTTAAATTCCTTTCCACGCGTCCCAGCGATACGCTTGACGCGGTTATTTTATTTGAAAACTTTACACAACTAAGCCAGTTAAGCCCAACAGTCAAGCCTCTTTTTAGCGCGCCAAGGCTGTCTCCGAGGGCCTCGCCGGCGGTTCAAACTGCTTGCAAAAGGCATGGGCATGTGATAATTCTCAGCCAAAATTTGATTTAAAATAAAATCGTTATACAAATATAAACGTTTGAGGATTCTAAAATTACGACGTAGGCGGCAGGGGGTAACCACAATGGAGTTCGAACTTTCAAAAGCACAAAAACAAATCCAGAAAGCGGCCCGTGACTTTGCCAAAGGTGAATTTGACAAGGAACTGGCGCTGGAACTGGATAACAAACATGAATTTCCGTGGAAAATTTGGAAAAAAGCCTGTGAGTTGGGTTTCATCGGGATCCATTTTCCGGAAGAATACTCCGGAGAGGGGCTGGGTGTTCTGGAAAATATCATCATTGCCGATGAATTTTGCAGTCGCGACTCGACCATCGGCGCCGCTCTGATTCTTTCCAGTTTTGCTTCCGAATGCGTTTTACGCTTCGCCAGCGACGAATTGAAAGCCAACTTCCTGCCCAAGGTTGCCGAGGGTCAAATGCTGTCGGCCGGTGCCTTCACGGAACCGGGACATGGATCCGATATCACGTCCATGGATACCACAGCCGTCAAAGAAGGGGACGAATATGTCATCAATGGCACCAAAACCTTTATAACCAACGGCGGACTGTGCGGTTTTTATTCCGTGCTGTGCCAGACCGATCCTGAAGTCAAGCCCTCCTACCGTGGGCTCAGCCTTATTTTGGTTGAAGCCGACCGTCCTGGCGTGACCGCCACCGATGTGGGCCCCAAAATGGGCATCCATATGATGGCAACGGCTGAAGTCAACTACAAGGATGTCCGCGTACCGGTCTCCAACCTGATCGGGAAAGAAGGCCGAGGATTTTACCAGGTGCTTGAATTCTTTGATGAAAGCCGGATTTTGGTCGCCGCCCAGGCATTGGGAACCGCCCAGGGGGCGTTTGACCGCGCCCTCAGCTATGTCAAACAACGCGAGCAGTTTGGCAAAAAAATCGCCCAGTTTCAGGTGACCCAGCACAAACTGGCCGACATGGCCACCAAGATCGAATTAGCACGCCTGATAACCTACAAGGCGGCCTGGAATTATGACCAGGGACGTATCGATCCAAAACTGACCTCCATGGCCAAAATGTACGCCGCGCGGACAGCCGTAGAAGTCGCCGACGAGGCCATCCAGCTGCTGGGCGGATACGGTTACATGACCGAATATGAGGTGGAGCGTTTTTACCGCGACGCCAAGATTACCGAAATCTATGAAGGCACCAAAGAGATTCAGAAAAACACAATCGCCAGTGCGATCCTTGGCAAGCTCTAATATACGAACGGCAAACCATTCAAGGAGGGAATCATGTTTGATTTCATTCAAAAAAGTATGCTGGCTGGAATAGGCTTGGCTCTCAAGACCAAGGATGAAGTGGAAGAATTGGCCAAAGATCTTGAGAAAAGGCTGAACCTGTCGGAAAAGGATGGGCAAAAGTTTCTAAAGGACATCCAACAGAAATACGATGATGCCCAGTCCAAACTCGAAAAGCGGGTTGAACAGTCCGTCAATGAATTATTGAAAAAGATGGACATTGTCACCAAAAACGAACTCAAAGGGCTGAAAAAAGAAATCCGTGAGTTGAAAACCCTGATTAGCAAGAGCGACGATTCTTCCAAATAGCACACCCGCTCAGGACCCGTCTTATCCATGCTCGTAAGCGCCCCCCCTATGGCGACGCAAGGCCGGGGCGCCACCCGCTATAATCGTTAAACTGGGGATTATCAAGCCGCATCCGACAAGAGGCGGTTCGATAATTACCGAATCACTATGCTGAGCATCAGAAAAATAGGGGTTATCGGCCGGACCTACCGTCACCTGAACCGCTATCGCCAAATTCTGACGGTCCTCTTTAAATACGGCTTCGGTGACCTGGTCGAACTTCTCAAGATCGATCAGTACATCGAAATCGGCCTTCAGATGATCTCTCGCAATCGCCGGGAACGGGTTGAAAGACTGACCCGGGCCGAAAGAATCCGAATGGCCTTCGAAGAACTGGGGCCCAGCTATATCAAGCTTGGACAGATCCTGTCGACGCGCCCGGACCTGGTCCCCATCGATTTCATTCGCGAATTCGCTAAGCTATTGGATGAAGTCCCCTCCTTTCCGTTCACGGAAGTCGAAAAAATCTTTGCGGCCGACCTTGGCGCCCACCCCACCGACCTGTTCGAAGCTTTCGAAGAAACCCCCTTTGCCTCGGCTTCCATCGGGCAGGTTCACAAAGCCGTCATTAAAAATGGGGATCAGGTGGCCGTTAAGGTCCAACGGCCCGGGATTCAAAAAATAATCGAAGTCGACCTGGAAATTATGCTCCACCTGGCAACCCTGGCGGAACGCCATATCGAGGAGTTTTCTCTGTTCCGTCCGGTCAAAATCGTCGAAGAATTCGCCCGCACCCTGGAAAAGGAAATCGATTACACGATCGAAGCCACAAACATGGAGCGTATCGCCCGGCAGTTTCTGGACACCCCCCATGTGTACATTCCAAAAGTATTTCGCGAAACATCCACGACCCGTATCCTGACGACCGAATTTATCGACGGCATCAAGGTGTCGGATATCGATCGCCTGGAAGCCGCCGGTCTGGACCGCAAGCTGATTACGGCCCGGGGCGCCGATATCTCCCTGGCTCAGATTTTTGAAACCGGTTTTTTTCATGCCGACCCGCACCCAGGCAATATCTTTGTCCTGCCGGGCAATGTGATCTGCCTTTTGGATTTCGGCATGGTCGGTGTCGTCGATCGCAACACACGGGAAGATTTCGTCGATCTGGTGGACAGCATCGTACACCAGGACGAACTAAACACGGCACAGGTCCTTTTGAAGTTGACCGATCGGGATGAAGAACCGGACATGCGTCAACTCGAACGGGACGTGGCCGACTTTTTGGGCCAGCATCTCTACAAACCGCTTAAAGACATCGAGCTCAGCAAACTGTTGCAGCATTTACTGGAAGTCGCATCGCGGCACCGCCTGAGGATTCGGCCGGACATCTTTCTGATGATGAAAGCACTGTCCACAGTCGAGGGCGTGGCGGCCCTGCTCGACCCGGAATTCGACCTGATTGTCCAGGCCAAACCGTTTATCAAACGGGTCAAAATGGAACGCATGGCGCCCGATCGGATCGCAACCGATCTGGCCCGCTTGGCCTCCCAATCGTTCCAGTTCCTGCAAACCTTTCCCCGGGACCTGCTTGAAATCACCCGCCTGATCCGCCAGAAAAAGCTTTCCTTCCGCCACGAGATGCAAGGGCTGGACACCATGCTGGCAACCCACGACCAGATCAGCAACCGCATCGCTTTTTCGATCATCATCGCGGCCTTGATCATCGGTTCGGCACTGATCGTCATTTCCAGCATTCCACCGCTCTTCTACGGTATCTCGCTGATCGGCATCATCGGCTTTTTGGCTGCCGCCCTCATGGGCATCTGGCTGCTGGTGGCGATCTTGCGAAAAGGTCGGCTCTAGCCATAAAAGCGTGTAACGATTTTTTTGAAATGGCCGCTAATCCCTTTTTCCAATGCGCACAGCAATGGCACGACCGCCGTCGGCCGGTGCTTGACCGCTCCAACCTTCACCACCGTAGCTAAAGCCGAATATCCATTTAGAAGATAGCTCTTTCGTTGGGCCGGCCCATATCCAATAGCCCGAATTGGACAATAGGGCCGTGATGTTATTTACACCGTCGCCAACATGGTAAAGGGTCTCCAGTTCTTTCAGGCTCGGCATGCGCCATCCGCCCCCGGCGGCGTCGAGACGCGTTGCCCAGCTTTCAGCTTCCTCCCAACGCATGCCTTGATCCGGCCCTGCATACCACTCGAGGCCTGATTGGATATCATAAACAACGCCGGTGTCATATCGCACCAAATGTCTGTCAGTTGACACAACCTCGGCACTGATGCAGGACGTAACGATCAGGACCGCAAAAAAGAGCTTAAGACCGACCGCAGTGTATATGATCCGCCATACTTGCATGCTTCATCACCCTCACAAATATACCCGTATCAAACTTTCATTTAATATATCAAGCTTTTACAATTGCCACAGCATGCCGGTTATCAAGGACTGTATCGCCAAAAGACACCCATCGCATGGGGTGTACATCTCATTTTTTGAAGCTAGGTTGTTGCGGGTTCATTGTCTGAAGATGAACGGCTCCCAATAAGATAGTTTCTCATCATTCCTCCGTCGCCATGCTCTAAATTATGGCAGTGATAAAGGAAAAGCCCTTTATGATCGCCAAAACGGACCAGGAGTCTTACTATTTCGCCAGGCATTAAAAGAACGGTATCTTTCCATCCTTCATCGACAAACCCATCCAAGGAATTTCCGGATCTTTTGAGAACGCGAAACTGTGCGCCATGGAGATGCATTGGATGAGGGGTCTGCATTCCCATCATGCCCATCCCATGGATGGCGTTCCCAAAATCCCAAATTTCCGATGATCCTGCTTCAACCATTTCATCGTCTGCGACATCGGTCATTTTGAAGCTTCGACCATTGATCAATCCACGCATATGCGACATGCTGAGATCAAACCTTCGCGGAGCTCTACGATTTAAGGCTTTTTCGAGGCTAAGGGGTTCTTCTTGGGTGAGTCTTTGAGGCAGCTCTCTGGCTTCGGCTTCTTTTTTTACAATATGTACTTGCAGGATATTAAAGGGGGCCCCATTCGAAAGGCCCTGGTTGCCGCCCATCATCCTGGACGTCCCATCGTCAAACGATCGACTCACCAAACGAAGGTTGCTTCCAACCGAATACTTCGAAAAGTCGGCCCAGACGTCAAGCCGTTCTCCCGGTCCTAAAATGACAGATGATTTCCTCAGTGGTTGCGATAAAAACCCCCCATCAGTTCCCAGAATGGTCAAGGGGGTTCCATCAGACCAAGCCAATTTATATATACGGGCGTTGGAGCCATTCAGTAATCGAAGTCGGTATACACGTGTGGAAACATCCAATTTGAAATCAGGTCTGCCATTTACAAGAATGATCTCACCCATCATTCCTGTCATCCGGTTCATCATCCCCCCCGTTAGATACAATAGTTGGTTGTCTGTATCGAAGGTGCGGTCCTGGATAACAAGCGGCAGATCATATTTTCCGGCAGGCAGGTTCAGATCTTTTTCCTTGTTATCGCTTACGAGAAATAGGCCTGCCATGCCTCCATAAACCTGATACCCTGTTCTGCCGTGAGGGTGGGGATGATACCAGTAGGTTCCCGCCCTGTCGTGGACCTGAAATTCGTATATGTACGCCCCTCCCGGAGGAACTGCAAATCTGGGATGCCCGTCCATCTCAGCTGGTACTTGCAGCCCGTGCCAGTGAATGATGCTGCTTGCGGGAAGCGCATTTTGAAAAATAATCCGAATTTTCTGACCCCTCTTTACACGCAGGATCGGTCCCAGATAGCTTTCGTCGTGCAGGTTGACGAGGCTTGCGGGATCACCTTGCAATACCTCTCCCGTATACCTCCAAACATCTGTCCTTGGCCCCGATAAAATGGAGACTTTTCCTGGCACGGACCGTATTTTAATTTCAAGATTTAGATCATCAGCGGCATTCTTATTGTCGCCCGACAGGGCATGCGAATTAAACGATGTCGGTATGAGCCCGTTGCCAAGCAGTGCGATGGCACCTGTTCCGGCCAGGGTTAAAAATTTTCTGCGATTTATCATGCGATCATATCCGATCCCCGAAAAACACCCGACTATCTTGGATTTCCAGGTAAAAATACGCGTTTTATAATGGGTAAGAAATTACCTGCCGTCGTTATTCGATGGATCCATGCTTTTGACAATAGGACCGCCAGTAACAATCCAATGAATGTGAACAGCACGATGGCAAAAGAGGCACGCAACCCAAACACAGGTGCCAGAGGAGCGGCTGAAAGGGCTCCTGCCAACAGCCCCAACACGGGAATCATATAAATGATAAAGGTACATTTAAGCTGGAAGGATGAGTCGATATAAAACTCAACCAAATCCCCTTTTTCTGCATTCACCAAGTTGGTTACCTTTACCAGCATTTGATTCCCGCCATCGCTATGTGAGCAGTGCGATTTGCCGCCACAAGACCCGCACGCGCCTTTTCTTTGCGCCAGCACCCATGCATATCCGTTTTCTGTTTTTTGTATTACGCCACTTTCAGAAGCCATGCTTTCACCATTGCAATCTGGATCTCAGGTTTATATGTTGATCAACAGACAATTATTTTTGGAAAAAGCGGAATTCTGCTTATCATCCAATAACTATTGTTCAACAATACCACTTTGTGGTAAGCTCTTTTATTATTATAATGGTCTGTTTAGATTCGTCAATGCGATCATCGTTACAATTTTGTAAAATGCGATACTGTTTGTCATTCAAATGTTCCGAAAGAGCCACGGCATGAGGGGCACCCTATCTCCAATCGGAATGTAATTTAGACAATCACTATGAGGGTGAAAGTTATGAATAAAATATATAAATCGCTCCGCAGCAACGCGCTATTCATCCTAATTGGCGCAGGCCTAATGGTTTGGCCAATATCGATTGCGGCACATGGCTGGAAAGCCCCGCCTGGCGCAGTTCAAACCCCCAATCCGATTCAATACAACGAATCTTCGATATTGATCGGCGGACAGATTTTTGGAGCCCGATGTGCCGGCTGCCATGGGAACCGTGGCATGGGAGATGGTCCCATCGCTGTCCAATTGAGTCCTAAGCCGGCCAATTTAATAAAGCGCCTGAACAATCATTCCGAAGGGGACTTTTTTTGGAAAATCGCCAATGGCAAAGGCCCTATGCCGGGATTCAAGAACAAGCTTTCGGAAAAGCAGATTTGGGATGTGATTAACTATATTCAATCATTATCAGGCAAGTAGGCCGGCGGCTAAATGGTTGGTCTGCGATGTAGATCTGGTCTGGGCTTCATATGTTGAAGCATGCAAGTAGCCTAAGAGGCTTCAATGCGAAGAGTTGCTTGTGGAATGAAATACCTTTTAGATACCAGTCGGTTATGATACTATTGCTATTCAATATATCGATTCATTGCAATTTCACGAAAACCCTATTTTCGAACCATCTCAGTCAAGACCTTCTCCCCCTCAGCACTCAATCCCAAGCTTTCGATTTCACGAATTAACTGGTCTTGGGTGCCGTTCCGGCCCACATAACCATTGAGGCGTGCGACAGCGGTGGAGTTAACAAAATCCTGATGGCGTGGGTAGATGCGCGACATCTCGTTTGTCAGCTGGTGTTGCTTGAGGATATACTTCTGATGGTAATCTTCGGCCATTGTAAAGGATCGAAGGGGTGCCACTTCGGTTTTTACGGTGCGGCCAATTTTCTGCTCCAAGGCAGCTTTGGAAACCATTGCCAATTTGCGCTGCTGCTCGTTGTGGAAAAAGACGGCATTTTTGTATTGGCGTGACCAAGACTGCCGGGTTGGACGGTGATTTTCCCAGAAAATTTCCAACAACTGGCTATAAGAAATCCGCCGGGGGTCATAATCCAATTGCACCGTCTCAGTATGATCACCGATTTTGCTGTAGTTGGGCGCTTCCATCCGACCGCCGGCATAGCCCACACGTGTCCGAAGCACGCCTTCGATTATCCCGAACCGGGATTCGATTCCCCAGAATCAGCCCAGGCCAAAGGATGCCGTTTCAAAAGTAGCTGGCACCCCCGCATCGATCGATGGAATCGCTAAAGCTTCGCTTTTATAAGCAAGATTCATAGAACCCTCCTTTGTGTTGGAACCATGGTTTGCCTGCGTCGCTGTCGTTGGCGGGCAACCCACGATAAACATCATCACACCCACAAAGAATAAACACTGTATGCTATGATAACAACGTCTTTTTTCCATTTTGCTGATCCTATGTTTGGTATTGTTGCCTTGAGATTAGCCGGTCCAATTAGACCTTGTCAAAACCTTAATTCTATTACCTACATCGCCGGATAGCCCAAGACGGCCGGTGCGACGCGGCAGGGATCGAAGTGCCCATCGGAAGAATCCAATGGGCACTTGTGAGCATTCAGGCAAGGGCCTCGATGACGGTTCTCCTTCACTGCTCAGAATATTGCTGCGTTTTCCGTAGCTTCGATTGATACAACCCATCATTCGCTATGGAGGCGAATTGGCTTGCAAATACAGATGCTTTAAAATTTAAAATTTCGCCGGGAATGTACTTTGAGGATGACCTCGCTAACAGGATTCAGCCACCGATGAACGGCTTCGTTCAGGTCGCTTTGGCCACCTGCGGGGTCCGTATCTCCGATCACACCCCTGTGAATGTGGACGGTGTCGTTGGCATCGAAGTCGATAACACCGCTTCCATCAACGCCTGCATTCTCTCCGGGATCGAAGGGGATACCTGCTTGGCCGGGAGCACCCCCTCCGGTGATCACCTCGTCATTGGCCTCTGTGCCTGCATCATACCCAAACAGGTAATATCGATAGGTACCGGGAATTTTGGGAATGCGCAAGGCATCCAGACCCACAAACCCGTCGTTGGTCGGCAGCAGCATGGCCACAATGGACAGATATCGGGTGCGATACCCCTTGGTACGTAGCAACACATCGACCGATTCGCCTGGCCCGAGCAATCCCTTGGCCGGATTTTCCACGGTGTCCTCATCCGGGCCGCCTAAAAGGCCGGACAGACCGGAAATATCGCCGCCCTCAGCCATTGCTTGCAGCTCTCCCGATGCCGGCGCACCTGTCTCAAACAGATCGACGTTCCCTTTATGGGCACTGATCAGCAAGGGCGTAAAATAGATGCCATTGGTCAGATTCTTGACGGTTACGCTGAGTTCAGCGCCCAGCGCCTGTCCTGATGCAAGCAAAATCGCGCAAAACAGAATGAGCATGGTTTTTTGTTTAAATGGGATCATGGTTACCTCCTTTTCTAAAAGGGGTTGAGGATTTAAAAACGACCGATCACGATTGATCCGGACCATCACAGGCAACGGATTATCCTTCGGCCTTCCGACCATGCCCCATCCTATATAAAGTCTGTTTATTGATTTCGATAAAGGTTCGATAAAGAATTTGTAAAGAATACAGCCCGGATCAATACACCGGCTGCAAGATTTGAAAATAGGGCGGGCTGGGGTTATCTCGCGTTTGCAGGTCCTGAAACGATGGGCAATTTGGGATTACGGCAGGTTCAATGAAATCATTAACCCGTCAGGGTGTTGGTTGCTCAAACGATGAATGGGGGCGACCCACGGTAATGTGGGCAACCCCCAAGTCGATTGAACCTTTTCCTCTTATTCTCCTAAAATGGCTTTAAGATCCTCATCAGCTGTTGTAATCGGCTTGATATCAAAATTTTTCACCAGCGTATCCAGTACATTGGGTGTCAAAAACGCTGGCAGGGAAGGCCCTAAGCGGATGCCTTTGATGCCGAGGTAAAGGAGCGCCAGCAACACGCAAACCGCTTTTTGCTCATACCAGGAAATGATAAACGATAACGGCAATTCATTAACCTCTACATCGAAAGCTTTTGCCAGGGATAGAGCGATCTGAACGGCCGAGTAAGCATCATTGCACTGGCCGGCGTCTAAAAGACGTGGAATGCCGCCGATGTGGCCCAGATCTTTATCAAAGAAACGGTATTTCCCGCAGGCCAATGTCAAAACAATGCAATCCTGGGGAACTTTTTCCACAAACTCAGTATAGTAATTTCGTCCAGGCTTGGCTCCATCACATCCGGCCACAAGAAAGAAATGTCGAATCTTACCGGATTGCACAGCTTCGATGACCTTGTCGGCGACCCCGAGGACGGCATTTCGCGCAAACCCCACCGTAACCTCCTGTTTGACATGATCTTCCTTAAAACCGGGGAGTTCCAGGGCTCTGTCGATGACCGGCTGAAAATTTAGATCCGCAATATGCGGAATATCCGGCCACCCGACCATGCCACTGGTAAACAGATTGTCTTTATACTCATTTTTAGGCCGCTGGATACAATTGGTGGTCATCAGAATGGCACCCGGAAATTCAGCGAATTCTTTGATCTGCTTTTGCCAGGCCGTACCGAATTGGCCGTAGAAATGTGGATATTTCTTTAGCTTCGGGTAACCATGGGTTGCGAGCATCTCACCGTGCGTATAAATGTTAATGCCTTTTCCTTCAGTTTGTTTTAGTAACGCTTCGAGATCTCGCAAGTCATGTCCCGAAACAAGAATGGCTTTGCCCTTCTTATAACCCAGCGGAACTTTTGTCGGCACAGGATGGCCATAGGTGTCCGTATTGCCGGCATCAAGCAGTTCCATGGCTTTGTAGGCCGCTTCACCACACCCGAGTGCCATCTTGACCCAGTCGTCAACCCCCAGATCATCTCTTTGGATGGCTGCCAGTCCTTCGTGCACATACGCATAAACGCTCTCATCTTCATGACCTAAAACCAATGCGTGATCCGCGTAAGCGCTGACGCCCTTGATGCCATATAGCACCGTGTGCTTTAATGACAGGATGTCCGGGTCGTCACCGGGGTACGATTTTATTCCCACTTGCTCCCCTTGCTTGACCAAATCTTCCCGGTTGTTTTTGGGTTGGAAGGTGGCAGGTCCGTCGGACCAATCCATGTTCCCTCCGGCAGCGTTGATTTGTGTTTTTAATTTTTCGCGCAGGTTGACCGATCTTTCAATCAAGTCCACAAATCGATCTGGGTCGAAATCTACATTCGTCAGGGTAGAAAAGGCTGCCTTGACCGTGAAAACATTGACGTCGTTGTTTGAGACACCAACCTTGCGGCCTTCCACGGCCACGTGGGAAAGTCCCATGAGCGAATAAAGGAGCAGATCCTGCAACGCGGCAATTTCAGGCAGTTTGCCGCAAACCCCTTGTACGGTGCAGCCTGTGCCTTTAGCGGTTTGTTCACATTGATAACAAAACATGGCAGTTCTCCTTTCGATTTAAACAGCGCTGGTTTATTCCAATATCCGATTTACTTGAAGCCATCTCAATCATGCACGCTAGCGCGTGCTTCCGCTAGGTTCGTCAGTTTCAACCGACGAATCGCTGCAATCAAACGGCTACGCAGCCGGGCCTTTGTGAAATCTGAATATAATGAGTGGAGAATAAATGCTGTGGTTTACATGCAGGCCAAGAAGCGATGAGCCGATTTCACATATATCGATGCAACCACGATGGGGCCTTCTATCAACGTAAGGTATGATAATGTATTGTCAAGGGCCGTGCGAAAGCCTCCGACGCGTGCAAAATTAGGGTGTTAGACGATCGTGTACCCCGGGCCTTCCCCGCCTTCCGGACAAGTCCAGGTAATATTCTCGTAAGGATCCTTTATGTCACAGGTCTTGCAATGCAGGCAGTTGGCTGGGTTGAGCTTTAAGCGCTTGCGGCCGGTGGCATCGTCGGTTTCGATCTCATACACACTGGCCGGACAAAAGCGGGTGCAGGGGCTGCCGTAGGTCGGGTAGCACTGTTCGATACACAGATTGGTATCATGCACGATCAGATGCGATGGCTGATCTTCACGGTGCATGGTCTTGGAAAGATAAACACCGGTGAGCTTGTCGACCATCAATACGCCGTCATAGTCACTGGAATTGCTCGCTGGCGTTTGATCGATATTCACCCGCGTGGCCGGTGACAGGGTTTGCCAGTCAGGTTCCAACGGCATCCGGTCTTGGACACCACGGCCCTTGGTTAGGTATTGCGCCCCTAAATGAATGAACTTGGCCAGGCCGGTTTTGTTGTTGGCCTGCGCAAAGTTACGTCCTTCGTAGAGCTCATTTTCCAGCCAGCTTTCTGACACCAGCGTCCGATAATGATTCAATCGGGATTGTGAAAAATCGTTGGCCGCCAGGGCCGCACTGATGGCCTCAGCTGCAAGCATGCCGGATTTCATGGCCACATGAATTCCTTTTAACGCCGGCGTATTTTGGAATCCGGCACAGCCGCCCACCAAGACGCCGCCGTTTACGGATAGCTGGGGAAGCGTATAAAAGCCGCCGGTGGAAACGGTGCGGGCCCCCTGCTCCACAACCCGGCCACCTTGAATAAGGTTGGCGACAAAGGGATGGTGTTTAAACTTGATAAACATGTCATACGGGTCCAGCCCGCAATCCGGATACGCCAGTCCAACCAAAAAACCGATTGCTATCCGGTTTGCCGCCAGCGCGTAGATAAATCCGCCACCACAGCGATCGATCCCCAGCGGATAGCCCATAAGATGCATGACATTGGCTGGGCCGGATGCCAAAGAATTGTTGTCCGGCAACTCGATCACTTCTTTGATACCGGTTTCATAAACCTGTGGCAGGCGTCCGTCTTGCAGGTTCAGCCTATGTTCGAGCTGTTTTGTCAGACTGCCACGGGCCCCTTCTCCCAAGACCGTCACCTTGGCCCTTAGGTCGATACCAGGCTCGAAATTTCCTTTGGGCTGGCCATCCGGGCCAAGCCCTTTATCGCCGGTCCTTACCCCCACAACGGTCTGCTGATCATCGTCAAACAAGAGTTCCGTTCCAGCGAAGCCTGGGAAAATGTTAATCCCCAAGTTCTCAGCGATTTCCCCGAGCCACCGTGTAAACTGTGCCAAGCTGATAACGAAAAAGCCTTCATTATGCAGATACCGTGGCACAATCGGGACCCGCAGGGCTTTGCTTTCCGTTAAAAAATAAAAATCATCACCACGCACGACCGTCTCTTTGGGAAAGCCGTGTTCCTTAAAATCGGGTATCAGCTCGTTCAGGGCAATGGGATTTAAGATGGCGCCGCTGATGGCATGCGATCCGATTTCCGCCCCTTTGTCGATCAAGGCCACCTCCAGCGCCACACCTTGAGCCTGAGCCAGTTGCATCAGCCGAATGGCACCGGCCAGATTGGCCGGTCCGCCGCCGATAAAAACGACATCAAAGTCAATTGACTCACGTTCTACGCTCATTTGTTACCCTTTCCATAACATAAGGCAGGACCAAGAAGTCCTGCCTTATTGACGGGTTCCGATGGGGACCGTTAGCGTTAGGTCTTCAAATCCGCTTCCAACTGTTCGATCTCATGATAGGCATCGGTCAGGCTTTCATTGGCGTCACGCAATGACGTACTGACAGTTTCGGCGAACAGACGATAAATGATGCAGCCAAAGACCAGCTTGTCATCACCGGCGACACCCTGAACTTTGGTCACATCCACTGTAAAGCAGCGCGTTTCTCCGACCGCCTGTGCCGTTACTGGTTGCGCCGGCTCACGGATCATGCGGGTCTCTCCGAACGCATCCCCCCGCCGTTTAAGGACATGCTGCAGTTTTCCCGTCTTTAGAAGCGCAACTTGACCGGACAACAAAAAGAACAGCCACGGTTGCAGCGTTTCATCCTCGTTTAAAATGATCTCGCCATCCTGGTAGGACCTGATCTGGCTGACTTTAAGGAGTTCGTCAAAGCGCTGGGATTCCAGATCCGAAAGCCAGAAATCCGGCACCTGCTCAGCCAAATTCCAGTAGTGTTGGTTTTTATCAGGTGTCTGCATGTTAGCCTCACGATAAAATCGTTGCACGATTTTAGGGGTCGCGACCGTGTCGCGCCGGTTTTGTTAATTTTTTACCATTATAGCCAACGTCCCGGCAAATGTCAAAATCCGGATTTAAAACCCCCGCCCCAATGGATAAACCGGAGATAGCCGCTGCGGCCGATAATGCACCACCAAGATACCGGAGGCAATCAAGACCAAAGCGACCAGAATATTCCAGGTGATCGGTTCGTCCAATACCAAACCACCTAGAACAACGCCGGCTACCGGCATGATAAACACAAAGGAATGCAGGCTAACGGCGCCATACCTCTGAAGCATCGTATTCCAGGCCACAAAACCAAAAGCGGCGGTCACCAGGCCTTGGTAAAAGAGCGACCCCACGATCATGGGATCGATCCGCGTGACCATGGGTGCATCCCACACCAAAGCACCCAATAAATAAAAGGGTACGGCAAAGATCATGGGATACAGCACCAAATGAAATGGCTCGAAATCATTAATAATTTTTTTTATATACACAATGTTGCATGACCAAAAAACGGCCGCTGTTAAAATAATGCAATCGCCGATTCTAAAGCTACTGGCCAGATTCTCCCAATCCAGGAAAACAAAGGCGACTCCTGAAAAGCCCAGCACAATGCCCCAAAATTTGCGGCTGTTGATGCGATCACCGGGAATAAAGAAATGCGCCAGGAAAAGAACGAAGAAAGGCAAAAGATTGACCATGAGCGTTCCCCGGGAGGCATTGGTGTGACTGAGCCCGAGATAAAACAAAGCCAATTGGACCGTAAAACTGATACACACGATCAGAAGCGAGCCATACCTGGCTTTTTTTATGCGGAATGATTTACCGGTATACCGCGCCCATACAAAGATCGCCAGCGCCGCCATACTGAAACGGATGCCGGCGGTCGTAAAAACCCCCAACCCGGCCAGACTGATCTTGATCGCCACGGCATTGGCACCGAAAATGGTGCACAAAAGAATCGTGAATACCGCCGCCCAGAGAGAAAGCTCCCGATTTTGAGGAAGATTTTTGTCCACGTGTGTGATTGTCCGTTTGCGCTTAAAGCCTGTTAGGTGTTTATGAACTGCAAAAGATCGCGGGACCGAGTTCCTTCCTATTATATAGAAAGCGCCGCCAAGTCAAAATGTAATGGTGTCAGGACTTTTTGGATTTGGTGTTTCACGAGCTATCGTGGATATTAAAACAACATTCCGACTGGGTAGCGAGGCACCCTATTTATCACAACAACGATAACCGCTATTTGACTTCAACTCCGGAGTATGAAAAATTGATCGGCAGTCGCCAGCCGACGACTTTATGAACGTAAGGCCCAGTGAGATTCGAATCATGCCGCCAGTCGTGGGGCCATTCTATCATTACTCGATCCTGGATACCGTCACCGCGCCGGGCAGTTGGCCCGCAAAACACCGGTCGTCGACCTGGTCAACCACTCCCATTTCGAAGAAACGTTCATCAAAGCCCTGGCCTTTCCCGAACAAGCGTAAATAGCCCTTGATTGCTAAAACGGATTGGCCTAAAATTAACCGAATCTAAGCCTTTTAATGTTAGAAATAATTTGATCCAAAAACATGGAGAAAAAATGAAACCCCTACAATGTATGGCACTGGTGATCTTCCTGTTTGTCCCTTTCAGCGCTTTGGCGGCCGAAACACCGCTCAGCGAGGCAACTTTGGAGTGCCTGGACTGTCACGCCTCCCTGCATCCCGGCATCGTCCACGGCTGGCAATCCAGCCGTCACGCCGCCATAACACCTCAGGACGCCCTGGCGGTCGATGGGCTGGCACGCAAGGTTTCAAATCCCAAGGCGGCCGAAACAATGCCGAACGTGGCGGTCGGTTGTGCCGAGTGCCACACCCTCAGGCCCCAAGCCCACGCAGACACGTTTGAACACAACGGTTATGATATCCATGTGGTGGTCAGTCCGGATGACTGCAAGGCCTGCCATTTACAGGAAGTGGATCAGTTTGCCGGCAATTTGATGGCCCATGCCTTTGCCAACCTGGACCAAAACGCTTTGTATCAAGTCTTGGTGGAAAGCATTATCGGAGATCCGAAGGTCGACCAAAATAAGATTGTCTTTGAAAAATCCGATGATGCCACGCGGGCAGAGGCGTGCTATTACTGCCACGGCACGAAACTGGCCGTAACGGGCACCGAAGTCCGTGAGACGGAGATGGCCGGTGAGTTGGAGTTTCCCATTATCGACGGCTGGCCCAATCAGGGCGTCGGACGCATCAACCTGGACGGCAGCAAAGGTTCGTGTACCGCCTGCCACACGCGACACGCTTTTTCAATCGCTATGGCGCGCAAGCCCTACACGTGCCAGGAGTGCCACATTGGCCCGGATGTGCCCGTTTACAAGGTTTACGCTTCCAGCAAACACGGCAACATTTTCGCTACCAAACAGCACCAGTGGAATTTTAACCCCGTGCCCTGGACGATCGGCCAAGACTTTACAGCCCCAACCTGTGCGGCCTGCCATATGAGCCTGCTGGTTGACACGGACGGTAACGTCGTTCAAAAACGGAGCCATCAGATCAACGATCGCCTGCCCTGGCGGCTTTTCGGCCTGATTTATGCGCACCCCTATCCGCGCTCACCCGACACCACCATCATTCGGAACAAAGACGGGCAACCCCTGCCAACCGATTTTGCAGGCGGTTTCGCCGAAAAATATCTCATCAGCCCCGAGGAACAGCAAGCACGCACCCAGCTGTTTCAGGAAACGTGCCGGACCTGCCATGATTCATCCTGGACCCGGGCCTTCTGGTCACGTTTTGAGAACACCATTGCAAAAACCAATGCCGCCACGCGCGCGGCCACCGAGGTCATGCAAACCATCTGGCAATCGAACTATGCCGACCCCAGCAATCCTTTTGACGAGTACCCTGAAAAAGTCTGGAGCAACATCTGGCTGTTCCACGCCAATACCGTCCGTTTTGCCTCATCCATGGGCGGGGGTGGAGACTATGGTGTGTTTGCCGACGGGCGCTATCAGCTCTCCCATGAGATCGTTGAACTGAATGATTGGCTCCAGATGCGACGACGGCTAAAATGAAGCTCCCCGCAGCAAGACTTCGGCGAGGAGTTCGGCTGAGGCTCACTCGAAGGACTCAGTCGAGTCGCTGCGGGGTATCAAAGCGGAAGCCGCCGTCGCTCTGACGAGCTATGGCGTGCCAAGTTGCGCCGATAGCCTCCGCGCCCTTTTTGGCTCAAGCCACCGTTATTGACTGTCCCACCTGAGGAACTGTCACTGCATAGCCATCCTGTTTAAGGCTTTCCGCAAAGGATAGGGACTGGTCCTCTTCCCCATGAACGATCGCGATCTGCTTCACATTCAGGTTCGAGGCCTTCAGAAAATGGCGCATTTCGTCCTTGTCGGCGTGGGCGCTGAAGCCGCCCAATTTTACGACCTGGGCCTTGAGCGGATATTCTTTGTTGAAAATCCGCATGATTGGCGGATCGCCTTTGCGCCCGCTCTCCGCATAGGCGATCCCCTGCTCCAGAAGGCGGCGTCCTAACGTATGCGCGGCCATGAAGCCCACGATTAATACCGTGTGCCGTTGGTTATGAATCTTGAACCTCAGGTGGTGCAGAATGCGTCCCGCCTCGCACATGCCGGAAGCCGAAATCACGACATGGGGATTCTCGTCGCGGTTCAAGGCCATTGATGCTTCGACCGAGGCCACAAAATTAACCTTGTCAAACGAAAACGGGTTTTTGCCCTGCTGCAGAAACGTTTCATGGGCGGCCTGGTCATAAACTTCCGGATGCTCGCCGAAGACACGTGTGATATTGGTGGCCAGCGGGCTGTCGACATAGATGGGCATACGGGGCACCGCCCCTTCATCATACAACTCGTGCAGCACGTACAACAACTCCTGCGTACGGCCAAAAGCAAAAGAAGGGATTAATACCGAACCGCCCCGCTCGAAGGTCTCGTTTAAGACCGCCTGCATGCGCGGTTTTAAGTCGATTACCGGTTCATGCAATCGATCGCCATAGGTGCTTTCCATGATCAACAAATCGATCTCCCGGTCCTCGGGCTCAAAATCGAGGGTCGGGTCTTTAATGATCGGTTTGTCGAAACGTCCGATATCGCCCGTGTAACCAACGGTGTAGCTGCGCCCGTTGGTCTGTATTTTGACGATACTAATGGCCGACCCAAGAATGTGCCCGGCATCGTAAAGCGTGCAGGTTGCCCCATTGCCGACCGCTACCGGGTGCCGGTAAGGATTCCCTTCAAAGGCCTCGATTGCATCCTCGGCGTCCGCAATCGTGTATAAGGGTTCGACCCCATCCAAACCATATTCCCCGATCAAGCCATTAATCGCTTCCGCGTTCAATTGATGTCTATTTTTCTTCAATGTCTTGCGGAGTTCGGCGGTTCGATCCCGGCCGCTTTTGCCTCTCTTTTTGCCTTTACTGATATGGTTAATATGGTTGCGAACCGTCTTGTAATTGAGATACTCGGCATCCGACTCCTGAATGTGGGCCGAGTCGGACAGTAAATATTCACACGCTTTAGCCGTTGCCCGGGTACATACAACCCGACCGGCAAAACCATTTTTGACGAGCAGTGGTATACGACCGGAATGGTCGATATGGGCATGGGAAAGAATCATGTTGGTAATTTTTTGGGGATCGACTTTCAGAATCTTGTTTTTTTCAGCACTATCTCTGCGACGGCCCTGAAACATGCCACAATCCAGCAAGATGTTATCATTTTCAGTTTCGATCAAATGCATCGACCCGGTAACTTCCCGCACAGCACCATAAAAAGTAACCTGCATAGAATATCTCCTTTGCTTTCCGAATAATTGCTACAATAGCATTTATCACTATTGCAGCGATAAAAGATGTGATCTGAGATTCGCCTTTTTATTTTTTATTCCGAGTTTTCTTCTAATATTGTCACGATGCGATTCAATCGTACGGGCGGATAAGTTTAACAGTCCCGCTATTTCTTTGGTCGTCAGGCCTTGTTTGACCATGTTGGCAATTTGGATCTCACTGGGTGTCAGGCTTAGAAACTGCGTTGACAAGGTGCGCACAAACGGTGAAACAATATCGTTGATATTGGCCTCGATGATCTGTCGATAGGTTTGCTGGGTGGTGTTGAGGTTGCTGTTTTTCAGCTTTTCCAAAAACGGAATCACCAGTTCCTTAACATTGAGTAAAACCTTTTCCTCCAACTGCGTTTTGTCTGCCTCTCTTTTTTTTAAAAGCACACTCAGGGCCGTATTCATTTCCTCGAGATTTTGGGATTTAATCTGCAGTTGTTCCGTTCGTTCAGCCACCCGTCGTTCCAATTCATCGTGGGCCTTTTGAAGCGCGGCGGCCGCTTGTTGGCGTTCGGTTACATCACGGATGATTGCCAGCAAGGCCGGAAGGTCACCATAATGAATCATGGCGATCGACATTTCACACGGAACCAGGCGTCCATTTTTGGTAACAAGCGCCGCCGCCATTGTTCGTGGTCTCATTTGGCCGTCCCTCTGGTCTTCATATAACCGTGCGATCGCCTGGTGACCCGTGTCCGGCATAAGTTCTAAGAGACCGATGCCAGCATCGAGATCGGCCCGGGTATACCCCAACAACTTCTCGAAAGCCGTGTTGACCAAATAGAAACGATTGTTTTGAACAATCACCACCGGATCGGGACTGAGCTCCACTAGGTTGCGGTATTTTTCTTCGCTTTCCCGTAACCGGCGCTCCATTTCTTTTTTATGAATCGCGATTTCAATGGTTGCTCGCAGTTGCTTTTTTTCGACCGGCTTAACGACATAGCCAAATGGCTCAAGGTGCTTGGCGCGCTCAAGAATATCTTCATCGGCATAAGCGGAGATAAACACCACGGGGATATCCAACTGGGTCTGTACAACTTCGGCGGTCGCGATGCCGTCCATGGCGCCGGTCATTTTAATATCCATCAGAATTAAGTCCGGCCGGCGCTCGGTTGCCATGCTGATGGCATCTTCACCGGTCGTAGCCATACCAATCACATCATACCCTTCAGCCAACAAAACTTCTTCCAGCTGGGTCGTAATGATCACTTCATCGTCGACAACCATCAATTTTTTCATTGGTCAATCCTTATGTAAGTAGAAGCTATCTCAAAAAAGTCTTTGAACCCAATCTCTACGTTGGGCTCAAATCTTTTTTTTGAGATGGCTTCTATATATTCGGCTTAACCCATGGGCGTCAACCCGTGTCCACCAGCCGGCCACCCAATCAATTCAGGCGCCAGCGGCTGCAGGGCCCCATCAAGGATTGTCCACTCAACAGGGCGGTTGGGTCTAAGAACGGATGCGATGTGGCCGTCAAAATAACAATGTTCAATCGGCCACTGCCGATCCTGATAATCAACCACCAGATGATGATCGTTTTGCACGGACGCAACGCGGCATTTGGAAATACCTTTGAATCCGACCCCGGTCGCCTTTAAAACGGTTTCCTTTGACGTCCAGTAGCGAAAAAAGAGCTCGTCCGGGTCGGCCTCGGTCAAATGCCGTTCGCGCGTATTCGCGACTCTTTTAAAAAGCTTTTCCGAACAGCGACGGATTCGCTCAAGATCAATACCGACAGGGACTCTGGCCGCGATGGCGCCCACATAATCCGGTTTGTGGGTCAGCGACCAGTAAACACCCTTTTCAGGCTGTGGCACACCGTCAGCATCCTTGCCGAGCGTCTCCAAAGCAACGGCGCTCTTGTCTGCTGAAAGCGCAAGGGCATAACGTGCGTAGCTGCTCAGGAAGGTGACCTGGTCCCTACCCCGCAATCGGCGTTCATGGGCAGGAACAGCGAGAATTACCGGAAAAATCGGTTTGCTATGATTCGGGTTGGCCATTTTTCGCTTTTTTCAGCTTCAATGCTTCTTCGTAGACCTTCTTTTTACTAAGCCCGAAACGATCTGCCACCGCCTTGGTCAAACCAGAAAGCCGTTGATTTGAATCCTTGAAGCCCTGGCGCAACGCATCGCGGATGTCTTCCATTTTTACCTCACGACGGCCGGTGTTGCCCGCCACCAAGAGGGTACACTCGCCTCTGACGGAAGGGCGGTTTGCAAGGACCGCAATGATTTTCGAGATCGGTCCCCGTTGATATTCCTCATGTAGTTTGGTCATTTCACGTGCCAGCATCACCTCGCGATCCCCCATGACCCGCTGTATTTCATCCAATAGTCTAAGAATCCGGCGGGGGGACTCATAAAAGACCAGGGTTCGCTCCTCATGAACCATTGTCTCGAGCAGCGCCAAGCGCTGGTTTTTTTTGCGGGGCAGAAAGCCCTTGAAAACAAACGCGTCCGTTGGCAACCCCGCCACACTCAGAGCGGTGATGGCGGCCGACACACCCGGAACCGGGATCACCGCAATTCCTCTGGCAACCGCTTCGTTCACCAGCCGATAACCAGGATCGGATACCGACGGTGTCCCGGCATTGCTCACCAAAGCAATCGAAGCGCCCTGCTTTAGCTGTTTGACTAAATGGGTTGTCCGCTCGCGTTCGTTGTGTTCATGATAGGAAACCAGCTTGTTACGGATGCCATGGTATTCCAGAAAGCGGCCGGTATGACGGGTATCTTCGGCTGCAACAAGATCCACTTCACGCAAAGTGCGCAAGGCCCGCAGGGTGATATCTTCCCGGTTGCCGATGGGCGTGGCAACAACATACAGTTTACCTAGCGGTGCATCCGGTTGCGGATCGCGAGCTGTTGTATCAGGCGGCATTGCTTATAGAGACCGTTTGTATGGGATTGGGTGTCCAAGCGAAATCCGCTACGCTGATTGGATTTCGCTTATCATTGGCGTTAACCAGTTATTTTATCGTTATTTCAGGCCGCTACGCAACCAAATTTCCCATAGGAACAATAAAAATGTTGAAATTTTCGCCCAATCGACCTAACTATAAAGCGTATATCGTATTTTATGAAACTTTCCTTTTGAGATGGTTTCTAACCACAGGAGGCCTTATGCGAAGAAATGTGCTTCTGGTGACCCTCATATGCTTTTGGGCCGTCACGGTCACGACGGTAACTGCTTCCGCTAAAAAACAACCGGTAACCGAACCCTCCTGGGTCCAAACCGGCGGGATCAAGGAATTCCCGACCGATCTGTACATTACCGGCGTCGGCAGCGCCGCCGTCGCTTACAATGACGCCGCTGCCGCCCAAGCCGAAGCCGACGCCAAAGCCATCGCCCAGGTCGCCAAGCAGATCGAGGTGGTCATCAAGCAGCTCTCATCGAGCTTTGAGCGCGAAGTCTCATCATCCACGCAAGATTCCAGCAGCCAAAAGGATATCTGGGAAAAAACGGCCGCTTTCGTAAAAATTAAAATCGAAGGCGTTCGCATCGAAGACCGTTATTTCGATGAAGCCGGCAACCGTCTGTACGCATTGGCGCTTTTTGATCGTGTGGCCCAAGGCACAAGGATCTCGCAGCAAATTGCAACCCTTCAATCCAATGCGACCGCCCTGATCCAGGATGCCGAAAAATCCAGACAGACCACCGGCAAACTTTATCGCGCCGTTGCCGCCTATGGACTGGCTATCAAGAAAATGATCCTGGCCCTGCGTCAAAATCAATATCTCAGTATTATTGCCCCTGAAATGGTGCACCAGGATATCCCCATGGCCATTGCCCAATTACAGGCAGACCTGACGGCCTTTTTATCCATGTTCAACATTGAAAAAATTGGCGGAGACAATCAGCAAGGCGTTGTCAGCGGCAATCTAAACGATCTGCTGCGGGTTAGGGTTCGCTATCAAAACATGCCGGTGCCTTCCTTGCCGGTCGCTTTCAAGTTTGTCGAAGGGTCCGGCAACATCGATGTTTATGCACGCACGGATACCCAGGGAATGGCGGCGACCTCGGTTAGCAACTTGGGCCCAACAGGCAATAAAATAAATAAAATCAGATCTTTTATAGATGTTTACCCATCCGATCCGCAGATCCAAAAAGAGCTGACGGCCGTCATCCCACCCGTCTACGCCCAATTTACCTATTTCCTGCCGGCGGTCGAAGACACCAAGATCGCCGTGATCGTAAATGATTATAACCTGGGTAACCGACAGCCTGATTCCTATCTGGCCAACCGCATCATCCAGACGCTAAGCCAATCGAAGCTTAAAATCATAAAGAATATCCCTGCCGAATTGGTGGGCGAAGCCTATGACATCAACGGCGGGCCGGCGATGGACAACACCTTGAACCGCCTTCGCTCAATTGCCGACATCGCGATTATGGGTGACGTCAAAGCGACCACCATGGACGGCACCGTTACCTCTGGGCTCGTTTTCACCCGGGCCCGCGCCATGGTAAAAATATTCGATCTCGGGTCACGAACCGAAATCGCCAACATTGACGTCTCGACCAAAGGGGCCGGACCCTCACGGGAAGAGTCGGGCCGCCGGTCGCTAAAAAAAATATCATCCCCGGCATCGAAAGAGGTGACCAAGGAGGTTCAGCGGACGCTCTTCGGAAGGTAAAATCGTTAGACGAGCTACTAAAAAAGGGGGGCGTGCTACGCCCCCCTTTATGTTTTCCAGGTAGGTTTATACCCTGATTCAGTGATTGCCGAGGTTGCCGCAGGTACAAGGAAGATGTCGTTCCGCTATAGTTTACTATGCGAGACGGCATCTGACGCCGTAGATGGGGTAAGATCGGCAATCAATGAATTAGGGGGTTATTTGTTGGAGTATAACTGTTCAAAAAATGCCGCTGGCACTTCAATCTCCATTTCAACCTCGACAGTGCCGTCCGGCATCTGCTTTTGGCTGACAACCCTTGCCCCTCGAATATACGAATTGACTTCCAATCTAATTTCGTCACTTTCGGTGACATAGTCTTTAACGGTCGTTGCGGCATCGACTTTGGCCCCTTGAATCTGCTGAGCCAAATTGCGCATGGCATCGGCTTTAGCCGCTCGTCCCGCCATGGCCCGCGCCACGGACGGGTTGGTATGTTTCGTTGATGGCACCCCCATGCCCGATGCTCTAAAAATTTGAGCCTGGAATTCCTTCTTTGGCTTCACTTGGGGCAAATCGGCACCATAGAGAGCCGCCAAACGGTCGTTACGATAGACCTCGACATCAACGGCGGTCAATAAATTGCCGGTGGCAACCCCGATGGCCTTGGCATTGAAATAAAAAGCGTTATCGAGTTCGGCAATGGTACCTGAAATGATGGTTTCAGCGCCGACCAGCTTGCCGAATTCCTGGGTCGATTCTTCGTCGACAAAAGCGGATACTTGAAACTTTTGCTCTTGCAGGACTCGGTCGATCATCGCCCGTTCCATAACAGAAAAGCGCTTGGATCGTGCAAAATAAGGGGTCAGCTTGTCGACCGCATAGCGCCCCAACTTAGAGACATTGCCCTCGCTATTGACGAAATCGGCAATGGCAATCACCATCGGGGCGCCGGATGACCGGCGTTCGCCATCCATACCGGTCGTACTCTGCGAACCGTAGGCTTCCTTCGAATCGACCGAAACCGACTTGGAATCCTGTGTTTGATATGCTCGCCCTTCCTTGCGTGCAATTTCTCTTTCCAGTTCATCGAGCGCATCGGCTGCATGTTGACGGGTCATTTCCTCCTGGCCAAGCTGGGTTCCGGATGGCGCTGTGCCGGCCGAACCACCCGAAACGGTTGCCGTGAAACGGTTGGCGTCGCCTTGATTAAATATTTCTTCGGTCAAGGCGGTCCCCAGGTATTCTAAAGCCTCATCCAGATCCGCAAAGCGCGGCGTCTTTTTAACCGCCGGTGCGGGCTGCCCTGCCGACTCGGTCGTCGGAATAGATTCTTTGACTTGTTGATCCGCCGGCGTACAGGCGATCAATCCAAATAGAATGAAGGGGCACACAACAGCCGCAATGAACTTTATGGATTCCACGCTGGTCTCCTTTCGAATTGGGTGGGAATGCCTCATGTACAGGCATATTGCTTCAGACTAGCTTAAAATTACTATCAAAGTGCTAATGTGCCAGTCAACAATTTTCCTGGGCGCCGCAAGGGGCAGCGCTGCAAAAAAAACCGCACGGCTTTTCGTTTGACAGCGGGGCCATCTTAAATTATGATTTCCAACGTTTCCATGATCGATTTCTCTTTAACCGCTCCGCAACGAAAGGAGGTGAAAGGCGATGAAGACCTCTCGAATGAAAGTTGCCTTTTTGGCCCTGGTTGCTATCGGATTGTGGTTGGCTGCTACTCAGTCGCTCGCTTATTCACCCAAAGAAATTTACCAAAAGGCAGGCCCGGGTGTTGTTTTTATCTTCGCGTCCGAAGGTTCCTCGAGCGGCAGCGGTGGAACGGGATCGATTATCAGGGAAGACGGACTGATCATCACGAATGCCCACCTATTTGTCCGCAAGGGCTCTTCTCAGCTGCTTTCCAATATATCCGTTTTCTTAAAACCCAAACGCGTGTCGGGGAATGCCAAAAAAGACCTTACCAAAGCGTACAAAGGACGCATTGTCGCCTACGACATCCCTCTCGACCTGGCTTTGGTTAAAATGGTCGGTGTCGATGTCCCCTTACAGGTTGTCGACTTCGCTGACTCGGAAAATGTCGTTATCGGTGAGCAAGTTTATGCCATTGGCCATCCAGAACAGGGCGGCCTCTGGAGCCTGACAACCGGGGTTGTCTCCGCCTACTGGGAAGACTATGGCGGTGTGCGCGGCAAGCACCTCTTTCAAACCGATGCCAGTATCAATCGGGGCAATTCCGGCGGCCCCCTTTTGGACGAAAAAGGGAGTATGATTGGTATCAATTCCATGATCGCCCGCAAGGCTTCGGATGGATTGACCATAACGGATGTCAATTTTTCCATTAAGGCCAAAGTGGCGATTGATTGGCTTAATCAAAAAGGGTACCGGTTCGCCGCCGTAAAACCGCTACCCGCGGCACCACCAAAAACCGTCGCAACACCACCACCAGCCCCTCGACTACAAAGCGTGCAAACTGAACCGCAAACCAAAACAGCACCGCCGGCAGCAAGCTGCCCCCACCCAAAAAAGTGATGCCGTCTGAGCCACCACGCCAAGCTGATGTCAAATCGGCGCCGCAACCCCCCAAGAAGGTCATGGAAGTGCAAACCACTCCGCAAAAGAAAGCTCCGCCACCGCCAAGTGTTGCTCCCCCACCGCCCGACAAACCCATCATCGCCGAACCTCAAAAGCCGAAAAAACAAGTGGTCGCTCAAACCCCCGGCCAAGGGAAAATCCTGACCGAAAAAAAACCATACAATATGGATCGGCTGCTTGAGGGAATGCGTGAGATGGAAGATATGATGGATGAAATGAAAGATATGATGGATGATTATAAGAAAAGGAGGAAAAAATGAAATTAAAACGTATTGCCGTATTAGGTGTCATCCTAACCCTGGGACTCTTCCTGATTGCTGGCTGTGCCTCAGCTCCTGCAGGCAAAATAGCGGATGGACCGGAGTGGGTGTACAAGGGCAGCGGTGCCTTTGATGTCGATAAAGGCAAGGTCTTCTACGGTGTCGGTGTTGCATCCGGCATTAAAAATAAAGCCCTGTTGATTACAACCGCTCAAAACCGGGCCCGGGCGGAAGTTGCCAAAATTATGGAAACCTACGTAGCCGTCCTCGCCAAAGACTACATGGCGTCGACAACTGCCGGCGATATGTCGGCCTCCTCTGAAGAGCAGCACGTGGAACAGGCCTTAAAAACCTTTTCTAAAACCACCCTCCATGGGGCCACCATTGTCGATAACTGGCAGGATCCTTCCGATGGAACGCTCTTCTCCCTTTGTGAATTGGATATGATGACTTTCAAGGAAGCGCTGGACAACTACAAGGAACTCGACAGCAAAATGCGGGATTTTGTCCGTGACAATGCTGAAAAAATGCATGGTGAACTAGAAAGTATGGAAAACCGCTAGTCTTTCGTCGGTAAATTCATCATCGCATCCACAAACCGTTAGAATCAGGCCAACCGTTGGCCCCCAAGGCCGAATCACATCCCCGTGATTCGGCCTTGTTATTGATGGGTACCATATGCCAGTTCAAACGCGTTTTTTACGATTTCAATGACCGGTTGCGCGGCGGTATAATCAACCGACACCACGTCAAAACGCGCCGCTGCCTGTAGCTGGTGGGTCGCTTTCAGGTAAGCCAGCGCGACCATTGAAATTTTTCTCTGCTTTTGACGTGTCACGGCCGCCTTGGGAGAACCAAAATTGGCTGAGCGCCGCGCTTTGACCTCCACAAAAACAAGGGTCCCTTTTTCCTTGGCGATAATATCGATCTCGCCCAGTTTCGTGCGGTAATTCTGCGCAACGATTTTATAACCCTTCTTCTTCAGGTACCTTACGGTGAGCGCCTCACTGTGTTGGCCAAAGAGCTGACGATTGTTTAGACATAGCGGGCTTCCGACTTGAATAAAGAGGTTTATTCCGCTAAAAACACCCTTGTGACCCTAACAAAGCGACCGTGGTTCGGCTCAGAGCACAAGGGTCAACGAACCTGTAAACTTGCGGAAATTAAAAAAAAATGTTAGGTGTAATCCTTCAATCGTTTTAGATTACCTTAGGCGAACGGACGACACCCGAATTCCCCGCCGTTTTCAGCATGGCTGCCGGGAAAGGAAATTTGGTCTGCCAATAGACCGGCGGGGAAACCAGCCAGAGGCTGGTAAACCCTTGGCCCTGGAGCGACACTGTCGCGTTTCAATAAAATCGTAGACCGATTTTCTTTCAAAAGACACGATCCACCACGTGAGCATTCTTGCACTTAAAAATCTCAAATGGCTCTTGATGGGCTTTGTACTGGCTGGACTGGCCGTCTGGTTTTGGCCGGATGGGACCATACAGGAAGCCAGTCTTGAAATTCCCATCAAACTCGAAGCCCTGCCGGCGGATCTAATCCCTGCCGAACCGCCGTTGAAGAGCCTGACCGCTAAGATTCGCGGGCACCGGTCTGCCCTATCACACTTGGCAACCCTCAAACCGGTCTATACCGTCGATCTGGCCGCGGCCGCACCCGGAGAGCATTCCATCCCGGTGCATCCGCAACAGCTGCACTTGCCGGACGACCTCATGGTCGTCAGTATCAACGTATCAGCCATCCACCTAATGCTTGAAAAGGTCGCCCAAAAAGAAGTTCCGATTATTGTTTCAATGTCCGGTAATCCGGCCAAGGGCTATTCCGTTACTTCGGCAATTGTCGCGCCGGCCACCGTTGTGCTAAGGGGCCCGGAAAGCCGCCTCAAAGCGCTCACCAAAGTTTTGACCAAGCCCATCGACATCAACGGAGCAGTCGATTCATTAAAAAAAGAGGTTGCCGTGACACGGGAAGATGGCATCGACATCGTTTTTCCCAAAGGGGTTATCACGGTTGAAATCCAAATCGAAGAAAAGGTAGTGACACGCAAATTTACCGATATTCCGCTGGAAGGAAAAAACGCGTCTTACCTTTTCAGCATCACGCCACCGGTAATTCAAATCGACGTCAAGGGACCGGTCAATGTCCTCGACAGCTTATTGGACAGCGATGACTTCAGCATTCATGTCGATCTTGCTGAACTCAAACCGGGCGTTTACGCTCGCCGGGCAACGATTGCGCTGCCGCTCAACACCACCTTGGTTGGGGTCGAACCAGAAATTTTCACAGTCAACGTGATCAAACCCTAAACCTGAGATCAGCACGGTTTAATCGAGTCGAAACCTTTGCAACAGATCGATTTAAACCATAAACAAGGAAGACCGCCATGCTTTTCGTAATCGATGTGGGTAACACCAACACGGTCCTTGGTATATATGAGGGCCGCCAATTACTCAAGGATTGGCGGATCCGGACGGAACGCAATACGACCGAAGACGAATTCAGCCTTTTGGTGACCAACCTTTTTAGCGGTAGCCGGATCAAATTAGAAGATGTCGAACGCACCGTCATTTCGTGCGTCGTCCCCCCCCTTGTTACGATTCTTGACAACTTTTGTCGTCTCTACCTGCAGCATGCGCCCCTGTGGGTGGACGCCCGCAGCGTACCCAGCATGCCGATTTTGATTCATAATCCGGCTGAGCTGGGCGCCGATCGCATTGTCAACTCAATCGCCGCCTATCATAAATACCAAACCAGCCTGATCATCATCGATTTTGGTACAGCCACCACCTTTGACGCCATTTCAGCCAAGGGGGAATATCTGGGAGGTGCTATCAGTCCCGGCATCATGATTGCTTCGGAAGCACTCTTTCGCAACGCTTCCAAACTACCCCGCGTGGAAATTTTTGCGCCACCGACCCACGTTATCGGCAAACATACCGTCGACAGCATCAAATCCGGTCTCATCTATGGTTACGCCGGTCTGGTCGATGGCATTGTAAAGCGCATGCACGCCGAGATGGGGACCGCGCCCAAAGTTATCGCCACCGGAGGCCTGGCGCCCCTGATGAAGGGGGTGACGGAAACAATCGAAAGCGTTGAGCGCAATCTCACCCTCGAAGGGTTACGCATCATCAGCAACGGTCTTTAAATACTCCGCAAAACCCCTGATACTGTTAAGCAAGAAACCTCTCTCCCGCTGCTGGATCGGCGGATCCATATGGTGGAAACCGGATAGCGAGGGATCTTCCTGCAAAAGATGCGTCAAGCAACGGGCGAAAAAATCATCATGGGCGCTATGGGCCATTTCAGCAGCGATCACCCGGCGCCAAAGCCGGAGCTGTTCACAATGCCGACGCAGGTGCTCCGCTGCTTTGGTTGTTACGCCGTAATGCCCATAGCACATGGTTGTGGGGGCCGTTTTTATAAGGGCCTCGACGCTTTGGCGATAAATATCGAAAAAAAAACGGGGCGGGGTTGCGGGCCGCAGGTATTCCGGCCCGGATGCCTGCGCCGAGAAGACTCCTCCGGCCTCACCGGCAAAGAGATATTGATCGGTTCGGTAGGCGACATGGTGCTGGGAATGGCCCGGTGTCATCACCGGCACAATATCGACCGCGCTGAAGGCTGCTGCATCGCGCAAGCGTTCCGGTGCTACCGCTTGCAGCGGCCCATACAATTCAGCGGTCCGGCCGAGCGTTTTCACGGTCCCTTGCCACAGCCGGGTCGGATCGACCAGGTGGGGAATGCCGGCGGGATGGCATATGATCGGCGCCGTTGGAAAGGCCTGTGCGATTTCGCCAATTCCCCCGGCATGGTCGAGATGAATATGGGTCAGCAAGATATAGTCGAGGCGGTCTACATCGAGGGCCTGCAGGGCCGCAATCAAATCATCGGCTGTAACCGCCGGCCCCACATCGACGATAAAAACCTGATCGCCCCGATACAGCCAGGAACAAATAAATGACTCAAAGCCCGGAATCGGCGGCTCGAGAGTCAGCAGGTAGAGGTCCTCAGTGATTTGGTCAATTTTGGCTGCCATTGCCACCTGTCAGCTTGTCGTGCTGTTAGCGCTGCTAGTTTATCTGCATTTGTTCCTCAAGCTCACGAATCTGCGCCACTAAAGCCTGCTTTTCCGATTCCGCAAGATCGCCCACCGCAAGCCTTCGTCTGAGTCCCAGGAGGAGCATTTCTTCTCTGTATTCACGGCAGGTGTACCGACCGTTGTCGCCCAAACCAATCCCCTTCCTTCAGTTCGACCGCCTCATCAGCGGTGCCTAAACAGGTCGTGATGTTTTATAGCCATTGTAAAAATATGTTCCGTTTACCATAAATCAAGCGAGGCACCCTATTTTTTTAAAAGGCCTATCAAAACAATTATGGACGTGTGCCTGTCCATAAAAAGCGTTTTGGTGGATGAGCTCCAATGGTTGTTTCCAATTCATTAATGCGAATTTTGGTCAAGGTCAAGGAAATCGAGCAATTGCATCGAGGCGTACTCAGGTGCGCCGCACAAGCGATTGTGAAGGTTGACGCCGAGGTTGGGCAAAAAGGCCATTTATGGATGGAAACTACTTGTTTGTCTCCTTGAACACCCGATAGGAAAATTCATAGTCTGCAATTCCACTTCGGAGCACGCGATCTAAATTCTTGAGGTCTTCGGTGTTCACGATCATGTTAACGCTCTTTTGAAAGGCCATCATGTCGTCCTTGGTACGGTAGCGACTGGTGACCAAGCAAACGATCATATTGCGCCGTGTCACCATGTGCAGGCGCTCGAGGTAAATCAAGACACCATTGGCATCCGGGTTGCGCGTATCGAAGGCCTCATTGATAACGATCAGGTTAAAATCGTGATAGCGCATTTGTTTAAGCGCTTCGCGCTGATTTTCGGGCTCCGTGATGTGGTACTCCATCAGGTGTAAGACCTCGACGATGCTTTTTTTAAGGGCCGGGTTCTGTTCGCACACCAAGGCCGTTTTGCCTTCCTCTTCAACAAAATCGAATGGTTTTTCGTCAGTCTCAAAGGTATCAACGCCAAACTCATTGGCAGCCTGAGAGGCATCGTCCAAAGATTGATCTGGCTCCGGCTGGGTCTCGGGCGGGCTGACAAATATTTTGTTCTTACACTTGGGGCATTTAAATGAAGCACCTTTTTGGGGATGTATCTTCTCATCCGGAACTCGAAATTTGCTTCGGCAGGAATCACAACTGATATTCATAATCGTGTCTTTCTCCTTCCAAATATAGAAGCGCTTTTAAAAAGGTCTTTCGGCCAAGAAATTAAAAGGCGCGATCATAACTCTTATCGTAACCGCGGTCCATCTTGAGCGCGTCAATGTCGGTTGTCGCCTCTCCGCGGGCACTTTTGACCTTGTCGATGCCACGACCCACAATGCCCCGGCGTGACGCATAGGCCAACGCCGTCTCCTGGGTTATCAAGCCTTGTTCGTATAAATTGACGATATGATCATCAAAGGTCGTCATGCCGAAGGCCTGACCTTTTTGCATGATATCGTAAAAGGTTTTACCCTCGGATTCGCCTTGTAAGATACAGTCTTTGACGCGGATATTAGATCTGAGAATTTCGAACGCGGCAACGCGTCCGCCGCCGACTTTGGGAAGCAAGCGCTGGCCGACGACCCAACGAACGGTGTCGGCCAACCGAATCCGAATCTGATTTTCTTCTTCGGTGCTAAACATACCCAACAGGCGGTTAATGGTTTGCCCGGCATCAACCGTATGAAGGGTCGTCAAAACCAGGTGGCCGGTTTCCGCCGCACTCAAACCAATTTCAACCGTTTCTCGGTCCCGCATTTCACCGACCAGGATAACCTTGGGAGCTTGGCGCAAGGCGGCTCGCAACCCGCTGGCAAACGCATCGAAATCGTTCCCCAATTCACGCTGGTTAAAGGTTGCCCGTTTGTGAGGATGCTGGTATTCAATCGGATCTTCCAGCGTTACGACATGGACCGATTTATTCTCGTTGACCTCGTCGAGGACCGCTGCCAGAGAGGTCGTCTTCCCGGAGCCGGTGGCACCGGTCACGAAGACGATCCCATTGAGCTCTTGGGCGATTTCAAAAAACGCTTCGGGCAGTTTCATCTCCTTGATCGTCGGTACTTTCGATTCCAGCTGCCTTAACACGATAGAGTAATTGCCCGACTGCGAGAAAATGTTGATCCTGAAGCGCGCTTTTCCGGGCAGGGTATACGATAAGTCGCAGGACCCTTGATTGATCAGCGCGTCGGTCAGACGGCGGTTCTGATTGATAAGCGTCAGGGCGAACGTTTCGGTCTGAAAAGGCGATAGCTCCTTGATTTTAGGCCGGATATCGACCCCCATCAGCTGGCCGTCACTTTCGACTTGAAGCGGCTTGCCGACGGTAAAATTTAGATCGGAAACATTCTGGTGGGAATCCAACATGCGTGCCAGAATATGATCTATTTCCTGTTTTCTCATGGCGCCCCCTGGGTTAGTGGGTTGCGTGTTAGGCTTCGGTAAAATCTGTCGGCGGTGACTTCAACAGAGGTCTGAACTGTGCCTTGTCATTCGACTTGGAATACGCATCGTCCGGACTGATCCAGCCTTTTTTATAGAGTTGCATGATCGCATCGTCCAGTAGCTGCATGCCGTACTTCTTGCCGGTCTGCATCATGGAATTGAGCTGATGGGTTTTCGATTCCCTGATCAAGTTGCGCACAGCTGGCGTGGCGATCAAAATTTCGAGGGCCGGACAGCGCCCTTTGCGATCAATGCGCTTGAAAAGTACCTGGGCGATAATGGCACGAACGCCGTCGGCCAGTGTGGAGCGAATTTGGGCCTGCTCGCCTTCAGGGAAAACTTCCACGATCCGGTCAACGGTCTTGGCGGCGCTGGTGGTGTGCAACGTACTGAAAACCAAATGACCGGTCGAGGCCGCCTCGATGGCCAGCGAGATGGTCTCCAGATCCCTCATTTCACCCACGAGGATGATATCCGGGTCTTCACGCAAGGCACCGCGCAAGGCTGCGGTAAATGACTTGGTGTGCACCCCGATTTCCCGATGATTGACCAGACAGCCCTGGCTCTGGTGCACAAATTCGATGGGGTCTTCGATGGTGATGATATGATCCGTGCGGGCGCGATTGGCCTGATCGATGATGGCGGCCAAAGTGGTCGATTTCCCGCTACCGGTCGGCCCGGTTACAACGACCAGACCCCGGGGTAGCGTCGAAAGCTTGGAGATGACCGGCGGTAAGGCCAGCTGTTCAGCCGTCATAATCTGGCTGGGAATTTCCCTGAAAACGGCGGCCACACCATATTTCTGCATAAAGAAATTGGCTCGGTAGCGGGCCAGGCCTGGGATCTCATAACCGAAATCGACATCACCGGTTTCTTCAAAGACCTTGATTTTGTCCTCCGGCGAAATTTCGTAAAGCATTCCTCTTAAATCATTGTTGTCGAGGACTTTATATTTAATTCGTTCAATATCGCCCCGAATCCTTAAAGCAGGCGGTTGCCCTGCTACCAGGTGTAGATCTGAAGCACCCTGTTCATGCATCAATTTGAAGAAAGCGTCTATCTTGGCCATTGGTTACTCCTCACGTAAATGTAGGAATTCACATCAGCGACATCGACAATCTGTGTAAGCTACTGACTAGGAAGGTTCTGAGAAAAATGACACCCAAAAAGACGACAATGGGAGACAGGTCGAGCCCGCCGAAATTGACGGGTAACTTCATTCGGATGGGATGTAAAACCGGCTCGGTTACTTTGTGAATAAAGCGAACGATCGGGTTATACGGGTCCGGGTTCACCCACGATAGGATCGCACGCGCAATAACCACCCACATAAAAAAAATTAATACGATATCAATCACTTTGGCAACCGCCATGAGGAAATAGCCGATCATGTACATCTTTTGCTCAACCTTTTTATTAACCTGTTGTAACAACCCTTAAAGGATCAAATAGCATGCGCGTGGTTTTTATGAAAATAATGATATTATGGCCCATAAGTCAAGATATTTCAGGGTAAATCGCCGGGTCTCCAGTCGCATGGCAATACCGCACCTGGATATTTTTCTTGACTAACAATTAAGTAAACTTTAAAGTTGCGGGCACTTAACTTGTCGAAAGGACAATGAATTTTAAGGAGGTAGATCTCCATGTTAAACGGCAAAAAGATCTCTTTTATCGGAACCGGCAATATGGGCGAAGCGTTGGTAAGCGGTCTGGTTCAGTCCCAAGCCTCCCAACCGGAACATATCATCTGCACGGATGTGCGTGAGGAAAAGCTGGCCGCCATTCGTGCCAAATACGGCGTCCAAACCACGACCAACAATGCGAAAGCGGTCGAAGCCTCCGAAATTATTATCTATGCGGTCAAACCGCAGATTCTGGCGGAGGTGCTGCATGAAACCGCCGCCAATCTGAACATGGACAAGCTGGTTATCTCCATCGCTGCCGGTGTGCCGCTCGCCGCCATGGAGGCCGGCATCAACAAAGATCTGCGTCTGATACGGGTCATGCCCAACATTGCCGCCTTCGTAAAAGAGAGCGCCACGGCCATCGCTGCCGGCAAACATACCCGCGAGGGCGATATCGAGCTGGCCAAGGCCATTTTTGACTCAGTCGGGAAAAGCGTTTTTATCAAAGAAAATATCCTTATGGACGCCATTACAGGCCTCAGCGGTAGCGGGCCGGCTTATATCTTCCTGATCATCGACGCCATGGCGGATGCGGGGGTCAAAATGGGCCTGTCGCGATATGACGCGCTCTTTTTATCGACCCAGACGGTCATGGGATCGGCCAAACTGCTCATGGAAACCAAGGAGCACCCCGGTCAAGCCAAAGACAGGGTCACTTCCCCGGGCGGGACGGCCATTGCCGGGATCCACACCCTTGAAAAAGGAGGGTTGCGGACAACACTGATCAATGCGGTCGAAGCTGCCACGCAACGGTCCAAGGAGCTCGGGGAGATTATGGTTAAAGCTTTCTCCGCCAACGGCAACGGCTAAAGCCATTCCCAACAATCAACCGAAAGGCCTACTTTTCTCAGCCACAAAGGCAGGTTCAGCATGACAAAGCTCGCATTAAAATCAATTACGTCGGTTCCATACGACCGCTCGGACATCCAATATGGATACGCCGGCCAGACCTTGCATGTCGATATCGGGAGCCGTTCGATCCGGACCAAACCGGTCAGCGAACAAATGAAAAAAACTTTCATCGGTGGCAAGGGTTTCGATTTATGGCTGCTCTGGCAGGCCGTTACCCCTCAAACCAAATGGAATGACCCCGAAAACACCGTCTGTATTTCCTCCGGTCCCCTGGGCGGGACACCGATCTATCCGGGCTCCGGCAAAAGTATCGTGACCACCCTCTCGCCCACCACGGGAAGTGCCATCGATTCCAACGTCGGTGGCTACTTTGGTCCTTATCTAAAGTTTTCCGGTTTCGATGCCCTGGAAATCCAAGGCAAGACCGACCGTAACATGATCGTCTTTATCGACGGTGTCAGTCAGCAAATTGAGCTGTTGGCCTGTGAAGGCGGGCCTGAAGACGCCTACGATCTGACAGCAGCCTTGACCGATCACTTTAGCCAAGGCCAACCACGCAGCATTTCTGTGGTTTCGTCCGGTCCCGGGGCCCAGCATACGTTGATCGGTTGTTTGAATTTTTCATGGTATGATCTCAAACGCAAGCAGCCCCGCTACAAGCAGGCCGGGCGAGGCGGCATCGGGTCGGTCTTCGCCGACAAGGGGCTACGGGCCCTGGTGGTTCGCTGGGGTAAGGTATCGGTCAAAACCAACCGTCCCGCCGATCTAGAGGCCTTAAAAAAGGGGGGCCGGCGTTATTCCCGTGAAATTGCCGAACTCGACCCCAAACAGAACGAAATGGCCCGGATCGGTACAACCCACCTGGTCAGCATCATGAACGACCACGATTTGCTTCCGACCCACAACTTTCAATACGGTCGTCACCGAGAGGCCGTCAATCTGAGCCAAGCGGTTTACCGACCCATCTTTGATCCCGGATTCGACGGTTGCTGGATGGGGTGTACGGTGGCCTGTTCCCATGGCGTCAGAGATTTTGTGCCCCTCACCGGACCTTACCAAGGACGCAAAGTTTTTGTAGACGGCCCGGAGTACGAAACCATCGCCGGCTGCGGATCGAATCTGGGTATTTTTGATCCGCACACCGTCATCGAGATGAATTTCTACTGTGATGCCTACGGCCTGGACACCATCTCCGTCGGTACCGGCATCGCCTTTGTGATGGAATGCTTTGAGAAGGGCCTCATCAACACGAGCCATACGGGCGGCATGGAACTCACTTTCGGTAACCGCTTGGCCGCTTTGGACCTCGTGCATCAGATGGCCCGTGGCGAAAAGTTCGGTGCTATTGTGGGACAGGGCATTCGCAAAATGAAAACCCACCTGGCCGAAGCCTGCGGGGCGGATCCCGACGTCATGCAGGATATCGGCATGGAGGCCAAAGGGCTGGAGTTTTCAGAATACATGACCAAAGAATCCCTTGCCCAGCAGGGCGGTTACGGCCTGGCGCTCAAAGGCCCCCAACATGACGAGGCCTGGTTGATTTTTCTCGATATGGTCCACAATTTCATGCCCACCTTTGAGCAGAAAGCCGAGGCCTTGCATTGGTTCCCCATGTTTCGCACCTGGTTTAGTCTCTGTGGACTGTGTAAACTGCCTTGGAATGACATTGTTCCGGAAGACAACAAGGACGCTCTCGAACCGGCCAAAGTCATGAAGCATGTGCAATGGTATGCCGAATATTTTGCAGCCGTCACCGGCCGATCGGTAACGCCCGACGATCTAATCACGATGAGTGAGGGGGTCTATAATTTCCAGCGCATTTTTAATCTGCGCATGGGTTTCGGCCGACGTGAACACGATCAACTCCCTTATCGTGCCATCGGACCGGTCACTGTGGCCGAGTACGAATCGCGCCTGGAACGCTATGACCGCCAGCTTCGGGAAAAATGTCAAATCGATCCGGAGGGCAAAGCAAGCCTTGAGAAAGTTGCCCTTTTACGCCGTTTCAGGGAAGCCCAGTACGAGCAACTCACAGATGCGGTCTACAAGCGTCGGGGCTGGACTCCGGACGGAATCCCGACCGTGGCAACGGTTCGACGGCTCGGAATCGATCTGCCGGAAGTCCTGCAGGTCCTCGAAGCAAACGGCGTCAAAGATGATCAGGGTCGGTGACCAAACCCTCCCTTGGTATGAGGGGATGACCATAGCGGACCTGCTGCGGGATATCGGTGAAACCCATCCCTACCCTGTCGTCCGGATTAATACCCGCTACATCTCGCGACCCAACTTCGACCAAACGCCGATACCCGATCAAGCCGAGGTCTATCTGATTCCCATGATTGCCGGCGGTTAACCCGAACGTTGTATCAAATTTCTCAACGATATTTATAAATAACCGATGGAATTCAACCAACGCGCCATACGTTCCCGAGCTGTTTTTTTGCTCGTTCACAGTTTCAGAATCATGCTCGGCATTGTGTTCATCTGGGCCAGTTGGGACAAGCTGATGGCTCCCGCGGATTTTGCCCGCATCATTGACAACTATCAAATTCTGCCAGCACCCTTAATATACCCTGCCGCCCTGGTGCTGCCCTGGGTTGAAATTGTCTGTGGCATTTTACTCGTTATGGGCTGGTACGTAAAAGGTACTGTATTTATAGTCAATTTTTTGCTTATCCTCTTTGTGGCGGCTTATTTGAGCACCCTTGTGAGAGGCATCGACACAGCCTGTGGCTGCTTTACCGTGTCTTTACAAGCCGCCAAGAGGTCTTATCTTTTGTTCTTTCGGGACTTTCTTTTTCTAAGTGCCGGTTTAACGGTTCTTTTATATGAGTTTAAGTCCCCTAAACAGGATTCTAAAATTAAAAAAGATTAATCTTAGATCGTTCGTGCGGTTCGCCGCAGCTGCGGTCAGCCGGTGCCAGTGTCATGATGTTTACGGAAACAGTCTCATATCCGGCTGCCTACTTGGCAGGCCTGCTGTCATTTTTCTCACCCTGCATCCTGCCGCTGATTCCGGCCTATTTTACATTTATTACCGGCTTTAGCCTGGAGCAGCTGACGGATGATCCCTCGGTCAAGATACGCCGCAAGGTCATTCGTTCCACCCTGGCCTATATTTTGGGTTTTTCGGTGGTCTTTATCATACTGGGTGCTTCCGCATCTTTTTTGGGCAGTGCCGTTGCAGCCCATCGCAGCACCATCCGAATCATCGGCGGGGTGTTAATAATTCTGTTGGGCATCCACCTCACCGGAATCATACGAATCCAGGGTTTGGACGTTGAAAAACGCATTCATCTGAAAAAGCGGCCCCTGCATTTTTTGGGCACCTTTTTGGTCGGCATGGCTTTCGCGGCCGGATGGAGTCCCTGCATCGGTCCGTTATTGGGGTCGATTCTGATTGTCGCCGGAAGCCAGGAAACGGTCCGTCAAGGCGTTTTGCTGCTGGCAATTTATTCAGCCGGGTTGGCAACGCCTTTTATCGCGATTGCAACCAGTATCAACTATATTTTGAAATTTTTGACAAAGGCCTCAGCCACGCTTCGGATCTTGAATACCGCGGCGGGCGTGCTGTTAATTGCAATGGGCCTTCTACTGGTCACAGACCGTTTGCACTGGCTGATCCTGGCATAGCGGCCACGGGTTTAAAACCGCCGAGTGCCAACGCTGAAAGAAATGATATGTTGAAAAAACCAACCATTCGAAGTACCGCCATCGGTATCCGATGCGGTTGCTTGCTCTTGGGATGTCTGTTGTTCCTGCTCCCGGTCCACGCCACCGCTGAAAATGACATCAAATGGTACTCCCATGATGAAGGCCTGGTGTTGGGTAAAATTGAGAACAAAAAGCTGTTTGTGCACTTCTGGGCCGAGTGGTGCACCTACTGTAAAAAAATGGAAAAGAACACCTTTCAGGATGCCGCTGTGATCGCTTATCTAAACGCCAACTTTATACCCGTCAAGGTCAACACCTCGAGTGAGCGCGAATTAGCGGCCCAATACAATATTCGACCGATTCCGGACAACTGGTTTCTGGCACCCAACGGTGAGCGCATCAGCAACCAGGCGGGTTACATTGAAGCGGATATGATGATGAAAATCCTGGAATACATTCACTCGGACAGTTATTTGGACACGAGCTTTATGAAATTTGTGCAGGGCCGCCAATAGGGTCTTGGACAGGCTTATTTTTCATATTGCGACAGGTACCGTTTGATCAGACGGGTGGTGATCGAAATGAAAACACTGCCGCTTAAAATCGTCAGCATGACAGGTACCCATGTATGGGCATGATAAAGCGGGTGGACCTGTGCAACGACGATCCCGCTGATACTGAACAACAAAACCAACAGCATACCGAACAGGAAGATATAGCAGGCGACATCCGAATCATACCAGGGAACGATAATTTTCCGAAAAAGAGGATTGCGATCCATTAAGTGGTCCTTTGTTCACCTGAGGCTGCCTTCTTTTCGACAACCTCTGTGTAAAACAATATTTTCTGATTGCATGTTTTGATTTTATAGCCATTGTCAGAAATATGTCCCGTTTACAATAAACCAAGCGAGGCACCCTATTTTGTCAACCGCTATAGCACGCCCAATAAGGAGCAATCAACACTTGAATTCATTGCCTATATTCATGCAACGCGGCCTCTTTCAAATCGGGATAATTGTCCTGGTTCTGCTTGGAGGGTGTAATATGCCACCGGAACAACTGAAGATCACGGACCTCGAAACCGCCTTCCCACCCGAAACCATCATCGATACCGCCTTGGGGCGACCCATATCATTCCCCCAACTGATCCAGCAGTTGGAGCAGGTTCAAATTATCTATGTCGGTGAAAGCCATTGGGACGCGCGTCATCATGCAATCCAGCTTGAACTGATCGAGGCCCTTCAAGCGGCCTGGCCCGATGTCGTTGTGGGTATGGAAATGTTTGATATGACTTACCAGGCCGTCCTCGATAGCTGGTCATCCGGTCAGCTGGACGAGCGACGCTTTTTGGAATTGACCCACTGGTATGCCAATTGGAAGTTTGATTTCGCGCTGTATCGTCCGATCCTGAGCAGTATCAAAGACCACCGCCTGACGTTGATCGGGCTCAACCTGCCGTTTAAAATTCCGCCTAAAATTTCAACCGGCGGGATCGCCAGCCTTCAGCCCGAAGATGCCCGCTACCTGCCGGACCAGATCGATCTGACCAATAGCGCCCATCGAGAATATGTCCAAAAAATATACCAAGACCGTCACCACCGTATCAAGGGACGGGAAAACTTCGAATATTTTTACGAGGCCCAATGTGCCTGGGAAGACACCATGGCGGCATCGATCGCCCAAAGCCTGGATACCCGCAAGATGGTCGTGATTATCGGCAACGGGCACATCATCCGCAAGTTTGGGGTGCCGGACCGGGCCTTGGCCCGTACAGGCGCTTCTTTTCGAACGGTTTACCTGGCCCCGGCCACTCAAGAGGTCAGCCTGGACACCGCCGATTATATCTGGGTCACACCCAACCCCCATCCATAGACAAGCGAACTTTTTTCATCAATGATTTGCCCACATTAGGCGCGCTTAACAGCGTCTGAGAGCCAAATATACACAATATATAGCATTTAAATATTGACAAACAACAACATGTTGATGTATTTAGGAAGTCGCCATTGTCGTCGGTGGCCTACTTTTGAGCTTGGTTCCAAACCTTCAGGTCTACATCTTAGCAAGCGGTTAAGTTTCAGTCGATTTTCGACCGGTCTCCTGTTATGATCGAAAAAGCTGCAAGGTGTTTCAGTTCCTGTCGCCCCTTCAAGGAAGGCAGGATATTTCTTTTTAAAACTCAAAAGCAATAGACCCGCTACGATTGGCTGCGACTACGACAACCGACAAACTTGGGTACTCGAGGTGAGCTAGTGTTTGAGCAGATCCGAAAACGTGACGGACGCATTGTCCAATTCGATTCAACAAAAATAACAGCCGCAATAACCCAGGCCGGCAAGGCCACCGCCGAGTTTGACGAACGGGAAGGACGCAAACTCACGCTGAGGGTTCTGACCCTGGCCCATGAAATTAGCCTGGGCCCGCTACCCGAAGTAGAGGAGATTCAGGACATCGTCGAGCGAGTGCTGCTCGACTCACCGTTTTACAAAACCGCTAAAGCGTATATCCTCTATCGGGAACAACACGCCCAGATTCGAAGAATCACCACCAAAGCGAATGTGGATCTCGTGGACCACTACATTCAGAAGCTGGACTGGAAAATCAAAGAGAACAGCAACATGTGCTATTCTCTGCAGGGTTTGAATAACTACATCTCCTCGGATGTGACATCCGAGTATTGGCTGAATAGCATCTACCCACCCGAGATCCGCAGCGCCCACAAGCAGGGCGACTTGCACATTCACGACCTTAGCCTTCTGTCGGTTTACTGTGTGGGCTGGGATTTGAAAGACTTGCTCAAGCTGGGATTCAAGGGCGTTGAAGGCAAAGTTGAAAGTGCTGCGCCCAATCACCTCCGTTCAGCGCTGGGACAGATTGTCAATTTCTTTTATACATTGCAAGGCGAAGCCGCCGGCGCTCAGGCGCTCTCGAACTTCGACACGCTGCTGGCACCCTTTATCCACTACGACAACCTGGACTACGCGGAAGTCAAACAGGCCCTTCAAGAGTTTGTCTTTAACATCAACATCCCGACGCGGGTGGGCTTTCAGACGCCCTTTACCAATATTACCATGGACCTGTACGTCCCCTCCATTTTAAAAGATCATCCGGTCATCGTGGGCGGCTATGAACGGAATAAGACCTATGCCGAGTTTCAAACGGAAATGGACATGCTGAACCGCGCTTTTGCAGAGGTCATGATGGAAGGCGATGCCAAGGGACGAGTTTTCACATTTCCGATTCCCACTTACAACATAACGGTCGATTTTGACTGGGACAACCCCAACCTCGAAATGGTCTGGAAAATGACCGGTAAGTACGGCATTCCTTATTTTTCCAATTTCATCAATTCCGACATGTCACCCGAAGATGCGCGTTCCATGTGTTGTCGCCTGCGCCTTGACAACCGGGAACTCCTAAAAAGAGGCGGCGGGCTCTTTGGTGCCAACCCGCTGACCGGCTCCATCGGGGTCGTGACCATCAATCTACCCCGGATCGGCCACGTTGCCGAGGCCGAAAGTGACTTCTTTGATCAACTAAAGGAAAAAATAAAGCTCGCCGTTGACTGCCTTTTAATCAAACGCAAGGTTCTGGAAAAGTTTACCGATAAAAACCTCTATCCCTACTCTAAGTTTTATCTGCGCGAAATTAAAAAAGGGTCCGGGATGTACTGGAAAAACCATTTTTCGACCATCGGAATCATCGGTATGAACGAAGCCTGCTTGAATTTCCTGGGCGAAAACATCGCCACAGCCAGCGGCCAGGCCTTTGCCCTGCAGGTCATGAATTTTATCCGGGACTTGCTGGCTGAAATCCAGGAAGAAACCGGTGATATTTTCAACCTCGAGGCGACCCCGGCCGAAGGCACCTCCTACCGTCTGTCCATGCTGGACAAAAAGCGCTATCCCGACATCATCTGTGCCAATGAGAAAAATTATCGTCAAGGGGCCGCGCCTTACTACACCAATTCAACCCAGTTGCCGGTCAATTACTCCGACGATATCTTTGAAACCCTCATGCTGCAAGACCAGCTCCAGTCCAAATATACCGGTGGGACGGTCTTGCACATTTTCATGGGTGAGCAGGTCAATGACATCGAAACCATCAAAAGTCTGATCAAAAAAGTTGCGAGCAACTTCAGACTCCCGTATTTTACCCTTTCGCCCACATTCAGTATCTGCCCCTCGCACGGCTATTTGAACGGCGAGCAGCACCAATGTGACCGGTGCAGCCAGGAAACCGAAGTCTATTCGCGCGTCGTCGGTTACCTGCGCCCCATCAAACAGTGGAATACCGGCAAACAGGCCGAATTTGAGGAACGCAAAACCTTTAACCTCGGTTAAGTCTCATAGCAGGTCCCTATGGTCGTCGGTGGTTTACAAAAAAATTCGTTTATCGATTTTCCCGGCAAAATCAGCTGTGTCATCTTTCTGTCGGGATGTAACTTCGATTGTCCCTACTGTCACAACCCCGACCTGGCCAAAGGGTGTGCCACGTATCCGTCATGCTTGACCGATAATACCATTCTGACGTTCCTTGAAACCCATAAATCCTTTTTGGACGGTGTCGTAATTTCGGGCGGTGAACCGACGCTTCAAAAGGACCTCCAGGATCTTTGTGAAAAAATCAAGGCCCTGGGCTACCCCATCAAGCTCGACACCAACGGCAGCCGCCCGCAGGTGCTCCAAAGCCTGGTAAAAGGCGGCTTGGTCGACTACATCGCCATGGACATCAAGTCGGATCCGCACCACTATGCCCCTGCGATCCAAAAGGCGTATGACCCGGAACCGATCTTTACGAGCATTCGTATCCTGATGGAATCAACGGTTCCCTATGAATTCCGAACCACCTGCATCAAGCCGTTCGTGGACACCGAAATTATCGCCAACATTTCTAAGACCATCAAAGGGTCACGCCTGTACGCCTTGCAACGGTTCTGCGATACCACCGTTTTAAACCCGCGTTTTTTCCGTGAAAACGAATGCCGTTACACGGATCAAGAACTGTCAAACTTGCAGGCCATCGCCTCCGATTGGGTCCAGGAGTGCATCGTTCGCTGAAAATCAGAACCTTCCCCCCCACCGGCCACCTCTTTTTCGTCCTTACAGGAATGCCTTTTTTCAGGGTCGTTTGCCGCCCTTGTTGAGCGGTGTGAGGGCAAATTCGCCGCAGCAACTGGGCCCCATTCATTAACTGGACCCGGTTCCTGTTTTTGCTTGACACTAACCGTTCTTTTTCCCTATGGTAGTCGAATTATTGCAACACAAATTCTAATGTAAGGAGGGTACAACATGACAAATCCGTATGATGAAGCTTTTGCCCAATCGATTAACGATCCCGAAGCTTTTTGGGGGGCAGCCGCCGAGGACTGCCACTGGTACAAAAAGTGGGACAAGGTACTCGATGACTCCAACAAACCTTTTTACCGTTGGTTTGTAGGCGGCGAAATCAACACCTGCTACAACGCCTTGGATTTTCACATTGAAAATGGCCGTGGCGACCAGGATGCCCTGATTTATGACAGCCCGGTCACCAATACGATCAAAAAATACACGTTTAACGAATTACGTGATGAAGTTGCTAAATTTGCCGGAGCAATGGCTGCCCAAGGTGTCACCAAGGGCGACCGGGTACTGATCTACATGCCCATGATCGCGGAAGCGGCCATCGCCATGCTGGCTTGCGCCCGTATCGGGGCCGTTCATTCCGTGGTTTTCGGTGGGTTTGCAGCCAAAGAGCTGGCCACCCGTATTGACGACGCCAAACCCAAACTCATTGTATCGGCCTCTTGCGGAATCGAAGTTGCCAAGGTCATCAAATACAAGCCCCTTTTGGATGATGCCATCGGTTTCGCCAAATTCAAACCCAATCACTGCATCATCTACCAACGGCCCATGGAAACAGCCAGCATGATCGATGGGCGTGATCTGGACTGGAACGATGTCATGGCTGCTGCCCAACCCCATGACTGCGTACCAGTTGCGGCCACGGACCCACTCTACATTCTATATACATCAGGAACCACGGGACAACCCAAAGGGGTTGTGCGCGACAATGGCGGACATGTGGTTGCCCTGAAATGGACCATGAAAAACATCTACAACGTGGAAGCCGGCGATGTTTACTGGGCCGCCTCGGATGTGGGCTGGGTTGTCGGGCATTCCTACATTGTCTACGCACCACTGTTCAAAGGTTGCACCACGATCCTGTTCGAAGGCAAACCGGTCGGGACCCCGGATGCAGGCGTATTTTGGCGGGTAATCGCAGATCATAAGGTCAAGGCCATGTTTACCGCCCCGACAGCCTTCCGTGCCATCAAACGCGAAGACCCCAAAGCGGAGATGATGAAAAAATACGACTTGTCTAATTTTAAAACCCTGTTTTTGGCGGGCGAACGCACCGATCCGGACACCCTGCATTGGGCTGAAAAAAATATCGGCGTTCCGGTCATCGACCACTGGTGGCAAACCGAAACCGGTTGGGCGATCTGTGCCAACGCTATGGGTATTCATCAATTCCCGGTCAAAGAAGGCTCGCCGACCAAAGCGGCACCCGGTTGGGCTGTTCAAGTGGTCGACCCGGACAACAAACAGGTCAAGGCTGGTGAAATTGGCGCTTTGGTTGTCAAACTCCCCTTGCCTCCCGGATCACTGCCGACCCTCTGGAACGATGACGCCCGTTTTCTGGAATCTTATATGGAAGAATTTCCCGGGTATTACAAAACAGCAGATGCGGGTTTCATTGATGAAGACGATTATGTATTTGTTATGTCACGCACGGATGACATCATCAACGTCGCCGGCCACCGACTCTCCACCGGCGCGATGGAAGAAGTTCTGGCGGACCACCCGGATGTGGCTGAGTGCGCCGTCCTGGGTGTGGATGACAGCCTTAAAGGTCAGGTGCCGGTTGGTTTTTTGGTACTCAACGCAGGGGTCGACCGCGACAACAGCGAAATCATAAAGGAAGTCATTCAGTCCGTGCGCGATCGTATTGGACCGGTCGCTTCCTTTAAAAAAGCGACGGTCGTCAAACGGCTCCCCAAAACCAGATCTGGCAAGATCCTGCGGGGTACCATTCAAAAGATCGCCGACAATAAAGAGTACAAAGTCCCGGCGACAATCGATGATCCGACCATCCTCGGAGAAATGGAAGAAGCCCTGGTCGGCATCGGCTATGCCAAAGCGCGCAACCAATAGCGGTCATTGGCCGTCTTGCCACTGACTCCCCAATAAAAACCGGCACAGGCTCGCAAGCCTGTGCCGGTTTTCTTTTGGCGCGCTTTGTCGAACCCGCGCCATTGCCTCAGGCGGGTCCGGTCGGTTTATTGGTTAACCGATCGTGTTTTTAACGATGCCGACAATCTTTTCCGGATCGAACGGTTTGGATACAAAGGCCACGGCATGCGTAATGGCGTGGTCGCCATCGATCCCGCTGATCACGATCACCGGAATGTCTTTTAAATTTTTGTCCTTCCTGAGCTTGCGATAAAAGCGCGGGCCCCACTCCCCGGGCATCTGCAAATCCAAGGTAATCAAATCCGGCTTTTCCTTGCGCACAACCTCGAGCCCCTCCATGCTGCTGGAGGCACTGCAAGTGGCGTACCCATTGTCGCTGAAGATCGCCTGAAGATACTTGACGATAACCGGATCATCGTCGATGATCAGAATTTTTTTCGGCATGGCAGTCCCCTCTTTTAAATCCTTTGGCTAAGGCGCTTGGCGCGCTTGGTTGCGCCTATTTGACATGACATTCGCCGCACATGATCGGCCCTTTTTGCTCTTTGACATGACACCCCTTGCAATTGGAATGAAACGCTTTCATCAAATCCGGCTGGTCGCCCACGGCTTCAAGGGCATGGCACTCCGAGCAACGCTGGTCTTCCGAAGACTCGTCTTCCAGCAGCTGGCCTTCCTCGTATAGATGGTGGCACTCGTTGCACTCCTCGATCCCGGCCATCTCATTATGTTCGTCGTGTTTAAAAACCGACGCCGTTCGTTCGGGTTTCGGGAAAACACTGTTGTCCACGAACGCCATGTCCTCCTGGGAATGGGCCGCTACGAATACAACCGCGCAAATCAAGACGGATGCCAACATGACGACGGCGCTTTTCTTCATACTCATCTCTCCTTGTGGTTTAACCCTCGGCTGCTTGCGGTTTTTCCATGACCTCATAAATAATATCGCCGAAAAACTTAATATCCAGTCCGACACCGTAGTGATGCACAATATCGTGCAGCCCGCTATGGCAGTTATGGCAGGGGGTGATCATCGTTGTGGCACCACGCGTTTTGGCAGCGAACATTTGTTCGGCCTTGATCCGGTTCCCCTTGATGCGCGTCATTTTGTAGGGCGGGCCACAGTTGATGACCCCGCCACCGGCGGCGCAACAGTAATTGTGCTCCCGGTTGGGGTGCATCTCGACCACCTCTTCACACAGCATTTTGGCAACATAGCGGGACTTTTCATGCAGACCACCTCCCCTGACCACATTGCACGGATCGTGCAAGGTCACGGTTTCGGGATATTTCTTGGCAATCTTGATGCGACCCTCTTTGAGAAGCTCGTAGTAAAAATCAATGGCATGCACGATCGGGATCGGGGGATGCTGCCAACCGAGCCAGCGGTTGCCCATATCGACCACTGATCGAAACGCATGGCCACACTCGCCCATGACGATCCGTTTGACTTTCAGGCGGGCGGCAGTTTCGAAATGGGCCCGTTTGAGACGCCCCATAATTTCATTATCGCCCGTAAACATGGCCATATCACTGTTGTCCCATCCCACCGAAGCCGGCATGGTCCAGTTAACGCCAGCAACATCCATAATCACGGCCGCCTGGTAAATCAGCTGGGCCTGGAATTTCGGTTCTGGCGCAATCACGGAATACATAATGTCGGCCCCCACCTTTTCCAGTGGAATTCGCAGGGTTGGAATCTCGGCCTGGGCTTCCTCTTCCTGCCACTGCAAGGTGTCCGGCCATTCATCCCCTTTGACCCACATCTGGTTCATGGTCACGGAGTGGCTGTGGGCCGTGTCCTGAATATACAGGGGTGTGCATCCCAATTTGTGAATGATGCGCCTTACGACCGTCATGATGTAGGCGATGTCGATACCAAAGGGGCAGTATTGGGCGCAGCGTTTACAAAGGTTGCATTCCGTATGGGCCACGATTGCGGCTTCTTTGATGAACTCCGGGCTGACGCGACCTTTCTTGCGAAGCATCTCCCATATGGTTCGCTTGACCTTGCCTACCGGCGAATAATTGGGATCGTTGTCGTGAGAAAGATAGTAGTGACATGCCTCCGAGCAGAGACCACAGTGAATACACGTATCGACATAGGCCTTGAGGCGGGCACCGGTTTCGGTTTTAATAACACCGTTGATGACCTTTTCGATCTTCTCCGCTGTCAGGCGCGACGCACCGACTTCCAGCCCTTGGTCCAGATCCGCCTTGCTTTTGGTTTCCTCATTTTTTGCAGGTTCGGCCATAATTGGAACCTCCGTAGGTGTCAGATCAAGCTTATCTCATTCAATATATAAACCGGTGCCATGCCCGCGGCAATGCTACCAGTCGCGCGCATGTCGCACCCCACCAAATTCCGAGCCCATGTAGGCCCGTGTAAACGGTGAGAATATCATGTGACTCAAACGTGTAAACGGTATCGCGATCAACATTATCTCACCAGCGAGAATGTGCAGAATCAGGAACAACTGATAATTAATCCACTGATGATAAGCAATAAACCCGGTGACAAACGGTGCGGCCACAATGGCCAGAATGACATAATCGGAGGCCGAGGTAACAAACTGCACTTCCGGAAGCGTCAGCCGGCGGATCAAAAAAAAGATGCAGGCACCGATGACGACCAGGGTCATTATATCTGCCAGGCCATCGGGCAGAGACCAGTAGCTGATGCCCAGCCAGGACTCAGACCATAGAATGACATGCGCCATTAAAAAAAGGGGTGTCAAAACGAGGCACAGGTGAAAGGCAAAGGTGACAATCGTGAGCACCGGATGCCTGCGCCAATTTACGGTGGCAAACGGAATGATCCAATGGAAGATCGAGCGCAAGCTGTATTTCCAGCTCATGTATGAAAAAATAAATTTTTCCTTCTCGCTGACCAGCCGGAACATGCTGATTAGCCGCCAGAGGCATCCGCCAATAAAAACGATAAAGGCCCCCCATGCCAATGGACCGGTTACAAGTGAATAGACGTCATGCATGTTGCCCCCCTTTATCCCGTTATGGCGCTTACCGGTAAAATCCGCCGATAATAGGTGCCTTTTTCAACCGCTTTGAGGAGTATTTTCGTTCCGTCCGGGCTAAATTCCGGTTCGAACACGTCATCGCATTCATGCTCCCACAAACAGTCATTTACAACCACGGTGTATTTGCCGTTCTTTTCCACCTTGGCCGCCACGTTTGCGCCATCGGAGCTGAAAACCGGCTTCCAGGCCATGTCAAAAGTGTTGGACCAGACGCGGCCGTCAACCACAAGCTTCCAGTTTTGACCTTCCTTGGCGACCGCCGCAATCCGGGCACCATCCGGGCTGAAAACCGTATCTGTCACCAAGTCGCTGAAGGTTACCGACCAAGGACGCCCGTCGATCGCCACGGTCCATCGGCCGTACCGCGGTGCCACAATAGCGGCCACCTGTTTGCCATCCGGACTGAAGCTCTGATGCCATAGCTGAACGAAACGCTGGTCCCAAATGATCCGGCCATCTTCGGCTAAGGCCCACTTGCCTTCGACACGCACCGGGGCGACAACCGTCCCTTTGACAGGATTGATCCTGGGTTCCCAGACACACGGGTAGGTTTTTTCCCAGGTCTGACCATTGACCGCTATGGTGTAATCGTAGAGATTGAGCCTAACTTCAGCGGCCAGCCTGTCGCCATCTTGGCTGATGGCCATGTTCCAAACATTCACGAATTTGGTATCCCAAGCCTTGCCGTTCAGAGCGACCGAGTAAGCACCTTCCTGAAACTTATGGACCTCGGCCTGATCGAAATTGGCCACCTGAACAGCGGCTGCCGTTTGATTCCCATCGGGACTCAGGGCAAAGTAGGTCATGTCGCTGAAGGTGTCTTCCCAGGCAACGCCATTACACACCATGCAGTAGCGCATGTCCTGCTGGGCGGCAACAGCGATGCTCTGGCCGTCGGAGCTGAACAGGGTGTTCCACACGTATCCGAACTTGTTTTCCCAGGCAGCACCGTCCACCGCAACCGTCCACTCCCCCATCTCTGAAACCAGGGCTGTCAGACGTCCATCAGGCGCAAATCGGAGGTACCATATTTTATCGAATACGTTTTCCCAGGTCTCACCGTTGACACAGACATTGAACTCGCCCTCGTCAATGTTGACAATGGCTGCGACTTTTTCGCCGTCCGGGCTGGCATAAAATTCTTCAACCCACTTGAATTGCGTCGACCAATCTGCAAGTACGACCTTTTTTTCACCGGGTTCCCAGTCCCAGTTGCGTGTATCGATCATACAACCCCCTTTTGATGACTGAAGCTGTAGTGTGAGGAACCGAAGTGGCTCTAACGAAGTGATTTTTAAATAAGGTCAATCCACGGAGGGAAATTTTGCGCGAATTTCCCACTAATTGAGTGGGCTGACGCTCCAAGCGCTTGGAACGTCGAGCACGACAAGGCGGACGACCGATTTGAACCTCCCCGCTTGTAACGGGATAGACATCCAAAGCGGGCTATTTTGAGGATTCAAATCGTGGCGCTTAACGCCGCTTGCAGGCTGCAAATCGCGCAAAAAAGCCATTCGTGGATGGATACCAGAAATTATCTCAAAAAAAAGAGCTTGGCTCAAGGCACCAACAAAGCACTTTATCCGTCGATGGAGGACTTGCCCGCCTTCGCAGGGCTGACCAGGCTTCGGTGGGTTGGCCAAAAGACTTTTTTGAGTTAGCGTCCAGTGTTTCTCACCCCCGTTGTCTATACTGAATTGCCGTCGAAATTGCAACACTTAGAAATTTAAACCGGTTGCCCCCCTGAATCGGTCAAGGGCCCATCTTAACACCCGTCATATGCCATAAAAGCCTTGTCATAAAAATGTTTCCGTGCTATCTGGTTTTGATCGAATTGCTAATTGATCTTAGGTCTGAAAGGAGGATAATTCGATGAAACAGAACAGCAACTACACGTGGCTTGTGGTTGTAATCTTGCTCGGCGCTTTTTTGCAGATAATTTTGGTTTCGGCCGATAATCGGGAAACCCCGCATCGAACTGCAATCGGTTTTGCCAAGGCGTATTACCGCCTCGATCCCGGCATGGCGGACTATTTGTGTGATCAAGTAAAGACGGTGGATGATCAAGACACGGTCGCTGCCTACCTCAACGCGGTTGCCGACCGAACCCAGCAAAAAGGTTTTGGCATCAACTGGGCTAAAAGTCGACTTTTCGGTATCCACACCCACACGGTCTTCACCAACGAGAATGAAGCCGAGGTTGCGTTCAAGGCCGAGCGACGTAAAGAAATCAATCCGCTCTATACCTTTGTTGCCAAATTGTTCCATATCGGCGAAACGCACCCCGTCGACGAAACCATCCGCCTCGTGAAAGAAAACGGCAAATGGAAAGTCTGTGAGGGTTTACTGCCGATTCCGGCCGAGGCCTAAACCGTCCTTTTATTTGCAATTGGCATCCCCGGGGAGTCCGGCCCCGCCGACTCCCCAAGTTAAACTTTGATTTGCGGTCGTCTTCATGGATCCTGTCTACCTCAGGCTGCGCAAACGCGCTCGCCAGATTGTTTCAACATACCCAACCCCTCGTTTTTACGAAGATTTCTCTCAGGAAGCCCAACAATCACGCTTACTTTTCAACGCCGCACCGCTCATCACCGAAATCCGGGAATTTGTGGCTGAAAATATTGACGACAATTTCGGCCATGGCATGGCGCACGCCGACAAGGTTGCTCTGGACGCCGGCACCCTTATGATCATCGAAGGCCAGCGTACGGGCTACTCACGTAAACAGATGCCACGCCGCATACTCGTGGCACAATGTGCCGGGCTGCTCCATGACATCAAGCGCACCCAGAAAAGCCACGCTGTTGAAGGCGCCGCTTATGCCCGTGAAGTCTTGCAATCTTACCGTTTATCCGCGGATGAAATTGAAGACATTTGCCGAGCGATTCTGAACCACGAAGCCTTCAAGGAAACGGTTGAAATCATGAACCCGGACAGATTGCTGGTTTCAAATTGTCTCTATGACGCCGACAAGTTTCGTTGGGGGCCTGACAATTTCACTGACACCCTCTGGAGTATGATTGCCTGTTTCAGTCCGCCGTTGGACCAGTTCATCAAACGGTATCCCCAAGGCCTTGAAGGGCTGATTCGGATTAAAACGACTTTCCGCACCCCAACCGGTATCGAATACGGGCCCCAGTTCATCGATCTGGGTATCGCCATCGGCGAGGCGCTTTATCAGACCATTTTGAAAGAGTTTGCCCCACCAAAATAAGCAAACGTTTTACAATGATATCTTCTCCTTTGTAAAACTTTTGTAAAATCCTTGGTCTGCCTTGTTTTCGGAACCTTCGCTCTATAAAAAATCTAAAAATTTATTCTCGCATTTGAAGGCATTGTCAGAAAGCGCTTCCGAGTGAAGTTCGGGGAGCGAGGCACCGTACAAGGACGCACACCCATGTTTAAATTGCTGCCGGGCCCACTGCGCGGGCTGCTGTCGTTGGGACTTTATGTTTTCAACACGGTTATCTGTGTGATCCCGATCTTTTTGATCACCCTCTTAAAGATCATCCTGCCCTTTCCAGCCTGGCGCCAATGGTGTAAACAGGCCCTGAACAGCATTGCCGTTACCTGGATCGGAATCAATAATTTCAACCAGAGACTATTGGGCGGCACGCACTTGGATGTGCGCGGAGCCCAAACCTTAAAGCGTCGCGGCTGGTACCTGGTGATCGCCAACCATCAGTCCTGGGTCGATATTCTTGTTTTGCAAAGAATCTTTCACCGTAAGATCCCCTTTTTAAAATTCTTTATCAAAAAAGAGCTTTTCTGGGTGCCGCTTCTGGGGCAGGCCTGGTGGGCACTCGATTTCCCTTTTATGAAACGCTACTCTAAAGAATTTGTGGCCCGTCACCCCCACCTCAAAGGCAAAGACATCGAAATAACGCGACGGGCGTGTGAAAAATTTAAAACCCTGCCGGTGTCGATCATGAATTTTGTGGAAGGGACGCGCTTCACACCAGCCAAACACCGGCGCCAACAATCACCCCACGATAATTTGCTGAAGGCCAAAGCAGGAGGTATCGCCTTTGTTCTGGCAGCCATGGGCGATCACTTGAACCAAATCCTGGATGTAACCATTGTTTACCCCCCCGGCCCCAACAGCTTCTGGTCTTTTGCCTGCGGTAACATTAAAGAGATCAAGGTGCGCATAAAGGAGCTTCCCGTGAGTCAGGCGCCGCGTGGAGATTATGTTCAGGATCCTGAATTCAGGCAGGCCTTTCAAGACTGGCTCAATGGTCTTTGGGGGGAAAAAGACAGATGTATCGACGAACTGCTCGCGCGCACCTGAGGCAACGGCCGTCAAGGTGACGCTTGCGCAAGCGCCTGTGAAGCCTAAAGCCGGCCGGTCAGCATCTCCAGGAAAGCTTCCAATCGTGTTTTAACCTGGCCTTCACCAAAATTGCGAGAATCCACGCAGTCGACTTCTAAATTTAATACCGGCACCCCGATCGTTTTCAGGCCCTCGGAAATCATGCCGCGCGCCCCCGTTCCCTGACGACAACCCCAGTGGCATGGATTTATGGCCCCATCGATGCGGTAGGCCTTGGCCAGCATTTGAAGGTGCGCAACCCTTCTTTGCACCGACCCATTCAAGGGGATTGAGATCATGCGCCGCGCCAAGCCGGTGTAAGGGTCTTGCGGGTCGATTGCTTCCCAGGTAATGCTGTTCAATTCATCCACAACAATAGCGGCCTTGAACTGTGTTTCCAGGAGTTTGACCACGTCATTTTTGAATTGGATACGATTTTGGATCCACATCAGGCGCAGTTGTTCCCCTGGAACACCGCTGGTCTGCGCTTCGCAGCGGGCAGCGAATTCCTCTTTGTAAGCCCGGGACACATCGACCGCCCCTTGCGTGCCTAACAAGAGCGCCATCGCGATGCCGAAATTGACCAGGTCTCGCCCATTGGCGGGTGACGGCACTTGCTGCGCCAATCGGTACGCTTCGATCATATACCGCCGGGCCTCATTGGTATGCGCAATCGCCTCTTGTAAACGGTCTTCGTTCAGCTGTTCCCCGGTATGGTCAGCCACAAACGCCACCATCGCCTTGATCTGGTCGGCCAGATAACGCTCACTGTCTTTGGTCGCCTGCTGCGGCACATCCAGGACAAAGAGGTCCTTTTCAAAGTAATGCGCTAAATTTTCCATGACCGCCAATCCACCGGTACACGGACAGCTGGTGGCAATTAAAAAATCCGGGATCGGCATCATACCGTTTTTAGCCGCCCCGATCACGGAACGGTGGTAACCACAGGTATCCCCGGCAAAGCCTTCCTGTTCCGCGGCCTCCAAAAAGGCGTCCGCCGTGCCCGTGCCGGCCAGCATCGCGCCGATAAATTCAACAAAACACGAGGTCACGCCCATGGCGGACAGCAGGTCAAACGGTGCCACGACGCCGCACCACGCCATCCGTTCGTTGTCCGAATACAGTCGCTGGCCCAGGCGCGCGATCTCGAGGGCGTATAGCTTGCGAGGACTCCGGCTCTCCGGCTCCCTGGTTAGTTTTAATTCAATCCCCGCAATCATGTCTTCAAAATACTGCCGCATCATTGGGTTTACCTCAACATTTCGATAAAGGCTTCGATTCGGGTCCGCTGCTGGCCGATCGACCGTAAGGTACAATCACCTTCCAGCAGCAGGACCGGCAGGTTGGCCTCCCTCAATGCCGCCCGCACCAGCGGCATCCGGGCCAGGTAGGGATCACAGAATTTCAAGGTATAGCCGATCACTCCCTGGGCGTTGCACGTTTGGGCTTTTTGCAAAACATCTTGAGCGATTTGACCGGGACGGGCCGGATCGAACGTCCGGGCGCAGGGTGGGTGCAACAGACGTTCCTGTGCCAGGAACTGCCACGGATCGCCGGCCATTTCTTGGGTGCTTTCCGCAAACATACGCGACCCTGTACAAAAATCATCTCCGGCAATAAAGGCCCCGCAGTCTTCAAAAAGGGTAAACACCTCCGGCTCAGGCAGCACGTTGCCAAACACAAAGACCGGCACGCCCGGATCTGTTGGCCGGGCGGTGGGGGGCAATTCCAATAGCGCCTGTATCCGGTCGATGGAGGTTTTGACCGCTTCCGTTGATGCCTGGTTGTAAAGGGTCTGCATCCGGGCCGGACCACCGTCAAGGGTCCCTTCCCGCATACGCTCACGGACTTGAGTCAACAAACGGGCGAGCATATCATAACGCTGGGTGCTTGCCCGAAGCGCATCGACGTTCAACGGCTTGCCGCTCCAATCCGCCAGGGTTTTAGCCAGACGCTGAACCTCCTTGGCAAAAAAGGCCAGCGAGGCCGGTTCCTGGGTCGAAGGCAGATCGAGCATGATCGTTCGGTCGCGGGGTCGGATTTGCTGCCAGGCATCGGCCATGCGGCGCATGGCATCACAACTGTTGATGAAGACCATGCCTTCAAGTTGTGGGAACTCGTCAGCCAGGGCGCGGTCAATAATGCGCTTGACGTGGGGACACAGGTTGTCGTGCAACAATTGGCCGGCCTGGTCGGGGCATTCGCTCATGGGAAGCACCCGCCAAGGGACGAACCCGGCAGCATCGATGACTGCCACCGGAACATAGGAACAGGCAAAGCCGATACGGCCGAGATTCGTAGTGGTCATCAGGTTTTCCTTTCCAGCGTGCAGGCGCAATCGGGGTAACCATTGCGGACACGTTTCGATTTGTCAATCTCAAAAAGGGCGACCGGACACGCCGCGGCTTGACACGTGCCTGGCAGTTCCCTATAAATATTGAAAAACAACCATATCTGCGAGGAACCTCATGGATCAACCGATCGACCACTATTGGCAAATACGGCTCGCTGCCCTTAAACAACAACTAGAGGCCAATAACTTCCAGGCCTATGTGGCGGCGGATTTAGCGGCAGCCCACACCCATGTCATGCAAACCCTCATTCCTCAGATCAAACCGCAAACGATTGCCTGGGGCGGTTCCATGACCTTCGTTGCAACCGGCCTCTATGACACGCTCAAAACCCTTCCCGATATAAAGGTGATCGACACTTTCGAAAAAAACATTGCGGCGGCGGAAAGCTGGGAGCGCCGGCGCCAGGCGCTGCTGGTCGACCTGTTTTTCACCGGAACCAATGCGGTTACCGAACGCGGCCATTTGGTCAATCTGGATATGATCGGCAACCGCATCGGTGGCCTTACCTTTGGCCCGGCACATGTGGTGGTTTTGGTGGGGCGTAACAAAATTGTTCCCGATTTGGATGCCGCCATGTTCCGTATCAAGGATTATGTCGCTCCAACCAATGCCATGCGCCTCGACAAAAAAACACCTTGCACCAAAACCGCGGTCTGCGAAGCATGTCAAAGCCCGGATCGCATCTGCAATACCTGGACCATAACGGAAAAAGCCTTCCCCCCCGGTCGCGTCAAAATTATCCTGATCAATGCGGCGATAGGCCTCTAAACCTACCGGGGAAATGTGTTGAATGAAAAGGCCCTCGCATCGATCACCCGGATGCCCGATCCCACCTTGTCAATCCCGGTCCGTAGAATAAAAATAGAGGTCACGGTGAGCGGGGCCCTATTTTTTTAAAAAAGGCATATCAAAACAAGCCTTGCCTTGTGCCCGCCGAATGGGTGATGAACAAAGGCCGGATGGTAGTAAAATAAGGCTGTGGAAACATCATCCATTCGGCTGGGCACTACGCTAGCCGGGCCGATTCATGATGATATGCCTTTTTAAAAAAAATAGGGCACCGTTCATCGCTTGGCTATTTCGGAACATATTTATGACAACAGCGATATCGTGCTTGTCAAAAAACACTCCAGTTGAGATCGCTTCTAGTTATCTTGGCGCAGCCTCTTTTTATCCAGCTTCCCGATCGTCGTCAGGGGCAGCTCATCTCTGAACTCAACCACTTTGGGAATCTCATAGGGCGCCAGCTTTTCCTTGGCAAAGCGCAGGATGTCCTCAGTCAGAGCGGCCTCATCGCCTTCAAACGCATAGGCTGGATCTCGCTGGACAAACGCTTTGACCAATTCCGAGCCGGGACGTTCCGGGTTGGGGAGACCGACCGTGGCGACCATCTCGATGGCGGGATGCGATGTCAGGACCTCTTCGACCTTGGTCGAGAAGACCTTGAAGCCACCGACAATGATCATGTCTTTGGTGCGGTCGACAATCTGCAGGTAGCCGTCTTCGTCTTGAATCGCCACATCACCGGTATGCATGTACCCATCCGCATCGATTGCCGCGCGGGTTTCGTCCGGCTTATTGTAGTACCCGACCATGATTTGCGGTCCTTTGACACAGATCTCGCCTGGTTCGCCCAAAGCCACCTCTTGACCGGAACCGGGATCGACCAGTTTCAAATCAGTGTTTAAAAGTGGCAGTCCGATCGAACCCAGTTTCTTCTGACCCTTGGAAGGATTCATCGTTGTCAACGGTGCTGTTTCGGTCATGCCGTATACTTCCAGAAGCTTGCCCTTGCCCACCGTGGCTTCGAGTTCCTTCTGGGATTCTTCCGGAAAGGGCGCTGCGGCACAGATACAACTTTCCAGTTTGGAATGGTCCAGGGTTTTAAACTTTGGATTGGCGATCAGCAGTTGAAACAAGGATGGTACATTGACAAGGGTGGTGGGTTTGTATTTCTCTATTTCGGCACAGATGTGATCCGTATCACGTGGGTTGGGAATCAGCACCTGGGTCCATCCCAGGTAGATGCAATTGGTATTGAAAAACAGACCGGCAATATGAAAAAAGGGGAAGCCGGATAGCGCCAATCCGACGCCCGATTGCCAGCCTAGCCAGGTCTGCACGATCAGCAGATCAGCAACCGCGTTGCGGTGACTCAACATGGCGCCCTTGGGCAGCCCGGTGGTGCCCCCGGTGTACTGGATATAGGCAATATCATCGGGTGTGACCACAATTTCAGGATCGGTAGCCGCAAACTGGCCGGTTTTGATGACCGTTTCCATGGTATAAATCGTCTTGCCCTCGAGCGGTGTTATTTGACCCTTGGGGATTTTGCCCAGCAGCTTGCCCAGAAATCGTTTGATGCCGGGCAGAAAACCACCGACACTGGCGGCCACAACCACCTTTAGATCGGGCAGATCATCGGCAATCTTGACCAGCCGCCCGGCAAAAATGGCATCGAGCGTCACCAGCCCCTTGGCATTGGAATCTTTGAGTTGATAGGCCATCTCTTCGGCTGAAAGCAGCGGGGACACACCGGAAACCACACATCCGGCCCTTAAAACACCGAGCCAGGTAATAATATACTCAGGTATATTGGGCAAATTGATGCCAACCACATCACCTTTCTGCAAACCGCTTTTGAGCAGCATATGGGCCACTTTGTTGGCATACCGATCCAGCTCGGCAAAGCTGACCTCGATCCCCATAAAGGCAAAGGCCACCTTGTCGGGAAAGTTTTGAAAGGTCGGTTTAACTGCATCGACGTATGAAATCTCGAACAGCTGGGGATCCAGATCCGTGAGTCCTTGATCGTACGATTTGGTCCAGAACTTATCCTGTGGGGCCATCTAAAACCTCCTTTCGCTGTGCAATTGCTGTCGCTGTCTGATCGGCTTGCAAGGCCTGCCCACCCATTAGAAGCAACACCCATCAACCCAAACGGTGAAACGTGAAAAGCCCTCTAAACAAGGTCCCAATGTGTTTTAATGTGCGCGTGCCTAAAGTAAAAGGGTGTGCAGCGATGAGACTTCAAATTTGAAGCCGTTGTATTTGGAGAAAAAATTATAGAGAAGAACGATCAGCACGTCAAGCCATTCCCGATCTCTTGTATGCGAGAAGCCAACCATTTACTATCCACAGGGCCTGTGCTATGCTTGGCAGCGCATTTCCCACGATAATTCAGGGCCCCGAGGCCCGGTTTCAATTCGTCGCGAAGAATGGAAATTCTAGCCTACACCGATCAACATCATCGTTTTCGAAAGCGCCTGCGAGACTTTCTGCTGCGCGAGGTTGTTCCCAACATCGACCAGTGGGAAGCTGACCGGGCCGTTCCCAAGGATATTTGGCGCAAAATGGGCGCTGAAGGCTTTTTGTGCACGTGGGTATCACCGGCCTACGGCGGACAGGGACGCGACTTCCTCTATTCCGTCATCGTATGCGAAGAGCTGTTCAGAATAAATCAGTCCGGCCTTACGGCCTATGTTCACAGCGACATCATCGTCCCCTATATCGACACCTACGGTTCCGATGAACTCAAGGCCCATTATCTGCCACCCTGCGTAACCGGCGATATGGTCACGGCCATTGCCATGACCGAACCCAACGCCGGCAGTGATTTGTCGGGCATTGCGACCACAGCCATCGAAGATGGCGATGAATGTGTCATCAACGGGACCAAGACCTTTATCTCCAACGGCATTTTCTCGGACCTGGTCCTGGTCGCTGCCCGAGATCCGGCCGTGCCCAACCCCTACCAAGCAATCTCATTATTTCTGGTCGAATCCGGCATCCCTGGTTTTACCAGGGGCCGTCAGCTCGACAAAATGGGTGCCCACAGCCAGGATACGGCCGAACTTTTTTTTTCTGATTGCCGCATTCCCCGTGCCAACCGCCTGGGGGAAAAGGGGCAGGGCTTTTTGATGCTCATGGCCAAGTTGCAGCAGGAACGTCTGCTGGTGGCCCTCGGCGCTGTTGCCATCGCTGAATATTTAATAGAAGCAAATCACCACTTTCTGCCGCACGACCCGTGTTGCCGGCCGGCCGCTGTCTCGTTCCCAGGCCGTTCAATTTGCACTGGTCGAAATGGAGACCGACGTTAAATTAGGCCGTACTTTTATCGACAAGCTCATCGCGGACCACATGGAAAACCGTCCGATTATTATCGAAACGTCCATGGCCAAGTACTGGACCACGGACATGGTCAAACGGACGGCTGATCGCTGTCTGGATTTGCTGGGACCCGAGGGCATGCGGGAGGCCCAAGCGCTGGTCCGCACCTGGCGCGATGTCCGTGTCATGTCGATTTTTGCCGGCACCAATGAAATCATGAAAAGCATTGCGGCCAAATTTATGGGTTTATAAAATTGCGGTCGCAATTTTATTGGACGCGGCTTTGCCGCTCTCACCTGAACGATGATTTCAGCACGTTAAACGCATGCTTCCGTTCCTCAAAAAATAATGTCCACCGGCTCTCTTAACTTTGATTTATAGACCTGTACGTTGATAAATTGCTGGCACCGGCTCAATGAGCATGCTAATGTTTGTTTTACGTTGCCAAGATGACCCAATTTTATCAGAAGGTGTGATCGTTTTCGCTCCGATCGGTGGTGGCAACAAATTAGGCCAACCTTGATATCCCAAAACTCAACCACAGGAGGTGGAGAATGAAAAAATTACCATGGGCTCTTGTTCTTGGCGTGTGCTTGCTGCTCCTTCCCGGTGGCCTGATGGCCCAAAATTTTCTGATGCAGGCCGATGCGCTTTATGATCAGGGGGGACTCGAAAACGTCAAGCAGTCGATCGCCCTTTACCTCAAGGCCGTGGAGGCTGGACCCGGTGATTACGAGGCCCATTGGAAATGCGCACGGGCCCATCGTGAGTATGGCAACAAGGCCAAGCGAAAGTCCGTGGAGGGCTGGAAAGGTATTTGCAAAGACTACGGCAAAGCCGGAATGCAATACGCCCAAAAGGCAATCGAGATCGCACCTGAAAAAGCGGATGGACACTATTATTACGGACTCAGCGTGGGCATCTACTCCGATGGTGTCAGTATCCTCAAAGCCCTGCAGGAAGGGTTGAAAAACAAAACCCAGAGCAGTTTTGAAAAAGCGTACGAGTTAGACAAAATGTACAACGAAGCGGGACCGATTCTTTCCTTGGGCCGCTTCTGGTCGGTGTTACCCTGGCCGATGCGTGACCGCAAAAAATCGCTTGAATACTACCAAGAATTCCAGGCCACCCCCTATTTTGCCGACAATGCTGAAGCCAAAATTTTTGTGGCCGAATTGTTGATGAAATTAAAAGGTGAAGAAAACAAGGCCAAGGCCCAAAAACTCCTGACCGAAGCCGCCCAGTCCGATGACCCCTATTTCAAAGACTGGGCCGACCGCCTGCTGCAAAAATTCAAGTAGGTCTTGTATGGAATTTGTGAACCCACCGCAAGACGGATCTCGCAAGGGTGCCGTTGGTGCCCTGGTTTGCTTCATGGCGCTCTTGATCGGCGCCGTGGTGGTGGCCTCCTGGACCCAGCGCGGCTTTGGAAAAATCGAAGTCAGCAACGTCCACTATGCCAATCACAATGGCATTGCCATTCGCGCAAAACTGCTGAGACCGATCACCGCTACGGCACAAAACTCAATGCCGGGTATCGTCTACATTCACGGCTACCAGAACAATCGTGAAACCGGCGATGCCTATTGTATCGAGCTGGCACGCCGGGGGTTTGTGGTGCTTAACATCGACGCCATCGGTCGCGGCAACTCGGGCATTCCCAATGATCCGGCGGCACCCACTTTCGATCCAACCTACGGCGGGCGGTCTTCACTACACTACCTGCGAGGCCTGGCGTTTGTAAACCGCCAGGCCGTCGGCCTGTTGGGCCACAGCCTGGGCGCCGAAATGGCCTACAAGGTCGCTTTGCAGGAACCGGACGTTGAAGCCCTGGTAATAACGGGCTATGCCTATACCTCGGAAGCCACTGCAACCAATCCACGCAACATGCTGATGATCATCGGCCGCTGGGATGAATACCGCGAGCGCATGACCGGCACGCGTGACATCCGCAAAGAATGGATGACAACCCCTCAAAGCCGCAAGGTTATCCCCTATCCCGATGCCCGAATCGGGCAAACGTACGGAGATTTTGCACAGGGCAGCGCCCGGAGAGTCTTCGTCCCGAATACGATCCACATTCAGGAATCCCACAGCCAAGCCGCCATTGCCGAAACCGTGCAGTGGATGCGCCAAGCCCTCGACCCGCCTGGCGAACTGTGGATCGAGGCCCAAAACCAGATCTGGCCTCTCAAGGAGTGGGCCACCCTGGTCGCCATGCTGGCCGGCTTGGCTTCCCTGCTGCCCGCGGGAATGCTGCTGCTTAGCACTTCCTTTTTTGCCGACCTGCGCGGACAGCCGGCTTCGACCTATCGTTGCTCGGGGCGTATGTTTTTCAAACATGCCTTTATCAACGGGCTGCTGATGTGGCTTTACCTGCCTTTGATCTTTGTCCTTTTTGGCCTTCACATTTATGTGTTTCAAATCGACAAGGCCTTTCCAATGATGCTGGTCAATGCCATCGTCTGGTGGTTTGTGTGGATCAACATCATCGGCTTTTTCATCTTCCGACGCTGGTATCGTAAAACCGCCCGACCCGCCGGCATCTCCCTCAGCGACCTGGGCCTTTCCTTCAAACCTGACCGCTTCGCCTTGAACACCGTTGCCATGGGCAAAACGCTATTGTTGGCAGCCCTTCTTTTTGGCTGGGTGTACGGGTGGGAGCACTTTCTGGAAAAACACTTTATTGTCGATTTTCGCTTCATCTTTCCCTTTGCCAGTGATTTGACCGGTTATCGCGCCCACATGTATGTGACCTATTTTCCGTATCTTCTGATCGGATTCCTGCAACTCGGTATTTTTCTGCATGCGCAGCTGCGTCCGGCTCCCCGGGCGACCCGCCTGCAAACATTTGCCGCATGGTCTATACTCAAAACCCTGGCGTTGATTGTGCCCCTGCTTCTTTTTCTGGCGATCCAGTACGTCCCTCTTTTCACGACCGGCTTCATTCCCTTTGTCGGACCAGGGGGCATGTTTGTCAATTTTGTAATGAATCTGTTTCACATCATCGGCGTCCTAATCATGATCGTTCCAATTTCAACCTGGTTTTTCCAGCTGACCGGCAAAATCTATCTCGGAGCTGTACTAAATGCGGCCATCGTCACCTGGATGTTCACATCGTCACAGGTGATTGCCCCCATACCGATATAGCCTGTCCTTACTTTAAAATAAATACACGGTCCGGAGGGCCCGGTACTTCCCGTGTGTCCGAACAAGGAGTGGCAGTTAAGTTCAACAAAGTTACGAGTTACGAGCGAACTAAAACGACTTAAATTTAGGTGTTCTATCAATTATAAAGCTATGAAAGATGGAGCATAGCGACACCAGAACTTTAGTCACTCGCAATTTTAGCTCACTTAAAACTTATCGTCGTTTACTGTTTGACACCTAACGACGAGTTTTCTATACTTTTATATTTTCAAGGCCCTGTTTGTGCGGCTTTCAATGAAACGCCCATCAATGCTTAACAGGAGGTTTCCATGACAACTAAACCATGGCACGGCCCCAATTGGCCGGAAGGTGTTGCTTACGATCTTGAGGGGTACGACAAACCGTTGCAAGCGGTTCTGGACCAAACGGCCGCCAAGTACCCCAACAATGTTTACACCATCTTTAATGATGCGACCCGGACCTTTGCCCAGGTCCAGGACACCGCGAATCGCATCGCCAATTTCCTGGCGTCGGCCGGGATTAAAAAGGGCGATCGGGTGGCGATCTTTCTGCCCAACCTGCCGCATTATCCGGCCATTTTTTTCGGTATCCTAAAGGCCGGGGCTGTGTGCGTCACCTGCAACCCCATCTACACCGCCGGCGAGCTCAACTACCAGCTCAATGACGCCGGAGCCAAGGTCGTCTTCTGCATGGACCACCCCCAGTTTTACCCGACAACGGTCAAGGCCATTGAGGGCACCCAGGTCGAAACGGTCGTCGTCTGCAATGTCAAATCGTATCTGCCTTGGGTCAAGGGCTTTTTGGGCAGCCTGCTCGGCAAAATTCCCAAGGCCGGTGAATACCAGCCCGGCCATTTATTTTTCGATGACGTCGTGGCTTCGGCCCAGCCGGATCCGCCCCAGGTCGACATAAATGCCGCCAAAGATCTGGCCCTGATTATTTACACCGGCGGCACGACCGGTGTTCCCAAGGGCGCGGCCCTAACGCATTCGAACTTTGTCTCCAATTTGATGATGATCTATGAATGGGGGCGCTTTCCACATACCGAAGGAGGGGCGGCAGAAAAGTTGCGGGAAGGTGGTTTTCACACCTACTTGGGCGTACTCCCCTGGTATCACAGCTTTGGATTAACCGTTGCCATGTTGTCAGCCTGCTCTTCAGGCAGCCGCTTGATATGTGTCCCTGATCCCAGGGCAGGCGATCCTCCGTTTACTGTGGTGCTCGAACTGGTACAAAAGCACAAGCCAACGCTTATGCCAGCAGTACCCACTATTTTTGTTGCCTTCACCAACCACGCGCTTCTGGAAAAATTTGACCTGTCATCAATTATGGGTTGCTTTTCCGGTGGCGCCCCCCTGCCACCAGAAGTTTGCAGGCAATTTGAAGAAAAAACCGGTGCTGTTATTTTCGAAGGTTACGGTTTGAGCGAGACTTCACCCGTGGCCAGCGTCAACCCAACCAACCGAGCAAACCGCCAGGTCGGCTCCATCGGATTCCCTGTTTCAAGTACGGATATGAAGATACTGGACCTTGAAACAGGACTGCAAGAGTTGCCCCAGGGCGACGATGGCGAAATTGCCATCAGCGGTCCGCAGGTGATGCAGGGTTATTGGAAAAGACCAGATGCGAATGCCGAAGTTTTTCGGGAAGTTGACGGCAAGCGTTTTTTTCTGACCGGCGATATTGGACATATAGACGAAAATGGCTATTTTCTGATCACTGATCGAAAGAAGGACCTGATTCTGGTGGGCGGATTCAATGTCTACCCGCGAGATGTGGAAGATATCCTGTTTACACATCCCAAGGTTGCCTTGGCAGCGGTGGTCGGGGTCCCGGATGAAAAAAGTGGTGAAACGGTCAAGGCCTTTATTCAGCTTAAACCGGGTGAAACCGCGACCGAACAGGAAATCTTCGATTTCTGCAAGGATAATATGGCCGGGTACAAGCGTCCCAAGATTGTTGAATTCCGAGAGGAAGTCCCCGTGTCAAACGTTGGCAAGGTGCTGCGCCGCGTGCTGCGTGATGAGGAAGTGGAAAAACAATAGTAGCTGAAAGCAAGCGTGATTTTTAAAAGCAAGGTTGGAACCGCTTCTACCCCATTTGAGCGATTTCGAAAATTTAAACCGCTTAAATGGGGTTCTAAGAAGATCGGACATGTTTATGAAAAACAAACCAGGCCAAACTGGACGCAATGACCTTTGCCCCTGCGGCAGCGGGCTTAAATACAAAAAATGCTGTCTCGGCAAACCTGCGTCCGACCTCGGCGATCTGGCCGGTGTATACGCTTCCAAACACAAGATTCGGCTCAAACAGCCGCAGGATATTGAAGCGATCCGCCGGGCCGGGCAACTGGTTGTTCAAACCCTCGATCTGGTCGAGGCCATGATCCGGCCCGGCATCACGACCGATGCCATCAATACCCTGGTTCACGACTTCACCATCCAGAACAAGGCCACTCCGGCCCCACTCAGTTACCGCGGTTTTCCTAAAAGCGTTTGCACCTCCGTCAACGAAGTCATCTGCCACGGCATTCCGAGCGACCGACTGCTGGTCGACGGCGATATTATCAATGTCGATGTCACCACCATTCTCGACGGTTATTATGCCGATGCCAATAAAACTTATTTTGTCGGAACCCCCACCAAGGAGGCCCGCAAGATCGTTCAAGTGGCCCGTGAATGTCTCAAAAGAAGCATCGCCATGGTCCAGCCCGGCAACACCATCGGTGATATCGGCTGGGCCATCCAGAAATACGCGGAAGGTCAGGGCTGTTCCGTGGTGCGCGAATTTGTCGGCCACGGCGTTGGTTTCGACTTCCACGAACCGCCCCAGGTCCCGCACTTCGGCCAGCGCCGAGCCGGTCTGAAGCTTGTGCCGGGTATGGTCTTTACGATCGAACCGATGATCAATCTCGGCGGCTATGCCCTGCGCATCTTAGATGACAAGTGGACGGCTGTGACCCGCGACAAATCCCTTTCCGCCCAGTTCGAACAAACCATCCTGGTCACCGCGAATGGCTGTGAGAGTTTGACCCCTTTCGAGCTCTAGGCAATTATCCATCTCCTAGCTGGGCACGTGTGGCGAAAGGCAAGCCTGCGCTAACTGGATAGAAAACTGTTCAGGTTACGATTGGATATGCAAATCTGCAATTTCGTTATCATTCGCTTTTTTAAGATTGCATAGCGTAATCAACGATTCTGCCTTTTATGCCCCAAGCCTCATAGCAGATACCATCGAATACCTGTTAAAACATCTGCTTAACGGGTCTTCGACAGTGGTTATCAGTTTTTCATAATGTTATTGTGGATTTTAGGGCAGCAGGGGTTATATTTGGTCAAGGCGCAATGGCTTTGACTAATTGTTTGTAGTATGAAGTATTTCTGATATTTTCTAAATCTTGATCGGTTTTTATTAGATCCCAACGTTCAAAACCTCTTTCAATTGCCTTTTTTAACCAATCAATGGCTTTTTCTAATTGTCCCATCTGTGCATACATACAGGCGACATTGTAATAGGCGCCGGCGTTATCAGGTTGAAGCTTTATGGTTTTTTTATGAAAGGAAAGTGCCTTGTCGTATTCTCCTTGCATGGCATACACTAACGCCAAATTTTGTAGGACTAGTGCATACTTTGGTTGAAGAGACAACGCTTTTTGATAGTATTCTGCTGCCTTTTCGTATTTTCCTTGACTTCTGTAAATAGCCCCCAAGTTGCAGTAGGGCTCAGGATTTTTTGGTTCAATGCGCAAGGCTTCCTGAAAGTGATCGATAGCTTCTCTTATACGCCCCTGATCGGCCAGGGCAACGCCAAGGTTGTTGTGAGCATCCTGATAATTTGGTCTGAGCCGTAACGCCTCCTGATAGTGAACGATCGCTTCTATTACTTGCCCCTGATCGGCCAGGGCAAGACCAAGGTTGTTGTGAGTATGTTCATCATTTGGTCTGAGCAGTAAGGCCTCCTGAAAGTGATCGATAGCTTCTTTTGTTCGCCCCTGATTGGCCAGGGCAACGCCAATGTTGTTGTGCGCATCTTCATCATTTGGTCTGAGCCGTAAGGCCTCCTGAAAGTGATCGATAGCTTCTCTTATACGCCCCTGATCGGCCAATGCAACGCCAAGGTTGTTGTGCGCATCTTGATAATTGGGTCTGAGCCGTAACGCCTCTTGATAGTGATCCATAGCTTCTTTTATTTGCCCCTGATCGGCAAGGGCAAGACCAAGGTTGTTGTGCGCCAGCCAGTTATCGACAGTTACGTCTAATGTGTGTTTGAAAAGCGTGACGCTGTTTCGCCAACGGTCTACTTGTAGCGATGAAAGTACCGTTAAAATTAGGAACAGTGCCCCTGCCAATGTCGCAAGTATGATCTGTCGTTGACGCCAGTTTGCAGTAATGTCAGCTATGCCCCAGGCAATGACGATGAACAGACCAATTAACGGAATATATGTATATCGATCTGCGAAGGCTTGAGAGCCAACCTGAACTAAGCCGATAACTGGAATTAGGGTTCCCAAGTACCAGAACCATCCGACCGTCAAATAAGGCCTCTTTCGCCGACTTTTGATTGCAAACACACTTGCAGATGTTAGGAACAAAATGGCGAATACAATCTTCCAGAGAGGGGGCACCCCTGGATGGGGATAAATGACCGCCAATTTAATGGGCCAGAACATTTTCCCAATGTATTCTAAATAAGAAACCAAAGCGTTGGCAATTCGGACACCAATACTATACACATCCAAAGAAACTACGGCGCCGCCCTTTTCTTGGGCGAAAAGGGTTAAGGCGCACGCAATGGCGACGACAAAGAAAAAAGGAATTTTCTCCAAAACAAAATGAAAACTGACCTTACGCCGATGTGAATTATTGTGATCGGATTTCTCGATGTGTGTGTGGATTCGGCGAAGAGGCCAGTAATCAAGAAGGATTAATACAAAGGGGAGCGTAACCAACATGGGTTTGGCCATAAGGCCCAAAATAAATACGCAAAGAGCGACCAGGTACTTAAAATTTCTTTTACGCTTCGTCCATGAGAAATAAAAATATAGCGTTAACATCCAAAAAAAAGTGCTCAATACGTCTTTTCGTTCGGCTATCCATGCAACTGATTCCACATGTAAAGGATGGAGGGCGAATGCAGCGGCAACAAAACCGCTTGGCCATAAATTTCCTGTCATTCTTTTAAGGATGATGAATAGGAGTAGTGCGTTCGATATGTGAAACAACAGGTTAGTGAGGTGATGCCAACCCGCATCCATTCCAAATAGCTGGCAGTCCAGCATGTGTGAGAGCCATGTCAACGGATGCCAATTACTTGCATAAATGGCAGTTAGGGACCAAACGATTCCTTCCGTCGTCAGACCAGCCTGAACGTGCTTGTTTTCAGTAACATACACATTGTCATCATAATACACGAAATCATGATTCCACACCTGCCAATAAGCAACGAAAGTTGCCAAGATAAGCAATAAGCTGACAAGGATGAGTTGGTGGATGGCTTGCCTATTGGGCTGTTCAACAATTGCGTTATTCGGGACAAAAGAATCACTTGATCTATATAATGGCCCGGTATCATGTTTGCGCTCACGTTTTTTTCTACTCTTTCTACCCATTCCGTCTGTATGGCAAAAGGCAAATTGTAAGTCAACAAATCCTTACGAGTTCCCAGGGGTTGGCTCAAAGTATTGATATACGATAACACATGCAAATGTCTAAATGGGGCTTTATGGCTCGGTATTCTACGAATTTGCCTTTCGGCAGAGTTATTGCGTTCGAATAGGATAGTAAACAGATGACAGTGCTAAGTAGGGTCCAATCGCTTAACAAGCGGATTCCAAAAGCACTTAAAATCTCTAAAACATACAAGGTACATTACGCGTTGCTTCATCTGGTGTGATGTCAGGGGGAAGGTTTGTTGCCAAGAAAACCAACTGATATACAAAAAAACGCCAAGGCCGTTAGGATAACCGCTTGAGAAGGTTCAATCATGCGTGTGGAATACGAGCGCATTAGATTCATTGGCCCCTTACGTTATCCTGCGTCGGAAACAAAGATGTTGATCGGTATCCCATCTTGGACAGACGAAATGCCATTGCTGTGGCGAGACACCCAATCCCATATGTGACACTGCGTGAGAAATTGATGGATGAGGCTTCAGGGAAATACTTGGTCGGACAGCTGATTTCAGCAATCGTATATCCATACCAAATAATTTGCGCCAGCATCTGATTGTCAAATACAAAGTCGTCCGAGTTTACGTCCAACGGGAGGCGCTCCAACAATTCCCTTGAAAAGGCCCGATAACCGGTGTGATATTCGGACAATTTGGCGCCCAAAAACGCATTCTCAACCAAGGTCAAAATCCGATTCGCAACATATTTCCATACCGGCATGCCGCCTTTAAGCGCATGCCCGCCTAAAATACGGGACCCCAGGACACAATGGTAAAGCCCGTTACCAATCAATGACACCATCGCTGGTATTAACAAAGGGGTATACTGGTAATCAGGGTGCACCATGACAATGATGTCGCCATTAGCGGACAGCGCCTCTCGGTAACATGATTTTTGGTTGGCACCATAGCCTTGATTGCTCGCATGCTGATATACCTGGGTATCTGGCAGGCTATCGGCGATAACCACTGTATCATCCGTGCTATCATCATCGACAACAATGACCAGGTCAACAACACCTTGCGCCATGACCTCAGCATGGGTCTTTGCTAAGGTATGGCTGGCATTGTAAGCCGGCATGACAACAATTACTTTTTTATCTTTATACATATTGGTGCGCTTCCCCCTTATAGATGGCAAGCTCGGGCACGCCCATCGCCTATTGATTCATGACCTGATAATAGTCATCCAACACACTCGCAACCACTGGCAAGTTGTCCAGGCGCGCTTTTGAAAAACCCGGCTGGGTTGCAATCGCGTCTTGAAAGGTCTGCAGAACCTCTTTCGATTCATCATGCCGCTGGTTGACCAGTGTTGCATTCCAATTAGGATGGCTTCGGTCCATAGTCAACACCGAATCCAATTTTAACTTGAGGTAAAATGTGATTTATTACCTTCGATTTAGATAATCTAAAGTGAACGACAACATATTGGGGTCGGTGCATTTCCATTAAATGGGAAGCGCCGAGCCGGTCTGAAGCTTGTGCCGGGTATGGTCTTTACGATCGAACCGATGATCAATCTCGGCGGCTATGCCCTGCGCATCTTAGATGACAAGTGGACGGCTGTGACCCGCGACAAATCCCTTTCCGCCCAGTTCGAACAAACCATCCTGGTCACCGCGAATGGCTGTGAGAGTCTGACTCCCTTCCAACTATAGACCGCAATCAGGGTGTCACACCCATTTTTCAGTTTCCACCGACCTCCTCGCCGCATTCGCTAGGCGTGTTGACCATGAACATACCAGCATCCATCGCCTCTTTTACGTCGAGTTTGCTTCGCAGCTTTTTAGCTTTGGCGTCGTCTTTATTCATGGTGGCAACAAGAAAAGCAAAGCCATGCGGCGTCAGCCTCTCATCGGCTTTTTTCGCCAGACATTCGCAAATGGGGTCTCCCAGATTGTAAGCTGAGCCACAGGCCTTCGCAAATGCATTGAGGTCATTCGCGCTACCGGTCTCTCCATAGCCACTGAACGCCAGGACAAATACTGCAACCAAGAGAACATATCTAATTTTCATCATACCCCCTTTGCAATGATTGGGTTAAAAGGCTCTGAGCCAGGCAAAGACTGCAATTGCGACCGCTACCGCTAAAAAACTTCGTTGCGCTGACAATTCTATCGGTTGTTTGACGGTCATGCCATAGATTCCTCCGGCACCGATACCCGCGGCAAAACCGAACAGGTGCGCCATCAAGTCGGACCGTGCCCCGGCGCCCAGAAAGGCCAGCAACGCCAAGCCGGCTCCTAAGGGCAGGTAGGCTTTCAGGCGCTGTCCGGGCTGCCTGAAGCGACGAATGAATTGATAAGTTCCCAAAATACCAATCGCCCCGAAGATAGCGGTTGAAGCGCCGACCGAAAGGTGTTCGGTCTGATATAAAAGGGCGTTGAGAAAATTTCCGAGCAAACCGGTCATAAGGATCATCAGCCAGCCGACCCCCAGGCCCGTGACAGCACAAACCGCGGTCCCGAAGATGGCGATCCCGACCATGTTGCTGACCAAATGCGTCACGTCTCCGTGTAGCATCAGGGCGGTCACACAGCGGTAATACTCTCCGTCCAGGATATGATCAGCCGAAGCCCCGAAGGTCTTGACGATCGCGGCACTTTCAAGGTTGGTAGCAACCGTCAGGTGGCAGACCAGAAGTCCCAGGGCCACCCAGACGCCGCTGAAGTTGCGTTGATAGCTTGCGGCAGGCGGTTCAGGGGCCGGTACGGCTTGGCGATTTTCCACAAGGTATTCACGGATGGTCTCGAAGGCCGTTTCAAAAGCCTCGGTCTCGACGATCAGTTCCCAACCCTGTGGCCCCTCACGGGTGCGCTGTGCAATGCCGGATGAGGTCAACACCAACGCATACGTCTCGGCCTCCTCGGCGGTCAGATTGTTGAAAAGAATGACCATAATGAATAATAAAGATTATAAGCTGTTAAGCAAACCCGTAAACCCCACCATATGAAGTAAAGGCCACCCTCGGCTCAAAAGCTCAACAGCTTTCAGCTTTTATCCCGCCTGATCAAACGACTGGCAACAAAGAACCACCCCAAAGACAGCACCTGCAGACTTAGCATTGCGGCGAAACCTGCCCGATAGCCGGACAGGGAATAACTTCCCGTTGCACTGACCGGCCACAGGTCGATGATCGCACCGATAGCCCACTGCCCGGCAAAGGCGGCGATGAAAACCAGCAGGTTGACGCCCGTCGTGACCCGGCCGGACAAGTGCGCTGGAAAACGCCGGGAAAGGGCGGCGTAGGCTATAATGCCCGAGGTCCCGATAAAGCCAAAAGCGACCCACAGCGGTCGGGCCAGATCAGCAACCCCCACAATGAGCAATGCTTGTACAACCATAAACAGGCCCATACCGCTCACGGCTGTGGTCAGAACGCTGATTCCGGAGCGGGCCAGGCGCTCCGCCAGGCCGCCTAGCAGAATAAAACCCGCAACCATCGCAAGAGCTACCCCAGACAAAACTTGGGCGACTGCCATGCGCTCCAGGTGGGCCACATCCCGCAACCAGGGTCCCGCCCACAGGCCTTGAATCGCCAGAAAGCTGGCCTGGGACATGGTCGTCAAGGGCGCCGCACGCCAGAACTCCAGGCTGGTGAAAACCTGTTTGACCCCATCGACCTGGGCCCGCAGGCTCTCGCCCTGTTGAAGTCCTTTTTTTTCAGGGACCACGACCAAAACAGCCACGGCAACTAATATGGTGAGAATCGCCAGCCCCGTAAAAATGCCCCGCCAGTTGGTAATCTGCAAGGCCGCTTCCACCGGGGTCGTGGCTGCCAAGGCGCCCAGACCCCCGGCTGCCATTTGAAACCCGTTGACCAGCGGCCAGCGCTCCCGCGGGAACCACAAGACATACGCTTTAAAGGCCGCCATCAGACAGGCCGAAACCCCGAACCCGATCAGGGCCCGTCCGATCACCAGCCCGCTCAGTGTCTCGGCCTTGGAAAAAACAAAGGCGCCCAACCCAGCAAAAAGTAACAAAAACGCCTCGGTTTTGCGCGGCCCAAAACGATCCAGCAGGACCCCCAAAGGCAGTTGGAACGACGCAAAAGCAATGAAGTAGGTGGAGGTCAGCATTCCCAGGGACGAAGGACCGATGCCCAGGTCGAGAACCAGGTTCGGAGCTAAAACCGCGTTGACGACCCGGTACAGATAGGACAGGAAGTATCCAGCCGCAAAGGGGATAAAAACGCGCAGCGCCGTGAAAAACGAAATCTTCATGAAAATCCTAAGTAAGGGAATTCGTATAGACTGTTAAGTCGTCATCTTAGGTTTTAGAAACCGGTCGTGTCAAGAACCGTCATTGGGCAGGGTATGGTGACTGGAAGTCAAAAAGGGCAATGAAGATGACGATGCACAAACCGCTTGCATCGTCATCCTCAATAGCGCCCTGGGCTTAACGCAAGGGTTTAAACTCTACCCGGCGATTCTGGGCACGGCCTGCGCTGGTGGCATTGGTGGTAAGCGGTAGGTCCGGACCAAAGCCCTTGGCCGTAAGACGGGAGGCAGGAACACCGGCTTTGATCAAATAAACGCGTACCGATTCAGCCCGCTTTTCCGAAAGATCGCGATTATAAGCCCGATTACCCTGGCTGTCGGTATGTCCCTGGATCTCAACTTTCAGGTCGGGAGCTTGTTTCAGGGTGTCGGCAAGCTGGTCCAATATCGGGAACGAACTCGATTTCAGGCTCCATTTGCCGGTATCGAACTGAACATCCTTAAATATATACGTGCCGGCACTGGTGACGATGGCGCTTTGCACGATCGGCGCACAGCCGGTTTGATCGACCACGACGCCCTTGGGTGTATCCGGGCATTTGTCCTTGTAGTCGGGCACGCCGTCGCCGTCCGAATCAAGAGCGCATCCATACATATCAACACTGACACCTGCCGGCGTTCCGGCACAGCGATCCTTATAATCGGGCACACCGTCACCATCCGCATCCAAGGGACATCCTTGCTTATCGACCGCGACATTGGCAGGTGTCTTGGGGCATTGATCCTTAACGTCGGCGACACCGTCACCATCACTGTCAAGACGGTCGCCTACCAAGACCTGCTGGGCAAAAGCCGCCATGGTCTGACCATTTAAAAGACTGTCCGCATTTTTAAAGCCACCGCATTGACTGAGTGCGGCTATTTTCTGCATGAGCTTGATGCCTTGTCGATCGTCGCCCACGACAACGGTGTAGATACAAACCCGATCACCGAATGCCTGTTTGATTTCCCGGGCTGCTTCCAGGGGTGCCGCTCCCATGCTCTTACCGTCACTGATGACGATCAAGGCCGTCTTTCCCTGAAGCGATTCAAGGTCTTCAGCCGCGACCGCTTTGAGGGCAAGTTCCATCGGACTCGTTCCGCCGGCGTCGTTAAATCTTAGGCGTGCTGCTTCAAAATCCGTCTCGGAATGCTTCGCCATCGGAAGAAAAAGGACCGTCGCCTGAGTTGAAACGTCGGGGTCATGGCCGAAAGTCCGGATACCGCTTCTTAGATCCAAGTCCACCGGCACGGTTTGATTCAGATGTTTAACGACCGCCATACCGATATCATGCTTTGTATGGCCATTGTAGCCTTCATCCATAGAAGACGAAGCATCGTAAACAAGCATCAGATTGGCGACCTTCTGTTCACGCCCGGCCGTATCGATCTTCTGGGTTTCGAAGTCGGCCACGGGTGTAAGGGCCGCACAGCCGACCAAAGCAACACCGGCGAGTGATAGAAACAGCATGCGGATCAAATTGTTTTTCATGACGATTATCCTCCTCTTAGGTTTTCAACTGCCGTTTTAAGCGTTTCTCGAAAAGTATAAGGTAACCTAATACAGCCATACAAAAATGCAACAAAGGTGCTAAAGAAATTTAAAAGCGTTTCTTGTGATATCCCCCTCCTAAAAAAATCTTGACTAAATTTCAAATATTGTTTATTTCTCCATCAAGCGCTGGAAGCAATTAATGGGATAGATTTGTTGGAAGTTTCGGTCGGATTCATTAAAGATCTAAGCATTTAAAACCTTTCAACTTGGGCGAAAAGGAACCTAACATGCCCTCACCCCTCGAAAAAGCCCGTCAAGACCCGACCTCCATGAAGGCCAAGATCCTTGCGGCAGCACGCCGCCTGTTCGGGGAATACGGCTACAACAGCACCACCACCCGCATGATCGCCAAAGATGTCGGAATCGACATATCGACCCTGTACTACCACTGGGGTGAAAAACAGGATCTGTACGAAGCCCTGATAACAGACATTAATGACGAAATCCGCAGCATTTTCAAAGAGGTCGAACAAAAAGCGAGTGGCCGTAGCTTGGCCGAGCGCCTTGAAATTTCGATCGATATTCTGTGCGATTTTCTATTTGCCAAACCGGAAGTCGCCAACCTGATCCTTTTCGGCTACTTCAACAAGACGCCCCACGAAATGGCCCTCGACATTCGTGTTGCGGATTACACGACCAACATTGCGGTTGCCATGGGCCTGGCCATAGACAAGCAGAATGTGTCGGCACAGGCCAAGGCCCGAATTCTGGCGGTGTGGAATTCGGTTTTGAACTTTATTTCCGGTGAAACCTTTTTCCGTCCAATTTTGGACGTCGATCGTGAAAACTACCTGGAAGTCATCAAAGAAACCTTAAAATTTATTATGGTTCCGGCTTTTACGCTGGACAAGTAAACCGATTCAAGGAGGGGATATTATGGCCTTAAACCTGGATGCGATCGGAAAACAGATAGGCCCCATTTCCAAGGACTATTCTTGGAAAGATGCGGTGCTCTATGCCCTCGGTGTCGGCGCCGGGTTTTCCGAAATCGAGTACTGTTATGAAAAGGACCTGAAAGTGCTGCCGAGTTTTTCCATTTCCACGCTCTACGATTTCCTCCCGGAGATGGCGGTGCTATCCAATGTCAATCTGGCAGGCATCCTGCACGGTGAGCAGGAACTGGTGTTCCACAATCCCATTCCACCCAACGGTACGCTGAAAACAACCGGTAAAATTACCCACTACTATGATAAAGGGGCGCAAAAGGGCGCCTTGGTTCTGGCGGAAACTGAAACATTCGATGCCAATGGCCAGAAGCTTTTTTCCGGGGTCGCAACCATTTTTTCCCGTTTAGATGGTGGTTTCGGCGGTGAAAATGCACCCCAAAAGAAAATCATTTTTCCGGACCGGGATCCTGATTTTGTGGTGTCGGAGGCGCCTACGGAAGACCAACCCCTGCTCTATCGCCTTTCGGGGGATATCTTTCAACTCCATGTTGATCAGGAATTTGCCAAGATGGCCGGATTCGAAAAACCGATCATGCACGGTTTGTGCACCCACGGGTTCGCCTGTCGGGCCTTGATCAACAGCCTGGTGCCCGGCCAACCGGAAAAAGTGCGGCGCTTGGTCTGCCGTTTCACCAGGCCGCTCTACCCTGGCGTGCCGATCGATATCCTGATCTGGAAGACCGAAAAAGGCCGAGCCTTGTGGCGGGTTGTACACGCCACAAGTGGCGAAACCGTGATCGACAACGGGGTGTTCGAATATGGCGATATTCCCAAGGAGGAAATCCGCTTTGACGGTCGCGTGGCCATTGTAACCGGCGCCGGTGCCGGTTTGGGACGGGTGTATGCCCTTGAATTGGCCCAGCGCGGCGCCAAGGTGGTGGTCAATGACCTGGGCGGTGCCCGGGACGGTTCGGGTGACGGTTCCGCTGCCCCGGCCGACCAGGTGGTTACCGAAATCGAGGCCCTGGGCGGTGAAGCGGTGGCCAATTACGACAACGTGGCTACCGTCGAAGGCGGCCAGGGGATCGTGCAAACCGCCCTGGAGACCTTCGGTACGGTCGACATCCTGATCAACAATGCCGGAATTCTGCGCGACAAAAGTTTCTTAAAGATGGAACCGGAAACCTGGAAGACGGTTCTCGACGTCCATTTGAACGGGGCTTACAACGTCACCCGCCCGGCTTTCGCGGTCATGAAGGAAAAAGGCTACGGTCGTATCGTCATGACGACCTCGGCGGCCGGCCTTTACGGCAACTTCGGCCAAACCAACTACACTGCCGCGAAAATGGCGCTTGTCGGGCTGATGAACGCCCTTAAAATCGAAGGTCAGAAATACGATATCAAGGTCAATACAATCGCTCCGGTGGCCGCTTCACGACTGACCGAAGACGTTTTGCCGCCGGATTTCTTTGCAAAACTCAAGCCTGAGTACGTGGCTCCCATGGTCCTCTACCTGAGTTCGGACATGTGCCCGGTCAGCGGCGGTATCTACAACGCCGGCATGGGCTTTTTCAATCGGGCGGCCGTCGTTACCGGCCCGGGTGTCGTTATCAGCGGCGAAAATCAGATCCCTGCGCCTGAAGAGCTGGTGCAGCATTGGGACCAGGTTACCTCGCTCAAAAACGGCAAGGAGTACTGGCACCTCAACGAGCAGATCGGCGATCTTCTGGCGGCTTTCGATGCGCCGGCCGCCGACGAAGCAGCGGCTGCTACGGGTATCGCTTCGGTCGTGGCCGTTTTCGAATCGATGCCCGCCGCATTCCAGGCCGATGCCGCGGTCGGTGTTGACACCGTCTTTCAGTACCATATCTCAGGTGACAACGGTGGCGACTGGCACTGTATTATCAAAGACAGCACCTGCACGGTTGCCGCCGGAACCCATGCCAAACCCGTGTGTCTTCTGAAAATGGGGGATGCCGATTTCCTGGATCTGATGAATGGCAAATTGCCGGCCATGCAAGCCTACACATCCGGTAAGCTCAAAATCGAAGGCGATATCATGAAATCCCAGTTGATTGAAAAGCTGTTCAAATTCTAACGGGAGTTAATCCGTAAACGGCTGACTGCTAACCTTATGCGGCAAAGCCGCATATCATAGAAGCGCGACAGCGCTTGTATAAGGAGATGAAAAATGATCGGTATCACTTCATATGGCGCCTACATACCACGGTTGCGATTGGACCGCATGTCCATTTTCCAGGCCATGGGTTGGTTTGCCCCGGCGATCATGATGGTGGCCCAGGGCGAACGGTCCATGTGCTATTGGGACGAGGACGCCCTCACCATGACCGTCGCGGCTGCCCGGGACTGCCTGACAGGAATAGACAAGCAGACCCTGGACGGTCATTTTCTGGCATCGACAACGCTCCCTTTCGCCGACCGCCAGAATGCCGGTATCGTTGCCACAGCCTTGAACCTGCGCAGCGACATCATGGCTGCGGATTTCACATCGTCGCAGAAGGCCGGAAGCACCGCTTTGCTGGCAGCCCTGGAAACGATCAAAGGTGGCGAACGCAAAAACATCCTGGTAAGTGCATCTGACAAGCGGGAGACCAGAACCGCCTATTTCTATGAAATGTGGTTCGGCGACGGTGCCGCCGCTCTAACGGTCGGAGATACGGACGTGATTGCCGAATTCAAGGGCTCCTATTCGGTTTCCTACGACTTTGTCGATCACTACCGGGGCGCCTTGAAAAAATACGATTATGTCTGGGAAGAACGTTGGGCCCGGGATGTGGGCTATTCCCAGATTATTCCGGAAGCGGTCAACGGTTTGATGCAGAAGCTTGACATCGGGATGGACCAGATCGACAAACTGATCTACCCTTGTATCTTCAAGGCGGAACACCGCAAAATCGCCAAGGCCCTTGGCGCGGATCCGGAAATCGTGGTCGATACCCTGCATGAGGTCTGTGGCGAAACCGGAACCGCACATCCGCTTTTGATGCTGGCGTCGGTACTGGATGAGGCCCAACCGGGCGAACGTATTTTGATGGCCGGTTTTGGCCAGGGCTGCAATGCCCTTTATTTCGAAGTGACCGACAACATCACCAAACTCCCGCCCCGCAGAGGATTTAAAGGTTCGCTGGAAAATAAAAAAACAACCGACAACTACCCCAAATGGTTGAAGTTCAGAGGGTTGATCGAACCGGAAATGGGGATTCGGGCCGAAGCACCCACCCAGACGGCCATGACCGTTTTGTGGCGCAAGCGCAAAATGCTGCTCGGCATGGTTGGCGGCCGCTGCCGCGACTGCGGAACACCCCAGTTTCCCAAAATGGACATTTGCGTGAACCCCAGCTGCGGCGCCCACCACAGCCAGGACGACTACGAATTTGCCGATGTGCCCGCCAGGGTAATGTCCTTTACCGGTGATCTGCTGGCCGTTTCAGTGGATCCGCCCCATAAATATGGCATGGTGGTGTTTGAAGGTGGCGGCCGTTTTTTGGCCGACTTCACGGATTGCGAATTCGACGATCTCAAGGTCGGGCTGCCCGTGCAACTGGTATTCAGACGCCGGGTCGAAGACAAGGATCGCGGCTTTGTGCACTATTTCTGGAAAGCGGTACCCATTCCCGGTGCAACGGCACCCTCCGACCAGATCCGTCTCGATGGCCGGGTCGCCATCGTCACCGGTGCCGGGGCAGGCTTGGGCCGGGTGTATGCCCTGGAACTGGCCGGCGCGGTGCCAAAGGTTGTGATCAACGACCTGGGCGGCTGCACGCGACGGGTCGGGCGAAGGCTCGGCCTCACCGGCAGATCAGGTCGTGGAAGAAATCAAAGCCCTCGGGGGTGAAGCCGTTGCCAACTATGACAACGTGGCCACACCGGAAGGGGGTGCCAACATCGTCAAGTCGGCGGTCGATGCCTTTGGCAAGGTCGATATCCTGATCAACAACGCCGGTATTCTGCGTGACAAAAGCTTTTTGAAAATGGAGCCGGCCAACTGGAACGCCGTCTTGGACGTGCACCTGAATGGCGCCTACAACGTTACCCGTCCGGCCATGGAAGTCATGAAAAACAACGGCTACGGACGAATCGTCATGACATCCTCGGCTGCCGGCCTGTACGGCAACTTCGGCCAGACCAATTACGGCGCAGCCAAAATGGGGCTGGTCGGACTCATGAACACCCTCAAGATCGAAGGTAAAAAATATGACATCAAGGTCAATACCATCGCACCGATTGCAGCCTCCCGCTTGACCGAGGATGTCATGCCGCCGGATCTCTTCCAAAAATCGAAACCTGAATTTGTGGCTCCTTTGGTTCTGTACCTGTGCAGCGCCGAATGCGAAGAAACCGGCGGCATTTTCAATACAGGCATGGGCTATTTTAACCGGGCCGCTATCGTGACCGGGCCGGGCGCCCAGATTGGCGATGCCGACAACCCGCCCACGCCCGAGGCGATTCATGCCAACTGGGACAACATCAACTCCCTGCAAGGCGCCAAAGAGTTTGCCGATGCGAACGAAGGCCTCTTCGCTTTGATCGCGCCACCGGCCCCGGACGAAACGCCGGCTGATAATGCGGGCGATGACGGCTCCGGCGTAAAAACCATTTTCGAAAAGATGCCGGAAACGTTTAACGCCGACGCGGCCGCCGGCGTGGACGTGGTGTTCCAATACAACATTACCGGATGCCGGCGGCGGCGACTGGTACTGCGTGGTTAAAGACGGTGCCTGCAACATCGAAGCCGGTCAGCACGACCAACCGGTCTGCACGCTGGAAATGGCGGCTGACGATTTTCTGGCCATGATGGGCGGCAAACTGCCGGCCATGCAGGCCTTTACCACCGGCAAATTGAAAATTGGCGGAGATGTCATGAAATCGCAGCTCCTTGAAAAATTGTTCAAATTTGGCGCCTAAAGACTGCCCGGCACGTCTGTAATACGCATGGCGATACAACAGGAGGAACGACCATGGCCACAGGAATAAAAGATAAAGTTGCAATAATCGGAATGGGATGCACCCGCTTCGGAGAACGCTGGGACATGGGGGCCGAAGAACTGATGGTCGAGGCGTTTGAAGAATGCCTGACCGATGCGGGGGTTGAGAAGAAAGACATCGGAGCTGCCTGGCTGGGCACGTGTATGGAGGAAATCAATGTGGGCAAGAGCGCCCTGCCCCTGTCCCTGACCCTGCGCCTGCCCTTTATTCCGGTCACCCGGGTCGAAAATTACTGCGCCACCGGAACCGAGGCGTTTCGCGGGGCCTGCTACGCCGTCGCATCCGGCGCCTACGACATCTGCCTGGCCCTGGGGGTTGAAAAACTGAAGGACACCGGTTACGGCGGGCTGCCGAATCCGGGTTCCGGCGCCGGCAGCCTGGTGTGGTTATGGTATCCCAATTTGACGGCACCGGGCATCTTCGCCCAATTGGCCAGCGCCTATGGCGCCAAACACAAAGTCTCGGATCAGGACATCAAACGCGCCATGGCGCATGTTTCCGCCAAGAGCCATGCCAATGGCGTTTTGAACCCCAAGGCGCATCTGCGCAAGGTCGTGACGGAAGATCAGATCATGGCCTCGCCGATTATCGCCCATCCTTTGGGTCTGTTCGATTGCTGTGGCGTCAGTGACGGAGCGGCCTGTGCCATTGTCACCACCCCTGAGATTGCCGAAGCAGATGGGCAAAAAAGATTTCGTCACCGTCAAAGCCCTGCAACTGGCATTGAGCTCCGGTGAAGAAATGGGCTACAACGAATGGGACGGCGATCACTTTATGACCACCAGCAAGTGCAGTACCATGGCCTACAAGGAGGCCGGCATTACCAACCCCAAGGAAGAGATCAGCATGATGGAAGTCCATGACTGCTTCTCCATCACGGAACTGGTCACCATGGAAGACCTGCACATTTCCGAAAGGGGCCGGGCGGTGTACGATATCATGGATGGTTTCTACGACCGGGACGGGACGGTGCCTTGCCAGGTCGACGGTGGCCTGAAATGTTTCGGCCACCCGATCGGGGCATCCGGCCTGCGCATGCTGTATGAAATGTATCTGCAGCTGCACGGCCGCGCCGGTGAGCGCCAGATTGAAGATCCGCGTTTTGGCTTGACCCACAACCTGGGCGGTTTCCCGGCCATGAATGTGTGTAGTATATCGATCATCGGAAAATACGCCTAAGCTGAGCGTTTTGCATTTTAAAATTGCCCCGCAATTTTAATTTGGGAGTAACGGATGGAGATATTACAGTATACCGAGGAACACCAGGCGTTCCGCAAGCAGTTGCGCGCGTTCTTGGCGCAGGAAGTCATCCCCTATGCAGCCCAGTGGGAAGCGGACGGCCTCGTCCCCAAGAGCTTGTGGCGCAAAATGGGTCGCGCCGGTTTCCTGTGCATGGATGTTTCACCGCAGCATGGCGGGAAGGGCGGCGATTTCTTGTATTCAGTCATCGTTACCGAAGAGATTTCGCGTACCTACATTACCGGCGTAGCGGCCGCCTTGCACTCGGATATCGTGGTCCCCTACATCGACGCCTTTGCCTCGGAAGAACTCAAGCAGAAATATCTGCCCGGTTGTGTGTCCGGGGACATTATTACAGCCGTGGCCATGTCCGAACCGGGCGCCGGCAGCGACCTGGCAGGCCTCCAGACGATCGCCCAAGAAGAAGGGCATGAAGTCATCCTCAACGGGTCCAAAACGTTCATTTCCAACGGTATCAATGCCGACCTGGTTATCGTGGCAGCCAAAGACCCGGCCGAAGAAAATCCCTATAACGCCATTTCGCTTTATATCGTCGAGTCGGACACGCCCGGCTTCACGCGCGGTCGTCGCCTGGAAAAAATGGGCTGGCACAGCCAGGATACCGCGGAACTGTTCTTTTCCAAGTGCCGCATCCCTGCCACCAATCGTATCGGCGACAAGGGCATGGGCTTTCTGATGCTCATGCAAAAACTGCAGCAGGAACGACTGGTCACCGCGCTTGGTGCTGTGACCGCATCCGAAAGAATCCTGGAATGGATTATCGATCACTGCAAAAAGACAAGCATATCCGGCAAACCGCTTTCCAAATCCCAGGCGACCCAGTTTGCGCTCGTGGAAATGGCGACCGAAGTCAAGCTCGGACGGACATTTACAGATAAGCTCATCGCCGACCATATGGAAGGCCTTGACGTGGTCGTGGAAACGTCCATGGCCAAGTACTGGACCACCGACATGGTCAAACGCATTGCCGACCGGAGCCTGGAATTGTGCGGTGATTACGGTATGCTGGAAACCTGTCCTCTGGCGCGCTGCTGGCGCGATGTCAAGGTCATGTCGATTTTTGCCGGCACCAACGAAATTCAAAAAGGGATTGCAGCCAAATTTATGGGCCTATAAAATTGCTGTGCAATTTTATTTGACGCGGCTTCGCCGCTCTAACCACCACTCATTAGGCGGTAGAAGTTCTTTAGAATTCAGTTATAATGTGCATTTAGGAAAAATTAATTTAAAGCATTAGATCATATTTCAGGGCAAGGCGCCGGTCGCTTAAAAAGCGGAGCATACACGCAAGTACGTGAGCATTTTTCATCGGCCGGCAACGCCGCCCTGGGACATGAGATGATGGTTTAACATCTTTTGGAAATTGCTTTCAAAGTCGTAGATCACGTCCAAAAACAAGGCGCTCATCTGATTTGAAAACGGAGCGTACAAATAGTACGTGAGTATTCCAAATCAAGGAGCAACTCCGTGATTAAAGAATACGGGATAGGTCTAATAGTATTGATAAAACCAGGGAAAAAATGATTTTAAAGCATTAGATCATGGTTCAGGGCAAGGCGCCGGTCGATTAAAAAGCGGAGCATACAAGCAAGTATGTGAGCATTTTTCATCGACCGGCAACGACCGCCATGGGACATGAGATGATGGTTTAAAATCATTTTTGGGGGGAATAATGGAAGACTTACGACGTCATCGTCATCGGTGCCGGCAACGGCGGCCTGACGGCCTCAGCGGCTTTGGCCCAGAAGGGTCTCAAGGTTTTGCTGCTGGAACGGCACAACATCCCCGGGGGCGCGGCCACCAGTTTCTGCCGGGGCCGTTTCGAATTCGAAGTCGCCCTGCATCAGCTCAGCGGTTTGGGTTCACCGGAACGGCCGGGCCCGCTGCGCCTGACCCTAAACAGCCTCGGAGTGATGGACGATCTGGAATTCGTCGAGATGGATGACCTTTACAGTGTCCACATGCCGGACGGAACCCATGTGGCCTTGAAGCCGGACCGCGACCAGGTGCTCGCGACCCTGAAAGATAAATTTCCCCAGGAAGCCGATGCCATCGATCGCTTTTTCGACCTCATGTCTCAGTACGCCAACGACATGATCGGGGCCTTTATCTTTCGCGACCCGGAGCCATCCCGGGAAAAATATCCTCGTCTTTATGAGTACGCCTTTAAAAATGTAAAAGCGGTTCTGGATGACTTTTTCCAGGACCCGGTTTTGAAAACCGTTTTATCGGCTTACTGGGGTTATCTCGGCGTTCCGCCAACCCGGTTGGCGTTCGCCTATCTGGCCATGGTCTTCTTTCAATATGTCGAATTCAAACCGTTTCACATCAAGGGTGGTTCCCAGGCCCTTTCCAATGCCATTTTAAACAAATTTTTGTCCCACGGGGGCACGGTTCAATTCAACTGTGGTGTCCAAAAAATCCTGACGGCCGACGGTCAGATTAAGGGCGTGGTAACCGAACACGGCGACCCAATTGCCGGGACGCTACATCGTTTCGAATGTTTCCCCGGTTGCCACCTATGTTAACATGATCGATCCGGAGCATGTTCCGGACGAAGCCAAGACCGACTTCAAAGCCGTAACCTCAGTGTCTCGGCTTTGGACATGTGGATCGGGTTGGATTGTGAACCCGATCGCATCGGCATTAACGAATCGACCAATTTCCTGATCGCCAGCACCGATATATCCGACGGTCTTCTGGATCGCATGCAGCGCTTTGAAGTCACCGATGACGCCAATGGTTCTGAGCTGCTACGACATTGCCGATCCCGAGCTTTTCACCGCCCGGCACAAGCCAGGTCAATATCGTTTCCCTGAAATACGGCGAACCCTGGCTGAAGGTGCCGCCGGAAGCCTATTATGATCTCAAGTATCGCTGTGCCGAATCCATGCTGCAACGCGTGGAACAGGTCTATCCCGGGCTCCGCAGCCACATCGAGGAAATCGAGGTGGCCACGCCCTTGACTTTTATGCGCTACCTGGGTCATCCGGCCGGGGCAATTTACGGTTACGAACAACTTACCAAAGATTCGCTCTTCTTTCAGCCGGGCCGCTATTCGCCGATCAAGGGCCTTTTCTTTGCCGGCGGCTGGGCCGGCGACTGCGGGTTTGAACCCACCCTGCGGTCCGGTAAGGCGGCCGCCAAATCGATTCTCAAGCAGCTCAGGGTTCAAATAGGAGGGTATCATGAGAGCAGGCATATGGCAGGAATTCGAGGGGTATGACGAAATTATCGCCGAGATTGAAACCGCACGCAAACAGGGCCATGAATACACACCTGATCAAATTGGCGTTAACGCCTAGGTCGAACGTCTTCATCCGTCACGGCTCAAGCTGCGTGTCACGGACATCATAACGGAAACCGTCTCGACCAAAACGTTCCGGCTGACGCAGCGGATGGGCCTTTGCCGCCTTTTCAGGCAGGGCAATATATTGCGCTGTACCTGCAAATCGGCAATATTCGCACCAGCCGGCCGTACAGTATTTCATCATCGCCCAATCAGACCGGATATTGGGATGTCACCGTTCGCCGGGTTGCCGACGGGCTGGTGTCCAACTACCTGCTCGATGAGGCACCCATCGGGATGAATATCGAAAGCTCAGGGCCTCAAGGCGTCTTTCACTTCAATCCCCTGTTTCACATGCCAAACATGGTCGCTATTGCCGGTGGCAGCGGCATAACCCCCTTTATGAGCATGCTCCGGGAAATTGTCGATCGCAATCTCGCCCGGGAAGTCACCTTGTTCTATGGTAACCAAACCACTGACGACATCATTTTTCATGAAGAGCTCGAGCAGCTATCCCAGCGCTTCCGCCAGATCAAATACTACCCGGTGATCGAATCACCGCCAGAGGGCTACGTCGGCTCCCGAGGTTACATCACGTCCGATCTGATCCTGGGGGTCTGCGGGGATGTGTGGGACAAAACCTTTTTCCTGTGCGGTCCTAAAGGCTTGTACGACTTTTGCCTGCCGGAATTGGAGTCTCTCGGTGTTAATCGTAACAAGGTTCGCAGAGAGATGTACGGCACACCTGTTCACATCTGGGAATATCCCGGTTGGCCCGCGGAAATCAAAGGGGACGATAGCTTTCAAGTTTACCGTCAGTGGCGGACCGGCCTTCACGGCCCAGGCAGGACAATCCCTACTGGTCTCATTGGAAAAGAACGGGATCGTGCCCCCATCGGTTTGCCGTTCCGGCGAATGCAGCATGTGCCGGATGAAGGTGGAATCGGGCAAGGTATTTCAACCGGCCGGTGTCGCGGTCCGCAGATCGGATCGCCAAAATGGTTATGTGCATGCCTGTGTTTCCTATCCCCTGACGGATATGGACATAAAATTGTGAAACAATTTTATGTGACGCGACGATGTCGCTCTTATATTAAAATTAATCCTTATAAAATTGTCTATCCTGACACCTGTTGGGGATTTAAATTCAAGTAGGAGGCCCGTATGCCTGAAGATTATGTTCTGGGTCGAAAAAAGAACAACATTTACGATATTACCTTGAATCGCCCGGCCAAGCGCAACGCCATGCTCTTTGAGATGCTGCCCACTATTTGTGAACACATTGAAGCACAGATCCTGGATCCGGATATCCGTGTTATTATCATCAAAGGTGCGGGCAAGGTTTTTTCTGCCGGGTGTCGATTTCACCTCCCTGGGCACGCTGGTTGGGAGGTGGACTGGCGATCAGGCTGCCGGAGGCGCTATGATCCGTGCCGACATCCACAAGTACCAACAGTACCTGAACCGTATCGAAGCGATTGAACTTCCGGTTCTTTGCGTCATGCACGGAGCTGTTTTCGGTATGGCGTTAGAATTGGCTCTGGCTTGTGATATCCGACTAATGAGCGATGATTGCGTCTGGGGCCTGCCCGAGTTGACCTTCGGCCTGGTCGCCGACCTGGGCGGCACCAGCCGGCTGTCGCGGATCATCGGGCCTTCACGCGCCATGGAAGTCCTCATGACCGGCAAAAAAGATTTTACGGCCCAAACGGCCTTTGAATGGGGCTTGATCAACCATGTTTACCCGGCTGAAGCGCTCATTGCCGAAGCCGAAAACCTGGCCCAAGCGATCATCCGAACAGCACCTATCGCTGTCGGTGCAACCAAAAAAATTATCAAGCGCGGTGACGGCGGCGATCTCATGACCCAGCTCGAAATGGAAGTCGGGATGCAAAGCATCCTTGTGCGTAGTGAAGATTTTCAGGAAGGTGTCATGGCCCTGATGGAAGGCCGCGCGCCTATCTGGAAACGCAAATAAAGTCGCTGCGCGTATTCATATAGCGCCCTCAGCCGAGACAGAGAGCGATGACAGGAGAAACAATGATCGAAGCAAAATATCAAATTGTCGCCGATTTTGCGGTTGCGGCCGTGCAAGGGATTAAGCGCACGGGCCTGCAGGTGCTGGTACTAAAAGATCGCTATGCCAAAATATTGATTCCCTTCGAGGGCAACACCAGTCACGTGGGTACCATGTATGCCGGTTCCCTCTTTGTTTTGGGCGAATTTGCCGGCGGTATCATTCATGGGGTTTCCTTTGATTATAATAAATTTTTCCCCATCGTCAAAGAAGTCACCATCCGTTATCTGCGTGCCGCAAAAACCGATGTCACCCTTGAAGTTGAAATGAGCAAAGCGACCGCCGATCAAATTCAGACAACGGCCGAACACGAGGGCAAATGCGATTTCGAACTCGCCCTGGCCCTTAAAGACGCCGACAACCAGACCGTGGCCGAAGTTAACGGCACCTGGCAGTTGCGCAAATTTCGTGAAGGACAAATCCTTAACGCCTAACAAATAACCGGATCCAAAAGATTCTCTTTTGATCGCGCTGCGGGTGTCGAACCGTTTCGCATTCCGTGCTTTGAATTTCGATTTTTTCAGAACCAGTTTGCGCCAAAACAATTACGTTTAACTGGGCCTTGGTATCGCGTTTTAAGGATTTTATTTACCTCACAAGGGGGTGTACCATGACCCAACTAATCGCCGACCGGCGAGACATTGAATTTGTTCTTTATGAACAAATGGAAGCTGAAACATTTTTCAAGCACGAAAAATTCAAGGAGTTTAATAGGAAAATATCCGATCTGATCATTTCCGAAGCACGCCAGTTGGCCATCAAAGAAATCTTGCCAACCTTTGCGGAAGGTGATCGTGAGGGTGCCCGTTTTGAAAACGGTCACGTTAAAGTCCCTGAATGCTACCATCGGGCCTTCAAGCATTTCGTGGAAGGCGAATGGACGGCCATGACCGCCGATCCCGAATTGGGTGGACAGGGATTGCCACTGGTCCTCACAGAAGCCGCCTCGGAGTACCTGGTCGGCGCCAACAGTGCCTTTTGTCTTTATGGTTTTGTCGGCCACGCGGCCGGCGAATTGATTGAGCACTTTGGAACAGAGGAACAGAAAAAGCTCTTCTTAAAAAAAATGTACACCGGCATATGGTCCGGTACCATGCAGCTCACCGAGCCGCAGGCCGGCTCCGACGTGGGTTCGCTTGCAACCACGGCGGTCAAGAATCAAGACGGCACCTATTCCCTGACCGGCAATAAAATTTTCATTACTTCCGGCGACCAGGACTTAACTGAAAACATCATTCACCCGGTCTTGGCGCGCATCGAAGGCGCGCCCAAAGGGACCAAAGGGATCTCTCTTTTTCTCGTGCCCAAAATCTGGGTCAACGCCGATGGAAGCTTAGGCGAGCCGAACGATATCGTCTGCACCGGCATCGAGCATAAAATGGGAATTCATGGCAGTGCAACTTGCAGCATGACCTTGGGAGGTAAAGGCCAATGCCGGGGTCTCTTGCTGGGTGAAGAAAATAAAGGCATGCGCGTCATGTTCCACATGATGAACAACGCCCGTCTGGCCACTGGTTTTATCGGTTTCATGCATGGTTCCGCCGCCTATCTCTATGCCCTTGACTACGCCCGCCAACGGCAACAGGGCCGGGACCTGGAAAATATCATGGACGCTGACGCGCCCCAGGTCGCCATTATTCGACACCCGGATGTGCGCCGAATGCTGCTGTGGATGAAGGCCCATGTCGATGGGATGCGTAGCTTGATCTATTTCACGGCGGCTTGTTTCGATAAAATCGCATGCGCCCAATCAGAGGCTGACAAGGAATACTATCAGGGGCTGCTCGACCTGTTGACACCGATTGTCAAGGCCTACTGTTCGGATCGGGGTTTCGACATATGCGTGCAGGCGGTTCAGGTTTTCGGTGGCTATGGTTACACCAACGATTATCCGGTCGAACAGCTGCTGAGAGATTGTAAAATTACTTCGATCTACGAGGGTACCAACGGCATTCAGGCCATGGACCTGCTCGGGCGTAAACTGGGTCAAAAAAATGGCGCAGTATTTATGAGCCTGCTCCAGGAAATCCAGAACACGATCGCGCGTGCGGAAGATTTCAGCGAACTCAAGGATCTGCATTCTGCGGTGGGCAAGGCTGTCACGCGCCTGGGTGAAATCGCCATGCACATCGGCCAAACCGCCATGTCGCCGGAATTCAAAACCGCCTTTGCCTTTGCACAACCATTCCAGGATATCATGGGCGATGTCATTATGGCCTGGATGCATCTGTGGCGGGCGACTCTGGCTGTCCCGAAATTAAACGACCTGGTCGGCGGACTGACCGGTCCGGCCCGGGAAACAAAGATCGCCAAGAACAAGGAAACCGCCTTCTACGACGGCCAACTTCAAACAGCCACCTATTTTATCAAAGTGCTCTTACCGGTGACCATGGGTAAAATGGAGGCCATTGCAACTGGAGACAACTCGGTCGTTTCAATTCACGAAGCATCTTTTGGAGGTTAATCCTGCAGAAAGCACCAAGATCTTAACCAGAGCCTATTTATTTCGATACCCAATCACAGGAACCTGAAATGACACTTCAATCATGGATCATCTATCTGACGCTGGTGCTCATCGCGACCTCAACGCCCGGTCCCGCGGTTCTCTTCATAATGACAAATTCGACCTTGCATGGCTGGCGCAAAGCCACCTTTGCTGCCCTGGGCAACATTGTCGGTCTTTTCTGCCTTGGCATGATGGCTATGGCCGGATTGGGGACAATCCTCAAAACTTCGGAAAGTATATTCAATATCATTAAATATATTGGCGCCGCTTACCTGATTTATTTAGGTCTTAAAATGATTTTTCAGAAAGGCTTTGATTTTAAAGCCATCCAAAATCAATTAACGGTGGCCGATGTCGCATCGCGTAAAATATTTCTTCAGGCCTGGGGCGTCGCCATAAGCAACCCCAAAGCAATCATTTTCCTGACGGCCCTGTTTCCACAGTTCATAAATACCAACGAAGCATTGCTACCCCAGTTTTCTATGCTTATAGCGACATTGATGATTTTTTCATTTTCATTTTTAATGCTATATGCCGTGTTGGCGCACGGTGCCAAAACGTGGCTTACCAAACCCAATCGGATCAAATATTTCAATCGAACAAGTGGTTCGATTTTCATCTGCTTTGGCGTTTTACTGGCGACTTCGTCTAATAAATAATCTGATTGGCAAATCGCGTTCTCTTTATGAACACGGAAGCAAGGCAAACAGGCGGCCACCTTCGGCAAGGTCGGCCGCAATGCGCCCTGCCCTTGTGGCAGCGGTCTCAAGTTCAAGAAATGTCATGGTCGGATTTAATCCGGCTGAGCCATAAATAAAGTGTGCTTCGGGGACTTTTTAAATGCGGTATTATGGTTGTTTATTCTTCTGGCTGATCTCTTCCAACAACTGCACAGCTTCCTTTTGGGCCTCAGCGATTTCAGTACGGGACATTTTTAATTCGATTTCGCTTTTATACTTTTCTCCGTCTTTTTGGCCGTTTGCTTCTGCTAAGCAGTACCATGCGTAAGCTTTTATGTGATTCCGCTCTACCCCTGTGCCATCTTCGTACATCAACCCCAATGCAATCTGCGCTTCGGCCAGCCCTTTCTCGGCAGCTCCCTGGTACCATTTGAAGGCCGTGGCGTAGTTTTGTTTTACACTTTGGCCATAATAATACATCAAGCCAATGTGATAGAGCGCTTTTGGATGCCCTTTATTGGCAGCTTTGCCTATCCAAAAGCGGGCCTGTTCGTAGCTCTGCGAAATCCCTTGGCCTTTATAATATAAGAGCCCTAATCTGTATTGAGAACCGGCGTGGCCTTGGCTGGCCGCTTTAAAAAACCATTCATAGGCTTTCGTGTAGGTTCGTTCTGCGCCCTCGCCCTTATAGTACAAATAGCCTGCATTATATTGGGCCTGAAGGTTGCCTTTTTCAGCGGCTTTTAAAAACCACGTAAGCGCTGCTGCGTGGTTTTGCTCTACACCCAATCCTTTGTAATAAATATAACCCATATCATTTTGAGCATTGGCATCTCCCTGCAAAGCTTTTTTCTTAATTTCCTCAATTTCCTTAGCAGTATACGGGCGGGCAGGGATACTGAGAGATGGTATCAGTATCATTAACAGGGTCAGAATCAGCACCGGTGATTTAAAAATTCTTTTAAGAGCAGCCATGGTGTCTTTTTTTGTGTAAAGAATCTGAGCGATTCAGAACAGCTAAGCGTCCTGTAGACGCGCGGTTGAATTGCCACATGATTGTGGATACTGTTTTCGCTTCTGAATGCGTGATGATAAGGACCGATACAAATAGATTATAACCCTATTCAATATTCTGTTGATCAAACAGATGCAAGGGTTAATGGCGATGCCGTATCCAACATCCTTCAACAATCACCGCCAATTACCCGAATGTCAATATTTCACGATCGTCCCCTAAATTACCCGGAGAATTGAATTCACACGATTATTCTAGCTTGGCGACGGGTTGCCGATATTATAAGGTGATGATATGCATGTTGGATCTTCAACCTGTTTATATCCATCCCACTTCTCACAAAAAAAAGGGTTTAACCATGGATTCCAAATCGTTCAAAGATAATTTTATTAAGATACTAACCCCCCTTATAATGCTCCTGCCTGTCGCTATTATCGCATTTGTCTATGTGACCTGTTTTGGACCTGACAAAGAAAATCTTGAGATAAACAATCAGCGCGTCATTATCACTGAATGTCATTATCCTTTAAAATCGATCTTTAATAAAAGCACCTTAATCTTGGAACCGTCTCAAATTATCTATCGACGAAGAGGGCTTTGGGGTCTAAAAAAAATGACCATGCCATTTTCGAACATCAAAAAAGTGACCTTCAAACAGGGTGTCTATTTCTATTCAATGAGGCTTCACAAAAAAGGATTTTTCCCCAGAAGTTTTTCGGTCTATTACAAGGATGAAGCAACGGACACACAATTAAAAGCCACATTGCATCGTCACATCCCAAACATCCAACTCGTTGAAACAGACTCTTTGCTCAGGGATATGGAGACGCTTTTAAATAAGATACTCAACTAATGACAATGACATGACGACCACCGCCAAGAAAATAAAATTGCTGGTCACCGGGGCTTCAGGTTTTATCGGCTATGAGGTGTCTCGGCTCCTATCGCTCGGAGGTTACCGACCACGGCTGATGATTCGCCAGCCGGGCGATGACTGCGAGATCTGCCATTTCGATGCGGATTTTCCCTTGGCCGATCTGCGAAAACCCCATAGCCTCCGGCAAGCGGTTAAGGGGGTTGACGGTATCATTCACCTCGCCGCAAGAGCGACCTTCGAATCCTACGCCGTGTTGAAACCTTCCATACTGGATGGGTCGATAGCCCTGATGGAGGCCGGGATTGAAGCGGGGGTGCGCCGGTTTGTCTACAGTTCGAGCCTGCTGGTCTACAGCGGCAGTCCATCTATCGTAAATGCCGATACGCAAGTCAATCCGGTTCTCGATTATGGCCGGGTTAAAGTGGACACGGAAAAGCAGCTGTCGAAGATGGCCGCATCCGCGGGAATCTCTTTTGCTGCGCTGCGCCTGCCGCATGTATATGGGATCCGGGATCTCTATTTTCGCCAGCTGCAAGCCGGCCGACTCATTCTGCCGGGCCTTGGAAAAAACACTTATACACACCTTCACGTATCTGATGCGGCCGCGGCCATCATCGCCTGTGCCGAACAGTCTTATTCGGGTATCTTGCCCTTCGGCGACCGCCTTCCATCTACCTGGGCTGCATTTCTTAAAGCTGCCAGGCCGTACTATCCGAAAGCCCGCGTCTTTATGATGCCCCAATGGGTGGCCCTGCTGTCCACGGCCCTGCTGACCCCCTTCCGAAGGATTCGCCCGAACCCGGGCTTAGAAACGCCAGGCGCCGTTCGCACCTACAATTTCAATCTCGCCGTTGATCCGGACCTTTTATGGAAGGACCTTGGACTATCACCCCGCTATCCGACAATTCACGATGGCATTCCCGCTGTGGTTGCGTCGGGCAAAGCGACTGGGGTTTCGATAAACCGATTGAGATGAGAGGGTTTAAAATTAGGCCAGCGGGGGGCTTTGGCGTTGAACGCATGTCAACCCTTCGATGCGGATATTGATATATATCCGGCCGGGGCTGATCCGTTGCGTGGCGATCACGCTCTCCATGCGGCCACAGCCAAACAGGCCCAGCCAACCAGGAAGGCCAATCCGCCCAGCGGAGTAATCGCACCCAGCCACTTCAACCCTGTCCAGCTCAAAAGGTACAGGCTTCCCGAAAAGAGCAAGATGCCGACCACGAAAGACCATCCGCCGGCCCTGGCGATAGCGGAAGGCCACTTCGCCTGAACCCAGGCGGCTGCGATCAGCCCCAAGGCATGATACATCTGGTAGCGCACCCCCAATTCGAAAACCGCGAGCATCTCGGCGCTTATCCGGCTCTTTAGGCCATGGGCACCGAATGCACCTGCAGCGACCCCCATGAAGGCGCTTATCGTTCCAAGGATGAAAAAGATGCGTTCCATTTGTGGATGGGCCCTATTTAGAAAGCCTTGGCAGTATGTCCTGCCAGTTCAGTTTGAAACCAAGCATTGACAGGTAGACACAACTTTCGGGGTACAATCCGTGGAGTGTTTTGAGATTCTCCACAGGATCGAATGTTCTTGCGTTTTCGTCTATTTCTTTACCAACACTTTTATACAGTAGCTCGATATTTCTCGACATCCAAGCTTCCACGACAACCGGGATGTCAAGCATTTCAAGCGGGGCAACATTCTCATTGTTTCCAACGATCGGCTGGGTGACCACATATTTTGCACCAGCGGCTATCTTTTGCTCGAGTCGATTGTATTCAACGCGAAGTGGTTTGTAAGGGTTGAAGGCTGCGCCCGTAACAAATTGCCCTGGGTATTCACGGTTGATGTAGCGGATCAAATCGATAGAGGTCGCCACGTTAAATTTGCCATCCACACTTTTGGGATCCAGTTTCGGCAATAGGGGGCCACCATCGCCCCTGACAACAAGAATGTATTTCAACTTTGCGGCGGTCGCTTTTCTCAATAAACCATCCAGTTCCTTTTTTGTATGAAACGTGTTCAAATTCATAACAACTTTTTCAGGATCGAGTTCAAGTTCATTAAATTCAATGCTTTCCAAGGCCCCCAATCTTGGCTGGCCCATCGGGTTGTCCGGTATGGACAAACCGCAACCTGACCCGATGATCCGGCGATACCGGTGCGCAAATTGATTTAAGTTCTTTGCGAGGTTATTTTCATCCGCTCTTTTCGGTGAAAGCAACTCGATTATGTATGGGTAATCAAACACTAAAATACCTCCAACCAATTTTTATTCGATTGGCGGGTCAACTCGGTTTAATCGATGTTCGGCGAAAGGTTGCCGGTCTGCCACTGTCTTCGGTTTTTGCAGACCGCTTCTATTCAAATCCCAACCGCCCTAAAACCTTAAAACCCGCATCGCCTGCCAATCGCAGCACCGCGCCCTCGCCCGATGAGACCCCCTGGCCGGTGATGCCGGATATGGTCACGAAATGGGTCACCAGCAGGATCAGTTTCCCGTCCTCGGGCTGTCTCGACAGGAACTCTCGCAGGGCGGCCAGGTTCGGCTTGGCATCCTGCGGTCGTTCGAAAAAGGAATTCAACGCCGGGAGCTGAGAAACGGGTCCCAAGCCGATGAGCTCCGCCGTTTCCAGGCAGCGGCACCACTGGCTGGAAAAGACCCGTGCCGAATCGATTCCGCGGGCGCGCAGCCATCGGCCAATTTCTCGGGCCTGTGTGCGACCGCGGCCGTTAAGATTCCGCTGCGTTGCGCAATCGCCGATCCTGAAATTGGCAGGATCACCGGTTCCGGGGGCATAGGCATGACGGATCATCAGCACATAACCGCCTTCCTTGATTTGCTCCACAAGATTGTCAAAATCCGCCGCCTGAACGGTGACGGCACATATCATCAGCACGAATCCGGTCAAAACTATGGTTTTTCTAAGTGACACAATTCAACCTCCGATGTTTCGGTATTTTTGCGGCTGTTTCCCAATCGATAACCTCGCTGTTGGCATCCAAAACGATTTCTTTCTGTTTTTCGCAATATTTTGGGTCGCGGTCCCCTTCTTACAGCCGCGTTCATGTGACGATGAACCCCTTTTTCGATCATTTGCCCGTTCGTAGCCCAATCTTCATTAAACCTTTGAACGATCTGCTGTTTTGTCAAGAGGCCTGGGATCGGCCCGCGGGTGTAAGAAAGACGCTGAGGTACCTTTCATTGGCTAAGGCAGGCTAGGCAGGCCTGCATCTGCAGCCTATCATCTTTGTTTAACAGCCGTAAGGATGTATAATTGCGCCTCGTCCACACACGCTTGGATGTCAAAACCATACGGGGCCAGCAGGTGTTGCGCCTCGAATGCGTCCGGGAAGTCGTCGAGGGGATAAGGCGCGTGCTTTTTCAGGGTATCGATAAATCTTCTGCCCAGCGGGTGGCTGATGATCAGCCGGCCAGCCGGTTTCATCAGCATGGCGAGCTTGGCAAAAGTGCCCGGTTTGTCGGCAATGTTGGGATAACAGGCATTGATGAATGCCACGTCGATGTTCGCATCCGGCATCGTCAAATCACGGACATCCGACCAAATGGTCTTTACACCCAAATAATTCTTGCGCAGTTGCTGCAGCATCTTTTTGGAAAGATCGCACGCATAAATTTGTCCTGGCAGGTATTGTTCGATCAAAGGGATCAGGATGCCCGTGCCCGTACCCACATCCAGTATCATTTCGCCTTTTAAAATTTTGGCTGCGGCAACGATTCTGGCCAGCCGCTCCGGCACACCGCTCGGCAGGGGAGGCTCGAACAGGTGCACGACTTGGTCGAACCGTTCTTGCTGGAGGCGATTGATTCTGGCGATTTCCTTTTCAGTTTTTATCTCAAACGGCACGTTAGACGCTTTCTTTAGCGTTGGTTTAACCGGTTTCTTGTTCCTAAATGGCGCCTGTCTTGCAATATTGGCATAAAAGGGCTATATTATGTTAATTTTTTTTGTGCCCATGTAAATACGTTTAGCGGAAGGTGGAAAATGATCGTCAACCGGCGACAATTTTTATCAAAAACGGTGCAAACGACATTGTGTTGTCTGGTTCCGACCACCCTATTTGCGGCCAATGCGCCGGATCGGGATAGTGCACGGGCGCTCTCTTTCTACAACCTGCATACCGGCGAACGGCTGAAAATCTGTTATTTCAGGGACCGCCGCTACCAAGAGCAGGCCCTCAAGAAAATCGACATTATTTTACGCGATCACCGCTCCGGCGAGATCAAATCTATCGAGCGGCCGCTTCTGGACGTGCTCCATGAGCTATCGCATCATATCGCTCCATCCTCCTGTTTTCACGTCATTTCGGGTTACCGCTCCGCCGCAACCAATGCCCAACTTCGAAAACGCTCACGGAATGTGGCCAGCGGCAGTCTGCACATGCAAGGCAAGGCCATCGATATCCGGGTGCCGGGATGCGCCTCCAGCCGGTTGTGGCAGGTCTGTCAGAATCTGAAATTAGGCGGCGCAGGCTATTATCCCAAGAGCGACTTCGTGCACGTGGATACCGGCAGGGTGAGGTGCTGGCGGGCATAGCCGTTCGCTCAGGAATCATCCCCGGCCGGCGAAGACGGCAGCGCGGTAGAGAACAACGTCGCCCGGGGCACTTTTTCTTTGAGCGCGGCATCCAGAGGCGGATCCCGGTCATAGATGTCGCGTCTGAATTGCATCCTCCCTTGCTCGTCGATCCAGGCCGTCAAATAGAGCAAGTGCACGGGAATGGGGTCCTGCAACCGGATGAACGTCCGCTCGCCGTTCTTCAGTGCCTCCGCTAAACGATCCGATGTCCCTCCATTCGGCTGTTCCATCAGATGGCTTGCCAGCAAAACCGGTCGTTCGGCCCGGATGCATCCGGAACTGAACCCCCGCAGCGTTTCATTGAAAAGGGCACGCTGCGGCGTGTCGTGGATGTAGACCGCAAATTTGTTCGGAAACATAAATTTGATCCGTCCCAGCGCATTTTTGGGTCCGGGATCCTGGCGAAGCTTGTAAGGGAAAAAATCGCTGTCAACCGCCTGCCAGTCGATGAGGTCAGCGGACAGCTGTGGGGCATTTTTCGACCAGTCTGCAAGCACGCTGATCTTTTTTTTCTCGAGAAAGGCCGCATCGCGCTGGATCGCCGGCAGGATATCTTCGACAGCGATTTTTGTGGGAATGTTCCAATAGGGATTGATGACCAGATAGGTCATGTCGGCACTGAAAACCGGTGTCTGGCGGAAGGGTTTGCCGACGACGACCCGCATCTTCAGGCGCTTGTTTTGGTTTTCGACCAAGGTCAAGCTGAAATCGGCCGTGTTGACATACACATAGCGCTTACCCAGCTGGTGGGGTATCCAGCGCCAGCGCTCCATATTGAGCTCGATCTGACGCACGCGCTCGTCGGCCGGGACATTCATGACCTGGATCGTTTTGCGGCCGGCGATACCGTCAGGTTTTAGCCCGTGACGGCGCTGAAAGCGCTGCACGGCTTCGACCAGGGCCTCGTCCAAAAGGTCCGGCGGTCCGCTGGCAGGCCCTATATCGCCCGTAATCATAAGCCGTCTCCGGACGGCTGCAACCCGTTTGTGTCGATCGCCTGGCCGAAGTGAAGGGCCCGGCGGGATGGCTGGCCAGCCACCGCGCTTCGCTATCTCCCGATACGCCTTGAGCTGGCCCCTGAGGCCTGTGTAGTCAAAATGGGGTGGTTTAAGTTGGGCAAGTGCCTCTTTAATCTGTTTTGAATTCAGCGCACGATCGATACTGTGCATCAGATCGGTTTGATGCGCCCTGACGATCCAGTCGGTGTGAATCGTTTCCGGGTTGACTCTCCCGCTCAGAAGGTGCGAGCCATAGAGCAGGAAGGCATCGGTCAGCAGAATATCCAGGTCGGCGAAAAGCGAATTCCTGTCCATGGGATCGAGCCGGCTATCCCAACGGATGGATGACATCACTTTTTTTATAACCGCCAGGTGATACGCAGCCGGGTTCAGTCCCTCTGTTCCGGCAGCCTGGATGGCGGCAACAAGTTGATCGACCAGGGGCCCGAGGCTTTCCCTTTCAATCCATGCCGGCATGAACCCGCGTTTAGAATAGAATGCCGGAACAAGGGCGATTCCGCAGACAAGTTCGGTGTGACAGACAAAGGACTGTTTACCGTCTTCGGCCCGGATTCGCCGTTCGATTCGCTTTTGAATATCATTCAAAAAGTAGTTTTCCGCTCCGGATTCCGACGCGGCGGCCAAAAAACTGAAAACGAGCAGTATTGAAAAGACTGTGAACAAACCGTGATTGCGGGAATGCTTCATAAGTTATGAGCCTTGGCGAAGTATCAGCTATCTTTAATCAATTCAGGATCATCATTTTTTTAATATCACACGTTTCAAGTTTCACGGCATGTGAATCGGGTGGCAAAATCAGTGACCTTAATAAACTGGCAATCGAATTAATCCAGAACCGGAACACCATTTTTTTTCATCAGCGTAACGGCTTGTTCCAACTGTGCCGCTGTGCATTCATCAACATGGTATGTTTTTTGCCCACCATCCACAAACATTATGGTAAAATTCCCCTTATCATCGAAACGCGCTTGTCGTATGTAGTCATCATTGAGCCACGGGGTAAGCGCTTGAATAAAATCTATGAAAGAGCATGCGGTCATTTGAATAAGTCCTCCTTTAGGCATCCATTAGCAAGCAGGTTATACCCTCAAGACAAGGTCAAAGCAGAAAGCCCTCCACAGACGCCTGATGTCGCCGCCAACACTGATTATCACTTTACAGGAAAACGCCTCCGGAAACTTCCAGTCTCTGACCATTGACCCATCGGGCATCTTCGGAGCACAGAAATGCAACCACGCCGCCAATATCATCGGGAACGCCGACACGTCCCAATGCGGTTTGCGAAGCGATCGTTTCTTTTATTTGGGGATTCGCATCAAAGGCCGTTTTGGTAAAATCCGTCTCAATGGCACCGGGTGCAACCAGGTTGGACGTGATACCTCTGGGTCCCAATTCCTTGGCCAGGTATTTGGTGAATGTTTCAACCGCGCCCTTCATGGACGCGTAAGCGCTGTAACCCGGTAGGGTAAACCGAGTAAGCCCGGAGGAAATGTTAACAATGCGACCATGATCGTTCATCATCGGAATTGCTTTTTGTGTGAGAAAATAGACGCCTTTGAAATGAACATCGAACAAGTTGTCAAAAATCTCCTCGGTCATCTGATCGATGTCTGCATGGCCCCTAATACCCGCATTGTTGACCAAAAAATCAAACGTGTCGGTGTTCCAAGTGTTTTTCAACACGTCTGAAACCTGACTGAAAAAACCGTCAAATGCGCCGATCTTACCGGTGTCGAGCGGCAGGGCAACGGCAGCCCTTTGGTGCAGGTTTTCAATTTCTTTGACGACGGCCGCCGCCGCTTCCTTCCGACGGTGAAAGGTAATGATGACATCGGCACCGTACTCAGCGAGTCGTAACGCCGAATTTTTACCCAAACCTCGACTGCCGCCCGTTATCAGCGCAATTTTATTTTCTAATGTCATGGTCTTAAAGCCTCCGCCCGACCAAAGGGTCTGGGTATGTAATTTGGTGCCCGGTCAAAGCTCAAGGTCGTGTGCTTTACGTGCTTCCAATTTGACAAAAGCCAGCACGCTAAAATGGGGCGCGCTCAACCGGCATCGGGGGCCCTTGATTCAAGCGTGCTCATGAAACGGCTTCCTTTTTCGCTGACGTATTTGGTTGTTCGTTGTTGACGCCTGCCTTTGCCGGCCTGAATTTTCTCTTGTAAAGCGCCAGCAGCTTTTTCCCGGTGATGGGGAAGAGGCCCAGAATAACAAAGGAGGCCAAAAGCCCCGGCGACAGTATGCCGGACAGTGAATCGATCTTGGCCAGCTCTTTGCCGGCATTGACATAGACAACGGTTCCGGCAAACATGCCGATCTGCGACACCCAGAAAAAAGTGAACAGGCGCATGCGGGTCAGCCCCATGAGCAGGTTGATCACAAAAAACGGGAAAATCGGTACCAGACGCAAGGAAAAGAGATAAAAAGCGCCTTCCTTTTCAATGCCTTCGTTGATGGTTGTCAGTTTGCCACCAAATTTTTTCTGAACCCATTCCCGCAGGAGAAAGCGGGAGACCAAACAGGCCAGGGTGGCCCCGATGGTGCTGGCAAAAGAGACGACTACCGTGCCGACGGCCAGACCGAACAACCCGCCACCCGCCAGGGTGAGCACCGCTGCGCCTGGCAGCGACAGGGCGGTGACGGCAATATAAATCCCCATGTAGGCTGCAATGACGAGAAACCGATTTGCTGTATAGAGGGTGTGAAATTTGTCCTGGGATGCCTTGATATACTCGAGGGTAAGGTATTGTCCCAGGTCAAAATAGCGGAAGGCCACGATGCCTAAAGCAATGAGTCCGACGATTACCACTTTTTTAACAATTTTCCTGTTCTTGTTCGGTGTCATCGCTTTTTACCTTTTTCCGGTCGTTTGTTGTCCATGAAAGGGCGCGCGCCAGCTCGTCGCGGTTGGCATAAATATTTATCTTGGGTCCTACGTCCATGATGCATCCTCTGCGAAATCCGCTAGTTCATGGCAGCACCTCTATCCATTCTCGCCCCTATAAAAAATGACGCCGGCTGAACCTCTTGACGGAAACGGTGGGACGTTAGATGTTGAGGTCATCACCGCCTATCCGGTGGCTACCGGCATGTCGTAAAAAAATCATGAATCCAAAAAAAGCCGACGGCCATAACCAGTTTCCTGCGTGAGTGGAACAATTCTTCAGGTCAGGTGGGAAATAAAAGTTACAGCAAAACAATGGGATGGCCAACGCTAGCACCTGGCTTCAATGGATCGGCTAACGAAAATAAACACGATCCGAAACCTCCGCAAGTCATTTAAATAAAAACCTAAAGACAATACTTGAGAAAGCCGCCGAATGCCCAATTATTGAAGAACCGAATCAAAGATTTGGATTCTTGTTGTCGGATCAAATTAACTAATTGAAAAGTATAGAAATATGTGCTAATTGAGGGGCTGTATAGGCTCTTAGAACCAACTTTTTTAATGGTCAAAAAGTGGTTTTAAGGAAACCACCGCTGAGGCCGGCGCTTATTTAGTAAACCAAAGCCAAACGGGGTGTCAAGGCAATAGGCCGCAGGGAGTTGGAAAAAAATGAAGCCTATGCGCTTAAAGAAGCCCAAAATCCGTACACCCGTGTTTTTGACCCTGAGAAGTGCAGGCTAAAGCTGAAAAACGACTAAATTTGGCAGGGTTCCTGATAGAATACAAGCGCATCGCTTGGTCCGAAAAGAGATGAAAAGAGCATCATCTCTGATGAAAGGAGCATCATCTCTGATGATAGAAGAACAAACCATAGACACCTTGAAATCCTTTTATAATTTAATGTCACAAACCCGCACGGTGAGGTTTGATATCGTAAACCAACTGTTATCATTTGATTCGGTCCCAAAAAACCAATTGGTTGCACTCAAATCAGCTCTCAGATCGCTTGAACTGTGCATGAAAGAGGAACACAAAACCACCTTAAAGATCGATGATTCAGAAGATATCGATGTTGACCTAACCTATGAAATAACAGAGCTAAAAAAAGATATCTATTATCTTGAAAACGGCGAAAATCAATTTTTGCACTATCTTGAATCATTGCATCCTGATTATTCATCACATGTACAAAACAGTGTAGCTCGCTTGGAGGGAAAGCATTTCAGTTGTTTTATTACCGACAGGGACGGAACAATCAACAATTATTGCGGTCGTTACCGCTCTTCTGTCCAATCGATTTACAATGCCGTGTTTTTAACCCGCTTCGCTAAAAATGTTACATCCAATCCCATTATGATCACCTCGGCTCCTTTGAAAGACATCGGCATTGTAAATGTGAGCACCATCCCTGACAAGGTCGTTGTTTACGCAGCTTCAAAAGGCCGGGAGTTCATCGATCTTTCGGGCACACGCAAAAGCTATCCAATCGACGATCAAAAGCAACGGCTCATTGACCGTCTTAATCAAGAATTGGGTCAGTTGATCGAAGATCCCGCCAACGAAATATTTTCCATGATCGGATCCGGCTTGCAGTTAAAATTCGGTCAAACAACAATTGCGCGTCAGGACATAAACGGCTCGATCCCAGAAGCCAAATCCAAAACATTTTCAGCCATGGTTGAAAGCATCGTAAAAAAACTGGATCCGGCAGGCGAAAATTTCAGGATCGAAGATACCGGTTTGGATATTGAAATTATACTCACTATTTCAGATGAAAAAGCCGGTTTAAAGGATTTTGACAAGGCCGATGCCGTCAAATATCTGGATAAAGAATTAAATCTTAGCATGGACAAAGGCCCGCATCTGATTTGCGGGGACACCGGATCGGATGTGCCGATGCTCGAAGCGGCTATGGAAAAAACTACTGATACCTGGTCTGTTTTCGTAACCCGGAACACGGAACTGGCTGCCCGCGTAAAAGCCGTTTGTCCCAATGCACTGACAGTGCCGGAACCTGATATTCTTGTATCCGATATTAAACCAGCTGGCAATATCTCAGACGGCGTTTTAAATTTGGAGCTTCCTCGGCAATTGCAGAATTTTTAACCAGTACGAAATAAGGGAGTATCGCTTTGAAAAAATTTAAAGGTGTAATTTTGGATCTAGACGGTGTGATTACAGGAACAGCCCGCGTGCATGGCCTGGCATGGGAAAGCATGTTTAACGATTATTTGAAAATGGCTGCCGAGCGTGACGGCACACCATTTATCCCCTTTGATCGTGAAAAAGATTATTTGGAATATGTTGACGGAAAACCCCGAATGGATGGCGTGAAAAGTTTTTTGGAATCAAGAGGAATTCATTTGCCGTTCGGCGATTACGAGGATCCTCCGGATAAAGAAACCATTTGCGGGCTGGGAAATCGAAAAAACAAGGACTTTCAGAAAGTACTTCGAAAAGAAGGGCCCGATGTTTTTGATTCCACAATTGCTTTTATTAAACATGTAAGAAACAGAGGATTAAAATCGGCGTGGCCTCATCAAGTCAAAATTGTAAGCTTATCCTTGGAGTTGGGTAAGATCGAAAAATATTTTGAAACCCGGGTTTGCGGCATCGTTTCCCGCGAATTGAATTTGAAAGGAAAGCCGGATCCGGACATTTTTGTAACTGCAGCAGAGCGGCTGGGATTAAAACCGGGTGAGTGTGTGGTTATGGAAGATGCAATTTCAGGGGTGCAGGCCGGCAAAAAAGGGAATTTCGGGCTGACACTGGGCATTGCCCGAGAAATCGAAGGTGAAACGCTGCATTAAAAATGGTGCGGACATTGTGGTCAGCGACATGGCGGAAATTTCGCTCGCTCAGAATCAACGCAATGGTTTGAAAACGGCATCAGAAGCCGATGGATGGAATCTCACCTATAATGCCTTTGATCCTGAAGGATGAAAAGCTTCGGGAAACATTGACCACAGTTGGCAATGGTTATCTGGGCGATCGCGGAAGCTATGAAGGAGAACATGCTTCAGACGTTCATTATCCGGGAACTTACATCGCTGGCATGTACAACAAACTGGCCACGATGGTCGGCGGCAAACGCATTTACAACAACGATTTTGTAAATTGCCCAAACTGGACATTGATCGAATTTGCCATTGGCGAATCGGATTATCAATCAGCCCCCTAAAAATGAATATTCTCAGCTATGAGCACAAGTTGAACATGAAAGAAGGAGTGATGCAACGCACTTTAGTGTGTAAAGATGGTGCGGGAAGAATTACCCGCATTCATAGCCGCCGAATCGCATCCATGGCCGATCCGCATCTGTGCGCCGTTAAATTCGATATTACCCCGATAAATTACAGTGATACGATTCGTATCCGGTCCGCCATCGACGGTACGATCATCAATGACAATGTTCCCAGATACCGGCAGCTCAACTCAAAACATTTGGCACCTGTGTCCGAGGGCAAAACTCAGAAACGGCATCTATTTGCACGTTCAAACCCGCCAATCCAAATACCAAATTGTAATGAGCGCCAAAACCACAATATATGCAGACAGGACAAATCCATTCGCCCTGCAAAAACAGATTACCGGAAAAAAGGGTACATTGCCGAAATCATAACCTTGGATGCCCGAGGAGAACACAACCTATTCGCTCGAAAAACTTGTCAGTATGTTTCACATCATCTGGATAAAGGTGTTGCTCGATCCTCGTCAAAGCCGGCTCCCGGGCACTGGCAGGCATCAAATCCTTCAAAGATGTCTTGGGCCAAATGCTCGCGCCTGGAGCAATCTCTGGAAAAAAGCAGACATTCAAATCGATGGTGACCGATTCATGCAAAAAGTGACCCGGCTTCATGTCTATCATCTTCTGGTGGCCGCATCGCCCAATAACAGAACCATCGATGCCGGAATAACGGCCCGGGGGCTTCATGGGGAAGCCTACCGCGGCCATGTGTTTTGGGATGACCTCTACATTCTGCCGTTTTTCAACCTCCGCTTTCCGGCGATATCAAAAGCACTGCTCATGTATCGCTACAGGCGATTAGACGGCGCCCGCAATATGCCAAAGAAAATGGTTACCAGGGGGCCATGTATCCCTGGCAAACCGCCGACGGAGGAGATGAAGAAACCCAGATCGTTCACTACAATCCCAATGACGATACCTGGGGACCGGATTTGAGTCGTCTTCAACGTCACGTTTCCATCGCGGTGTTTCTACAATATCTGGAGATATGCGAATGATACCAAAGACACTACATTCTTAAAGCAATACGGTGCTGAAATGATGCTGGACATTGCCCGATTCTGGGCAAGCATCAGCAGATGTCGAATGAAAATACAGGCAGATATTCCATCGAAGGGGTAATGGGACCCGACGAGTTCCATGAAAAATTGCCCGGATTCAGATGCCCATGGCATAAAAGACAACGCCTATACGAACATCATGGTGGTATGGCTTTTGGAAAAAGCCATGGAAGTCATAAAGAACTATCCAGCCAGAACGTTTAAGCGATTAAATCGAAAAATATCGGGTTTAAGATTCGAAGAGACCGAAAAATGGAATGATATCTGCACGAAGATGAATGTGATCATAACCGATGACGGCATTATCAGCCAGTTTGATGGATATATGGATTTAAAAGAACTGGATTGGGACCATTACCGAAAAAAATATGACAACATTCATCGAATGGATCGCATTCTAAAGTCGGAAGGCAAAATCTCCGGACGAATATAAGGTTGCGAAACAGGCCGACACACTGATGACCTTTTATGTTCTGCCGCCGGAAGAGGTGGCCCGTATACTGAATAAATTGGGATATTCAGTGGGTGATCCGATCGCATTGGTGCAAAAAAACTATGAATATTATGAACAGCGAACCAGCCATGGATCGACATTAAGCAAGGTGGTTCATGCGGTGATCTCCAGCTATATGGAAGCCCAAGACACCGCCTGGGAATGGTTTGTGGAAGCCATGATGTCTGATATTTATGACACCCAGGGTGGAACAACACCCGAGGGTATTCATTGCGGCGTAATGGCCGGCACCCTGGATGTCATGACACGATATTTTGCGGGAATCGATTTTTCAAAAGATGTCCCGCAAATCAACCCTCATCTCCCCTCCCACTGGAAAACCTTGGCGATGAAGGTCTGCCATAAAAATGTTTGGTACGATGTTGAATTATCACAAAACAAAATAAAGCTTACCGTGAGCGGCAGAATTAAAGCGCCCTGGCCGGTAAAAATTAAGGGGAAAACGGTGAGACTTTCGGCGGGACAATCACGTACCGTGACAGGAAAGTAAAAGTGCAAAATTACATTTATCAATATATTTTCGAAAATTATTTATGGCCGGACAGAACACCACGAAAAGTTCAATATGCGCCGGGAATTGATTTTGTAATCGCTGTATCCGGGGCCGCCGGATCCGGAAAAACCACTTTTTGCCAAGGTATGATCAAGTATTTGGCCAAGCAAAAAATGGGTGTTGTCCATGTGCCTTTAGACGGCTATCTTTTGGATCGTAGAACCCGTAGCCAAAGAAAACTGAGCGGATATGATCCGAGGTCCTCCGATCTTCCGAAAATGATTGATGATATGAAGATGTTTATTTATGAGGGCCATTCGATTGACTTGCCGATATACAACCATAGGAACGGAAACCACAAGCCGCCCCGTCATATTGAACCCGCTCAAGTGGTCATTTTAGATGGTATCATGTCGCTGCAACCCGAATTGCGAGACCGATTCACCAATTTAAATATCTTTTTTACTGGTAGCGACATCGTCATACGGGGGTTGAGATTACTTGTGGACATGCAAGAGCGCGGTTATTCTGTATTTGAAGCGCTGGCCCACTCCAATAAAGAATTTATTCATTACAATGAATGGATCCATCCTCAAATTACTTTCGCACACATAAAAATTTGGATCGGAAAAGACCGCGAACTCTCTTTGATACCAAAATAGAATACAAGCATATAGCTTGGTCCGACAAGAGACGAATCATAGATCGCCTGAACAATTAATATTTAAGATGCGACCCACTTGTGTCCTGGTTGAATCACCACCGGTTTTGGGAAATGCTACGACTATTCTTTATTCAAGATGTGACCCCACTGGTGACCCCAGAATTTTAAGATGCTATATGGGCATGTAGGTCCATGAGCTAAGTAGATTCGTTTAAACGTCAAGGTTGGCCGGTTCGTAATATCTTTGGGGGTGTTTGCACGAAGGGCATTTCTTCGGAGGTTCGCTTCCCTCGTGGATGTATCCACAGACGCTGCACTTCCATTTGATCGGGTGCTCGCGTTTGAAAACCGTGCCCGCCTCGACCATTTCGAGCAATTTTTTGTATCGCGCCCTGTGATGCGCCTCGATTTTAGCCACCTGCTTAAATGCCATGGCAGCAGCTTTTTGGCCCTCTTGCTCGGCGATTTTGGCAAATTCGGGGTACATACTCTCCACCTCGTGGTCTTCTCCGCCCCACGCTTCCTTGAGATTCTCAACGGTGTTTCCGATGCCTTTCAGCAGCAACAGGTGATCCTTGGCATGCTGCCTTTCATTCTCGGCCGTTTCCTCGAAAATTTTGGCGATATATCGATACCCTTCTTTTCTGGCGACCTCGGCAAAAAAGGTGTATTTGTTTCGTGCTTCGGACTCTCCTGCAAAGGCTGCCTTCAGATTTTCCGTCGTCTTGCTCATGGTCTCTCCTCCCAAAAGGTTTTGATGATAATCATTGCAATCGTACTTCTTCTCTTTTGTTGTATCGTTACGCCCCCACCTTCCGCCCTAAACTGTCTGCCCTGGTCTTCTTCTGTCGGTTTCGCAGCGGGGTTTTAGCGGACATATATCATATTTTAAGCTGTTATTCCAATTATGGATGACAGGTCCACAATTTGGACCATGAGTGTCAAAAACAGACGTACCCCCTATATCAAGGGAACAATCAGGGGATTATTATAGGTATTACCCATTATATTTTTCCCCGAAGGACAACATCTTCCCGTAATCATGAACATAATTGATATAATTGGGTGGTTGCGGCGTTTTCCAGATAGGATACGGGCGGTTGTAATTCGATCGTTTGAGCCTATATTAAGAGTGTTTATTTTACAATCAACCGAAAGAAAGGAAGTTGTCATGAAGTCTTACATCGTAGTTTTCCTGTCGGCTCTGATCATTGGCCACAAATGTTTTCGCAGCCGGTAGTCCGGCACGACCGCCTGCGGTTGCTAAAGACGTAAGTCTATACAACAAGGGTGTTGAACTGATGTTAGCTAAAAAGTTTGCCAGGGCCGAAAAGCAGTTTCGCAGATCTATTGATGCAAACGAACGGTTTTCTGAAGCCCATAATAACCTGGCCTATACATTGAGAAAGCAGGGTGCAACACTACTATGCGGAAGCTCTGAAGCACTACAACAGGGCCATCGAACTAAAACCCCGCTTGGCTGAGCCGTATATGTATCGGGGGGTGTTACATGTACAGATGGGCAATCAGCAGCTTGCGCTAAAAGACCATCAAAAGCTCGTTGCCTTAGGGTCTGAACTGGCCGCTGAGCTGGAATACGTCATCACCAACGGTCGTGAAAAAGAGCCTGAAAAATTTTTTGGTGTGTCACCTAAAGTCAAAAGCTAAAGACTTATTCAATCAATTTTCCCCTAAGGGCGAGCCGGAGACTTGCATATGAGCGCAATGAGGGCCAAGATTTTCAGCTATTGTACGACCAATATCAATCCACCCGGGGAATTACAGATCAATCGGTGGCTTCAAGAAAATCCGGACGTCGAAATTGTCGATATGCTTCAATCTGAATCCATGGTGGCCTATGAAAACCGGATTGAGCGCAATTTAACAATCACTTTGCTTTTTCGGCAACACGAGTGGTTAACACACAATGAATTAGCTGTGAGGTAAAAAACCAGCTGAATGACACCGTAGTAAGCGCTTATAGCTTTACTTATGGTACGATTTAAACCCCTAATAAGAAAGGAGTCATTATGCAAGTACAAGATTATTGCAAAGCCATGCAGGCTGAAGTTACGGCCTGGAAGGAAAAACTCGAAGCCATGAAAAAAGTTGCGGACAGCTATGGAACCGAACACAAAGAAAAAATTCTTCCGCTTGTCGGTCAACTGGAGCAGGAGGTTACCAGTGCCCAGATGCGGGTTCAGCAGCTTGAAACCGAATGCCCATCGGACTGGTCACCGATGAAGAACGAACTCGACGATCTCTTCGGCACCATCGGAAGCAGCGTCGACCGCGCTTGGCGTGACCTTTCTCCTGGTGAAGTCGGCGGTTAAGATTGGATCTTTGGGAGGGACCTTGTGTCCCTCCCCTAAAGTGTCAAAAGACGAAGATGACTTTACAGCCTTTCGACGCAAGATTTACTTGGCCTGACAGCCAGAAATCATGGTATTTGGGCCATTGGAGAGACGAATACATGCAATAGAATGTATTTGACAGTACACCTCCATTAATTAAAATCTTGATTAGTACGATTGTAACCCATGAAGTTAAATATGATAGCTTGAGCTGTATAAACAGGAGGCAATTATGAGCAAAGATGAAATGCCACATGATGGTCATGAAAAACATCTGTGTTACCTGCACGGTGAAGGACTTTTAAAAGATAATCTTGGTGAGTGGAAAAAATTAGTATCAAAAGGGCAATATGTTTGTGGTGGTTGTGGACGTGTAGCAAATAGCTCTGAAAATCTTTGTGATCCCCAAAAGCTTTAAATTTGAATTCCCCGCTGCTTGTCGTAGATCCCGGTTTATCGGGGCAGCGCGGGACGAATTAAAATTTTGATTAAAATCCTTTTTTAGTGGGGCACTAGGGTCGCATCTTAAATATTAACTATTCGTTTTGCCAGCATGTTTATATGACCTTTCGGGCCGCTTTTCATTTTTAAAGCGGTTCGGGTACCGGGTTGCACCTCACGGTAATCGCAGCGCGGACACATTTTCAGCAGCCCTTGCTACATCTTTTTTAGTATGATCAATAAAGCCTCCGGTAAAATCACACAGATCGCCTGAACAGATAATATTTAAGATGCGACCCACTTGTGTCCCGGTTGAATCACCACCGGTTTTGGGAAATGCTACGACTATTCACTATTCAAGATGTGACCCCATCAGTGACCCACGGCTGATCAGGAACCCAATGACCCGCTTCACTCGTTCATCGGTGGATACCGGGATCGGTTCATCGGTCATTTTCTGTGGCCAGCAGACTTTAAAGGGCTTAAAGAAAGCGCGGCGTTTCAGATTGGATTGAAACGCCGCGCTCATATGTTGCTAATAGCCTCCGTGAGCGTTCAAAACATCCGCCAATTCATGGCGGTTATCGCTTCCTGATCATCCGATTTGCAGTTCAGAATACGCTTCAGAAGCCCCCGAAGACGTTTATACTGCGATCAGGCAAGGTCGAAACGGTCGAGGTTCATGACCTTGTTCCATGCTGCTACAAAGTCCTTAACGAACTTTTCCTTATTATCATCCTGCGCATAGACTTCGGCATAGGCGCGAAGGATCGAGTTGGAGCCGAAAACAAGATCCACGCGTGTCGCCGTCCACTTGACTTGGTCCGTCTTGCGGTCGCGGATCTCATAAAGATTTTCGCCAGCTGGTTTCCATGTATAATTCATGTCCGTCAGGTTGACGAAGAAATCATTGGTCAGCGCGCCCTTACGATCAGTGAAGACGCCGTGGCTGGCGCCGCCGTGGTTGACATCCAGCACGCGCATACCGCCCACCAGCACCGTCATCTCGGCAGCGGTGAGCCTCATCAGTTGCGTGCGGTCGAGCAACATCTCCTCAGCACTTACGACGTAGTCCCTCTTGAGCCAGTTGCGGTAGCCGTCATGGAGGGGCTCCAGCACTTCGAAGGCTTCGACTTCGGTCATTTCTTCCGTCGCATCTCCACGGCCCGGCGAGAAGGGGACGGTAATTTCAAAACCGGCGGCCTTGGCGGCCTGCTCAATGCCGACGTTGCCGGCCAGTACGATCACATCCGCCACGCTTGCTCCAGTCTCGGCAGCAATCGGTTCAAGTAAAGCGAGCACCTTGGCAAGACGCTCAGGTTCGTTGCCTTCCCAGTCCTTTTGGGGCGCCAGGCGGATGCGCGCCCCGTTGGCGCCGCCGCGATTGTCTGAACCACGGAAGGTTCTGGCGCTGTCCCAGGCGGTGGCCACCATATCGCTGATGCTCAGACCGGCGGCCGCGATTTTGGCCTTTACGGCCTCAACATCGTAGCTGGCGTTCCCGGCGGGTACCGGATCTTGCCAGATCAGGTCTTCCTCCGGCACATCGGGGCCGATGTAACGCACCTTCGGCCCCATATCACGGTGCGTCAGTTTGAACCAGGCGCGGGCGAATGCATCGGAGAAGGCTTCGGGGTCCTTGTAGAACCGCTCGGAGATCTTGCGATACTCGGGGTCCATCTTCATGGCCATGTCGGCATCGGTCATGATGGGGTTGTAGCGGATCGAAGGATCTTCGACATCGGCGGGCTTGTCTTCTTCCTTGATGTCGATGGGTTCCCACTGCCAGGCGCCGGCCGGGCTTTTTTTCAGTTCCCATTCATGTTCGAGCAGCAGGTAGAAATAGCCATTGTCCCATTTGGTCGGAGTCGTCGTCCACGCGCCTTCAATACCGCTGGAGACGGTGTCGCGGCCAATGCCGCGCTTGGTCTTGTTCCACCAGCCCAGGCCCTGGTCTTCAAGGCCGGCGGCCTCGGGTTCAGGGCCGAGCAGCGCAGCGTCGCCGGCGCCGTGGCATTTGCCCACCGTGTGGCCGCCGGCGGTGAGGGCAACGGTCTCCTCGTCGTTCATGGCCATGCGGGCAAAGGTCACCCGTACATCATGGGCCGTCTTTAGCGGGTCCGGATTGCCGTCCACCCCTTCGGGGTTGACATAGATCAGCCCCATCATCACCGCGGCCAGCGGGTTTTCCAGATCTCGCTCGCCGGAGTAACGGCTGCCTTCGCCGCCGCTGGGCGCCAGCCATTCCTTCTCCGACCCCCAGTAGGTGTCTTTTTCGGGATGCCAGATGTCTTCGCGGCCGAAACCGAAGCCGAAGGTCTTCAGCCCCATGGATTCATAGGCGACGGTGCCGGCGTAAGTCATCAGGTCGGCCCAGCTGAGCTTGTTGCCGTACTTCTTCTTGATGGGCCAAAGAAGACGGCGCGCCTTGTCCAGGTTCACGTTGTCCGGCCAGGAGTTGATGGGCGCAAAACGCTGATTGCCCGTGCCGGCGCCGCCCCGGCCGTCAGCGATGCGATAAGTGCCCGCCGCATGCCAAGACATGCGGATCATGAGTCCGCCGTAGTGACCCCAGTCCGCCGGCCACCACTCCTGACTATCGATCATCAGGGCGTACATGTCCTTTTTGAGAGCCTCGAAGTCGAGTTTCTTCACCTCTTCAAGATAGTTGAAGTCCGCTCCCATCGGGTTGGTCTTGCTGTCGTGCTGATGCAGAATGTCGAGATTGAGCGCCTTGGGCCACCAATCCATGTTCGACATGCCGCTCTCCGTGACGCCGCCGTGCATTACCGGGCATTTGCCTTCATTCGTCATAACGTTACCCCCTTTTGTTTTAGGTTTGCCTATGTGATACTAGCGTTTCGGTGCACGTTGCGTTAAAAAATTATGGACTTCTGGATTGATAAGCAGTATATTGGGTGTACTTGAAAATTGTTTCCAATGAATTCCGGATAATATATTAAACTTTCTCTGCCATGCAATCGCTGCATATACCGAAAAAGTCCAACCGAGATTCAGAATTTGAAAATTGGTCGCTATTGCGACCTCTTTTTTCAATTCATCCAGGCTATCCAGGTCCGGGTCAATAATCTGTTTACACTTGATGCAGATGACGTGAGGATGGGGATAAGGTTTATTTCCATCGTATCGGTTGCTCCCATCCGGGAACCCTAGCTCAAGAACTTCGCCAAGGGAATTAATCCGTACATTATTTCTGTATACAGTGGCAAGACTCATTGCCGGAAAATCTTTTTTTATCTGGGCATGGATAGTTTCAACACTGGGATGACCTTCGCTTTTGGCAAGAATTTTAACGATCGCCAGTCGCTGAGGCGTTATCTTGTGGCCATTATCCCTTAATTTTTGGATGATGGTTTCAAATCTTTTTTTATGGTCTGCCAACTGAAGCATTTTTATCCTAAATGATAATTGTTATCAATTAATATTAATTTTCTTTTAAGTCAACTCCCATTTCAAGCGTTCCCACAGATGAGGTCTTAACACGCTCTAATTTCTAAGCATATTTTCACCCGATTGCAACGCCTGCGTCTGAAAAAATCAAGGGTTTCGATGCGTTATGTTCTTCGTGTCATTCGCTTCTCATCGTTGGGTTCCGACGCACTGGGCCGGTCAACATAGCGTTCAGCCCAACCGGCAGGGCGGACTGCAGAGAGTGGCAACCGTCGATGGCTCACGTCCCGCAAAAGGTTCGGTAGGGTTGCGCCGAAGTGGGTGGTGGCAGATGATAGTCAGCCTGTTCCGGCGGATCCTGGTAGGGTCGGGACAGAAAACCCAGCAGTTTTTCCATAACCGTAAAATCGTCCCGCTCCACAGCCGCCTCCAAGGCCTCTTCCACCCGATGGTTACGGGGGATGACAGCCGGGTTGTGGGTGTTCATCAGCCGGCGGGATGCCTCCCAGGTCTCGGGTTGCCGTTTTAGCCGGGCCTGCCAGCGCTCGAACCACTGCTTAAAATCTAATGTTTGGAAAATGGAGGCCTCCGGCAAGGAACCGGATGCCAGGTCGCGGAAGGTGTTGGTATAATCCGCCCCGTGTCGGTGCATGCAATCGAGCAGGTCCTCCACCAGGGCGCCGTCATCCGCTTCCTGGTTCAACAGTCCCAGTTTGGCCCGCATGCCCGCCAGCCAGTATTGACGGAAAGTGTCTGAAAATCCGGAGATTGTCTCTTTTGCCATCGATACGGCCTCTTGCGGATCCTCATGAATTAGCGGCAGTAGCGTCTCGGCAAACCGGGTAAGATTCCACTGTGCGATCTGCGGCTGCCGGCCGTAGGCGTATCGGCCGTTGTGATCGATGGAACTGAAAACGGTATTCGGATCGTAGGCGTCCATAAACGCGCAGGGGCCGTAGTCGATGGTTTCACCCGACAGAGCCATGTTGTCCGTGTTCATGACGCCGTGGATAAAGCCAACCAGCAGCCAGCGGGCCACCAGGGACGCCTGCCGCTCCATGACGGCCCCAAGCAGGGCAAGATACGGATTCTCCTCGTTCGTGGCCAGATCAGGAAAGTGGCGCCGGATGGTGTAATCGGCCAGTGTCCGGACCTCGTTGGGTTTGCCCCTCGCCGCCGCGTACTCGAAAGTGCCCACGCGGATGTGGCTGGCCGCCGTGCGGGTGAGAATCGCCCCCTGCAGGGTGGTTTCACGGAACACCGGTTCACCCGTGGTCACCACCGCAAGGCTGCGGGTCGTCGGTATCTTTAGGGCATACAGGGCCTCGCTGATGATGTACTCCCGAAGCATCGGCCCCAGGGCCGCCCGCCCGTCCCCCTGCCGCGAAAACGGGGTCTTGCCGGACCCTTTGTACTGAATGTCGAAACGCTCTCCTTTAGGCGTCAACTGCTCGCCCAGCAATACCGCCCGCCCATCGCCCAGCATGGTAAAAGAGCCGAATTGGTGTCCCGCATAGGCCTGAGCAAGAGGCTCGGCCCCCTCGGGGATCCTGTTGCCCGAGAAAACGGTGGCGCCCTCGTCGCCCTTTAAGGTATCGGGGTTCAGCCCTAAAAACTGCGCCAGCTCTCCGTTGAAAATTACGAGTTTCGGTGCGCGCACCGGTACTGGATTCAGCCGGACATAAAAAGCCTCCGGCAACCGTGCGTAGCTATTATCGAATTTAAACCCGGCCTCCGGGCGGTTTTGTCTGCTACTGAGTGCCATGGAATTCTCCTGCCTATTCAATTAAAGAGTATTACATACAAAATATTGGGCTGGGGATGCCCGGAGGTCAAGAGGAAGCGTGCACTCATTCTGCTTGTCGGACCAATTTAACTAATTGAAAATTATAAAAATAAGCGCTAAATGAGGGGTTGTATAGGATCTTAGAACCCACTCTTTGATAGTTAAAAAGTGGGTTTAAGGAAGACCCCGCTGAGAACGGCACTTATTTAGTAAATCAAAGCCAAACTGGGGTGCCAAGGCAATAGGCCGCAGGGAGTTGGAAAATAATGAAGCATAGGCGCTTAAAGATGCCCAAAGTCCGTACAACCGCGTTTTTGTCCTTGAAAAGTACAGGCTAAGGCTGAAAAACGACTATATTTGGCAGGATTCTTAATAGAATACAAGCACATGGTTTGGTCGGACAAGAAATGCGATAATGCAATTTTAATTGCTAAGAAAGTAGAACTTCTGCGGGCCGCTGTTCAGGAGCGATATTCAGCGCCGCGTGGTCATTTCTATTTACAAATTGCTTTGTAATGAAAGGAGACGTCATTGCTGCGAGAAGACCACCGTAATCCAGATTAAAATTGACCTCATCCCCAACCTGTAAGTTTTTGTTTTTACTGGCGAGAATGATATGATCACTGCTAGACCCTAATATTTCTACCCTGTGATTCGATTTCAAGCTGGACACCGAGACGTCCTGCTTTCCCAAAGCAATAATCACCCTCTGGTGAATTCCCTGATCTTGGAAAACCGGAACATTTCCAAAAGCATCTTGACCGATCTCTCCAAATGGAAGGGATGGCTTTTTCTTGGACTCAATAACTTCAGCAACGAGCTGAAAAGCACCCGTGTGCAATCCTGGGATTGTTTTTCGGTTCACCGTTTCAAGGCCTAAAAGGATTGATTCACCCAGGCGAAGATTGTTAATGTTTCCTACATCTTTGGTAGATTTATACCACTCATAATTTGCCGAATTACCACCCGAAATAATTGTTAAACCAAGATGAAATTCTTTTTCTATGCTATCAACCAGTTCAGATAGCACATGCATGTTTTTATCAGCAGGTTTCACGCCACCGTAACAAGCCAAATTGCATCCAATACCAACAATTTTTATATGGGGTAAAGAAATGGTCTGCCGGATAAATTCAGACAAATCGACAGGAAGTACGCCTTCACGTAAATCGCCCAGCTCAACCATCACAATTACCTGATGGTTTTTGTTACATGCTTTTGCATAATAGGATAGTTTTTTAAGTGTATCAAGCTCCGTATTTAAGCTAATGTCTGCACTTCGAACCACGGATTCCGCCTGACTTAATGGTGTTCGCAATAGAACAAACTGAGTTGATATCCCCGCCGCTTTCATCTTTTCAATGTTTTCAATGCGAGAGTCGGCAATAAATCTGGCACCACCTTGAATCATGGCCTTGACAATCGAAGGTTCTCCAAGCACCGCTTTGGAAACTCCCATTATGGAAATACCTTTTTGCCCATAAAGCTCTGATAGCATTCGGGTATTATCCCGTATTTGAGGCAGTGATATTTCAATCCTCGGCATAAATATTTTCATATTAAATTACTAATATTTGCAGCTTTTACGCTGCCATTGCAGGGGCTATTTTTAAACTCTTCCGATTGATTGTATGTCTCAGTTTTGGAAATTGATGGCATAAGGCTTGAACGAGTTTTTGACATCCATGGCTCAGTACATCTGTGGTCGCTAACTGAAACCTCTTTTCATAATTTGCTATGATGCCCAGCATTTCTTTGTCCGAAAGATCTTCATGACTTAATGCAATAGCCATTACTTTCGCTTGAGAAATCGCTTCAATCAGTTGAATTTCACTCTCAACATCAGGCATCTTCAAATTGGGAAAATCACACCGTGATTTCCTGGCGGGTGGATGTTGGAGGATGACACCATCGGGATCGCTGCCTTTCAAGATGCCCAGAGAGCCCATAAAGGCGGGATGACTAACGGCACTCTGTCCTTCTACTAAAATGATGTCGGGGTTTTCGTTGTTAAACGCTTGAATAACTGCATTTTCTATTTCACCGACGACAAACTGGGAAACAAGCGCATCGATCGCTACGCCATACATAGCCCCCTGCATCAAACCACTTTGGCCTGTCGCGACCAATACCGATTTTATTCCAAGGCTGTTCAAGGCGTAGTTGAGTTCAACCGCGGTAGTCCTTTTTCCGCAGGCACAATCGGTACCTAATACGGCGACCACAGGAGCCGTTACTTCCGATCTTTTTCCCGTGAACATATGCAAATCTCTTAATCGCGGCGGCTTTCTGATGTCTTTTATCTGGACGTCGTTGCGGGCAGCCATATGGACAAACTCTCGATCTTCAGAAAAAAACTCATGCAAACCGTTAATGATGTCCATCCCATTTCCCATCGCTTCTAAGATCAAATTTCTTTCTTTCATTGATATATATGCTTCTAAAGGAGCCTTCCCATATATATAACAATCTGGGACTTCAGGAAGTTTACTCAACGCATCCTTTAAATTGGCAAAAATGGGGATACCATTTTTTTCTTCTCCTAATTCTTCCCCGGCATCCTTTCCGGCTAAAGAACTATCAATAACCCCGACAACGGTATAGGTTTCAGAGTGCCTGACCAGCCCTGAAGCCGTTTTCCCGTCAACGAGTCCAAATTGATTTTCACAGTAAACTAAGGCCGTCTCATTAGTGATCGCCATTTTCTTAACTCCTCTAGGTTGTATACCTAAATTAATGTGAGCTTTTTTCTACTTATATGATAGATTCATTTTTATTGGGTCAGTTTTGCGTTTTTTGCCGCTTCACGGTGCTGTTCGGCTATATTCGCCATTCTCTTATGAATTTGCACCCAATATTCGTTTAACGACTGTCTTGGCCCGATGGGTTATAGTTTCTGGCAGAGCTCACGCGCTGATAAAAACGGCATTCCCTCAGCACGCTCGTACCGCTCGGCACGGATGAACCAGAATGCGAGCCCGCCCGTATTGTGATTGGGGGTCAATCCATTTTTATGGGACCTTACTCCCAGCGACCCTTTTCGGCCAGTCTTCCGCCAGCCTCTGGCTTGCATGATCATTCGTATGGCCACACCAACAGCCTGTCTTAAGCGGTTACTCCGCTGAGTGTGTGTGCCTGCCAACGACCGACTGATGGCTGGATGAGATTCAAGCTCCCGGACGACGCCAGACAAAGGCGGCCTGTCGTGGTGAATCTCAGAATCCTCCATCCGGCGCTGCCTGCCAGGATCATTAAAGAACTCAATGACTGCGTCAAAAGGTTGATCCGGATGGTTCACAACATCGGAAAACCTTCGACCCTGATTGTCTTCGAGGAACATATCCCGTGTGATTGTTACACTTGGCAAACCGGCCTCCGGTTTATCAATGGCATTGCAATTTGACAGGCAAAATTTGAACCTGCATTTTTTGCAGTTACAAATATTGTATCTATATTCCCAGAAAAAGCAAGCGCAAACTTATCCAGAATGCCCTCGTAATGGTTGAAGATCGGAAAAACAGACGTCCGTGATAATTTTTTTTAATGTTTTTTGAAGGTTTTATCAGCGAGATATGATATGTGAGGGAATCTTGGAATCAACCAAATCGATTATTATAAATATTAAGGAATTATCTGATGCCGTTCAAGGTCCTGACTGCCGAAATGTCCCATGAAACCAATTCCTTTAGTCGCCAGGAAACTGATGAACAGGCCTTTAGGAGCCGTTATGTTCTGATGGGCACCGAAGCCATCGCCGAACGTGGCCAGGCAAATACTGAACTTGCTGGTTTCCTCGATGCCGGTCGAGCGCATGGCTGGCATGTCAAGCATGTACTCAGCGCATCCGCGGGACCCAGCGGCAAAGTTAGGCGAACAACGTTTAACTGGCTCAGCGACCCAATCATTTCCGCAATCAAGCAGCAACCATACGACGGAATTCTCCTCGGGTTGCATGGCGCTATGGACTTAGAATTTTGCGAAGATGGCGAAGGCGAGCTGCTTTGGCGTATCCGCACCGTGGTAGGCGAGAAGATGCCAATTGCCATCACACTTGATCCACACGCAAATGTCAGTAATAAGATGTGCGCTCTTGCTGACATCATTGTGTCGTTCAAAACCTATCCACATATTGATATGCGCGACACCGGTCGCCATGCCGGCGAAATTTTACACAGGACGATGGCTGGCGAGATCAAGCCGCATACGATCCTCGTGAGTCGACCTATGCTGGAAGAAGTCAATGGTGGGCGCACCGACATTGGTCCGATGGTCGAGCGCATTGCAGCAGCGCGGGCGTATGAGGAGAAGGCGGATGTATTCGCCGTGAGCATTAATGCTGGTTTCGCCAGTGCAGATGTTTCCAGGATTGGCCCAACGGTGTTGGTCACAGGCCAGGGCGATTTTGCCGCACACGCTGCTTTTGCTGAAACGATTGCGGATGACATATGGAACAGACGTTTTGAGGTGCTCAACGACTATCTCAGCGTTGAAGAAGCGGCTGCGATCGCAGTTACATACGAGCCTAACGAAGGACCGCTGGTAATTGCTGACTATGCGGATAATCCCGGGGCCGGCGGCTATGGCGACTCAACTGAGCTCTTGCGCGCACTGCTCGAGGCGGGTGTGACGAATGCCTGTTTTGGACCCATGGTTGATGGCGCGGCAGCGCAGGCGTTGCATGCTGCTGATGTGGGTGAACGGGTTCACATTGCGCTGGGCGGCAAGACCGATCCAAGCTTCGGTGGTGGGCCGCTCGCCGTTGAAGGCGAACTCGTTTCTATCAGCGACGGGCATTTCACCGGCGATGGTCCAATGCTTAATGGTCTCATTGGCAGTTTCGGCCCCAGTGCTGTTCTACGCATCGATGATATTGAAATATTGGTGGTCACCAGTGCCCGCCAAATACTAGATTTGCAGCAATTCAGAGCGTTTGGTATCGACCCGCAGAAAAAGCGGGTCGTGGCGCTAAAATCGATGCAACACTTTCGCGCTGCGTTCGAGCCGATTGCAGGACAAGTGATTGTTTGTGACAGTGGCGCTCTTTGCACCCCGCGTTACAACCGACTGCCCTATCGCCATGTACCAAGACCGATTTTCCCTCTTGATTCGGTGGAAAACTATCTTGCTTATAAGCGTCGGCATAATACTTTTTTGGCCAAGAGTTAAAATGAATGAGACATTAAAGAATACGTTAGAAACACTAAATGATGGTGATTCTAAATATTGGCTTGATCTGTATTCAAAGATACCACCGCATCAGGTTGGTGTAATAAAATTAAGTGGGAAATTAATTGCTGGTAAAAACTTCGAACAACTCTGTACAGAAATTCGTACGCTAACTAATCATGGTTTATTCCTACCATTAGTCATTGGGGGTGGAGTTCAGTATGATCAACTGCCTGCATATGCTGATTCATTTAAAGTAAATGGTCTACGAGTTACATCAGATGCCCTTATCAAAGAATTAGTTCCTATTGCCATTAAGAATCAATTCCATACTGTAAATATATTAAAAAAATATGGTGTTGATGCTGTAGCTATACCTTTTGAGCATATTAACGTTAAACCGCATGGAACCGAATATGACGCAAATCGCGGACTTGTTGAAATGGGCTTTGTTGGTGATGTAACAAAAGTATGGACCACCTATATTAGATCATCAATTGGGAAAGGAAAAGTTCCAGTATTATCACATATCGGAATGTTCAATAATGAATTTTATAATGTAAATGCCACTGATATGGCTCGTGAACTAATTTTAGCTCTTGAAGCTAAAAAATTGATAATAATTGGTGACACACCCATTCTAGACAAAAATGGAATAATAATAAAAACATTATATTCAAGAGATGAATTCAACGAACTTGTTCAAGATGGTACTATTCAAGGGGGGATGATTATAAATGGTAGAAACGGGTTTGATACGCTTGATTATCTTGGTTCAGATTGTTCAGTACAAATCACCGCCCTTGTTGAAGATGAAAATGTTGTCTCGACAGGCATCTTAGAGGAGTTGCTTGGCAATGGGAGCGGAACAAAATTAACAATACCTTCAGACGTTGGCTCATTCAATCTGGGTGAGGTTGATTACAAAATATTAAAACACATGATTAATAATTCATTCAGTATTTACAAACAAGAATTAGTTGATAATTATTTTGAAATTGTTGCTCCTAGAAATCCAAATATCTATATAGATGAGAAAGAACGGGGTGGGTCAATCACATATCATATAAATTCACCACAGGTGAACTTTGAATATTTGTGTAAGTTGTTTAAACAACAAGGCTATGATGGCTTAGGTATAGGAACTAGTTTAATATATCATATATTAAGAGAGAAAAGCAGTCTATCATGGAGGTGTGATAGAAAAAAAATTAAGGAACTAAAATTTTATGATAAGCTAATTGAACACTATAATGGTGTTAGAGAAGCTATCGGAAAATATGTAATGTTTGCAATTGGAATAGATAAAGAAAAGAAAGATAATGTTTTTAAAATAATCAATAATATTGAAGGAACGCTTAAGAAGACTTAAAAATATCTCATCCGAGCAAAACGTACATTTCTTGATTCATCTTGATCGTTGAGTATCCTACATACATGTGAATGGGGTCATGCATGTGAATGGGGTCACATCTTCAATAGTGAATAACCAGTCCGTTTGGGGGCCACAAGGCTCGCATCTTAAATATTAACTATTCGTTTTGCCAGCATGTTTACACGACCTTTCAGGATGCTGTTCATTTTTAAAGCGGTTCGGGTACAGCGTTGCGTCTTAAGGTAATAGCAGCGCTGGACACATTTTCAGCATCCCTTGCTACCTCTTTTTTAGCCTTATCAATAAAGCTCCTGGCAAAATCACATTGATGGCCTGAATAATTAATATTTAAGACGCGACCACTTTGTGTCCTTCAGCACGATCAACTCCGAAAGATGATATTTTTATTCACTATTCAAGATCTGACCCCATTGGTCCTCTCGTACCCTCAATTTGAAAGCCTCCGGCTGCAACCGGTACAGCGATTGAAATGATAATCAGCAAGAGGATGATCAAGCGCATCGGTGTAACTCCTTTTTTCGCCTTGTCCTTTAATCATAAAGGGGTTAAGAGCGGACGTGACCCCTTTGCTATCATATCTGGTCCATCAGTATCGAGCGTCTCTTTACTTCTGCCGCCCTTCAAAAACTTCCACCAGAGGCATGCCTATCGAGCCCGATGGTGGCTTGATCCCGAAGAAAGCTGTCAGGGTCGGCGCAATATCAACAGTCAGCACACGACGATAGACATGCTGGGCCGGAATCTGCATCCCTGCGAAAGCGATCGGCACAAATGTATCGTAACGCCAAGGCGACCCGTGCGTTGAGGAAACCCGCAGCCCATCAAAATCATTAATGAACCAGTGCGGTTCGAAAACAAGGTAAATATCCCCGGAACGGTTGGGATTGAAATTGTTCAATACGGCGCGATTGATCCGGGTATCGGGCAGGTCGCTCTCCCGCAGTTCACTACTGGAAACAGCCTGGGCAACCCCCTCAAACTTTTTCAGTTCTTTGGCTATGGCCTGCTCCACCTCCCGCAGATCGAGTCCGTATTCCCGAATCACATCATGGTTCAAATAAAGGTAAGGCTGACTGTAACTCTCTATCAGTTCCTTATCAATCCCGAATTGTTTTTTCAGGGCCATGAAGGCCGTTTCCTTTTCCCAGGCGCCGGGATGTCGAAATCCTGCATCGACGCCAAACGCCTTCAGATAGCCCGGCACCTCAGGGCAGCCGTGGTCGGAAGAAAGGACGATGAGGGTGTTATGAAGCCCGATATGCTTGTCCACAAAAGCGAGCAGGTTCGCTATGGAGTAGTCGAGACGCAGCATGTTGTCCTCGCTCTCCAAGCTGGACGGGCCGAATATATGGCCGACATAATCCGTTGAAGAAAAACTGATCCCGAGGTAATCCGGCACATCATCGGCGCCCAATTGCTCATTAGTGATCAATTCCTTGGCAAACGCCAGGGTCATCTCGTCCCCAACAGGGCTAATGGTCAGCAGGGTGGTAAAGTATTTGCCGTCTGCCTTGCCGAAGTGATGGGGAAAGGTTCGCCCATACCCGGCCAGATCGGTTTCCCATTCACGGTCATCCGCATCGCCGAAAAGGTAGGAAGACCGGTCCCGCATCAGTTCCCAGGACCTGCCGGAGTAGACTGCGGCCGGTTTTTTGGCGTTCCAGCGGGTGACCCAGTCGGGATAGACATCATAATAGTAGCTGCTGGTCACAAATTCGCCGCTGGCCTTTGAAAACCAGAAGGCCTTGCCGGCATGGCCCGCCATGGTTACGGCACCGCGGTCCTTCACCGATACGGCAAAGATCTTTGACTGACCGGCGGTGTGAATGGACAGTTCGTCACTAAAGGTGGTCACCATGATCGCCGCGGGCGAGCGCCCATCACTTTTGGCGGCCTTCTGGGTAGAATCGATCTCGGTGGCCTTATCGACCCCCCCGCCGGACGTCAGCAAGCGATAGCGATCATCTTCGATATTGTATACGTTGCGGCCTTCGGTCCGATCGAACCACAGGTTGGCGATCATACCATGCACGGCAGGATGTGCCCCGGTGGCCAGGGTCACGTGACCCACAACGGTCTCGGTATTGGCATGGGCGTGGTGGGCGTCGATGTAGACGGTTCCTTTTTCCCAGAGATACCGAAAGCCGTTTTCGCCCAGTTGGTCATAGTAGCGGGTCGGGATATCGCCACGCAACGAGTCCACGGTGATCTGCAGCACGAGACGGGGGCTGCTGGACGCGGCCGGCCCAGATGTGGCCACCACCAATACTGCCGCAATGGCAGCGAACTGTAACGCTCTTTTTCTCCAATTCATGCGTTGCCTCCTTTTATTTGCAGGACCGCCAACCTTTACGCTTGTGTGACTACCGGTGGATGGTGCAATTTTCTGTGTCCGCCCGGATTCAACTCCGCCAGGTCTGCCCGACGCGGGAACCGCGCCGGTCTTGCACCCATCAGTCTCTTTCTGCAGTGCGTCAATTCTCCATACAGCGCCTTGCCGTACCAGGCAATCCGTTTTTTGTCTTCCGTTTCCGGGAGATCAACGGATCCCTCCCGCTCAAGGAGTTCGGACAAGGTTTTGATTGCCCGGGGCTTGGCAAGGCCGGGCAGCCCCTCCATGAGCAGATTACCGTTGGCCAGCAAGCAGATAAGCAGGCGCTCGACGATGTGCTCCTAACCGATGATCGACCGGGATATTCCTTCCTGAAGTTGTGCGATTTGTTGGCGGCTGCCCTGACGACGGATTGGCCGCGGGGCAGCCGATAATCGAACTACTGGGTCGGGTTGCTCTGCAACGTCTGCAGGACCTTCTCGAGATTGAAGCTGCCGGGTTTCTGTCGCGGCGGAAAATCCTTGTAGGTCGCGAGGTGCTGCGAAACATATCCCACGGCAGGCAGGATTAGATAGGCCCGTTCGAAGCGCCAGACGTTATACATCTCCGCCTCATGGTCAGCGCGTTCAAAAGGGTCACCGAGCATGTCGATGAGCTTCGGTACGCGGAGGGTTACCAGCGGCTCCTGCCAGACTTCGAAGCCATGGGCGCGCTGCTCCAGGAAAACCATCTTCCAGCGGCCGTAGCGCAGGTTTGCCAGGTTGCCGTCATCCGTCCAGTAGAAAAACTCCTTGCGCGGGCCCTCTTTGACTTTACCTTTGAAGTAGGGAAGCAGGTTGTAGCCGTCCAAATGGACCTTGAAGTTCCGGTTGTTGGCCTTGTGCCCCTTGAGCAGTTTTTCCTTGACGTCCGGCTCTCCGGCTGCGGCCAGCAGGGTCGGCAGCATGTCTTCGTGAGAGAACACGTCGTTGTATACCGTACCCGGTTTAATCACGCCGGGCCACTTGATCAGGGTGGGGACGCGATAACCGCCATCCCAGTTGGAGTTCTTTTCGTTGCGGAACGGGGTCATACCGCCGTCCGGCCAGAGGAAGATTTCAGCACCGTTGTCCGAGGAGTACATGACAATGGTGTTGTCCTCTATCCCCAATTCTTTCAGTTTGGAAAGGAGTTGCCCAACATGACCGTCATGCTCCACCATGCCGTCAGCATAGATACCGAGTCCGGTTTTTCCTTGGGACTCTTTTTTGAGATGGGTAAAGACGTGCATTCGCGAGGAGTTCCACCACAGGAAAAATGGCTTATTGGCCTTTGTGGCCCGCTCCATGAAATCGAGAGAGGCCGCAGTTACTTCCTCATCAATCGTTTCCATGCGCTTCCTGGTCAATGGCCCGGTATCTTCAATCTTGCCGTCGGCGGTGGAATGAATCACGCCGCGCGGACCGAATTTCTTTTTGAACTCGGGGTTCTTGGGATAATCCGGGCTTTCCGGCTCTTCCTCAGCGTTGAGATGGTAGAGATTGCCCTGGAACTCGTCAAAACCGTGGTTGGTCGGCAGCATTTCGTCGAGGTCACCCAGGTGGTTCTTGCCGAACTGGCCGGTCATGTAGCCATGGTTCTTAAGTAGTTCGGCGATAGTCGGGTCTTTCACCGAGAGGCCTTCCTTTGCACCCGGCAAGCCCACCTTGAGCAGGCCGGTGCGAAACGGGCTCTGGCCGGTGATAAACGCAGCACGCCCGGCCGTACAGCTCTGCTGACCGTACCAGTCGGTGAACAGCGCGCCTTCCTTGGCGAGGCTGTCGATGTTGGGGGTCTTGTAGCCCATCATGCCGCGATTGTAGGCCCCGACATTGAACCAGCCGACATCATCGCCCCAAATGATCAGAATGTTGGGCTTTTCAGCCGCCAGGGCTGGTGCTGCAGAAAATATCAAACATGTGGCTACAAGCAAAACCACGTAAGGATGTACCGACTTGTTCCTCAAATAATTTTTCATTGTTTTCCTCCTTACATTGTAACATTAATGAAAGCTGAAATTAAAACTGATATCCCACCGTTAAAAATCCATAATTGAACCAGCTGAAATTGTAGACATCATCACTATCGACGCCTCCTTCCAGCATCCGGTAACCGCCTCCAACGCTCCATCGATCAGTCAGATCGTAACGCAGTTTTAACGCCAGATCGAGTGCCCGTCCAGGTCCACCAGCAAGTCCTTCGAAGTCGAAGATGGCTGCCCATCGTTTGGCAAAGGCCCACTCTGTTGAAAAGTTTAGTAGAGGGGCGACGCCCACGTTACTATCAGATGCTTTTTGGCCAGTCTGCTCGAGTTCTATTTTGGCATCACGTACCAGAAGCGTAGCGCCGGCATGCACACGCCATGAACTTTTGTTAAGAAATAGATAGCGATAGGAAACCCGGTACGTATCAAATTTGTATTTGCCTTTGGTTGGCGTACCAGAGGAAAATGTTGTGCCTGCAAAGGATACCGGCTGATTGAACGTGCCGGTGCCGTCAAACCTCAGTGGCGCCACTTCTAACCGTACCCCTTGCCGCTCTAAAAAATTCCAGTCAAAGGTGAATCGACCAGCAGCATAGGGGCCGCTTCCGGTCAAATCCTTAAACGAAAACTCCGTTCCGGTGTTTCCAGGAATTCGCACATCGTTTTTGGCCTGCCAGACCGGCCCACCTTCAAGCTCGAAACGAAAACGCTTCCAGTCTTTTTGTTCAGCCGCCGAGGTTGGCAGCGCCAATAACAGCGAAAATAGGCAGCTCAAGCAAAAAGTTAGCTTCTTCGATACGCTGGACATATTTTTTCCTCCAAAGATTGTAAAAGGGTAAAGGGGTCAAAATACCGTTGCACGATATGGTTACACAGCAAGCGCTGTAAGAATGTCAATATTTCACGATCGTCCCCTAAATTCACGCGCCGCCGGTTACCAGAATTGGTGCCGATGTATCAATCTCAGTCATGGTCATTCTCCATTCTTAAAATGATTCCTACCTAAATTGAACGGTTGTCGAATTGTTGTACTGTTCAAGATGTATCCCATTTGTTAAAATGTCAATATTTCACGATCGTCCCCTAAATTACTTACGCCGAATAGGAAGAATGGTAAAATGGACCAGACATTTTTCCCTCAAAGGCAAGATTTATTCGTGGATGGCGCCAAAATACTTCCGGTTTTATACCGGGTACAATGCTGGTAGTAAATACCCTGCGATTGGTGGCGGTGGGTGCGAGAAGCGTTTATCATGTTCGGTATTGGCACGTTCACAACGCATCAGCTTTTGGACTTTCACACCATTATCGAGCTGTGTTCGGTTGACAGCACTGCGCGGACGACCTATTTTTTAGGAATTGCGAATTCACGGCAGAATTGCCATGACCGCCCCGGTTAGCCAGGCGCGGGAAAATGATCGGTGGCGAATTGCGTTCATGATGCCATCCGCCTACATGATGGATACGCTGCCAATTCCGGATGACGAGCGGATTGCGTTGAGGGAAGCGAATGAAAAAACCGTCGCGGTTATCAGATATTCCGGAACCTGGGGAAAAAAGCGATATGAGAAGCATGCAACCAAACTCATGGACTGGATATCCTCAAAAGACTGGAAAATTCTCGGCGCGGCGGTATGGGCGCGATACAATCCACCCTTTATGCCATGGTTTATGAGAAGAAACGAAATTTTAATTCCAGTGCAAATCCAATGAATCTTTTGGGCGCCCGGTCCACCATCATGATCGTTTGTATAAGCTGGCCGGGGCTGTTGTCCAAAAATGAAAACCACCCGATCGGCCGTTGACGCATTTGTTTGAATTTTCTTTTTGGCTGAATACTCGCCAAACATATCAGTCAAACGCTTTTGGTCGCAGTCGGAAAATATTGCCTCGCGTAGTTTTCCAAAAGGTAATCGAATTAATGTAAACATTGGGCCAAATTATGTGCCTGTTTTGTTATTACCACAACGAACTTTCACGTCATCCAGATTGCAGATAGATTCTATCTATCTGGAATTAATATGTATTAATACAGCACACAACGTCTTGTACCCACTTCACTATCAATAGTGCAGCATCCATCCGTGCGATACGGTTTGAAAATCTGAATCTATTAATAATTGTACTCCCGCGTCTAAAAACAAAAAAACCACGATTTTGTTGCATCGTGACCTTTATTTGACCTACCGAAAAATCAAATAGTTATATCGAGAAATTATTTTATGTATTTGATTTTTTTATATAAATGATGGTGGATGGGGCGGGAGTCAAGCGAGGTGGCTAAAATAGCAACCGCGATTATTTTAGCTTGGGCCTTCTTTCTAAAATAAGACGCATGAAAACAAGGTAGGTCACTCACACGATTTAATCCAGCAGCCTCTGCAAGTCCCATTCGGATGTCATCCATAGCAAGAATGCTATGGAACCAGTGGGGCTAACCCATAATTTTTTGGATTTAGGGGGTCCGAATGAAAGCATTCGATAGTCCATTCCTTAAAATCAAAACCCAAATTGATACAGTCGTCAATTTGGGCTTTTATCACCGAATGAATATATAATTTATAACTGATTGTATTTATTGAATTTAAATGGTGGCGGGAGTTGAAATTTTTTATATTATTATTTTATTACAATAGGTTATAAACATATCATATTTGAAATACCGCTATTAATACCGTCAATTTTTCCTAAATTAGAAACACCAAACGGTTCATTCTACTGAACCAGTTGAGTAGTATATATGCCATTCGCTTTAAAAAATAGCCAAATTGAGATATTGAAAGACTGTAATCAGTTTATTTAATTTCCTACCCTAAATCGGTTCAACACGACCATGCAGCAGTTGCTGTAATACAGTCGATAATGAGCGACTATTATTCAAAAAGATCGGACCACTTTGCCAAGTTTTATGAAAAGTTGCCAGCGGAAGACATCAACCGCGCTTGGTCCCACCTCCTTCCTTCAACGAGCGCCTTGATTCTGGATATCGGTGCCGGCTCGGGACGTGATGCGGCCTGGCTTGCGGCAAAGGGGCATGAAATCGTGGCATCAGATCCTGCCAAAGCGCTTTTGAAAAAAGCTCAGGCCCTGCATCCCGAGCCTTCCATTCAATGGATTGAAGACCGACTCCCTGCCTGAAAGCGGTTGAAAAATTAGGGTATCAATACGATCTGATTCTGCTCAATGCCGTTTGGATGCACGTTGCCCCTAAAAGCCGGGAGAGTGCCTTTAGAAAAATGGTCGGTATGCTGAGACCGGGAGGCAAACTCGTTATCACCCTCCGCCTTGGACCATCTCCGGATGAACGAACGATGTACCCGGTTACCGGCGAAGAATTGTACGAACTTGCGAAAAAATTCGCCTTGAATGTAATCCTTGATAAAACCAACAAGGATCAGTTCGGTCGATCTGAAGTTGCGTGGCGGACAATAGTTTCAAAGCGAGGAATGCTCAGGAAAAAAGGCGGCGATTAAACTCTATCAGCAGATTGAAGAGTGGGCTGGAAAACAATCACAATACTGACCGTTGATTC
>CAWDIC010000005.1:0-674067 GCA_963802265.1 uncultured delta proteobacterium
TTGGGCTCGATCAACAAAAGACCACCTCAAGGTTAGTAGTTCTCCCATCCGCATCCCTGTATTGAAAGCTGTGATTATAATTCCTTGAAGGTGAGGAGGAGCTACGGAGATTAAATTTAAATATTCCTTTATATTAAGCACGCGTGATCTGGCGTTGCCTCAAATTGTAATTTCCGTTTATAGGTCCAAAGGCTTTAATGGCTTGCCCACTAACTTTATCGTTATAGAAAGCTTTTTTAACCATTGTTTTAGCAACAGAAATTTCGTAATCAATAGTAGCAGGGGCTTTTTTCAATCTTTCACGCTTAGATAAGCATTAACAAGTGCATTTTACTCGAATATAAAAACCTCAGTTTGATCTACCCCCCCTCGGTTTATCTCAGCTACTCCGGTGCGATATTGATATGGAGTTTCCAGCATAAGATATTTCCCAAAATTTTTTCAAATGATAAAAAGGTTGTCATATACACGACTTTTTAGATGGCAAAATCGTTGATTTATGCCAGTAATCGTTTAATTCTGTTGATTTTCGACCTATCAATATATTGTGGCTGAAATAGTAACGGATGGTAAAGCCAGCATTGCACAGTATTGGGTCTAAGATTATGTGAAACTATAATTGCTAAACCTTCTGACAAATTTATTGCATATACCTTTATATTTATTTTCATTGTATTAGTGATATTGTTGATTGTAAATTAAATTCTATTTTTCATATTTTTCACAAAGCTCCTTAATTGCTGTAGAGGATTGTTACAGGCAACGCATATGTCATTCGATGTTTTCCAGCTATCGCCTCTATTGAAAACTTTTCAATATCTCTTTATTCAATACCTAGCTAAAGAACTACTCGATTATCATCCTTTTTTAGCTGTAATCGAAATATTTGTGATTTGGTTGGGATCTAATAAAGGGGCCATGAAATGATATCCCTAAATCTGAAATTGACTTATAGGATGGTATGGGTAAAACATTGCTCTGGGCTGTATTACTCACATTTCCTGGTAAGCTATTTTACCTTCAATTATAATAGTGGCTTTATCATCCAATTCATATTTAATTGTAGGTTCCCCGCCCTCAATTCTATACGCACTCATCAACTCATTGAAAAATCGTCTTACAGTGGCTTTATCTTCTTCAAACCTATTTTTTTGAATCAAGGCTTCATTAAAAAGACCTTGCCCACTGGTTAATACCGATATTCCTTCTTCTCTGTTTTCAATTTTTTGTAATATTTCTTTTCTCTCTTCCCTTAAAGACGAAATCTTATCTTCATCTTTTTCCTTCTTTAGAGAGTTATTTATTTGAGCTATTTGCTTTTTCAGTAAATCGTACTCCTTTTTCATTTCAGCAATATCATTTATGAGGCTTTCTTGACCAGATATTGAATCTAACTTTGCGAATATTTCATCACTATTGGCCTCAGCTGTAATATTGATTCTGATACCTAATGATTTTTCACCGACCTGAAATCTTTGTTCATCTAATTGCTTAATCTTTATACTACCTTGAGAATAAGTGATGATTTCATCTTTTGTGACCTGATAGTTCTTAATTTCTGTTTGACTTTGAATATATGTCCCCATTTTTTCAAGAACCACTCTTTTTGCCTCTTGAAGGGCAAACTTCTTGGCCTCTGTTATCGTATCATTATCACCTAATACGTACTCTCCAGAACCTTCAAAAGTCATGGTTTTTGAAAATGTAAGGGGCGAAAAAGAAAACAATGTAACGAAGCAACAAACCAGAATAATGGCGTATTTCATGTCAGTCCTCTCTTTTGGCTTTCAACATACGGTTCCATATAAAAACATAGGTTATCTGAATACTTTAAAAGTGTTTATTTGTCAAGATATCAATAAATTAGGCGGGAATAGTAGATATATGGTGCCATCGGTAGGAATCTATTCATCGCGTTTTTGGGGATCTCAAGGTTGAATTGATTTATTTAACATTAGCTGTAATTGATTCATGCCAAAGTAATCAGTGATTTTTTAAGGAATTACCATATGCTACATTTGGTGTTTAACATATGGAGCCGGCTATCTCAGATATATAACATAGGCCCTAACTCCGACGTCAATATTTGCATTGGAAAATCTGTTTTTCTCTATTCATTTTTATACAACTCGGAATAAGGTATAAAAGTAAGCATGTTAGGAGGATCTACATGCCAAGCTTTATTTGATCCAATCTTGGTTTTTTCAGTACATTTCGAGTTTCTTCCCGCCTTCAATTAGTTGACAATTCCACTTTCTTTTAAAGCTATAATTTTCTGTAACATAGTTATATGTAAATGTAGTGAACTTAATATTAGAATCATTTACTTCAAATGGAGCCCAATATCCTCTCAACGGATCTTTTATCATATCAATTGTTTTTTCAGGAGGCGTCTCCGTTCCAAACTCAGAAACTGTACCATCTTCGAAAAATCGTAAATATTTCCACCCATAATCATCTAATTTGTAAAAATAAATACCATCAATTCTCAAAGATGACGAAGCAGCATTGTATGGAGTCGCTTTGGATCTTGCTTGGTCTCGAAAGAACGGGTCATTTTTAACCGATTCTGAGTGCACACCGAAGTCCGTGGTTTGACCTGCTATAACTTCACGCTGGGGAACACTACCAATTGCTACATTTATAGCGCCATGCCATGACGCATAAATGCCTGGAGGAACCTCATCAACAACCCACCTTCCTTGGGAGTCTGTATTAGTTGTCGCAAAAACAGAATAAGAGCTTCCGGAAACAGTTATTAGGTGGACTTCTCTGTTGGGTATAGGTCTCCCGGATGACGTCATTGTTAACCCTGTTGCTTTACCAAAAACCACATTGGTTGTGCCTGCTTTACTTTGAACTGCGACGTTAGTGCTTACCTTATCGGTTGTGCCTGCTCTACTTTGAACTGCGACGTTAGTATTTACCTTCCCAATTAAAACAACCAAATAGGTTCCATCGGTCTGATAACCAACATCTACAACGTTATATCCTGGTAATAAAATCGCTTCGGCCTGTGATTCAATATAATCTGAAGTAACAATAAGATCTTTTACAGTTGTTGACGATTTTATTTTCACCCCGGCTCGTTCAATTGCTTCACGCTTTGCAAACAAAACAGCTTCTTTGTAATCCTGTTGCTTGGATGTCTTTATGCCATCATCAACACCTTCGATATGAACATCGATTATTTGTGCAATTGAAATTTGAGGAAGTAATATGAATAAAGCTATGAAAAGAAATGATTTTTTTATCACAAACAATTCTCCTATTCTCGCTTGTTATTTGATGCTCCCAATTAAAATCGAGAAACACACCGGATAAAAAAGCTAAAACTATCTGAAATAACATTGAAATACCTATCCAATTATCACTTGATTGTCAAGGTGGGTCTGATTAGATTGGTGGTACAGGTTTATCAGATAGGGAAAAAGTTCAGAACCACAACACCTTGTGGCTGTGCATAATCAGACGTAATTGAAGATTACGCTAATAAATCAGTGAAGGGGCTGTTAGGTTTGTACAACAAGTGATGAATTAAAAAAGGACAAGTTTTAGTCAACACTTAGTCAACAAACTGCAATAAACATCTATTTGATTACGGCTTTTTATCAGTATTTACCTTTTGTCATCAACGAGGCTTAACAGTTTGAAATTAATATGGATCTGTATTTACCTGCTTTTGTTTTCTTTTACTATGATTTAATAGATATTAGAACTGAAAATCCCCGTGTCGGCAGTTCGATTCTGTCCCTCGGCACCACATAAAAAGGATTTACAAGGTTTTTTTGTAAATCCTTTTTTATTGGGTTTCACCCGGACGAAAATGGGCCCCGAGAGTGTGTTTGGAACCGCACTATTTAAGTGCGCACCGGAATCGGATATTGACACTGAACAAGCAGGCCACGTAACCTGAAGGTCATCACAGTTTGACTTGTATGGATCTGCGAACGTTGGCGCCCGGGACAAGCAGTACAGCGGGGCGTCTCATTGCTTACGCAACGGAACTCACAACACGTAATCTAAAAAACAGGAGTGGTGGTACAACATGAATCTTTTTTTAATGGCCTTGGGTGGCATCCTGGTTGGCATCGGTGCTTCATTTACCGGATTGGGCGGTGGTTTTCTGATGGTGCCGCTGATGTTGACGCTGGGTTACTCGGCTCAGAAAGCGGTTGGAACGTCTTTTTTGGGTATTTTCATCATCTCGATTTCAGCGCTGTTGGCGCACAACAAGTTGGCCAATGTCGATTACAAGTTGGGTCTCCTGCTGGGCATCGGAGGAATCATCGGGGCCCAGATCGGGGCACGGTTGGTCGAGCATGTGTCGACCGCGCAGTTCAAGCGCGTTTTTGCCGTTATTTTGGTAGGTCTGGCGGCCTATCTTTTTTTTAAGAAATGATCCCCATTTAGGGTTTCGTCCTGCATTCTTTATCATGACCGTCAGCAAGCAGGTTTTTTATGACTTGCATGTCGAATGATTCAATAGTAAATCATTGCTATGCTGATACCCAAACTCGGTGTTATGAATCTTTTAACTATTAGAAATAATTTCACTTAAAACAATTTTACCCTTCGAGGGCTCGAGGCCGAACAATTGATTGGATTCCCAAAAATCATAACGTTCTTATTGGATTATATTATTGTTACCGCGGAAAGGTCTAAGCACAGATGAATATGCAGACAATGATACTCACGGTTTTTATTTTCTGGCTGATTATGGGATTGGGATTTACATCGACCCTGTCAGAGGTTCGCCGCAAAGGCGGGACCTTGGGTGAAGCATTAAAAACCAACGAAGCTTTTTTCTTTATCCTCAGCGTGATCAGCGGTATTTTCGTTATTATCTACAAAATCTCCTGGAATTGAGTTCTACGGGACGAATCGCTAAATCCTTTTCGTAAAACCCGTTATCTAAAACAGGCCGTCTGCAGGCGATTCAGAATTTTTCAATCTTTGCCGTGCGCCTGCCGCAAGCGCAAACCCTTTATTTGGACGATGTCCGTCTGGAACCCTGATGGGACTTGCGGATTTAACATTAAAAACGGCGATGAATCGCCGAACCTTTATCAGATACGGTCTGCGGTTGTCGCTGCTGGCGCTGCTCGGCTTCGGGTTTGAAGCGCGCAACAACATCAAAACCGAAACAATCGAACTGCAATTTCCAAACCTGCCCCCAGCCTTTCGTGATTATCGAATCATCCAAATATCGGATCTACATGCCAGTTTCTGGGTCACCGAGCACTATTTGCAAAGGGTTGTCGACAAGATCAATCGACTGGATGGCGACCTGGTCGTCATTACAGGCGACATTATCACGGGCGCGGTCAACGATTTTTGGAAACGCTGGTTGCCGACGGGCAAGCGCGATTACATCGCGATGGTAATTCGTGTGCTCTCTGATCTTCATGGTAAACAAAAAATAGCGGTACTGGGAAATCATGACCAATGGGACGGGGCTGTAACCGAGAAACGGCTGGTAAAAGGATTGGAAGCGATCGATATCCAGGTGCTGCGCAATCGATCGCAAGCGATCGTCCGCGGAAAGGACCGCATCTATATCGGCGGCACAGATGATATCTGGTTTTCCTATAATTTGAAACGGGCCCTAGAGCAAATTCCCAGGCAAGCGTTTAAGATTCTGCTGTCACACAGCCCCGACGTGGTCGACGATCTGGATTCTACGAGGCGCATCGATTTGACTTTGTGCGGTCACACGCACGGCGGTCAGGTAGCAATTCCCTATCTATCCCATCATTTTATCCCGATCAACAATCCAGCGCGTTACCTTTCCGGCCTGGTAACCGAGCCATACGGTTATACATATGTCAACCGGGGTATCGGAACATTGGTTTTCCCTTTCCGCTTCAATGCCTCACCTGAAATCACCTACCTGACATTGACTTAGTCGTCCGCTCAATAAGGATATCGTCACGCGATTTTGCCGTCAAAGCGTTGCTGTCTGATATGAGACGGGCTTATAAGATCACTTTTTAAATGACAAATTCAGCCAAGCGCCTGGCGCCGAAACGCATGGGCAGGAGCAGGGCCAGGATACTGAGGACGACCACCAAGCTGAATGAGACGATCGTCCACAACCATTCAAGGCGACTTAAAACATCCCCTCGAATTCCGGCCATAAAGATACTATAGACCGGGCCCGATTCTAGCATGATGACGGTGCCGATGAAACCGGCGCACAGAATCATGAAAATGAGCCCCCCAAAGCTGGTTACGGTCTGGGTCGGGTTTTCGGCCTTGAAATCCGGATAGGCTGCGCCGAGGCCGATTCCCATGGCAACAATCCCCGGAACGACCAAGAACACGGTCAGAACCGATAGGATCATCATGAACGGCGTGACCTGGAGAAGAAGATTGGTTGCGATGATGAGAATTTCACAGAGCACGAAAAGCGGTAAGTAATAAATAAGGAATTTTATCCAGAGATAGGTTCTGAGAGGCAAGGGTGAGGATTTAACAAGCCAGAAGGCTTCCTTTTCCGTGCTAATTGCAGGGTATGCAAAGCGCGCCGTTACGGCGGTCAAGACAAATGTGGCCAATCCCATATTCAGAAAAGCGAGTAGGTTTTGGAGATAGACGGTTTTGATTGGTGATTTTTCGAGAGGCAGGGCATCGAAATTATAAACGTAAATGACGATCAGGGTCCCGATTAAAAAGAGTTGCGACCATTGGGTTTGATCACGGAAAAAAGTCCTGATTTCCTTGACCAGATAGGCTCTAACCGTACCGGGTAAAAAACGGAATAAACTTTCCAGAGACGTCTTGTACGTAAACATTCGTGACGCCCCTGTCTGAGTTTTGGAAAATCCCAGGAAATAGACTTTATCGGCCAGGATAAGGGCCACAAAGCCGATGGTCCCAGCAAAAGTCCATGATAGGGCCAGGTGGAACAAGGCACTGCCAACCGACCCCGACAAGCCAGCCCGCAGGCTGTCAAAGGCCCAGGTGCTGGGTAGCAAGGGTGAGGAGGGGGTTTGGAGGGCTGTGACATAGACCAGGACGCTGCTAAAGACGTCAGGATCGACCATCAATTCGGGTTTGACCAAGCGTATGGTCAGATAGATGACAACAAAAAACAAGATACCCATAAATAGAAAAACGTTGCGCATGCGGCTGGCCGGGATAATGACGACCGCTATCATAACGGTGATCGCACTAAAACCGGAAGCGATCAGAGCCATTGCCACCATGGCGAATAAAATGAGGAAATAAAAAAAGGGGCCGGTTTGATAGGCAATACCGTAGGCGATAAAGACCGGCAGGGTGTACACAATAACCATCCAGGAACTTTCAACGGTACTGTCGAGCCAGCGAGCAATGAATATTTTATGGGCCGGAACGGGGAGCGAATGCACCAAGAACAGGTCTTTGGAGAGGTACAGCTTCGATAACGTCGTCAGGATGCTGCTAAAAATGAGAAGAGCCAAGGAGGTGATCAAAACCATCGAGAGGAGTTTCAACGCCAAAATATCGCCAATTTCATCAACATTTTTAAAATATTTCAGAACACGCAGAACAATTGCAAAAATGCCTGCCCAGAAAAGGATTCCGACCGTGCCGAAGATGAAAAGCCGCAACACGCCACCACGGCGATTGTTCTGGGTGCCACCTTTGGTAAGCGGCCAAACACGCGGTTTGAGAAGGGTAGTAATCGTATTCATGGGCATTAAGTTGGATCGTCTTTCGTTAGGTTAATAAAAACCTGTTCAAAATCCGCCTCCGTGACCTGCGCTTCACGTTGTAAATCTTCAGTGGTGCCAGTCGCGACCAAGCGGCCTTTATGAATGATACCGATGCGGTCACAGATATCTTCAGCGACCTTAAGGGTGTGGGTTGACATAAAGATGGTTTTTCCTTGGCGGGCCAGGCGCTTGAACAGTTTTTTTACCATCATGATGGCCATTGGATCCAGTCCCACCATTGGTTCATCAACGATGATGACTTCCGGGTCGTGCAGCAAGGCCGCCGCCATGATCAAACGCTGTTTCATACCATGCGAATAGGACTCGATTAACTCGTCCGACCAGTCGTGCAAGGAAAAAAAACGCAGGTGGTCTTTCGCTTGGCCTTCAAACCGGTTAGAATTAACGCCGTACAGGTCGGCCGTAAACTTAAGAAACTCCATACCGGTGATTTTTTCATACAAATAGGGACGGTCCGGAATAAACCCGATTTTATGCTTGGCCTTTTCCGGTTCATCCCGCATATTCAATCCGCAGATGAACACGTCACCGGTGGTCGGCGCCATAATCCCACCCATTATTTTTATCGTCGTTGTCTTGCCGGCGCCGTTGGGACCGATAAAACCAAAGATTTCACCGGCCGCGACCGACAGGTTCAACCCTCTCAGGGCCGGGAATTGGAGATATTTTTTCGTTATATTTTGAAGTTTAATCATTTTTCCTGTTTAAGGACCCGCAGTTTGATTTTACCGATAATCTTCATCAATTCAATTTGATCCGGTTGGGCCCCGCTGGTGAACCGGATATGGGTGACGTCGACCGGCATTTGACCAAAAAGGGCGTCAGCGGTAACCCATTCCCCCACAAAGAGTAGGTTCCAGGCATGATAATAAAAACGCCCATTCAGATAGACCAGGCCGGATTCGATCTTAGCCGGGATGCCAACGGCTCGTGCCAGGGCGGCCAGCAAAACGGCGTGCTCGTTGCAGTCCCCAACGCGATTTTCAAGGGTTGAAATGGCATCCGGAAGCGATAAAACCGGTCGTTTTTCAATGTTTTCATAAACCCATTGGACGATGTTCTCAGCCTTGGCCGCAGGCGCAACATGCGACCCGACAATTTCGTGCGCCTGGGCCGTAATGCGCGGGTGATCGGACTGAACAAAGGCGGTGGGCTCGATAAATGCCATCGCATCGACCGGGATCCTGAAATCGGCCGCAGCTGTTTGGACGCGCGGTTCCTTGGTGATGGTAAGCATGTTGCCGGTCAATTTCTGGCGGCCGCCGTCCAAGGCCAGGCCGGAACGGGTAATACCAGAGAAAGCGAGGGTCAGGCGCTTTAATTGGGATGGGTTTTCGATCGGCATTTCCACGGCCACCGAAGCAATTTTTGTTAGGTCGCGACTCGATTGAATCGACAGCCCATCAAGCGCTGCCTGGGGTGTTGTCTTTTCAAGGGTGATACCCAGTAAACCCTCTTCCTTAAGCACGTCTCCGCTGGGATCGATCCAGGCAAATTGCTGCATGCCCCTGAAGTTGAGCGAGACCTTGGTTGCCTCCAAGGGCTGGTCCATAATAGAGATCGTTTCTTGACCGATAATCGCAACCTCCACCGGAATCTGGCCCATGGTGGCCGGGTCGAAAATGGCATAACTGAGTTTGTCACCCGCCTTAAGGTCGGATGTATGAAGGACACCTAAAATGCCATTCATCAAATAGGGCTTCTGTTTCAATTCGATCGTCGTTTCGCGCGCCGATCCGATGCTGCGGGTTTTGAGTTTCAACTGGTTACCTTCGGCGGTCCCCTCGACCGAGAATTTAAAAGGGCCCGAACTGATATCAAAAGAGAGCGATGCCAGAGTGTAGTCAGGGTTCAGGCGGCCGGTCGTTTTAAATTTGATGTCCTGAATCATCCCCATGGTATTGATACGCATACGGACGGTTTCCTTGAATTCATGCCCGTCAACAGTTTGCTTAGAAATGCGATGGGCAAACCCAATTTTACGATCATCCTGCAGAATTTTCATCCACGAATCTCTATTTATCGGGGCCGTTTGGACAGGCTCAAGGGGGCTTAGCGCTTTGGCCGGTTTGAGACGGCCGATCAGGTCGACCCGCAGCGTCAACAGCACACTGAAAACGACCAGGCACACCGTGCCGGCGATCCAGGTTGTTCTTTTTATGGTGAAGGGTCTCATAAGGCTTGCTGACCGATTGGGATATTTTTGCCAACACTACGGGGATACGCATAATTGCCACTGCTTTTAATCGCAGCCGGCAGCGGCAATTTTGGGCATGCCCATAGTATCGTAAAATAATAAAAAAAAAGCCTATGTCAAGCAAGCTTAAACAAGTGCCTCACTCGCTCGATCGGATCGGCTGCTCCTTATACCAGATTTGACAAGGAGATGCAGGGAAAAATTTTCCGCGTACATGTGCAACGGTTGCATAACGCGTAAGGTATAGCGGCTAAAGGCTGGCGGCTATTTGGCTTGACAACTTTGAATGGGAAGCTTAGGTTGATCGGGCGCCAATGGTTCGATGGGCGCCATTTGCAGGCGGGTTTAGATTTCTTTTGTATTCGGCAGGACCAAAAAAATGACACAGATTATTTCCGTGGTAGGTAAGTCGCAGTCAGGTAAAACAACCTTTATCGAAAAGCTCGTTGCCGAATTGAAAGGTCGCGGGTACCGGGTCGGTACCATTAAACACGCGTTCCATGGTTTCAAGATAGACTGGCAAGGCAAAGACAGTTGGCGGCACAAACAAGCCGGAGCGGATACCGTGATGATGGCCGGGCCTGGAAAAATTGCCCTGGTCAAGGATGAAACAGCCGCAACCTTGGACGAATATGAAAAATATTTTGAAGATGTGGATATCGTAATCACCGAGGGCTTTAAAAAGGGGAATAAACCGAAAATCGAGATATTGCGTGCGGCCAGGCATACGGAACCGTTGTGTACGAATGACGACAAGCTCTTCGCATTGGTGACGGACACAGATGCCGAACTGGGTGTTCCTAAATTTGGGTTGGAAGCAGCGGCCGATGTTGCCGCTTTGATCGAGAGGCTGTTTATTCGTTCGTCGAACCATCGCCGATCCTGACCGCCGGGATTTATTCAATCGGGCCGGTGAAGCGCCAAAGCGAGTGCATCCCCGGTGGCGAGTCGACTTGAGTTCGCCGACACGTTTTGCTGCAGGGTCTTTAATTTGTAACCATTCGGACATCAAGGGCTCATTAGTGTCATGCGATCTCAAAAACGAAGTAGGTAAAGCGCTGAGCTTATCACACGAACTTGCCGGATCGCCTTAAAAAGGGATAGACAAGTTGGCATCGAAATCGTATGGTTAAGGAGAAAAGATGAAGGACGTCCTTATATTATTGGGTATTATTGGTGCTTGGTTTGTATTACAGACCTATATTTTGCCCAAGTTTGGCATCAAAACCTGAATGAGCGATGCTTGTCAGGTGACAAGCCCCACCAAAAATGCTGAAGAAACCGGTTCCCAGCCAAAAGACGGATGAAGACACAGCGCTGATTCGGGCCATCAATTCCGGCCAGACGGAACGGTTTTTCGAAATCGTAAAAAAATATGAAGCCAAGCTCTTTAACTTCGGTTTGCGGATGTGTGGTGACGTTTCGGATGCCGAAGACATGGTTCAGGAAACCTTTCTCAACGTCTTCAAATACTTGAATGGGTTTCGGTACGAAACCAAATTCAAAAACTGGCTGTATAAAGTCGCTGCCAGCACCTGTTTGAAAAAAAAGCGTAAATCCAAGTTTGCCCCCGATCGGGAGCTTTCTTTGGATGAATTTATCCCCGAAAAAAATAATCGGTTTGCAGGAGAAGTTCCCGACTGGGCCTTGATGCCCCTGGAACAATTATTGAACGCCGAACTCTTCGCCGTCCTTCACAGCGGTATCTTGGCGTTGCCCGAGAAATATCGCTTGGTTGTCGTTTTGAGAGACATGGAAGGCTTTACAACCGCGGAAACTGCTCAAATATTAGCTATTTCGGCAGAGAATGTAAAAGTCAGGCTACACCGGTCGCGCCTTTACCTTAGAGACCACTTGAAAAGCTACTTTGAAAATGAATGAGTTAAAACCTTCGCACCCGCACTGTCTGGCCATGTTCGATAAACTTTCGCAGTTTATCGACAATGAGCTAGACGCGGCAACCCGCCAAAACATCGAAAGGCATGTTAAAACATGCCTTTCGTGTTATGCTTGCTTGGAGACGTTAAAAAGGACCGTTGCGTTTTGTCGTCACACCGAGAGCAGCCCCGCGCCGAAGACGTTGACCCGCACATTGAAGGATCTCGTTCAAAATATACGCTAAACGTCGACTACCCGTTTCCCTGGGTGCTTTTGGGGTTCTGAAGCGTTAGGCGATTGAATTGTCGAACACCTGACGGTCCTCGAATTCAGTCTGTTTGGCATCGTTCCACTGCGACACCGGTCGTAAATATCCCACGACCCGGCTGTAGACTTCACAGTCCTGAAAATTTTTTAAAACCGGATCCTTGCTGAAGCAAGAATCGCACTTGAGAAAAAATTTACCGGTCTCTGGCTCGTAGACACTGCCCCCATCAATATGAATACCGCTTTCCTGGGGAGTAGCGGTTACCTGCACTTCACATTCACAGTCATGGCATTTACCAGGCCAGGCCAGAACTTCCTTTTCCGGATTTTTATCAAACAGTTCATGCAGTCTGCCTATCGTCATACCTACCATTGTGCGATCCTCCTTTAAGTCTTGATTGTTTGATTTGTAAAAAAAGCTGGCAGGGTGTTCCTGCCAGTCATAGGTGGAATAATAAATTCAATATATAGCAGAACATATTGTGTGTCAAGATAGTAAGGCCACAATATATTGTGGGCAGTGTCGGATGCGTGCAAGAAAAGCGCCGTTTTTAATAAACGATTACCACGCGACGGCTGGATAGAAAATTGTCAGGGGTTTTTACAATCATTACAAGCAGATCAAAGGCTTCGGAGCTTATGATGAGGCTGCGCTGGCCGTCAATGGCTTTTAGCGCTTTGACGGTATAAGGACGGGGATTGATGCGTTCGCTCACACGGGCTTCGTTCATATTTCGAAAGTAGCCCACATAGCCATTGTCGATTGCTTCGCTTTGATCGACATAAGCGCCGGGATACAAAAGCTTTTGGCGGCCATAGACGTTGGGTTTGAGGCACGGCTGGAAGCCGGTTCCGCGTGCGTCGATCAGGAGTCCCGTATATTCGACCGGGTCGGTGTCCGCCAGTGTATGGGAAGAAGGCGCGACCGTGGAAGAACTGCTTCCCACGGCAGGTGAAGGCCCGGGCAGGTCTTTTCGTTTGGCCTCGAAAGCCGTCGCGGGTTGCTTTATCTGCTGCGGTTGTTCTCCCTGACCGGAATCCGTGATAGACGCATCTGAAAAGCTGACCGAGACAGGCGACATCTGTAAAAGCGTTTCGGCCAACTCGCCCTTCAAAGGGATACTCATTGTAACTTCAATGGAGTTGTCATCCAAAACACGCAAACTTTCAACACCGGCACTGGTTAGGATACCCTTGACTTTCGTCGCCACCGTATCGTTGACGACCATAAAATCTTCAACAACCGTGGTCGAATCGATATGGACCCCTTTTATCACTTCCATCAGGTTGCGCTGGGCGACAACGATCGCGGCACGTTGGGCCAAGGCTTTGGCTTTCATACGGTTGGGTGCATTCGATGGCGCCACCCCGATTCCCGTTGCAATTAATTTATGGGAGACCCAGTCGATGGAGCCAAAATCACCGACCGCTTCGAGGGTCGTATCGGCCGTATAGCCAGGTGTCACCACCCAGAGAATAAGGGCCACCGCTCCGATGAACCCCAGGAAGGTTGCTTTTCGCATGGTTGTTGTCTTGGGTAATCGATTCACTAAATGCGGTTAAGACGCAGCGTTTTGCCCGCCAGTTTTTGATTTGCGGCCTTTAGCTTTTCCTCGTTTGATATGACGGCCACACCTTTACGATCGATTTTTTGAAAATATTTTTCAGCCACAGCACGGACTTGTTCTCTGGTTAAATCAAGCAATTTGTGTTTGAACACAAGACGGATTTCATCGGTGAGAGAAACGATGCTGCGGTAGAATGCCTTGCGCGCCGCTGGTCCCGGTGGATCCGGTTTGTCGATTTCGGAACATACCTGCAAGATTGCTTCCTTGATATCTTCCTGTTTGAAGTTTTCTGTTTGCAGGAAGCGAGCGACGCCGTCGTAGACCTTCAGCGTTGAAACAACATGTGGATCTCGGTAGGAGCCCAAAGAAAACAGCCCGGTTTCAGGACTATAGACAGCAAAACCACCGTAGGCGCCCCCTTTTTCCCGGATCTCACGATGCAAATACATAGACCTGAGTATTTTGCTGATCACGGCCAGGGCCGGTGCATCCGGATGCCGCATGGGAGCGGTTTCGATGGTCTGCGCGACAAAGGACACGGCGGAAGTCGTGCTCCAGCCTTCCCTGACATTCTTATGGTTTGGGTTTAGAAGGAGGGGGGCGTTGAAGTCTTTTGCCGCGTGGATTCGATCGGTACTGGCTTCCAGCTCTTTTTGTAGGCGCCGGGTTGCTTGTGCTCCTTTATCGACGGCATCCGCGTTGCCGATTACAGCCATTTTTAAGTTGGGGGGGGCAAAGAGGCTTTGCGCAATAAGCGTCAGGTCCTGGGACAAGGCTTCCAGGCGGTCGTCCTGCAGCTTTTCCGCCAGGGCTTTGATGGTTCTGATTTGGTGGACGCCCTGCCAGGTTTCACTCAATACAGCTGTTTGGGAGAAATTGCGCGAGGCCAGCGATATGGCCAGTTGATGACCATTGTGGACGATCATGGCTTCCATGGCGGCTTTGTATTCAAGTAATAGGCTTTTGAGCCGGGTCAAATCGGTAATCCGGTAGTCCAACAGTGTTTCGCTAAGGATGTCGAACAGGTGCGTTTGATTCCGGTTGAGGCATTTGCCGTTTAAAGTGACGAAAGGGAGGCAGCGGCCGCTGGCCGAGTAATGCTGACGGGCATTGGCCGACATGGTAACCCCCCCGGTATATAAATCGATACGCCGGGCCATTGCTGCAAAATCATGGATGGCCGTGCCACTTTTAGGGAGCGCATAACAAAAAAAGGGGACCAGGGGCAGTAGTCGTTCTTCTAAGCAACCAGCGCCCCAGGCCGAGGTAAAATAGAAAATCCCTGAAGTTGCTTGTCGGTAACAGGTCGCCGGCGTGGGCTCGACCGCTTTTGTTGCTGCGACCTTATGGACCGTGGGTGGAATGTCCTCAATTTGAAGCGTCGGCAGACAGGAAATATCGTCTTTGCTTTCCTGAAGGGCTTGTAAGGTTTGGGCATCTTCGATTAGGGCCTTGATATCAGCGACGCCCAGGGCTTTGCGTTTGGCGTCCAACTCGGCTTTTATCTGTGCGGCGTCACTGTCAGCCATCACTGTATCGGGCTCAAGTGTTAAAAGGACCCGATGGTTGTTGGCGATGAAATAGTTTTCTATGCGACCTTCGAAAAAGCGCCCCTGGGCCATTTCCTGACGTAGCCGTGCCAGATCCTCGTCAAAATTTAAAACATGCACGGGATCGCCCCCATGAAACCAGCTTCCGGCGAAAGCCAGCAGCAGCTTGAGGCCGTAAGGGTAAGGTGTGTTCGTGATCTCTTTGTGATGGAACTCAATTTGGTGAATGGCCGATTCGATCAATTCGGGGTCGATGCCGGCGGTTACCAGTTCTTGCAGGGTATCGAAAATGATCTGTTCAATTTGGCCAGCGGCCGCTGCCTCCACATCTTTCAACCCGCAGGCGAACAGAGCGTCCCGATTGTCGGCGTCAAGACCGGTGGCGTCGCTCAAGGCCGAACCCAGCTGGGAATCGATGAGTGCTTTGCGCAGGGGGGAGGCCGAATTGCCGATCAGGATCTGCTCGATCAATTTAAGAACCAGAATTTCATACGTATCAATAATATCAGCTGCCAGCCAGGCGACGCAGATCTGAAATTTACGGGTCGGATCTTCATTTTTGTCAAGGGGGTAGCGATATGTGGCAACCTGCTGGGAATCCCAACGCGGCTGCGAGGGGACTTCCGTACCGGGGTCGATGCGGTCAAAATGTTTCAGGATCTTGTCATGGATAAAGCCGAGATGCTCTTTTAACGGCAGGTTCCCGTACGTATAAAAAAAAGCATTGCTTGGGTGGTAATGCTGCCGGTGAAAGGCGACGAGTTGCTCATAGGTCAAAGTGGGGATTATTGCCGGTTCACCCCCGGAGTTATGCCGATAGGTCGTTGACGGATATAAGGCATTTAAAAGGGAGCGGGCCAGAACCTGATCCGGAGATGACATGGCACCTTTCATTTCGTTGTAGACCACACCTTTATAGACCAGTCGGGATGTATCGGAAGGTTGGCTATCGTCGATTTCGAGGCGGTGGCCTTCCTGCTTGAAACTGAGCGGGTCGAGGTTTGGGAAAAAAGCCGCATCGAGATACACATCCATGAGGTTATAAAAATCTTTCTGGTTCTGGGTCGCGAAGGGATACATGGTCCAGTCCGAAGCGGTAAAGGCATTCATAAAAGTGCTGAGACTGCGCTTCAACATAGAGAAGAAAGGGTCGCGGACCGAGAATTTACGGGAACCACACAGGGCCGTGTGCTCCAGGATATGCGCAACACCGGTGGAATCGGTGGGGACTGTTTTAAAAGCGACGCTGAAAGTATTTTCAGTGTCATCACTGCTCACGTGAACATGGCGAGCACCGGTGTCAGTATGCTCGAGCTCATAAAACCAGGCATTGATGTCAGGCAAGGCGGCTGTCCGTTTGAGCGTGTAACCATGCAAACCAGCGTTGTGCTTAAGCTCGGCGTTACGAGGATCAGTTTCTGTTTTCAAAGGAAACCTCACGATAAAAGTTGCGTTTCAAAAGACTTAAAGCACGTATCGCGTTATCGGGCGGATGTATAAATTCCCCGGCTGACACGGATGATCTTTCCCAGGCGGTGCAAACGAAAAATGATATTGCGCAGCTTTTTGTCCTCGAAACCGGTACGGGCTTGGATTTCAGCAAAGGCAACCCCTTGCTTGAAGCGCTTGATGACTTCTAGCACGGCATCAGCTGCCGTTTTACCGGCGGAACGACGCATCGCTGCATTCTGGGCTTGACCGCTTTTGCGGTTGGTGTCTTTTCCGGTGCTGTTGGCGCTACTTTTGATCAATGCTTCCAGTTGATCCATGCGAACCATTAAACGGTCGACGTCTTTCCGAGTTGGGATTTCATATTGCTGCATAAAAAACTTGACCATCGCATCGAAGCTGACTTGTTTTTTTTTGCGGCGTGCCATGCGTCCTCCTTGAACAGCAGGTTTCGTGGGGCGTGTGCGGGCCCCGGACCGTAAAATCAAAGAGTATGAAAATACTTGATATGCTTTTGAAAGTCAACCCTGCGCCGATGGGTTTCACAAGAGTGGCATTGAAAACAGCCAACAATCGTGGTAGCAACGTACTGGTTGAGGCGATCGTCAAGCACGCCTTGCCAGGATCAAAACAAAGGGACCCTTTTGCCCCTGGCGATGGATCAGGAACACCGGGCGGAATGAAAGCGCGAGCAGAAGAAAAGCGGCTTTATGGGTTGATAGCGGCATGAAGGTAAAAGCACGATATGGATCGATTTTTCAAGCACATCCGAACGCTCCAGGGTGATCCGCACTATATCGCCTTGGGAATGGCCGTTGGCGTCTTTATGGGTCTCACCCCCACGGTCCCTTTTCAGACAATTATCGCCGTGATGGTGGCTTTTATACTTAAAGCGAGCAAACCGGCGGCCGTTATCGGCACCTTAACGGCAAATCCCATCACCATACCGGTGTTTTATATAGGGAGTTATAAAATCGGTAAATTGTTGTTGGGCGATACGATTCCCAATGACATTCAATACGAATCGGTTGCGGAGTTTTTAAAGTTGGGAACGGACATGACGCTTGCCATGTTAGCAGGCGGCGTCCTCCTGGGGCTGGTGCCCGGAATCGTAACCTATTTTATTGCATTTAAATTTTTCCAGACCCTCCAGGCGCGGCTCAAAAATAAGAAGTCCGAACAGACAGCCGAGTCAAGGGCGGGGGCGCCGGATCCAATCACGCTGCCTGACAAGCAGCTGTCTCCCTGATGACCATGACATCACCCCGGATCATCCTCAAAGCCTGGAATTTGCGACCCCAAAAAAGAATGGGTCAAAATTTCCTGTCTGATTCGAATATCGCCCAACGGATCGTTGAAAGCGCAAAACTCGAAGCCCAGGACGTGGTCTTGGAAATCGGGGCCGGTTTAGGGGCTTTGACAATTCCCCTTGCGCAGAGGGTGGCTAAAGTCTTTGCCGTTGAAAAAGATCGCAATCTGGCCAAGTTGTTGCAAACTGAATTGGCGGCGAGCGGTATTGTCAATGTCGATTTATTGGCGCAGGATATCCGGCGCCTCAGTGTTCAGGCTTTTGTGCCGGCAACCGGCCGGAAGGTCGTGGTGATGGGCAATTTACCCTATAACCTTTCGTCTCAAATCCTGGTCCAGTTGATCGACGCACGCCGGTTTATCAGCCGGGCAGTTCTTATGTTTCAAAAAGAATTGGCTCAGCGCATCGTGGCGCAACCGGGTGGGCGTGACTACGGGCGGATCGGTGTGATGCTGCAGTATTGTGCGACGGTAGCGACCGTTGTTGATGTCAAGGCAACCCATTTTTTCCCGCGGCCGCAAATTGATTCGACGGTTTTGGAAGTACGCTTTAAAACGAATCGCGAACACCCGGCCATCGATGAGGCCTTGTTGTTCCAAGTGATCAAAGCTGCGTTTTCCAAGCGGCGTAAAACTTTAAAAAATGCCTTGGCTGGCAGTGAACTTCTCATCGATGCCCTGCAAGCCGAGATCAGCTTTGCAACAGAGCGGCATCGATCCGGTTCGACGGGCTGAAACCCTGAGGGTTCGCGAATTTGTGGCGCTCAGCAACTATTTGTCACATGTGCTCGGCAATTGATACTGTGCGATCCCCCAACATGTTGACGTAACTCCCCATTTCATTGTCGTACCATCCATAGATCACCGCCTGGGTAACCGGTAGGCGGAGCATTTTATCGCCTTGCTCCGGGATAAGCGCCTTGTTTAATCCCGGCACGGTTTCCAGGTCAATGGTCAACTCCGCGGTCCGTGTATGGGTCTCATGGCCCTCGATAATTGCCGCCGCACGTGGCGTACCGATGATGTCGCAGGACACATTCTGCTTGTCCGAATAGTGCAGGTATCCATTCGGGTCGATGTTGGCGGCCTGTCGATAGATGTCGTTGATCATCGCACGGCGGATAGAACCACCCGTGAGATTGTCCTGCAGATTCAAAACCAGGATGATCAAAGATCCGGTGCAGGTCGGTATGCGGACGGATTCGGCGATAAAACCGATTTGTTTCATTTCCGGGATAACCAGCCGCAGGGCATTGGCAGCGCCTGTCGTGGTAAGGATAATATTGTTCATGATACTGCGGTTTTTACGCAGATCCGTTTTACCGGTTTTCGGCAGCCGATCGAGGACCTGTTGTGAACCGGTCGCTGCGTGGACCGTCGCCATGGAAGCCGATAGAATTTTTTGGGGGCCCAGGGCGTTCAGCAGCGGTTTCATCATGTGAGCCAAACACGTGGTTGTACAGGAAGCATTGGAAATGAGGACATGGCGCCGGGGGTCATAGTCGCTGTCGTTGATACCCATAACCGTTGTCACAGCGTCCTCCGGCATCGCGCCTCTAAGGTCAGCGCCTTTGTCCTTGAGCTTAAAGGGGGCTGAGGTAATGACCTTTTCCGCGCCGCTGTATAGGTGCCCGCGCAACGAGCCTGAGGCGTGATCCGGCGGCAAGGTCGGTTCGAGGAATTGACCCGTGGTATCGATGACCAAACGAACACCTTCGGAACGCCATTGAATCTGCGCCGGATTGCGGTGTTCACGCAAAAACTTGACGGGCACACCGTCGATGGTCATCGAACCGCTGGCCTCATCTAAATCGGCAATGACTTGTTTGGCCTTGTGCCCGTGTAGATAGGCATGCAGGGAACCGTAAGTTGAGTCGCGTTCAATATAATGCGCCAAGTCCTCAAGAGACGTACCGACCTGACGTCCAACGTTCACAACCAGTTCCGAAAAGTATTTACGCCCGATAAAATGCCAAACCGTCAATTTGCCGATGCGGCCGAAACCGTTGATACCCAGTTTCAGGCTTTGGGTGTCAGCGCCAGATAGCGCCATGGTCGTCTCCTTTCGGTTGATCATTTGAGATGACTTCTAACATAACAATTCGTTCCTAATCACGCAAGATACAGATCGTACCATGATAAACGGATCCTTCGCGGCCGTCGATACTGATATGATCGCCTGCCTTGATGCGTGTGTGCGCGAACCGGCATTCTTTGTCTTTTTCATTGCATCGCATTTCTTCGCATCCAACCACACAGGTTTTCCCCAGGCGATGGGCCACGACAGCGGCGTGGGATGTCACTCCGCCTCTGGAGGTCAAAAGGCCGTCAGCCGCAAAGATCTCTTTGATGTCATCTGGAACCGTGTCGCTGCGCACCAGGATGACGGGTGCTTCCGGATCTTGTTTTTTCCATTTGTCGATTTCTTCCAAGGTAAAGACGATGCGTCCACAGATGGCACCGCCACTGACGCCGATGCCGTGTCCCAGCAATTGGGCGGGATCGGTATCCGCCGGATCGAATGTCGCCACCTGCTTGCGTTCCCGAATCGTCATGTCGCGAGCCTGCAGGATGTAGAGGTCCTGAGTTGAAGGGCTTTCGAATGTGAATTCAACTTCCTGTGGGCTCCAGCCATGTTTGTGGATTAGTTCGCCCGCCCATGTTTTGAGCGCGCTGTAAATTTCAGGAAAATGCGTTTCTAACGTTACATCGGTTTCGCGCATTTCGATATCCTGTTGAATGATCGAAATCGGGAGGGTATTGACCAGCCCGGAGGCGACATCTTCGCCTTGGTTACCGATCGTGAAGTCGCCCCAAAGCCGCAAGCTGTCTTCGGACCAGCGGGGATTGTGGCTGAAAAAGACACCCGTACCGGATTGCTGGGAAACATTGCCGTAAACCATTTCCTGAACCGTGACGGCGGTACCCCAGTCATCGGAGATACCCATGATCCGTCGAAAGGTTCGCGCTTTGGAGGAATTCCCAGGAGGCAAATACATTTTTGATGGTAAGGTGCAACTGATCGGGTCGGGCTTTCCAATATTTCGATTCCGGAATCCTTGATCATGGTTTTGTAGGTCAGGGCGACCTTGCGCATCTGGGGGCCGGTAAAGTCTTTTTTAAACTGGATTCCGGCGCGGCGTTTCATTTCAATGATGATCGCATCAAAGTCGTCTCGTTCCAAGCCCTGGGCCATTCCGTAACACTGCAGAAAACGGCGATAGCAGTCCCAAGCAAACCAGGCGTTGCCGGTTTGTTCGGCGATTCCGGTTGCGATTTCCACATTCATGCCCACGTCCAGGAAAGTGTCCATCATACCAGGTTGGGAGATCGAGGAGCCACTGCGGACAGAAAAAAGCAGGGGATTGCTCGGGTCACCAAAGCGCTTACAGGTGATTTTTTCGAGTTTCACGATTTCTTCGGCCACCTGGTCTCTAAAATTGTTTTCCGCCGGCCGGTAGGAGTCAATAATTTCGCGACAGCGAAAGCCTTCGGTCGTAACGATAAAACCCGGAGGGACCGGCAGGCCGAGGTTATGCAGCTTGACCATATTCCAACCCTTATTGCCCAGGTAAATAATGCTGCGAATGCGATCGGGGATCGCGTCGATCGATCCCATGGCATTTTTGGGGTCGTAGAGGAGCAAATCGTGGAGTTTGTCCTTGGGCAGTTTGTTGGACTGTTGGAAAAGGGTGTTCAAAATGCGCCCCAGGTAGCGGTCCAATTGTTGTAGCCCGAGCGAGAGGGCAATGCGATCTCTAAAGAAGATTTCCGACGTGCGGTGGTTCAGTTTTTCAGGGTCCGGAATTTCTCCGCGGGGGTGATACTTGGGCAAAATTTGATCCTGAGAAAGCTGCTGCAAGATTTGGGTCAGGTTTTCACCGTGGATGTTGTTGAAATAATCATTGATGATGTTGCGTACCGCCTGGGCAAACCCTTTGAAAATATCGAGATACTGGGTAAACGTAAAACCGTGGGCTTCCAGGGAATGCGCCAGCATATCGATTTGGCGCTCGATTTCGACCGAAGGGATACCGTCGAGGCGCAAGGCACGGTAGAACAGTTTTAGATGGCCGTAAATCTGGTAAAAGGTGGCTTTGGTGATGAGGCTGAAATCGACTGTTTCAACCAATTCCTCAAAAAGAACATTGACGATCGATTCGATCCGAAAAGTCAAGCCCAGAGCGTCGAATTTCATTTCATGGTAGGTGCCGTACATGGATGGAATGTCGACGGTGAAATGCCTTTTTTTGTAAATATCTTCCCTGACTTCAAAAACTTCAGGAGACAAGATGAGTTCTTTCAGCATTTCCAAATAATCGAGCAAAAGGTGCAGCTTACTGGCTAGCGAGGGTTCATCCAGGGCTCTTTTAAGCTTGCCGAGGTCTGGAAAGGCTTCTGCTTTCAGTTGCTTGATATAGGAGTTGATTTCAAAAAAATCGATGTTGTATTTCTGATGCAAAAGCCGGTAAAAAGCAACGGCCAGAATGACCCGTTCCAGGTCATGGGACGCAACATCAGGGGTGCCGGAAACCAGTTGCTGTAGATCCTTTTCCGGCAGCCAGATGACGTCGTCGGGAAAGTCGATGCCTTTACGAACCAGAAAGGTAATAACCTTGTTAACCCCGTCAACGTAAGGGCCTGAGGACTTGATGGTATTGTAGATGCTCGGCGGTACAAAGGGTTCCAACCCGGTTTTGTTACGGGTCTTCCAAAAATCGAGCGCCGCCTCCATGAGCGGAATGATCAGGTTACTGCTTTCGACGTGGCTCTGTTTGCGGATAAAATGGATCAAAATGTCGCGGCGGTGCGTGATTTCATCAAGATTGGTCGATGTGTCGCGCAGCTGCCCTTCGGCCCCGATGTCATTGAAATAGACCGGAAAGAGGCGCGCCAGTTGTTTGGCCAGGTTGTACACCGGATCGAGTTGGCTGTTTAGAAACCGTGTGATGTCCCGCGGAAACAGGTCGGTATCCTTAATAAAGACCCCGCACAGAGAAAGGTGGATGGTCAGGTAGGACAGCAAACGGGTCGACCAGGTGGGATGTAATTCGATCAGTTCGAGCCAGGCCCGGATGTTCAGAATGTGGGCGCTGTTGACCTTGATTTGCCAATCATTCCCAACGCCGCTGATCATGGGCGCCTGGAAACCGAGGTCAATGGCATAGTCGATAAAAAATTGAACCAAGTCACTGTCGTCGGTCTTATAGACACCCTTGCCCATGTTTAAAATGCAATTCAAAGCCGTTGCAGGATAGCGGTTGGTCCGGGCCTTTAAAATAGAAAAAGTTTTGCGGATCAAATAGCTGATATTCAGATGGGTCTCGTGGGCGATCAGCCAGCTTAAAGTCCGATTGATTTCCCGCAGGGTCTCCTCATGGATCAGGCTTAAACCGGAGGTGTTCATAACAAAGAAAAGGCCGAGGACTTTCCACTGATTGGCTTGGGCTTTTTTGGGTGCAGCCTCAGCGAGTTGTTGTGGAAGCGGGCGATAGTGGTCGACGATCTGGTTGTAACTCGGCAGTGCCAACAATTGTTCGACGGTTGCGTAGGTATCGTCCTGATCGGAAGAAGCGATTTTTTGCAGTTGGGTCTGCCATTCGTTGATCTGTTCATGGGATACGGGCCTGAAGATGTGCTTCAGGGCCGTCCGGTCGGGTATTTTTTCGGCTTCTTTTTCAAACCACGGCTGCGGGTCTTCCTCCCGCAGCCAATATGAATAAGCGTGGTCATAATAGTGCAATAAAAGCCTCTTCAAGGCCGTCAGGTCGAGCGACCGATCCGTTGCCTGGCCAAGAAGCATTGCCGCCAATTTTTTGAGTGGGTAGTAGCTTTTGACAAACAGGAAAAAATAGTTGTCGTCGAATGATCGGATTTTATCAAAAGTCTGATTTAATACCGGCCAGAAAAGGCCGAGGTTGGACCCTGCATCAATGCTTAGCTTCTGAAGGTATAACAGGAGATTGTCGACCCCATCGGTTCGAACTTTCGAATCTTTGGTCGCGCCGATTGCATCGAGCAGGATGTCAATAAAAAGCTGAGCAGCCGCAGGACCTTGCGGGTGGTTCTGGAGCAGATGAAAATAATCGAGCGCATAACCGCGTGCTTCCGACACGATAAACTGCCAGTTTCTATAGGGGTGCGATAATTCTTTTAAAAAAGTGTTAAACCCCTCCATCAACCCGTAGTATTGGCCCATGACCTCTTGCAGAGGGGCATAATCGGGATCAATCTCGACATCGACATTGTAGGAGGCGAGATTTATTTCAAGGGCTTTGGACTTGAGCATCAAGAACTCCCGTTCAAATGGGATTGCTTTAAGTTAGCGCGGATATCAAAAACCATTCCGCTGGGGTGGCTCGCATGCCCTGGCGCTACCGGAACATATTTATGACAGGGGCAATAGATCCATTTCCTTAAAAATATCGGGTGATAACTCTATGAAGAGTATCAAAGCTCATTTTGCTTTTCAAGGGGATTAAAACCGATGGCGATAACAACAATTGCCTCGGACGGCCAAATAGATTAAGATAAGTCCTGATGCAAAAGACGCTTAAACAAACTTTCTACCAAGCCGTGATCGTCCTGTTGCTGTCGATTGTGCTGTGCCTGGTGGTAACGGCGCTGCGGCCCCAGGGCCTGAAGCTTTTTCTGCAATTACCAGAAAAGAACCGATCGTCTGACCAGCCAACGGAAACGAGCGCCATTCCATTGGCCGAAGCCATCCAGCGGTTTGGTGATGGTAAGACCCTGTTTGCCGATGCCCGCTCCCCGGAAGATTATGCCGCCGGTCATATCCAAGGCGCACGCTCCCTGGCGCTTTATCGGTTCGATGAGTGGATTGCCGACTTTTTAGCGACAACGGCCCTGGAAACACCCATCGTCACTTATTGTGAAGGGGCGGATTGTGAATTGTCGCATGAACTGGCGGAAAGGCTTGCGGCACTCGGTTTTGAGACGGTTTATGTTCTTGAAGACGGGTGGGGGCAATGGCAGGCCCAAGGCTTGCCGGGGGCGACAGGTCCCGCGCTTGATTAGCCCCAAAATAGGGTGCCCCTCTTACCAATCGGGAAGTTGTTTTGACAATCACTATAAGGGTCCATGGCTGCATTGCGAATCGGCTCAAAATGCTCGCATACTACGGGAATGCTCCGCTTTTTCGCCGACTCGCGTCTTGCCATGAACCCTGATCCTTCTTTTTGAGACGGATTCAAGCTAAAAAAGCCCCTCCGGCAATCCGGAGGGGCTTTTTGCTTTGGTTAATGAGCTTTTGCCCGAAGGCGGTTGAGGCTAGATTTCAAGCCACGAATCGGAGTACAAGGATTTGCCCAGTATAACGTTGGTCGTCTTGACGTAATCCTGCAGCTCTTTGGAGAGGCTGCCCATATCCGGATCATTGCCATCCAGGACCGCATAGATGACGTCCACGATATCCTGGCGCCGGCCTTTGGCGATATCGATCAGGGTATCATCCAAAGGATCGGCGATCACCGAAACCATGCCGCATTTATCGAGCATCACCATGTAGGTTGAATTCAAAATGGGACGCAAATGCTCCGGGGGTCCGTTGGAGATGTTGGACAGCCCGCAGGTGCTTTGGGCGCCCGGGGCGATGTCCGGGATCATTTTCTGGAATTCCATCAGGCTCATGAGTTGCGGTTGCTGAATATTCACCGGCGTAACAATGCCGTCAACCCAGATCTTCTCGTTGGGAATGCCGGCTTCATTGGCAAAATAGATCAGTTCCACAGCCAGGGCCGCACGTTCATTCTCATCACGGGGCAAGCCTTCAGGGCCCCACATGAGCGCGATAAAATCGGCATCGTTGTCGACGGCGATGGGTACCATCTTTTCATAGCGTTCCGAACGGACCATGATGGAGTTAATTATATGAGAAACCCCGTTGGCAGAGGGCTTGATGACCTTAAGCGCGGCTTCAATGGCATCGATGTTGGATGTGTCCAAGGCCAGCGGAAGGTCATCCACAACCTCTTGAACCGTCTGTACAACCCAGGGCATCAGCTCATGGCCGTCCTTTTTAGCCGGCCCGAGGTTGATATCGATGTAATCCATTTCCTTTTCCCGCTGAAAAAGGGCTTCCTCCTGGATCGGTTTGGGATCGCGTTCTTTGAAGGCCTTACCGATCTTGCGTGAAATGACGTTTAAACTTTCACCAATTAACAGCATACATCCTCCCTCTTTTGCTTGACGGTTTGGGTTGAGTTACTTTGTTTTAAGGAAGCCCGGAATATGGGCCGCTTCACGTGGTCCGACCGTAATGGTCCAGTCGGGCAGTTCTTCTTCCACATCACCGGCAATGGCCGCTGCATAGCCGGGAATGATCAGTTCCGTGTGTTTGACCTTGTCCATGATTCCGGATTTTTTAACAAAGATGCCCACATCGTCACCGGCAAACTTGCCGGCCGCCCAGGCGGTCATAACTGAAAGTCCCTCGGAGTCCTTGATCAAAAGGTAGGACGGTACCCGGCTGCCCTCAATTTCGCCCGAGACGATAAAGTATGTCAGGGCAAAGTTGGTGGTGACCATAACCGGTGAGTTTTCATCCGGGTTGTTGATTTCATAAATCCCCTCGGTCACGGTCATGGGACGCTGCGGATCGGTGTAGATATTCAGCCGTTCCAGCAGCAGCGGGAACAGGCTCTCACCGGTGAAATCGGACATGATCACGATACCACCGTACTTGGCAACCAGCATGCTGGCGATGAGGGTTTCCATGTCCAGATTGGATGCCATGTCACACGGGAACGTAATCGTCGGAAAACCGACCGCCCGGTTGCCGTCTTTGAGGGCCGCCCGCCGAATGGCAAGCTGGTCGCTCAAGGCCTGTTTGATTTCACGGGACCCTGGATCGAGCACCAGGTCTTTGAGCCCCATGGCGGTCAGCTTTTCAGTCAGTGCTGCCAGTCCTTCCACCGAATCGGCTTTGACCGCCAAGGGCAAGTCGTTGTCCTTGGCCAAGGCACCGAAGTCATCCAGGTTGGCTTCCGTGGCGGCATAGATCAGCGGCCGTTTGAAGGCCGCCGCTTCGACCCCGGCCTGCATAACGGCCAGGTCTTCGGCCATCAACACCAGGTTGAACTCGGAAGTTTCGGCAATCAACTTGGCCTTGGATGCAAACGCGGCCGCATCGCCGTTGACATCTTTAAGGGCCACCAGTTCGGGTCTGAGATTCAGGCCCACGCGCTCGAACTGAAACGCATTCCATACTTTCAGTTTGGCTTCCAGGTCGGCATCAGCCATATCGGAAGGCACATAGGCCCCCAGGGCCGTCTGATTGTAAAAGGTTTTTTCGTGCCGATACTGTACGGTTTCACCACCGGTGGTAAAAGCGCGCACACCGGCGCCGATTTTAACCGGGCGAATGGGCGGTGCCGACGCTTCAGCCAGTTGCTCCTTGGCTTCGTCGGAAACATAGGGACAGGCGTCAAGTTCCGCCTTGCCGGATGCCAGGTTCATGGCAAAGGCCAGGCAGGTGGGGACACCGCATTCCTTGCAGTTGGTTTTCGGCAGGAGTTTGAATATCTGAATACCGGTTAATGCCATTTTGGTCTCCTTATATCGTGTTGCGGGTTAGGCGTTACGTGCTGCGGGTAAGTGTTTTACCGCGCAACACGCAACGTTCCCAATTAGCTATCCAATGATCGGATCCATGGAAAGGGCCGGGTGGCCTTTTTCTTCGAGCCAGGGCAGGATCTCTTCCTCGGTGACGCCGACGGTTTCATCGGCGATCTTGTCGTACAGATCCGGAATGCCCAGTTCCTTGCGGTCTTTTCGATGCGCTCCTTGATCTCTTCTTTCAGGATCTTGGGCATCCACACGACGCGTGCCAGACCGCCATCACCCTTGATGAATTTGCGCTGGGTGATGTTGAACTTGGAATGGCCCACAAATCCGGGCGAAGACGCACCACCGCCCATGACGCCGGCCAGGGTCGTAAACTTCATCCCGCACGGCGTGTCGCCGGTGTAATCGCGGCCGACGGTCATGATCCCGTTACAGGACGGCAGCATCGCCGCAATACACTCGCAGCAGCCGCAGGTGGTCATGGGATCGATGACCATGGAGTAGAAATTGTAATGGGTGATCGCTCCGCGGGAGGCCTTGTTGACGAACTCGTTGACACCCTTCCACTGGCCCAGAACCGGATCGACGCACTCGCCTTTTTCGATCGGCTGGTTGGGACCGGTGGGATTGATTTCAAACGAGGCCTTGCAGTCCATCCAGTTGTAGGCACCGCACAGGCCGGTTCTTTCCGGGCTGACCGAACACACGTGGGTCGGTGCAAAAGACTGGCACAGGGTGCAGGAGTAGTAGGTCTCGACATCTTCGTCGGTCATGTTTTCGACCCGTTCGTCCCGCATCTTGTATTCCGCCCGGGCCGTTTTGGTCAGGGCGTCGACCTTCTTCTTGTCGGTGATCAAGCGTGACCTGGACCTTGTCCAGAATCTTGCCGAAATCCTGGTGGAACTTGGCATGCAGGACCACCCCGATATCCTTGATCGTAAATCCTTTTTCAATGGCAGCCTTGCCCACCCGGATCCAGGCGATGTCGCGCTGGCCGATGTGCATGATGCCCTGAATATAGTTGATCAGGTGGTGGATCTGGCGTTCCAGGATCGGTTCGAAGTCGGCCTGCATCTCACGGCCGGCCACCTGCACGAAAATCCCCAGCGGCAGGGTTTCGCCTTCCTTGATATCGCTGACATCGGGTCCGATCCACATCGACCTTGGCATCTTCGATTTCCTTCATATCGGCCATCTTGACCAGCTCGGTGGCCTGGGTTTTGCCGCCGCCCATCTGGCAGTACAGATCGGCGCCACGAACACGTTCGCCCTTCAAAGGCCGGGCCAAAGGAACAGGGGATATCGATTTCGGAAACCGTGACCTTGAGGCCGCGGACTTCGACCGATTTCTGACAGATTTCATCGTGGGGCACGTTGGCGACCACGTGTTCGTAAGTACAGATACCGGTGGGCAGGATCTCGGGAATGTCGGTGTCGGCCAGGGTCGGGAAACCCCAGTTGACACAGCCGGCCGCCGCCACGCCCCATTCGGTGCCGATGTCGCCAAAAGCGTTGACAAAGGCAAAGACACGTTCTTTGTTGTAAAGCAGGATTTTTTTGTAATCACCCGGCTGGACCCCGCCAAAGGCCATGGCGGCCCGGTTGGCGAACCCGAGGGCGAACACGGCCGACGAAATGTCAGGACCGAACGGGACGATACGGGTGTTCCAGCCGATCTGGACCCCGGCTTCGATCAACTGTTGAATAACCGAAGTGCCGTTGTGATTGGCAGCACAGAAAATATAAAGGTTCTTTTTCTGGTAGTCTTCCACGATCATTTTGGCGGTTTCAGGATCCGGGCAGGCACCGACGATGGCCGCAAAGCCGGGCGCGGAACCGTCCACGAACTCGACCCCGCGTTTACGCAGGATAATGTCATCGGCCGGGCCGACCCACATCTTGCCGGCTTCCAGGTCCGGGTCTTCCTGGGGAATGTAGAAATCCGGTTCCCGCAAGATGCGCAGGGCTTCGATGATTTCATAGCCGAAAATGGCTGCCATGCCGGCGTCCAGCAGGGGCCCCAGGTAGGGCAGGTGGTTTTTGCCTTTGACATGGGGCGGCAGCAGGCCGCGGGCGAATTCCAGCGGCTTTTTAAGGTCTTCGAGCGTCTCGACCTTCATGCCGGTCAGGGAATAGATGACCGGCAGGTAGTAACCGGTGTTGGGAAACTCGATCTTGGACGAGGCATCAAAGGCCGCAAGGGCGTTCTTGAATTCACCTTCAGCTTGTTGAAACGACTTTATAGCCACCTTGAATGGCGGCAAATGCGACTAATTTAGACATATCGTTCCTCCTTCGTTGAGGATTTAGATTCATAATGATAAGATTTGTCTCTTTAGGCTTCCAGCGCCTGGCGGTCGGCCATATCCATGAGAACCCGTTCGCGGGCTTTGTCGATGCCGAGTTCTTTGCGCTTCTTGTCGATATGGGCGATCATCAGATGGGCATGCTTGATCGGATCCGGTTCGAAATCCCACATGCCGCCGTATATGTTTCTCCAGTTCTTTGGTCAGGTAATCGTGGAAGACCGGTGCGCCGGAGGTCGGAAAAGTCGTTCCAAAGACCGTGTAAATGCCGGATGCAACAACATACTGGCCGATACTGATGGCCTTTTCACTCATCCATTCCGGTGCGCGAGCCGGCCAGAGGCAGGTCGCAGATGTCATTGCCAAGTCCGCCGGCTTTAACCACTTCCGTGGCCGCCAGCAGCAGACGGCTGTTGTCCACGCAGGAGCCGCAGTGCAGGACCGGTGGAATACCGACAACCTCACAGACTTCAGCCAGGCCGGGACCGCAGTAAACCGCCGCGCTTTCCGGGGTCAACAGGCCTTCCATGGCACAGGCAATGCCGTTACAGCCGGTGGTCAGGACGAGGACGTCATTTTTGATCAGTTCCTTGACCACCGTGATATGGGCTTCATTGTGACGGGTGCGGGCATTGTTGCACCCCACCACGGCGCCAACGCCCCGAATACGGCCGTTGATGAATGTTGTCATTGAGGGTGTAGTAGGTTCCGCGGAAGGTCCCGCCCAGGTGATATTCGATGGATTCAACACTGAAACCGCCGACCGATGAGGCCTTGTATGGCGGAATCATCACGTCCGAACCGCGGTTTTGAAAGTTGTCGATGGCCATCTTGACGATTTTTTCCGCATCTTCAATGGCATAGTGTTCGTCAAATTCGATGTGAATGACATTGTCCTGCTCCATCTTGGCGATGGGATGGGTGGTGATCAGTTTGGTGTGGAAGCACTTGGCCACATTGGCCAGGTTCTGGAAAATACACTGAATGTCCACCACCATGGCATCACAGGCGCCGGTGATGATGGCCAGTTCCTGCTGCAGAAAGGTGCCGGCCTGGGGAACGCCGTGGCGCTGAAAAATTTCATTGGCCGTACAGCAGATCCCGCCCAGCTGAATCCCCTTGGCGCCTTTTTTCTTGGCGTATTCGATAATTTCCGGTTTCTGGGACGTGGCATACGATCATCTCGGACAGAACCGGTTCATGGCCGTGAACAATGATGTTGACATGGTCTTCTTTCATGACGCCCAGGTTGGCTTCGGCCTGCAGGGGATAGGGCGTACCGAACAGGACATCCTGCAGATCGGTGGCCAGCATGGAACCGCCCCAGCCGTCGGCCAGCGAGGCCCGGGTGCCTTGTTTGATCAGGTTTTTGTAGTCCTGATCCACGCCCATGTGGGTGCGGTGCATGATCTCGACGATTTCCCGGTCGATGTTGCGGGGCAGCACGCCCTGCTTTTTCCATTTTTCATAAAGCGGCTTGGGCGCCCGTTTCAGGTAATGCAGTTCACCTTCGGGCTTGCCCCATTCGGCCAGTGCTTTTTCGGCCATTTCCAGGGCGATTTCGTCAATATCCCGGTCCTTGACTTCACCGTCCACTTCAACGGTGGTGGCCACGTCAAACCAGGGGGCGATGGCCAGAAGTTTGTTGACGTCTTTGATTTTATAGGCCTCGGTTTCCTTGCGTGCTGCTGACAGGAAAACTTCAGCCACACAACGGCCATGGTCCGAATGGGCGGCTGCACCGCCGGCGATCATGCGGATAAAGTTACGGGCCGCAATGGTGTTGGCCGTAGCACCGCACAGACCCTTGCGTTTGTCTTCGCCTTCAATGCCGCCCTTGGGCAGGGGCAGGCGGCAGGGACCCATGGCACAGTTTTTACAGCAGATGCCCTGGATGCCGATATTACAGGGTTTCATTTGGGCGGCCCGATCGAAGACCGTGTCAATTCCCAGGTCCTGGGCCCGTTTGATCAGCTCCTGTGTCCCTTTATCGATGGACGCCGCAATCGGATCAGCAAGTTTAGGAGTTTTTACTTTTGTTACTTCAGCCATTAGAGGTTCCTCCTCTTAGTTTTATGGTGATGGCAATCAGGCAAAGATTGCCAGATCAGAATGATTAACGTTAATACAGTTTTACACGCCGGTGCACCCACTTGAGGCGCTCCAGGATCTTGTCATTGGCCGACAACTGCACGGCCGCTGCGGTCTTGGTGATTTCCTCGGCTTCGGCACCGGATTCCCGTTTGGCGGCCTTGGCTTCGCGTTCGGCCTCCCGTTTCCGACGCAGTTCGTTTTCGGCTTCTTCGCGTTTGGCACTGGCTTCGGCGGCGGCTTTGGCTTTGGCATCCGCTTCCGCTTTGGCCTTGGCTTCGGCATCGGCTTTGGCTTTGGCTTCCGCTTCTTCTTTGGCCTTGGCGTCGGCGGCGGCTTTGGCTTCGGCATCGGCTGCGGCTTTGGCCTTGGCATCGGCTTCTGCCTTGGCTTTGGCCTCGGCTTCCGCCTTTTCGTCTACCGCTGGCGCTGCTTCTTGGTTCGGCCGCGGCTGCTTTTTTGGGCGCCGCTTTCTTGGCGGCGGCCTTGGGTTTGGCCGCTGCTTTTTTGGGCGCCGCTTTCTTGGCCGCTGCCTTAGGTGCGGCGGCTTTTTTCTCTTCTGCAATGGTCAGATCCGGCTCTGGTGCCAGGGCGGCATAGTCGATGTCGACGCCACCCAGCATCTTGTTGATCGGATCGACCTCGGCCGTTCCACCGTCTGCGACCAGATCGATGAAACTCTTGACCATGCGAATCGCTTCGGGATGCCGCATAATCAAGATATCCGAGCCAGCCATGAGGTAAGAGACCGCGCCGACCGCTTCCATCAGGATTCCGCGTCTTTCCGGGTCTCCCAGGATGGGGGCTTCCTCAGCCGGTTGTTTGGCTTCTTTGCATTTCCAAACCTCGTTGCCGAGATTGTTGATGATCGGCAATTGCAGTTTGTCGTCGCCCTGGGTCAAGGCCGCCATGCGGAGCCGTTCCATGACCGAATAGGAATATTCCAGCCCGTAACCCAGGCCACCGGTGGTCGGATCGATGATGCACCGTTCCATGGGCATGCCGAGGTTCTCGAGCAGGATGTTGACCTGTTTGGCCAGGTTGACGTCGATGGGCGAAGACGAGATGATGGCATGGCCATACCCCATGGCGGCGGCGCCGATGCCTTTGTGGTTCTTGTCTTCCACCGGACCCATGGTCAGGGTTTTGTCCTGACACACTTCGGCGACTTGTTTCAGAACATCCTCGTCTTTTTGAGGACTCGCACAACCCCAGACAATCAGAGGGACATCGATCGCGTCGCTGACTTTCTTGACCAAGGCTGCCGCTGTTTCAGGGCTGGCATCTTCGCCGTTCGGATCGATGCTTTTGAGCTGCAGAACGATCATTTCTGCACCATAGTCGTTTACGCACTTTTGGGCCCAGGCAGCAGGATCGGAAATCACATCCTTGAAAGGGCTCAGTGCAGCCTCCGGCCAATCTTCCGGTGCCATGTCCCAAATTTCCATCGCAATTTTGGGTTTGTTGGGCATGTCACCTTCGAACTGATAGAAGGGATAGCATGTTTCCCCACCGACCGTGACAGCTTTGGACCCTTCTCCCAGGGTGATCTCTTTGACACTGCCGGTATAGGACTCTTTGTAGAATTCAAATGCCAATTTTTGCCTCCTTAGTGATACCGGTTAATAGTTCGGGTTTTAAAGCCTAAAACCTGGTACGAGCTCAACATACAACAACACTGTTTAGTGACCTAAAATAGAATTAGACCCCCTTTCATCAAAAGTATTTTTATGAAGCCTTTTATAAAAAAATCTACGTCGGTAGATATAGGGCCGTTGATAAAGGATGGGAAAGGCGTTTCGCCTTAAGGTACCGGTCAGATTGTGTGCATACACAGGGGAGGACACCATCTTAAATTAAATTAGTCATATCAAAAGGTTAAAATTTTATCGGGTTCCCAAACACCACTCCGGAAACCGTGAAAAGGGCCCACGGGTCCGGAAATTGACCAAGGTTTCTTTTTATAGTCAGATCTTTTTTTTGTCAATAGATATCGAGGGGATTACGCATTCTGATTTGCGGGCTTCGAGCCGCGATTTGAGGCGTGGGAATAGGTTCATGTCGGTATGGGGTAAAAAGAGGGCGGCGACATAATGATCCATGTAGGAGGGGGTCTCCGATAATTCAAAATTCGTCATTTTTTTGGTTACTTCGACGACGTCCTGTCGAATCCGATTGGTCAAGGCGCTCATCTTGGCTCCCATCAGGGACCCGTTGCCCACGAAGGTTACCTTGTCGGGGTCGGTTTCCGGCAATAAGCCGAGTGTCATCGCTTTTTCCAGATCCACGTAGCTGCCGAATCCGCCCGCCAAGATGATTCGCTTGTACATCCACCATGCTCAGCCCGACTTCTTCCAGAAGGGTCATGGCACCTGAGTAGATGGCGCCTTTGGCGCGAATCAGGTTTTCGATATCGATTTCGGTCAAGACGATGTCACGATCGATCTGGGTGTCTTTTTGCCAGGCCAGGACATATTCGTAGATGCCTTCGGTTGCCCGAATACGCGGGGATGCCAGGTCGCGGTTAAATTTCCCCCGGCTGTTGATGATGCCCAGCTCAAACAGGGTGGCGGTCATGATGATCAGGCCGGAACCACAGATGCCTTTGGGTCTGACGTTGCCGATCGTAATGTTCATGGGTTCGTAAGGTCACAGGGTCGATGGAAAAATCCTCGATGGCGCCTTTGGTGGCGCGCATACCGAAGGTAATTCCGCCGCCTTCAAACGCCGGGCCGGCCGAGCAGGCGGCGCAGGCCAGCCAGTCCTTGTTGCCGATCACAATTTCCGCATTGGTGCCGATGTCCATGAAAAGGGTCAGCTCGTCGGTGCGGTACATGCCCGACCCCATGACGCCCGCAACAATGTCACCGCCCACATAGCTGGATACCGCCGGGTAGACCAGGGCCGCAACATGGTCTCCGAGGGTCAATACCCAGGTCCGCCGCTTTTATGGGTGGAAACAGGGTCGCCGCCGGAACATAGGGTGAACGCCGGATGTATTTGGGATTGATTTCCAGCAGGAGCTGGGTCATGGTCGAATTGCCGGCCAAGGTGATGGTTGATATGTCCTCAGGATCGACTTTTGAACGTTTGATCAATTTGACGATGATCTTGTTAATGGTTTGGATCACGACGTCGTGCAGCTTCGCCAGCCCATCGGGTTTCTCAGCAAACACCATGCGACTGATAACGTCTTCACCATAACTGATCTGGCCGTTGAAATCACCGTACTGGGCCAGCACCATACCGTTGGCCAGATCGATCATCTGGCCATAGACCGTGGTCGTACCGATATCCATGGCAACGGCATAGTTGCGAAGGGTCGTATCGCCCGCTTGAATGTTGATAATCCGTGTTTTGCCGTCGACCGGACCGGACGGCACGTGCCAGCGTGGCGGTCACTCTGAAGTCAGCCGCGCGGATCGCCTCGGGGATTTTACGGAGCACCGAGAGGTCGACTTCCAGACGATGTTCATCATGCTCGAGTTTTAAGAAGCTTATCAAACGGGTGATATCCGGAAGGTTGTCCTGGGCCGAGGGCGCGGGCAGCTCCAAATAGATTTTTTCGACCGGTGGAATGAACAAACCTTGTTCCTTCAGCTCTTCGAGATTCATTTCCTGAATGTGGGCCGTACGCCGGGGGGTGCTCTGCCGGTTTAAGATGCTGGCATCGATCGCCGATTCGACCGGTATGCGCACCACCAGATCTTGGGTGACAGTTGACAAGCAGGCCTGGCGATAGCCTTTGGATACGATCATCATCGCTCAGTTTGGCGGAGAGCCCATCTTCGACAACACCTTCTTCGATCATAACACGGCATTTCCCGCACACGCCTTCCCCGCCGCAGGAAGCATTGATATGTACACCAGCCTCCATGGCGGCACGGATGAGGTTGGTTCCGTTCGGGACGGTAATTTCTTTTTCATGGGGCAGAAATCGAATTTTCGGCATGGCGTCTATCCTCTCGTTATTTCGGTTCAACCTCGTCAAAACGGCAGCGCAACACCAACATGCCGTCTTCAAAGGTCGTTTTGGTTTTAAAGGGCAGGGTTTTAAATAACCGAATCATGCCTTCGTTCTGGGGTGAGGTGTAGGCCATAAAACCGGAGATACCGTTTTCCCTGGCCGCCAAACAGAGCTTTTGCATCAATAGCTTGCCGATCTTTTTGCCCTGATAGTCTTTGCTAATGGAAAAAGCAACCTCGGCTTCGTTTTTAACCGGGTCGAGTAGATATTCACCGATTCCGATGACCCGTCCAAAACCGAATTCACCAACAATGGCGACCATGGTCAGATCCTTAATATAATCGATCTGCGACACCCCTTCCACTTCGTCCCGCATAAAACAGGATTTTTCATGAAAAAACCGGGAGATGATGTCATTTTTATCCAGGTTGTACAAGTGTTCCTGGATTCGTCTTTCATCGACCGGTTTGGCCGGTCGAATGGTAATTTCTTCGTCGTGGATGATGCGGATTTCTTCCAGTTTGAGCGGATAAACGCCATGGAGGGATTTTTTCAATCGCCGTTCGGCGCCCAGAAGCGACATGTCCTTGGCCTGTTGCCAGAGCTCATCGCGATAATCAGGATGGGCGATGCTGATCAGGGCCATGGCTCTTTCCTGCAAACTCTTACCGAACAGGTTGACGACACCATATTCGGTCGCCACATAATGGGCGTCACCACGCGGCACCACAACCGCGATATCGTTCAGCGCGGGCACGATGCGGCTTTTTTTGCCGGCCATGGTGGTCGAGGGCAGCAAATGATCGATTTGCCTCCCGGCGCCTGGGCGGCGCCCCGGATGAAGTCGATCAGGCCGGTGACGCCTGAAAAATGATTGTACGGCAGGGCATCGGCCGCGACCTGGCCGGTAAGATCGATCGCCATGGCCAAATTCATGGCAACCATCTTGTTATGACGGGCAATAATACTGGGATCATTGACATAATCGGATGGATAAAATTCGATGGAGGGGTTGTCGTGCAGAAATTCATACAAAGCTTCGGAGCCGATGGCGATGCTGGCCACCAGTTTGCCTTCGTTATAGCCTTTCTTGCGGTTGGTGATAACGCCTCTGGCACCAGATGCATCATGTCGTTGGTGATATATTGACTGTGGACGCCGAGGTCATTTTTGTCGGAAAGCGCCAAAAGGGTTGCCTCGGGTGTCGTACCAGGACCAATCTGTAGGGTCGAGCCATCGTCGATCAATCGCGCGATCAACCGGCCGATCGTATTGGCGGTTTCCATTTCCGGGATTTTGCCGATCGTAATCAGGTCTTCTTCATATTCAACCACATGGTCGACATCATTGACGTGAATGAAACTGCGGCCAAGGACCCGGGGCATGCGGGGATTCACCTGGGCAATGACCAGATCGGCCGACATGGCTGCCGCTAAAGTGACATCGACCGATATCCCCAGGCTCATCCATCCGAAATCATCGGGCGGCGTCACCTGGATCAGGGCCACATTGATCGGCATGAGGCGACTCTTAAAAAGACGCGGAACCGCCGAAAGGTTGATGGGCGTGATAAAGCGCTTGTTACGGGCAATGGCTTGGGGTTGTGCCGATCCGATATAAATGGACCGGATGTTCATGTTTTGCCCCATCGTTTTATTGGCGATCAGGGTCAAAGGGGTGGTTTCAAGAGACATTAACCGGACGATCTCGATATCTGTAAAGCGGCTCGCTTCCTCGGAAAGGACCCGGACCAGATGCTGGGGTTCACCGCAGGATGAGCCGATATAGACCCGCTGGCCGGAGCGGATTTTCCGAATGGCATCCAGCGCAGTTGATTTCTTTTCAACGTAATTGTCGGCCCAGTAGGAAGTCGTTTGCATGATCGCCTCGCAGCTTGGGTTGATTGTGCTTACACCATTTGTAGCTATTCTTGACCGGATTGGCAAGCAGAACATGTTTGTCGGAAGCGCAAGTCCGTGTCAAGACGCCAGTGACTGTCAGCGATGATGCAGTCAAATCGGCGGGTGTTTGCCGGTTGGAGATACCGTGGGCCTAAGATTCTCCTTGGCGAAAGGGAACCCGGACTGCTATGATCGTTTGCATACAGACCTTACGATTCGTCAGGCAGACATAAAGGAGGCGGCATGCAGACCGATATCTATGAAAAAATGACCGAGAAAATCATGTTGACGGGCTCGAAGATCATACCCGTGCTTTTCAGGATGATTGCTGATGAAGATGAAGCCCAATTGATGATGGCGATGCCTGGATCGCCGGAAGCCTTGGCCAACAAGCTTGACAGGCCGCTGGAAGAGGTGGAGCCATGTGTCAGACCTGTATCGTAAGGGCTTGGTGTTCAAATCTTTCAAGGGCGGAACACTGGGGTATAAGATGTGCCGGGATATGGTTCAGTTTCATGATGCCACCATCTTATGGCCTGATGCGCCGGCGGCGTATTTGGATCTGTGGCAAACGTTCATGGAGGAAGAGTGGCCCCAATTCGCGCGACTGGCGGACCAGTTTTTCCCCAAGGCGTTCACGCGCATTGTGCCGGTTGAAAAGTCGATCGATCCTGGCCGACAACGCATCCTGGACGCCGACAGCGCATCCGCCATTATTACAAATGCGGAGGTGCTGGCCGTTACGCGCTGTACCTGTCGGGTGATTGCCCACAAGTGCGACAAACCCCTGGAGGTTTGCTTGCAGGTCAACAATGCCGCGCGTTATACACTCGATCGGGGGACCGGAAAAGAGATCTCTAAAGACAAAGCGCTTTCAATCCTAAAGGCCTGCGAACAAGCCGGCCTGGTGCATGTCACCATGAACAAGGCCCATGTGGGGCACTTTATCTGTAATTGTTGCCCTTGCTGTTGCCAGGCATTACCACTTGTCATTGCCGAGAATTTAAACATCTGTGATCCCAGTCGTTATCAGGCGGCAATCGACCCGGAGCGATGCAGCTTTTGCGGCACCTGTCTTGAGCGTTGCTACTTCAATGCGTTGGCTGAAACTGACAACAAGGCCGGGGATCCGGTAATGGGCGTTGACAAAGAGAAGTGCATGGGCTGCGGTCTGTGCTATTTGACTTGTCAGGAAGAGGCGATAACCCTGATCGAAGTCCGACCAGAGGATTTCATTCCCCAGTGATCAGATCATTTCAACAGTTGGCTGCATTGCTGTAAAAAAGAGGCATCCTCCAGCAGCTTTTTGGTGAAATGCAGATATTTGGCGATTATGGCGCGGATTGCCAATTGCAAGGCAAAAGGACGAATCGGCTTTTCCAGCAGATGATTAACCCCGGTGGCGACACAGGTGTTGACGACGTCATCGCTGGCATTGCCGGTAATCATCACGGTGTCTTCGGCGGCTGACCGGTACTTTTGGGGCAATCATATCTAAAAACATGAATCCGGTTTTTTCACCCAAAAAGACGTCGACGATAAAAATAGCGATGCCGGAATTCCGCAACATGGCAGTACTCGGCGGCTTCATCTACCGAAGTAAAAACAAAGACGTTGCCCCAGGTGTAAAAGCGGTTGATAATTTCCGATAAGTGTTCACAGACATTCGGGTCGGCATCGACAATAATAACATCCAATCCATCAGACATAAGACCTCCTTGGGACGGTTGGAAATTCAGCCCATCCGCATTGCTGAAACGGAATCCCACGCTATTGTTCTATTTGGCACATTGGCCGTAAAACAGCAACTGTCGTGTGGACTCTGGCTCGTGGTCTAAGTAATAACTTTGATAAACTCAGCTTCCATTTCAAAGCGCTGGGCTTTGATGGCAGCGATATTGCGGTCATAGGCCTTTTGGATCGCCTGCGGTTTTCTGCGCAGGTTAGGCACCTGGGTGCCGCACAGATAAATCGTGCAGGCCCAGGGCCTGAGAAGGCGTGGCAGCCGGCATCCGCGATGGCCATAAAAGCGGCAGTCTTCATTCAAGTTTGAGATGAGTTGGGCCGGTGGAATCGGCAGTTCACTCAGATGCAGGAACAACAGGTCGCGAAAGTCGATCCAGACCGTAGCCACGAGGCAACATGGATTGGGGCACAGGCGGCAGGTCAGCAAACACAATTCGTCCATAAGCGGGAAGAGTTTTTCCATGCTTTGGCGAATGCTACCTGCCAAGCCTAAGGCACGCTTCAGTTTGGTTTGATGAAGGTGGATGACATGCCCGATTGCATGGTTGGATTCACACCACGCAGCCGGCGAGCCGTAGGCCGGCGAAGTCTGATAAAAAGTGGTCGCCATGCCTGCCTTTATGCCTACTTGAAACTTTTACGTTTCTGCTCCAGTTGTATCTCCAGCGTTTTAAGTCTATCGATGGTTTCCTCAAATTCTTTGTTTTTTTTCAAAAGACTTCTGTTGTAGCTGGCAAGTTCGCGGTTGTTATCGCCGAGCACGGTATTTTGCTCCATAATTGTTTGGTTGGCTTTCGCCAAGCGATCGGCCTTGGCTCGTAATTGCTTGACTTGAGCCTGCAGCCGTTTCAGATCGGCGGCGTGTTGTTTTTCAGCGGTTGTTATGATCGTTAAGAGCGACTGCAGGTTTTTAGCATCGTAGGGTCCCTCGGTTTGCGCTTGGGTAGCGAAATACTGTTCGATCTGCTCCATCGCTTTGTGGTAGTCGCGGGCGGGATTTTTGAAGCTCGAATATAGCAAGGCCAGCTGCAGATGGGCGCCTTGTACGGCAGCGGGATCATCACTGTTGCGCGCGATGGTCTGCAGATTTTCGATCGCAGGTGCATATTGAGCGGTTGGCAGATCAGGTGAAAATGCGGCCGTTGGCTCAGGCGGTGGATTTAATTGCCTCAGGCATCCTGCTGTATAAAATATAAGTAGGCAGCTAAGCAGAACGGTAACGGTGTGCTTGAAGTAAGCCATTGGCTCCTCTCTTTCATCCATGGCAAATTCACAACCGCCTATCGGTAACAGTCGACGGTCGGTGCCGCCTAGCTTCGGCGGTCAACCTTAAAGACGCTGCCGCCAAATGATTTGGCATATTCCTTTACTTCGGCGGCGATTTCACCAAACTGAATATAACTGTCAATGGGACGGTTTTGGTTGGTCACAATCGCGATGGAGATTGATGCCAGTGCAAAGGAAACTTTTTGTCCTTGGCGATTTTCACCAGCAATGTGGCCGCGCTCGCGATCGGAGTCATTGTAAAAATCAGGTATGGCCTGATCGAATTTGTCGATAACGAATTGGCATAATGGCTCATAGCGTTCCGGTGTCGTGATCAGAACGAAATCATCGCCTCCGATATGGCCAATAAAATCGTCTTCGGTACCCAAGGCGGTCACGGCATCCTGAATGATTTTGGCCGTCTTTTGAATCAGATCGTTGCCTTTGGCATAGCCATAGTGATCATTGTAAGCCTTGAAGTTGTCCAGATCCATCAGGCAAAAAGCGATGGTTTTTCCGTCGGCAATGTGCGCTTTCATGGCATTGTCAATGGCGACACCACCCGGCAATCTCGTCAAAGGACTGGTGTCGAGAGAGGCAGCCTCCAGAAGCTTCAAGCGCCGGGCCATCATAGCAAAGGCCTTGGCCAGGTCGCCCAGTTCATCTTTGTTGCGAATTTCCATTTTGTGGTCGAAATTGCCTTTGGAAATCATGGTGGTGGCATATTTTAATTCGTTAATGGCACCGGAAATATTGCGGGTGATCAACGTCGCGGTAATAATGGTCAGAATCAGGCCACTTAAACACAAGAGCACAGCTGCTTTAAAGGCGAGGGAACCAATGGAAGTCGTGATACCGGTTTTAACACGTTGATCGAACATGGCCATGCCGGCCATGTCCTGAATGAGCTTGATGAGCTCTTCCTGATCGGATTTCAGTTTAACATCGAAAGCTTGTGCTTCCTGGGAAGCGGGATCGTTTAAAACTTCGATGTTTTCAACAATAAACTTGCTGTAATCACGGTGTAAAAAGGAGAGCTTTGCAAGCGGCAGGTCGCGATCCTCGGGGATGGCCTTGAGCTCGTTCAGGTGTTGATTGAATTCTTCATGGCGCTCCCAAAAAAGATTTAATATGTCGGTTGTTTTCAGGATGGCATAGCGGCGTGCGTAGAGCTCCTGAGCGAAAATTATGTCCACCATTTTTTCTGCGGCTGCCATCACAGGAATATCCGTCTGGAGAATACTGCGATTGATGCTGTTGAGACGGTTGAGGTTGCCTAAGGCATACACGGATATGATAACCAGCAACACCAATAGAGAAATATAGCCAACCAGCATCTTTCGCGCAATTGTCAGGCGCAGAAAGCGTGACATGATTATATTAGAAAAACGGGACGGAGCCTTCAATGCGCTCATCTAATCAGCTATCCTTCATACAAGACCGCCAGGATGGTGGCTTGGCCGCTTTTAGCATCAATTAGGTGCGGTGTGGTCGAGAGGTAATAGACACTGTCGCCAGGTTCCAGTTCAAAGGAATCTTCTCCAATTTTAAGCCGCACGACACCGCTGAGAACATAGATGAATTCTTCACCATCATGGATGGACATTTCCTGATCAGGGTTCTCTTCGAGTTGGACGATCAAAGCCTCCATGTGGCGCCCTTTGACTTCGGGCGCCAGGCTACGGTAGACATAAACTTGTTTTTGGCCTTTGTCCGAAGTTGAACGGGAAACAATTTTTTGTTCGCCTTTGCGTGTTACAGAATAGAGCCGATCACCGACACCGGAAACGAGACGGCCAAACGCACTGTCAAGCGCTTTGGAAAGCCTTATGATTGTACCGAGTTGCGGTTGGACCTGGTTCTGCTCGATATTGGCCAGAAGCTCAACGGCAAAGCCGGTCATGTTCGACAACGCCTCTAAAGACAATCCCTTTTCCTCTCTGATCGTTCGGATGCGTGCGCCGATTTCCGCCACACTCGCAGTGGGCGTGGTGTCGATCGCACCGGTCAAATCTTCGAAATAATCGACATTGATATGCGGTTTGCGATTGTCGTTTTCCATAGTTACTCCTTTTTCTAAAGGGCACCGATATGGCGGGCGATGACAACCCGCTGAATTTCCGAGGTGCCTTCACCAATTTCCAGTAGCTTTTGATCCCGGTAAAAGCGCTCCACATCATATTCTTTCATCAGACCATAACCGCCATGCAGTTGGACAGCATGATTCGCGCAGCGGTACATCACTTCCGAGCAATGCAGCTTGGCCATGGCCGCTTCTTTGGAAAAAGGTAAATCGTTATCTCTCAGCCAGCAGGCCTTGTAAAGAATAAGCCGGGCGCATTCAATCTCAAGGGCCATATCGGCCAGTTTAAACGCGTTGACTTGAAAATGAGCGATCGGAGTATCGAACTGCTCGCGTTCTTTGGCATATTTGAGCGCCATTTCATAACAGCCCTGGGCGCCGCCAAGACCCATCGCCCCGATGGACAGGCGGCCGCCATCCAAGGTTTGCATCATTTGATAGAACCCGTGCCCGCGGGGTCCGAGCAGGTTCTCCTTGGGAACCCGGCAGTCTTCGAAAAACAGCTCACTGGTGTTGGATGCCCGCCACATCATTTTATCGTGCATTTCCCGGGCTTGAAAGCCGGGCGTGCCGGCCTCAACTAAAATACAGGAAAGTTCAGGACGCCCGTCATCGCGTGTCCCCGTGCGGCAAAGCACAGTGATACCGGCCGTGATGTCGGTAGCCCCGTTGGTAATAAAAGTTTTACTGCCGTTGATGACCCACTCGTCACCGTCCAGCCGGGCGTTCGTATTGGCATTGGCGGCATCCGAACCGGCGTTTGGTTCCGTAAGACCGAACCCCCAGAGGGTCTCACCGCGACATAACTTGGGCAGCAAGCGGCGTTTCTGCTCCTCGTTGCCAAAATAATACAGCGGGCCGATACCGAGAGAGTTTTCGGCTGCAACCGTGGCGGCATGGGAACCGTCGACCCGGGCGATTTCCTCGGTGGCAACGATATAGGAAAGATAGTCCATGCCTTGGCCACCATATTTTTCGGGTACAAAGATGCCGAAAAGGCCCAACTCGGCCATTTTCTGCATGGTTTCATAGGAAAACTTTTCCTGCTTATCCAGTTCGGACGCAACCGGTTTGATTTCTTTTTCGGCGAAACTGCGGACGGAATCGCGCAGGATGTCCTGTTCGGTGGAGAGCCTGAAGTCCATGTTATACCTCATCCTTCAATCGAGAAAAGAAAAAGAGACGGAGCGAAAATATATTCTAAAGGTCCTGCAGCCAAAGGTCAATCAAGAAAATTAGCGCCGACCGTCCAGGTCGGCCGGCGGCAGGGTTTGCTGCAGTCTCTGTTTAAGCAACGTATGACGTTCACGGGTTTTGTTGTTCCTGATTCCCATGGCCAAGGCTTTGCGACTACCGACTATCACAACCAGTTCCCGTCCGCGGGTGACGGCGGTATAAATCAGGTTGCGTTGGAGCAGGATATAGTGCTGGGTGAGCAATGGAATCACGATGGCTGAATATTCGGAGCCCTGAGATTTGTGAACCGAGATGGCATAGGCCAACACAAGCTCGTCGAGCTCTGCCGCAGAATAGATCTTCAGGCGGCCGTCAAAGGTAACCGTGAGCGCCTGCGTATGCGGTTCAATTCCTGTAATGATACCCACGTCCCCGTTAAAGACCTCTTTGTCGTAATTGTTTCTAATCTGCATGACCTTGTCGCCGACCCGGAAGATCTGATCACCTCGTTTGACACCACTTTCCCCTGGGTTAAGGGTTTGCTGCAATTGCTGGTTCAAATTATCAGCACCGATCAGGCCCTTATGCATCGGTGTCAGAACCTGAATCTCGCTGACCGGATCGAATCCGAAGCGCTTGGGAATACGTTGACCGACAAGAGTTAAGATGATGGCCAGGACCTTCTGAGGGTCTTCCTGTTCAATAAAGAAGAAGTCTTCACGGATCCCCGGACCTGACGCCGCCAGCTCTGGCAGATGACCGTTGTTGATTCGATGGGCATTGGTGATAATTCGGCTGGCGCGGGCCTGACGGAAAATTTGCGTGAGGCGGACTTGGGATACGGTCCCGGAAGCGAGCATATCTCTCAATATGCGACCGGCCCCGACCGAGGGCAGCTGATCGATATCGCCGACCAACACCAGGGACGCCGCGTCTGGCAACGCCTGCAAGAGGTGATACATCAACACGGTGTCGATCATGCTGGCTTCATCGACGATCAGAAGGTCACAGGTCAAAGGGCGGGCGGCGTTGCGCTGGAAGCCCCCTTTTTTAAAACTGTATTCCAGCAGGCGGTGGATCGTGACGGCGTTATGGCCGGTGGTCGTACTCATTCTTTTGGCGGCCCTGCCGGTGGGGGCAGCCAGACAAATGTTGGTTGGCTGCCGGCCATGGATTTTTAAAAGGGCACTGATCAGTGTGGTTTTACCGGTACCCGGCCCGCCGGTGACAATCATCACCTTGCTGATCAGAGCGGTTTTGACAGCCCGTCGCTGTTGTTTGGCGAGTGCCACGGCCAGCTGACCCTGGACCCAGGCCATCGCACTCGTCAACCGCTGGCACTTCGAGTCGTCGCTGGGTTTTTAGCAGGGCGGCCACCCGTATGGCGATGTGCGTTTCACAATGGAAAAATTTGTGCAGATATACGGCTTTAGGATCGTTCGCGGACACAGCGAACCGGTCCTTAGTGTTTTCTTCGATCACGATTTTACGATCGCGCGCCAAGTCACTGAGCGCCCTGGTTAGAACGTCCCGGGCAACCTTCAAGGTTTGTTGACCTTGATCCACGAGCCTTTCATACGGATAAAAGACGTGGCCGTCTTCGCTGAGCTTGGTAAGGAGATAGAGAATACCGGCAGCAATTCTTGGCGGTGCATCCGGGGCAAAGCCAAGGCGCGTGGCAATCCGGTCTGCCGTTGTGAAGCCGATGCCGAAAATATCGCTGGCCAGGCGGTAGGGATTGCTTTTGACCAGGGCGACCGAACGGTCGCCGTATTGCCTGAAAATTTTAATCGCCTGGCCGATGCTGACATCGTGGGACTGCAAAAACAGCATCACGTCGCGGATCTCTTTTTGAGTGTGCCACGTTTTTTGAATCAATGCCAATCGCTTGGGGCCGACGCCTGCCACGGAGCCTAACTTGGCGATGTCGTTTTCAAGCACATCTAACGTTTGGGATCCGAATTTTTTTACGATCCGTTCCGCCAGCTTAGGGCCAAGGCCCTGAATGAGGCCCGAACCAAGATATTTGCGAATCCCATTGGGTGTTGTCGGTATAACGGAGCGATGTTCCACCAGCTTGAATTGAAGCCCGAATTTGGGGTGGCGGAGCCATTCGCCTTGCATCTCGAGGACCTCGCCGGGCGTCGGGGCAAGCAACCGGCCGACCACGGTGACGAGATCCGGCCGGTCCAGTACTTTTACCTGAATAACCGCGAATCCATTTTCTTCGTTGGCATAGGTTATGTTTTCGATCTGGCCTGTCAGGTTGCTTAGCATGGGTTCAATGTGAGCTCATCGAATGGCGAGCGGGTCGCCTTTGCTATCAATAAATGGATCTATTTTCCAAACAAGTGCGTACCGTCCCATCGCATACCCTCACGGTTGGTATGCTTGGCCTTATTATGGCACACATTCAAGCAAATAAGTAACGATTATATCAATATATGGTATTTTTTATTGACTTAAGCCCCTATATATTGCATATGAAAATAAATCTTTTCATTTTTGCAGATTAGCGCATCATCTTCACGAAATGAAGCTGACACCTCATATTGATCTGCTCTCTCCGGCTTTGCAAGGGAATATACAAAATTTAAGCGGTGGGTCCACGCCCATGTGTTTGAACGCAAGGTGCATCGCTTGCACCAAAGGCGAACATACGGCCGGTTTGAGGGCATAAAGCGGTACTCAATCCGCCGGTCGGGATCGTGAGAATAAGCCAATGGACAGGAGGCAGTTTTTACGCCAGAGTGCGGTATACTTATGCGGAAGCCTTTGGGGGCTTGAGAGGTCTCGCCCATGCACTGCCGCTTGACACCCCGATCTCCGCCCACAGCTCTGGCGCCTCGCATTACCTTGATCATCGATGATATCGGCCATAGCCGCAGGCTTGCCCGGCGCTTGATGAATTTAGAGATACCGCTAACCTTTGCGGTGTTGCCCCATCTGCGGTATTCACGTGTCCTGGCGCAAGAGGCGCATGCACTCGGGCGTGAGATCATGCTGCACCAGCCCATGGAACCCTGCCGATCCGGACTGTAATCCCGGACCGGGAGCCCTTTATGTCGGTTTTGCACCGCAAAAAATTGCCGCCATAATGGCCGCCAATATCGCGGCAGTGCCACATGTTGTGGGGGTAAACAATCACATGGGGTCACGCTTCACGGCCAGTCGGCGGGAAGTCAATGACACGCTCAGGTATGTCAAGGACCGGGGCCTTTTGTTTGTCGATAGTGTTACCACCAGACATTCGCAGGCTTTTAAGACGGCCCGTAAACTTCACATGACAGCTGCCAGTCGGAATGTTTTCATCGATCATCAACGTGACGAGGCGATGGTTATGTCGCAGCTCGGCAAACTCGAACGGCATGCACGTCGCCATGGATGTGCGATCGGTATTGGGCATCCCTATCCTGAGACCGTTCGGGCGCTTTCCCGGTTTCTGAGCGAGCTTCGCGCTCCGGATATCGACTGGGTGCCCATATCGACCGCCTGCTGTTCATGAGTTCTCCCACCTTCAGCCGGTTTTACCCTTGAAAAAGCGGTTCGTTTTCATTAAATTAGGTCTATGGGCTATGTATTCGATTTCAACGATGCGCTGGCTTACGAGCAGTGCCTGAAGGATGATCGCACCCGAGCGCCTGCTGGTCTCGATAGTCAGCTGATGGTCGATATGCTCAAGCCGTTGCGCGGTGAGTCGTTATTGGATATCGGCTGCGGTACCGGTGCCAGTCTGCTGCCCTTCGTTGAACTGGGTCTCGAAACCACCGGCCTGGATGCTTCTCCCTATATGCTCGATATTGCCTTGCAAAAATTCAAGAACCGTGTTGATTTATATCGTGGTGTGGCCGAGGATCTGCCTTTTGAAGATAATTCTTTTAACCATGCCGTCATGGTGACCACCCTTGAGTTTGTGGATGACCCCTACAAGGCCATAGCCGAAGCGTGTCGCGTTACCAAAGACCGTCTTTTTTTAGGTGTCCTGAATCGCTATGCGTTTAAAGGTCTTGAGCGGCGACTCAAGGGGATTTTTAGTCGCACCATCTACAACCACGCTAAATTTTTCAGCATTTGGGAGCTGAAACAGATGGTTCATTCGGTTGCCGGAGATGTACCGATTGCGTGGCGCACGATCTATCAGTTGCCCTCCATTTCCGGCCGGCTGACCCAGAACCTGGAGCAATCGAGTTTCGTGCAAAAATGCCCGTTCGGTGCTTTTATGGCGGTGGTCGCCACCCTGGTCCCGCGGTTCCGCACCAAACCTCTGACCGTGCGCTATCGGGCCAAACAGCCCAGCGGTGCTTTGACGGCTTGAGGATCTTCCGGCGGAGAGCGTAGACTAAAATGCCTTGCTTACAGCGATCTTGTCGCAGCGCCCGGTTTATCGGAACAACCCGGGAAATAAACGCATTCAAATAGCGACAAGGTCGCGTCAAATAAAATCGCGGAGCGATTTTATCATGGAAGCATATCTGTACGAGTCTCTCAGTGATCAACGGGTCAAGTGTAACCTGTGCAGCCATCGATGTGTTATCAAGCCGGGTCGGCGCGGCTTGTGCGGCGTGCGGGCCAACAACAACGGGCGGTTGGAAACGCTCGTCTTCGGTCAGTTAATCGCGAAAAACATCGATCCCATCGAAAAAAAACCCCTCTTTCACCTCATGCCGGGCAGTCTCTCCTACTCTATCGCCACCGTGGGCTGTAATTTTAAATGCCGCTTCTGCCAGAATGCCGACATCGCTCAAATGCCTTCCGATCGGAATGGCATGATCATGGGTTCGCAGCTTACGCCCGCAGCGGTTGTTAGCGCGGCCCTTGAAGCAAACTGCCGCAGCATCGCCTATACCTACACTGAACCGACGGTTTATTTCGAATTCGCCTACGAAACAGCCAAACTGGCTCATGCCAAAGGCCTGGCGAATGTTTTTGTGACCAACGGCTACATGACGGCCGAAGCGCTGCGGATGATCGCTCCCTATCTCGATGCCGCCAATGTCGATTTAAAAGCGTTCGATGAGGCGTTTTATAAAACGTATTGCGGGGCCAAATTGGCGCCCGTGAAGGCAACCTTGGCCCTGATGAAGGCGCTCGACATTCTGGTTGAAGTGACCACCTTGATTAATTCCGGGGCTCAATGATGATTCGCAGGCCTTGGACGCGCTGGCACATTTCCTGGTGAACGATCTGGGGCCCGACACCCCCTGGCATATCAGCCGCTTCCATCCGACCTACCGGCTTACCGACCGGCCACCCACGCCGGTTAAGACCCTCTTGCAAGCCCGCGCGATCGGTATGCAAGCCGGGTTGCAATATGTGTACACCGGGAATGTCCCTGGGGAAGCTTCTGAAAGTACGTTTTGCCCGGGGTGTAACGATGTTTTGATTGAGCGGTGGGGATTTCAAATCCGCAAGAATGTCGTTGCGGCAGGGCGATGTCCGCATTGCGGCACCACCATCGTTGGTAAAGGAATGTGACCGCACGCATCCCAGCCGGTAGCTGCCCTAAGAACCGCAAGACCTATCTCAAACCGACTTCCTTGTAGTATTGCATGGCACCGGGGTGGATGGGTGCCGAAAGACCCTCCAGCATATTCTCCTTGGTCAGGACTTTATAGGCAGGCTGTTGTTTTATAAACCAGTCAAAGTTTTCAAAGACTTCCTTGGTAAGAGCATACACGACCGCCTGCGGTTCTTTGATTGAGGTGACCAAGGTCACTTTGACACCGAAAGTCTCGACGTCGTCCTCATTGGCGACCTTTGGATAAAAGGCGACCGGGACATAGGCCTTGGTGTAGTAAGGGTAGGTTTCCAGAAGCGTTTCAATACCCTTAATGCTGATGAAACGAACCCGGGTGTTTCCTTGGGTGAGCTTCCTCGAACGCTTCACTGGGATGTCCAACAGTATAAAAAAAGGCCTCCAGACGACCCTCTTGTATCAGCCCGGGCGCTTCGGTGGCTTTGGCGCCTTCGGCTTTCAAATCCTTCTGCCAGTCGATACCGACCGCTTCTGAGGGCATCGATGGACATGTTGACGTTGAGCCGGAACCTGGCCTGCCGATATTTACGCGTTTGCCTTTCAAATCACGGATGTCGCCTGACACCTGAAAAGACGGTGGCGCATAGCGTAATGACTTCCGGATGGAGGCTGAAAACAGAACGCAGCTTTTTTTGAGGGCCTTTGTCTCGCCATTCCGCCAGTCCATTGAAAGCCTGGTATTGCCGGTCCGATGGGACGATGCCGAATTGTAAAATCACCCGCCAAGACGGCATTGATATTAAAGACCGATCCAGCGGTAGATTCAGCCGTGGCACGCATATGATAAACAGCGACTGTTTTTATTGAGGATCTCGGCGATGGTGGTGCCGGTTGGGTGGTAGCCGCCGGTGGGCTGCCGGTACCGATAATGACATCGGGTGGTTTCGGCGGACGGCCGACGATGGGAACGGGATCAAAAAAGCGATGATCAACAAGCAGCGCAGAAACATCCGGTGCGGAGCCATGGGGATGCTCACATGGCGGACCAAGCGCTTTGTTGATCTGTGACGTGATCATTGCTCAGAAAAAAATTTGGCGGCCCCGGATGGAGCGGTATGCCGAACTCAAGATCCGGTGCAGCCTTAATCGTAAACGACGAAAGGGCCGGATGGGCGCTTTGCAGATTTTTGTGATAACGGTCAATGGTCTGGATGAGCTTGTAGGTCGTTTCCAAATCGAGATCTTCCGAGGCGACCAGGATCATGCGTGTTCCGAAGGTTGTCACCGCATGCTGTTTGGGAGGGGTAGGTTTGGCCGGGATTGTGATATTTGAAAAAGCGGGATGACCATTGACCAGTCTTTCGATGTCGCTGTCATCCATACTGATCAGAGTCCGCCTCACAGAGTTTGAACAACTGTTGCAGGGAAGAATCAGGATGCACACCCGAGATAGACCATCGCTTGTACCGTGCCGTGACAAAAGGCCATGGTGTCCTGTGAAAGAGAAGATGGGAGTTCGGCGATCAGGCTGAAACGATCCGGTAGTCCAGTCCTTTGGCCCGCATGATCGTGTCCATGGCAAGATGCTGAGACGATCGCGGTGAACCGGCATTGATCCGCTTGCCTTGCAGGTCATCCAGCGAACTGATTTTTGCATCTTGGCGCACAACCAGCGTAACGGGCACCTCATAGACAGGGAACAGGATGCGGAGATTATCGTAACTGATATCCAGATATCGAAGGCGCCTTTCTTTTCATGGCATCGTGCAGCATCAGAGAATCGATGAGAATAATGTCCAGGGAGCCGCCCTGAAGATTCGTTAGATTATGAACGTCATCGGGTGCCGGAAGGGCCTTGCATAGGATACCATCGGCGTTTTTGTTAATTAACCTGGAGAGTGTCGGCCGGAAAAGTGTGAAAATGTCCCTGTCTCGCCGGTGCCTAAAAAATTTCGAAGGCATTTGCGGCAAGCGGGCAAAATCCAACGCTGAGCAGGACTGCAAGGATAAACGCTCGCTTGAAAAACGTGATGCAACGGATGCACGCTGGGTGTTTTTTCATCGTCTTGTTTTCCTCCGCGAGATTTGAACCGGATGGAAAGCTTCTATACCTGAATGTTCCTTAGCCGCAACACGGAGCAGTTCGCGTGATCCGCTACGCGCTGAGCACAGGAATTGCTGAACACTTCGTTTATCTCCCTGTGGCGGTTATGGTAGACCACAATCAGATCCGCACCCCATTTGTCGGCAGCGCGTATGATTTGTTCCCAGTTTTTCCCGGTTCTTATGGTGTAGGTTACAGATTCATCACAGTTGTGCCTTGATGAATTGCTCCAAAGCCGCCTTAAATCTTTCTCGGGTCTCTTTTCGCACGTCATCAGAAATATAAGAGGCAACGATCGGCATGCCAAAACCAGGCATGACACTGACCAGCTGAATTTCAGTGTTGCCGGGTTTGGCCAATTGCTTTTGCCCTTCGATAAACAGCCGCAGCCGTTTTGGGGTAATCGATATCGATCGGTACGAGGATTTTCTTAAACATAATTTGCTCCGATAATAGACGCTATCTAAAAAACATGCAGGTAATGCGTTCGATCAAGCAGCGGCAAGTTTCCGGCTGCGACCGACGCTGGAAAAACCAAACGGCCCCTGCCAGCAGCAGCGCCGGGATGAACATCAGTTGTTTCGGGGGTCGTTTGTTGGGCGTCCGAACGTTGAGAACTTCCTGGTCAAAATCGATGCCGGCCTTTTCCGCGGGACTCGCGAAGACCACATTGTCGATCAGTATTTTACCCTCCTCATCGCGGATTTCGAGTCCGATGGCGTCCAATCTTTCCGTGCCGCTTTTCTCGTCACCCACCGGAAGCATGAGCGTCTTGGTATATTCCTTGCCATTGAAATCCTCGCCTTGGACTTCGATGATCAACTGGGAGCCGGGTTCCATGTTTTCGACCATTTGTACGAGTTTGGCGGGCGGCTCTTCCAACAGCGGCGGATATACCTTGTCCCACCAGAATCCGGGACGCAGCAGCGTAAATGCCACGAGCAATAGCGCAACCGTTTCCCAGATACGGTTTTTGGTCAGAAAATAGTTCTGGGTGGCTGCGCCGAATAGCATCATGGCCACCACAGCGGAAGAGATAACCAGGATCAGGTGGAACCAGTTGGCGACACCGATCATTAAAAGCTCGTTGTTGAAAATGAAGATGAACGGCAAGATGGCGGTGCGGATGTCGTATCCGAAACCGATGATACCAGTACGGATCGGATCGCCGCCGGAAATTCCGGCAGCAGCAAAGGCGGCCAACCCCACCGGTGGCGTGTCGTCTGCCAGGATGCCGAAGTAGAAAACAAAAAGATGCACGGCGATGAGCGGCACGATGAGACCCGCTTTGGCGCCCAGGCTGACGATGACCGGCGCCATCAGGGATGATACGACGATATAATTGGCAGTTGTCGGCAGTCCCATCCCCAGAATCAGGCTGATGATCGCGGTAAACAGCAGAATCAGAATCAGGTTTCCGCCGGAGATAAACTCGACAAATTCGGTCATCACGAGTCCGATGCCGGTAAGGGTTACGGTTCCGACGACGATGCCGGCTGCCGATGTCGCGACACCGATACCGATCATGTTGCGCGCGCCGGCAACCATGCCCTCGATCAGATCTTCGAATCCGCGTTTGACGGCAAATTCCTCGCCCTTGGCCTTGCGAAAAAATCCTTTTAAGGGCTTCTGGGTGATCACGATAACAATGAGGAGTACCGTCGCCCAGAAAGCTGACAGGGAGGGGGAGAGCCGCTCCACCGTCAGGCACCACATGAGCACGACAATGGGCAGGAGAAAGTGATAGCCTGCTTGTGCGGTGATACCCAGGTCCGGCAGTTCGTTGATTTCATGGCTGGTGTCGAGTTCCGGCACCTTGCAGGCATATGCCAGAAGGAAAACGTAGGCAACCATGAGGATGACGGCCACGATGTATTTGGCGGCAGGCCCTGCAAGGGTTTTGATCCAGCCCATCCCGTAGTAGGTCGCACCGCCCAGGATGATCAAAAACAGAATGACCAGGACAAAGGCAAGCAGTCTCTGAGGCAGGGTTTTGGTCACCGTTTTTACCATTCCCTTGAGCCCCATTTTACAGGCCTCGAGATGGACAATGTAAACCAGGGCGACATAGGAAATGATGGCCGGCAGGAAACGCGTGCTTGATGACCTCGATATAAGAAACGCCCACATATTCGACCATCAAAAAGGCCGCGGCCCCCATCACCGGCGGCATCAGCTGGCCGTTGGTTGAACAGGCCACTTCCACGGCCCCGGCTTTTTCCGCCGAGAATCCGACTTTTTTCATCAGCGGGATCGTAAACGTACCGGTGGTGACCACATTGGCTATGGAAGATCCGGAAACCAACCCGGTCAAACCGGAGGATACCACCGCAGCTTTGGCGGGTCCGCCGCGCAGATGGCCGAGTCCGGCAAAGGCGGTGCGAATAAAGTAATTCCCTGCGCCGGCCGTTTCGAGCAGCGCACCGAAAAGAACGAACATGAACACCATTCCGGTCGAGACCCCGAGGGCGACCCCGAAGACACCTTCCGTGGACAGCCAGTAGTGGGACATCCCCTTGGACAGGCTGGCACCCTTGTGGGCAATCACATCCGGCATGTATTGGCCGCCAAAGGTATAGATGATAAACACCGTGGCGACCACCATCAGCGGCGGGCCGAGGGCGCGTCGCGTCGCTTCCAGCAGCACCGCCAGGCCTATGATCGAGACAATCAGATCCGCCTGGGTCGGGTTGCCCGGACGCGCTGACAATTCGGTGTAAAAAATGAGCAGGTATAGTGAACAGAAAGCCCCGATCAGTCCGACGATCCAGTCTTGAACGGGAATGTAATCGCGGGGTGATGACTTAAACGAGGGGTACGCCGTGTAGGACAAAAATACGGCAAAAGCGAGATGGATCGCGCGAGCCTCGGTGGAATTGAAAACCAGGATATTGAAAATAAAAGGAAGGGGCGACGCGTACCAGAGCTGGAAATAGGTCCAGGCCAGGGGGACGTAAAAAAGGACTGTTTTCGGGATTGCTCCGGTGGGATTGCGTGCGCCGGTCTCCGTCTCGGCAATCATCTCCTGAAGCTTCTTCTTCGGAAGCCGTGGTCTTTGTCGTTTCGGCCATCGCGATCGAATCCTCCTGTAAAATTGAAACAAGATATTGGTGGGCTTGCATGCTGTGGGTCGCTTGCCGGAGGAACGGAATGGTCAGAACTCAAGAGATATTAAAGAGCAGTTGTCCCACAGAGAAAAACGATAAACGGAGATGAAGTGCGCCGCTTCAGCGGCGCACTTCAATACCAGTTTGATATTATTACATCAGGCCTGCTTCTTTATAGTATTTGATCGCGCCTTCATGCAACGGAGCAGAGAGACCGTCCTTGATCATCTCTTCTTTTTTCAGGTCCGCGAAGGCCGGGTGCAGCTTTTTGAAGTCGTCAAAATTTTCAAAAACCGCCTTGACCACGTTGTAGATGACATGTTCGGAAACATTGGCAGAGGTAACAAACGTCGCGCCAACACCGAAGGTCTTCACATCTTGATCGGTTCCGCGATACATACCTCCGGGAATCGTTGCCGTTCGGTAATAGTCGTTATCCTTGACCAGTTTGTCGATGGTAGGACCGGCGACTTCCACAATCACCGAATCGCATGACGTGGTGGCCTCTTTGATCGATCCGCTGGGATGTCCGACCGTAAATACCATGGCATCGATCTTGTTGTCACACAGGGCATTGGATTGTTCCGCGGATTTGAGCTCGGAAGCCAGTTTGAAATCGTCCATGGTCCATCCGAGGGTTCCCATGACGACTTCCATCGTGCCGCGCTGACCGGAGCCGGGGTTGCCGACGTTGACCCGTTTGCCCTTGAGATCGGCAAATTTGGTGATGCCGGAATCTTTGCGGGCAACCACGGTAAACGGCTCGGGATGAACGGAAAAGATCGCGCGCAGGTCTTTGTTGGGGCCCAGCTTCCGCAAACTTGTCGGTGCCGTGATAGGCATGGTATTGCCAGTCGGATTGGGCGACTCCCATGTCCAGTTCACCGGCTCTAATCGCGTTGAGATTATAGACCGAACCGCCGGTGCTTTCAACCGAACAGCGAATGCCGGTTTCTTTGCTGGTCTTGTTCACGAGACGGGCAATCGCGCCGCCGGTGGGATAGTATACCCCGGTAACGCCGCCGGTTCCAATGGTGACAAAAGTTTGATCTGCGGCTTGTGCCGGTGCAGATCCCATATAAAGGACGAACCCGAATAAAACTGCTACAGATAAAATTAACGCTTTTTTCATCTCTGCCTCCTTAATGCTTAAAGATGGTTACAATTTGTCTTACGCCGATATGCCTAATCAGGGACAGGGCTTTTTATCGACCTCCTCTCGGTCTGATGCGATGGATGCGGTGGTGCAAATAAAGACAGTTCGGTAGGATCTTTATTTGTTAACAAATAGCATGGGTGAAGGCAAGGCAAAACTTGAATTCGACCTATATAGTGTGCCATGATGCACGTTATGCAGATTGATGTACAAATACCACGGGTGAGTGTCATTATCCCCACGTATAATCAGGGCCTGGGCCTTGCATGAGGCCGTAAAATCAGTACTTGGCGCAGACATATACCGATTTCGAAATTAATCGTTGTCGATGACGGTTCCACTGATGAAACGGCTACGCTGCTGCGCCCCTATGGCAGTGTGATTGCCATACGCCAAATGCGTAAAGGCGTTAGTGCGGCTAGAAATCGGGGTGTTCGGGCCGCCCGGGGCGAACTTATCGCGTTTCTGGACTCAGATGACTTCTGGCTGCCGGAAAAGCTGTCTGCCCAGGTGCGTTATTTCGATGACAACCCTGAAGCCGTTATTTGTCAAACGGAAGAAACCTGGGTTCGCCGGGGGGTAAGGGTCAATCCGGGCCGACGGCACCGCAAGCGCGCCGGTATGATCTTCAAACCCTCTTTGGCGCTTTGCCTGGTCAGTCCTTCGGCAGTAATGTTGCGCCGATCTTTATTTGTGTCGGTCGGTGGTTTTGATGAACGATTACCAGCTTGTGAGGATTACGATCTGTGGTTGCGCATCGGCTGCCGCTACCCCATCGGACTGATCGACACGCCTCTGATCGTCAAGCGAGGGGGGCATGACGATCAGCTTTCCAAAGAACCGGGGCTGGACCGCTATCGGATTCAATCGTTGGCTAAAATTATCGCCGGCCACGACCTTGACGGACGATCAGCGCCAAGCGGCAATTGAAACCCTACAATCCAAATGTTCGATTTATGCTGCCGGATGTCGCAAACGGGGGCGTTTAGACGAGGCTGAGCATTATGAAAAAATCGCTCGCGAAGGCTTCCTTGAACCTTCTATAAGATGAACGCATAATCCCACCCAGTCCTGCCTTGGCGGGGCTGGATGGGCGCTAAGCCATGCTTTCGATTTTCTTGACTTGCTCGGTCAGGCGGTTACTGGAAATCGGTCCGTTGGTTTTGATTTCCTGGGCAAAGACCGATATTTTATATTCCTCGATCATCCAGTGGAGGGTTTCGATAGCCTCCCGTTTGGCGTCTGAAACATCAGGCCCCAGAGACCTTAAAAACCCCTGCAGTTTCTCTGTAAATACCGCAATAGCGGCCGAACGCTGACGTTCTTTCTCCAGATCGACAGCGCCTCGTTGGGCCCGGACTGCGAGCGCTTTGATATAGCGGGGCAGATGCGTCAGCCTTTCGGTATGTAAAGCGCCAGAAAGTTGTCCGGCACCAGGTTTTTCAGCTCGGCCCTTAAATCATTCAGAAAGGCAAGCCCATAGCGATTGGCGCGATTGGCGGTCTTCGAGGTCATGGAGGGTGCCCCGTGCATCAGCGTAGGTTTGGAGCGACGGTGATAAGGTAACGCTTTTCAGTCTGGCCTTGCTGGTGCAGGCGCATGCGGACGACGTCATCGGCGTGGGTGTTAAAGGCCTCGCGGGTTCGCAAGTTTAATTTGAAAAGGCCATCGCGGACCCGCGCATACAGTCGTTGTTCTAGCGCCTGCAGGCCGCCAAAATAGCGAGCTGCAGAGGCCAGCGTTGCCGGGAGCGCTAAATTACGTTTCAAAAAGCGGATATCCTTGGCCAGGCGAATTTCATAGAGGGCCACGATGCCTTGCAGGTGAGATTCCAACGCCTCGCGTGGCTGCTGAAACAGACGCAGGTGAATGCCGTGGGTGTCCTTTGCCAGACCTGGATGAAAGTTAAGGGGCGTTCCGTCGGGGCCCTTCAACGTTACGGTTGCCTGCAGGTCTTCAAAGTTCCAGGTCGTGATGCCGTTACGCTCCCACGCGCGGACAGTTTTTTGAATAATATCCGAACAGGTGCTCAGGGGGTACGGAGGTCTGCAAAATGGATTTATTGCGACTGGTACGGAGCACGCGGCCATGCTGATCGATAAAGGCCAGACGCATTTTAAGATGGTCGGGTAACTGGCTGATGGGGCCAGGCAGCAGTCGGAATGTCCAGCGCGAAGCGGTCGTGTATAAACCGGCTGAGAGCTGTCAACAGATTACCTTGGCCGAAAGGGAGCTCCGCGACAATGCGATCGACTGTCTGGCCGACCGGAACCAGATGTTTGCGATAGCTTTTGGTCAGGCCTTTGATAAGCGCGGTAATCTTTTCGCGGTACAGGCCGGGCACTAGCCAGTCGACCGTATCGGTATCGACCGAAGTGGCTTCGGCGATCGGAATCTTTACGGTCAGGCCGTCCTGGTCCTGACCCGGTTCGAAACCATAATTGCAGGCGAATGTCTTTGCGCCGAGAGCCACGTGATCCGGAAAAAGAGCCAGGGTGTCACGATCCGGCGGATGACGCAAAAGGTCCTCGGTTTCAATACGTAAAAACTGATCCCCACCCATTGCTTTAATGGCTTTAATCAGGGCTGGGACACTGTATACACCTGCCAGTCGCTTTTCATAGAACTCGAATAGGGTTTGTTCATCGATTAGCAGGTCCCGTCGCCGCAAGCGGTCTTCCATCGCCCGGATGTCATCGATCAGTTGTTGATTGATTCGCATGAATGGCAGCGGTTTTTTTACATCGCCCTGTAATAGGGCTGCCTCGATAAAAATTGCGGTAGCTTCCGCAGGACTGATGCGGCCATAGGCCACCGGTCGTTGGGGAACAATGATCAATCCGAAGAGGCTAACCTGCTCCAGGGCGACCACTTCCCCCCGTTTTCTTTCCCAATGTGGATGCAGGTAAGTATATTTGCATTGTGCCCGACCCATGGCTTCGAGCCAGGTTGAATCGATCCGGGCGACCGTACGAGCGAACAGCCTGGAGGTTTCGACCATCTCGGCCGCAACGATCCACTCACCGGCGTGGTTGAAAAGACCGGAACCGGGAAAAATCATGACCTCACGGCCCTTGGCCGCCCGGAAGAAATTTTTCTCTTTTTTTTGGGCGATATTGGATAAAAAGCCACTCAGAATCGAGCAGTGCACAGCGGTAAATAAGGTGTAAACGGGTCATGGGGTTTTGCCGGCCTTGGGCTGTTGAGCGTTTGGATTCATTGGGCTTGTTTGCGCCTTCATTTCCAGCCGATGTTCCTTGGTGATCGTAACGATCTGGTGATGGATGTCACGCCACTCCCGCATCCTATTGAAGGAGAGGAAATGGGTGCGGCAGAATTTTTTCAGGCGGCCGGTGCCTGGCGGATTGCCAAGGGCGTCGTGACAGCGGTGCCAGATATTAATGAGGGTTATAAAATCCGAATAGCGGTCCTTAAAAACTTGCCTGGGCCTGTTCAGCGGCCTGTTCCTGATCGGTCGGTCGTTGGCGTGGGTCTTGCAGACTCAGAGCGGCAGCGATGATCATGATGTCCTGCAGACAACCACGTCGGTGAGCCTCGATGATCATACGGGAGAGGCGCGGGTCGATCGGCAGGCGTGCCATCAAGCGTCCTTCGGCGGTCAGCCGAGGGCTACTTGGCAATGCGATTCCTGCCTGGTTGTTTGGGAAGGGTGATGGCGCCCAGTTCGTAGAGCAGATCGAGGCCATCGTTGATGCTTTGGGGCGCCGGTCGATCGATAAAAGGAAAGTCTTCGATCCGGCCAAGCCGCAGGGCGATCATACGCAGAATAACTTCAGCCAGGTTGGCCCGCAGAATTTCGGGCTGCGTAAACAATGGTCGGCTGTCATAATCTTCCTGAGTGTAGAGACGGATGCAGACTCCGTCTTCAATACGTCCACAGCGACCCAGGCGCTGGTCAGCGCTGCTACGCGAGATTGTCTGGACCGGCAGGGCGGTGGTTCGGGAGCGTGGCATGTATTGTGATATCCGGGCCAGGCCGGTATCGATCACATAGCGGATGCCGGGAATGGTTATCGATGTTTCGGCGATATTCGTGGCCACGATGATCTTGCGTCGGTCCGCCTGCCTGAATACACGTTTTTGCTGAGCTGCCGAAAGGCGGGCGTAAAGTGGCAAAACAATGACATCCCGGTGATGGTGGCCCTCCAATAGTTCACAGGTTTCACGAATATCCTGCTCAGTGGGCATAAAAACCAGAAGATCGCCCGGTCGTTTGGTCCGCAGCAAATAGTTGATAGCTTTGACGGCCATTTCCAAATAGGTAAGGTCTTTGGGGGCGTGGCCATCGAACGGGGCGTCCCAGTAGATTGTTTCAACCGGAAACATGCGCCCGGAAACTTCAATCACCGGTGCGTTACCAAAGGCCTTTGAAAATTTAGCCGTGTCGATAGTGGCCGAAGTAATGATCAATTTCAGGTCCCGGCGCTTTTGAACGAGTGTTTTCAGCAGGCCGAGGACAAAATCGATGTTCAAGCTTCGTTCATGGGCTTCATCAACAATGATCGTATCGTAGGCATCCAAGTTGGCATCGCGCTGGGTTTCGGCCAACAGAGATGCCATCGGTCATGATTTTGATAAAGGTCTTGCGATCCGTCCGGTCCTGAAAGCGAATCTTGTATCCGACAGCCTGACCCAAAGGCTGGTTCAGTTCTTCCGCAATCCGGCGGGCGACTGTCATGGCGGCAATGCGGCGTGGCTGGGTGCAGCCGATTTGCCCCTGGACGCCCCGTCCGGCAGCCAGACAGAACTGTGGTATTTGGGTTGTTTTGCCGGAGCCGGTTTCACCGGAAACAATAACCACGGGGTGCGCGGCGACAGCAGAGATGATTTCATCAGCTTTGGCACTAATCGGCAGGTCCGTATTATAGGTTGGGACGGGGCGGTTACGTTCCCGCCACAAACGTGCTTCAATTGAACGGGCCAGGCGCTTTTCGATCTGCGCGTAATTTGTGATGCCATTGCATCCGTGTCCGCGGGTCGCCGGCGCTTGATCTGAATTAGCGCCCGGATAACGGATCTCCTGTCGGATTTCAAGGCCAGCTGAAGCTGTGATTCTATTTTTTTGATACGCTCGTCTATCAAGATTCCCAAATCTCCGGATTAATATTTGCAGTCCTAAATACATTATTAATGCCGCATGTGCCAATTTGAGCTAAACGTATGGAAACCGTTGTCGTTAAAAAATCTTGATAATATGACGGAAGAACGATGGTGAATACACTGGATCTGCATCAATTTGGTGCGGGATGTCTAAGCTTTAAGTGGTGCCCAATTCGAAAGGAAAAATATGCGATTTGTGATTATTGGCGGTGATGCGGCTGGGATGAGTGCGGCCAGCCGTGCCAAACGTACGCAGCCGGATGTTGAAATAACGGTCCTGGAGCAGACCGGGCGATGTGTCTTACAGCGCCTGTGGCATGCCCTACAACATCGCGGATGCCGAACGGGAGATGGATGACCTTGTTGTGCGGCCCGCCCATGTTTTCCGCGAAAAACAGGGCATCAACCTGTTAACGGGTCATGAGGTACAGAATATCGATCCGATCAACCGTACGGTCGACGGCCGCACTTCGGACGGTAGCCTCCTTTAAGATACCCTACGATCGTTTGTTGATCGCTACCGGTGCCCGGCCAATCCGGCCGGATCTGCCGGGCTTCGACTTGCCAGGGGTCAAGGCCCTTAAGACCCTCGAACAGGGCCGCCGAGATCAAGGACTACCTCAAGAGCCAGGCTGTACAAGAAAGTGATTGTCATCGGGATGGGATATATTGCCTTGGAGATGTGTGAAGCCCTGCGTGCGCGTGATATCGCCGTGACGATGGTCAAACCGCGGCCGCCGTTTCTGCCCTGGATGCCAGCTGAAATGGCCCAAGTTGTTCCGAATGAAGTTAAAGCCCATGGGGTTGATTTGGTACACCGGACAGGCGGTTGAAAGGATCGAAAAGGCCAATGGGGCTTTGAAGGTGTTCGGTGCCGACCTGGATTTGGAAAGCGGGATGGTTCTGGTTGCGATTGGTGTTGCCCCGAACAGTGCAATCGCCCAGCGTGCCGGAATCGAACTTTCGGTGGAGCCGATCGATTGCCGTGGATGAAAGTTTACAAACCTCGATGACGCATATTTATGCCGCCGGTGACTGTGCCGACGCAATTCACGTGGTCACAGGACACAAGGCCTGGATTCCTCTGGCCCTGAGGGCCAATCGGGCTGGATGGGCCGTGGCCGACAATGTCTGCGGCAAGACGGTCAAACTGCCCGGGATTGCCGGTACGGCCGTGTTTAAAGTCTTTGACCTGCAAGTCGCACGTACGGGCCTTAATACCCAAGAAGCTGCCGATGCCGGGTTTGATCCGGTTGCGGTCACGATCAAAAGTCGTTCACGTGCCCATGCCCATCCGGATGCCGATGACCATCTGGGTGCAGATGACCGGTGATAGAAAGTCCGGACGATTGCTGGGAGCCCAAATGGTTGGTCATGAAGGCGTGGCCCATCGGATTAACGCCCCTGCCGTGGCGTTGCTGGCAAAAATGAGTGTTGAACGTTTCAGCCAGTCGGACCTGGCCTATGCACCGCCGTTCGGGCCGGTTTGGGATCCGTTGCTGACGGCTGCGAATCAGTTGTTGAAACAACTGTAAGGCCGGAAAATGGCAGCTATTATTAATCGTTGCTGTACACCGCCGACATAAGACGATTAAGATATATTTGGAGCAGGGCTGCGCCCAGGAGGCAGGCATGCAAAGTTATCGTAAAGAACTCTGGTTTGAGGTGCCCAATCGCAGGGCGTTTATTAACATTACACCCCAGGTAGAACAGTGCCTTCAGGAAAGCGGTATTACGGAAGGCATCGTTCTATGTAATGCCATGCACATTACGGCATCGGTTTTCATCAATGATGATGAGGCCGGGTTGCATTTCGATTATGATGTCTGGTTGGAGAAAATCGCTCCCCATGCGCCGGTTTCACAGTATCGACATAACGTGGGCGAGGACAATGCCGATGCTCACATGAAACGCCAAGTCATGGGGCGAGAAGTCGTGGTTGCCGTTACGGATGGACGGCTTGACTTTGGTACCTGGGAGCAAATTTTTTACGGCGAGTTTGATGGTCGCCGCCGGAAACGGGTGTTGGTAAAAATAATAGGAGCGTAAACTTGAGAATATAAAAGGAGGACATCATGCAAACCAAAATTGTTACCGTAATATTAAGTATCAGTCTGATGGGCCTGGTGCTCGGAACTGCGATCAGCCAGGAAAACGAAACCGCAGCCATGGCGATTTCCATCGCCGAGGCCACTGTCTGTCGCGAAGTTGTGGACCGGGCGCCGGTCGGGGCGGAGATGTTTTCCCGAAATGATGTGGAACGACTTTACTGTTTTGTCCGCGTCCAAGGGGCCGACACGGAGATCGAAATTCAGCACAAGTGGTACTATCAAGGTGAACTTGTGGCAACGGTGGCTTTGCCGGTCAGATCGGATAATTGGCGGACTTACAGTTCAAAGCGGATCGGGCCGCAAATCGTCCGGCGAGTGGATGGTTGAAATTTGCTCGGACCACAGGTGAGCCGCTGCAAAAGATTGTCTTTATGGTGGAGTAGCATTGCGCAAAGCAAAAGGGCACTTCGCCTGAAAGCGAGGTGCCCCTGCCAGGATAGTCTATCCTTATTTTATAAAAAAACCCGGTGTTCAGCACCAGGCTAAAACGGAAACTTCGGCCTTTTAAGAATGTATGTTTCCTCCGGCTTGGCGAGGCTGGCAAAGTCAACCGCCATGCGGGGAAGGACTTCTTTACGCTTTTAGCTTCCGGCCCGCGGTCAGTTTCTTGAATTTCAAAATCGACTTGATCACCTTCGGCCAGTGTCTTGAACCCCTGCGCTTCGATGGATGAATAATGAACAAAGACGTCATTGCCATCTTCCTGGCTGATGAAACCATACCCTTTCCTGTCATTGAACCATTTCACAGTCCCCTGTGCCAAAACGCTGACCCCCCTTGAATTGAATGTTAATGTTCCCCAACTTTAGGTCGTCACTCTGGCAATAAAACTTATGCCTCTGAAAAACGCCCTATTTCTTATAAGCTAATATCCGTTACATCTGAGATCAGACCAGGAGCGGAATGGCGACAACGTCGAGCACGCAGAAGCGGGCATCGGCCAAAGGATCCAAAATGGTTTTTCAGAGCGAAAGCGAACTATTTTTACAGCCGGGCATTCCAATTATCTATAGGTTATGTTCCCAACATCATAAGACAATTTGCAGTCAAAGGTCAAGTTAAAAAGAAATTTCGCTTCTTATGGCATTGTCCGTCAAGGTCGGCCATGCAGGGGATCTTATAAAATGGCTCGGCCGGCACGAGCAGCTATTGTTGAATCGTTGCTTGGGCCTGTAATTTTTCAATATAAGTGGCTAGCATTTTTTCCGACTTTTGCTGCTTGAGGCTTTGCTCCAGGCGTTCCCGGACTTCTTCATAGGCCAGCTTGGATTCCGGTTTGCGGTCTTCGACCTTGATCAAATGATATCCAAAGCGGGTCTGTACGATGCCGCTAATTTCACCCGGCTTCAGGGCAAAGGCGGCATCGGAAAAAGGTTTGACCATCTGCCGGCGCTCGAAAAAGCCGAGGTCGCCCCCTTTGGCGGCGCTGGGTCCTTCCGATAATTCTCGGGCGAGTTCGGCAAAATCTTCATCGGCCTGCAGGCGTTCCTCAATGGCCTCGATTTTTTGGCGAGCCGCTTTCAGTTGGTCCTCATCGGCTTCTGGATCGACTTTGATCAGGATATGGCGGGCGCTGACTTGGTCGGGTTGTTTAAAATAATTGGGGTTGTTGTCGTAAAAGGCTTTACTTTCTTCAGCCGTTACCGTGACTTTGGAGAGAATTTGTTGGTCCAGTAGGCGCTGCACGGCCAGCCGCGCTTCAATTTGCGTGCGCAGCTGGGGCAAGGTCGTGTCTATCTTTGCAAGGGCTTGTTTGAATTCGGCTTCACTGGGGAAACGCTCTCGCATGGTGGCCACTTGTTCTTTTACGGCGGCCAGCTTCGATGACGATACCGCTGCGTCGGCTTTCCTGGTAGAGCAGTTCCTGCTGAATAAGGCGTCCAATAAGCGTGCGTTTGATTTCCGGCATACGGGCAGGATCGAGTCTTTCTCCCTTGAATTGGGCTTGCTGGCGAACTTGATCTACAGCGGCGTCTAGTTCGGTGCTGGGAAATGGTTACACCGTTGACAACGGCAATAGCATCTTTAGGAAGGGCCTCAGCGGCGATGGCGGCCGAAGCAAACAGCAGAAGGGTGGTCACCGATTAGGAAGATCCATAGCCAGTAGGTTTATAGTTGTCTTTGCATTGTCTTTCTCCTTTGGCGGGCAGCATAGATTGAATCGAATCCGAATACAAGCATCTTTTAGGAAAGTATTCCGACAGCGTTAGCAACCCAGGGATTGGTTAACGAGCAGTACCGTTATGTCGCTCAACAGGGGCTTGCGATAGTCACTTCTTTTGAGGCGACGGCGCGATATCAGATATCAGCTCGCCCACAAAGCTGCCGACCACGACTTTACTTTTTATTTTTACAGGAATGTGTCGGTGGTCGGCTGTTACCCATAATTTGATTTTGGCATCTTTGCTTTTTTCAAAAACACCGCCGATGTGCTGCAGGTCCGGTTCGATCAGAAATGTGTCATACGGTTTCCCGTCAATTTTGATCGTTTCGCGCTTAATGATTCGGGCACGACCAATCACAAACTTTTCACCGTCGGTGATCGGGCAACGGATTTCGCGATCTAACATCCCATTTGAGCATGCGGGAGTAGTAAAACACGCCTAACGGGTCGAACGTTCCTGGTGCGATTGCAATCGGCGGGTATTTATCGCCGAAAATGATAAACTGGGCTTTGAAGTTTTGCCAATCAAAGGTGACGATCACATCGCGGTTGGCTTTCCCTTCGATTTGCTTTTTTTTGTATAGAACCGAGCGGGTCATGCCCATGTCGGTGTAAGCGTCGATCCGTTCGCGCACTTTATAGAATGAATCGATGAAGGCATTGGATTTGGCTCGCATGACGAAATGGCGCGCTTCTCGGCCGTCGATTATCTCATTGGGAAAGACCTCCAGGACGGCCTCACCAGCGGTGAAAATCGTCCATTTTAGTCGAAAAGTCAGCTTTTCACCGGGACCAAAAGGCGGTTGCGGGCGTCGGCCTGGAGGGGAGCAGCCTGGACCCAGACAACAGCTAAAAAAAAGAGCAGACCCAATAGGCGTTCGGTATCTCTAAGGTGACCTGAAAAACGGCCCGATTGAATCTTGTGGATCGCGCGAAGCATTGCCTTTCTCCTTGATGTATGTAGTACACGTGTTCATTGGTTGAAGTGCTTGTCTATACAGGGCTCTTCACCATGGGACAGTTAAAGATGCCGGCCGTTCCGTAACCTATCACAGGGGCCGTCCCAATTGAATCAAAAACACCGGACCCTCTTGATCCAGAAGATCAGGCTGCTTAACTGGCCAGGCAACGCCTATTCTGAAGGCGGACAGATAGCCCCAAGCGATTTCGAAGGAGGTGACCAATTCCAAACCTGCCCCACACAGCAAATCTTCTTGTGACGGCTGGTCGCCGACAAATCCGGCATCGATAAAAGTTCCCAATTGCAGGCGGTGCAAAAACAAAGGGAACGTTTTGTACCCTTTTTGCAGATTGGCCAGAGGCCAGAAAATTTCCAGGCTGCCCGTTGCCGCGGTGCCATCTTCCAGAAGGTTTGAGTCGAACCCTCGCAAGGGGAACAAACGGGTCGGACGCTGGGTAAAATATCCTTCAATGACATTGCCCCCGATGCGATAGGTGTTGTGCCCGGGCACCAAATCGCCCCATGGTATTCCCGGCCTGCAGCGCCAAGGCGGTATGGATGCGTTCACCAAACAGAAACCTCAATCCACCAAATAGTGATTGGCTGTCTTCTTCAAAAAGGTCCAGGTTCAGCCACCATTTATGGTTTCCGCGTATTTTCAAATAAGAGGCCGATGCCCAGAACTCTTCATCCTGTAGAGCCTTCATCTTTCAGCGGTTCATAGGCGCGCCAGTTGGCCGCAATTTCAAAATCTTCATCTTCAAAGGGCATCCAGTACGGCCGCAGTTCATAACGGGATTCGTCAATGAAGACATTGTTTTTGGTCTCATAAGAAATCGCGTAGCGCGTTAGGCGCAGGCCGAGGGTCTTCAACTCGACACCCAGGCGGCCCGAGAGGTAATCTGTGTCGAAGTCGTAGCGCACGCCAGCGTCCAGTCGATAGTCATCCGTTACATCACGGCTTTTGGTGGCCAGGCCGATCTGAAAGCTTGAACCGCCAATATATAAGTCAGGCATCAGATAATTGGGTCCGATACTGGGCCACGGGCTATAAGGCCGGCTGTCGGAAAGTGGTTCAGGCGAAACGGTTTCGATGGGCGACACGACCGATTCAAACCGGTCGGTTGAAGGCGGCCCGCCGGTTTTAATAACAAGATCGGTTGCGACCCAACCGCCTTGGGTCAGGCGCAAATACTTGCCGGTCCGTGGAAGCATGGCAGCGGTAGCCTCATGGGTTAACTGCCGGCCTTCGGCAGTGTGGATTTGAAAGCGACCCGAAACATTGGAAGCATAGAGAAGATCCGCACCTGCCACCAGGGATCTAACTCAATCGCTTTATTCGTCGTCAGCCGGCGCCAGACGCCCGTCATATAGCCAGATGTCCCAGTTGCCCCCACTGTTGGCTGCCACGCGATGCGGCCCGCTTCGTCAGCGACGGGCCCGGACAGCTGCAAAACCCCGTCCGGGGCCGGGATCAGTTCGATTTGATCCAGTTCGCCGATAAAATAGCGATGCAACGCCGGCGGCCGTTCGGCGGGCAGTCGTAATCAAATGGGGGCGTTGGTTCCTCTGCGGGTTACAGCGATTCGGCCGGGACCGGGATCCCAGATATGTTTCGTGTCCCAGGCTACAGGAACGTTATCATGGTATTCAACCAGCCGGGCCACACCTTTAGTCGTCATATTCCGACAGCCGCAGGATATGGCGTTGTGATCATAATCGCCATAGCGTCCACGGTCTCTGCGTTTTTCGATCCCCGGGTAAACACCTGCCCGATGCCAATACATAAACGGTTCGGGCCAATATCCCGTGATCGGCAGGCCGGGTTCGGGTGTCATGGGTTGGTGTTTTTCTTTTCGAAACAGTTGCCATAGTTCGGCCCAGGAATGGTCGAAACTGCGGCGGGCCTTGAGGTCGATCTCGATCGGGAATAATCCCGCTGCCATGGCGGTAGAGGAAAATCAAGGATGCTTTCCCAACCAAAGCGCTGGTGAACCCAGGCGATAAACGGCCGACCGTAGATGCGATATCCGTAATGTCCCGGCCAGCGTTCCGGATGATTGCTGATGTCTTCCAACGAAGGCAAGCCGGCGCTCTCATAAATCGCTTTGTCTAAAGGATCGGATTCTTGCCGGCCTTTGAAAAGGGCATACAGCAAGTGGCTGATGCCATCTTCCGCCCACTGGGGCATGATGACGTTTGGCGAAACAATTTCCCCGAAAACTTTGTGCAATTGGCCGGGCAAGCCGGCATGCATGCTGTAGATGCCTTGCCGGCAGAGCCCTTTAAAAAGGAAATAAGACCAGGGGTCGGTTTTGCGGTAACCGTCTTCCAGTACACCGGGTGCCCGCAAGGGTAGACGGATTTCACGGTGCGGTATCATGTGAACCTCAGCCTGGGGTCGATCCAGGTCTTCATCCAGAACCACATGCAAAGGGTAGCGAAAGACCAGGCCGTGCTGCTCTAAAAAAGCCACCATAGCCGGGAAACGTGCGCCAACCGTTCGGCGATTTTAGCTTCGTCGGCAGGGTAATATAGCAACAAGCCATCACGCCGGATGTATTGCAGGGAGTCGGCCATAGACGCCGGGTTTAGGAAGAGGGCGAGAAGACTGAAAAGCGATGCCCATAAGAAAATTTTGTGAATAGCCCTTGTCATGATGTTCTTCGGCTGGATTTATTCTGGCCGCGCTGCGATCGTAAAGCCATGAGCTGAGCTTGACAATGAGCGTGTAGGCCCACACAAAGATCACGGCCGTAATCAGACGGGGGATCCAAAGCCAGAAGGCGCCAATTCCCAACGACATGAAAAGGAAGGGGTCTTCGATCAGGGAATGGTTGATGCCGATCGACAGATGCAAGCGCTTCAGGTTGGCTTTGCTGAGTTGGCCGGCTTTGACTTCGTCGACGATGATGGCGCCCCCGTAGGAGAGGCCGAACACGGCCGCTGTCAGCCACAAAAAGCCGGCCTGTCGATCGAGCCCCATGAGGCGCATCAGCGGGTTTATGACAATCCTTAGATAACGGATCAGATCGTATGCTTTCATCAGTTCCAGCAATACCATGAGGGCCATGATGATGATAAAAATCTTGCAACTGAGTAAAAAGATTTGCCCGCACCATATCTGTATCATCGCGAGCAAGCCTTGGCCGGGTGCCTGAGCGGCAATCGCTGGCTGCATTCCATTGGGTGCCATATCCAGAAAAGGGATGGTCAGCAGGACCGCAAAAACCGAGGCGCTCAGCCGGACGATGGTTGCGGTCCATCCGTGCAGTCCGGAGCGCCCTTGAATGATGCTCTCTTGAAACAGGTTGTGAGAAATCAACAGAAAAATAGCCATTAAGGTCATTTGTTGGGGGCTGAACGGCAAGGCCGCCATGGCGGCGATACCGCCATAAATCCCGGCAAAAAGACCAATCAACAGGGGCAGGGCGGCCTCGGGCGGCAAGCTCAATAGATGCATGAGCGGCGCCAGCAAAAAATCGATTTTGTTCAGCCAGCCGCTATAAGCCAGCAGCAGCGTCAAAAAGGATATGGGCACCAGGATTTTAAGAAGCCAAACAAAGCTTTGCCATCCTTTTTGCAGCCCGGACCGAATGCTGTTGATAAATTTTGTGCGATCAAATTTCATCGTCTATAGTGATTTTCAAAACAACTTTCCGATTGGTAATAGGCGCCCTTCAGGCCGTGGCTCTAACGGAAAATATTTATGACAACCGCTCTAACCGGTATCCTGACAAAATTGCCCCAGCATTTACACGGATTCGGACCCCAATGCAAGATGATTATCCTCATTTGCGGCCCGACGACACCCGCCGTTAACCGGCCGATAAGGGGCCTGGGCAGTGCCATCCTAGAGGCCACCTTCCGCGCCCCCCCAAACCAGCCGCATGGCCCAGCTTTACTTTCCAGCCCGGATTTGTTAAAAAAATGATGGATATCAACAAGGAAGCGCATCAGACGATTGTAACCCGCGCGAAGACATCGTAGCCGCATCAGCCAAGGCCTTTAGGGAAGGGTTGTTGGCGGTAATCGATGAAGGAGATATCGAGATCGTGATAGATCTTACAAACATCGAAATGATCGACTCGGTTGGTTTGGGCGTTTTTATTGCCACCCACAACACTTTGAGTAAGATCGAAGGTAAATTGACCGTTATAAATGCTTCCGCCAATGTCTTTAAGCTTTTCAGGACCATGGGCCTGTTTCGCCACTTTGACATTTATAAGGCCGAATAAGGGTGCGCAAGCCAAGAGCCCACGAACGATAGGGGGTCACATGACGCACGGCAAACATTCCTCAACCAGTCCCTTTAGCTTTTTATTGAGGACCTTGTAGGAAAACCACTTGGTGGCAATGTCATAGTTGTGTTTCACCATGCTTTGGCAAAGCTCGGGATCGTCAAGCACCTTGCGTGTCTGCTCAACCGCCTCGTTGTCAACATATCCATCGATTTCAATAACTTTGAACCCTTTGGGCTTAATGTCTGACGAGTAGATGGAGTAATTGTTGACCACTATCGGTTTGGAATAATAGACAGCCTCCAAAAAGGCGTTACCGAACCCTTCAAAATTGGATGGATAGGTTACCAGGTCGGCATGCGGATAAATGTCGTCCAAGGTATAGATTTTACGACCGCCCTTGGTAAGCCCGCGCTTTTCATTGATGATATTGCAGACAAAAAGGGTTTTGACCCCCATCATTTCTGAGTATTGCCTAATTCTTTGCTCGTAATCATAGCCCTCGTCGCCGGATGCGTGCGATATGACCAGTTTGGCTTTGTGGTCCAATCGGCTGACCAATTCAATGGCATGCTCGATCCCTTTGCGTTTAACCACCCGGGTGGGTTGTAAAATCAACAATTCATCAGCTTCGATCCCGAGGGCATCCCTGACATCCGCGGAATAATCATCGATGGGCGGCGGCGGATTTTCAAAATCCATTACATTCGGAATGATCGTCGCCGAGATGCCGGTTCTCAGGCTAAGCTGGTTATCGCCCGAGGAGTTGATTACCGCGTGTTTGATGGACGGCAGATGGGGTGGAAAAGCCATGTTGAGGTATTCCCAGACAGAGTTTGTCAGGAAATGCTGGCGCTCCCAGAAAAAATCATGGTGGTGGGCGATTGTTGGCATGCACAGCTCTGAAATCACTTCCGTAATTGCAATTCCCAATGGCAGGTTGAGAGGAATCGTGAGGGAATTTTCGGGCACCAGAAGCTCGATACCGAATTTTTCGATGAACTTGTAGAGGTGATTTTTGGTGCGTTGCTTGATGCGGCGAATTTTCTGGGTGATATAGCGTCCCCGTGCCTTGACACCAAAACAATGGTTATAAATGTCGCGGATATCGGGATGGGTGAAGTGGGCTTCAGGGAAACAATAAGAACAATCAGCCGGGCGATCCACTTCGCCTGCAAAATAGTAGCACTGAAAGCCCTCCCTATTAAAAACCTCGGCCCATTTTTCAGTTTCGAGGCTAACGCCGTCCGTTCCCGCAAAGCGGGTTCCGACAAAGCCAACACGGTGGGTGCCACCACAGTTTCGACAGTGCGTCATTAGCAATTCCTTTCCAACTCTAAAATCTTGTAATGATTTTATAAAACGCGACGGAGGCGCTATAGGGTCAAGGATGTAACCGAAATCTGGCGTTATTTCGAACTGTCCGCCCGGCCAATGATACAGGTGCGACCGATCTAAAATAAAAGGGCGCCGACCCCCCTATGGATTCAAATTATACCAGCGGATAGTGGACACGTTTTTTTAAAACGGTTAGCCAGGACAGGCCGGCCTGGGCGCCTTCTAAAATAAGGAATTCGAAAAGTTTATTGTCATCATGGAGCGGAACGGCCCATTCGGTATCATGATAGGCGATGAACAACGGATCCGGTCCGGCCCAGCGGCAACGGAGCGGGTTCGGCCTGCGGGTCGGTTTCGTGCGCCTGTTCGGATTGCATTGGTCACCCCATCAGATAAAACCCTAAGGGCCGGGTCCTGTGGCTCGGAGGCACTGAAGGCGACACCCACATACAAACCGCTTACATTTTTAACATGTACGGTTCTGCGCATCAGTGTCCGGCGATTGTCGTCCAGGTGAAATTCCACCTGCAGCCGCAATCGAGCTTAAAGTCACGTTTGACATTCAGTTTCAGCTTGATTCCGGTAAGGGATAGATCCATAACCGCCATAATACCTTTGTCGACTTCTTCACCATCCTCAAAGTATTTGTAAACACCGGGGAAATTAACTGATTTGCGGTATTGCCGGCGCTTCTCCAGCACCGATGTCCAGGTATTCCCACAGGTACATTTACTTTTGACCCTGACGGTTTGATTCAACTCGACATAGCGGCCGACATCGACAGTTTTGGTTTTTTCACATTTAGGGCAAACGATTGTCGCCTTGTTTGTAGCAGAAATGTAGACTTTGGTTACCATAGTTTAGTGGCTTCCTAAAATCCTGATGATTTTGGGTTTATAGTCGTTTCGATTGGCCAGTTTCGTTCCTTGAGACCTCACAATGAAGAACGATAAAAACAGACCTAAAAAACCAATTCCGGCCGCTCCTAAAGACGGGTCCCAGTTGCGTGTAAGGGCAATTTGATGCCCCAAAAAGGCACCGCCTAACAAGACCAAGACAGGAAAGAGATAAAGCAAGAAAGATGCTTTTAACAGCGAGGTGGTCTGGAAATAGATGACAACCCGGTCATCGACCTGAGCGCCAACGGGATTGAGAACGTCGACCTCCATGTCGTCACCACCGCCCAGGGTATGACATGAGCGCCTGGCCGAACAGGCTTCACAGGCGCTTGATTTTGTCGTCTTGACCCTGGCCGTTTTTGTATTGGAAGCGATTACAATTCCTTCTTCTGTTGCCATTTGATTTTCCGCTACTCTTAATCCGAATGTCGAGAGATGGCTGTTTAACACCAAGTGCCTCCGGGTTAGGTGTGCACAAATTAGCCTTGTGGATCGGGCATCGTTGGTAAATCGACCGTTTATTTTCAGTTTATGTTAAAATAGTAACGTCACCAGGAGCCGTCAAGTCCACGCAAACCGGCAATATAGAGTCTTCCGCAAGCGATAAACAAGGAATAATCGGTCATCAGCAGGGGTATCTCATGAGTGCGCGCCATATCGATAATATGTTCCTCCGGACGTTTGCCACGGACAATAACAATGGCGCTGACACCTGCAACCCTGGCCGTTCGCAGTACATGTTCCGTTGTGAGGCCGGTCAGCAGGGCGGCGCCTTTAGCCGCCGCCGCTAAAATATCGTCCATTAAATCAGCGGCTCCACCCCCGGTAACGGTTCGGTCCAGATATTGTCTGCCAGCCAGAACATCGGCCTTTAAAATGGTTTTAATTTCGGATATTTTCATTTTAACTATTTAATATTTCATAATAATTGATAAATGTCAATAATCTCCTGGTATTGGAAGCTTTCGCGCTTTGCCGGCCAAATGGTTGTCGTCGGACTTGACTCGGCCGGATGCCTGAACTATATAGCGCTATTTTTACCCCAACACTTTGGAAAGGCGGGTTGTGATACCCGCAGTCGCTATGCCCCGAAACCTGGCAACCGTTTATTTGAAGCTATTGGGAATGGCCCTATTCTGGGGCGGTACCTTTATCGCCGGTCGCATGATTGCCAGGGATGTCGGGCCCTTTGCCGCTGCCTTTTTGCGATTTCTAATCGCCTCGGTTTTTCTTTTCGCTATTTTGCTTAAAAAGGAGCGCAAACTGCCGCCAATCACGCGCGGGCAGGTGCTGCCGCTGTTTTTGATGGGTTTGACCGGCGTGTTTGCCTATAATGTCTTTTTTTTCAAGGGACTCAAATTGATCGAAGCGGGCCGGGCCGCCGTAATCATCGCCAACAATCCCATCTTGATCGCGCTTTTTTCGGCCATGCTTTTCAAAGAAAAGTTAACCATAAAAAAGACGATCGGCATCCTGCTTTCGGTGACCGGTGCCGTGCTGGCCATATCGCGGGGCAATCCAGCGTCTTTGCTGCAAGGCGGTCTGGGTTGGGGCGAGGTGTTTATCGGTGCCTGCGTCCTCTCCTGGGTGGCCTTTTCCTTGTTGGGTAAGACCATTATGGCGGGGTTGTCGCCGCTGACATCCGTCACCTATTCGGCCGCCATCGGTGCCGCCGCTTTTATTCATACCGGCCTGTTACGATGGCTTGCTGCAGGGATTCATGCATTACGGGTGGACTGCCTGGATCGGCGTTTTTTACCTGGGTTTTTTCGGAACCGTCCTGGGATTTGTGTGGTACTATGAAGGAATTCAGGCAATCGGGCCAACCAAAGCCGGCCTGTTTATCAATTTTGTGCCGATCAGCGCCATTATTCTGGCTTTTATCATTCTGAACGAACCCTTGACCGTATCGCTGTTGGGTGGCGCAATTCTGGTATCGACCGGCGTTTACCTGACCAATACCGAGCCCAAAAAGCAGGCCACATCCAAGGCCATTGCACCTTAAACCCTCCTGATCGGACGTGCATGGCCAGATGAGTATCCATCAGGAACACGCATGGCGCCGCCCGGCCTGGTCGGGGCGTAGCAGCGCTTCCGCGCAGAGCTCGGACAGCAAAGCTTCAATGATTGTTGTAAGGTTTTCAGAGCTGCCAGCACTTTGGCCGGATGATCGGCGGCCTTGGCCACTTTGGGCCAATGTTTTTTTACTTTGCCATCCGGACTTATCCAGACGGTGGATCGAATGACACCCCTAACCACCTTGCCGTACATTTTTTTCTCGCCGAAAGCGCCATATTTGGACATCACTTTTTTATCAGGATCACACAAAAGTGTGAATGGCAGGTTGTATTTGGCGATAAATTTTTGGTGGGATGTTTCGCTGTCAGGCGAAATGCCCACAATGGCGGTATCTATTTTTTGGAATTCGCCGTAAAGGTCACGGAATCCCTCGGCTTCCTTGGTTCACCCGGAGGTGTTATCTTTAGGATAGAAGTAGAGAATAAGATTTTTCCCTTTAAAATCTTTTAAGGTCACTTTTTTGCCGTTCGCGTCCGGCAGGGTGAAGGCCGGCGCTGCTTTACCTTCTTTAATGGCCATAATGAACTCCTTTGGTTTTCTCGGCCAGGCGGGACAGACCGAGCCGCCCGCGATACGGGCAGTGGTTTACACGCTTGGTAAAACATAAAAGTAAACTGACATAAATTGACAAAAACTACCATTTAAAACAAACATATGGAAGATGGCGTGATTGAATTTTATTTTTTTAATGCTGTATAAAAGGGCGCCCGACCGTGTACGATATGCCGCCTGCAACCAGCCAAAGCAAGCCATTCAAGGGTAAGTTGGCAATCAATGGTTTTATGGCGAAAATGATAACCCAACCCATCAATACATACATGATCGTCGAAATTAAATCATATTTTCCTGTGAAAAAGAGTTTTAAAATGATTCCGGTTAAAGCAAGCCCCCAGGTAATACCGAAAAGTACCCAACCGATCGTACCTCTTAGTGTAATCAGCGTAAACGGTGTGTAGGTTCCGGCAATGAGAACATAAATAGATGCGTGGTCGATGATTTTCAAGCGGCTTCTTACGTTCTGGTTTTTTAGCGCTGTGGTACAAAGTAGAGGACGCATATAAGACAACCAAACTCGCTCCGAAAATACTAAAACTGACAATATGCCAAATGTCTCCGTGAAGAATCGCCTGCGTGAACCAATAGGATCAGAGCAACAATACTTAAAATGAAGCCGGTCGCATGAGAAATGATATTAATTTTTTCTTCTGTTGGCGAGTAGTGTTTTATTTTTGCCATATTTTTAGTTCGTCTGGAAAATACGGGTCAACGGGAAAGCATCGGGGTTATGTTCGAAAAGACAACGGGCAGCGCTCACTCCGCCAAATGTTGTTTTGACAATCACGATAAAGGATACCAAATATGAACCGTACATATCAAGGCAAGAATACAGACCCAACAGAATTGGCCGGGGTAATTTGGTATTAGACAGAAATGTTTCACGAATATCAGCGGCCATGATTGCTCCGGCCGGGATGACACGATTCGTTTGCAATGAGCAATAATCGCTTATAAGCCTGTTTGACATTATGATCCTAATTTCTTAATTTGGGTATAAATTGGATACTGGTTGGGTTATTGCCCAAAGGTGTCGACATAATATCGTGATTCATCGATCACATCACCATTAACGATTGAAGCAGGTAAAGGACAAATCAGTGAACACCGTGTTGAACAAGAGGCCCCAAAGGCAGCACCGTTGGTGGTGGAAAATACTGCTGGGATTATTTTTGCTGCTATTGGTGGTTCTGGTCGTCGCCTTATTGAACATCAATTCAATTGTGCACACGGGATCGACCATGCACTCAAGCGTTACCTTGTAGCAGGCGGGGCCCTAAAATCGATTGATATAAAGTTGAAGGACGGGCATATCGCACTTGCGGGCTTGACGATTAACCCGCCACAGGGCTTTGGAACCGATCCTCTGTTTTCACTAAATACCCTTGAGCTAGAAATCGATCCAACCTCGTTGTTTGGTGATGAGATTGTTGTCAAGCAGCTGACTTTAAAAGAGTTGGCGGTGGTCCTGGTACGTAACAAGCAAGGACAAATAAGCCTGATCAAACTGCTGCCACCGAACGAGAGGGGCGAAGGGGCCCGACTGAAAAAGAGGCCGGCAAAACACCGTTGTCGATTCCCGCTGTTCGTGTCAATTCGATTCGCTGTGAGAAACTTATCCGTTCGATTGATTGATCCGTCGGTGGGCGCACAATGGTCTGCGGGTCTGGGACTCGATCTGATCGTTGACCTACTGCATCTCAAGGATTTGCTGAACCGGGGTGTTATAGTGGGTGGCGCCAAACTTGGATTACGGCACATCAAGGTAGACCAACCAGCAGGTTTCAGTGAAACGCCTTTGCTCGCTATCGACGAAATCGAGCTGGCCACGCCAGGCTTTGCGCTGGATGCAGGCCGGATTCCGTTCAGTAAAGTCCATCTAAATAATTTGGCCGTATCATTAGAACGCAACCAGGACGGCGTGATGAGTGTGCAACCGCTGCGTGATGCCTGGGTGTTGCCTGCATCGGCGACAAAGCCACCCAAAAGAACGGCAACTGGGCCGCCATCTGCCGGTGACAAGCCGCAGGGTGGCCCTTGAATGGCCCATGCTGGTATTTGAAGATATTCAACTCAGCGCTATGGCGCTGCAAGTCGTGGACCATGCGTATGGTGATCCGTGGCGTGCGGGTTTGGATAGAATGGATCTCAAAGTCGCCGGACTGGAGGTGGGTGATGTGTCGCAAAAGGTCGTTTCGTTGGATTCATTCGGATTAGCGCTCAAGGGGCTCGCGGTAGACCAACCGGCAGGGTTTGGTAACGCAAAGGCGGCGATGCTGGAGCACATGACGGTTACAGGTGGCGAAATGGATCTTAAGTCACCCGAGGTTGTCATAAAACAGGCCCTGATCCAAGGATTCACCTCGTCAGTGATCATCAATAAAGACGGTATTTCCAACCTGGCGCATTTGAATCAGGCGCTGTTTGGGGCTGAGCCAGAAATCCGCGCAAGCCCAGCCGTGGATGTTGAGCCAGAAGTTTCAGCCCATGCAACCGCGCTGCCAAGGGTTCTTTTTGAACAGATCGCATTGGAAGGGGGAGCGATTCATTTTCACGATGCGGCCTTAACAGAAGCGGGATTGGCTTTGCCGCTGGATAACCTTCAGTTTAGGGCAACCCAATTGCGTCTGTTTGACGACAACCTAAAGGCTGATCCTGCCTCCGCTTCGTTATCCTTTGAACTGGGGCAACCCGGAGATCTGCCGAGCGCCTATTTTGGCAGTGTCGCTGTGCTTGGCCCGCTTAGGGGCCGGTGTCCCGCTGGTAAATTCGCAGGTGCGGTTGACGGGCTTCAAACTGGACACATTGGGGGCGCTGATTCCGCCTGCCTCGCGGAAAGCATTGGGCGCTACCGGTTTTGATGCCGATTATGCACTGGCGTTGGATCCGGTCTCAATCAGGATGGAAGGTGACGTGTTAACTGACAAAAATATCCATTATGACGCCCTTAAAGTTAAAGGGCCGCTAAGCGACCCGAAAATCGAAATGGGCGCGATCCTGGCCAGAGTTTTCGACCGTGTGGCCGATGGTCTGGTCAACTTGGGCATCGGTGGCCTGAGCGCCGCTGTTGATATTGCAAAAGGCGGTGTTGAGGTGGTCAAGGTTGTGGGCAGCGGTACATTGGCAATTGGAAAGAACATCGGGAAAAGTGTTTTGGCGATTGGGACCGGACTGGTTAAGCTGGACGAAAAGGAATTACGCGAGGGGTTGGTGGGTGCTACCCAAAATACGGCGGGCTTGGTCGCAAAGTCGGCACAAGGCACAGGCGCAGCGGCTGGTGGCAGTGTGCAACGTTCGGTTGCCGATCTTAAAGGCGATGCCAGGGTACAAGCGTGGGACGCCGGGATCCCAACGCGTCACCAAGCAGCCATGCAGCAGGCCCAAGAAGCGCTGGCGAAAATGCTTTACCCTCCGGTTACCGATTGATCACACACCACAAGATATTTCACTCAAGCCGCACAAGCCGTTGCGAAATGCGCATCGATTAAGCACTATAATAATCACACTTGTCGACTGAGCTGGCATAACATCAATCATAATATCCTCCTTCGCTATGGACGCAGCATCAACTGAAAAATTCGCCATATTGCCCATAAATCCTGGTGTCGGAAAAGCGCCAGGTTCGACCAAAACACAATCAATACCTAAAGGCGCTTAGCCCTACCTCAAACTGTGCGGGAAGATCTTAACTTTTTCACGCAATCACACCTGCCACGGGACGCGGCTTTTTTATTGGGGCGCGTGCTGCTGAGCTCTTTTATTAAGCCGCAATCATACGCGACTCTTTCAGGAACAAGGACAGCACGACACTATTCATCGGTCAGATACCCGCCAATAAACTGTTTGACCCGGCTTTGCCCACGATAGACGCCAAAATGGCCTTCGCACAGGATGTCAGCTTCCAAGGTCCATGATAAATTTAAGGGAAAGAAGGTACTGTTGGCGATCGGACAGCAGATCGCGTATGGAGCGGTCCGTGAATGTCTTGACCGAAGAGGATGGTTTGGTTTTCGAGTTGGGTTAGCAAAACCATGGAGCCGGGCGAATGGCCGGGGCAGTGGTAGGCGGTCAGGCGGTTGTTGCCGATTTCAAACGTCTGTGCTTGTTCGGTAATGTGCTGGTCAATGGCCATAGGCGGCATCGTTGCCCCGTACCAACTTGCAGCGGTAACACGGCTGTCGCCGTTTTCCAGATAGACCGCATCCAGGGCGTGGGCCACGATGCGGCACCCGTAGGTGTCTCGAATCGCGGCCGCCCCTCCGGTGTGATCATAGTGGCAGTGCGTTAAAAAGAGGTAATCGATGGTGCTGTTCGGCGGAAGGCAGGCGGCGATATTTTTGGTAAGCTGGCGGTGACCGCCACCACAGCCGGCGTCGATCAACACGGCCTTGTTTCCGAAACGGATAAGATAGATGGCCGCATCGCCGGGACCGGTCAGTTCCCCGCCACCGACCTGCCAGAGATTAGGAATGATCTCCATAATGGCTTACATTAGCACAATTGGATCCATTTTTCCATTTCAGGACTGAAATCTAGTTTGGCAAAACAGTTTATTTGATATAAGCAGAGCACTAACTAGTGTCCGTCCACAAATGAGGGTTTTTGCGTGAGTTCAAGGCGGGCGTCAGATTTAACCCGGAGGAATAGCGAGCTATTTTGAGGATTAAATCATGGCGCCCAACGCCGAAATCGCGTAAAAGACCATTTATGGATGGGCACTAACTAAGGAGTGCATCCATGCATACAATCGATCAGCAATTTCTTTTGCCAACGGCGATGATCGACAGCGATCATCCCTCGATCATTGCCTATGCCGAGAAAATGACGGCCACATGATGGCGACGAACCGATCGCCCAAGCGGTCAGCCTGTATTACGCCGTACGGGATAATATCTGGTATGATCCCTACTATCCCTTTCATTTGCCGGAACATTACCAGGCCAGCAACGTGCTGGCCAATGGCCGAGGGCTATTGTGTGTGCAAGGCCGCACTTGCTTTGTGCGCTAGGGCGGGCCGTCGGGATTCCCTCCCGGGTGGGGTTTGCCACGGTTCGCAATCATCTGGCTACCCGGCAGTTGCTTGAGTTTTTAGGCTCGGATCTGTTTGTCTATCACGGATTCACCGAGTTTTATCTGGACGGCAAGTGGGTCAAAGCGACCCCGGCCTTCAACCGGGAGCTCTGTCAGCGGCACAAGGTCGACCCCCTGGAATTTAACGGCCGTGAAGACTCCATTTTTCATGCCTACAATCAGGAACATAAAAAATTTATGGAATACCTGGAGGATCACGGCTCCTATGCCGATATTCCCCTGGATAAAATCCTGAAGAAATGGCGTGAAACCTATGGGGAACAACGGGTTGATTCCTGGATCGCGGCGGTTGAAAAGGCGGGGGGGCAATCGCAGCGTGATTTTTTCAAGGAAGATGTGCTGAGCAATGATCGCAATTGATATTCCCGGTTATCGCACGACTCGAACTGACCCATCTGGTGTTGGATTATAACGGTACCATCGCCATTGATGGCCGCCCCATAAACGGAGTCAAAGATCGCCTGCAGGCCTTGCAGCGACAAGCTCGACATTCATGTCCTGACAGCCGACACGTTCGGTGTGGTTGAACAGATGTTGGCCGGCAGCCCCTGCCATGTGTCGATTTTGCCGCCGGGCCGCCAGGATGAGGGCAAACTGGCGTATGTCGAGGGGTTGGGTTGTGACCATACGGTTGCCATCGGCAATGGCCGCATCGACACCTTGATGCTGGAGGCCTCGGCACTGGGCATTGCCGTTGTTTTGGATGAAGGGGCGGCCCTAAAAGCGGTTATGGCAGCGGATGTCTGCTGTAACAGTATTGTTTCAGCACTGGAGCTGCTGCTGAATCCGTTGCGACTGGTAGCGACGTTACGATCCTAACCCAGAAGCCAGCTCACAGTCTCCGAGTAGACTGTATGTTGAACCGCGTTATCGAGTGATTCGCAGTAGTCGTACTCCGGGCTGAAACTTGGTTCCGCCTTGACCTTGAACCAATAATCCTATTCGGGCCTAATAAAATCGTTTTACGATATTATATATTGGGGACAACTGATGAGAAAGCCGAATCCGGAACACATCAAGCGTTTACACCGCTTGATAGAGGTTTCGCCTTATCCGTCCCTGCTTTCCATGCGGTTGGTCACCATCGGGATCGGATTCGCGGAAATCGAGATTGCGATCGCCAAAAAACACAAGCAGCTTATTAGGGGTTGTCCATGGCGGTGTTTTGGCTTCGCTGATCGATACCGTCGCTTTCTGGGCCGTCTATTTCGGGATCCAAAAGCCGGACCAATGGTACACGTCCGTTGACTTGAAGGTGAATTTTCTGGCACCCGCCGTATCCGGCAAGCTTGTGGCCAAAGGGCGACAGATCAAAGTGGGCAAGAAAATTTGTTATGCCTCGGCTGAAATCTTCGATTCAAAGACGAACATACTGGTGCACGGGTCTTCCACGATGATGATTCTGCCGAACAAGGATAAGCTGGATGATTTTCCCTTACCACCGAAATTCATTGAAGAAATCGGAGATATGGAGGAAAAATGATCCTTGACAAAAATGATCGGGTTCGCTATGGGTGATGAAATTTTAAAGGAAACCGAGAACCGCGATGGAATTGATTTATTGGCGCTGGTGGTGGCACAAATTGTGAAGCTAGCTCACCACCATGAACAGAGATTAGCGATTCAGAGCTGTGAGAAGCTTCAGCAACGGGCGTAGAAGTACCTCATGGCTCTTTTGATTTACAAGCCAGGGTTCTTCCGAGAGCCTTGGTTTTTTTATCCTTAGATCTAATTAGAAGCCAACTCAAAAAATAGATTTGAGCCCAACGTTGAGATTGGGTTCAAAGACTTTTTTAGATCGCTTCTATCTTAGAATGCCCACACCAAAGGAGGTCAAAATGGAAGCCAGGAAAATTTATTTAACCGAGGACGAAATACCACGGCAATGGTATAATATCCTTGCAGACATCAAAATGAATCCACCCTTGGGACCGGATGGCAAGCCGATCGGCCCGGAAGCCTTGCTGCCGATCTTTCCCATGGGGTTGATCGAACAAGAGGTCAGCTCGGAACGATGGATCGACATCCCGGAGGATGTTCTCAAGGTTTTAACCATCTGGCGTCCCTCGCCCTTGGTTCGGGCCCTGGACCTCGAAAAGGTGCTCGGCACGCCGGCGCGTATCTATTACAAAAATGAGAGCGTGAGCCCTCCCGGGAGCCACAAACCCAATACCGCGGTTCCGCAAGCCTATTATAACAAGATCGCCGGAATCGAGCGCATCACAACGGAAACCGGGGCCGGACAGTGGGGCAGTGCCCTGTCTTTTGCATGCTGCCAATACGGGCTTGAATGCAAGGTCTATATGGTCAGGATCAGCTTCGACCAGAAACCGTATCGTAAATCGATGATGGAAGCGTGGTGTGGCCAATGCGTGGCCAGCCCCAGCACGGAAACCAAAGCCGGGCGAGCGGCCCTGGAAAAGGACCCCAACACGGCCGGCAGTCTCGGCATCGCGATCAGCGAAGCGATCGAAGCGGCCGTCAGCGACCCAACCGGCAAAACCCGCTATTCACTGGGCAGCGTACTGAACCATGTCATGCTGCACCAAACCATCATCGGTCTCGAAGCCAAGAAACAGCTGGAAAAGATCGGCGAAACACCGGATATCATTATCGGGTGCGCCGGCGGAGGCAGTAATTTTGCCGGATTGGCGTTTCCTTTTGTGCGTGACAAAATCAATGGGAGCGAAATCGCGATCTACCCGGTTGAGCCGGCGGCCTGCCCGACAATGACCAAAGCGCCTTATGTCTACGATCACGGTGATACGGCGCGTTATACACCGTTGTTGCCAATGCACAGCTTGGGGCATGCTTTCGTACCGCCGCCGTTCCATGCCGGGGGGCTTCGATACCACGGGATGGCGCCGACGGTCAGTCAACTGGTCGATGAAGGTCTCATTGAACCCAAAGCCGTGACCCAGATGGAGGCCTACACGGCCGGCATAACCTTCGCGCGGGCGGAAGGGGCCATTCCGGCACCCGAAACGACCCATGCCCTGGCAACCGTGGTCGACGAGGCCATCAAAGCCAAGGAGGCCGGTGAGGAAAAGGTAATCCTTTTCAATTACAGCGGGCATGGACTGTTGGACCTGGGGGCTTATGACAAGTACTTTGCCGGTCAACTGGAAAACTATGAACTCTCGGATGAGGAATTGTCTGCCTCGGAAGCCGTTTTCGCCGACTTCCCCAAACCGCAACACATGAAAAGCCGGTGAGAATACGGCAATCCAACCGGCCGGCCCACCGCGGGCCGAGTAATCAAACGGCCCGCAAGGTAGTCGCCTGGTGCCTGGCCGGTAGGGAGGATTATGGTGGGCCAAAGAGAGTTGATGCTTGGCAATGAAGCGATCGCCAGAGGGATTGATAGAGAATGGCTGCGTGTTTGGCCACCTCTTATCCCGGCACGCCGGCTTCCGAAATTTTAGGTGCCTTGGCGGCGTTTCGGAAGCAGGCCGGTGTCAACATGCACATCCAGTGGGCGGTCAATGAGAAAGTGGCCTTTGAAATCGCCTATGCCGGGAGTATGTCCGGCTTGCGCACAGCCGTCAGCATGAAACAAGTGGGGCTGAACGTCGCCTCCGATCCGTTGATGAGTGCCGCCTATATGGGTACCAAAGGGGGCTTCATCATCGTCAGTGCCGATGATCCGGGGCCGCACTCTTCCCAAACGGAGCAGGATAGCCGCTTGATGGCGATGATGGCCAAAATCCCGGTTTTGGATCCGCGCTCACCGGTTCAAGCCAAGGAATTGATCGCCCTGGCCTATGACATCTCTGAAACCTACCGTATTCCCGTAATGCTGCGTCCCACGACCCGTGTGTGCCATGCCCGTCAGGACGTTGAGATCAAGAGCCGTGCGGCCTTCCAATGTCGGCGGTTGCATTCAAGAAAGACCCAGCGCGCTGGGCGGCAACACCCAAATTCCGTTTCATTCTGCACCAGGAATTGGAAGATAAATTGGAGCAGATTGCCGCAGATATCCGCACAGCGCCACGTTTTACTGAATCCCGCGTCGCGGGCGCCAAGGGCGGTGGTCACGTCGGGTGTGGCCGCGGCCCATGCGCTTGAGATCATGCAGGCTTCCCAACTGGGTGACGATCTGGCTCTTTACCAGGTGTATCCAGCCGTTTCCCTTGCACCATGCATTCATCAGCGATTTACGTGCCAAGTATGAGGAGATTATGGTGATCGAGGAAACCATGGGTGTGATCGAAATGCAGCTGGCCGACCGCACACGCGTCAAAGGCAAGTTGACCGGAGACGTTCCCCGTGTCGGTGAGTTGCTGCCTGAAACCATCGAAGGGCTCTTACACCGTTTTGCCGGGCGGGTTACGGATGTTCGCGCTGTGCCAGCCGTGCCCGGAAGGCGTCCGACCCTGTGTGCCGGCTGTCCCCATCGTGCCAGCGTTCTTCGCCATTAAGAAAGCGGCGCCCAAAGCAATCTATACCAGCGATATCGGCTGCTATACGCTGGGATTGAACCTGGGTGCGGTGGATACGGTTCTCTGTATGGGTGCTGCCATCAGCCAGGCAGCCGGCTTCTACCATGCCCATAAAAATGAGGACGCGGCCACCGAAGATTATCGCGACCATCGGTGATTCGACTTTTTTTCATGCCGGTCTGCCGGCTTTGATCGATGCGGTTGTCCAAAAAGTTCGCTTTGTGCTGGTTATCCTGGATAATCGCACAACCGCGATGACAGGCAATCAGCCCACACCGGCCACGGGATCGGGCGTCGGCGGTGAGACCTTGCAAACCGTTGATATCGAAGCGGTGGTCAAAGGCTGTGGCGTTACCTTCCCTACGCAGCGGCGATCCTTATCAGCTCGACGATTTTATTGCTTTGGTAAAAGATGCCGTGGATGACAGCCAGGTGAATGGTCCGGCCGTTGTGATCGCCAGACATTCCTGCCTGCTCGACCGGCGGCAAGTCGCTGCCATCACACCCGGCCAAGGTCGATCGAGGTGTCCGATACCTGTGACGGCTGTGGGTTTTGTGTCAAGCATTTTGAGTGCCCGGCATTGGTTATGCAGCAGGAAGGGGAAGAAGAATTTGTTACGATCGATCCGGTTCTTTGCAGCTGGCTGTGGTGTCTGTATCGCGGTTTGTCCCAAGAAATCGATCCAGGAACAGGACGTCAAATGAACACACCTGACGAACAACAAATCATCATCAGCGGCGTCGGTGGCCAGGGTGATTTTGTTTATTACCCGTTTACTGGCTGAGGCTGCAATCAACAGGGGATGTCCGTGATTACGTCGGAAACCCACGGCATGGCGCAGCGGGGGGGAACGGTCGTGTCACATCTCAAGGTGGGCAAATTTGCCAGTCCGCTGATCCGGCCTGCCCAGGCCGACGGCTTGATCGCCCTTAAAGCCGAAAGCGTGACGGTGCATGGTGCCTATGTGCGCGATGGCGGCTGGATCGTCGCCAACAGCCCCGAGGCTTTGGAGAGCGAAGCAACAGGCGCTGTCTTGACATTATGATGCGGAAGACACCGCCCGGCAAATCAATAATTTGCGGGCGATCAACCTAATCATGTTGGGGTTTGCCATTAACCGGCTGCCGTTGGCTAAAAAGGGGGCGGAGGAGGCTTTTTTGTTCCCTGGCCGACATTCAAAATGTCTGGAAAAGCGCTTGGCGCGCAAGCAGGCGTTGCGCGATGGCGCACTGGAAGCCTTGGTGGCAGGTGCGCAAACGGAGCGGCTGGAAAAATAAGCGCACTGCAAGGGATACCCGGCCGGTGTGAATGTGCCGCACGCGTGGATTTGGCATCGAATTGGCCGAATAGTACCTTACAGCGTGATTTTGGGCTTGCTTTCTTGTAAATGATTTGTTACTGACAGCACAAATAGGGCTTAAGCCCTTGAATTCATCGCATTTAAGTTTGCCCGGTCCGGCCTGAGATTCTGTGCGAGTTGATGTAGCCTCCCACTGCTCCGGCCCGGGCAACCTCTTTTTTGGGGGACGTCCCTTTTCAGCCACCGATGCCCGACATCGGGTCTGCAACCTAATCCGAATGGTTAAGAGATAGATGGTGGTGGTCTGGTGTTTGTGATGAACCGCCTTATGAAGAGGGCGGCAATTTCATCGTCTTGACAACCACTTCGCAAGGGGCCCTTCAAATCCTCCTGTTGGTCCGATAGCAAGCAAGGCCTGAGGTGCCCGCTGGCCGTCAGGCGCAGGCGATTGCATTGATCGCAGAAGTGATGACTGATCGGGCGAATGAATCCGATTTCACCCTGGCCCCTTTTAATTTGAAACGTTGTGCCGGGCCGTCGTTCGTTTCGCGTTCAAGGGGGATCAGGTCGCCTAAATCACGAACCCGCGCTTCTATTTCAGGGGCCAGAATGTGATCCTCGGCCTTCAAGGCGCGACCTTCCGATCGGCATGTATTCGATAAAGCGGATGTGAAACGGGTGGTTGCGGGTGAGTTTGGCAAAGTCGGTGAATTCATCTTCGTTAAAGCCTTTCAGGGCCACGATGTTCAACTTGATCGGATTGAACCCGATGGCTTGAACGGCTTCGAATGCCCTCCCATACTTGATCAAACAGGTCATACCCGGTTATCTGCTGGAATTTAAAGCGGTCCAGGGTATCCAGGCTGATATTGATGCGTCGAACGCCGGCCGACCAGATACGTTCGGCATTTGCTTTTAAAAGGACCCCATTGGTTGTCAAGGAGACATCCTGTAATCGCTTCAATCCTGTTCAATGCCTCCAGGAAGGCATACACGCCCTTGCGGATCAAGGGCTCACCCCCGGTTACCCGGACCTTGGTGATTCCCAGGCGGGCGGCGAGATTGACGATCCGTAAAATTTCTTCATAGCGCAGGACTTCGTCGTGTGAAACCTTGGGGATCATTCCCTGGGGAACGCAATACAGACAACGCAAGTTGCAGCGGTCCGTAATCGAAACCCGCAGGTAGTTCAAATAGCGGTTGTAATTGTCAATTAATTTTTTCTGCATCAGCATATCTACTTTAGTTTGCTTGATCGTTGAATGGTCTTTATTAGAGGCGGCTTTGAACCCACTTCTATTCTTCGATATTGAACTTCTTCCGGTACTCAGGGATTTCGACCATGGGTGGTCGTTCAACGCCTTCCATTTTAAGAATGTCCGGTCGATATTCATTTTTTACCAGATTGTACTGAATCATCTCGTCATACATGTCTTCTTTCAAATCGATCAGACCGAGTTGGATTTTACGGTTGATGAAGGTTTTCAAGATGACGAAAGCCATCTTGCCCAAAGCCTTGGTATCCTGGTTGCGATGAATGCGTTTTTCCAAATCGACCTGCGCCATGACATCCATGCCCCATTTTTCATTGATGTCAAGGATCATGCTGGTCTCGACGCCATAGCCGATGGGAAACGGGATTTGCTCGAGCACCTTGCGGCACGCCGCGTATTCACCGGACAAGGGTTGCAAGATCTGGGTCAATTCAGGAAAAAATAGAGCGAAAAGTGGTCGAATGACCAGTTCCGTAACGCGGCCCCCGCCCGTGGGGCGCATCTTGTTTTTCCCGATGGCAATCGGTCGGTCGTAAAAAGCCTTGGCATATTTGATGTTGTCGTACATCAGCAACGGACCCAGCAAGCCGTAGGCAAAGCGGTGATGGATGTTTTTGATGTCCGCATCAAGATAAATGATAATATCGCCTTTGGTAATGTAAAGCGCTTTCCAGAGATTTTCACCTTTACCCCAATAATGACCGTATTCCGGCAAAATTTCTGCGGCCGCGTAAAAGTCAGCCCCGTAGGCGCTGGCGACTTCCTTGGTGCGGTCGGTGGACCCCGTGTCGACCACCACAATTTCGTCGAGCAGTGGATACCGCAGCATGAGCTCGGATTTTAAAATGAGAATTTCTTTGGCGATCGTTTTTTCTTCGTTCAGCGTCGGCAGGCACAGCGAGATGGTGATATTTTTGCTGCGCTTGATTTCCACCAGGCGGGTTAGATCCGAGAAATCGGAATAGTGGAAGGTATGCTCTGTAAGCCAGGATTCATTCATCGCAAACCCCGCTGTCGATGGCCAGAGCGACGCCGATGATCTGGGCGATGCCTTTGAACATCGGTTCGATTTCCATCGTTGAATTTTGGCGGTGGATATTTTCACCCCGGGTGATTCCGAGCGTAACGGCCGGTATGTTGTGTGATAAAAAGATCGAAAGCTCGGATTCGCTGGGTGTGCTGATCGGTTTGAGGCCCAATTTGGTCATCACGGCCACCGCGCATTTAACCAGAGGGTGGTTGTAGCTTAGGCGCGCAGCATTCAGGTTACTGATGGTTTTCATGTTCAGATCAATTCCGTGGTCATGGCCCGTGCCTTCGACGATATCTTTGAGGTCATTGAACATTTTTTTGACCATGCGGTACGCTTCGCTCTGAATTTCGAGTCCCAAGGTTGCGTCATCGGCGATAACACCGTGTTTGAAACCACCGCTGATCCTGCCAATGATGACCCTGGAACGCGGTTTTTGAGGTAAACGCATTTCGAGGATCTGGTTAATAATCTCATTCAAGATGAGGATCGCATTGGGTTTGAAGGGACGTTCGATGCCATCGCCCGTCGGAATATGGCAATCGATTTCCAGGCGGATCATACCGGCGGTGCTATAATTCAGACGGCCGATTTTGCCGCCTTCGATACAAACGGCGCCCCGGATCGGTGATGGCCAGGTTTTCACCAGGTGGCGAATACCCCGCAGGTTTCCCTTGCCGATCGATTGAATCACACCGGCCAGGACGATATCGGATTCAAAGCGTAGATCCAATTTACGGAAAATCTCAGGCAAGGAGGCGAGGACGCCCACACCGATTGAATTGTCAAGGACACCAGGCCCTTTGATTCGGTTTTCACTGACGGTGTAATTGTGGTCGACATCCTTGGCAAAGAACGTGTCCATATGGGCCACGATAAAAATCGGTGGTTTGGTCTTGGAGGAGCCTCTGATGACGCCGATGGGGTTTTGATATCCGTCGACCGTACATTCGTCGACTTGCGACTCGGCGAGACGTTCCAGGAAATACTGAGCACGTCGTTTTTCTTTGAATGTGGGTGCGGGGATCTGGCCGATCAGAACGATGTTGGCAATGATGCTTGCCTTGATTGCTTTGATCACATCGATAAATTCAGGAAGTTTGTCTAAATAATTGTCCATGCCGGATCCTGTAACACGTCAGAAAGCATTGTAAATGCAGTGTAATGAGAAGGAGATCTTCGATCTTGGGCGTGACGGTGTGTCTGTGGAGCACGCTAACGTCTAGTATAAGTACACCAAAACCGGGACGCAGGTCAATCTTTGTATCCCAAGGGATGCCGGAAGGTCGCTTAGGTTGTTGTATCAGATTGATAATACTTAAGAATTGCCTGGCAAAGTCCGGGAATGGTATAGGTTTCGGCCGTGAGGTCGACCGTGAAGCCGAGTTCTGCAGCGGTGTTGGAGGTGATCGGTCCAATACTGGCCAAAATGACGCGCTTGAGGAGGTCTTGGCGATTGGCCTCAGGAAGCAAGGCGTTGAAATTTTTTACGGTCGACGAACTGGTAAAGGTGATCAGGTCGGCCTGACCGTTTTGAAGAAGTTGCAGCAACTGATCGCTGTTCTCGGCAACCGGAAGCGTGTGATATACGGTAATTTCATCGACGTTGGCACCCATGCGGGCCAGTTCGTCCGGCAGCACCGAACGGGCGTCACGCGCACGCGGCAAGAGAACCCGGCGGCCCCTCATGGTTTCCTTTTGAAACGCATCCACGACCCCTTCGGCACGGTAATTATCCGGCAGGATATCGCTCTTCAGTCCAAAGGCGGCCAGGTGCGCGGCCGTTGCCGGTCCGATGGCAGCCGTCCGCAGGCCGCCCAGGGCCCGGACATCTCGCCCCAGGGCAAAGAGTCTTTTAAAAAAGAATTCAACGCCGTTGATGCTGGTGAAGATGAGCCAATCATAAGTGGCCAAGTCGTCCAGGGCCTGGTCGAGGGGGGACCAGTCTTCAGGTGGCGCGATTTTAATGGTGGGAAACTCCAAACATTCAGCCCCCAGGGCTGTCAGTCGGGCAACCAAATCGCTGGCCTGCTCGCGGGCGCGGGTGACGACGATGCGTTTGCCCATCAAAGGGCGTTTTTCAAACCATTGCATTTGGGATCGGAGGCCGACCACATCTCCCACGACGATGATTGCCGGTGCTTTGAGCCCGGCCTTGGTTACCCGATCGACAATATCGGCCAGTGATCCGGTAACCGCCGTTTGCCGAGGCGTGGTTCCCCAGCGAACCAGCGCCACGGGCTTGTCCGGCGGCATGCCGTGTTTGGTCAGTTGTTCGACAATGCGGGGCAGGTTTTTAACCCCCATAAAAAAAACAAGGGTTCCGATGCCTTGAGCCAGGGCACGCCAGTCAATATTGGATTCGGCCTTGTTCGGATCTTCATGCCCGGTAACGAATGCCACGGTCGAGGTGTACTGGCGATGGGTGAGCGGGATGCCGGCATAGGCGGGCGCGGCAATGGCAGAGGTAACGCCGGGGACGATTTCAAACGGAAGGTTGGCCTCGATCAGCGCCTGGGCCTCTTCACCCCCGCGTCCGAAGATAAAAGGGTCACCGCCTTTGAGTCGGGTAACGACCTTGCCCGCGCTGGCCTTGGCGACGATCAAGGCATTGATTTCCTCCTGGGAAAGGGTGTGATCGCCGCCTTTTTTGCCGACATAGATCAATTCAGCATCCGGTGATGCATGTTTCAAAAGGTGCGCGGATGCCAGGTAGTCATAGATGATGACCTCGGCTTGTTCAATGCACGCCTGGCCTTTGACCGTGATGAGACCGGGATCACCGGGACCGGCCCCTACGAGATAGACGATACCCTGCATGGTTTCAATCGCTGTCCTGTTGGATTTGGTTTAAAATTTCAGCGGCGCCTCTGGAAATGAGATGCTCCGCCAGTTCAATCCCGATGCGATCGGAGCGGTCGGGTGTCCCTTCACGCGTACCGGCAACAATCTGTGTGCCGTTTAAATCGGAAACCAATCCGCGCAGCACGAATCGGTTTTGTGTCATCTCACCCAAGGCCGCAATCGGTATCTGGCAACTGCCGCCCAGGTGATTGAGAAAGGCCCGCTCCCCTGCGATCACACATCGTGTGGCCGCATGATCCAGCGGTTTAACGAAAGCGGCGGTAGCAGGATCATCTTGACGGATTTCAACACACAGGGCTCCTTGGCCTGCGGCCGGTAGCATGACTTCTGGGTCCAGGTATTCGGTAATGTGCTTTGCCAGGTTCAGACGTTTAACGCCTGCAGCGGCCAGCACAATGGCATCCAGCTTGTCCGTCGTGAGCTTGCGCAGGCGCGTATCCAGGTTTCCCCGGAGCGGAACGATTTCGACATCCGGACGCACATGCCGCAGCTGGGAGGCCCGACGCAGGCTGCTGGTTCCAATCCGGGCTCCGGTTTTGAGATTTTTGATAGATTTGTTTTCTCTGGAAATTAAAACGTCGAAGGGTATTTCGCGCTCCGGCACGGCACCGACACCCAGGCCGGTCGGAATTTCACCGGGCATGTCTTTCATGCTGTGGACCGCGAGATCGATGTCGCCGCCCAGCAGCGCCTCTTCGATCTCCTTGACAAAGAGCCCTTTACCTCCGACTTTGGCCAGGGGGACGTCAAGAATCCTGTCGCCCTTGGTTTTAATGATCGTGATTGCGGCTTGCAGGCCGGGATGGAGCGTTTCCAAACGCTTTTTGACCCATGCGGCCTGCCACAGGGCTAATTGACTGCCTCGCGAACCGATCGTGATTTGGGTTCCCATCAGTGGCCGCAGCTCGAGCAGCTTGTGCCGGCGCAACCACTACAGGCTGAATCGGAGGCCGCGGTTTTGACCGTTTCACCCCCGCTGCCTTTACTAAGAAAGCCGCAGGCGGACATGAGACGGCAGACCTTTTTGCTGCTGCAATCGGGGCACTCGGGGTCCGCTTTGCCGATCACGAGATATTCAAATTCATGCTCACAGCTTTGACAGCGATATTCATATATTGGCATTCCACTTTGCTCCTGACAAGGGGTCGGGTCTTTTTTACACTGCTGCCCGGTTTAGGTCCTTTATGGTAAGCATCTATCTGCGAAAATCAAGATGCTTTTACGGTCAGTCGGTTTCGGATTTTTTCGATATCGGCGGACGCATCCCACCCCCGTGCCGATGCTTCTTCATAGGCACTGAGGGCCTCCTGCAAGTGACCGTATTGAAGATGCACGCGTCCCAGGTGCGAGCGGAACTTGCCGTTTTCAGGGGCAAGGTCGATGCTTTTTTGGCAAAACAGGGTTGCGATGTCGGCATTCTCGCCCTTTTCACCGTACAAGAGACCCAAGGCGGACAGGGACTCGGCATCAAAAGGGTTCTGGCGTATGGCTCGCTTGAAGGCGGCAATGGCTTGATCCTTCATTTGCAGCTTGTTGTAGCATCGGCCCAGGCCGGCAAACGGCAGCCCGGAAGAAGGATTGAGACGTGTCGCTTTTTCCAGATAGGGTCTGGCTTTTTGCGGATTGTGCATCGCCAGATACAGTTTGCCGGTTTGTAAGGTCAATTCGTACAGGTCCTCATCCAAATCGGCCGCCTTTAAAAATTGGTCCAGCGCATCGGCGTGACGGTTTTGCAAAAAGCGGATCAGCCCGGCATTGTATCGGGCCATCACCTCCCGCGAATCGAGTTGCACGGCGGCATCGAATGCGGCCCAGGCTTTTTCATGCTGGTTCAAAATCCCGAAACAAACCCCGAGGCTGTTATGCAGGTTGACATTGTTGGGATCCAGGCGGAGTCCCATTTCAAACTCTTCAATCGCGCCCGTGATATCGCTGTTCTGGTATTTTTCATCCCCGCTGATATTCAGGCTGACCGCATCAAAGGCCGTGCAGGTGCCCGGGCCAAAAAAAGCGGCGTGCTGTAGAGCCTTGTGGGCGTTTTCAAGCACGTGGCGCTGGCCGTAATCGAGCAGGGGATAAGCGCTCAGGCCGATCGAAACCGTCGCGCCCGCTTTCTTTTTGAAACCCTGCTGGATTTTATGGGCCAGGTCGCTACAGGTCGATAGGGTCTGCGAGGGGAAAAAACAGCCGAATAGATCGAGATTCACCGGTCCCCATAAGCCTGCCTTGGATCGGCAGACATGGTCAATGACCTTGGCGAGTTGAAGTTGCCTGGCGACTGAATCAGCCGCGGACGTTGGGTGTGCCTTCGACGGCCGGGGATCCATTCGAACGACCAGGGCCCCGAACTTTGCAACCCCATCGAGGTGCTCGAGGGCGTGGGTCAAAAAGGCCGAACCGGAGCGAAGTTCTGGGAAAGCGGCCAAAACCTCGGCAGCGACGCTAAGGCGTTGGCGGGAAAGGGAAGATGCCTGGGGCAGTGCATCGGTCTTAGATAAAAGAAACTGGTCGGTGACCTCCCGGTGGCGTGCGGGTTGGGATGGGTGTTTAACCTTGGGCGTGTTCACGTTGCCGTCCTTTCCAGCAGGGTTTTAAATGCTTCGACTATGAGTTCCAATTCATCTTCCTGGACGGTTCGCAGGTCCACAAGCAGGGCATCGTCTTCGATGCGGCCGATAATCGGGATGCTATTATGGCGCAAAGCGCTTTCTATCGTGTTAACTGAAAGGCCTTTGATTCTAATGGCAACGCCTTTGGTGGGCAGTTCCAGCAGCGGGAGTGATCCGCCGCCCGCTTTCGAGGTGTGATCCAAAACCTGCAGCGCCAAGCGCGTCTCGCCAAGGCCGGAGAGTTCTTCGGCCAGGCGCTGTGCGCGAATCGCAATGGTGTTCAGAGGCAGCAGCAGCATCCGCAGGGTGGGAATGGCTTCAACGGCCTTGGCTTCGTCGCGATACAGGCGCAGGGTACCTTCCAACGCCGCCAGCGTCATCTTGTCGATTCGCAGGGCCCGGGTGATGGGATTTTGTTTGACTTTGTCCACGATTGCGCGCTGGCCGACAATGATGCCGGCCTGGGGACCGCCCAGCAGTTTGTCGCCACTGAATGTGATGATGTCCGCCCCTGTTTTAACGGAGCTTTGAACCGTTGGCTCTTTGATCAAACCGTATTGTGAGAAATCAACGAACGTACCACTGCCCAAATCTTCCATCACCGGTATTTGGTATTTTGTGCCGAGAGCCACCAATTCTGGGAGATCAACTTCAGCCGTAAAACCGACGACGTTGTAATTGCTGGTATGAACTTTTAGCAGCAGTCCGGTTTCGGGGTCGATGGCCTTTTCATAATCTTTGGGATGGGTGCGGTTCGTCGTGCCAACTTCAAGCAGAGTGGCACCGCTTTTGGCCATAACATCCGGAATCCGAAAGGAGCCACCGATTTCAACAAGTTCGCCGCGTGAAACGATTACTTTTCTACCGCGGGCGATGGTCTCAAGGCATAACAAAACGGCCGCGGCGTTGTTGTTGACCACCATGGCAGCTTCGGCACCGCTGATTTCGCAGATCAGGTCTTCCACGGCGCTGTAACGCGAGCCGCGTTTACCGGCCGCAAGATCGAACTCCAAATTGGAATAGCGACCGGCGATCGTTTCCAAGTTGGGGAGCACCGCGTCAGAAATTAAGGAGCGGCCGAGGTTGGTATGGACAACCACACCGGTGGCATTGATCGTGCGTCGCAGGTTGAGGGTCGAAGCCCGTCGAATGGCTTTTCCCGCCTGCTCGAGGATCTTCCGGTCCGTCATGCTCTCGATCGAAATAGCTGAATCGTGCGCTAGGATCCGGGCTCTGAGCGCATCGGTTACGTTGCGGGCCGACGATAATTTTACGGTTTTGGGGACATCCTCGAAGCACGCCTCACTTTTTAGAAGCTCGAGGATGTGATCAACGCCGGGAATTCGGCGAAGCAAATCTTGTTGCTGCTGGTTGGGTTCCATCGGTCGCCTGTTGCTTGTCAGCCTGGGTTTAACCTTTCATCTAAATGCCGCTCTGAAACGTATTTACAATCATCCTATTTAACATGTAAGCGGCCATATTTTCAATACATTTTTAATCGTAACCCTGGCTGGCTAAAAATTTAGCGGGTTTACGGCTTGAGGAAAACAAAGAGACGGTATATATTGCAGCACCGTGCTAAACGTCCTAGCAAACCGTTGCGCGACAGTGCTTTAAAGAGGTTTTTCCATGCAGAACATGCTGGTCACGGGTGGTTGCGGGTTTATCGGCGCCAATTTCATCCGCTATCTTTTTAAGCAAAGTGACTTTGCCGGCCATATCATTAATAAGGATCGCCCAGGGCATGATCGGCGCTACGCCATCGATTTCAACAAACTGCAAACGGAACTCGGTTGGCGGCCCCAGGAATCGTTCGAAACCGGAATCGCCCAAACGATCCAGTGGTATTTGGATCACCGGGGCTGGGTCGACCGCATCAAAAGCGGCGCCTATTTAAAGTGGATTGAAAGACACGACCAATCTAGCGATGGTTAGCGGAGGTACCTCATGAAAGCGGCCAAGGACCATATCATTTTTCCCCTGGATGTCCCGTCACCTCAAGAAGCGGAGCAGTACATCGATTGCCTCGCGGACTGCGTCGGCATGTTTAAGGTCGGTTTGGAATTGTTTGTGGCCGCCGGCCCGGGGATTGTCGCCCGTATTAAGGAGGCCGGTACAGCCCGGGTGTTCTTGGATCTTAAACTGCACGACATCCCGGCGACGGTTGCGCGCGCCATGCAGCGCATCTCCGGGCTGGGCGTCGCGCTGACAACGGTCCATTGTTCGGGCGCACGCAACATGCTGGAAGCGGCCGTCCAAGGCAGCGGCGGCCGGGTGGCTGTTTTGGGGGTCACCGTTTTGACCAGCATGAATGCAACGGATATTCAAGCGGATGGTTTTAAAGACGAATTCGTAGAGGACCTGAGGTCACTGGTGGTAAAAAGAGCCATCATGGCCAAAAATGCCGGTTGCCGTGGTGTCGTGTGTTCCGGCCTTGAAGTTCAGATGATCAAAGCGGATCTGGGAAGCGGTTTTCTAGCGGTCACGCCCGGGATTCGACCGTCCTGGGACACAGGCGCTGGCGATGACCAGCAGCGGATTGTGACACCAGCCCAGGCGATTCAGGCAGGCGCAGACTATCTGGTGATCGGAAGGCCGATACGGGATGCCCAAGATCCCCGTGACGCCGCCTTGCGCATTGCGGAGGAGATTGAAACGGTCCTTTAGAAGTTATCTCAAAAAAGTCTATTGGCCCAATCTTCAGCCTTCGCTGAAGCTACGGCTTGACAAGCTGCGTTGGGTTCTTGCTTAATACCCTCCCCGTCTGGTTTATTCCGAGTCTGTCGAGGTGGGTTGTCTCGACGAAGCCTTTAGGCGAAGGCGGAACCTTGAGCCAAGATCCATTTTTTGAGATAGCTTCTAGAAATAAAACGAGCGGTAAAGAACGCCTCCCAGGATGACCAGGCTCACCATCACCACCAGGATTAATTGCTCGGCGTCAAAGCGTTTCATGCTATTCCTCATCCAGGCCAAAAGCCGTGTGCAAGATACGCACGGCCAGTTCGGTATACTTTTCTTCGATGATGCAGGATATCCTGATTTCGGACGTGCTGATCATGGTGATGTTAATGTTTTCTTTGGCCAGGGTATTGAACATGATCGAGGCCACCCCTGAATGGTTTTTCATACCGACCCCGATAACCGAAACTTTGGCGATGTTTAGATCCCCCACGACCGACTCGGCCCCGATTTCCTGGGCCACTTTGTTCTCGATCTGCATGGCGACGGTATGGCTGTCTTTGGGAACCGTGAAGGTCAAATCCGTCTGACCGCTCGCCCGGGTATTTTGAATGATCATGTCGACCACGATGCCGGATTCAGCAATCGGGGTAAAGATCTTGGCGGCGACGCCCGGTTGATCCGGTACTTTTTTCAGGGTAATGCGGGCTTGATCTTTGTCATGGGTGACGGCAGAGACAACGAGTTGTTCCATGCCGGCCTCTTCACTGACTACCATGGTTCCTTCCTCCTCGGTAAATGATGATCTGACGTGGATCGGGATATTGTATTTTTTAGCGAAACCGACCGACCGGATCTGCAGCACTTTGGCGCCTAGACTCGCCATGTTGAGCATTTCATCATAGGAAATCGCTTTGAGCTTGCGGGCTTTTTCACAGACGTTCGGATCGGCCGTGTAGACACCATCCACATCGGTATAAATCTCACATATGTCGGCCTTGACGGCAGCGGCGACGGCGACGGCGGAGGTGTCCGAGCCCCCCGTCCCAAGGTTGTGATGTTGCCTCCCATGTCACGGCCTTGGAACCCGGCGACAACAACGATTGTGCGCTTGGCCAGCAACGCTTTTATGCGGGAGGCGCCGATTTCAATGATGCGGGCATTGCCGAAGTCGCAGTCGGTGATGACTTCGGCCTGGTGTCCTTGAAGCGATTGGGCCGCGTAATTCATGGCCTGCAGGGTCATGGCCAAAAGCGCCGAGGTCGTTTGTTCGCCGGTTGCCAGTAACACATCGAGTTCCCGTTTATCCGGTCGCTCTTGGATCTGGCGGGCCATGTCGATCAGGTTGTCCGTTACGCCGGCCATAGCGGAAAGAATGACCACCACATCGTTACCTTGGTCGAAGTTTTGGCAATCCGTTTGGCAACATTGCGGATTCGCTCCAGATCGGCCACCGATGTGCCGCCATATTTTTGTACGATTAAACTCATTGCCGCTCCTCGATAAATTTTTCGATCTGCTTTATCAGAATGACATGCGCTTGTCCATATGCATCTAGCGTAATCTGTCTTGAGTCGGCCTCAACGCTTGCTATGTGGATGTGGAGATGGGATGTCAGCCAGCGATCCGGCAGCCGTTCGGCCCATTCAACGGCGACTACGCCGTCACCGGCTAAGATATCGCGCAGGCCGATGTCCTCGATCTCCGCCGGGTCAACCAAGCGGTAGAGATCAACGTGGAAAAGGCGGTGCCGTCCTGGATATTCGTTGATCAGGGTGTAGGAGGGGCTGGTGACGTAAAAACGGTCAGGGACCTGCAGGCCTTGGGCCAGGCCCTGCACCAAAGTCGTTTTCCCGCTGCCGAGATCGCCGGTCAAGGTGATTACGGTAGCGGCCGGTACGCAGCGGCCAAGGGCGGTGCCCAGCGCCTGCGTAGCGGCGCTATGGTCAGTGGTTAGGCGAAATTGTTGCACGGGCATGGTTGGTTGTCCATCCTGGTGGATCGGCCGATTGCGATTGCAAACCCACCGTCCCTTAAAGCTGGGGTTTCAGTGTCGCCAGGTTGCTGGCGACGTTTGCGCTCAGACGTTGCATCGTGGCCGGCAGAGCATCCATCACTTCGGAAGCCACATAGCCGATCGATCCTGTTTGGAGGGCCAGGGCATCGGCAGCCGCTCCGTGAAGATAGACACCGGCATGGGTCGCTTGGGCGGGCGAAACACCCTGTACGATCAAACCGGCGATCAGGCCGGTCAGGACATCGCCCATCCCGCCGGAGGCCATCCCCGCATTGCCCGTCGGGTTGATGAAAATGGATCCGTCCGGGTGGGCCGCAATCGTGCGGGCGCCTTTGAGGACAACATGGACACCATGGGTGGTCGCCAGGCGACGGGCGACCTGGACCCGATCCTGCTGGATCGCTTGCGGCGATGACGCCACCAGGCGAGCCATTTCTCCGGGATGCGGCGTCAGGATAAGGGGTGCCTTGCGCTGGTCTCAGAAGCGTGAGATCTTGCGCCAGACAATTTAGGCCATCGGCGTCCAGCACGATGGGAAGCGGGCATTCCGCCAGGAGACGGTGTACCAGTTTGCAGGTCTGCTCGGCGGTGCCGATTCCCGGTCCCAGGGCCAGCGCCTTTTTATCTTCAAGCAAAGCCATGATGCGGTCGAATGCCGATGTTCCGAGACAGCCGCCATTTTCTTCCGGTAGGGGTGTCGTCATCGCTTCCAGAACCACGGTTTCCATTACCGGATTCAGACTGGCCGGCACACCCAGTGTCACCAGCCCCGCGCCGGCGCGCATGGCCGTCATGGCAGTCATGGCCGCCGCTCCGGATTTCCCGGTTGCTCCGGCTACAACGAGCAGGTGGCCGGTTCGCCCTTTGTGTGCGTCGGCCGGCCGGCTGGGCAGACTGGCGCTTACGTTTTCGGCGTCCAGAAGGAATTGTCGGGGGCCGACCGCGTCGGCGATAAAGTTCGGAATGCCGATGTCCACAATCTGGAGGTCGCCCGTGTAGTCAGCACCGGGATAAAGCAGATGACCGAGCTTGGCCAGGCCGAAAGTGACGGTGACATGGGCGCGTATACAGACGCCCCAGGGTTGGCCAGTGTCGGCATTTAAACCAGATGGGATGTCGACCGCCAGGACCGGTCGGTTGAACTGATTGATGCTCTCGATCACGGTCCGATAATAGCCTTTGACTTCTGATTTTAAGCCTGTGCCGAGAATGGCATCAATCCAGGCTTGCTGGTGACGCATGGCCAGGCGTTGCGCTTCCAGGGCCGGTTGGTCAGGCATTTCAACGATGGGAACGGCGAGCGCGTCTAAAAGATCGAGATTGGCGGCGGCATCACCTTGAACGGTGTCACGTGAGGCCAGGAGATAAACGGTTGCCTTGATGCCGTGTTGGGCCAGATAACGGGCCATCACGAAGCCATCGCCGCCATTGTTGCCGCGTCCGGCAACAATACCCACCTTCTTCGGGGCCAAATCGCCAAAGGCCTTTAAAAAAACGCGGGTAGCGCCACGGCCGGCATTTTCCATGAGGACCTGACCGGGAATACCATACCCGTCGATGGTTTGACGATCCATTGCTTGCATTTCACTTGCCGTTACAAGATACATGCGTGCCTCCCTATGCCCGTTGCCATATTATCGATGCAACGTCAGGGTTCAGATGATTAAAGTGAGGAGCTTTTCGGTAAAGGCTTCCATTTGCCGTGCATCCGATTCCGATTTTTCATGATCATAGCCGAAAAGGTGCAGAATACCATGAACCAGGAGGTAGAGCAGTCGTTCTTGCAGCCTGATCCCAGCCGCGGCTCCTTCGCGGGCGGCCGTGTCGGCTGAAATCACGACATCTCCAAGTAAAAGTGGCGAAATGTCCGCAAAGGCGCCTTCCTGCATGGGGAAGGCGATCACGTTGGTCGGTCCGGAACGATCGAGGTAATCTTGGTTGAACACAGCGATTTGAGGATCATCGACAATCAGGACCGAAAGCTCACCATCAGGGCAGTCCAAGGCGTTTAAGATGACCTGAGCTTGGTGTTGAATGATCTTCGGCTTGATTTTGTGTCGGCTTTGACGGTTGCTTATCAGCACTCCCATTTTTCTTCTTTTTCCTGCTGTTCGGAGTCTTTGTTTCAGGATATTCAATCCGATGATGATGAATTCCAGTTAGGATCTTGTTGAAGCTTTTTGCAATATTATGAAGATCCTTGAGTGTCAACTCGCAATTGTCGAGTTGACCGTCGGAAAAAATCTTGTTGGTCAGATTTTGAACGAGCCCCTGGATACGAGACGGGGTCGGGTTTTCGAGCGTACGTGAAGCGGCTTCAACGACATCCGCCAGCATGACGAGACCGGCTTCCTTGGTCTGGGGTTTGGGACCGGGGTATCTGTAAGCATCGATATTCACGGCGTTAGAGCCTTTGATCTGCTTGGCTTTTTCATAAAAAAAACTGATTAAACTGGTTCCATGATGCTGCTGAATGATGTCGGTGATGACCTGCCCCAATTTGATATCCCGGGCGAGTTCAACACCGCTTTTAACGTGTGCGATCAGAATCAGGCTGGACATGGAAGGGGCCAGCTTGTCGTGCGGATTTTTGCCGGTTTTCTGGTTTTCAATGAAATAGAGCGGTTTTTTTATTTTGCCGATATCATGGTAATACCCGCTGACCTTGGCCAAAAGAGGATTGGCGCCTATTTCGGACGCCGCCGCTTCGACCATCGAGCCGACAATGAACGAGTGGTGATAGGTGCCAGGTGCTTCGAGCATGAGGCGACGCAAAATGGGCCGGTCCAGGTTGGAAAGTTCCAAAAGCTTGATGTCGGTGGTATAATCGAACGCCAGTTCAACTAAGGGCGCGAGACCCGTCGTGACAATACCGGATCCAATGCCTCCTAAAAAGGCAAAGGCGGTAACCCACAAAAGCTCGAGACCTGCGAAATCGGACAGGTAAATTTGGGTTGCGATAGCCAGAACGATATTCAACAAACTCAGTTTCAATCCCGCTTTGATAAACGCTTTTCTTTCCCGGCAGTCCTTGATCCAATAGGCAGCCATGACGCCATTTAGAAAGAAGTAGATGAAAAGTTCAAGGCGGCCTTGGAAAACAATGGCCGTGCACACCGAAACAATCAAGGCGAAAGGTAGCGCCAAATCGAGCCCCATGAACAGGCAGACGATCATGGATCCTGAGGCGAGGGGAATGCCATACAGCATCGTGTCATCAGCGATGAAAAAGGGCGGCGTGATCGCCAGCAGTTCCGCAAAGCGGCCCGAGATTTTAATCAGAACAATATAAAAGGTGAATAGCGTCGTAAGACACAGCAAGTTTTTGTTCAAATAGTGATTGAAGCCCACATTGGATCGAATGTTGAGGGTGTAGGTCATCAACAGCAAACCCAAAAGCATGATGGCGGCACCGATACTCCGAAAGTGGACATTTTCTTGAGCGGCCTGGGCCTGAGAAGCGTTCAGTTTGAGAAGTTGTACTTCGGTCACCCGCTCCCCTTCGCGCAGCAGCATTTCGCCGGCCTTGATCTGATATAGAATGGGCTTGATTGTTTCAGCCGCTTTTCTGCGTCTTTCGGCCGTTTCACTTTTATTGAGGGTGATATTCGGCTGGATGAGGCGTTGGGACACATCGACGACCAGGTTGCGAAGATTATAATTCAGAGACGCCAGCAGGGGTTGACCGATGATTCTGACCATGGTTTTGGATTGGTCGAGACCGTAAAAGCGCCTGAGTTTTTGCTCGATGCTTTCGGTTTTATCGGGAATGGCACGCAGAATAATGCCTTTCTCGGATTCGCGCAAAAGGATTTCCTTGTTAGCCACCACCCCGTTTTCGAGAATTTCGGACAGGATCTTAATGATCAGATTCGAGATGTCGGTCGAAAAAGACGCCTTCTCGAGAATCTTGAAGGCGCCGCTGCTGATGGTGACGCCCAGCCGCTCTTCGAAGACGGCCTTAGGCGCCAATTGCATGTCAGCAGTCGCGGCCGTGAATTCCTCCGTTACGGTAGCTGCTTTATCAGAGGCGGGTTCCGCCTCGGCCGGCGGGGCGCCGGGCGTTGCCGCCGGCATCTCTGCTGAATGCGTTTCTAAAGTGGCACGGGCTGCGGCAAAGGCTTGATTCAGGTGCTCGGCAAGATGGCTCGCAACGGTTGTATCATGATCGTAAACCGTCAGGACTTGACCAACGGCCTGTTTGCGTTTGGTCGCGGTTGCAATCTGGTCTTCAATGAAAAAGTCCTGGGGTGCCTTGATGTCTTTTTCGGCCACATCACCCAATTGGTAGGTATGATGTGTGGTAACCAAATTGGGATAGATGATGGCAACAAAGACACCCGTGACAAAGACCAGCAGAATCCATTTAAAATGGTCGCTTAGGGAGAAGAACTTGTCGAGCGATTTATGTTTGCCTTCAGCGTTCATACGCAAAACCGGGGTGCCGTTGAGCCACTCTGGGGTGACGCCCTTGTTTATTTTTTGTTGGCTTCGAGGCCTTCATAGGCCTCGATAATATCTTGGACCAGCTTGTGGCGCACCACGTCTTTTTTGGAGAAGAAAACAAACTGGATGCCTTCGATGTCCTGAAGGATCTCTTTGGTCTCGATCAGTCCCGAGGTTCGGCCTGTTGGTAGATCAATCTGGGTGATGTCACCGGTAATGACGGCTTTGGAGTTGAACCCGATGCGTGTCAGGAACATTTTCATTTGCTCGGAAGTTGTATTTTGAGCTTCATCCAGAATGATAAACGCCTCGTTCAGGGTTCGGCCGCGCATAAAGGCGATTGGTGCAACCTCGATGACGCCCTGCTGCATCAGACTGGCAACCTTTTCAAAACGCATCATATCGTGCAGGGCGTCATACAGGGGCCGCAAGTATGGATCAACTTTCTCAGCCAAATCGCCAGGCAAAAACCCCAGGGCTTCACCCGCTTCGACCGCGGGTCGGGTCAGAATGATACGGCTGACCAGGCCTTTGCTCAGTGCCGAAACAGCCATCGCCATGGCGAGATACGTTTTGCCCGTGCCGGCCGGGCCGATGCCGAAAACGATGTCAAAATGGCGAATCGCGTTGATGTACTCTTTCTGGGCAAGGCTTTTGGGTGTAATCGCCCGTTTTTTGGAATCAATGTAAACTTTGTCCAGGAAAATATCCTTTAAGTTGATGCGGTCATCCCCACTCAACAGTCGAATGGCATAGTCGATATCACTGGGATAAAGGGGGTAACCCTTCTGGAGCAAATCATAAAGCTGATCCAGAAGAACACCGGCCAACCGGGTCTCAATGGGATCGCCGGCCAGCGTGACTTTACAGCCGCGGGCATGGATGCTGATTTTCAGCGTTTTGGCGATTTGCTGCAGGTTGCTGTTGTGCTCCCCGAAAAGTTGGCGGGCCAAATCGATATCGGCAAGCTCGAGCTGCGCTGGTTGCATGGTGGCAGCGGCTTGCATGGGGCCCGCCTCGCGGGTGTCTTTAGGGGAAGATTTCAAGTGTTTTGCGTTCATTAAAAAGGGTGTCAAGGCTTCCGTTGAAAGCACGTCCTAACGGCAATTGCATCAAGCCTGCTAATGAAATGTTACTCATAGTATACTTTAAAAGTGAATGCAAACGGCAAATGCCGCAGGACTGCGGGCTCGGAAAAATTTCTTGACGCTCTATCATCGCTTTGTTAGTCTAACTGTTTCAATCTAATTAACAATTTCTCCGTCAAGCGGTGCTAGAGCAACAGCGCTAAGGATCTATATGAACGCGTTTGACATTTTTATCATCGTGGTGGTCGGTTTTAGCCTGATTCGGGGTGTCTTCCGGGGGCTAATCAAAGAATTATCTTCCATTATCGGTGTGTTGGCCGGATTCTACGGCGCGTATACCTACTATATGAAGCTGGCCCAACTGTTAAGCAGATGGATCTCCGACACAGGGTATCTTAACATACTGAGTTTTCTTATCATTTTTTGCTGCTTGTTTATTATTATAAGCGTGCTGGGCGTTGTCATCAAATACCTTCTCAATATCGCCTTTCTGGGTTGGGGTGATCGCATCTGTGGTGCGGGCTTCGGCCTAATGAAAGGCGTGCTGATTGTTTCGGTGGTCATGGTTACCCTCACCGCTTTCCTGCCCAAGGGTTCCCCTCTCATCAAAAAATCACTGCTGGCTCCCCATGTGGCGATGGTATCTGAAACCATGGCCAAAGTCGTTTCCAAGGATATGAAACACCAGTTTGCCGGCAAAATTGTCGAGTTGAAAAAAGCCTGGCAAAAGCAATGATGCCCCCCTATGAGCGGTTTGAATTTTTGGAAAAATTAGTCAAGCTGATTGAAACCCTGCGAGGGCAAGACGGCTGCCCTTGGGATCGTAAGCAAACCCCTGAATCTATTAGTGTTTATCTGATTGAAGAAGTGCATGAGCTCGTGGATGCGATTGCCGCGGGCGACCCGAAAGGGGTGTGTGAGGAGCTTGGGGACGTTCTGTTTCATGTGGCGTTCATCGCGCGTCTCTTTCAGGAGAGGGGACAGTTCAATTTTAAGGACGTTGCCAAGGTGGTTACCGACAAAATGGTTCACCGTCATCCCCATGTCTTTGGCCAGGCACAGGTTGAAACGGCGGAAGAGGTCCGGCAGCAGTGGCGGCGTATCAAAAAACAGGAAAAGCAATCTAAGCGCGCGGCATCGATCCTTGATACGATACCTTCCAGCCAGCCGGCTTTGATGCGGGCCTACCGGATTTCAGAGCGGGCCGCGGGTCAGGGGTTCGATTGGCCGAATCTTGACGGGGTCATCGCCAAGGCACAGGAAGAATGGCGTGAATTGAAATCAGAGCTGGATCAACCGCACCAGGAAAGTGCCGATCGTCATCGGGTTGCGATGGAATTTGGGGATGTTCTGTTCACCTTGGTCAATGTCGCGCGTTTTGCGGGCATTCATCCCGAAATGGCGCTAACCGCCTCGATCCGGAAGTTCATCCGCCGGTTCGAACATATGGAAACAGCAATTGCCGCAAGCGGGCGTCAATTTGAAGCGGTATCGCATGCGGAATTGCAGCTGCTGTGGGGCGAGGCCAAGGCGGCAATCGGTTAGGGCGCATCCTTAGGCGTGCATCCAAGAACCATGGTGGTCGGTCCCTGCCGAACTTTATAGCAGTTGTCATAAACATATTCCGAAATAGGCAAGGGGTGAGCGGTGCCCTATTTTTTTTAAAAGGCATATCAAAACAAGCCTTGTCCTGTGCCCGCCGGCTGGGTGATGAACAAAGGCCGGATGGTAGTAAAATAAGGCCGTGGAAACATCATCCATCCGGCAGGGCACTACGCTAGCGGTGCCGATTCATAATGATATGCCTTTTAAAAAAAATAGGGCACCGCTCACCTCAATCGGAATGTTATTTAATCGTCAAAATCACCTTCGGGACCCTTATCCGTAGCCGTGAAAAGGGCAGCGGCCCGCTCAACAATTTTATCCGGCGTCCACGCCTGCGGATCCTCGATGCGTTCAGCCTTGGGGCCGGGGTCGTGGGAGTTTGCCGCTAGGATGCCCTCGATGGCCAGGGGAGCGGTATCAGCGGCGTTGAATACATTCACCAGCATATTGTAAACAAAGTCTGCGACTGCTTGGGCCATGCGATCTCTAACCGCCTGGGGTTGTCCCAGGATATGGTTTTCAAAGGGCAGATTAAGTTTTTTAAAATTGCCGCCACTCAGATCTTGGGCCTTGGCGTAGGCAACCATGGCAGCCCACAAATCCTCGGTAACTCCTTGATTTTTAATCTTAATAAAATTTCCTTGGTCGTCCAGAAGGGCATTGCCGTAATCATTGACTTCAAGTCCCCAGGAAACCATTTGCAATGCGGTGGCCACATTGGCTTTGGTTGTTCTGGTTTGGGAGGCGATGGCCCGCAGGCGATCCGAATCGTTGCCTGATGTGCCATGTTGGGCGCCCGAGACTTTATAGGGTGCCAACGCTTGATGGATTTCAGCCGTCAAGTCGACCTGGATGCCCTGCCCGCTGGCTTCAAGGCCGTGGGTCGTACCGTTATTGAGCGCGATCCAATTCGGGAAAATCCCATGGGCATTGAGACCCCGGACCAAAAACAACGCTTCCGACACGGTTGAAAGACCCAGTTTACCTTTAATTTCGCCGACTTCGGTTTCGAACCCGGCCCATTCAGGGACGCCCGGGTGCAATGCCAGGCTGGCCAGCAGATTCTGGTCGTCGGGCATGTGGGATGCATCGATGGCGATGGAGGTGATGCCGGCTTCAAAAAGGGTCGGGATTTCAACTTTGGCGAAGGCGATATCCGCTTCTGATTTAATCCCGTAGTGATCGGCATGAATCGCCACCGGAATCGTGATTCCGTTTTGGTTGCACAAGGCATCCACTTGTCGGGCGATATTCCAATAATTAACCGCGCAGTAAGCGTTGGCTCCGCCTTCTGACCGGGCAATTTCAAGAATGATACAGGCATTGGCCCGTTGCGCGGCCAACAAGGCCCCCTTGAGCACAAGGTGGTTGCGGCCATTGGCCGCGATTGTGATGGCTTTGCTTTTTGAGCTCAAGGCGTTGTCGATATATTTGCCACTGACGATCAGGGCTTTTGAATTGGGAAAAAGTTTTACGATGTTGGGAGGGCGACCGACTTTAAGGGCCTTGCTAAAATCGGCTGAAGCAGGGGCGTTTTGGTTTGACATGGCTTGACCTCCTTGGTTTGTTTCAATTTGGATTTCCCACCACGATCAGACTTGCGTTGGCGAACAGGATGTTTCCAAAACCTCGGTTTAGCGGAGCATCGCAGGGCGAAATCTAATTGTCGATCAAACTTTTTGTGAAGCGACAGGGTCGTGTTGCCTATCATGGGAAAACGATTTTATGACCGCTATGATACGGGAAGGACTTGACCGAATGCAAGACCCAATTTAAATTAAGCCAACCAAAATGCGTGGTTGTTGACACTTATATACGCTGTTGTAGGAATAGAAATATGACGCGGCCAAAGATCGACAGCGTGGCGACACGCAAAATTTAGTAACGATTTTATTCAGGACTCAAAAAGGCTTTATTAATCTTTATAATACTGATATTTATAAAATTTACGAAGCTGATTTTATGTTGTCGTGATTGTCAATGCTGATACCGACGAATGTTTATAGGATGCCAATGATCCCCAACAACCTGTCGCACCCCATCGCACCTTTGAGGCGCATTCTGGTGGTTATCATCACACTGGTGCTGCTCGTGCTGCTCTTCAGCGCCTGTGCCCCAAAGCGGCTTGTGTCAACCGAACCGGTCGCCCTGGAAACGGGCGATGTGCTTTTTTCAAAGGCGGAAGATCTTTTTTTAAAGGGTGCATATGAAGCAGCGCTCGACCATTTTCAGACCTACCTGGCCCGGTTCCCCAAGGGCCCTTTAGCCGATGCGGCGTTGATGAAGATCGCTACGATCTATGATTTGCAGGGCCGCCGCAGCGAAGCACTCGATACCTACCAATATTTGATAGCGACTTTTCCTGACAGTCCTTTTTTTACCGATGCGATGCTTGCAATGATGACCGCCTTCTATGATCAAAATCGACTCGAGACCGTGATTGCTTATGCCGCCGAGATTCCGGCAGAAAGGATGACTTTCAGCCAGAGGCTGCGCGTAAAGGACCTTCTGGGAAGCAGTTACTTGATCATGGGGGATCTGATCGAGGCCGTTTATCAATTCTTAATCGCGTATGACCTGGCCTTGGATGAAGACCGCAAAATTGTCCGGGCCAAATTGGACCAGGCCGTCAACCGGATGAACCGCGAAGATGCGGCAGCCTTGGTCGAGCGGCTAAAGACCGACGAACGCAATGGCTGGTTGCTATACCACCTTGGGGTCATTCGCGCAGATGACGGGGATTATGAAGCGGCGCTGCAAGCGCTGGCTGCGTTCGTCCAAATATTCCCCGAGCATCGCTTTACGGAGCCGGCCAGGCAATTGATTGAAGAAGTCAATCGTGAAGCGATTACCAAGCCCTATGTAATCGGTTGTCTGCTGCCGCTGAGCGGCCCCTATGCAAGCTATGGCCATCGGGCTTTGCAGGGCATCGAATTGGCGTTGAACCGCTTGTATGCAGCCAGCGCCCTACCGCCCTTTAAACTCATCATCAAGGACACCGGCTCCGATTCGAGCAGCGCCATGCAGGCTGTGGTGGCGTTGGCCGACCTGCAGGTAGCGGCTATTATCGGCCCGATCATCACGGCTGAAGTGGCAGCGATCGAAGCCGAGATACAGGGCATTCCCATCATCACCTTGACGCAAAAGGAAGACATCACCGCCATCGGCAATTATGTTTTTCGCAATTTCATTACACCGGCCATGCAAGTCGATGCCATTGTGTCCTATGCCACAAACGTCCTGGAAATCGAGCGGTTTGCTATTTTGTTCCCCAATGAAAATTATGGTCAAACCTTCATGGGCCTCTTTTGGGATAAAGTCATTGCCGCCAACGGCAAAGTTGTTGGCGTCGAGACCTATGAACCCGGCCAAACCGATTTCATCGATCCCATCAAAAAGCTGGTCGGCCTGTTTTACGAAGTGCCGGATGATTTAAAGACGGAATTGGAACTGCCGTCCGCCGAAACGCTTAGGGGCACAACATCAAACAAGCGGCCACGGATCGACCTCGATGCCGTGTATTCACCGCTTGGCCGATTCCTGGCAGGTTTTTATGACGGTATTCCTGTCGCTTTTAAAAAACGTAAGGGCTTTTTGTATGACGAAGTCTTGGCAGCGGATGAAGAACCGCAGCCGACGGTTGATTTCCAGGCTATTTTCATTCCGGACGCACCCCAAAAAGCCGGCTTGATCATCCCGCAGCTCGCGTTTTATGACGTCGAAGACATCTATCTGTTAGGGACCAACTTGTGGCATTCGCAAACCCTGATTAAAATGGCACGCGAATATGTCCAAGGCGCTATTTTGGCGGATGGTTTTTTTGTCGGAAGTCGATCGCCGAGGGTTCAACAATTTGTGGAACGCTTCGAAAAGATGTTTGCCGAAAAGCCGGGGTTTATTGAAGCCATCGCCTATGATACGGCAGCGATGCTGTTTGAGCTCCTGAGTCGCGACGGCATCCGTTTCAGAAGCGCCCTCAAGGACGCCCTGATGCAGATCAACGGTTTCGAGGGTGTTACGGGGATGACCACTTTCGATGACCAGGGGGAAGCCTTAAAAAACCCCTATCTGTTGCGGATCAAAGGAAACCGTTTCATCGAACTTGAAAGCCGCTAACCGCATGAAGCTCGCCTATACGGCCTATAAATACGTGAGCGGGGTGCTCTTTATGGTGCTTTTCCCTGCTTATCGGCTGTACGCCCTTCTTAAAGATTATCGCCGCCAGGAACTACGCCAGCGGTTGGGCATCTACGCCCGCCCTCTTGCTCGCAAAGCAGCCGGCTCCCCGCACGTATGGATCCATGCTGTGTCGGTGGGAGAAGTGAGTGCCGCATCCTCAATTGTCCATGCCTTGGGCCAGTTGATGCCGCGCTGCCGGATTGTCTTTTCAACGACGACGGCACATGGGTATGCTGCTGCCCGGCAAAAGCTGGGACCCCGGGTTACGCTGGTTTTTGCACCATTCGACTTTATCCTGGCGGTGCGCAGGGCCCTGATGACGTTCCAACCGGATGTGCTTGTTTGTCTAGAGACGGAACTTTGGCCGAATTGGCTGGTTGAGGCGCATCGGGCCGGTGTCAAAACCGCGCTGGTCAATGGTCGGATTTCGGTACGTTCGATTAAAAGTTACCTGCGAATCAGGCCCCTGATGCAGTTCACCCTGGCACACGTGGACGTTTTCAGCATGATTTGTGAAGCGGATGCCAGGCGGATCGCTTCATTGGGAGCCCCGGCGGATCGGATCCGGGTGAATGGCAATGCGAAGTATGACGCGCTGCCGTTCAAACCAGATCCGAGTTTGATTGAAGTCATGCGCCGGCAGTATGGGCTCAACGGTTCGGAACCGGTTTTCCTGGCCGGTAGCACGCGTCATGATGAGGAACCGATTGTGCTGGATGCCTATCAGCAGGTTCGCAAGCGGATTCAGGATGTCGTCCTCATTATTGCACCGCGGCATGTCGAAAGGGCGGGTCAGATAAAGAGTCTGGTTGTGGCCCGCGGGTTTAAGTGTCAGCTACGAACGGAATTGGCGGCAGGCGACGGTGCCCGTTCGGCACCGGTGGTCATCATGGATACAATGGGGGAATTGCAGGTCGCCTACGGTATGGCCTCGATCGTTTTTTGCGGCGGTAGTTTAGTTCCCTTGGGGGGGCAAAACATATTGGAAGCGGCGGCATGGGGGAAACCGGTGCTTTACGGCCCTTCGATGGACGACTTTTTGGAGGCCCAAACCCTTTTGGAAAACGCGCGCGGGGGCATCCAGATCCAGGATGGCGCCGAATTGGCTGAGCAAGTTGAATTCTTTCTGACCCATCCGCACAAAGCCGAGGCGATCGGCAGGCGTGCTCAGGCGGCGGTTCGGTCGAACATCGGTGCCGCGAAGAAACATGCGGCGGTTATTCAGCAAATGGTCATGGGCACCGGAGCTCAAACGCAGGGAGGCTGATCAAAAGCGGTTGGGCGATTGCGGTTGACATTTTTCGCGCAATGCTGAATAATGGAATATATTCAAATAGTAAGATAACGAAAAGCCATCTCAAATAACCCCTGGCCACAAATTTTTATTGATCGACGGCCATTTTCTGGAGCGTTTACAATGGGCAGTATGGATTATTTGCTCGGCCAAGCGTTGAGCCTGATCTTCTACATAATGACCCTTGTGATCTATTACCGGGCCCGCAAAGAATATGTCGGCGGTAAGATCGCGGCAGCGATCAAATTAATCATGATTTTTTTGGCCATTCTGTTTTTGGCCGATTTTGTTGATTACTTTTTCATCATGCTGCTGCCACTGGACCAGGATACGGTCTTAAGCATCAAAATCCTTCTCAAACTGGCGGCCATTTGTGTGCTCTTCTTTGGCGGCTTGCGTTTTTTTGCCACCCGGCGAGCAACCAAGGCGCCCGCCCGGCAACCATCATCAGCAATTTCATCAGCCAAGGCAAGCGCCTTCCAGGACAGCGCCGCGCCCAAGGGCCCGGCCCCCCAAGGCGTTGCCTTGGATGCGACCGATGACCGCAAACCAACTTTGGGCCGGTATGAAATCCTCGAACAGATTGGCCGGGGTGCGATGGGTATTGTTTACAAAGGACGAGACCCCAAATTGAACCGGCTGACAGCAATCAAAACCATCCGGTTCATGGATGAATTCGACGACGACCAGGCCCAAATTATCAAAGAGCACTTCTACCATGAAGCGGAGGTCGTGGCCAAATTGTCACACCCCAATATCGTAACCGTTTTTGACGTTGGGGAGGATTTGGACCTTTCCTACCTTGCCATGGAGTATTTGGAGGGTCAAAGTCTTGAAAAATTTACCAAACCCGGCCGTCTTTTGGCGCTCGCTGAATGCCTCGATATTGTCATTCAGGTCTGTGATGCCTTAGCGTATGCCCACGCTCACGATATTATCCATCGTGACATCAAACCCGAAAATATCATGCTCCTCAAGGACGGCACCGTTAAGGTGACGGACTTCGGGATTGCACGGATCGCGACCAGCACCAAAACGCGCACCGGTATTATCAAGGGCACCCCTTATTATATGTCGCCCGAACAGACCAAAGGGATGAAATTAAGCGGGCCCTCGGACATTTTTTCTCTGGGCGTTGTTTTTTATCAATTGCTGACCGGCCACCTGCCGTTTACCGGTGAGAATATGGCCGCCATCATGTATCGCACAACCACCGCCGACCCCGAGCCGCCAACGACCTATAACCCTGACATTGATCCGGCCATCGTGGCGATTCTGGACCGCGCACTCATCAAGCAACTTGATGCGCGCTACCAGTCCGCCCGGGAGATGGGCGACCAGCTGCGCGTATTCAGGTCCACCCTGCCGGGCACCCTGCCCGGCGAACCGGATTGGGCATCGAGTCCTTCCGGAATAGCGGTTCCTTCCCAAAAGGATATCGAAATTCTGCCCGATGAACCTCCCCCCCAGCTGCAGGTGCCACCGGAAACGGAAAGCGGGATTGCCACGGAAAAGGGAATCGAATTGGACGGTGTCCGGCTGGAGATGGATGCCACCGCAACGTTGGAGACGCCTCCGCCTGAGATTCGCATGCCTGAAAGCAAGGAAACGTATTCCCCGACCATTAATTGGGAATATGACGCTGAGGAGGACACGGGTGAAGCGATAAAAGAGGATCCCGTTTTCTCCGAGTCGGTCATTCAAAGAGTGGGCACACAATTTAAAATCACCGACAATCTTTTCTCGCGCATTACCACGCTGGTTATAATCGCCAGTTTTGCAGCGATCATTTTGTCGGTTGCGTATTACGTGTTTTTGCATTCGGGTGCCAGCGTTGATCCTGTGATCATAAAAAAGGACGCTGTTCCGGCAGAACCGCGAGAGCCCTCTGAGCAAGAACTGCAAGCCCAGCTTGAAGAACAGAAGCGTCAAATTGAGGCCATTCAGGCCCAGCGGGAACGGGAAAAGCAGGCCGAGCAGGAGCGTCTGGCCAAGGAGCAAGCCGAGGCCCAACAGGCGGAGCAGGAACGCTTGGCGCGCATCGAGCAGGAAAAGAAGGCTGAACGAGAACGGTTGGAACAAATCGAGCAGGCCAAGCAAGACGAGCGGCAACGCTTGGAAAGCATTGAGCGGGCCAAGCAAGCGGAACAGGAACGCCTGGCCCGAATCCAGCGGGAACAGCTGGCGCAACAGCAACAAACCGAGTTAGAGACGATCGCCCAATTGGTTACCAAGGGCCGCGAGGCCTGGCAACGCCAGGACTATCGAGAGGCCCGCAGAAACTATGAGGCGGCTTTACAAAAGGTAACGGCCAGTCGCTTTAAAACGGAAAGACGCTTTGTCGATTACGAGAATGAGGTCGCGGCCGCCCTTGCAAATGACGATATTATTTACGGTGCCAAGGGCTATATCAAATACCATAACAAATGGATGAGCCCGCAGGCCTATGAAACGACGCTGTACCAAGAGGGCTATGTCAAATATCGAGGCCGTTTGATACACCATACCGGGCTGCGCAAGGCGATCGAACAGTTGACCGAACCGGATGTCAATGCGTATTTGACCCTCCGCTACCAAGGACAGCGTGTCCATACGAAAAATATTAATTTCAAAAGAATAGTCCTTAACCGCAGCAACAGCCAATCTTCGGACTATACGGTTTATTACGACTGGGAGGTCTGGACTTTCAAAGACCTCGGCAAAGGAAGTTGTGTCCAGAACATCACCTATGATGCGGTAACAGACAACTGGCGCGTTGTTAAGGGCTGTGAATAGATGACCCGGCTGATGACAGGATAGACGATGGCCCTGCGTGGTGATATTAAAACCTTTTCATTGTCGGCGATCGGCCGGATGATTCACGAGGAAGCCAAGACCGGCATTCTCGAGGTGACCGACGGAAATCAGACGAGCCGCATTTACTTCAAAAATGGCGGCATCGTCTTTCTCAGTGGCAATGTCGCTGAAGACTTGTCATTGGGCTCGCTGCTCAAGGCCAATGGCCTGGTCAACGAGGCGCAGCTCCAGCAAGCACTGCAAACGGCTGCGGCTGCGGGCAAGCGTCTGGGTGTTGTTCTGATCGATCAGGGTTATATTTCCAAGGAGCGGCTCGTTCGAATCCTTCATTACCAATTCAAAGAAGCGGTCACGACCATGTTGACGTGGCAGCAGGGCGAATTTGAGTACTCAGAGGGTCTGGGTGACTATGTTGAGGACATCCATTTGACCATCGATCCCATTCGTCTGGTCGCGGAAGCGCAGAAGTGGAAAGAGTTCCGTCATCATATTCCCAGCGATCAGGTGGTGTTTCAAATCAAGAACAGTGATCGCAAGCTTGAAACCATGGAAAGTGACGGTGCGCTTCGGGTAATGCTGTTGATTGACGGCCAACGCAACGTGAACCAAATAATGAGCGCCACAGGCCTTCCACGACTGGCGGTCTATAAAGCCTTGACGACCTTGGTGACCCAAGGGGTCATTGGCCGTAAAACGTCGGACCAGAAACAGAATAGCGACACCAACCTGAATTGGTATGCAATTGTGGAACTGTTTTTGGTCCTGCTCGATAATCTTCTGGCGAGCATGACCGCCGAACTCGGCCGTCAGCGAGCTGTGGCGTACCTGGCCGGCTGCATACGGCAACACCCAGCCTATGCACAGGGTCTGAACGTTTTTGAGGCGGAAGATGACCTGCGCACCAACCTGGTCAAGATCAGGGAGCAGGGCGCTCAAACATTGCAGCGGATTGAACGCCAAGATCTGATTAACGGTTTTTTAGCGGTTGTCGTCGCTTTCCTGCGGGAAGGGTATCAGGTGTTGGGTTTTAAAGCGGCACAACAGATGATCGGCCACCTGAATGAGAGGCTCAATCAGGTTCCGAGCGCACAAGCGCAGCTGGCGCAAACGGTTATGGAATTCCTGCAACCGTATACCCAAAGCGAAAAACGGTTGCGGGATGCACGGCCACCAACCGTGCCGGGACCTGCCCAGCCGAAGCCAGCCAAGGCCGCGTCTTCCTCCGACATCCGCTATCTTGATAAAATCAGTACCTCGACGGTTATAGCCTTTTACCATCAGGTTTTTAAGTCGGTGGTACGGGACCTGGAGCAGGAAATCGGATCACAAGGCACGAACCTGTTCCAGCGTCTGGCCGCCGGTGCGGAAGGCGCGGATACATTGCTGGCGCCCTTCAAACTGCAAGCGAACACGGCTGATAATATCAAACGCCTGCATGCGCATATTACTGCGCGCGGATACAAGCTCGACAAGGAAACCCTGGTTCAGGCTTTTCAGCATCTGTTGGCGGCCCTTTTACTGGAAGAAAAGCGGCTGCTGGGGCCGAAGGCGACGCAGGCGAGTGTCTTGAATCTTGAAACAAACCTTGAACAAATCGAATCGGGCGCATATCAGCCGTTAGGCGAGCACCTGAGCGGATTTTTAAAGCATCTGACGGCCCAGCTCGGGGTTTAAACCAACCATTCAGGGTGCCGCGCCGTCGGACCCAGTGACAGGAAGCGTATGAACAGCAGTTTCAATTATTGGCTGGCACAAGCACTGATTCTTATTTTCTATGTGATGACACTGGTGGTCTATCACCGGGCACGCAATGAATATATCGGCGGGAAGATCGGAGCAGCCATCAATCTGATTATGATTTTCATGGTCATTCTTCTGCTTTCCGATTTCGTCGATTATTTTTTCATCCTCATCGTGCCGTTAGAGGCCGATTCCATTCTGATCATCAAAATTCTACTGCGCCTGATAGCGATCTGTGTGCTTTTTTTTGGCGGATTGCGGTTTTTTATCAGTCGGCCGGTTGCCGCGGGCCAGGTGCATGTACCGCCTTCAACGGAAGTCCGTCATCCGGAAACCAATCGGCGCAAACCCGAACCACCCCAGGATAAGAGTGGCCAGACGGTTGTGCTTGAACCAAAGCCTCGCAAAAAGCCCACGCTGGGGCGTTATGAAATCATCGAGCAAATCGGTCGGGGGGCCATGGGTATTGTCTACAAGGGACGCGACCCCATGCTCAACCGCCTGACGGCCATTAAAACCATCCGCTTTGTCGATGAATTTGATGAAGACCATATCGACGATGTCAAAAAACAATTCTATCGCGAAGCCGAAGTTGTCGCCAAACTGGCCCACCCCAATATTGTAACGATCTACGATGTGGGTGAGGATCTGGATCTGTCTTATCTGGCGATGGAATACCTCGAGGGTGAAAGCCTCGTTAAGTGCACCAAGCCGGGCAATTTGTTGCCCATCCGGCAATGTGTCGAGATTGTCACCCAAGGGTGTGATGCCCTGGAATATGCTCACAAGCACGATATCATCCACCGCGACATCAAGCCTGAAAATATCATGGTGTTGATGGACGGCACGGTGAAGGTGACCGATTTCGGTATTGCCCGGGTGGCCACCAGCACCCGAACACGCACCGGGGTTGTCAAAGGGACACCGTATTACATGTCGCCCGAACAGACCAAAGGCCAACCCCTGCAGGGCCCTTCGGACATCTTTTCGCTGGGGGTTGTTTTTTACCAATTGCTGACAGGCAAGCTGCCTTTTACAGGAGATAATCTCGCGGCGATCATGTACCAAACCACAATGGTCGATCCGGAACCGCCATCCACGCACAACCCGAAGATCGGTGCGGATATCGTGGCAATCATCACGCGGGCACTGGCCAAGAGCCTGGAGCAGCGCTACGCAACCGCCAAGCTGATGGGAGATGATTTGCGCCGTGTCGGCCAAAAGCTGGCATCGGACCGTCCTGCTACCGAGCCAACCTAGCCGCCATGTGACAATGTCGGTTGGTCCCACCGCTAAGAGCCTGTCAAAAATATGTTCCGCTGGTGCCAAGGCATGCGAGACACGCTTAACCACATTCTATTTGCGTGCTAAAGTGACTGTCAAAATAGCATTCGGCTCGCGGCGAGCGGGGCCCTATTTTTTTTAAAAGGCATATCAAAACAAGCCTTGTCTTGTGCCCGCCGGATTGATGATGAAAACAGGCCGGATGGTAGTAAAATAAGGCCGTGGAAACATCATCAATCCGGCAGGGCACTACGCTAGCTGGGCCGGTTAATAATGATATGCCTTTTTAAAAAAAATAGGGCCCCGCTCGCCGCTGGGCTATTTCGGAACATACTTATGACGACAACTATAATTTAAAGGTCCATCGATGGCAGGGGGTGTCGGCGTGTGCTATTGCAGTTCGATTTCAACCCGGCGGTTGGCGCGGCGACCCTCAAGGGTGTCATTGGATTGAATCGGATTCTCAGGGCCCCGGCCGACGGATTTGATGCGCGTGGGGTTGACCCCTTGGCCAACCAGGTAGCTTTTGACCATATTGGCCCTGAATTCGGACAGGCGCTTGTTGTATTTTACGTCCCCGATTGTATCGGTGTAGCCCGTGATGTTGATTTCAGTGTCGGGCACTGAGGCGATGTGCCTGACCAGTTGACCCAGTAAAAGATACCCATCGTCCGTAAAATCATTCGAATCAAGCGGAAAATTGATGATGAATTTGTGGCCGGGCGGAAACATCGGGGTTGGCGGCGGTGTAACGACTGCCGGGCCGGCCTTGGCCGTCGACGGCACGGCCGGCCTTGATACCGACGGTGGCGGTGCTACGGGGACCGGGATTGTTGCCGGGGGAGGCTGGGCTGCCGGGCTATGTTTTATCTTGATGCGTGCTTGGCCGGTCTCGGCGCCAGCACGCAGCTGCTGAGCGGTGGCCGCAGGCGCCCGCGATGATGCGGGTGGCGCGGTGCGGGGCATGCTTGTTTTTTGCTCGGCTTTGATACGCTTTGGGCTAAAGATTCGTTCCGATTCGCTCGGAAAGTTCAGATAGCCGATGGCCAGCAGCAGCAGAATGAGGCCCGCTCCGTAGATCAGCAGCGCCAAGGCCGGCCGGCCTTCAAAGAGGTTAAAGGGTCCACTCTTAATCTTATTGAACAGCTTGCTGCGACTGCCTCCAGCGGCGCTTTTGACGGCGGAGATCTGAAGCTCGGAAGCGCATTCTTTGATGATTTGGGCATCGATCCGGCGCTTGTTGCGCGTAAATCCGGTCAGCATGGCATGGTCGCAAATGATGTTGATCAGGCGCGGGTAACATTTGGAATAGGCGGCGATGCCCCGCAACGCAGAACCGGTGAAAATTTTGCGGTCCGTGCCCGCCACACTCAAGCGAAACTGAACATAGTCTTTTATCTCGGTCTGTTTTAACGGGCCGATGCTGTAACGGGTCGTGATCCGCTGTCGCAGGGCGCGGTTACGTTGGTCTATTATTTTGTCGTTCAGCTCGTTTTGCCCAACCAGAAAGATGTTCAGAAGCTTGGTGTCCTGGCGTTCAATATTGGATAACTGGCGGATTTCTTCCAGCATTTCATGATCCAAGCGCTGAGCCTCGTCAATGATGAGCAAGACTTTTTTCTTTTGGGCGTGGGTTTTGTGCAGGAAATGGATGAAATTAACCAAAAAATCGCCTTTGTTATCAAAACGCTTGCCCATTTTGAAAGCAGCGGCGATAAAGTTGTAGAATTCGAGTTTTTCCAGACCCGGATCAGCGATGGTCGCCACAATCGTATCAGGGTCGAGGCTGTCCAACAGGCCATTGATGAGGGTCGTTTTACCGGTACCGATATCGCCGACCAACAGAAGCAGCCCGCGGTTGTCCATAATCCCGTATTTTAAAATGGAAAGGGCTTCTTTGTGGGTTTCGCCGAGCCACAAAAAGCGGGGATCCGGGCTGATCTGAAACGGTTTCGTTTTTAGCTGAAAATACTCGAGATACATGGGTTAACGTAACCTTCGCCGTGTTTTTGTCGAAAGCGTGTTGCCGTGGAGCTCGTCTGTCCATCGCCGGGTTGGGATCCAGCCCCTGGTGAGACCCGTCCGACACACGTGAAAAGTCTTGACATTTCGATTGGGCTCAACCTAATCTTGAGTACTATACGATTATCTCATAGAAAAATCAAATACTAGATGAAAGTGAAGCGCATGGCGAAACGACTTGGAAATAAGCGAATGTTGATGGCGGTTTTGGGTTTGATAGCCCTTGCTATCGTATGGCTGCCGGGACCTGTGAGCGTGTCGGCTGCGCCTGCGGACACCCAACTGGATATTGTTGTCGTGCTGGACAATTCGGGGAGTATGATCACAAATGATCCTGATTTTATCATTCGCAAGGTCACGACCGATTTTATCCAAAAGCTTGGGGCCGGTGTCCGACTGGGAATGGTGATCTTCGACACCCAAGCCAATTTGGCCGAACCCCTCGCCGCTATCGAAGCACCGGAAACGCGCCCCCGGCTCCTGGAAAGTCTTGCCCAGGTCGATTATCAAGGTCAGTATACCAACACCCCAGCGGCTGTGGAAAGAGCCTTATATGAACTCAAGTCCAACGGTAACCCGGAAGCGCTTCAATTTATTATCCTTTTGACAGATGGTATCGTCGATACCGGCAACAAGGCCGACGATATTGAAAGTGAACGGTGGTTAAAGGAGTCCCTGACACTGGAAAGCAAGAAACTGGGCATTCGCATTATCGGCATTGCTTTTACGGACAAGGCGGATTTCCGTTTGATTCAAACCCTGGCCGTCAATACCGATGGAGAATATTTCAGGGCCTATCAGGCCGAAGATATACAGGACATATTCGCGAAGATCGATCAAATCATGACGCGCCCGCCGGTCCCGGAACCGCCGGCTGTCGTACAGCCGGAAATAAAGCCCATGCCTGCGCCAATCCCGTCACAACCGATTGTGCCGGTATCACCGCCAGCGCCAGCCGCTCCTCCCAAACAACTCGTTTTTCTGCCGCTGCTTTTGTCCGCCGTTGTGGTTGTGCTGGGGATGATTGTCATTTTGGTGCTCATTTTCAACCGGAAGGGCCGTTCTCGCGAAGCAGAGGTAGCGGCTCTGGCCGAAGCGGCGAAGGCATCTGAGTGTGAAGAGCCGCCGATCGAGGCCGAATTGATCGATGCGGAGAATATCATTGCCAGCGATTCCAAGTCGCTGATTTTAGACAAAAGCCGTATCACCGTCGGTCGCGATTCAAGCAATGATATCGTCATACCGAAGGAGGCTATCTCCAGTTTACATGCGACCATTGAGTACAAAAATGGCAACTTTTATCTGGAAGATAACCGCAGCACCAACGGTACGCTGTTGAATGACAAGCGTATGGGCGAAAGCATACCCGTACGACTCAAGAGCGGCGACAAAATTACTTTTGCTGTTTACGAGTTCCGTTTTTTACTGCCCGATTTGGCTCCGTATGGCGAAACGGTTATGATTGGCGAGTCTGATCGAGAGAAACTCAAGGCGGAAATCGAAGCACAAAAAAATATCGAAGCTCAGGACGATTAACGGCGGGGATTAGAACGTGCGGTGCTGACAAGGCCGCATGGCATCGGGACCGAACGCAAACTGAAGGGCACTTAGGTGCCCTTTTATTTTTGCCACTTGAGGGGTGACCGCTCATCGCGATCAAAATGTTATTTGGCGATCACGAGCGTCAGGTATTTTTCAGGGAACCCTGGCCCGTGGCATCCAGGACGCTGAACCACAATTTTTTATCGGGGTGGACCTGCTTGCGCTTGCCGACCGACGCACTCATGGGCAGGTGGACAAAGTGGTTGTTCCAGTTTCCAATCAAAAGCTTCGTCTTGCCCGCCATTCCGGCATGCACCGCATCACGACCCAAAAAACTGCAAAACACGCGATCATTGGCATTGGCCGGCAGGCTGCGAATCATATAGCTGGGATCGATATATTTAACGGTCACCTCCGTTTTTTGGGTTTTGAAATAGGTGTTAATCGCATCTTTTAAGTACAGGCCGATATCCTTGAGTTGGATATTGCCAGATTCATCCTTAAGGGTCTCCCCCTTTTCAAAAAATTTCTGACCCGCCCCTTCAGCAACAACAATGACGGCATGGCCCCTGTGCGCCAGCCTTGCTTCGATGGCCTCCAGTAAGCCGCCCTTGCCCGCGAGGTCGAAATCAACTTCAGGGATCAAGACAAAATTGACGTCCTGCTGCGCCAAGGCAGCGGTAGCGGCAATAAAGCCTGAATACCGACCCATCAGCTTTATGAGACCGATCCCATTGGGATAGCTTCCGGCTTCATTGTGAGCACTTTTGATGGCCTGGGTGGCCACATCCACGGCGGTATCGAAACCGAACGAGCGTGTTACCAGGTAGATATCATTATCAATGGTTTTGGGAATACCGATGACGCTGATTTTTAGGTTGCGTGCTTCGATCGCATCAGCGATCAAGGTTGCCGCTTTGAGCGTTCCATCGCCGCCGATCATAAATAGAATGCCGACATTCATGCGCTCCAAACTATCAACGATTGTTTCGATATCTTGCGGCCCGCGCGATGACCCCAGAATCGACCCTCCCATTTGATGAATACTGACCACCGCTTCCGGTTTCAATTCGACGATGTCATGGCCGTAGTCCGGAACAAAGCCCTGTAATCCGAACTTAATGCCGAAAATATTGCGGACACCGTAACCGTGGTAGAGTTCCAAAACGATCGCGCGGATAATATCGTTTAACCCCGGGCATAGCCCACCGCAGGTGACCAGGGCACATCGTAACTTGCTGGGGTCGAAATAGATTTTATTCCGGGGCCCTGCCAGTTCGAACGAGTTCAAAATCCGGCCGGCCCGGATGTCTTCCGACAGGTTGTTCAGATTGACGTCGATGACGACTTTGTCATCTTCCGCAATAAACCGGCGGCTGGAGGTATGATTGCCGTCGCGGTTGATCGGGGATGGAATTTTGGCCTTCCCTAATGTTGGTATGGTGGTATCAATGGAATCGAATCTCATGCGGGCCTCGTGGCATTTGGGGTGAAAGGGTTATCTAAGATTGTCGTTGCTGTCAGTCCCGTTGAACTTGAAGTCGCCTTTGCCGAGAATATCGTGAAGATGTAAAACGCCTTGCACTTCCTGTTGTTCATTAACGATCGGGAGGACGGTTATCTGGTGCTTCTCCATAATATTCAAGGCATCGTAAGCCGGTGAGTCGGGGTGGGCAGCGTGCGGGTTCGAACTCATCAAGTCTGCGACGGCAATATCATAAAGGGTTTTTTTACGGGCAATGGCACGGCGAATATCGCCATCCGTTATAATACCGACCAGGCGGTTCGCGTCGGATATGACCAGGGTTACACCGATTCCGAGCCGATCAATTTCTTGGATGGCGTCTTCCATGGATGTATCCAGGGCGACTTGCGGAATTTCGGCCCCCGTGAGCATGATATCGGCAACTTTACGCAAAAGGCGCTGGCCCAGAGCGCCACCGGGATGATACCGCTTGAAATCACTCGATTTAAAATGCTTTTTATTGATCAGCACAACCGCCAAGGCGTCGCCCATGGCAAGCAGGGCGGTCGAACTGGCTGTGGGGGCCAATCCCAGCGGGCAGGCTTCGCGATCCACGGCGACATTGATCACAATGTCGCTGTGCTCAGCCAGCGTTGAATGACGACCACCGGTAAAAGCGATTATTTTGCACCCAATCGTACGGATACTGGGCAATAAAAGGTTCAGTTCATCCGTCTCCCCGCTGTAGGATAAAGCCAGAAAAATATCATCCTGGCTTACGATTCCCAAGTCGCCGTGCATCGCCTCGACCGGGTGCAGAAAAAGGGAACGGGTGCCGGTGCTGTTGAGCGTGGCAACCAGTTTACGGCCGATGATGCCCGACTTGCCGATACCGCTGACGATCACACGCCCCGGGGAGTGGTAAATCAGGTCAATCATCGCATCGAAACCGGCATCGATGCTATCGATAAGTTTTAAAATTCCTTCGGCCTCAATTTTGAGGACTTCGATGGCTTCTTCTCGGATCATTTTTTCTATAGGTCCTTTAGGGTCGTCAATAATTAAATTGTGGGGCGATTCCTTCGCCCCGCCGTTAGGCAATCAAAGCGCGATCATCGTTAAAAATTCGGGTTGGCCGTCTTATGCTTCGAAATATCTCATAAAAATTACAACTATTAGACTAAAAAGCAAGCCTTCATTTCGGGATGCCAAATTTTTTTTAAAAATATGTTGACAAAACCATTCCACTTGATTATTTTAATCAGGTTTTATTAATGCCTGCCTCCAAGGCCGGGAACCTGCGTTCCAGGCCTTTTTTTTGAGGCGCTGCAATCAAATGACAAGGGGGTGATACCAATGGTTTGTACAACGGTTAGAAAAGGTCAAGAATGCCCATTTATGTCGACCGAGGGGTGTTCTTACAATGGCGGGATTTGCCACGAGATCGTAGAGAAATGCAACGGCTGTAACCGCGGAACGGAATATTCAGCCGGCTGGTTTTGCTCCGCTTGCCCGGATCCGGCTATAAAATGGAAAGTCGGCAATTGCAATTTGGCGACCCATATTGCCACTACCACCACTGCGACTAAAAAAGTGAATCCGCTCAAAGCATCCAAACGCGGCAGCAGATAAATCCAACGCGATCCACTGGTAAACCCCGTTCCTTACGAACGGGGTTTTTTTATTTTCCTTGACATTCTTCCTGACACAACAGTAAAAAAATCCGATTATCCATCCCTATTAAAGGCTTTTGAAGGAGGCTTGGTATGAACCCTTTAGCCAAAGAACTGAACCAGACCATTGCGAACGCCAACCCTTACCTCATGGAAATGCTGTCGGACGTCGGTAAAAAGCTGTTTTTCCCCAAGGGGATCTTGAGCCAGAGTGCTGAAGCCAAGGAAAAGGCCCATAAGACCAACGCCACCATCGGTATCGCCAAGGAAGATGGGCACACCATGCATTTTAAGACGGTTATGGAGGCCATCTGCGAGTTGCGTCCCAGCGAATCGATAACCTACGCCCCGTCATTTGGAATCCCCGCCCTGCGCAAGGTCTGGCGGTCTGCCCAGCTGGAAAAAAACCCGACGCTCAAAGACAAAGCGATCAGCCTGCCGGTCGTGACTTCAGGGATTACCCATGGGGTCAGCACCATCTCCGACCTCTGGGTCGATCCGGGGGACGTCATTATTTTGCCGGATATGATGTGGGGCAATTACAATATGATTTTTGCGGTTAAAAAGGGTGCCACGATCGTGCCGTATCCCATCTTTAATGAAACCGGGGGCTACAATATCGAAGCCTTGGAAGCAACGGTCAAGGCCCAGGCCCAAACGCACGCCAAGGTTATCGTTGTTTTGAATTTCCCCCACAACCCGACCGGATATTCGATCAGCAAAACCGAAGGGGCCCGCATCGCCGAGATCCTGCAAGATGTGGCTGCCGGCGGGACCAATGTGATCGCCATCACGGACGATTCCTATTTCGGCCTGTTTTACGAAGACGAGACCCTCAAGGAGTCTGTCTTTGCCCTTTTATGCGATCTGCATCCCCGTCTGCTGGCGGTCAAACTCGATGGGGCGACCAAGGAGAACTTCGTATGGGGCCTGCGGGTTGGCTTTGTTACTTACGGTTGTCGCCTGGCGGGTGATCCGGGTTCGTTGTACGACGCCCTGGAGCGCAAAACAGCGGGATGTATCCGCGGTACGATTTCCAATGCCTCCCACTTGGGACAATCGATTGTATTGAAATCAATGCAAAGCGAACAATATCCTGCGGAAAAGCGCGCGAAGTTCGAAACCCTCAAACGTCGGGCTGAACGCGTCAAAGAGGTCCTCGCCGATCCTAAATATGCTGAAGCGTGGGATGTTTACCCGTTCAACTCGGGCTACTTTATGTGTATCCGGCTCAAAACGGTCGATGCGGAAGCCCTTAGGAAACACATCCTCGAAACGTACGGTGTGGGCTTGATTGCCACGGGCGGCAAGAATCTGCGTGTCGCTTTTTCCTGTCTCGATGAACCGGAGATCCCCGAGTTGTTCGATATTGTTCTTCAAGGTGTAAAGGAATTGGAAGGTATGGCCTAAAAGCGCATGGGGCATGCAACGCTAAAAAACTGGTGGAACAGCATCTCCGGCAAGGGCCGGTCCTATAACGTCGCCCAAGCCGGCAAATGGACCCTCTACTTCGTTGCGATCGGTATCATCGCGGGCCTGGGCTCCATCGTTTTTCACTATCTCTGTCAATTGGGCCTGCACTACTTCCTGGATTTCATGGCCGGTTACCGGCCGCCTTCGCCGGCCGGCGAGCACCACTTGCTGGCACCCACGACCCGACCCTTCAATCGGTGGCTGCTTCTGTTTCTGCCGGCCTTCGGGGGTATCCTGAGCGGCTGGCTGGTCTATACCTTTGCCCCCGAGGCCGAAGGCCACGGAACCGATGCGGCCATCAATGCCTATCATCATGCCGGCGGGTTTATCCGCAGCCGGGTACCTTTCATCAAAACAATTGCTTCGGCCATCACCCTGACCACCGGGGGGTCGGGCGGTCGTGAAGGCCCCATTGCCCAAATCGGTGCCGGTTTCGGGTCTTTTCTGGCCACGCGGCTCAAACTTTCCGAGCGTGAACGCCGGATCATGATGGCCGCCGGGATCGGTGCCGGGGTCGGTAGTATTTTCCGGGCGCCTTTGGCCGGCGCCTTGTTCGCTTCGGAAGTGCTCTACCGGGACCCGGAATTCGAGTCCGACGTCATTATTCCTGCGGGGATTTCGTCTGTTGTGGCCTACTGCCTGTTTTGTCTGGTCTTTGGATGGGGGTCTTTGTTCGAGTCGCCCTATTTCAAGTTCAGCAATCCCTTGGAATTGGGCCCCTATATTGTCCTGGCCTTTGTTTTGGTGGGGGTCGGTGTTTTTTACATCAAAACCTTTTACGGCACCATCGCCATTTTTCACAAGCTCAATATCCCGAATCATATCAAACCGGCCATCGGTGGCCTGCTGACCGGACTGGTCGGCTTTTTTTGGCCGCATTGCCTGGCGTTCGGGTATGGATTCGCTCAAATGGCGCTCAACAATGAATTGACGATTCCCTTCCTCATCACCCTGGCGCTTGGAAAAGTGCTGACCACTTCGTTTTCAATCGGTTCCGGTGGCAGTGGGGGGGTCTTCGGACCGTCGATCGTGATCGGTGGCGCCACCGGCGGTGCGGTCGGCCAGATGTTTCACCAGATCATGCCCGGAGTTGTCACCGAGCCAGGCGCTTTTGTGGTTGTCGGCATGGCCGGTTTTTTTACGGCGGTTTCCAACACACCGATTTCGACCATCATTTTCGTGAGTGAAATGACCAACTCCTACCACCTGCTGTTGCCCAGTTTGGCGGTGTGTTCGATCTCTTATTTGCTGGCCCGCCGGTGGACGATTTTCCACCGGCAGGTCAAGAGCCGGATCGACTCGCCGGCCCATGCCGGTGATTTCTTCGTCGATGTTTTGCAGACCATTCAGGTCAAAGACCTGGAGCCACACATCAAAAAGGTCAGCCTGGTGCCCCAGGACATGTCTTTTTTCGAGTTCAAAAAGTTTTTTTCCGAGACCAAGCAGCACTATTTCCCGGTCATGGATCATGACGGCCGTCTGATAAGCATTTTTTCGATCAATGATATCCGGGGGGTGCTTTTTTCGGATGGGATCGAGCATCTCGTCCGCATGAAGGACATCGGTACGTCGGACATCATTTTCACGACCCCCGCGGACGATCTCAATTCGGTTTTCAAAAAATTCACCACCCGCAACATCGACAGCCTGCCGGTGGTCACGGACGAGGATCACGGCATCGTGATCGGCATGCTCAACCGTCGTGAGGTGATCGCTTTTTACAACGAGCGCATCGATGATCTGAAGAGCAAGGCCACCAAATAGCTAATCTCAAGCACGAAACCCGCCACCTCTGATATGCCTTTTTAAAAAATAGGGTGCCCCTCAGGCCGTGGCTCTATTGGAACATATTTATGACAACCGCTCTAGTAGGTCACGGAGAGGAGACAGAGCCCATGCGGCGGGGCGGTCGCGCTGGCCTGGGCACGATCCTGGGATTGCCGGATGGTCAGAAATTCTTCAGCTGTCTTTTTTCCCAAGCCCACATCGACAAGCGTTCCCACCAGATTTCGAACCATGTAACGCAAAAACCCGTCCGCTTCTATTTCAAAATGCAGCCGGTCCGAAGCCGTCTGACGCCACTCGGCCCGTATGACATTGCGGGTGGTGTGCGATCGGGGACTGCCCGTCCCTTCAAAAGCCTTGAAATCGTGGCTGCCGATAATTGAGGCGCTGGCCTGGTGCAGGGCTTCCAGATCCAGCCGTTTGCGGATATGCCAGGCATATTGGCGCCCGATGGCCTGGGGCAACGACCGGTTTAATATGCTGTAGCGGTAGGTTTTGGCTTTGGCGTCATAGCGTGCATGGAACTCTTCGTTTGCCAGATCGCAGTTCCGGATAACAATATCGTCGTCCAAAAGGCTATTCAAGCCCGCCTGAAAGGCTTGCGGTGCGAGTTGGGCCGAACAGCGAAAATTGGCAACCTGCCCCAGGGCGTGGACGCCGGCGTCGGTCCGGCCGGAGCCGGTCAGCGCGACGTCTTCTTTGGTCATGGTTTTCAAGGCGGCTTCGATCGCACCTTGAATGGTCCGTTCGCGGGTTTGACGTTGCCAGCCGTGATAGTGGGTACCGTCGTATTCGATAATCAGTTTATAATTTTGTGTCATGGAAGATGTTTATGGTTTAACTGATAAGTCGTTAAGAACGATTAAGCGGAGGAGCAACCCGCACCCCGCTTCAAAAAACAGTTAACACAATCGAAAGTGATAAAAAAGACAGAACAGTTGACAGTGCAATGGCCGCCGAGGCCAACTCCGTGTCACTGTAAAGCTGGGAAGACAGCACGTAAATGGCGGGCGATGTCGGCAGCGTGAAAAAGATCATGCCGACCTTGAGCGGCAGGCCCGTTACGTGAAACAGCTTTAAAAACAGATAGCCGCTAACAGGTAAAATCAGCAGCTTGAAAATCGATGCGATCAGGGCTATTTTCAAATGGCCGCGCAGGACCTTGAAATTCAGGAAACTGCCAATGGACAAGAGCGCCAGCGGCAAGGTCAGGGCCGCCGACAGGCGCAGGGTGTTATCGATAAAACCTGGAAACGTACCGATCGTTTTAGCGTACAAAATGCCCGCCAGGCAAGCGATGATCAGCGGATTGGAAACCAGTGCTTTGGCCGTGTGCCGGCTTCTTTGTTTAAAGTTGAAAGATCGGCCGGAAAACCAGATCAAGGTCGATACGGCCAGGACATTGATCATGGGGATCAGGATGCTGATCAGGATGCCAAACAGCCGCGTACCGGTTTCCCCCAGAGCATTGATGACGATCGCCATGCCGATATAGGTGTTGAACCGGTAACAGCTCTGAGAAAATGAGCCGGCTTGAAAAGCGGGAATTTTCAGGATTTGAATGGCCGCCGTACTGATAAGGTAGATGCACAGCACGGCACATAAAGCGGCCAGGTTGAGTTTGGAGTCGATCACGGTCAGCGGTGGAGGCACTTCCGATTTTCCAGAACAGAAGCATGCGGAAAGAAAATATAATACACCAGCCGATCGGATGTTTTCAGAAAGGTTTCGTTGGTCAGATTGAAATGCTTCAGAATACGACCGAAGACCAGAAGGGCAAAAACCGGAAATAAGCTGTTAAAAACCATTTTAACCGTTACAGGTGTTGGTCTGTCAGTTGTCCGTCGTTGAATCTGTTTGTGCAAAGAATGTTTTAAATCAATATCGATTATGTTTAAACTGGAAGTCAATGGCTTTTGACCCGCACGCTTGAGAACGGAGCGTACAGAGACGGAGTATTTCAAGCTGCGGGGCAACGCCGCCCTTGGGCGTAAGACAAGTGTTTATAACCATTTTATAAACGGTCACAGCGGACCGATGCCCAATTCCGCCTCCCAACGATCGTCCAGAATCTGATGATATTTTTCCAAAGTGAAGCGGGCGCCGCAGGACCTGCAGCGCAACCAAACGTGACGTCAGGTTTTTTGGATCATGAGCTCACGATTGCACGCAAGGCACAGTGCCGTATTTTTTTCTTTATCCCTTGACATATGTGAATTATATAACGTTGTATTATTTTAACACGCATTATAGGTCAAAACCTTGAAACGGTTATTTTTTAAGCGAATATGGCTTAAGTGTCAATTAATGAATCGTTTTAAGGGGTCCCAAAAAGGTGTAAAGCGATGAACAACACAGAATGCAAAGGATTTAAGGCGGCCGGTATCGCGGCGGGGATTAAAAAAAAGCAGAATAAAGACTTGGGCCTGATTTTTTCCGAAGTGCCGGCCAATGCGGCCGCAGTTTTCACCCGCAACCGGGTCCAGGCCGCGCCGGTGATTCTGGATCGTGAGCGCCTTCCAAGCGGCCAATGCCAGGCCGTGATCGTCAACTCCGGCAATGCCAACTGCTGTACCGGCGCTCAAGGGATGCACGATGCCCGGGCCATGGCAGCGGCGGCGGCACAACAGCTCGGTATTGACGAAAACCTGGTAATGGTGGCTTCCACCGGCGTGATCGGCAACCCGCTGCCCTTGTCAAAAATTCAGGCCGCGGTTCCGAACCTGGTTGGCAGTTTGACCGCCGAAGGCTTCCTGGCTTTGGCCCAGGCCATCATGACGACCGACACCCTGCCCAAGGTGGTCAGCCGCACGGCCGAACTGCATGGCAAGATGTTTACGGTCACGGGTGTGGCCAAGGGTGCCGGCATGATCCGACCGGACATGGCGACCATGTTGTGTTTTATCTGTACGGACCTGGCGGTGGCGCCCGCCTTGTTGCAGGAAGCACTGGTCACAGCAACAGCACAGTCCTTTAACCGGATTACCATCGACGGTGATACCAGCACCAACGATACGGTCCTGCTCCTGGCGAACGGCTGTTCCGGGGCCAAAGTCGAAAACAGGGATGATTTAAAATCCTTGCAGCGCGTGTTGGATGAAATTACGATCCACTTGGCCAGGGAACTGGTCCGCGACGGGGAAGGCGTGACCAAGCTGGTGGAGATCAAGGTCATGGGGGCGCGCAGCGATGAGGATGCGCGCGTCATTGCGGACACGGTTGCCCATTCCAACCTGGTGAAAACCGCCTTTTTCGGTGAAGATGCGAATTGGGGACGCATTTTCGCCGCTGCCGGCCGGGCCGGTGTTCCGATTGACCCGGACAACACCAACATTTATTTCAACGATGTTTTGATGGTCAAAAACGGTCTGCGGTGCGGTGATGAAGCCGAGGAAAAAGCCACCGCGGTCCTCAAAACACCGGAATTCGCCGTGACCTTGCAAATGAACATGGGGACCGGTAGCGCCTCGGTTTTGACCTGCGATTTTTCGGTGGATTACGTCCGGATCAATGCGGACTATCGAACCTAATTGAGACCATGCAAAAGGCCCCCTTGGGCCCAATTTCGGCGTTAGACGCGCATTTCATTCCTCGATCCGCCTGAGGCGGACCTGCGGATGAAATTTTGCGTCTTCCTTGAACTTGAACCCAATTGAATCTTTTGCAAGGCCTCAAAAGAATGTTGCGAGTTTCGAGTTAAACCCGCAACTCGCAACCCTAAACCCTTAACCCGTAACCCGTAACCCGAAACACGAAACCCGAAACATGCCCTTAATGCGCCTCCAAAAATTTCTTGCCAACGCCGGCGTCTGCTCCCGGCGCAAGGGTGAAACCTACATTACGGCCGGGCGGGTCAGGGTCAACGGCACGGTCGTGACCGAACTGGGGACCAAGGTCGACCCGCAAGCCGACCGGGTTGAAGTGGATGGGCAAACCGGTCGCCTTGGCGCAGGCACCGGTGTATTTAATCCTGAACAAACCCGAAGGGTATGTGACCAGTTGCGAGCAGCCGACCGATAAAATCGTTTTGGATCTGGTCGACATCCCGGAGCGCATTTTTCCGGTAGGCCGCCTGGACAAGGATTCCACCGGCCTGGTGTTACTAACCAGCGACGGGCGCATTCATCACCGCTTGTTACACCCGTCTTTTGACCACGAAAAAGAATATGATGTGACCGTGGGCCGGCCCATCGGTCAAGGCGCCCTGCAACGCATGGCCCAAGGCGTGCGTGCTCGACGGCCGCCCAACCCGGCCGGCCAAAATCAAACGCCGTTCGGCCAAGCGCTTTCGGATCACCTTGCAAGAAGGCCGCAACCGCCAAATCCGGCGCATGGTCGGCAAGGTCGGTCAACTACGTGGTCAAACTCAAACGCCTGCGCATGGCCAACCTCAAACTGGGCGACCTGCCCGAGGGGCAACTGGCGCTACCTGAAACCATGCCGAAATCAAATCACTTTTGCGGTTGCTTGACGATCAAATAGGCGCATAAATTCATGCAGTGCCATTACAGTTAGAGGATCGGAATCGACCCATAGTTCCTGGCGCAACGCTGCAGGACGGCCGACGGACCCTTCAACGATCATCCGCCAGACAATCAAACCGGGTCGAAATACTTGGCGCCCACTTGGTAAAGACCAGCCGTATCCACTGCTTGTGACAGACGGCACCAAACCACCTGGGCATGCTTGCCTCCCTGCCAGCCATCTTCCGCGCGGGCATGGCATGACGGCTTGGTACGGAGGAAGACCGGTGTGCCGTGATCAAAGGGGTGCGCGGATTTAAACATGACGCCACCGCGGCTTTTATTGGCCATAATGGCCGGGTAGGCGGTAAACCGGTCTTTTAAAAAATCGTAGGATTCGCAGACGATCGCGTGTCGGCACGTGTTGACGGAAATGTTGCCGCTGTTTCGATGGGCGTGCGTCGTCGGGGTCGAGTCGATGGGTATGACGACTTTCTGCCTGGGTAAAGAGAACCGCTGGGATTGCTGTCATATTAGCCTCGATTCGTTTGGTGGTATTCATAATGATATGCCTTTCAAGAGCGGCATCGCCGCGTCACATAAAATCGCGAAGCGATTTTATCGTTCAAACCACGTCAATGCCCGGCGGGCGCTGTCCTGATCCAGCTTGATGCGGAAACGGATAAACGGGCCCTGGGCCGTAAAGCTGCCGTTGCTAAAATCTTCGTCTCTGAACCCGGCAAAGTTGTACCCTACACTGACCCAGGCATTGGTCATGACCTGGTAACCCACCGAAAGTCCGGTGCTGTAGTCGAGCTGTTCAGCATTCCAGGAATGCAGCACACTGCCACGGACTCCCACATCCCACCGTTCGGTCAGGTCGTAACGGCCCTCGACCCCGAGCAGATCGGTAAAGCCACTAAAGAGGTCCTGGTCAAAGCGGTCCTGCACATATTTGAGCCCGTACTGCAAAGCGATCTGGGTCTTGTAATTGGGCTTGTAATTGGCATTGAAGTTGTTGACCAAGCGCCAGGTGTCGAAGGTAAAGGTGTCGTCGGTTTGTTCTTCAAAAATGTAGTCCAGGCGATCCAGAAAAATCCAGCGTGTCTGCAGCGGGCGATAGGCCAGACCCAAGCGCAGATCCCCTTGGGTGGTATCGCCGGACACAGCGGCATCGGTTCTGAAGATCTGGGCCCCGGCCGAAAGCCCCAGGCCTTGCTCGGGTTCTACGTACATCCCTGCGATGATGCCCCATTTATCTTCCGTATCGGCCTGACGGGTTTCGATGCGTGACGCCCAGGACCAGTTGCTCTCCTTGTAGGAAGTCCCGAGCGACACGGCCGTAAAGTCTTCAACAGCGCCGACCGCAGGCGGCACATTGATATTGAAGCGCGGAGCTGCGTCTTTTGAAAGGGTTTGACTGCGGTCGAGCCCGGCACTGACACTCCAGCGCTCGTTGACCTGCCAGGTTTGGGCCAAGCCCAGGTTGGCAAGGACCCGCTGACCGTTCTCATTGTATTTTCTTTCCAGGGACGTGCCGACCTGACTGCCGGCCCACGGCATGGTTTTCAAGCCCACCCGGGTTCCCTGGGTGTTTTGGGAGGCGCCATAGGTAAATTCCTGCTCGCCGAAAAGGGCGGTTTGACTGGTGACCTGGTAGTCGGCCCCCAAAACGGTGCGGGTTGGATAATCCTGGTTGTCATTGTTGGCCAAAGACTGATCGTGATCGAGACGCAGTTGCAGGCGGTTGTCCAGCAGGCGATAACCCACACCGCCCAGCAGTTGGGTTGAACGGTACACAGAGCCGTCGCCCATGCGATCGCTGGCCTCACGCAGCCCGGCGCGCAGGTTGTAGCCGCTTTTCGTGTAAAAGGCGTTCAGTTCCGCTGCATCCCGTTCGGCCGATGTAAAGAGATTGGATTGGCGATAGGCCAGGCCGCCTATTTTAAATCCGGAATCGAAGCGGTAAACCGTGTCCAGACCGATTTTGCGGGTGCTGTCTTCGCTGCCGCTCTGTTGGCCCAGGCCGAACCCCTTGCCTTGCTCGCGCAGGTAAATTTTGCCGTCCAGTTTGGCGGAATGGTGGTGGACCTCGGCCAGGTAGGCATCGCCGCGTGTTTCGTTTTGAAAAAGATCCTTGCGGGTGGTCGCAACTTCGGCCTTGATCTGGGTGTTTTCGGTGACGTCGTAGGTCACGTCCACGCCGCCCAGGTCGCCCTCGCCGCCCAGCTGGTCTTCGTGAACATACGTGGCCCCCACTTCCAGTTTTTGATCCAAAAGCTTGACGGCGCCGCGACCACCGTAGTTATAGGCTTCATACGTGGTATCGCGTGTTTCGTAGTCGACGACAATGAAGACCGGGTTGAAGTTCTGATCGCGGCTGTAAATGGGCTCTTTGAAAAAGATGGTACCGGCGTCGTAGTCGATGTTGTAATCGACGTGGCGCGCCAGGCCGCGGGATGCCAGAATGACCTCGCTGCGAAAGCGATCACGGGTCTCGATGATCACTTTTTCGGAATTGATCACCAGCTTGCGGCGTGACAGGCGATAGAGCCCCGAGGTGCCGTCCCCCTGGATTTCATCTTTCATGAAGACCTGGTCGGTTTCACTGCCAAACAGGTTGAAACTGTAGTGCTCGGTGCGCAGCTCCGATTTCAAACCGGTCAGGGAGCGGCTGTAGCGCGACAGCTGCGTCACGGTCAGGCCCGTGGTAAAGTCGCCGAACAGGGCATAAAATTGATCCCGTTCTATCTTCAGATAAAGTTTTTCGCGGCTGGCAGCATCATAGCCCTGGCGGGTCGCATCGCCATACAGGGTATAATAGGTATCCGGGTCGATGGTTTGATCCAGGCGTTGCTGGTCCTTGTCTTTGGTGCTGTCGTAGGCCAGGGTCAGCAGCCATTTGCCCTTGATGCGACCCTTGGCAAAAAAGGCCAGGCGACCATCGTCGTATAAACCGTCTTCGCCCAGGGCGTCGTCGAGGTTTTCCATGTTGCCGGAGACGCTGTCATAGCCGACCGTCCCTTCAGCCAGGCCGACCAAGATCCAGTCGCGTTGTTCCGGTTGCAGCCACAGGCGCACTTCCTGGGTGCGTTCGATAAAGGGCAGGCGCAAGACCACTTCACCGGATTGTGATGTGGGCTGCAGTTTGACGTAGGCAATACCGTCGCGGCCGACCTTGTAATGAGGCTTGTAAAGATCGAGGCCGGTCAGAGAAAGGGCTTGGGAATCCGTCTCATCGCGATACGGTGCAAAAGGCGGATCGACCGAGAAATCACCCACAAGGCCCTCGCGGGTCGGGTAACCATCTTTATCCATCAAGCGGACCGCTACAATGGGCGGCGTCTTGCCGTCGGCCACGAGGTGTGACTGCTGCTCGAGCAGGGTGGCGCGGATGGGCGGGCCGGCATAATGAACGGTCCGCTGCATGCGACCGACTTCTTTGCCCGAAGGATCGAGAATTACGACCGCAAAGCCGTTGTCGCCTTCTTGCAGGTCCACGCCCCGCCATTGGCTGATCGCGATCGTACCGGCCGTGTTTTGAAGCATCCCATCGAAATTGAGCGGGCTGACAGCCTGTCCGTCGAGCAGTAGTTGCGGCGTGTTGCCGGGGTGATGCTGGATGACAATCTTGGTGCTGCGGACCGGAGGGCCTTCGCCCTCGGCCGGCCAGAGCCAGGTGCGACCAGGCGTGGCGGTTGCCAGCCAGGCTTCATCGAAAAGCGGTTTGATGTTCTTTGTTTCCGCATCTCGATCCAGCACCGGGGACGGAATGCCGGGTGCCAGACCTTGGGTTGTGGTGGTCGTTAGATCATGTGTTTGTGGCAAATGTACTTGCGTATCGCTGCTTATTTTTTCAGCGACCACACGCAATTCGACCCGCCGGTTGAGGGCCCGTCCTTCAGGGGTTTGGTTGTCGGCAATCGGCTCGTCCGGCCCCTTGGCGGTCAGGGTTGTCTGATCCGGCGCCAGGTTCAACGCTCGAACCAGGTATTGTTCCACGCTGTGCGCGCGCGCCAGGGAAAGGGCATAATTGTCCGCAAAGAGATGCCGGGCGCGCGGACGGATGCGGACATTGTCCGTATGGCCGGTGAGGTAGATGTGGATGATTTTCAGTTCCCGCAACCTGGCTACCACGGGCGCCAACTGCGCTTGGTCGTTTGTGCTCAGCTCGGCACTCAGGATTTTGAATTGGGGGCGCAAGATGATTTCTGGCTGACGCTCGCTTTGTTGATGGGAGCTGACCGACAGACGATTTGTAACAAGTGGCGTGCGTTGGTTACGCGCTGCCGGTGTGTCGAAAAGCAAAACCGCCTGGGTGTTGTGATCACCGCTGGATATTTGCTGTTCCAGGGATGCTTGCAGGCGCAGGGTCTGTTGCCAGTTGTCCGGTGTGTCGTCCAGACGATAGACCAGCACATTGCCGTTGACTTGGGGCTCGGCTAGGGGCTGCTCGTCCAGAAAACTGCTGCCCGGGACATAGACAACCGCTTCCGGGAGCATCAGGGTCAACCGAAGGTTGGCGACAGGCACCACCTGTCCAATCATTTCAACCTGATATTGGATTCGATTTTTTTCCAAGGTGCTGTTAATCTGCAAGTGGATTTGCCCAAGCGGCGGCGGTTTGGTCCGAGTATGGAAATCGGCGCGCCAGAGCGTACCGCCTTGCAGGTCCACGAATTGGGCGTAGGGTCGCCCGGCGAAGCGATTGTTGGGTTCGCACATAACGATTTCAAAGCCTGCGGGCAGGGTTTCAAGATCCAGTTGCACCACGTGCGTGCCGGGGGTGACGCCCTCGAAGTGATAGCGCCCCTTTTCATCCGTAATTGAATACGTTCCGTCTTCCAGGTAGATCCGGACGCCTTGGATGCCAAGGTCTTCCGAGGCCGTGCCCGGATCACAGTCATCGGCTGTGACGCGGCCGACAATGATGGCGCTGCTGCGAAAAAGGTCCTCGCGCACCGTTACCTCTGCCGCCGCTGTATTGGAAGTGATGCCGCCGGCAGCTGAGGCCGAAGCCCGGTTGATCGCGCGGCCCGGTCGGGCCCCGGCTGCGATTTCGACCACGTAGTGCAGAGCGAGATCCGTGTTGGCGGCCAGGCTTCCCAGGTCGAAGGACAAGGTCCGCCCGTCAGCGGAAACAAGGGCCGTCACGGGCGCTGCGTCGTCCCGGCGCGCGGACTGTTTTTGGAAACGGAACCCGAGCGGTAATCGGTCGGCGACCACGACATTTGCCAGAACAGCGGCCGACAGGTTCTCGAGGGTCAGTCGGTATTGCAAAAAGTCACCGATCGCAACATTCTCCCGGGAGGCAGTTTTGCGCAGCCACAAGCCGCTGGCCGACGAATCGACCGGCAGATCGATGTGGATCGCAGGGCCGGGGTTGATCACGAAAGGTTCTCCTCGGGAACCGGGATCGACAATCGCGAAGGGCGCGCCGGGCAGGGCCTGCAGGGTGGCCGTGGGAACGGTGGACGGGGCGGCGTAGCCGGCCGGTGGTCCCACATCGAGCCGGTAGGTCCCGGGTGCCACCAGCGGAAAGCGATACCCGCCGGGCGGAAAGTTGTAGACCCGACCACCGCTGTCCGTGGCGGTCCCACCGGAAGTCACGCTGGCCGGAAAGATGTCCACACCGTTGTCCGCGTAAATCACGGCCGGCAGGCCGGTGGCCACATCCGTCAAAGTGACGGTCGCACCGTCGACCGGTTGTCCGGTGCGGGAGTCGAAAACCATGCCAAAGGGATCCACCAGGGCGCCGGCAGCCGTTGTATCGCTGCCGTCGGCGGGGTCGGTATAAGCGGCGGTGATAACCGCTTCATCCGGCACCGTCAGATAGCCGTCGTAAGGTGCGACGGCCATATCGCCCTGCGCTTGAATATACCCGATGAAAATGCCCGTGTCAGGACCGGTCTCGATGAGGCACAAAAACTCGCGTTCCGCTGATGCGCTGACCAAAAGGGTAATGTGGATCGTTTCGCGCAGGGCCGGGTCGATATTTTGATCCACATCGGTCAGGCGTAGGAAAATCGGCTCCTGTTTTTGAAACAGCGAGGAAGGAACCAGCGGGAGCGGGACGCTCAGGTCGATCGGGATCGCACTGCCGGGCGGATGAGGCGGCGGCAGCGGGGTAAAGGTCCCTGTGGGCGTTCCGTCGTCGCTACAAAGGGTCGCGGGCACCAGGACCATTTCGGGGTTCGGGTGCGTGGGCGCGAACTGTAAAAGTTCCAAATTGGAAACAGTGCGCTGAACGACCGTGATTGTTGTTGTTGGATTCGAAAATGAGCTAAGGGCCGTGCCGCCCACACCGTAATCGGCCTGAGCGGAGTTGGTAATGACCGTTCCCGGCGGAACGGCCCCCACCGATGCCGGTAGCAGCAGCGCAGCCGTCAGTACCAGCATCAGGACCCGGACCCAGGCACAGGGGCGCAAAACGGCGCCTACTCCGGTGGTTAAACCGGAGCATAGCTGCCGCAGAACACCCATGTGATGCGTCCTTCGTCTCATTTTAGACCTCTTCGCCAACCTGGCTGATTCAGCCAGGTGAACACGCCATTTTACTCAATAATGACGTTAAACGTGATGATAACCGATTCGCCGGGTTGCAGTTCACCGGCAGCATAACCCGGTCCCGCTTCAACCGGCAGTACGGTGGTCATCGTGGCCGTGACGTCGCCGCCCGTAGCGCTGCCGTCATGGTCAACGCCGTCGACCGAACTGGTGGTCGTAAAGTACTGGGGGGTGCCCTGGTTGGCACGGGTCGTTCCCAGCAGATCGACCCTGAACCCGTTACCGGCCGCATCTTCTGCTGCGCCTGTGGCGGCATCGATGAGATCCAGATCAATGGCGGTATTGGCATCCAGGGTGTCGCTGATCGTGGTCAGTATGGCCGAGGCCGTGGCGGTGGCTGCATTGCTGACTGTAATGACATACTGGATATACGCACCAGGAATGTGTTTGGGGTTCGTGTCGAGATTAAAGGGATCGCGAATGACCGTGGCGGCCTTTTGAATACTCAACTGGGCGGACAAAACCCGAAAGGCATCCGTGTCGGAAAAGGACGCATCCCGAACGGCATCCGTGTCGCCATCCAAATCGCCAAAAACAACATCCACACCAGCGGTGTCCGCACCCACAGTTTGATTGGTCAGGGCACCCAGGCCGGCGGCTCCGGCATCGTGGGCCCTGGCAGTGAGGGTGTAGGCGGCAATATCACCACTGCCCTGGCCGGCCGGGATGTCGCCGATCACAAAGACGCTGATGGTGGCGTCTTCTGCCAGTTCGTCAATAAACGTGGCGGTATCGGTGAGCACTTCATAGGTTCCGTTGGCATTGACATCCACGAAAACCTGGACGTTGGCGGCATCGAAATTCTCAGTACCGCCAAATGGATCGGTGCCATTGGCCGCCGCCGTAACGGCGAAGTCCTGGGTCGTGTTGCCGTCATTGGTGACGGTGAAGACCAGCACTTGATCCTGGGCATTGGGGATCACATCGGTATACGTGGCGTTGGCCTCGCTGACCGTAAGGTCGACTTTGTTGTCAACCACAAAGGTGGTCGGGGTTCCGGATCCGACACCCGGTGTTGAGTTGCCGGCGGGGGAACTTTCGATAACGGTTTGGGGAACAATGCCGACATTGTAGTTGATGGTGGCTGTATTGCTGACATTGGTTCCGGAGGTCGTTCCTGCGGCCAGGGCGATGGGTACAATTCCCAACACCAGTAAACTGGCCAGTACCAGACTGAAAATACCTTTTGTTTTTACGCGTTGCATGGGTCTTCTCCTTTCGATGTTTTTTTGTAAGCGTCTTTTCACAGTTTCAGGATTTTGCGTTATTTGTGAATGGTCTTTGTTAAAGCGTTTCATGGTCTCCTCCTTATTTTTTGTCTGACACTATTTAAGTCGCGCTTTGAAACTGACTTGCCCGTTTTCACCCGGTCCCAGGGCTTTTTGCCGGGTCCAGCGAATGTGCGTGTATTCCGAAGGTTTGGCCTGGCGTTTGGACCCGTCGGCCTCAACGACCATCAAGCGGTCGGGCGCATCGTAGGTTTGCCCCCGTCGATGGAAAAAGTGATGGCCGTATCAGTGCCCTGGGCGCTGGCGGGCAGATACTGCATGTGTTCCGGGACCGGATTCGTGATCACGACCTTGTCGGCGGCTTCCGATCCCACATTGGTGTACGTGTTGGTGTAGATGACTTCATTACCCGGCACGACCTTAGCGGCCGGGATGCGCTTGAGGACTTTCTGGCCTTCGGCGTTGAAGTCTTCCACTTCCACTTGGGCGATTGACTTGAGTTCGATGGTCCCCTTGTCCTGAGCCAGGGCCAGAGCAGGACTGGCCAGGGTCAGGATGAAAAGTGCGAGTAAAACAAGACTTAGACGTTGCATGATTTCATCTCCTTTCGCTTAATCAATAATGACGCTAAATTCGATGGCCCGGGCCGGCGAACCGGCGGCCACAGAGCCAAGATTGACAGTTACAGCACCGGGTGTTGTGACAGCCACATCACCGGCATCGCCATCAGCCGCATCGGTGAGGCCAAGGGCGTCGAGCCGCAAAGTGGCTGGGCTGTAGGTTGTGTTGACCGGAATGGGATCCGTAATGACAAGGTTCTGGGCGGTACCGGAACCGGATACCGTGACCAGGATGGTGTAGGTAATGGTCGCGTTGGTGACCGGTTGGGCGCCGCCGCCCGGATCGGTCACAACGGCTGATTTGAAGAGAACGACGCTGACATTCGACACCACGTAGCTACCCAGGATATCGGCGCGGCCGCCCGAGCTGCCATCCACCGCATGGATACCGCCGTCGCCGGCGTTGGCGTGCAACAGGCCCGGTGTTCCGGATCCCCCGCTGACAGCGACGGCTTCAAGGCGGCTGTTGCCGATAAACCCGGCCGCCAGCCCACCCGGGATGTCGCTCAGAATGAAAACCGTCCGGGACGCGTCGGCGGCCAGGTCGGGATCGTTGACACCGGGATTGTAGGGGTCATCGGTGCCAGGGTCGTAGGTGTCGTTGCCGTTGACATCCAGGTAAATGCCTGCACCGCTGGGTACTGGATCGAAGTCGTCGCCACCCAACACACTCTGATTAGCCAACCGAAACGCCTCGTTGCCGTTGCCGGTATTGGTGAGCCGAAAGGTGAGGACCTGTGCGGAGGCACCGGCACTGACGCTGACCGGGGAGGCATCCTGCCAGTCAAGGGCGACATCCAGCACCTCACTCACGATAGTGGATGTACGTGTTGCTGGTTTCCATAAAACTGCTGGCGCCGATGACATAATCTACGGTGGCATGGTTGAAAATCGTCGTTCCGGCCGAGGTACCGGCACCCAAAGAAACTGCGGGTGCCAGCCAAACCATCAGCGCCAGCAAAGACCCGAGCACAAGCGGTAGCCAGCGGTTATAAGACATGTTTCGGCCTGGCGCCGCTCTCATCGCGCTGCAGCTTTGGCCATGATGATTCAGGGCCGGTATGTTGTTTTGAAATCTCATCGGATGCGCACCTTGAATTTGATCTCAAAGCTGGGTGTATTACCCCCGGCGGCCCCATTGAAGCCGCCTTTCAGGGAAATCCGCATGTGGGTCACATTGGCGTCGAACCCGTCTGCATCGGGTTGCGGTTCATAGACATAGGAAGCGCCGCCATTGTTTGAAAAGGCCACGTCATCGCTTGGGTCGTCGAGTTGGATGAACGAATAGGTCAGCCCACTGGGCGTTGCCCCGTCCGTAAACAGCACCGGGCCGGAACCAGGCCCATCGAAATCGCCCACAAACAGGGCTGTATCGGCTGGAAGCGGGTCGGTGATAACAACGGAATCGGGATCGGCGCTGCCGATACCCTGGTTGGTGGCGCTGATGGTATAAAGCATCACCGCCCCGGGAATCGCCTTGGGATTGGTCTCCCCGTTATAGGGGTCGGAAAAGGTCTGGACCGATTTAAGCAATAGGATATCCGGAACCGCTGCAATGCCGGTAACGGTGACATTGCCGCTGAATTCGGAAGTCGAGCTCCCTGATGTTGCCGTGGCGGTCAAGACCGTGCCCAAATTGATGCCGGCAGGTAGCGGGATTTCGAACCTGAAGCGTCTGGTGGTGTCTTGTCCCTGTACGATGCCGTTTACGGCTCCAGGTCCATAGGAGCCGCTGGTGCTGTCCAGGTCGTCGCCGGAATTTTCCACAAGGGTCGTGACATAGGTCTGACCTTCACCAAAACCGGACGGGTCCGGTGCGGCAATAAAAAACTCGATAATCGACCCGGGGCGGGCGAAACCCGTCAGAACAAAACCGGTGGCCGTAATTTCGGCCGTCACCAGCACCGGGAAGTTGAGCTGGTCGTTGCCGCCGTCGTCCCCATCCCCGTCATCGTTCAGGGTGAAAAAGGGACTGTCGCCGGCTTTCTCGTCACCCCCGTCGATCAGGTCGATGCCGATCTGGCCGGTCACCAAACCGTTGTCATAGATCGCGTTGCGCGAGATAGTGTTCTGTATGGCATCTTTGGTCACCAACACGCCGGCCCCGTAGTTCTGGTAGATAAGATTGCGAGCCACCATCGTCCCGGTCCCGTAGAGCCGAATGCCTGGGGTTTCGACGTTACCTGTGCCGTTGTTCCGAAGGGTGTTGTTCTCAAGGGTGTGTGATCCGCTGCTGTTGCGGGTGTCGATACCGGCGCCCCGGCTGCCCGAAATGAGATTGCCCTGGATGGTGGCGCCGCTGCTCTCCTCTAAGGAGATGCCATTCAATTCATCGTTTTGTGTGGCGTTGTCCCGGATTTCGTTGCCCTGGATGGTCCAACTGCCGGTATCCTTTTTGATACCGATGCCGTTGCCGCCGCTGAATCCGATCAGGTTGTTGCGGATGATCCCGCCAACCCCTTCCACCACCCGGATATTATCGGCTGTATCCACCTCGGCCGGAGGCGTGAAACTGCCGGCACTGGCGCCGATGACACATTCCTCTATCAATGTGCCATTGACCTTATCGACCCGGATGTTGGCCTCGCCGTCGTTGTTCTGGGCATCCCCGAAACCGTAGATGGCCAGATGCCGTACGGTGGCATTGTCGGCCTGCAGATCCAGACCGATGTTGCGGTTGTCGGCATCGAATATCTCGAACTCGGGCCGGTTGAACGTCGGCAGGGCCAGATCGTCCACACCCACGACACCACCCGTGCCCATGGACCCGGGGTTCAGATCACGCAGGCTGATGCCGTCGTTCAAACTGTAGGCGGTGCCGTCGATGGTGGTATTGTTGTCCAGTATGTCCGGCAGGTCTTCGCTGACCGCCACCTGCCACCAGGTACCGACATTGGCCGGCACGGCCGGCACAAAACGCATGCTGTTGGCTCCGGTGATGGCGTTGGCGTTTTGCAGAAACTGGCGCAGGCTGCCCTGGATCGTGCGGTCGTTTGCGCCGTCATCGTCCGCGTTGTCGCCCCCCCGCACGTCAGTCACCACGTTGAAGCTAAAGCCGAAGTCGACCCCATTGATATCGGCGCTGCCCAGCTTTACCCGGGCCACATGCTCGGCGCTGGCCAGGACGGCCGCGTTGTCTGATACATTGCCGTTGCGACCCCCGAAGCGTGCCCCGATATCCAGGGCGGTGGTAAAGGAGTTGTCACCGTAGGTCTGTTCCGCCCAGACCTCCTCAAAATCAAAGCCGGCCCGAATAACAGCCGAAGGCGTCACGGTTTTGGAATCGACAACGATCCAATAGCCACCTGCACCCAGGTTCGGAAAATCGTAATTCCCAAAAGCATCGGTGGTCGCCGTAGTTACCAAATTATCGTCACCGCCGTCCGGCAGCCCATCGCCCCCATCTCTGTAAAGGATCAAACTCACAGAAGGCCGACCCACGGCGTCGGCCAAATTGGCGTCCCCGTTGATATCTTCATAGACCCTGCCCGAGATGGCCAACGGCCCCACCGATACATTGCCGCTGAACTCAGACGTCGACCCACCCAAGGTGGCCGTGGCCGTCAGATAGGTACCGATAAAAACACCCGCTGGGACAGGGAATTCAAACCGAAAGCGGCTGGTGGTGTCGCTGCCCTGGCTGAGACCGTTGATTGACCCGGGGCCATAGCTTCCGGACGTGCCGTCACCATCGGCCCCGGAACCCTCCGTGAAGGTTGCCAGGTAAGTTTGCCCTTCACCAAATCCGCTGGGGTCTATTTTGGAAATAAACAGCTCGATGGCCGACAAAGGACGCGCAAAGCCCGTCAGTATGACGTTGCCACCGACGATGCTGGCACTCTCAAGAACCGGGAAGTTCAGTAAATTGTTAGCACCTGAATCGCTGTCGCCCGTATCGTTGAGGGTGACATAGGGGCTGTCACCGGCCCGCTGGTTGCCGCCGGACAACAGGTCGATACCGATCTGACCGCCGGGCCCTGATCCATTGTCGTATATGGAATTCTGGGTGATGCGGTTCTGAACGGCAGCCGTTGTCACCAGCACTCCGGCGCCGGAATTGTTATAGATACGGTTGTGATCCACAAGCGTCCCGGTCCCGTAGAGCCGAATGCCTGGGGTTTCGACGTTACCTGTGCCGTTGTTCCGAAGGGTGTTGTTCTCAAGGGTGTGTGATCCGCTGCTGTTGAGGGTGTCGATACCGGCGCCCCGGCTGCCCGAAATGAGATTGCCCTGGATGGTGGCGCCGCTGCTCTCCTCTAAGGAGATGCCATTCAATTCATCGTTTTGTGTGGCGTTGTCCCGGATTTCGTTGCCCTGGATGGTCCAGCTGCCGGTATCCTTTTTGATACCGATGCCGTTGCCGCCGCTGAATCCGATCAGGTTGTTGCGGATGATCCCGCCAACCCCTTCCACCACCCGGATATTATCGGCCGTATCCACCTCGGCCGGAGGCGTGAAACTGCCGGCCCTGGCGCCGATGACACATTCCTCGATCAATGTGCCATTGACCTTATCGACCCGGATGTTGGCCTCGCCGTCGTTGTTCTGGGCATCTCCGAAACCGTAGATGGCCAGACGCCGCACCGTGGTGTTGGCCGGCCTGCAGATCCAGGCCGATATTGCGGTTGTTGTTGTCGACGATCTCGAACTCGGGCCGGTTGAGCGTCGGCAGGGCCAGGCTGTCCACGCCCACGCTGCCGCCCGGTACCCAGAAAACCGATATTGGCGTCACGCAGGCTGGTGCCGTCGTTTAAACTGTAGGCCGTGCCGTCGATGGTGGTAATGCTGTCCAGCACATCGGGCAGGTCCACGGTCACGGCCACCTGCCACCAGGTGCCGGCATTGGCCGGTACGGCCGGCACAAAGCGCATGCTGTTGGCGCCGGAAATGGCATTGGCGTTCTGCAGAAACTGGCGCAGGCTGCCCTGGACCGTGCGGTGCGGCACCGCCGTCATCGTCGGCATTGTCGCCCCCCCGCACGTCGGTCACCACGTTGAAACTGAAACCGAAGTCAACATCGCCCGTGCCGCCGGAGAGGGCCACTTTGGCCACATGCTCGGCGTTATTAAGGGCAGCGGCGTTGTCTGACTGATCGCCCCGCGCGGCCACCGAAACAGGCACCGGCCGAGACACGTTCCGTTGTACCGAGATTGCCGTTGCTGCACAAACCGCCAATGGGCCCGTAGGTCTGTTCGGCCCAGACGTCCTCCTGGTCAAAACCGACATTAAACGCCGCCGAGGGTGTGACCGTTTTGGCGTCTACCACCACCCAGTAGGTTCCGGGTGTGAGATCTAAAAAGGCATAATCGCCCGCCGGGTCGGTGGTCGTACTCCCGATGAGGCTGTCGTCAATGCCGTCCGCCGTATTGTCGCCGCCGTCAAGATACAGGGATACGCTGACACCGGGCCGGGTGACGGCATCGCCCAGGTCACTGTCGCCATTGCGGTCTTCGTAGATGGTTCCTGTCAGATCGGCCTGATCCGTAACGGTCGTGCCGGCAGTGGCGCTGTTGTTGCCCAGGTCCGGGTCGCTTTCGTCGGCTGTGACCACGGCCGTGTTGCTGATGTTTCCCGCCGCCGGCGCTGTGACCAGGATCGAAATATCCGCTGCGGTGCTCCCGGCGGAAAGCGACCCACTGGTACAGGTCACGATTCCGGCGGATTCACTGCAGCTCCACCCGGAGCCGCCGGCACTCTGGTAAATGACGCCTGCCGGCAGGGTGTCCGTAACCACCAGGTTGGTGGCCGCGGACGGCCCGTTGTTTGCAACGGTCAAGGTATAGGTCAAAGGCTCGTTTCGTAGAATGGGGTCAGGAGCGCCGGTTTTGCCGATGACCAGGTCGGCCACCGGATTCACGGTCGTGTCGATGGTTATGGCATTGTCGGCCGGGCTGGTGTCACTGGCCAGGGAACTCGTCGAAGCGCTGTTGCTGATGGTGCCCCCTGCGGCCGGGGTCGTTACCGTGATGGTGACATCGGGCGAGGTGGCCCCATTGGGCAATGTGGCGCGGGTGCAGGTCACGGTCCCGGCAGCCTCAGCGCATACCCAGCCGATGCCGGCGGCGCTCTGAAAAACGACCTCAGCAGGGAGCACATCCACCACGTCAACGCCCAGGGTGTCATCCGGTCCATTATTGGTGACGTTCAAGGTGTAAGTCAGCAGGCTGCCGGCATCGACCGGGTCCGGGGCATCGCTTTTGGAAACAGCCAGGTCGGCAATGGAATTGATCAGGACGCTGGCCTGGTCGTCTTCATCCGGGTCGTTGTTGTTGGGGGTCGAGTTGGGATCTGGTTGGTCCGAGGTGATGAGCTCGGCCGTATTGACGATACCGGCGGTACTGTCGACCCGGGCGGTGATGTCCAGGGTGACACTGCTGCCACTGCTGATTGCGCCGATGTCCCAGAGACCCGTGGCCGGCGTATAGCTTCCCTGGGAGGGGGTGGACGATATAAAGGTCAGGCCGGGCGGCAGAAGATCGATGACAGAGGTACCGGTCGCAGAATTGGGACCGTCATTGGTCAAGGTGACGGTAAAGGTGATATTTTCGTTGATCAGCGGCGTGGCATTATCCACATCCATGTCCATGACAAGATCGGCATCCAAGGTGACGTTGACCGGCGCGGTCTCCTCTACCGAAACAACCGCGTCCACACAGGCCTCGTCCGTGGCGGCACCACTCAGGTAGTCGCCCGGCACGCTGCTGGCGGTGGCCTGATAGGAAAGGGTCGCTTGCCCGGCGGCAGGAATGTTCCAATCACCGTTCCAGGTGAGCGTTTGACTGGTGATGACCGGGTCATCCGTGGTCAGACCCGTCGTACTCCCGGGAACAAACGAAAACCCTGGCGGCAGGGCCACATCTTCCAATTCCGTAAGGTGCGCGTTCACGATTCCCACATTGGTGACCGTGATGGTATAGGTAACCGTATCCCCGGGGGCCACTCTGTCGGGGTCCACCGACTTGTCGATGGCAATTTCAGGATTGTCGATGGTAATCATGGTGGTGGCGAAGTTGAAGCGCCCGCATTGATCGATGACGGTCTGACGAATCAAACAGGGAGTCGCTTCGATCACCTCCGGCGGGGTAAAGGTGGCGTCGGGATCGTTGGGGTCTGAAAAGCTTCCGCCACAGTCGTTGGTCCAAAACGTCGTATAGGGCGGCGTCCCACCCGAATTGGTCGTGCTGACCTCCGAGGGTTCACAACTAACGGCTGTGGGTACATTCAAGGTGATGGAGGGCTGGCTTTCATTTTCGATACCGCCCAACAAAAGAAAATTAAAAAAGGCTCTTTGGGCAGCCACACCGGCCGGTGAATTTTCATTCAAGTCATGCCCGGCCTTCATACATCACGAGCCCGTTGTCGGGATCCCCAAACCCGCGTCCATAGGCAAAGACAGCGGCTTGGCCCGGTGACACCCCCGGGATATCCGGGTGGTCCGGATCCCATCCAACGATGGTGGTGGTTGGACGCCAGCCCAGGGCGTCCGGCAGGTATATCTGCTCCGAACCGTTCTGGGTGGCCGAATCGATATTGCCCATGAATTGCATGATGGGATTATCGGCCTCGCTGTTGTTGTATTGATACGGGGGTGTGCCGTCACCGTGATCGCCCCAAAGCACCAGGGCATGCTCGGACAAAAAATTCATGTCCGGATCGCTATCCGGATCACCGGGATCATCGATATTTTCCAGCGCACTGACAGCATGGCAGGCGGCCCAGATAAATCCGCCGCCCTCGTTGAAGGTCAGCAGATTTTATGATCTTCCCAGCTCGGATCGGCATGGGGCATGACAAACACATCGTCGCAGGGACCCAGGTCATACGGGAAGCCGATGCGGTAGGCGGTGGACGGAATTTCGGCATTCTCATAAAACGGAGTCACCAATCCGTCGCTCTGGTCATCGATAACCACATTGGGAAAGCCGGTGATCCGTTTGTAGACCGGTGCGACAAAGGCCGATTCAATGGGACCGTCAACACTCACCCCTTTGGCCTGCCAATTGTTGATGGCACCGATGGCATCGGAGGCAAAATCTGCCGATATGATAAAGGGGCCGCCACGGTAACCCTTGCCGTCGGCGGTGAAATCGACCCCATCTTTTAACTTGCCCGGCTGGATGGCCCAGTACACGGGCACCAGGTTGTTTCTGACAAGATCATAGACGAGTCCATAGGGCTTCAGACCATTGGCAACGGTTTGGGGGCTTCGGCCCATGTCGATAATGTAAGCGCCGGGTGCAAAAACCTGATCATCGGCAAAAACAGAGGGGCTCAAAGCAAACACCGCCCACAGCAGGATCAGCAAAACTGGTATTGCCCGGTACCTTGGGAACGTATCGGGCGGGTGATGCTTTGGTTTGGATGGAGCGTGGCGGCACGAAACCTTCAAGAATGCAATCCTTCCTTTTTCAAATTCACTATCTGTAATGATTTAAAATATTCGGCTGATCGGTCCTCAATGGCCGGACCGCTTGTTACGTTAAAACCTGCAGCAGCGTGTCCATCGCCCATGTAAACCAAAATAGGGTCCAAGGCCCCAGGGTGAACAGCGGCGGGTGCCGGCGGTCGATCATCAAGACGGCACTGCGCGGTCAGGCCGATTTCGGCCGTCAGCAGAATCAGCACGACCATCAGGACCACGACCCAAAAAAAGATAACGGCATTGAAGGCCGTGCCCGAGCTCTTGGAGCCATGAAAACCAGAGGCCTCCTCGCTGCTGGGCCTCCCTTCAGTCGCTGTTACGGCAAGCGCGGGAACCGAATAGGTAGAATCATGAGGTGTCATTGGCATTCTCCTGACGTTGGCGCGACCAGACGGTCGGTGGTTAAATGATGCACGGCCGAGACCAGTTTGCCCGGTGAAAAGGGCTTTTCGATGAAATCATGGACACCGCTGCGGAATGCCTCCGCGACGATTTCTTTTTCCCGGTAGGCTGTGATGAGGATATTGATGCTATCCGGAGAGGTCTTTGCAGCGGCCTTGAAAAATTTGAGGCCATCGATCCCAGGCAGTTTAAAGTCGCTGATGATGATATCGAAGTGTTCGGCGCGCAGAGTTTCTAGCGCTTCTTCGGCCGATTCATGGGCCCGTAGATGACAACCGCGATTTTTAAATACCAGGCTTAGGGAATCACGGATCAGTTCATCGTCATCCACCAGCAAAATACGTAAATCTTTTAGGGCGTCGAACGCGCTGGACGAGTTCATCGGCATCTCCTTGAACGGGTTAAAACCAACAGGGCTATACCTGTGCAAGGGGTGTGCCACTCCTTGTTAAATTGATAAATGATAATAAAGTTAATAGGTTGTAGTATTTATTGGGAGGTCGAGCTGTCCGTTTGAAGGGGCGAGTTGGGGGTTATGCCCCAATTTATTGGGTGAAAACACCCAATAAGGCTATTCGACCCAATAGGGGTGGTTTTTCCAATTGGAAGATATGGCGGTATTTTGCGGATGGATTATTCGGCGGAGGATAAACCACAGCGAAGCGCGAGTGAACTAAGCCAGGTCGGTTGGGGCGAATTTGGGCTTTTCCCGGGGCGAAGCACCGGGTTCGTGTAAAAAAATAAAATCGTATCACGATTTAATTTTTTTACGTCGATACCGAAAGGTGTCGCGGCTCAAGTTGAGCAATTTGGCGGCCTGGCTGACATTGTTGTTGGCAAGCTGAAGGGCTTGCTCGAAATAATATTTTTCAACAGCCGTTAGAGTGGATGGTAAATCGAGACCGGTGTCAGACTAGGGCCGGGAGTTGCGGTTGTGTTTGGGTTGAATCCTGCAGCGGGGTGCAGTTAGGCTGTCTTAGGTCGATGTCTTGGATGCCGATGATGGGGCCGTCGCTTAGCAGCACCGCCCGCTCGATGATATTTTTCAATTCACGTACATTGCCGGTCCAGGCGTAATTTTTTAAGGCCGACTGGACATCGGTTGACAGGCCGGTGAACTGTTTGCCAAGTTTCTGGCTGAATTCCACCACAAAATGGCGGGCGATTAAAAGAATATCATCGCGCCGCTGATTGAGCGCGGGGACTTGGATTTTGATCACGGCCAGACGGTAATACAGGTCCTCCCGGAAGAGGCCTTGGCGAATCAACTCTGATGGATCGCGGTTGGTGGCGGACACGATACGAGGCCGCGCCCAGCGTTTTTGCGTGCCGCCCAGGCGGTAATATTCGCCCTCCTCTAAAAAACGCAGCAACTTCGCCTGGGCAGCGGCACTCAAATCGCCGATCTCATCTAAAAAAAGGGTCCCGTTGGCCGCTTTTTCGACCAACCCCATTTTACCAGCCGTGTCGGCGCCGGTGAAAGCCCCTTTTTCATAGCCGAACAGTTCACTTTCGATGAGATCCTTGGGAATGGTCGCACAATTGACGGAAACCAGGGGCCCCTTGAACAGGGGACTGCGGTAGTGGATGGCTTTGGCGATCAATTCCTTGCCCGTACCGGTTTCTCCCACGATCAAGATGGATGTGTCCGGGCTTGCGGCCACCTTTTTGACGACATCCATGATGTCTTGAACCACATTGCTCTCACCGATAAAACAGGGCAGATTCTCCTTGAGATATTTCTCGTGTAGCCCCTGGATTTCTTTGCGCATGGCAATTGTTTCGAGCGCCATGTGGACTTTGGTGATCAAGGCATCCATTTTGAGGGGTTTAACCACGTAATCGTAGGCACCGAGCTTCATGGCCTTGATAACCGTCTTCACATCTTCAAATGCGGTGATCATGATGACGATCGTTTCCGGTTGGCGGACCTTGATTTGTTCCAGGGCTTCAAGCCCGCTCAGGCCGGGAAGACCAACATCCAGAAGCACCAGGTCTGGGGCGTCCTCGGCGATGGCCTCGAGAAAGGTTTCAGCCGACCCAAACGCCCGTACCCGGTAATCCTTTTGCATGGCCAGGGCAATGCCTTCACGGGCGACGGTTTCATCGTCTACGACAAAGATGGAATATTGGCTCATCGTGGCAGCATCCTCTTTTCGACCGGCAGTTCGATTTTGAAATCAGCCCCTTGCCACTCACTGGTGTCGATACTGATTTTTCCGTTATGGTCGGTAATAATCCGTTGCGCGATGCTGAGGCCGATGCCCGATCCGTCACTGGTGGTTGTGAAAAAAGGGTCGAAAACCTTATCCCGCATTTCGAGGGTGACACCCGGACCCGAATCCGAAATGTGAACGCAGACACGTAGGCCTTCAGAATAGGAGCGGATACCGATTTTTTTGGGGGCGGTCTGCTGGCGCATCACATTGGCAGCGTTATTGATCAGGTTTAAGAAGACCTGTTCCAGCATCTGCGCATCGACGTAACAGTTCGGAAGTTCGGATGCCAGGTCTTGGATCAGTTCGATTTCATTTTTTCGCAGGGTAACGGCTGAGAGATCGATGGCTTCACGGATCGGATCATTGATATCGACCAACAACATTTTAGGCGCGGTCGGTTTGGAAAAATCGAGGACCCGTTTGATGACGGCCTCGATGCGGTTGGAAGCCACCTGAATTTGTTCTGCAATGCGCCGTATCACGGGAACATTGTCCGGCATGATGGTATCGGTCAGGCAGAGATCCTGCAAGGTGAACAAGTATGAATTGATACCGGTTAAGGGATTTCGGATTTCATGGGCAATGCCGGTTGCGACCCGTCCCAGGGAATCCATTTTATATTTGATCATAACCAGGTGTTCCAGTTCCTTCAGGCGCGTGATGTCCATCATGTTGACCAGGACAGCTGGCTGGCCCTGGTACGTGAAGGAAATGGCACGACATTGAACCCATTTCAAGTTGATTTTATCCCCGCTCTTATCAGGCAGATTGAAGCGAAAATCGATTTCAACCGATGGGGTTGCGCCGGTCAAGATGTTTTGCAAGGCATTTTCGATTTTGGGCACGTCATCCGGGTACACGAAGGTAAGATCGTCTATCGAATAAGGGACCGGCATGTTGCTGAAAAGTTGACGCTGTTCGGAATTCTGGTAAACGACCTGACGGTTTTGAATGATGAAAATACCGATCAAGGAATTCTCCACCAGGTCGCGAAAACGCGCTTCGCTTTCTTGCAGGGCTTTTTGGGCCGCATGGTGTGCTTCCTCAAGCTGCTGGTGGGCAAGGGCCTTGTGAATCGTTTTCAGCAACTCATTCATTTCGAAGGGTTTGCGCAGGTAATCATAAGCGCCCTTGCGCAGTGCCTCAACAGCCGATTCAATGGAAGCGTAGCCTGTCATCATGATGATAAGGCTGAGCGGGCACCGGTCCGAAATTTGCTCCAATACGTCGTAGCCATCCAGGTCAGGAAGACTGATATCGAGGAAAATGATATCAAAATGCGATGCGGATACGGCCTGGATGGCCTCCCGGCCGCTGTTAACCGCTAAAACGCTGTACTCTTGGCGGGTCAGAAATTGCCGCAGGTATTCACAAATTGCGGTTTCGTCATCGACGATCAATATCTGGGGTGTGTTTGTGTGAGGCATGGATCCTCTTGACATCATGGGGCGTTGATCGTTTTTATCGTATTTTAGGTCCCTGCGCGATTGCATTTTTTGGGTCGCAAACAAGGTACGCTTAAAACGTAAACCGAATCATACCATAGTTTGTTGCCAAATAAAATCGTGTAAGGATTTTAATCAGGATGTGTAAAAGCAGTTAAAACATGCTATAGATCCATTTTCAAATAGCCTTGGGATCACGAATACAATGAGGTGAAACAATGGTTACGCTCGAATCTTTGGAAGAAGGCCGAGATAAAATCGCCGTTGTCGGTTTGGGGTATGTGGGGTTGCCTTTGGCGGTTCAACTCGCAAAATTTTTTAATGTGGTCGGGTATGACCTTAAGGAGGAGCGTGTCGCCGAACTGCGGTCCGGGCAGGATCGGACCCTGGAAGTGGCGCCCCAGGAACTGGCCCAAACGGATATCAATTACACCAGTGACCCTGAAGCGCTGGCGACGTGCCGATTTATCATTGTGGCGGTTCCGACGCCCATTGACGCATATCGCATCCCCGACCTGGCGCCGCTGGAAGGCGCTTCGCATACCGTTGGCCGGAACATGCAGGCAGGCAGCTGTGTGGTCTTCGAATCGACGGTTTTTCCCGGTGCCACACAAGACGTCTGTGTGCCCATCATGGAGCAGCAGTCCGGCCTGAAATTGGGCGCCGATTTTACGGTAGGCTATTCGCCCGAACGCATCAACCCGGGCGACACGGTTCACACGGTCGAGAATATCGTCAAGATTGTGTCAGGATCCGACGCAGCGACCGGCAAACTTCTGGCAGGTGTCTATGGCAAGGTCGTGAAAGCAGGGCTACACCAGGCGTCAAGCATCAAGGTGGCCGAGGCGGCCAAGGTGATTGAAAACACCCAAAGAGACTTGAACATCGCCTTGATGAACGAATTGGCCATGATTTTTGATAAAATGGGGATCGATACCACCGAAGTTTTGGAGGCGGCCGGGACCAAGTGGAACTTTCTGCCTTTCCGGCCCGGCCTGGTGGGTGGGCACTGCATTGGCGTGGATCCCTACTACCTGACGTTTAAAGCAGAATCGATCGGCTATCATCCGGAGATGATCTTGGCCGGTCGCCGGATCAACGATGCCATGGGCAAGTATGTGGCCGAAAAAACCGTTAAGCTACTGATCAGGGCCGGCAAGCAAGTAAGAAACGCCCGCGTTGGGATCCTCGGGTTGACCTTCAAAGAGGATGTTCCTGATTTGCGCAACACCAAAGTGGTCGACATTATCCGCGAGTTGGCCGATTATGGCATCGAGGTACAGGTGCACGATCCCTTGGCCAATGCAGATGAAGCTCAGAAATATTACGGAATCACCCTGAAAAAGATGGAGAACCTGACAGGGCTGGATGCGGTGGTTGTTGCCGTGGCCCACAGAGCCTACAAAAAAGCCGGTTTTGAAGCGATTGCCGCCCTTTGTTCCGACGGTGAGGCGATTGTCGTGGACCTCAAAGGTGTTTTTAGCCCGGCCGAGGCACGGACCGGCAAAGTCGTCTATTGGCGTTTATAGTGGATGTCAAAATAACATTCCGATAGGGCACCGCTCCTCGCTTGGCTATTTCGGAATATATTTTTGACAACTGCTATATAAAGATATCATAAAAAAAGGCCGGCGCCGTGAGGCTCCGGCCTTTTGGTGGAATACCCATTTAATTTTTATTTAACACGCTCGCATCATTGTACGCCGTTCGATGACACTGGACTGCGAGTTGTCGTTTCTACGGTCGGTTCGATCCCTGCGGTCTTCTCCCGACCTTCTTTCCGGCATATGATACGAATAAGAAAACTGCCGTCTGTCTGTGGCTAAACGCCGACCACCTTTTTTCATGGTTAGGCTTTTCCTCCTAATATGATTTGCTCCGTGCGCCGGATCAGGTCCTCGGCTTGAAGCTCTATCTCTTCTAATGCATCGACCACGCCCTTGTCAAGCTCTGACCATTTTTTAAATGTTTGCCCGTTACCCGGAGATCCCACATACACATCGCAATTTTTATACATCTCAAGTTCAGCGCCGTTGACTCTAATCTGCATGCTACGCTCCTATTATTTTACAGTTGTCCTTTTCAATGGTTCGTTGTGTCTGAATAAGAGAAAGCAATATCGATGCCATAACAGAGCAATAAAAATATTAGTAATAATTTTATATATTTGGGGGTGCCGAGCGATTCGGGAGGTGCGTTCGGTGGGTAAAAAAGGTGCTATTAATTGTAAAATCGATTGCCTATGTATGAAAAAAATACCCTTTTAATAAAATCGTTCCACGCTTTTATCGATAGAACGCGCGGATGAAGGTTTCCTGATAGGTAAATGACCAATGAATGGTGCGCATCAGATCCGCGGCCCCGTTTGGGTCGCCGACTTCGATGCGGGCGATGAAATGGTCGTGTTCATCCATGTTGCGTTGTTCCCATTCGTCGATATAGACCTGCCGTGGGAAATCATACAAACGCTGTTTCATGGGCAGCAGAATATTTTGCAGGTTACGATTGTCCGAAAGCTTCAAAAAAACACCATGAAATTCCAGATTCAAGCGGTAGTAACGCGCATAGGCCTGTTGGCCGTAGGCCCGCCGTTGGTCTTCGTTTAAACGCTTTAAGGTCGGAATGTGGCGGGAGCGCAGCCGATCAAACACTTGCTGCACCACGACCGCCTCCAGAGCGCCGATGATCTCGTAAAAATCCTTTACATCCTGCAGGGTAAGCTTGCGCACGACCACACCCCGTCGCGGCAAAATATCGACAAAGCCTTCGGCTTCCAGCTGAATCAGGGCATCGCGCAACGGCGTTTTACTGATGCCCAGTTCTTGGCTGATGGCATTGAGGTTGATCGTCACACCGGGTGCCAGGTTGCCGGTTTCCATCTCGGCCCGCAGATGCTGGTAGAGCTGTTCTCTGAGGGATTGCATGTTAAGCATGACCGGCGATCTCCTTTTTTGCGCTGATTGTTGTCATCAATCAAATGGTTTTTTCGATGGCGGTTTTAATTGCCGTAACGATTTGATCGATTTGTTCACGCGAGACAATGAGCGCCGGTGCCAGGTTCATAATGGTGTTGTTGCCCGGCAGGCTGGTATTGGTTCGGCCGACCAGAACGCCCTCGGCATTCACATGGGCCACGATTTGGGCCATGGTTTTCTCCGAGATCGGCGTTTTGGTTTTTTTATTCTCAACAAATTCGATGCCGCAGAACAAGCCTTTGCCACGGATATCGCCCACCAAAGGGAGGTCCCGCAGGGCCATGAGGCTATCGAGCAGATAGGCCCCCATGGACTGGCTGTTGGCAACCAGGTTTTCTTGTTCAATAATCCGGGTACTTTCCAGAGCAGCCGTCATACCGCTGGTACACCCACCGTAGGTGCTGATGTCACGAAAATAATTCAGGCGCTCGGATGGATCAGCCGGGTCGTTCAAAAACAGATCGTAGACGCTTTGCTTTACAACGGTGGCCGACAGGGCCTCATAGGAACTGGTCAGGCCTTTGGCCAGGGTCACCATATCCGGGTCCACGTCGTAGTGGTCATGGCCCCAGAATTTGCCCGTGCGGCCGAATCCGCAGACGACTTCGTCCATGATCATCAAAACGCCGTATTTTTTACAAATTGCCTCAAGCGTCGGGTAGTATTCCGGCACCGGAACGATGATGCCGCCGCCGGCTGTAATCGGTTCGACGATGAGCGCGCCGACCGAATCCGGCCCCTCTTCTAAGATGAGATCCTCCACGACCTTTGCGCACGCAATGTCGCACGCCGGGTAGGTGTGGTCAAAGGCACAGCGGTAGCAAAGCGCATGGGGAAATTGTGCAAAGCCATCACACAGGGGGCCAAAATCCTGCTTGCGTTCCTCCTGACCCGTGGAACTCAGCGCCCCTAACGTGGTGCCGTGGTAATCGCGGTCGCGGTATAAAATTTTATATTTGCCCTTAAAGGTTGCATTGATGCGGGATGCCTGGCGTACGATTTTGTAGGCCTTTTCGTTGGCTTCCGATCCGCTGTTGGAATAATAAACCTTGCCGAGCCTGGGCAGCAGCTCGATCAGCTTTTGGGCGAATTGAATGGCCGGAACATTGCCGACCACGCCTGCGAAATAGGGCATTTTCTTGAGCTGGGCGCACACCGCCTCGGCAATGCTGTCGCGTCCGTAGCCGACGACCACGCTCCAGACCCCGCCGGAGGAGGCATCCAGGTATTCGTTGCCGCGAATGTCTTTGACAATCAGCCCCCGGCCTTCGACGATGATCATCTGTTCCTGGTCATCAAAGAGCTTGTGGGGCTTGAGGTGATGCCAAAGGTAGTTTTTGTCAGCCGCTACGAGTGCGTCCACATCGTAGTCCAGCCAATTCTTTTGAGATGTCATCGCTCGCGCCTCCTAATATTTGAATGCTAAGGATTTCATTCAAAGGCCACTTCCTCATGGATGGATATTCAGTATCCATCCATGAATGGTTCTTTTACTCGATTTCGGCGTTGGGTGACATGATTAGATTCCTCAATCCGCCTCAGGCGGATCGAGGACTTGAAATAAGGGCCCAACGTAGAGATTGAGGCAACAGACTTTTCTGAGACAGCTTCTACTTGGCTCTCAAATGTGCATACTTCTCCAGATAGCCGGATCGGCATCTGCAAAGCATCCCGTCGGAACGGTTCCGCCAGAACTTTCTTCGCCGCCTTGGATCATGGCGTTGATCACGCAGGGCCGGCCCGATGCCACGGCATCTTTGACCACGTCCTGAACTTCGCGATAGTCAGTGACCGTATAGCCTTTGGCGCCCATGTCTTCGGCCAGTTGGGCGTAGTCCGGATTTTCACGCAGGTTGGCGCCCACGAAACGGGATTCATAATAATCGATCTGATTTTTCTTTTCCGCGCCCCATTCCAGGTTGTTGGCCACCACGGCGATCACGGGAATGTTTTCCCGCACGGCCGTCATCACTTCGGCAATACCGCTGATCCCGTACGCCCCGTCACCTTGAAAGCAAAACACGGATTTGTCCGGGCAACCGATCTTGGCGCCCATGGCGGCGCCGTAGGCAAATCCACAATTGCCCCAGCTCAAGGCGGCCAGGTGCTGCCTGACATCGTTGAATTTGAAATAGGCGTTGCACATGGACGAATTGTTGCCGATATCGGTGGCCACGATCGACCCTTCCGGAATGGCCAGGGCCAGCTCCCGTAAAAAGCGGCGGGGGTGCATCAAAGCTCTTCGGAGGTGGACCATTGTTCCAGTTCGTCGTTCCAGATTTGGTTTTCCTGGGCGACATCGGCCAAGCGGCCCGCGTGTGGCTCCCGTGCGGGTTGGTGTGCCTGAACGGCGGTCAGCAGTTCCGCCGTAAACTCCTTGACGTCTGCACAGGCGGCTACATCGACGCGCCGGCTCAGGCCCAGCACTTTGGCATCCCGGTCGACCTGAATGATTTTGGCCTGGGGGGGCCAGTAATCGATGTCATACTGGGGCAGGGTTCCGAAGGGGCCCAGGCGACAACCCAGGGCGATGACCACATCGGCTTTGGCAATGGTTCGCATGGCAGCCTTGGAACCACAGTAGCCGATGGGGCCTGAAGGCCAGGTGATGGGCGGCCGGAAATGAATCATTGTGCAAATACGAGTTGACCACCGGAGCGGTCAGATATTCGGCCAGGGCTTCGACTTCCTGCAAGGCATCGCCCTGGGATACGCCGCCGCCGGCCAGGATCACCGGATAATCGGCTTCGGCCAGAAGTGCGGCGGCCGCTTGCAGGTCTTTGGGGGACCCGATGCCCCGGGAGATGGAAAGGGTGGGATAGATTTCATCTTCACATACCCCGTAAAAGTAATCTCGCGGAATGTTGAGCTGGGTGGGGCCGTTTTCGACCTTGGCCATGTAAAAGGCTCGGCGGGCCAGTTCGGCCATGCGTTCGGGCCGGTTGACCCGAACCTGGTACACGGTCGATTTTTCAAACATGGCCATCTGGTCGAGTTCCTGGAATCCGCCCGTGCCGATGCCCATGCTGCCGGTTTCGGGCGTGATCGCCACGACCGGCGAGTGGGCCCAAAAGGCGGCCGTGATGGCCGAGACGAAATTAGCGGCGCCGGGACCGTTCTGGGCAATGCAGGCTTGGGGTTTGCCGGTAACGCGGGCCAGGCCATCGGCGGCATGGGCCGCGGCCTGTTCGTGGGCCACGGAGACGAAGCGGATGCCGGCGGCCGGGAACAAGTCGAGCGCGTCCATGTAGGCACTGCCCACAATGCCGAAAACGGTTTCAACGCCCTCGGCCACAAGGGTTTCGACCAGGGCTTCACTGGGGGTCATTTTTACTTTGGTCATGACAAAACTCCTTTTTAATCAGACATTGGAAGGTCAAAAGAAGGGTGGGTTGTTGATATCTGATATCTGATGTATCAGTGAAAAGTCAAGCGCAATGTATCCATCGGACAATTTGGATGCCTAATGTGCGGGCTGTATTTAGCAACAGGGAACCTATCACAATTTTTATAGAACAGGTTTCGATTTTCGTGTGCAAGACCGGATAGATCTTAACAGGGTGGGGCTGTGTTGAAGATGTCACCAAGCGCAACCGAAGACATCGTCAGCACAACATTTGTTATGGGAGGTCTATTGATAGAGACCTTTAAGCTGTGTCATCATGGCGCGGCAATAGTTTTCCCACGCAACAATTCCGCCCTTTCATTTTTGCTTCATAAAGCGCTTTGTCGGCCATTCCAATGAATTTGTCTTCCGGCAGGGCGTCATCGGGAAACCCGCTGCTGGCCCCGATTGTTACCGTAACATGGTCGGCCACCGGAGACTTCTCGTGTCTGATCGGAAGTTCGCGGATGTTCTTCCGGATTTCTTCAGCCAGGTGCAACGCACCTTCGAGGGTTGTGTTGGGCAAAATGGCGACAAATTCATCCCCACCGTAGCGTGCGACCATATCCGAGGGTCGCCGAAGGGTGGCATGGATGGCCAGGGCGATATCCTTGAGGCATTGATCACCTCCGAGGTGGCCGTAGGTGTCGTTAAAGTCCTTGAAATAATCTACATCAAAGAGAAGCAGCGCTAACGCGCTCTTTTCACGTTTCAGACGCCCCCATTCTCGATGGAGCATTTCGTCAAAATGGCGTCGATTGAAAACATTGGTTAGACCGTCAACCCGGGCCAGAATCTCAAGTTTGTTGTTGGCCTCAATGAGTTCCTTTTGTGTTTTTTCGCGTATGGTGATGTCGTCCATGACAATCACTTTGGTATTTCGGCTGCGATCGGACGGCACAACTGAGACATCGAAAAGCCGGTGGCGGACTGCAAGATTAATGTGCTGGCCGATCGGATCGCTGCTTGATGAGGAGGCATTAATCAAGGAAAAGAAAGGTTCATCAGCGCCGACCTGGAAAATCTGGGATACATAGCTGCCCAACATCTTCTCGGCGGACATCGCAAAAAAACGCAGGGCCGATGGATTGGCGTAAATAATACGTTTGTTTTGATCGATTTCGATAATTCCGTTGGATATGCTGTCAAGCATGATGCGAAAATGCCAGTTTATGGTCAATAGTTCACTGGTGATGTTACGAGGATAAAGGTCATCAACCCCTAAAACCCGGTCGCCCAAAGTTGAATCCCACAGCAACTGGGGGGAATTTAGAAATTTGTTTATGATGAGTTCCATTTCGCCAAACGCTACTTTGGCAATGCAGATGTTGGCGCCGAGTTCGGCCGTACTGATCGCTTCCTCGGCTGCGATGGCGGAAACAATTACGATGGGCGTGGTCTTGAACTCCTTTTTGCTTCGTATGATACGGCACAACGCCCGTCCGTCTATGTTGGGCATTACCAAGTCGACAATAAACAGATCGGGCTTGTAGGTTTCGAGAAGGTCAATGGCCATGATGCCGTCATCGGCCGTTACAACCTGTAAACCGGCCTTCTCGAAAACCCTGGTAAGAGATTTGAGCATAATCGGGTCGTTATCAACTGCGAGGACTTTTTTCAGTTGAAAGGCCGATTCCGTATCACTTTGAGTATGAGGCATTTGAAAATTTCCGTAAGGGTATTAACGAGCTAAACATAAAGGTTAAGACTCATAACCTTTTTACGTCATCGGCGATACTGTCAATGAGCGCGACAAAAGCTTCTCCGTGATTCATAGGGATACCACCATCGCGCACGCCCAAAGCATCGAGCAGTATTTTGGCATAGCCAGAACCGTAGCGGATTCGCCCCTTGCGCGGGCATCCAGCCTCGAGACAGTAAATGACCGCATGTTTCAGGGCATCTAGCTTTTCCAATATGGCATCAGAGGCACTATCGTGATTTGATTGTGGCATTTTTTACTCACTTTCGGAATATGGCTCAAACCCTTTTGGAGCACTTTTCAATTTTTGATAATGGTTACCATATATTAGAGCATTTGGCAAGTGAAACAAGACTTTGCCCAGCGTAACCAGCGGTTTGTGTAACAGATTAACAGCCTACAAACTAAAAACAGAAAGGGGGTAAAAATGAAAGCAAAACCTATGATTAAAACGGCTAAAAGAATTGTTATGGGGACGGTCATGTTTCTTTTCTTTTCCCCACGGGCCTGAGAAGATATTCTGTTTATAGCAAAAAAACCTTTCCCTAAAAAGGTCAAAAAGCATGACCGTCCCTCCTATTTGCTGGGCGAAAATATTTGACAATCAGCTATTAGCAACTTAAATTCTTAGCAGCTATGATAATTGTCCAGGAAGTATTATATGATGGCCTGAATAGCATAAAAGTAATATTTTAACATGTACTGGAGGTCGCGATGAGTAAAGATGAAATGCCACATGAAGGACACGAAAAACATCTCTGTTACCTGCATGGTGAAGGAATGGTAAAAGACAATTTGGAAAACTGGAAAACGTTGGTATCCAAGGGGCAATATGTATGCGGTGGTTGTGGGCGCGTGGCAAACAGCTCCGAAAATCTTTGTAGCCCTGAAAAGCTTTAGCGGTGCATCTCGCGTGGTTACCTGAGTTAGGGTACCGATTGTTCTTTGAGGGTATTGTTCAACCAATAAGCATTGCCGAGGCTATTTTTATTCGAAATCTTAAGAATAGTGATCCATTGCATACCATGCCCTAAACCCTGCCTTTTAAACGTGGTGATATAACCTGTTTAAGTAAATCCCACACGGTAAATCCATACCTGATTGAAAATGCCTTTTTATATCCACAGACCAAGGCAAGCTGTCGGATTGATATATATCTTGTTGTATATATCGATCTTCTTTACTTATGCATTTATCCGAAGAGATGATCAATCCTGGACGATAGAATCAAAATTTGCTGTAATGGTTATTATCTGGTTCATACTTTCCTTAGCTGTTAAGGTTTCAATGTTTATGAATCGGACAATCGAACTGTTGAACTTGGTCGCTATAGTTGCGTTTATGTCAATAGGGTTTACTTATTATCCGCAGCCAGGCCACTTTAGTTCAATTGAAAAATTTTGCTATTACCTAAACTTTTTGGGTGGTTCAGCTATTGACCTTTGTGATTTCGTGTACGAAGGAACCGCAAGGCGTTCGGAAGATAAATTATAGATCAACTTTCGGGTCTGGTAGAGAAGCGAATCGAACTTGCGCTAGTGGCGGTGGACTCCATCGGTTGGACAAGTTGAGCTTTAAACTAATCGTCAGCTACAGAACCCACTATCATTACCGAACCTGGTTTAGAGCGCCAGTTGTTATAAAAAAGGACCATTAAAATATAATGGGCCCTCATTTGCTTGTGGGTAAGGGTGTGGGTACACTATGTGGGCGAAAAAATAGGGGCCTGAGATCATCTCTCAAGCCCCTATTATTATTTCAAAATATGGTAGCGGGGGCTGGATTTGAACCAACGACCTTCGGGTTATGAGCCCGACGAGCTACCAGACTGCTCCACCCCGCAACAAGATTTGTAACGATCTCTATTGGAACCGTGCCTGGAAGTCAAGCGCTTTTTTCAGCCTTCGGCCAGCGCTTTAATCTGTCGTTGCATGCGATCTGATTCACCTGGCAGCGGCGCGTCATCCGTGAAATGAAACAGGATCTGTTTTTGTTTGCCCGTATGCCCGGTCTTGATTTCCAGCCGTGACCGGGAAACACCCAAGCGTTTGGCCAGGTAGGCGATGACCATTGCATTGGCAGCACCGTCGACCGGTGGTGCCGTGAGTTTGATTTTGAGAGCGTCACCGTGCAGGCCGAGAATCTGGGTGCGGGACGAGCGGGGCTGGACCACGATCCGAAAGAGAACCCCCTGGGATGTTGGCCAAAACCATACGGTCATCGAATCTGATTCCCTAAGCGTCTGTTGCGGCAGCGTCCCGGCACTTGGCAATAATCTCGCGCAGCAACGCCGGAGGGCGGGTAACCTGGCCGTGTTTGTCCATGTAGGCCAGGCGGGTGTATCCGTGGACCAGCAATTCTTCATTGCTCTGATTAAAAATACGGTAGTCGAGCTTCATGCTGCCTTTGACACTCGGATCCATGGTGGTTTCGATAACAACCAAGTCGTCATAGCGGGCTGGGGCCAAAAACTTGCAGTAGACCTCGGATATCGGCATAAAGATGCCTTTTTCTTCAATGGTTTTATAGGGCAAGCCCAGGCTGCGAAACATTTCTGCACGGCCGATTTCAAACCAGCGAAGATAGTTGGCGTGGTAGGCGACGCCCATTTTATCGGTGTCGCCGTAGATCACCCGGTAGGTAGTCCGATGGGCCAACATCAGGATCCCCATATCCGCCGCAGCGCGGCTTTCAGCTCATCATAATTGTAAGTGGTCGGTAGGTCAGGGTATTCTTGCTTGACGTTGTCGGGTGGATTGAACAGAATTCCCGCGTCCGCTGCCTGCAGCATGGTAATGTCATTGTAGGAGTCGCCAATGGCAATGACCTGGTAATTCAGACTCTTGAGCGCCTGAACGGTTTTCTGCTTGCTGTCCGGTTGACGCAGGTTGTAGTCCGCGATCGCGCCGTCCGGGCCGGTGGTCAAGTGATGACAGAACAGGGTCGGCCAGCCGAGTTTTTTCATCAACGGTTTGGCGAATTCCACATAAGTATCTGACACGACGATGATTTGGGTGCGTTCGCGAACCCAGTCTAAAAAGGCGAGGGCGCCGTCCAGCGGTTCCATGGTGGCGATGACATCGGTGATGTCTTTCAACTTCAGACCGTTGGCATCCAGAATCCCGAGGCGTTTTTTCATGAGCACATCGTAGTCCGGTATGTCACGCGTGGTCAGCTTGAGTTCTGCGATGCCGGTTTGGGCGGCAACGTTAATCCAGATTTCGGGCAGAAAGATACCTTCCAGGTCAGAACACAGAATCTGCATAGCGCCTCTCCATGGGTTACGATTTTTCTAAAATGTATCGCCAAAAAATAAAAACCGGGCCTTCGATATCAAATCCCCGTGCCAAAGGCAACCTTCAAGAAGATATCAAACGTCCGGATGGGCATATCGGTAAAGGGCCGCCGCAGGCGCCCGCGACACCGCTGACAGCTGCCCGTCGTTTGGCGGTGTCAGGGTTCAGATGGCCAAGCGCACTAGACTTCTTGGTTATCGTCTTCGATACGGATCAAAACCGGATGGCTGCCGACCACATCCAATGCTTCAATTTCATGCAGGGCCTGCTTGACATCCGCTTCCCGGGCTTTGTGGGTCAACATGACGATGGGGACCGAGCCGTTGGTCTTGCGTCCTTTTTGGTGGACCGATTTAAGGCTGATGCCATATGTCCCCAGGATGCCGGATATTTTTGATAGGACGCCCGGTCGATCAAGAGCTGCAAAGCGAAAATAATAATGCATCTCGATATCGTCCAATGGCAGCACCGTTATTTTGCGAATGCTGTCCGGCTGGAAAGCAGCCAGCGGAAGCCGGCCTTTCGCACCGGTCAGCAGGTCGCGGGCAATGTCGACGATATCACTGACAACGGCACTGGCGGTTGGCATCCGGCCGGCACCGTGTCCGTAAAGCAGAATTTCACCGACCGCATCCCCGGCAACGCTAATGGCATTGAGCGTGCCGTTGACGTTTGATAAGATGTTGTTGAACGGGATCATGGTCGGGTGGATACGGGCTTCGACCGCGTCGCCCCTGTCTTTGCCGATGGCCAGTAGTTTAATCCGGTAACCGAATTGATCGGCAAAAGCGATGTCCATGGGGGTGATTTTGGAGATGCCTTCGATGTAAATATCGTCGAGGTTGATCTCCATTCCGTAGGCCAGGGCGGTCAGGAGGGCCAGCTTGTGGGCCGTGTCATGACCTTCTACATCGAGGGTCGGGTCGGCTTCGGCGTACCCGTTGCGCTGGGCTTCGGCCAAGGCGGTTTCGAAGGTCACGCCTTCATCGGTTATTTTGGACAGAATATAGTTGCACGTCCCGTTTAAAATGCCGGTCATGGTCTGGATGCGGTTGCCGGCCAGCGCCTCCCGTAGGGTTTTGATGATCGGCATGCATCCGCCGACACTGGCTTCATAGGCCAGGTCGACCCCTTGGGCGCCGGCAGCTTTGAAGAGGGCATTGCCCTGGGATGCCAAAAGGGCTTTGTTGGCCGTGACCACCTGCTTGCCGTTGGCAATGGCCTTAAGGATAAAATCCTTGGCAACCGTTTGCCCTCCGATCAACTCGACGATGATGTCGACCTCGGGGTCATCGATGACCCGCGCCGCATCATTGATCAGGATCCCGTCGGCCAATTGCAAGCCACGATCGGTGGTGGTGTCAATGTCCGCGACATATTTTAAAACCAGGTCGGCACCGACCCGGGCACGAAGCAGATCTCGGTTTTCGATCAGAATCTTGGCAACACCGGCACCGACGGTGCCGAAGCCGAGTATCCCAATGTTGATCTTTTCGCATGAACCCAACTCCTTACATTACCTTTTTAATCCCTCGGATGGCTTGATTGATGCGCATGTTGTTTTCGATCAGGGCAAAGCGCACATAGTCATCGCCGTATTCACCGAAGCCCAGCCCGGGTGATACGGCCACCTGGGCCTCATTGATCAGGAATTTGGAAAATTCCACGGATCCCATTTTAATGTATTGTTCCGGGATTTTGCCCCAGACGAACATGGTTCCCTTGGGCGGTGGGATCTCCCAGCCGATGCGGCTCAACCCGGAGATGAGGGCATCCCGCCGTTCCCGGTAGGTTTCAACAATCTGCTTGACACATTCCTGGCGCGTGGTCAGGTTGTTTTTCTGATCTTCCTCGTTTTCGCCGCTCAACGCGATAATCGATGCAATCTGGATCGGCTGGAAAATGCCATAATCCAGATATGATTTGATGCGCCGCAAGGCCCCAACAATTTCTGGATTTCCGACACAGAAACCCACGCGCCAACCGGGCATGCTGTAGCTTTTGGACAGCGAAAAAAACTCCACGCCCACATCTTTGGCACCTTTGGCCTGCAGGAAGCTGGGCGCCTTGTAGTCGTCAAAAACAAGGTCCGCGTAGGCAAAGTCGTGAATGATCATGATATTGTGTTCTTTGGCATAGGCCACGATTTTTTCGAAAAAAGCGAGATCGACCACTTCGGTGGTCGGATTATGCGGATAGCTGATCACCAGGACCTTGGGCCGGGGCCAGGTTTGTTTGGTGGCATGCATGAGATTGTCGAAAAAATCGCTGTCCGGCGACAGCGGGTATCCCGCGCACATCGCCCCCGGATATGATCGATGAATAGGGATGAATCGGATACGTCGGGTTGGGTGTAAAGACCACATCACCCGGGCGGATGGTCACCAGAATCAGATGCGACATGCCTTCCTTGACACCGATGGTGACAATGGCTTCGTTTTGGGGATCGATATCCACATCGAACCGGCGTTTGTACCAGCTGGCGATCGCCATTCTGAGCTTGGTAATCCCCATGGAGGCCGAATAGCGATGATTCTGCGGTTTCTGGGCGGCTTCGGTAAGCTTGTCGACGATGTGTTGCGGCGTCCCGATATCAGGATTGCCCATGCCCAGGTCAATGATATCGTGACCCTGGTGACGGGCATCCATTTTAATCTTGTTGACGGTTGCAAAAACATAGGGCGGCAGCCGATCGAGCCGTGCAAATTGAGTCATTGTGCTTACCTCCATTGTCCTGGCAATAATAGTGAGAGCACCTGTGGATGGACATTAGCATCCATCCATAGATAGTCTTTTGCGATAGATGTCAAGACAAATTGACTTGACGATTTAACCGGAGGAATAGCATTCTACTTTTAATCAATCTGGCGTCCAACGTCGAAATCCCGAAATCCATTGGTGGATCGGCACTAATTACAATACCTCTGCATAATGTCAAAAAATTTGTTTTGACATTTCAGGTGATTCACTTTAATTTTCACTGGATATGGGTATCCACCAACCACCACAACGATAGGAAAAAACGATGGCGAAATCTCTCACGTATGCCGATGCCGGGGTTGATATCGACAAAGCCAATGCCCTGGTAAAAAATATAAAAAAGATTGCCAAACAGACACCCCGAACAGGCGTGATGGGTGAGATCGGGGGGTTCGGCGGACTTTACTCGCTTAATTTGGAGAACCTGGAGCGGCCTGTTCTGGTGAGTTCGACAGACGGTGTCGGGACGAAACTAAAAATCGCCTTTATGACAGGCAAGCACGACACGGTCGGGATCGATTTGGTGGCCATGTGTGTCAACGATATCGCCGTGCAAGGGGCCAAACCGCTTTTCTTTCTCGATTATCTTTCCATGGGACGCCTGAACAACAAGATCGCCACCTCAGTGATAGCGGGGATCGGTGAAGGCTGTCGGCAGGCCAATTGCGCGCTCATCGGAGGAGAAACGGCCGAGATGCCTGATTTTTATAAGGCCGATGAATATGACCTGGCCGGCTTCACGGTCGGTTTGGTGGACAACAACAAGATTGTCGATGGTTCGGAAATACAGGTCGGCAACCAGTTGATCGGTATTGCCTCCAGCGGTTTGCACAGCAATGGTTATTCATTGGTGCGCAAGATCTGTTTCGATGTTCTCAAACTGGACATTGACGCGCGCGTGCCCGAGCTGGGGCGTTCGATCGCCACTGAATTGCTGACGCCTACCAAAATTTACTCCGAGATTATTCGCAGCCTGATCAAAGACCTGCCGGTTCATGGTTTGGCGCACATTACCGGCGGCGGGATTGCCGAAAATGTCGTGCGCATTATCCCCAAGACGTGTAACATCGTCTTGCATAAGGGGAGTTGGGACATTCCTCCCATTTTCACCTTTCTACAGCAGGCGGGCAAGGTTTCCGACCGGGAAATGCTGCGCACCTTTAACAACGGAATTGGCCTGATTGCCGTGGTACCGGCGAAATATGTACAGGAGCTGATGGAACGGTTGGCTGCCATGGACGAAAAGGCCTACGTGATCGGTGAGATCGTCGAGCGCAAACAAAACAGCAAACGCATCCAATGGACCTAACGCCAAGGGATAAACCCGACGGAAAGACGGCCAAAACCCTTGGTAATTTGCGCGGGACCTGGGCCAAACTGATGAACTGGATTGCCAAAGGACACCGTAAAAACCCGGTGTGTAAGGGCTGAGGTGCCACTGGCAAGGGCGCCGGGCAGGTTGCCAGGAAAAAATAAGTAGCCAAGATTCAAGTCGAATCCTGGCTATTTCTTTTCTCAATCGCATTCGCTCGATAGAATTCACTGACGGTCGTAGACACCGTCAGGCCGCACAAAATTGTGAAACGATTTTATTATTATGATAATTCTCGGTATTGAAACCTCCTGTGACGAGACAGCCGCGGCCATTGTGGCTGATGGTCGAACGATATTGGCGTCTGAAGTTGCATCCCAGATCGATGTTCATCATTTGTATGGGGGTGTGGTACCGGAACTGGCATCGCGCAAGCACGTCGAGAACATCGACGCCGTCGTTGGCATGGCGATCAAGGCGGCTGACTTAACCATTGCAGACATCGACGGCGTGGCGGTTACGCAGGGTCCGGGACTGATCGGCGCCCTGCTGGTCGGGTTCTCGTTTGCCAAGGCGTTCGCCTATGCCCGCGACCTGCCCTGGGTTGGGGTCGACCATTTAGAGGGCCATTTGAATTCGGTTTTTTTAACGCCGGCACCGCCGCCCTTTCCCTTTATTGCTTTGCTCGCATCCGGAGGGCATACGGCTGTCTATCGGGTCAATGGCCATACGGAAATGGTCTTGATGGGGCAGACGCGTGATGATGCCGCCGGTGAAGCCTACGACAAGGTATCTAAAATGCTCGGCCTCGGCTACCCCGGGGGCAAGATTGTCGACGATTTGGCCTTCCAGGGCGATCCTGCCAAGATCCCGTTTCCCCGGACTTTTTTGGATAAAAACGGATATGATTTCAGTTTCAGTGGTATCAAAACAGCGGTGCATCGTTATCTACAAACCCACGCGGATGCATCCGCAAAGCATCTGGCGGATGTTGCGGCCGGTTTTCAAGCGGCAGTCGTAGAGGTTCTCTCGTACAAAGTGTTGCATGCCGCCCAGGTGAACGAATGCCGGCACATTGCGCTGGTCGGGGGCGTGGCTGCCAACCGGGGACTGCGGCAGCGTGTCGCCCAAGACGCCGAACCGCTCGGAATTGAGGTCCATGTCCCGTCCCATGATCTCTGCGGCGACAATGCCGCCATGATCGCCGCTGTTGGCTATCATTATCTGCAAAACGGCCATGTCTCTAGTCTAGAAGACGATGTATATTCTAAAAATCGTATATAATCATTTCGATTAATTGCGAACGAATAATTGCGAATGAAGGGATTTGCCTGTTATTAACCCGAATTTCATTTAGGATGTCTTAGGTAATCCCCCAGCCTTGTGATATGGAAAGTAATTATCCCAAATTTTATCGAGTTGCTGCATAGCGTCATTCAAATTTTTTCTGCGAATAATGTTTCTTTCCATACTCACAAGATCCCAGCGCTTGAGCTTGTGGCAAGCATCCTCGATTTCAAAATTAATCCTGCAGTTATGTTTGTTCTCAAACCAGCTTTCAATGGTTTCATCGAGTTCAGTTATTGTGAGATCCTTATCCTCTACCAAAAGAAAGTAATATGCCAATATCGCTTCTTTGAACTCCTCTTCCTCGGCCGTGTCGACGAGATGATGAAATACCCCTGTGTTGTTATCAAGGTTCTTAAAGTATAGGTTGTCAGTTAGGGCTTTCATAAACTTAATTTTACGATTTTTGAACTTGTTTATCTGTTTAAACAAAAAGCCACCCAGCGTCGCCAGACCCAAGGCTAAGGCAACAAGGTGCTGCTGATCGATTCTTACCTCTTCTTGGGTAAATCCGAACCAGAAAGAAACAACTGAGGCAATCAAAAGAATTGAAGCCCCAAGCTTGGTTGCAATTACAACAATGCCGCTCACTGCAGCTGGGATACCGATGATGAGTTTGTCGATGGTTTTCATGCGGACCTCGCTGTTGGGAAAAAGCATCTCAAGATCCGCCTTGGGAACATTTTGGAAGAGCTTTATGATGGTCGAGCCTGGCGTGAAGTAAAGCGTTTTTTTATTTTTGGCTTTAAAGTAACTTTCTTCTTTGAATTTGATATATATCACAGCCCTTTCATAATTCGTAAATGTGATTGGTTCTTTCTTCAATCCGAGAAATTTTACCAGGGTCTCTTCTTTTGTGCTTTCGCCGCGCTGATAAAATATAACTTCCTCAAAATCTTCGAAATCAACACGAAGACGGATCTTAAAGAGAGATTCCTCTTTCAGAGCTTCTTCAATATCGGTCTTGGTTATCTTTTGGAAATTGGCGGCATTAAGGATCGAAGTCAATGTTTCGCCAAGCTTTTTTTGTAATTCCTTTTTTTCTTGCTCCGAGTAATCGTAGTTCAAGCGAGTGTCTGCGTCAGGGTTAAATGGTGAATAGCAGTCTTTAAGCATTTCAACTTGAAGGTGGAACTCAAAATGAATCAAACTTCCTAAAATATGGCAAAACTGTCTAAATAAATTCTGATCAAGTTCCGAAAGTCGCGAATCGTTGATGCACATTTCTATAATATCCGCTTTCCTGAAAGGTATAAAACGATTCCGAATCTGATACTCTGCCATGGTGTTTTCCTTATTTCAGCTATGCAAAAACATCTCTATTCTTTCAGTTTTATCTTTAAGCGACCTTCTTCTATCTTGATGTTCTCGACCCCATCAGAAAAAGTCTTCCAGAAACCCTTGTCGGCACCAAATTCCTTTACCAGATCGATATTCTTTATTCCTCCCAGCCAGGCATTTGGTAAGGGTACACCCATAATGGTCATACCTTTGAGGATGACGACTGGCTTACCCTTATCGTATGTAAAAACCATTCCCGTTCTGACACGAAGGATTTTGCCCCCAAGTACAGGGAAGTCTTCATCTACAGGTAATAGAAGCTTTGCACTAACAAGATCATTCGATAAATCAATCGCCAATTTTCTTGCAAGATCCGTATTTCTTGCCAATAATGCGTTCAGTTCTCTTTCAGTGAAATTTATCTCCCTTTTGATACCTTCTTCACTGTACGGTTCCGGTTCGAGAGTGCCACTTGAATCAAATCGGTCTGTTTTGGATGGTTTCTTAAGAATATCTTTTCTGTGTAAATTAATATCAGCCCCTATTGAATCAAGCTTTTCTAATTTAGAAGTCAGAACTTGTTCTTCATTAGAGCTCAGGATCACAGGCTTGAACTCTGATGGGAAAAAGTAGGTTTTGAATATTAAGATTGTTGACCCTGCGGTAATAATGACGACAACAAGCATTAAACCAAAGACTTGCAAACAACCAAATCGCTTTCCGGTTATTCTTGAAACAACGCTCTTGTTGTTTTCCACCATGTTTATACCTCTGTAAAAATTTGCCTTATTTAATTCCCAATCAATTTCCAACGATGATTACAGATAACCTGCGATATAAATTATAAGTGGCAAATGGAAATTAGAAACGGGAAACGGGTGGAACTGACTAATGTAACATTTTTTAATAAAGACGTTGTGAAAACGCAAATGAAATCAAGTGTTGGCTATATACCAAGTGCTGTAATTGATTCATGCCTAGAAACCTTGAAAATTTTCACCCAATTGGGCTATCCCATATCTTGTACTTGAACCTAAATTATTAATTGGTTGTTTTATTAAGTCGTTTTAGAAAAAGAATAATTTATGACCTTATCCTTACAACCATCTATACATGTGCCGCACAGTATGCATTCGGTGTTTTCCATTTTGTTCTGAACTACCATTTCTTCAACAGGAAGGCTCATAGGACAGTTGGCAACACAGGTATGGCAGTGTTTACATTTATCTGGCTCGACTCTCAGCTGTAATGAAGGCCACTCAAACCAATTTCTTATCTTTCTGCCAATTATCATAAATGGAGCCATCCAGCATATATGATGACAAAACGATCTTTTCCCAAAAATATATGCAGGCAATACAATGAGGAGCAAAAGAACGATAAGGTAAGCAATGAATGAACTAACGTCCCCTATGGACAGACCGTAGCTCGTATCGTAGAAAAAATCTATTCTTTGGTAACCGCCGTTTATAACCGCAAGGGTCACTATGGCACTGATCCATGGTATCCAAATTATCCATTTAATGAAGTCGCCCTTGGTAATTTTCTTGTCTCTCGATAGGAAGATAGCTTCCTGGCAACCGGCTGCGGGACAAACCCAGCCACAATAAGCACGTCCAAGAATTAAAGCGCTAACGAACATGAGTAAGAAAATGATGAAACTACCATTGATGATTCCCTCCAGCGTGGCTCGGATTATGACGACAGGGGATAAATAGTAGAAAATTACCGGAAATAGAAAGAAGGAAAATAGAATAATTCCTTTTCTAAGTTTTTGCCTCGCCTTCATATAATTCCTAACATATCCGATTTTTAAGACATAACGTTCTGCGTATCGAAACACAGATGGAGACATTCACCAGCCATATAGAATTACTGATAACATGATCCGGGGCTTTCAGACCATGAAAATTTCACAACCACAATATCTTGGGGCTGGGGGAAATAATGCAAAACTGAAGACTTCGCTAATCTATCACTACGAGAAGGGATTATTGCTTTGGAATGCTAATCGTTAATCAATATCAATGGGTTATGATGATTTGTTTATGCCAGTAATCGTCAATTTATCTCTGGGGTATTGTTTCCTTGGACATTGTACCAATACCATATTGTCCCTTTGATTTGGGTGCAGAGGCATCGAGATACAATCAGATTTGCTCACAACTCCTTCTCATTTATCTTCAAAATTGTTGAATGTGTCGCAACTGGCCATGTCGCCGCTCTCCAAGCCGATTTTGAACCATTTGACGCGTTGTTCCGAACTGCCGTGGGTAAATGAATCAGGGCTCACATAACCCTGTGACTGCTTCTGCAATGTATCGTCACCAATGGCACTGGCAGCGGCCAGCCCTTCTTCTAAATCACCCACTTCAAGCAGCTGCCGCGTGTTGTTGGCATGATTGGCCCAGACGCCTGCAAAGCAATCGGCTTGTAACTCCTGTCGAACAGACAGCTTGTTACCTTCGACCTTGCTTAGCTTTCTGCGAGCCGCGTGCACTTGGCTGGATATCCCCAGCAGCGTCTGAATATGATGCCCCACTTCGTGGGCAATGACATATGCCTGGGCAAAGTCACCCGGCGCTTTGAAACGATTTTTCAACTGATCATAAAACCCCAGGTCGATGTAAACTTGTTGATCGCCTGGACAATAAAAGGGCCCCATGGCTGACTGAGCCATTCCGCAAGCAGAATCTACAGAGTCACGAAACAGCACAAGTCGTGGTTCTTTATATGTTTTCCCCCTTTGTCGGAACAAGGTGGTCCAGGTATCTTCGGTGTCCGCCAAGATGACGGAAACGAAATCCACCAGCTCTTTTTCTTTCGCGGTTTCATGAAACGGCACTGCGGGCCTACTGACGGATGTGTCTTGCTGTAGACCAAGGCCTCCCAATAAATTGCTAAGGTTCCCGGTAAATAAAGCGTAAGCGCCCACACACACTGCCAGTATTAAGGTCCCTTTAAATCCTAAAAACTTAAATACAATGGGAAAAAGACGTAACATACCACTACCACCGCCTACACTTCCGGATCCAGCGGCTCGCATAGCGCGTCTATCTTCCACATTGCTACTTTTGCGTTTTCCACGCCAACGCATAATTATTCTCCCGGCGGCCGATTTTTTCGGTGTTATACGGAGTTATTCTGAAAAGGGCTTACGTCCGATTCTTTAGCAAATCTCTTATTTCCGCAAGCAATATTTCCTGCGCCGGAGGTTCTGGTGGCGCTTGAGGTTCTTGGCCTACTTGCCAAATAATTTGCTCGCCATACCCATAGCGCCGGAGACGCCACCGATTGAATCAAGCAGTGAGCCACCACTGCTGGCTTTATCCACCATCTGCGGAAGTGCCTCAGATAAACCACCAGCCGCCTCTTCCTTGCTAAGTCCCAACTTGGATGCAAATTCAGATATCTTATCGGCGCCGAGCATGTTGGTAATCTGGTCAGGCGAGATGGCTTCATTATTTCCATCGCCAAGCCAGGATTTAGCGATGGTGCCAAGTCCGCCAGAGTCCATCTTTGGTAACAATGAACCCAGGTCGAAACCGCCTTGGCTACGGTCTCCTCCAGCAAGGCTGGAAAGTGCTGATATCAGGTTACCTGTATCCAGGCCACTACCAGCATCGCCACTTCTTTTGCTATTGATGAACGTTGTTGCGCCCATTTTCAGCAGGTTGGCCATATCCATGATAAATCCTCCCGGTTAGTTGTTGGTTGGTTTTACATGCTTTTACTATCCAGTATAGCGGCGCATGCGCCAACGAAGCGTTTAGATGAAACGAACGAATAGGGTTGTCTGATTTCTTTTGGGGCCATTTGTCGTTGCGATCTGTCAGTCGTGTCCACAGCTGCCCCGCAACCCGGAAAGGTATCTCCGGACCGCAGGTGGCAGCCTTTTATATTGGTCAAGGGGTTCGTCGACTTTGGTGGACTGAACCCGACGGTTCTTGGATCGGCCCTGCTTGCTTGCGTTGTCGGCGATGGGGCGATCCGGTCAGTATCTTAAATATTACCTGTCCTTTTAATGTGGCCTATGTTAAATCGTCAACGCTCGCGCCAGCCCCGTTCTTTTTCACAGATTGAATCCCATTCTCCATTGCTGAAGCTGAGGAATACATCTCGCTTTGTCCGATGATTTGTTTATTACCAGCAAGTAACACAAAATAGGGCGCGCCTTTTTTTGATTCCCTACGATCATACCGATCATCTAACGCGGCATTCTTTTTCACTGATTCAATGCCATTTTTTGCACCGGTCTTAGCTTTATACATCTCACTCTTTAGGATTTCCTGCCCATTAGAGGATTTAAGATTGAAATAAAACTGTCCGTCTTTTGCCTTTTTAATCTCGAATTTGCCTGCCATCGGATACCTCCTTGTAGGTTAATAGTTAGAAATATCTCTAACCCTTGATCACCAATGATGGTTACAACTGACCTGAAAATAGATTTTAGTTAGTGAATGAAGATTGGAAACGGGAAACGGGTGGAGCTGACTAATGTAACATTACGTAATGCAGAAATAGTGAAAACGCAAATGAAATCAGGTGTTGGCTATATACCAAGTGCTGTAATTGATTTATGCCAGAAATCATGCATTTTTCTGGGAACTGGCAACCCCCATATCTTGTATGGGTTCGATTCAGGGATGTTTAAAATTTAGGTCGGATTTTAACTACAGTATCGATAGAGAGTACTGTAGTTAAAAAAAAAGCAGGGCCAAAATTGACCCTGCTCATGTTCTGCTGATTTTTTTTGCTCTTACTTTTTGAATTTTTTTCTACCAAATCCTGCAAGACCTACAAGACCAGTACCCAAGAGTAAAAGAGTCGCTGGTTCAGGAACAGGAGCCGTATGTTGATAATAGAATTCGTGAGCGGTTTATCATTTGGTTCATGTAAGTTGGGTCCTCTGGGTCTCCATATGGTACATCAAAGTATTGCCGTGCTTCTATAGCAATCGCCAACATATCATGCTTTTGAAATAAATCCCAAATATGTGAACTTATATAACCCATCATTTGGATCAAAAAAACCCGGATCTTCAAAAGTCTATATAAGCATCAAACAAGAAAGCATTGTCATTAGGGTCAATAATCCGAAAGCGGTACTGATTAGCATCGGTAACACCAGCCCATGATACGGTTGGATGTACTCCGCCAGTTATTGTTGCATCTGCTAAGCCCAATTGTTGAATTGTACCGTCTGGAATGTAATAGTCAAAATACAGGTTGTTCGCAGTCTCAGGATCTGATCCTACTTGAAATTGATAGCTTGTTTCATAAAAATTTCCATAATCAAGGGGCGTTCCATCTTGTGGGTAAGGGAACCATAAATGATCTAAAGGGTCAGGCCAACCTAACGCTTGATCAAATAAATAACCGGTTTCCGGAATACCAAAAAACTGTCCCCAAGCTCCCAATTTTGTACCATTCTGAATTTGGGGAATTTGTGTCCATGGATCTTCAGTTGGCTTAATATAGGTATCGTCTTGATACCCATTTTCAGCAACTCCCATGTCGGCCATCATAGAAAACCTGATGCTTCCATCAGGCCATTCTCTATTGTCCGACGCCAACCATCCCCACGCCAAATCGCTATACTCTAAATTGCCGTCAAACCAAACTGCATTTCCTTGAGAAGTAGGAATTGCTAATATGATAAAAAGGCTAATTATTAAGAGCTTTTTCATTTTTCAATCCTCCGCTCCTCTTTGGATGTGAAATAATAAAATATCCATTAGTTACATCCTTGCCGGTATCGTCATAGCTCCTGACAGCTTTAATTACCCTGCCAGGAGCAAAGCATGCATAAGACGCGTAGCGCACTCATCGTTATTCAACCAATTTTTTATTGTATAAATAGATAAAAATTATGGTGTGATGAGATTCCAGATCGGAAAAAAACTATAGAAAGAGATCTAAATAATACAGGAGAGTAATAGCTCTATGCTAAGCTTAAAACAAGGATCATATCCCTAAAATGCATGCAAGAATCGTGCAGAAGTGTCTCGAATTTTAAATATGTTTAATTACAGATAGTTATTGATTTGCTTGAGATGCCTATGTGGGTAAATTGTGAAACGTTTTACATAATTGTTGGGAAGTCTTTTGCATAATGGGAGGTTTTTTGCATAATTAGTGTTAGGTAAATATGACCGTCAGGTTAGAATAAGATTAGATGATATGTGGTACGGTACCTATAGGCGGTGCTGTAGTAGATATGACTTGAACTATCTTCATATATCCCGAATCCTTAAAACCTCAACACCTGGTAGTCGGGGAAAATAAGGCAAAATCGTTGATTACGCTAATAAATCTCGACTTTACGGTTTTTAAGTTTGGCCAAAGATTTGATGTTGAAATCACCAACTATCGTCCTTTCTAAATCCTTGGCAATCAGGTGGTCTAGGGAATCAGGAAAGATGGCGATGTATGGAAATTATTCACAGCACGGCTAAGTTACAGATACCATGATTTGTGGCTGTTAGGTCAAGTCAATCTTGTGTGGCGAGTTTGTAAAGTCATGACCGTCTTTTGACACTTTATTAAAGGGTTCAATGACGATCAGGCGCTTGATAAATTAGCACAACTCCCTTGCCGTCCGCCAGCAAGGCAGTTCTTCAATTCCTCAATTCCTTAATTAAGTCTTTATATATTGATGCTTGATCGCTAAAATCCTTTCCACGGATTTCTCTCCCCGGGCCAGCAGGTCCGAATCGTTTTTTAACCCTTGCAAGATTGTTTCATAAGCGGCTTCTATATTGGGCCCCTTGTGGCAAACCAGAGCCAAATCGATATCGGCTTTGAGAATCTGTTGAACGGCGGTTTGGATGTCAATATGGTGCTGGATGGCGCCCATGTCGAGATCGTCGGTCATCACGAGACCTTTATAGCCCATTTGCTTGCGCAGTAGGTCCGTGGCAATCGCAGTGGAAAGGCTGGCCGGCCAGTCCGGATCGATTTGCATATATCGAACGTGTGACAGCATGATACCGGCCACTTGGCTGGTAATGGCGCTTGCGAAGGGGCGCAGATCCGTTGTCTCCATTTGATCCAAAGCGGTGTCGAGGGTTGGTAGGTCGTAATGAGAATCGATTACCGTACGGCCGATTCCGGGGAAGTGCTTGGCAACGGCCATGACACCCGCTTGCTGCAGACCCTTTATAACGGTTCGTCCCAATTTTTCGACCCAGTCAGGCGTTCCACCGAAAGAACGGCCGGCCATGATGCTGTCCGAGTCGTTGGCGGCAATGTCCAGCACGGGTGCCATGTTCATGTTGATGCCCAGGTCTTTAAGTTCTGCGGCCGTTACCGTGGCAAAGTGATCGGCATCCCGCGGGTCGTTCATGGCGGGATTGCCGGGAAACTGGGTAAATGGTTCTTTGAGGCGTGCCACCTGCCCCCCTTCCTGGTCGATGGCGATAAAAAGGGGCGGCAGGCCACAAAAGGCCGCATACTGCTGCACGGATTCACAGAGGTCTTGGATCTGTTCCGGGGTCGACAGGTTGTAGGTAAACAGGATGAGACCGCCAATTTTGAGCGTGTCGATTAAGTACATGAGATCGTGGTTGAGGCTAAGCCCTTCAAATCCAACCATCAGGCGCTGGCCGGCAAGTTGTTCGAAGTCTAAGTTGTGGGTTGCCATGTTCATTGAGCCCCGTTTATTGGATTGATGCTGTAAGGCGACTATCGTCGCAACTGGTAACGGCGGACCGCTTGGTTATGCTCGCTTAAGGTGGTCGAAAAATGGTGGGTGCGGTCTTTGCGGGAAACGAAGAATAGATAATCCGAGGCAGCCGGATACAATGCAGCCTCGATCGCCGCTTGGCCCGGGTTGGCGATGGGGCCGGGCGGCAATCCTTTAATCCGGTAGGTATTATAAGGGGTTCGGGTTTTCAGATGCTGTCGGGTCAGATTGCCGTCGAAATTTTTAATGCCGTAGATAACGGTTGGATCGCTTTCCAGGCGCATTTTTCGTTTGAGGCGGTTATGGAAGACCGAGGAAATCAGCGGCCGTTCAGCGGCGGCGCCGGTCTCTTTTTCGATAATCGAAGCCAGGGTGACAACCGCATGGATACTGAGGTTCAATTCGTCCGCACGCTGCTTGATAGGCCGGGGTGAAAACCGACCAGAATTTATGGACCATCGCCGCGATGATCGTTTGCGCAGCCGCCGGCCGGGGGAAATAATAGGTGTCTGGAAACAGGTAGCCTTCAAAATCCTGGCCGGCAAGGCCTTTGGACCGAAGCAAGGACCGGTCGGTACAGGCCTGTAAAAAAGCCTCTGCTGTCGTGAACCCGGCTTCGGCAATCAGCATGGCGATTTGTTTCTGATTATAGCCTTCCGGAACCGTCAGTTTGTAGAGCCGGACGCGGCCGCTGACCAAGACTTTAAGGATTTCAAGCGGCGACATGGCGGCTGATAAAAGGAACTCTCCGGATTTGATCTTTTTGTCTAAGCCTTTAATGCGGCCCAGCACCTTGAACTTAAAAGGGTCCGTGATGATACCGGCCCGGTGTAACGCATTGGCCGTTTGCCTGAATTGCTGCCCGGCAGGGACGATCAGCGATTGCATCTCAGCCTGCGCATTCGCCGGACGGCGGCCATAGATCAAAACATCGATCAGCAGGGCGGCTGATCAGAGCCGATCCCAGCAGGCCGATAATCAGTATGGCGATGAGGGTTTTTTTCAATCCTGAGCCGCTTTCCTTCAAAAGGTTCGCTTCCTGTATATAATTTATCCTCCTTGATTTCAAGCTGCGGAATGTTTATCTTGACGAGCGCGAGCGCACCGGGCCTTTTCATCCGGCGTTCGCCTGGTACTGACGATTGCAGCGATTTAGGGAGTGAACCACCATGTCCGCACATACCCAAGCACCCCAAGAAACCTACCAGGGTTTCGAACAGGGGCCGATTCGCCCGCCGAGCGAGGCCAACAGCTTACTCATTCGGGTGACTCGGAACTGCCCCTGGAACCGTTGTTCCTTTTGCCCGGTCTATAAAGGTTCTCGGTTTTCGATCCGTCCCAAGGAACATGTTATCCGGGATATCGACGCCGTCTGGCATCATATTACGGCATTGCAGCAGAAAACCACCGCTACCGGCAGCCTGTCGCGCCATGAATTGCGGCAGACGCTTAAAGACTCCGAACGCCAAGACCTGCAGGCTTTCAACGCCGCGTTAAACTGGTACACGACTGGCATGCGGTCCATTTTTTTACAGGATGCCAACAGCCTGATCGTCAAACCTGCGCAATTGATCGCAATCCTCGAACATCTGCGTCAGCGGTTTGGCCAAGTCGAGCGGATTACCTCCTATGCCCGCTCGCATACCATTGCCCGGATCAAGTCCGCCGACCTGCAGACCATGCGGGATAACGGCTTGAATCGAATTCACATCGGCCTTGAATCCGGGTCTGATCAGGTGTTGAAACGTGTGGGCAAGGGGGCCACCAAGGCCACCCACATCAAAGCCGGCCTGAAGGTCCTTCAGTCTGGAATGGCGCTTTCCGAATACGTTATGCCGGGTCTGGGAGGCCGTGACCTGTCGCGCACGCATGCGCTGGAGACCGCCGACGCTTTGAACCAGATCAACCCCCATTTCATTCGCTTGCGAACCCTGGCGCTGCCCAATGGTATTCCGTTGTTCGATGAGTGGCAAGCCGGGCGTTTCGACAAATGCAGTGATGTGGAAATGGCCCAGGAGACCCTCCTTTTCCTGGAGAACCTGGACGGCATTGACAGTGTCGTTAAAAGCGATCATATCCTCAACCTTTTTCAAGAGGTGGAAGGCACGTTGCCGCAGGACAAGGACCACATGACCGGTATTTTGAAAGACTTTTTGTCCCTGGCGCCGGACCAGCAATGCCTGTATCAGGTCGGACGGCGTCTGGGTGTGTTCACCCGTCTGAGTGATATGCAAAACACCTACCGCAAAGAAAAGACCGAGCAGATCTGCCGAGAACTGGGCGTCACCCCGGACAATGTGGACCAGGTCATCGATGAGTTGATGAAACGTTTCATATGAACATCTGTGGGTTGACTTTGGTCCTGAAAATAACTATTCAACAGTATAGCACGTTCATTTCTTGATGCTGTTTTTTTGACCCACGTTCGACGCTTCCAATAGCGAGACCTCAACCTGTTTTACTGAGCAAGGAATTTTCGCATGGCAAAACCAAAACCAAAACCAAAACTAAAGTTGAAAGAGCACCGGATTAACCGGGATTGGTGCAAGGGCTGTGGTATCTGTGTGGAGTTCTGTCCCAAAAACGTACTGGAATTGGACAAGAGGGATAAAGCTGTCGCGGTGCGTCCGGAGGATTGTATCTGCTGTCGGCTGTGTGAGCTCCGGTGCCCTGATTTTGCCATCGAAATTATCACCGAAGGATAATAGGATAACGGACCGCTACCAAGGCCGATTATCAATTTTAGGGATAGGGCTTGATTATGAAAAATGACATAAAATTTATGCAGGGTAACGAGGTGTGTGTTGAAGCCGCGCTGTATGCCGGTCTCAATTTTTTTGCCGGCTACCCGATCACACCGTCCACTGAAATTGCCGAACACCTGGCCAACCGCTTGCCGCAGGTTGGGGGCAAATTCATTCAGATGGAGGATGAGATTGCATCCATGTGCGCCATTATCGGTGCGTCTCTGACCGGGCACAAAGTCATGACGGCGACCAGCGGTCCGGGCTTCAGCCTGATGCAGGAGGCCCTCGGATACGCCGTTATGGCCGAAATTCCGTGCGTGATCGTCAATGTGCAACGGGGTGGGCCATCCACAGGGATACCGACCCATGTGAGCCAGGGCGACGTCAATCAGGCGCGTTGGGGAACCCACGGGGACCATGCCATCGTTGCTTTGACCGCTTCCAACCATCAGGATGTCTTCGCGATTACGGTCGAAGCCTTCAATATTGCCGAAACCTATCGGACACCGGTGATTCTGCTGTTCGATGAGGTGGTCGGGCACATGCGCGAACGCCTGGTTGTGCCCGCGCCCGATGAAATCCCCTTGGTTCAGCGCCTTCGCACGTCGGTCAATGAAGGGATCGATTACCACCCCTATCTGCCGCGTGAGGATGGCCGCTTGCCCATGTCTGATTTTGGCAGCGTCCATCGCTACAATGTGACCGGCTTGTACCATGACATGTGGGGCTTCCCGACCGATAATCCTCAGGTGGTGCACGGCCTTGTAAGGCATTTGGTGGACAAGATCGAAAACAACGTCAATCAGATTACGCGTTATAAAGAGTATTACCTGGACGATGCCGAATACCTCCTGATTTCGTATGGATCGGCCGCGCGATCGGCCTTGCACGTGGTCGAGCACCTCAGACCACGAGGGGAGCGGATCGGTTTGTTGGAACTGCAGACGTTGTGGCCGTTTCCGAATGACCTTGTACGCGAAAAATGCGAAGGGGCCCGCTATGTGTTCGTGGTCGAAATGAACATGGGGCAGATCCGCCAGGCCGTCCAAACAGCAGTGGACCGTCCGGAACGGGTCTTTTTGGTCAATCGCATCGACGGCGTCTTTATCACGCCCACAGACATTCGCAATATGCTGCGCATGATCACGGGCAAGGGGGTGTAAGCCATGGCTGTCAAAGACTACCTAAGAGAGAGATTTTTGCCGCATATGTGGTGCGCCGGATGCGGTCATGGGTCCGTGTTGAACGGGATGATCCAGGCCATTGAATCCATGGGCATGAGCAAGAACGAGATCGTCGTGGTGTCGGGGATCGGCTGTTCTTCGCGCATTTCCGGTTACGTCGATTTTCATACCCTGCACACGATTCACGGGCGCGCTTTGGCATTTGCCACGGGCGTCAAATTGAGCAAACCTGAATTGAACGTGATTGTCCCCATGGGCGATGGCGATGCCCTGGCCATTGGCGGCAACCATTTTATCCATGCTGCCCGCCGCAACATCGATCTTACCGCGATCGTCATGAACAATCGAATCTATGGTATGACCGGCGGCCAATACTCGCCCTTGTCCGGCTACGGCACGCTGGCCACGACGGCCCCCTATGCGAACATCGACCAAGAGTTCGACGTGGTTGAGCTTGCCAAAGGCGGCCGGTGCCACCTTTGTGGCGCGCACCACCTCCTATCATGTCAAACAGATCGCCGATATCATCCAACAGGCGATTTTACACGAAGGTTTTGCGGTGGTCGAAATCTTGACCCAGTGCCCGACCTATTTCGGGCGCAAGAACAAGGAGGGCAGCCCCGTCGACATGATGAAACTGACTCAAAGCCAAGACCACGCCGATCGGGTCCAAGGCCAAACAAGAAAATCCCGAATTGATCGAGCGCGGCATTTTTGTTCAAAAAGAGCTTCCCGAGTATTGCAACGAATACGAAAAAGTAATGCAACGGGCGAGTGCGAAATAGTTTCTATGGTCAGACGGCCAAGGCGCCACACGCCGCTTTATGAGGGGTAATTATGGAAAGATGCAGATTGGTATTTTCAGGATCCGGCGGCCAGGGGGTTATAACGGCTGCGATCGTACTGGCCGAGGCGGCCGTACTTTATGACGATTTAATTGCGGTGCAGGCCCAGGCTTACGGCGCCGCCGCCCGCGGCGGGGCGACCCGCTCGGATGTGGTCATTTCCGACTCCAAGATCAATTTCCCCAAGGTCATTCAACCCAACGTGCTGGTGTGCCTTACGCAGGAAGCCTATAATAAATTTTCATCCATCATACGCCCCGGCGGGTTGCTCATCACCGACACCCGCTTTGTCGAGACGCATCGTAAAGTCGATGCAAGGCAGATCGAACTGCCCATTTACCAAACGGTAATGGACAAGATCGGAAAACCGATCGTTTTCAACATCTGCATGTTGGGCGCGGTCATCGGTTTGACCGATTTGGTGCGGGCCGAGTCGATTCTCGAGGTTTTGAAAACCCGTATCCCGGCCGAATTTGTCGAGATGAACCAGCAAGCGCTGCAATTGGGAGTGGAGCTGGTCGCCGAATTAAAAAAATAGCCGGCAACCCACACCAAAGCGCCTTGACCGCTGACGATGAATCCGTCTGGATTGTACATCCACATCCCCTTTTGCGCGCATAAATGCCTTTATTGCGACTTCTGCTCGATCACCGATGGTTCCCTGCAAGCCCCGTACGTTGAGGCGCTTCTCCGCGAAATCCGATTGTACGCTTCCGAGGCGCCGATCTTCGATACCCTTTACCTGGGGGGCGGAACGCCATCGATCCTTCCCGTTACGGCCATTGAACGAATTCTTGACGCTGTCAGCCGTGCGTATCCTTTCCAGGCGCAGCATCGAAATCACGATTGAGATCAATCCCGGGACGATCGATGCCCGAAAACTGGCCGCTTATCGTCGGGCCGGAATCAACCGCGTCAATATCGGCGTGCAGTCTTTCGAACCGTGCCAATCTGTTCTTTCTGGGTCGTGTTCACAGCACGGCCCAATCCGTGGCGGCGGTTACAGCGGCACGCAAAGCCGGTTTTGACAACATCGGCATCGACCTCATCTATGGCCTGCCAGAGCAGACCAGAGCCGCCTGGCAAGCGGATCTTGTAAAGGCCTTGGCGTTGCAGCCCGAGCACCTGGCCTGCTATATGCTAACCTATGCGTCGGGAACCCCTTTGGATCAGGCCCGCCGACAAGGGCGGGTGCTCCCCCTGGCAGAAGAGCGGTGCGCCCGGCTGCTGGCCCAGACCCAGCAGTTTCTGGCGGCCCAGGGGTATGGGCAATATGAAATATCCAATTTTGCCAGGATCGATCATGGAAATCCGGATACCTACCGTTCGCGCCATAACCTCAAATACTGGTCGATGGCACCTTATCTGGGGCTTGGCCCTGGGGCCCATTCCTATGCCCATCCGGTGCGCTGGTGGAACACCGAACAGGTGCCCGCCTATATTGCGGACCTGAAAGCCGGGCGGTGTCCAATTGCGGGTCGGGAGCATTTAACCCGGGAGCAACAGATGATGGAGGCCCTTTATCTGGGGTTGCGACAGACGGTCGGCATCGATGTGGCAGCGTTTGAAAAACGGTTTGCAGTCGATTTCAAGGGCCACTTGGGCCAGCCGTTGGCGGATATGGTACAGGAAGGTGTTTTAGACCTGTTTGGCGATCGCTGCGCTTTGACTCCCAAAGGCATGCGGTTGCTGGACAGTGTCGTGGCCCGACTTATTTAGAAGCACTTTAACGCCAGGCGGAACTTGCTATTGGGTGAGTTCGCAGGGATGCCTCAGCCCATGTCGGGCCGAATTATGAGCGGCGCAGCCGCGTCATATAAATTTGCGAAGCAAATTTATGTAGATAGCGCCTTGATCAGCACTCCCAAGTAAAAACGGGCGTGGCTGATCGGCGCCGCCATGTTGGCGCGGTGGTTTGCCAAGATCCCGCTGAGATCGCTGTTGGTGATCAGCCATGGATCGATTTCAACGGCATGGTGCAGGGATTCGATCCCGTGGTGCAGGACTTCGGTTCCCTCTCGCGTATCGATGACAGTGCTGAAGTCGATCATCACCGCCTCCAAAATGGTCACCATGGAACTGGCAACACCCTTGGCATAGTAAAAATAATTGTCGGCCTTGAAATGGCTGACCGGGCTACCATCATCTTCTACCAACTTGACCAAATTTTCGTCACAGCTTCCCAAGAGATCTTCAAAGGCCATCAGCAGCGGGATAAGGTTGTCACTTCGGCTGTAGAAGTCGGCTTCGCCCTTTTCGAGTCGGTGGAAATATTCACGCAACTCCGCCAGTCCGGCACTGTATTTGGATTCCGGGGACGGGAACCAGTAGCGGTCGGCTTTTACCATGAACCAGTTCATGGCGGTTTGCAGGTTGGGGTCGAAGGAGGCCGTGCTGCCGGTGCGTGAGATCCGTTCCGCCAGGATGACGGCCGAACGGCGGGTCACTTCCAGAACCCCCAATTGAAAGTTATTTACATTGTCGGTAAAGTCGAGAATGTCATTAGGGCGCCAACCCCAGAAGCGGTGATGCAGTTCATTGTCCATGGGCTGGATGATCGCATCGATTAAAGCCATGCCCGGCGCCGGAAAGGTTTTTATTGGGGCACCGTGAGCGCCATGGGCGTCAGCTGATTCAGGGGGCACATGGGCAGCCGTTGCCGATTCAGCTGAATCGGCAGGCGCTATCGATTGGGCACCCGTCTCTGGATGGGCTGGTGCAGGTTGATGACTGTCAGGTGCGGCCGGGGTTGCCGTTGCATGGGCCGGGGTTGCCGTTGCATGGGCCGGGGCTGTCGTCGCATGGACCGAGGCTGCCGTTGTGTGGGCCGGGGCCGCCGTCGCATGGGCCGGGGCTTCCGTTGAATGGCCCGGGGTTGTCGTTGCATGGGCCGGGGCCGCCGTCGCATGGGCTGGGACTTCCGCTGAATGGCCCGGGGTTGTCGTTGCATGGACCGAGGCTGCCGTTGTGTGGGCCGGGGCTGGTATCTCATGAGCCGGGGCCGCGGTTGGATAGGCCGGGGTTGCCGTCATAAGGACCGAGGATCCAGCCTGGTGCGCGGCGGGTGCCGCCTGATGGGTCGCTGCCGGCGGGACGGGTTGTTGGGGCGCATGGGTTGGTGCCGCTACATGAACACTCGCTTCAGGTGGGTGTTCGGTCCGGCCGGTTGCATGGATTTCGGGCGGCTGCGGCAGAGCCTGTAAATGCTCCGTTTTCGAAGGTGCGGGCCGGGTGTGGGCGGTCGTTTGGTACTCAGGCGCCGATGCCATCTGGAGCGGTGGTTGGTCCAACGATCCCAGCAGCAAACTAATCATCCACAGGATGCCGACCGCCAGGACAATCATCAGGATTACCCGTTGGGTGAAAAAGCTTGTAAATCCGCCTTGCCTAGCCTCTTGGTCGTTTTTCGTGTTCTGAGAATTTTCCATTCCGTTATACCTTTTTCCTCAGTTTCCGGGTGTCACCGATCCGGATCGTTATGTTTTGGGCATCGAAATACTCAAGCAAAGGGATCACGAATTTACGTGATGCCCCGGTCATTTCCTTGAACTGGGGGGTCGTGATTTCGTCGTGGTTGGCGAGAAATGCAACCAGCTGGTTTTTAAGCGCGTCCAGTGCGTGGGCATGAAAATATAGATCCTCTTTGGTTTTGACGAGCTGGCCTTCAGCTACCATCAACTGCAGGACGTCGCGGGTGCGCTGGGGATCCATATCGAGGGTCTTGACAACTTCTTTGAAATAGGGTGGCTGCAGGTTGCTTTGGGCATAGGTCTGTAAAAGCTTTTCCTTGACGGCCGCCTGGTCGAGACCCAGCGAGACTTTGTGGTCGGCCAGCCGAATGGTGTCTTCCGCTTGCACAACCTGCTCGTCTTTGACCATTTGCTGGATGATCTGATTCAAGAGTCTGGCACCGATCGTGAGCAGGAATTTCGACTTGAGCTCTTCGGTCGGCATGCCAGCGCGTAATGGATTTTCAGTATGGTAAACACTCAGGTAATCGGCCATCTGTGTTTTGAGGGCCACAAAAGCATTCTGGTGGATATAGATGCGGTTGTCCTTGTCGACCAGGAGGATAGAATGCTGGGACAGCAGGGGCTGCAGCGCGTTGTCGAGCCGTTTTTCAGTCAAGTTCGTCATCAGAAGCAAGTCGCTGAACGAAACACCGTGATACCCAGCCGAATCGATATACAGGGCGATCGTGTCCTCAGGGGCCTTGGTCATTAAGGCCTGCAGGGAATCGATGGTTTCCTGTTTGAAGCGTTTGTGCTTGGGCGGAATCGGGTTCAGGATCGGTCCGCCGCCGATGGTGCGGATCGGGGAATAACTGCGCAGCACGAACCGATCGTCACGGATCAGCGCAACGGGCTGATCCAGCCGAATCTGAGCCGCCACAGTGTCGCCGGGCAGTAGTTCGTCACGATCCAGCAGAATCAGGAGGCCCATAATTTCGCTGGTGCCGGTATGAAAGCGAACGCGCGTACGGTTTTTAAGCGGTTTTTTGTTGCTGGTCAGGTAGTAGATCGCTCCGTCAACCATGTAGCTCGGTTTCAAGGTCCCAGGGGTTGAGAGCACTTCGCCCCGGTTGACCGAGGCTTTCTCCAAGCCTTGAAAATTGATGGCGGTTCGCAGGCCGGGCGTGGCTTGGTCGACGCTCTGATTGTGGACCTGTAGGCCGCGCACCTTGGAGGTAATGGATGAAGGATAGATCATGATCGTGTCTCCGACACGGACCTGGCCGGAGACCAGGGTGCCGGTAATGACGGTGCCGAAGCCTTTCATGGTAAAGACGCGGTCGATCGGCAGGCGGAATATGCTGGTGGGCGGCCGTTCCGGAATTTGGGCACTGATCGTTTCAAGGGTGGCCAGGAATTCCGGAATCCCTTGGCCGGTGGCCGACGAAACCGGTAAAATGGGTTGGCCCTCTAAAAAGGTCCCCTGAGTAAAGGCCGTCACGTCGTCGATGACCAGTTCGAGCCACTCTTCATCAACCATGTCGATCTTGGTCAACACGACGAGGCCGTAGCGGACACCGAGCAGGGCGCAAATCTCAAGGTGTTCACGGGTTTGGGGCATGACCCCTTCATCGGCTGCAATGACCATGGCCACAATATCGATCCCGGTCGCTCCGGCCACCATGTTTTTAACAAACTTTTCATGACCAGGGACATCCACGATCCCCAGGTGTTGCCCGCCAGGCAGGTCCATCGAGGCAAACCCGAGTTCAATGGTGATGCCGCGTTGCTGTTCTTCTTTTAATCGATCGGTATTGATGCCGGTAATCGCCTTGATCAGCGATGTTTTCCCATGATCAATATGACCGGCCGTGCCGAGAATGATTTGTTTCATTTAAGGCTGCTTTTACTCAAATTTGGGATAAGAATTTGAAATATTGGATGTTGCATGTCGTCGAGATCTTGATCCTACACGATCAGGAGATTTTCATCGGCAAGGCATTTAAGGGCGAAGACGTAGTTTTCTACTTCGAGTCCTTAATAACGCTGCCTATCAAGACCCCATGTAAGGTCAAGTAATCGTGAATTTTATGCGTCTGCTGGTTTCCATCTGCAAGGCGTAAAGGGTGCCGACGTAGCATGCTACTTCAAACCCTTAACAACGCCGTAGATGGGAGCCCGAATATGATAGAAGCGTAAATCTTGATCCTACACGATCAGGCGGTTTTCATAGGCGAGGCATTTAAGGGCGAAGACGTAGTATTCTACTTCGAGTCCTTAATAACGAAGCCTATGGGAATCTCCTGATCGCCTTTGGTGAAAATTGATGATAAATCAGATCGATCACAATCCATTAATTATAAACGAATATAAAGCGCATGAGTATTATATTGGCAACCTTTATATATAATTGCAAAAAACCTTATCATTAATTTTCATGTAGGATCAAGATTTGGGGCGGTTTCGGAAGTACTCCGAAACATACGCCATCCCCACAAAAAAAATGGCCAGTCCAACGACATAGAGAATTTCGACCCGGCCGTAAAAAAAACGGGTCAGCACCACCGCGAAAAAGGCGCCTAAAACGGCGCGCATGATAAAAATATTGAAACGTGTCACAATATAATTTCTATTTTTTCAAATAGTTAAATTAAATGATGGGGTAAAAAAGCTTTCAGTTTAGTGAAATATATAGTATGAGAACACCAAGGGGGTCAATACCAAGTTTCCCCTTGAAATCGAGGATTCGATCTGTTAGACAACAATTCTTTTTAGGTATCTCGACCAGTTGCGTATGGTGGGTGTAGCTCAGGTGGTAGAGCACCGGGTTGTGGCCCCGGTTGTCGTGGGTTCAAGTCCCATCACTCACCCCATAAAAAGAAAAAGGCCATTGCATCATCCAAGGAGCGGCAATGGCCTTTGTCGCTTGTGCGCCCGTAGCTCAGCTGGATAGAGCGCCGGACTTCGAATCCGTAGGCCGCAGGTTCGAATCCTGCCGGGCGTACCATGTTATTAAGGGCTTGCGTGGCAACACCAAGTCCTTTCTTATTATATCCAGATGAGCGTTGCTCAGCGGCTTTTGCAAGCCAGGATGATATTTTACCTGCAAGGTCAAGGAAAGCAAGAAATTGCGCGGAGGCGACCAAGCGGTCGCCGCACAAGCGATTTTGCAGATAGACGCAGAGATTGCTGAAAAAGAGCATCCTGGCTGGAAAAGGGATAGAGGGCCGGGCTTCGCATCCAGGGCCGCAGGTTCGAATCCTGCCGGGCGTACCAATGTTATTAAGGACTTGCGTGGCAACACCAAGTCCTTTTCTATATTATATCCAGATGAGCGTTGCTCAGCGGCTTTTGCAAGCCAGGATGATATTTTACCTGCAAGGTCAAGGAAAGCAAGAAATTGCGCGGAGGCGACCGAGCGGTCGCCGCACAAGCGATTTTGCAGATAGACGCAGAGATTGCTGAAAAAGAGCATCCTGGCTGGAAAAGGGATAGAGGGCCGGGCTTCGCATCCAGGGGCCGCAGGTTCGAATCCTGCCGGGCGTACCAAATAAATCAAGGGGTTATCTCCTTAGGGGGGGATAGCCTTTTTTGATTGCACAACAATCATGTGTGACTTTTTCTGAAATCTGTTTTATATCGGTAGGGAGTCTGTTTTTGGTCAATATTTTTAAAGTGGAGGGACTATGACGTATCGGTCGATTCTGATAACCATTGTTTGTGCAGCCTTTTGCTTTGGTCTGGCGTCTCCTGGTTTGGCGCTTTTTAAACCGGAAGTGGAAAAAGCAAAGGAATTAATGGCCGAAGATATGTATGAAGACGCACTTAAGATCTTGAAAAGGCATATCCTAAAAGATCCCACGGATGGTGATGCCTATATTCAGCTGGGAATATGTTATCTGAATACGGACAACGTTTTGGAGGCGGATGAGAGCTTTAAGGAAGCAGCCAAAATTTCGTCCGATCACAACGAAGAATTGGCCCCTATTTATCAGGAGATGGCCACTTACCACTTGGAATCGAAAGACCTGGAACTCGCCAAAATTTTTTACGACCAAATGGTCGAATATAACCCCGATCTTTCTGATGAGATTTTCCTGAAGAACCTTGGGTACCTCTATTTAAAAAAAGCGGCGGACAGCACGGGAAACATTCAGGAATTGTTTAAAGAGCGCGCCGCCGAATTAATCGGTCAAGAATTGGTTGATCAAGTTTTTCCGGGTCCAAGCATGGCCGCCATATTCAAGGCTGACTACACGGATGCTGATATTACCAAACCGGACAAGGATGGCGGGTGGATTTACATATTTGACTGGTCTGATAGGCGCGAAGGCAAAGCGATCATTATTGAGGGGCAGATCCCTCCGGGGGGCAGTGAGATTTATTATTTCCGGGGAGAAGAATATGAGCCGTCGTACTTGCCGACGGTTAAGGGGAAAAAGACAATTCCCATCAAGAATCGCCCACTAGAGGGCAAGTTCGCAATCTGGATTCAAAAAGATAAGGGGATAACGGCGACAGTAAGCATCATCGATGAAGCGCCAACACCGCCGAGAGCCGACCTGATCCCTCCCTTTATCCGGCGAAAACCGGAACCGGAAGTCCAGGAAAAATAGTTCTATTTCGATCTAATGGGGGACGTCGTGCAGTAAGTGCTTGACGGTGGTAGCGTCAAGAATCTTTCGCACTTTTGCCCGTACGAAGAAAGGTGTCAAATCTTGATTTGTGATTTATGAGTCAAGAGCAGACTTGACCCCTTTTTGACCCCTTTTTCAAGCGATTTCGCAGATAGACGCGGAGATTGCTTAAAAAGAGCATCCTGGATGGAAAAGGGATAGAGCGCCGGGCTTCGAATCCAGGGCCGCAGGTTCGAATCCTGCCGGGCGTACCAATTAAATTAAACAGGTTATGGTGAAAACCATAGCCTGTTATTGTTTTGGTCAACTAATTGCTCAACAATCTATTCTCAGAACGGTTTATGAAATTGATATTTTGCAGTTATATTTTATGCAAATCATAATATTTATAAACAAAAGGTTTGCAAATTCTTGTTTTTGCATATATAAGCTATGCATAAGGAGGGTTTCGTAAACCATGCGATCAACAACCAAAAAACCCTTGGAACAATGCTTACCTGAAGGGCAGATAGTGAATCGCGCTTGGTTAAACACGCAGGGATTCAGTCGGCCTCGCGTGGATTCTTTCCTTCGGGCAGGAAAATTGGAAGCCATAGCCCAAGGGGTGTACCGGCGGCCAGGGCCACCACTAAAATGGGAGCATGTGGTCTATTCCCTGAATGAGATGGGTTGCCACTTGCGCGTGGGGAGCCGTAGCGCTCTCGAAATGCAGGGCCTGGCACATTATCTGCCGGCAGGCCATCTTAAGCGTATAGATTTGTATGGACCGGCCAAAGTGCCGGGGTGGGTGTTTAAATTTCCCGGATCGTTTCGGTTTAAAGTCTACAATCGGCAATTGTTTGTTCCCTTGCCCGAGGAGGGACATATCTCCAAACCTTTTGGATTTTGGGATTGGTCCATACCCTATAGTACCGTTGAGTTGGCTATGCTGGAACTGCTGGCAGGTGTTCGAGATGAAACGGGATTTTCCGTTGCAGACAAATTTTTCGAAGCCGCTGTAAACTTACGACCGAACCTTCTCCGGATCTTACTGAGGGCCTGCATCAATGTGAAGGCTAAACGTTTGTTTTTTTGGTTTGCTGACCGCCATAGCCATGCCTGGCGGCAAGCGTTTGAAACCAAAGAAGTTGATTTGGGCAAGGGCAAGCGAATGATAATCAAAGGTGGGGCCTATGACGCCCGATATCAAATAACCGTTCCCCGAGAGATGGCAAGTGGAAACGAGCAACCCCTTTATTGAGCAGGCGCGCCTGTTGGTTCGTTTGCTACCAAGCGTGGCAAAACAGGACTGTTTTGCATTAAAAGGCGGCACGGCCATTAATCTATTCTTGCGTGACATGCCGCGGTTGTCAGTTGATATAGATTTGGCATATCTGCCCATAGAGGATCGAGAGGTTAGTATAGCAGCCATTGACAAAGCCCTTGGAGAAATCGCGACAGATATTGAACAGCACGTTCCTCGCATCAATGTACATGCATCTGTGCTGCGCTCGATCGTCAGCACCCGAGAGACCTGTACGATGTTTACTGGCTGTTGGAGCATGAGGGCATCAATGAGCGACTCAAAAACGCTTTTCTTGTATACTTGATGGGGCATAATCGGCCTATGGCAGAATTGTTGTCACCTCAGGCGCAAGATATCGAGGCTTTGTACAGGGAAGAGTTGGAGGATATGAGTTATGAGCCGATAGATTTTGAGCAAATATGTGAGACTTTACCCCGACTACTCACCAAAATTCATTCTGCTATTTCCGATGCGGATCGACGTTTCTTGCTTGAACTAAAGCAAGGGACTCAGGATTGGGGTAAATTTTCATTGCCCAGTGTGGAACAGTTGCCTGCAATCCGGTGGAAGATGTTAAATTTGGGGCGGATGAAACCATCAAGGCGTAAAGCGGCTATAGAAAAACTGGAAAAAGTCCTGTTCGGTTAATTTGAGCTTTTAACCTGCCAACGACCGATGAAAAAATAAGACCACACCTTCTTCCCCTCAATAAGTGAACTCAGTCGAATCATTTATATTTAAGATGCGGCCCCCTCTAATGTGACATTGTATTTATTTGTATTATGGTATATGTGACTTAACTTTTGAAAAAAGGATGTTTTTAAAGGCTATGGTATTTAATTTGAATATTATTTTCAGTCTCTTAGATAAAACGAGCCGGCTGTTTGCAGGGCCTATAAAATCAAAATTCCGATACGAGAAATACAATACTGCGATATAGATCGGTTTTAGGAAAAATTAACAATGGATAAAGATACTGTCAAAATTGCGGTTATCGATCTTAACAATGGCGTGCCAAACCAGGGCTTGCGTTGTTTACGCGATCTGTTGAAGCAAGCCGGCGAGAACCGGCCGCAAGGGGGCGTGGTCTTCGATTTTTTCGATACCCGCCACGGGGGCGAACTGCCGGATATCAACTATGATATTTTCATTTCATCAGGCGGTCCGGGCAGCCCCTATGACGGTCAAGGTCAAGCCTGGGAGAAAAACTATTTCAACTTGGTGAACCGGATCTACACACACAACCAGAATGGCAATCCTCAAAAAAAATATGTTTTCTTCATCTGCCATTCATTTCAAATGATGGCCCGCTTTTTCGGTCTGGCTGAAGTGGTTGAACGTCATTCTGAGTCCTTCGGCATATTTCCGGTCCACAAAACCGAAGCCGGAAAGGCAGACCCACTGCTTCAAGGCCTGGCCGACCCATTTTACGGCAGCGACTTCCGAAAATGGCAGGTAATTCAACCGAACCGTCCGCAGTTGAAAAGCCTGGGCGCCAAAATCCTATGCATTGAGAAAATTCGGCCCCACGTACCCTACGAGCGCGCCATCATGGCGGTTCGGGTTTCTCCCGAAATGATCGGCACCCAGTTTCATCCCGAAAGCGACCCGACCAGCATCCGATGGCATTTGCACCATCCTGCGAAAAAAAACCACATCATCGAACGGTGGGGCATGAAAAAGTACCGGCAAATGCAACGATTGTCCGACAACGTCGATGCCGTGACGCTCACGCGGAAAACCATTATCCCCGGCTTTATAGATGCCGCCTTCCGCGCACTGCGTTCAACACGCTAAGTGCCAGCTACTTGAGGCCGCCGTGGATTAGGCCGCGCCAGACATTGTCTTGGTTTTGCAGCCGGGCACTTTCATCTGTCACACATTTTATCAGGTACTTCGAAACCTTGTCCACACCCATGTCGGCCAGGTGGGCGCCCACCGAATTGACGTCGAAATCGCAGGCAAAGTTCAGAAAGTCGATGGCATAGGGGACCCCATCCTTGACCAACAATTCGGTGGTATTGATCTCATAGCCCAGGGCCGTGTTTAGTTTTCGGACATACCCTTCGATACGCGCCAGAAGTTCGGGGCCGAAAAAGTCCGGATCGATCGAATAGCGCCCCAAGCGCTGGCCAGCGACACGGTCCGGTGGTTCGAAACGAACCGTGGTGACATCGCCGGCGATATAAAAACAGCGCGCAAACTGCTGGTAGGCGATGTCTTCCTGCAGCATGAAGACCAACGTCCGGCTGAGCCAATTACGCACCGCCGTGTCCTGACCGGCATCTTCGGGGTAAACGGGTTTGGTATGGAAGATTTCGTTGTTGTAGAGGTGGAAGAATTCATCCGGGTTATGGACTTTGCTGACCGCCAGCCAGCCACCGCCGGAAACAGGCTTCAGCCAGCACGGAAAGCCGATATAATCGAAAATAGCATGCCAATCGGAATGCGCCAGGAACTTCAAGTTGCGCAGGGACTCGGCCGTGATGTCGTACAACCGCGTCGAGCCGGCAATGGGCAGGAGGCAGGTTTTTGGAATCGTCAATCCCATGTCGGCCGCCAATGTGAACCCCAGGTATTTGTCGTCCGCGCTCCACAGCAAGGGGTTGGGAATCACATAGGTGCCGCGTGCCACTGCGGCTTTGAGCAGGTAGCGATAATAGGGGTAATCATGCGAAATGCGGTCGTAAATTAAATCGTAGACCGGCGGTTCGCCAAGGCTTCCGGCGCCCATGATTGCCAATTCAGCCACCACTTCACCCTTGCCTTTTTGGTTAATGGCTTCCACGAGTGCATTGGGAAAATTATCTTCCCGGCCTCTCAGAATTCCGATTTTTTTTGTCATCTTCACCCCCCTGAATGAACGCCATCACTGCCTAGTGCTCGGCCATGATATGGTCGATGTTGGCAAACCTGGACGGTGACTGGCTCCAATAGTCAATCACCGTCGGGTGACCGGGTGTATCGATCCAGGTGCCCTGATAGCTGTAGTCCGGTGAAAAGATCCTGATCATTATATCTCCGCCGTTAAAAGTCCATTTTCGGCCGTCGTGATAAATATGTTCGATGCCCATTCCCTGGCGCGTCTTGATGTGAAAATGGTCTTCCGAAAAATCCCAGGAATTGTCGATGATAAACTGCAATACCTGCCATTTGTTGCCCGAGGGGAGAAAACCTTGATTGGAAGCAATACCGGCATCGTTGGGCAAGCCGAAGGCCAGATGCCCCTGAAACCTTTGTGCCAATTGGCGCAGTTCCGCCTCCCGGCTCCATTCATGGTGCAACGTGGTGGTGACATTGTGGATCAAGGCGTAACAGCGATGGTAGTCGTCTTGCGCACACACATCGCCGAGTTGAGCGGCCCCGGCCGAAAACCCCACTGTCAATTTGCCGGCGTTCTGGCGCTGGTGAAGACAGTTCCTGAAACGATCATAATCATCGAAGAAATAACCGCCCATGGCATCGTAGCGTTCGAAACCCAGATTTACTTCGCCGCCGCCCAGAATGACGACTTCGGCATTTTCGACCATATTGAAAAAGAGCTCGGCATCATGGCGCGACAAATCGTCGCTCCAGAAAAAGACCATGGCGTTGAGGCCAAAAGGGGTGAATTGGTCGAAATACCACTTGAAGGTGCCCCATGAAAACTCCTGCGAATCGCGGCTTCCCATACCAAAAGGCAAGTACAATACGCTTTTGTTGTGGGGGTGCTCCAACGCACGCTGGACGATCCAATCCCGGTGCAGGTAATCACAGCGGTTGTGGGAACTGTAAATCAAGGCAGTCGGTTTAGGATACACGGGTAACTCCTTTGGCGTAAGTGGTGTTTTCCGATCATACGGGATCATCTTTCAGCAGAAACCGCAACGGCACGTGGACCCGGGTACGCCAAGCCGTTTCGGAGTGCGGATCGCCGGCGTACCAGTTGGCGAGCCAGTCTAGTCCGAACGCATAGCCCCTTTCCCTTATGATATGTTCCACACGCTTCTGGCGAACAAGGTAACCGGCACGATTGGCTTCGTCACCGTAGTCCAGATATAGTTTATGATGTCCGGGTTCGGGAAGCCGTGCCTTCAGATATTTGCCGAAAGACCGGTTTGCAATGGGCCAGTGGGTTGAAAGACAGCCTGCCCCGCCGAATATATGCGGATATTCACAGATCGCATACAACGAAATCAATCCTCCCATGCTCGACCCCATCACAAAGGTAAACTCCCGCTCCGGGCGGGTGCGGTAGCGTCGATCAATGAAGGGTTTGAGCTCGTAGACCAAAAAGCGCAGGTATTTGTCAGAAATGGGCGTTCCCCCATAACGCTTTATCACCCGGCTCCTGGACCGTTGGGACTGGTGTTCGCAAAAGGGCCGTTGCGGCAGGTATTCACGCAACCTTTGCGGCGTGTTCCAGATACCGACCACAAGGGTCGGTCGAATTTCCTTCTCCTGACAAAGGGCCGCCATGGCCTGATCCAGGCCCCAATCGACACCCATGAAAGATTTTTGCGACTCAAACAGATTCTGGCCATCATGCATATAAAGAACATCATACCTGCTGGCGTCGCCTTCGTTGTAATTCGGCGGCAGCCAGACGTCCACATTGCGGGGCTTGACGAACGTTGACGGCAGACTTGGAAAATGATGGAGGGTACCGATTAGATCGGCGTTTTCCTCTGGGCGTAAATCCGGTTGAATTTTCGTCTCAATGGGTGCGCCGTGATCGGTCGTTTCACAACAGGTACGGATATCGTCAACGATTTTTAGATTCATTATATTTCAAGCCAGCAAATCGGGGCCATTCCCAGTCCGGCCTCACGCTTGTCGGTCATTCCCAGTTCATTTTTTACCGCCAAAATGGCTCCCATGTTGGAAAACCAGCCTCGCCCGGCAGCGTCGTTTTTTATTTTCCGCGCTGGATCTTTGCTTGAGTAATGGGTGCGGCTGAGTGCGATGATGGCCCTGGCTTCATTGGGTGAGTCGGATACGGCCGGCGAACCCGCATGAAATACCAACCGGGTTTCTGAACAAAATCCTGCCACGGCATCGGAATCCGTCAATTCCTCGTTAATATTCGGCATCACCGGCGTGGCCCAAAACATTTCCTGGGCCAGCATGGGCTCTTCGGCACAATACTTTTGCACCACGGTCAGATCAGGGCTTACGAACACCCCCTTCGAACTCATCCCGTGCAAGGGTTTGACAGCCAACTGTTTCAACTGGTCCGGATCCTTGCGGAAAGATTCCAGCCGGCTTTCGGTGATGAGCTCCGTGTTCGGAGCCATACCAACACCCTCCAACATACACAGACTTGTCAGGGAGCTTTTGTCGATAAAATAAAAACCGGCCAGGTGCTTGGATAAGTCCGGCCAAAGGGCCGGTGTTGCATATATTCGGCGAAGCGTCTCAATGACCTCAGGCTTTTCTTCGGATTGCATCTTTTTGACAAACTTTTTGAAATCCACATCCACAAGCCTGGAGATGACTTTGTTCAATATTCCTGTTTTTCCTTTCCAGCGGAAACAAAGCCGGTCGCCCTCGAAATACACCTCTTGGGGATCAAGAATAAGCGGTTCCTGGGCAGGATCACCTTTGCTCATGAATTTTGACAGCAAAACCAGATTCTGAAAGCTGGGCTGGTTCTTGGGATCGATCTCCAGGAAAAGAATCCGGTTTCGATGATTCTCTGATCCCTGAATGTAAGTGGCCCGAACCTGCTCGTCCAACTCCGCGTCGGTGAGCGGACGGTCACCAGCGGTAACCAGGGTGAAGACGGAGTCATCATAAGCGCCAGTTTTTCGCGCCGTCTGAATGCATTCCCTGAACCATCCATAATAGGTGTCCACACTTTGAGCCTCAAGGATTTTGGCATACAGATGGTCGCCGGAGGCTTTGAACGCTTCAAAGCTTAAGCCTCTTGGTGAGTTGGCTCCGTGAACCAGAACATCAAAAGCCATGTCCGGCTCAACAGTGAGATAATATCGATACAGGATTTCGACCATTTCTTCGGTAATCCATCCTTCCGGTATCCGTTTCACCAGATAATCCGGCCCTTCAGCCTTGAGGTGCCTCCTGGTCAAGGCATATAGAACGCGGGATGTAGCCCAAAGGATCTGCATAAGATATGGCGGCAGGTGAAGGGGAAGCGCCCAGGGATAATCGCCGGTTCCATAGATAGGTACAAACATCCCTTTATCCGCAAGATCTTTATAGTAACCCTTAACCACATCTTTGTTTTGCGCAACCCTTTCATTTTTCTCCAGCGCCTGCCGGGTTTGCGCAATGCGGATACCTTCATCATACTTATTTTCAATCGCCTGTAAGGTTTCAAGTGCCCGCCCTACACTTGGCAAATTAGACAAATTATGCATATGTTTCCTCCCTTATGCTTTTTACTATTTCGTTATCATTCTCCTTCAACTACCTGCTGAGCGAAATCAAAAAGAATATCAGTGTAAGTGGAAATACTTTCCAGATCAATCCATTCATGGTCAGAGTGATGCCCCGCGCAAACCGGTTTTGAAATGATCACAGGGATTTTGTATTGGGTAAAAAAGCGGGCATCGGAAGCGCCTTCACTCCGATAAATAGACATGGGGTGGGACAGGTGGCGCTTGGCGGCCTTTTGAAACAGGCGGCTGCACCGAAGTTCCATATCCAGGTAAAAATTGTCTCCCACCACCAGCGGTTCAAATTCTCCCCTATCGCCCACAATTTTTTGCACCCGGTTTTTGATTTCTTTCGCAGTCTGGCCTTCGATAAAGCGCAAATCGAAGCTGGCTTCACAGGCATCGGGCACTGTATTGGCCGCATCGCCTGCTACGATTCTACCAAAATTCAAGGTGTCGGTCCATTGTTCAGGGGAGTGAACAAAAGGAAATTCGTTGCGCAAATCAGAATAGATCGCAAACATCTTATCAATGGCATTTTCGCCCAGCCACGGTCTGGACCCATGGGCTGATCTGCCGGAGGTTTTTACATGAAAATGGAAAACACCTTTTTCTTCCGCTTCAATTTGAAAATTATCGCCGCCATCCGGCAGAAAACACACTGCCGGCTTCAGCCCAACTTCATTCAGCAAATAACCAATCCCTTTGTTGCCGCCGATTTCCTCATCAAAAGTAAACGCCAAGAGAATTTTCTCCTGGCCTGACTTGAGGCGGTCCCAGACATTAAAGAAGACCGGAACGGCAAATTTCATATCGCTGGTGCCCCGCCCCATCATCCTGCTTTCTTTAATTTGCGGTTCAAACTGTTTATCTTGAGCCTGAACCACATCCAAATGGCAGGATAGCATCAGGGCGGGGTTCAGGGCCTCAACATCATTTCCGGCAAGCAGCGAGGGGTAGGGATCGGAAGGGATTATTTTCGTCTTCAGACCACGCTTTTCCGCTTCAGTTATCAGCAGTTCGCGGCAGCGATCATGTTCCGACATGTTTTGAGGCTCATGGGTGGTTTTTAGACGGATCAACTGTTTGAAAAGTTCGAGATATTGACGATCCATGATAAACTCCTTTCACATTATCCGTTTTCCGGATTTTCAATCAGAATAAATCCAGTTCTGGCGATCGCTCATTGTCATTTATTGAGACTAAACACGACGGCGAACCATGTCAAACCGCGGGATAGACAGGCTTTGGGGCAGTGAACGAAATCTGCAAAAATCTGCTTCTCTGTGAATTTTAACTATACTATGATTTCAATCAGTTAAAAGAAAATCAGGCAGTTGGAAACGCCAGGGAGCCAATCTTCGAATCCGTAGGCCGCAGGTTCGAATCCTGCCGGGCGTACCAATTAAATCAAGGGGTTATCGCACCAAGCGAAAAACCCCTTTTTTGTTAAGATGTTAATTATAGCTTTCAACCTGCCAATGACCTATGAAAAATAAGGCCATACATTTTTTCAAATAAGCGAGCTCAATGAATAATTAATAATTAAGATGCGACGCTACTAATTATTTGTCCGCATATTGATTCACCCCTAATCCACTTGTTTGCGCCAGACGGTTCCCGCCTGATTTTTGAAAATTAAACTATTTTTGTCGTTACCGTAGAGATAGATAGACTGACTGTGTTCAGCGCCTTCGTGGTCGATGAACATGACTGTATAGACGATGTGGTTATCCTCAGTCATACCGCGGATGCTTTTGATTGCGTATGTGGCAAAACCGTTTTCCCCAAGGCCGAATGTGACGGTGGCCCTACCCAAATCAAAATATCGATCTGAGTACTTAGGATCTGTTGTGGTCCATTTGCCGAACAACTCTTCAGGGATATCGACAGGTGTCTTTCGGTTGAAATAGAACATGGCGGTTATAGCCACAGCAATTACGATCAAAATCGTTTTTAATCTTTTTGGTTGCATTTTTCAGGAATCCGTATCTTGCTTAAGATTGTTTCGCCGTAACAGGCCCTGCGTTATTAACGGCTCCTTGGGGTACTTCAGCCTGTATCGAAACTGATACCCCTGGTTTCAATGCTGCCAAGTTGTTGTTCGATTTCAGGACTTCAAGGAATATTTCTAATATCTCGGGATCGAAGGCTTTGCCCGATTCATCAATCATGATGGACAACGTTTTGTCTAGCGACATTCCTTTTCTGTAGGGTCGGTCCGAAACTAGGGCGTCGTACACATCAGCCACCGACATTATTCTGGCACATGGATCAATATGCTCAGCGGAAACACCATCAGGATATCCGCCACCCGCATACTTTTCGTGGTGCTGTCGAATCATCGGAATCATGGGAGCAAAGACCTGAATCGGTTCAATAATGCGGGCGCCCAAATCTGGATGGGTTTTTATCATATCAAATTCTTCTGTGGTGAGTTTTCCGGGCTTGTCCAGGATTGATGTAGAAACTCCGATCTTTCCGATGTCGTGCAGAAATCCTGCGCGACGTAAATGCTCCATCGTCTTAGTGTCTAACCCCATGCGATGTCCAACCATCACTGATATTCTAGCGACTCTTTCCGAGTGACCTGCGGTCCAGGGTGATTTGGCATCGACAGCACGAGCGAACGCCCGCAAAGTACCCCAACTTACAAGATTCAATTCTTTCAATAGATTGGCGTTTGCCAGCGCAACACCGACTTGATCTGCCATCTGTCTTGATTGCACCACCTCCACATCGTTATAGGGCAATTTATTGTTGGTGGCCAGCACGACGACAGCAGCAAGCCTTTGCTCTATCAGGACCGGAGAGACCAAATACTGCTTTAGGCCCAGGTTCTCATATATTTTTAAAAAACCAGGCGGATGGTCTGAACTATCGAACACCAACGGAACCTGTTGTTTCGATAGCATGTCAACATCCTTTTCATGAAACGTAACCATGTCCTTTTGGACTGCCGGTGACGTTTTCAGAAAAAAATATCTCTGGGCGTTAAGATTTAGCTTGTCGAAAACGTTGATGGCAATGAGATCGCTGTCAAACAACCCCTGCATACCGATAATAGCAGTTTCGATGATGGTTTTTGTCTCAAGTGAAGAAAGGATCGAACGGTCGATTTCTGCCATCGTGTTCAGGGTTTTAAAGTGCTGATCCAACTGGCCCGACATTTGATTGAAGTGAAGGGCAAGTTCTTGAAACTCGTCATTGCTGTCTAAATCAATACGGTGATGAAACCCTCTGCCACCAACGCTCAACATGCCGGCTTTCAGGAGATCGAGCGGCACCAAACTTTTTCTGATGTAGAAAATGCTTAATAAAAGGATAACAAAAAAGGATATCAGCACCACGATCGGAAAGGTTTTTCTGAAGGTGGTCATGGGCTGTAACACGTAGGAGGCAGGCTGGCGCAATACGACGCGCCATCCTTTGACCAGAAATTTTGGCTGCATAAAGATAAGGCGGAAAGCCCCTAAATAGCGCTCTCCATCGAAATCAAGATCAAATTGACCGAAAATTGTCCTCGCCATCTGGTCTCGGAGTTGCATCGGTATGGTTTGCTGGGCCGCATTGGAGCTATAAAGAAGATGGTTTGCCTCATCAAAAACAAAAATATCCGTCAATGCGGAAACCGATGTCCCTCCTACGGTCCCCCAAAGGTAATGTTGTTCAATTTCACCAACAAGGTATTTGGCAGGCTCAGAGGAATGGGATAATTGCCTAATCATAAATATGTGAGAGCGTGCATTACTCGTGGATTCTACCTTGAGGATCGTTTGTCCCCCATTCAAATGCTCCTTTTCTCGTATCGTAAACTGTTCTTCAAATTTGATGCCTTCGTCCCCGTCACCCCTTGATTTCAATTCATCGTTCAACATGGAGACCAATTTAAACCGCCTGGAACCCCCGTCTTGTCCTGAAGATGCAGGTTTGCTTGAGCCTTGAGAACCGTTTTCTATGGATCCACCAATCAGCATAAGTTCAGTTTCAAGAAAAAGCAGCCGCTCATAAATTGACAGACCGTGCCCCTTGACTTCTTTCTGAAGTCGCCTGTAACACTGCTGTTCAAGTTGTCTTGACACTTGAAAATAGGAACTGACGGCCAAAAAGACAATCGGCAACAACGCGCACAGGCCAAACATAAAAAATATTCGGCGGCCGATTTTGCTGTTGATAAATCTGGTATCTATTTTCATTTTTTAATGGTCGTTAGAAATTAGAGACTGGTCCCACAAAAGACCCGTTATTAGCCCGAACGATATCATCCCGACTGGCTTGGGCCGTGAAGGGGCCCGAGCTGCTGCCATCTTTGCCCATGCTGTAGAGGTCGTAATCAGAATTTACCGGAACCAGGAAGTGGTCTTTGCGCATCTCTCCCATTCCTGTCAAATCACCCCCATCGATTCTAAGATACTGGTAAGGGTTTCCCCAAGGGTCAACAATTGTCCCAATATCAAGCTCGGCCAGGCTATTTGGCAGTCGTTCCCGTTCAACCACGAATGATGCGATCTCTTTTTCTAATAATTTAATTTCTGTAATCGCATTCGCGACCAGGGCTTTTTCCCGATAGCCGATATAATTCGGAATGGCGATGGCGGCGAGGAGACCCACGATGGCGATAACAATTATAACCTCAATCAATGTGAAACCAGTATTGTTCGGCTTCCTCGAAGCATTACCCGGCAAACCACCATCCGTATTCTGCAAGGTCGTATTTACGGATCCGTTTTTGATTATGCAGACGGGTGGCTTCATATCAGTGCGCATCGAAAAGGCCTGCCAATGCGAGGTCATCTTGGATTTTGGTCATTCCTTTCTACACCGTACAAAACTTCACGGGATGAACACAAAGCGAGCTGCGGTATAACGATTAATCGTGCTTCAGTTTAAAATAACTGTATGGTAGGTTCCGGTATGCGGTCATGCAAACTTTAATCGTTCGTGTTTGCGTAAGTATTGAAATGGTAACATATTCAAGCAGATAAATCAATGGGGCTGGATCGCTAGACAGAGTGGGTCTATTTATGATCTCCTTGGTTGATTTTCATTTGGTGTGTTGCAGAAGGATTTACCTCTAATAACCGTAGGTGACACCTAAAAAATCTATTGTTGGCGCTCTTTATGCCCGCCAAGAGGGTCTCTTGCGGAGCCGTCCGCGGCTTTTCCTCGACTCGTTCTTGGGCGGCAGGCGCGGCTCGCCACCTCCGGGGGGCAAGTTGGTCTTGTCCTCAGATGCGACCCAAACAAAACGCGACTGCGCTTTGCTTTTCTTGTAGGCAGGTACCCGGAAACGGCGCACATGGAAGTCGCAACTAATTAAGCGCCGCTCGAATTTTTTACTCGACTGAGCCGACCACACAGCCAGACACCCTTGTTTGCGCAACGCGCGGCGACAGGCTTGAATTCCTTCAAGACCGTACAATCGGCGGTTTTTGGAATCCGTCATCGCATCGGGGCCATTATCGATATCCAGCAGAATCGCATCGAATTTACCCTTGGAACGTGAAACGAGGTCGACGATATCGCCTGTCTTGAGGTCAACCCGTTCGTCCGCCAGCGGCTGTCCGTTGAGTTTCCCGAAAAACGCACGATTCCATTCGACGACAGCACCCAACAGTTCCCCCACCATTATCCGGGCGCGGGGGCTGAGCATGTCGAGCGCCTGGCGCAACGTATAACCCATGCCCAATCCGCCAATGAGGACGCTGGGCGTTTGGCGACCAGCCAAATGCGCACACCCCAACCGGGCAAGCTGCAGTTCGGACTCATGCTGGCGACTGTTCATCAAATCCTGACCATTGATCTGGATCGAAAAATCGCGATCATGCTCATAAAGCACCATCTCGCCGCCCTCCGGGGTCCGGGCGGTCGCTATTTTTACGCGCGGGTTCATGGCAGCATCCAATTCATATGAATTAAGCAGTATCACAAAGGGCATCAATCGCCTACAAGGAATAGGGGACGATCGTGAAATACTGACATTCAATGCTTATACGGCTTTATAGTTCTTTCGCCATCTTTTTTATGCAACTATAGGGTTATATGTGCCGCCCTATTATTCGCCTTCGCCAGAATATTCTTCAGCTTGCTGGAGGGATGAATGGCGGGGCATGCCGCGCCATAGCTCGAAGGTCGGGTTAGGCTACGGCGCAATTCCGCTTTGATACCCCGCAGCTTGCTGCGGGGAGCTTCATTCTCCATTAAAGTATTGGGGTGTTTTGGGACCCCATTAAGGGATTTTGCTAGTTCAGCACACCCGGCCAATTTGCATTGGCTTTTTTAATGTGCCCCGGAATATCCTTTTCCCACCTTTGCTTGATTTCGACACTGTAGTTGAGATAGAGCCTGCCATCGACGATACTCCAGGCGTTTTCCGGGTCGACGCTGGCAGTATACCCTTCAGAGACTGCCCAGGCACAATAGCCGCCGTAACGGGGCGCATATGTTTCAGGATTGGCCTTGAAGAGGTCCCGGTTTTCAGCGCTGGCAAATCGCCATTTGGCATCCTTCCATTCGAGTGTATATTTCTTGGAGCCTTTGACTGGTTTGCCTTCTCGGTGAAAGGCCACCGGATCATAACCCTTTATGGCAACTCCTCCCGAGTTTTTATAGATCTCGCCTTTTGCTTCGGCAAGCGATGGCGCACCTATGCTTAAAAAGATAGCAGCGGCCAAAATCAACTGAATTGTTCGCAGCACGATATTCATAGTTTTTCCTCCTATTTTCATTATGGCAATGAAGCCTGATTTAACTGCCAATTAACAAGTGATACTGCCTTTCCGATTTTGGATTGCATCTGGGAATTGACCTCGATCCTCGTTTATATTGATATAATCACTGCTTTTACCAATTGCAACGCCTCAAGCACATGCACCGGATCCTGAGCCAATAACGATCCAGTCGTAATGCGTCATGAATGTATCTTCCGATTTACAGTGATAAATTTGATCTCGTTCATTAAGCTTTGACTATTTCAAGGAGGGTATCTTTTACAGGGACGAATTGTATGTGGAAATAGGGGACGATCGTGAAATATTGACATTCAACGATTTTTGGAGCTCAACATGGCCCTATATTATGAATTTAAGCGTACATATGATATGCATAGAATGTCGCCGATTCTCTGCGCGCGAGTAATCGATTGGATGACACCGTTTATCCGGAATCCAAATTAGAGGCCTAAAATGATCCGCTTCGGTCTGTGCTGTATCTTTCGCGAGGAACCCATCAAGTTCCGGCGCACCACAGCCAAACATATGATGACATTGGATCGCCAGGCACAGCTAAAGCATCTTGGACTAATTTGCGAACACAACGCGCAAGCCCTGTTGCAAGCCCTTCAATTCTGCCATGCCCATGACATCAAAGACTTTCGGGTCAACAGCCAGATCCTCCCGCTTAAAACCCATCCGACTGTTGGCTATCGCATCCAGGACCTTCCGAATTGCCAAAAGATCATTGATTCGTTTAGGCATTGTGGTACGTTTTGCCTGGAAAAGGATATCCGGACCACGTTTCATCCGGACCAGTTCATTTTACTGTCATCACCCAAGGAAGGGGTGACGCAAAAATCAATCATCGAGCTGCAATACCAGGCCGAGGTGGCTGAATGGATCCAGGCCGATGTGATCAACATTCACGGCGGCGGGGCTTACGGAGACAAAACCGCGGCGTTGCGACGTCTCGTGGCCCAGATCATGGCGCTGCCCGATTCGGTTCGATCCAGACTGACCCTGGAAAACGATGACCGGGTCTATACACCGGCCGACTTAATGCCTGTATGCACCGAGACGAAGACACCCTTGGTGTATGATGTTCATCACCACCGGTGTTTAGCGGACGGGTTGAGCGTGGAAAAAGCAACGGAGCTGGCCATAAACACCTGGAATCGTGAACCGCTGTTTCACCTGTCGAGCCCTTTGAACGGGTGGGCTGCCAAGGCCTGCAACAAGCACCATGACTATATCGATCCCCAGGACTTCCCAGACTGCTGGTTGAATCGGGACATAACCGTTGAGGTGGAAGCCAAAGCCAAAGAACTGGCGGTCTTAAAACTCAAAAAAGCGATCGATGTTTTAAAGACCCCGTGATAAAGAAGACTTCTGCGATTTACCGTCGGTGTAAATTCACTGGAGAAAAGGACCCATGTCATGAAATCAACGGAAGAAATGAAAACAGTTGTGCGCAATCTTTTTGCCGCTCAGAGTTTGGCGGTTCTGGCGACCCACAACGCAGGTCAGCCCTATGCGAACCTGGTCGCGTTTGTTGGCAGCGATGATCTTAAAGAAATTTTGTTTGCAACGCCCCGCCCAACGAGAAAATATCGGAATATAACGGCTGATTCCCGGGTTGCCCTGCTGATAAACAATAGTATCAACAATCCGTCCGATTTCCATCAGGCAGCCGCCGCTACAGCAACCGGCGTGGCAGAAACCGTCCAAAGCCATGAAAAAAATATTTTTTTAGAAAGTTATCTTGCGCGACACCCGCACCTACAGGCTTTTATAGAAGCGCCCTCCACCGCCTGTTTGCGCGTCAAGGTTAACTGCTACTATATCGTTAGCAATTTTCAAAAAGTGATGGAGTTGCATATTGACCCATGAAAACGTTTATCGGGCTAGATGAAATCGAAGGTAAGGACCGCCTTGTGATCGGTGGCAAAAGCTACATGCTATTTAAAATGGCGCAGCAGGGCCTTTTGGTGCCGGAAACCGGGTGCCTAACCACAGATGCGTACGACGAATATCTTGATCGCACCGGGCTGCGTGAACGGATCATGCTCGAACTGTATCGAAAAGATCTGGGTGATATGCGCTGGGAAGAAATCTGGGATGCTTCCACCAGGATACGGAGCATGATGGTCAACACGCCCATGCCTGAACCGCTGCGCAGCGATTTAGGAAAGCAGCTTGAAACGCATTTCAAGAACAAACCGGTGGTCGTGCGATCCTCTGCCATTGATGAAGATTCGGCACGGGCGTCATTTGCCGGGTTGCACGAGTCGATTGTCAATGTGACGGGAACAGAGGCTATTCTGGATGCGATTCGACGGGTCTGGGCATCGCTCTGGTCGGATGCCGCGATTCTCTATCGGAATGAAATCGGACTGGATGCCCAAAAGAGCGCCATGGCCGTGGTCATCCAAGAAATGATTTTCGGTGAATGTTCGGGCGTGGTTTTCAGTCGTAACCCCAATGATGAGTCCCAAGCTGTGGTGGAGGCGGTTTACGGGCTCAACCAGGGGTTGGTCGATGGCCAGGTGGAGCCCGATCGCTGGATTTTGGACCGCAAGGCCAAAAAGATCATTGCCCATACACCGGCCCTCCGGGAGCGCCACATGGTCCCCCAAAAGGGCGAAGTCGTCTTCGCTCCGCTGCCCGAGTCTTGGCAAGCGCAACCACCGCTCACGGATGAAAAGGTGGCCACCGTCGTGGAGACCGCCTACGGTTTAGAAGCGTTCTTCAATAGTCCGCAGGACGTCGAGTGGACCTTCAAAGGCGGTCAGTTGTATCTTCTGCAAGCCCGACCGATCACCACAACCTTTTCCGACGATCCCATGGACAAGCGTACCTGGTATTTGAGCTTGCATAGAAGTTTCGACAACCTGAAAGTGCTTCGCAAAAAAATCGAAGATGAACTCATCCCGGAAATGATACGGATTGCCGCGCGTATGGCCGACCAGCAACTCAGCACTCTGGGTGATGCCGACCTGGCCCAAGAAATCAAACATCGTCAGCAAATCAACCTGCAATGGGCCAACATCTACTGGTCGGATTTCATCCCTTTTGCCCATGGCATCCGGCTTTTTGGGCAGGTGTACAACGATACGGTGCGGCCGGACAATCCCTATGAGTTTGTCGACCTCTTGGGACAGACGCAAATGGAGAGTTTGGCGCGCAACCAAATGCTGGAAGACCTGGCTGCCTTGGTCAGGAGCGACACGGACCTGGGCAAGCAGCTGGCAGACATGGATTTCCCCCCGGCGACAGACCCGTTCATGAAGCAAGTGGCGCGCTTTATTGCGCGGTTTGGCGATCTCTCCTGCCCGGTGACCGGTGCAACCCAGTGCAGCCAGGGCCCGGAAGCCCTGATTAAAATAGTTCTCGAAATGGCCGGCCATGCGCCGGCGCGTCCCACCGCAGCGCAGTCCGGGAAAAGCGACCGACTGCGCAACCAATTTTTCGATTGTTTCGTGGGCGACGAGCGCAACTGGGCTGAAGAACTACTAGATTTGGCGCGCGCCAGCTATCGGCTCCGTGATGACGACAACATTCATCTGGGCCGCATTGAAGCTCAGAAGATGGCCGCTGAACAGGAAGGCCGACAGAGAGTCACGGCAGCCGATGCCGCTGGAAAGGATTCGCCGGGCACCCAGGCTTTGCGTGATTTATTGGTGGAAACCGCGCCGCCGGACGCGAAACCGCGGACGGCCAAAGAGCAGCCTGCGATCGGGTTTACCCTGCAAGCCAGGCAGCTGATCGGTCAGCCGGCGGGGCCGGGCGTGTCCAAGGGCCAAGCACGAATCATCAGCGAGGACGCTGATCTATCGGAATTCAAGCATGGCGAAATTTTGGTGTGTGATGCCGTGGATCCGAACATGACGTTTGTGGTGCCCCTGGCAGCGGGGATCGTTGAGCGGCGTGGCGGCATGCTCATCCACGGTGCCATCATCGCCAGGGAGTATGGGCTGGCCTGTGTGACCGGCGTGCCCGAGGCCACCCGCTTGATCAAAACGGGTGACACCCTGACGGTGGACGGCTACCTGGGTATCGTAACGGTTGGCTAGAAGCAGTTTCAAAACCTCCCCTCGGGTCCAATCTCAGCGTTGGGCGCTCGGTTCAAATCCTCGAAATACGCCGGTATTCCTCCGGTTTGAACCTTGCGTCCGCCTTGACCTTGAACTCGATTAAAGGTTTTGAAACCACTTCTAATCTTTAAGGCAAAAAGCACCTTTCTTTTTGGATCCCACGGTCCGTCCGCTTGCCTGCTGAGCGAAGGCCGCGTCCCGACTTTTAGCAGGTAAAATAGGGGACGATCGTGAAATATTGACATTCATCCCATCCGGAAAACCCAACCTTTTGCTGAAATATCCCGTTTAAGCAAATCCGCAACAATATAAAGCTGCCTCCCTGTCATATATGCAATCCATTCATTGTCGCTCTCGTGCACGGAGCCTAACGGGTGTTTTAAGTCAATGATGTTTTATGAGTTTTTTACGTTGACACCTCGACGCGGGGCAGATGGTGTATTACCTTGCAATGTAAATCAGCAAGGCCTCGTGTAAATCGATACCGCGAAAAGAGATGCCGATGTTGCTGATTGGGATGATGACAAAACAAATTAGAAAGGAGTTCGGTATGATGCGATACTTTATATATACAGTGATGCTTTTATTCGTTTCGACAAGTGCGATGGGTGCCACGGGCACGGCGGTGACCTATCAGGTCAATGATCAATCTTATGAGGGCTATTACATCAGCCCTTCTGACCAGGCCCCTTTGGTACTGTTGGTTCATGATTGGGATGGATTGACCGATTATGAAGTCAAACGGTCCAACATGCTGGCTGATTTGGGGTATGCTGTTTTTGCTTTGGATTTGTTTGGTGCCGGGGTGCGGCCCACCAAAATGGAGGACAAACGCCAGCACACGGGTGAACTCTATAAAGATCGCGCTAAGATGCGGGCTTTGATGCAGGGGGCCTTGGATACGGCCAGGAAAAAAGGGGCCAACATCAACAATGCCGTTGCCGCAGGCTATTGTTTCGGTGGTGCCGCTGTGCTTGAATTGGCGCGCTCCGGAGCGGATTTGAAAGGTTTCGCTACGTTTCATGGCGGCCTCAAGACTCCGGAAGGGCAAAATTACACCCAAACCAAGGGCCACGTACTGATTATGCACGGCTCAGCCGACTCAGCGATACCAATGGACCAGTTCGCGGCCTTGGCTGGAGAACTGGAAGCGGCCGGCGTTGCCAACGAAATGATCGCCTACGGTGGGGCCCAACATGCGTTTACCGTGTTCGGTCAAAGCCGTTATCAGGAAGCTGCGGACAAAAAATCCTGGAAGCGCTTTACGGAATTTCTTGCGGACACGCTGGGAAATTAAAAGGGACCTCAGCCATTGAATTTAGAAAATAGGGGACGATCGTCGCCGATTCAAATGTCAATATTTCACGATCGTCCCCTATTTGCCCAAATGTCAATATTTCACGATCATCCCCTATTTGCCTAGTTGTTAAAATGGAGGAAGATGATGCGCGTGCTATTTTGGTATTGTGAGAGATTCGCCTGGAAGCCGACCCTGAAAACTTTGGATGACTTTCCGGAGGCCGCTCCAGGTGAACTGCGCAATGGGGTGGTTGCCTTTATCCATGTGGAACCAAAGGATACGCAGAAGGGCAGTTCGGCGGAAACCAAACTGGTAAAGAATGCCAAATGGTTGGCGCGTAAATGGGATTCGAAACAGGTTCTTTTACACTCCTTCACCCATTTGGCCGAAGACAAGGCCGAGCCCGAGCAAGCCAAGTTATTGATGGATCGCGTGCAACAAAGACTCGTGGGAGCCGGCTACCAAGCATCTTTGACCGCCTACGGATACTTTAACGATCTATCGATAGAAGCCAAAGGCCATCCCCTGGCAAGGATCTTCAAAGAATTTTAATTGATGTTATTATCAGAAGTTATACTTTAGCACCACGAACAGCCGATCGTTGGCAGCCACATCTTGAAACACCCCTTTGTCGCCCGCTTGATAAAAAACGACACCGCCTCTGACTGAAACGGCATCGGTGAGATCGTATTCGGCATCCAACCGTTCAAAAGCACCGTCGTCAGCCGTGATACCAAAAGTCGAGGCCAGCACGGTCAGCGTCAGGGTGTCGTTAAGGAAGTCTTTGGTGATGCGCAACGCCCATTGAAACGCGTTTTCACGGGTTTCATCCGGCGGCTGTTCTATTCGCAAATGATAGTCGAAGATCTGACGGTTGGCGGCTTCCAGGCTGACTGTGGCTTCGCTGAAACCGGAATATTCCACACCGCCCCCCAGATCGAGCCGTGTATATTCGGTGCCCGGTGTGTTGGTGTAGCGTAATCCCCTGATCCAGGCCGCTTCCGCTTTGAGCAGCCAATTGCCGGCGGCCAGGTTGGCCGCCGTACCCAGCATGTTGATGCGGGCGTGTTTGCGAACAAATTGTCCGGGAGGCGCCGGTGAGACAAGCTCGGCGTAGGCCTGATCAGCGTAGATGCTGGCTCCGTAGAAGCCGATATCCCAGCCGCTGAAAACACCGGTCAGGGCAGCGGCATAGGGCACATCCTGGAAACCGTTATCGGGCTTGTCTTCCGGAGGTCGGGATACGGAAGAAGGGTAAAAATCACTCCCCAACACCGGCAGCTTGCTGAAGCGCACTTCCGGGATTGCCATTGCGCTTAAGGCCCAGTTGCCGAAATAGTAATCGAACTTGACCATCGTTACCGGAAGGCGCAGGTCGTCGATGTCCGTCAGGCCCGGAAGGCGCAGATCAAGGGGGTTCAGGACATCGGTTATGCGGAGATTATCCAGCGTCCCCCAAACCACGACCTGACGCCCTATCTTTGTATCCAGGTGATCGGTGAGACGGCCCTGAACATAGGTATCCTTTAGTTCGAGTTCCTTTTCATATTCGTTTACCACCTGCGAGGTATAGTCGGCACGTCCCCGCAGTCCATAGATTGCATCGTAGAACCCCCGTACGCTGACCTGGCCCTGCCATTTTTCTGAAAACCTGTTTTTCAGGGTGAACTTCCAGTTCAGGCCGTAACATGCTAAAGCCGCGCCAGGGCGGGTTTGCATCCGGAGAAAAATTGTAGGTTGTCGTAAAAGCGAATTCGCCTTCCAGGCTCCAGGATGGCGGGTTTTCAGCTTCAGGCGCTTGCCTGATTTCGGCGGTCGCGTCCTCCTCAAAGCCCTGGAGGATTTTGTCTTCTTCCAACGGTGCATCTGAATCCGCGGGCGCGTCCTCTTCGAAGCCGCTCATCAAATTGTCGTGGGCATCGCCTGCCAGCGGCTCATCCTCGAAGCCCTGAATAATTTCATCGACTTTTTCAAGGCGCTCCGTTTGCGCAAAGACCGGCGCATCGTATGGCCAACTGGCCAGCACCATGAAGGTCGCAACGGTTAGGTAAATAAATTTATGCATCTGAATTTAGTTCCATCGAAAACCGGTCGGCCGTGCACGCACGCCTCAGGCTAAAGCCCTTTTTCCATGCGTCGCATGGTAAATATATCGAAGTCCAGGTCCAGATTGAACCGGATGTTTTCCAAGGTCAGGATGGTCTTGTGCACGGTGGCCTTGCCTTTTTTCTTGGTTACCAGGGTGTCAGTGGCAACCCAGATGCCATCGATCTGTTCTATTTTGCGCATGTCCATATACTTCAGGTAGCCACCGTCCTTGACCCAGTTTATGGCGCGCACCACCATGTCGATATCCGGCCTCACGAAAAGCAGCGATTTTTCATACCCCGTTTCATCGATAACGTCCTTGGAACGGGGTGTCGACCAGATGACCCATACCTTATTTCCCCTGACCTGGGCTTCCTTCCCTTTTTCATAGAAGCTGAAGTCGTAGTCTTCCAAGTCACGGGATGTCATGTCCGCATAATTCAAATCGGATCCCATGAAACTGCCGCTTTTATCGGAGGTGGCAATGCGTTTGGTCTTTTTGAGGGCCGGCAGATACAGCCACTGGTCGTCGTCTTTTTCAGAATCGTCATAATCGTAGGTCAAAAAAGCTGTGTCCTTGACGTCGGCCGGGTACAAAAAAAACATCAGTCGATGGGTGTCATCCCCTTGGTCTTTTTTAAAAGTGGCTATTTTACGGACCCTTTGCTGGCCGCGCTTGTCTATCAGGATCATCTGCATGTCAGCTGTTTGGTTGTCGCCATCATTGCGGACGTCCACTTTTTCCATAATGGCCCGAGCCTGAGGATCATCCGCTGCGGCGGCCAACTGGGGCATGACAGCGAATGACATCATTAGGGTAAGCGTCAAACCGTATTTCAATCCTCGTTTCATCGTGATCCTCCTTGGGCGTGATTGCTATTCAGGGCTTTGCCCGGCCACGGTCTCAGTCACCGGATCCGTGGGTGCAACGCGTTTTTTGTTTACCAGGACCATTAAGGCCGGGGCCAGCAAGTAGTCGGCCAGCAGTGCCATCACGATGGTAAAGCCGGTCAGCAAACCGAAATTGCGAATATTGCTCATGGTGGCAAAGGCGAAAATAAAAAATCCAACAGACAGAACGATCGTGGTGACGAGCATTGCCCGTCCCGTGGACTGCAAGGTTTCGTGAACCGCTAACACCGGATCGCCGCTCTGATCGTAATAACGTCGGAAGTTGTGCATGAAATGAATGGTGTCGTCAACCGCCAGGCCGATGGCGATGCTGGCAACCATCATGGTGAAAAGGTCCAGCGGCAGATTGAACAAGCCGATCACACCCAGCATCAGCAGGATCGGTGCCAGGTTCGGTATCATGCTCAACAGACCAATGCGGACCCGGCCGATGAGCAGGATCATCAAGATCGTGATCACGGACAAGGCAATGGCATAGCTTTTGACCATGGTGTGAATGGCGGCGGTGATCGTTCGGGACAACAGTCCGATCATACCGGTCAAAGTGACGTTGGTTTCAGGAAAATTCTGGTCGAAATACGTATTGACCTGCGCGATGAACGCGGCCGCATGATAGGCATCTTCGAAGGGGACTTTGATCATGAAGCGCGCCTTTGAAAACTGGCTGTCCACGAAATCTTCCAGATCGTCAGCCCCGCTGTTTTCGAACAGCAAGAACTCCTGAGCGACCAGCTCGCGGTCTTGGGGGATGCGGTAATATTCAGACCGGTTTTCGTTAAGCGCCTGATGAATTTCTTTTAAAAGAGTGGTGAGCGACCAGGCTTTGCCCACATACAGTTTTTCGTATTCGAGTTTTTTTACCTGGGCCGCGGCAGTATCAAGCCGGTTTAGAAGCGCCGGATCGTACAGACCGTTTTCTTTACCGGTATCGATGATGACTTCCAGGCTGATCGAGCCTTTCAATTCGGTGTCGATCTTTTCGGTCGCAAGGCGGACGGCATTGTCTTTGGGAAACCAGCTCAAAGGATGGTGCGAAAAGCGAATCGAAGTGATCGCCACCACCGATACCAACATGATGATGGCGCTGACGATTAAGATAGCGATGGGATGGCCAGTGGAAAAATTGCCCACGGATGTCAAGAACCTTTCCATCACCTTTGGTTTGTTTTTACCTTGCGCGTGTGTTTTGAGCGGTATCGGCACCAGGGCCAGCAGCGCGGGCAACAAAACAATGGTATTGATGAAGGCCAGCATGACACCGATACCGGCAAAGACACCCAGGTCCGCTATGGGGGCCAGTTCAGCGGCCGAAAACGACACCAGACCGCTGGCGGTCGTGACATTGGTCATGACGACCGCCAGTCCGGAATGTCCCATGGCAAAGGCGATGGCGTCTTCCTTGTTCCCGTTGGCCTCGTAATGTTGATAGAAAATGGCCAGAATGTGGACCGAGGTGCCGACGCCGACAGCCAGCAAAAAAGAGGGCAGAATCTGCGTTGGCACCTTGATGGGAACACCGAAAATAGCCATCAGACCGACCGTCGTGAGCAGAGATAAGAAAACGACCAGCAGGGGCAACAAAACCCCCGAGACCCGGCGGAACATGACGAAAAGAACAAGGCCTACCGCCAAAGTGGCCATGAGCATGAATTTACGGATGTCGCTCATCATGGACTGTTTCAGGAAGTGCGTCACCGCCGGGGAACCAGCCACCCAGATGGGAAGATTGGAAGCCCGATAGTTCTCCACAACTTGCTGGACCGCCAAGACAACCTCGCTGTTTTCTTTGTCGGTCAGGTAAACGGCGGGTTGCGCTTGCGCCATAGGATCCAACAATTCATCTTGGGCGCCCTCATCAAAGCCTTCCAACAGGTTGGCTGCCTGGCCAACCATCGAATGGCTGTGCGTGCGGATGATAATGGTCGTAAAGCGGCCATCCTCTGATATCATGAGGTTGCGGTAGACCGGATTGGACAGCACCCGTTCTTTTAAAGTTGCCAACGCCTGCTCGTTTGCGGGCCAGTGTTCGAGCAGGTCTTCCACGATGAGTTCATCCTGGTCACCCCGGGTATTGCGGGCATTGATCATGCTGGTGATGTCATCGATGTAGGGGACTTTTTCTTCCAGGTCCGCGTGGAGGGCGGCCAGGGTTTTAAGGAATTCGAGGTCAAAAACATCCGGCGGCTGTAAAGCGACAATGACCACCTCGTCTCGCCCAAACTGGTCACGGAAGGCATTGTAGGCCAGCATGGCCGGATCATCTTTGTGGAGAAAACCTTCCATGGATGTATCGACGGTGATCTTGGGTATCTGCGATATGATGACGCCCATGCCAAGGAGCATCAAAATGATCATTTTGATACGATTGTGGAAGATCAGGCGGGCAAATCGTTCGAACCCTTTTTCGATATTGTCTCTGAACCCTGCCATGGGGGCTTCCTTTCAAACTCTTTTTGAGTAAATTTTATGCAACAGTAAGCGATTGTATTATTTGGTTAAAGCGCTCACGATGATATTTTCTATCTTGCTCAGCAAGGCCTTGTCGCTGTCATCGACAAGGCTTTCTTGGTTGGCTCCTATCCCGGTCGCGTATCTGTGCCTGAGAGGACCGCTGGTCTTAAAATATGAGATGCCGCCGATAACCATCAGGTGTAGTACGAAGGGGTCAAGGTCGTTGAAGTGACCTTTATGATGACCCTGCGCGACGACGTCGCTGATCATCCCGATGATCGAAACCAGGTCGTTGGCCACGATCTCCGGCAAGTGGCGGCCGCCAGAGGCCAATTCATGCATCATGATGAGGGGCAGGTGCGGGTGCTTCGCAAGGGTTTGGCGAATACTCTTGGTATAGGCGCGGACCTTGTCAATCGGCGCGACGGCCCGCTGGATGTTTTCCGTCATGCGGGCGGCCACGTCACCGAAGATTTCGTGCAGCACCCGGGTGTAAAGGGCCGTTTTGTCGCCAATATGGTAATAAATCATGGCTTTATTGACACCTGCCAAACGAGCAATGCCGTCCACGCGGGCCCCTTCATACCCGGTATCAGCGAACGACTGCGCGGCGGCGTCGAGAATGCGCTGGACCGTTGCTTGTTTGCGCGCCTTTTGACTTGTCATAGAGATTTCCTTATAAATTAAACTAACTGTTTAGTTAAACTTTTTGTTTAATATAATAGCCAGGTTCAGTCTGTCAAGGAAAAAGGCGGGGTATTTTAAAAAAAATGTAAGCAGTGACGGGACGTCCATGAAATTAGGGGTCGCTATCAATCGGTCGCAGCGGCGCCAGTGTGGAACGCATTGTTTCATGGGGCCTCGGTTGGATAAATCAGCACCCGATGCATCTGAGGAATTTTTTGCAGATAACTGTCTAATAGGTCCAACCCAGGAAACCCATGGCAACGACGTTGGCAACGATGGCGATCCCGTAGATCGAGCTGATGGTGATAATTTTGGCTGTGTGGGTTTTCATCCCGATTACCAGCAGCGCGGCGACATAGAAGTGCAAATAGCCGAACAGAAAGATCAGCCAGACACCGGCGAAGGTCCGGTTCCACCAGGGGTATTCCCACACCAGGTGCCCGCCCGCATTCAGGAGGCATTCGACAAACACACAGAAGGCCGCGTATCCAATGGCCCAGAACCACCGGTTCGGTATCCCCAGGATCTTGTCCGCTTTGTTGGGGGACAAGGTATAATAGTAGATAAAGCCTGAAATCATGAACATGAAAATGATTTCGATATTCCATCCCACCATGGTTCGCAAGGCGGTTTCCCCGGGCGTGGTCCAGAAAGCGGAATGCTGGGTAAGATGAAACACCCATCCGTTCCAGGTTTCGTTGACGCAATCCATCCCAAAGATGGTCAGGGCGGCATAGACGGCGTTCCAGTTGCCGGTTTGCTTGGCTTTATGGATTTCCTTGGTGTAGATGTAAAACACGATGGCCAGCAAAGGAATAATATACCATTGAATCGTGGAAAGGTCCCTGAGCCCCTTGAGCGCTTGTTCGGAAGCAGGTGTCATGGCGGTGGTTTCTCCTCTAATAAAACATTTCGCTGAACACATGCGACCCAGGAAAGTGCCGATCGACAAGCAGGGTCACCTCACGGATCATGTCACCCCGGCCGCACAGATAAAAATCATAGATGGCCTTGGGCAGGTGTTCGGTCAGGTAGGTGGTCACCCGTCCTTGAAATAGATTCCGGTCCGATCCAGTTGCACGGCTGGCCGGAGACAGGCACGGCCAATAGGTTTCAGCGCCTGCCGCCAGTTCGTCCTGATAATGGATTTCTTCCAAACTGGCAACGCCGTGGAGGATTAACAGCGGCCGGGCGCCGGAACGCACAAAAGCGACAAACGGCGCAATGCCCGTGCCGGTGGCCACAAAAACCGCTGGTCGCGAAGAAATGTGCCAGTTAAAATAGCCGAAAGGTCCCGTGGCCGTTAATTTGCAGCCATTCGGAAGTCCGGCCAGCACCGGCGTCAAAATCCCGTTGGTAATCTTGCGTAGGTGTATCACCAATTCAGGGTCGCGCGGGATTGAAATCAGCGAATAGTCTCTCGCTACATCAAGGTGTGCCAGGCGAATCCGCTGCCCGGGGACATAATCAAATTGCGGGGGGCGGCTAAAGGTCAATTCGAAGGTGACGTTTGATAGCCAGTTGCGATTTAATAGCGTTATGCTGAAACCGGGCATGCGACTATTTTTTCCAAACCGTATCTGCAAGGCCGGCGGCTTTGTTTAGGGTGCGTGCCAGCACGAACAAATAGTCAGACAGACGGTTCAAGTAGATGAGGACCTGCTGTAAATCTTCTAAGGGAGCCTCGTTTGCCGGTGCATCCTGCAACAGGCCGGCAACACGCCGTTCTACGCGACGGCAGACACTGCGGGCAACATGCGACCACGCGGCCGTCGGATGGCCGCCAGGGAGGATAAAGTCGTGCAGGGGATCGAGTTCGGCCTGCATTTGATCGATCGCGCCTTCCAAGCGTTGGGTGGCGCCGGTCAATGATTCCAAACGGTTGGCCACCGGAGCCCTGGACGTGGTTGCCAGCCAGGCCCCTACCTGGAAAAGTTCGGATTGAACCTGTTGGACCTGATTGCAAAGACCGGATGTTTGCGCTGGAAGGGCAGCGGCAAGGGCGCCCAAGATCGAATTCAGCTCGTCGACAGCGCCATAGGCCTGGACGCGCCCATGATTTTTGGGCACCCGTTCGCCGCTGAAAAGACTTGTCTGGCCGTGATCACCGGTACCGGTATAGATTTTCATAGGCTTCTCACCAGCGCTGGGGATCGTCGGGACCGTTGCCTGTGTTCAGTAATTCGAACATGGCGGCCGATGCTCCGCAAATAGGGCACACAGCGGGCGGTTGAGGTCCATCGTGAATGTATCCACAAATCAAGCAGCGCCATCGTTTCATAAAATTTGCTTTCTTTGCCGACCTTGGGGTCTTTTTGTAAATCGGTACCCATTTTAACGATTTCCCATAAAAAAAGCAATCTCAAGTTCAAACGACTTGCGCGATAATGCGCACACCGAGTGGCAGGGTATTGCCATGCCTCGGATCAGTGGTTACTTTTGGTGAAAGTTCAAAATGATATGAACCCCAAGGTTTAATGAATGAATTGGTTTACCGATAAATTCCCGCAAACCGTTGCGCAGGCGGTCGATAAAATAATCGAGGACATGTCTTTTAAAGACAAAACCTGGATCGCCAACCTGGACGCCGAGAAGCTCAAGGCCTTTCATGCGTCCTATGGCATTTTCCTTAGAAATGAATTTCGTTTGTGGGGCAACGATCCTTTGCTGCAGTCGTGCTGTCAGGTCGCCGGCCTAAAGGAGATCGAAGTCGACCAGGCGTCCTTTGTTATCCTCAAGGAGATTCAGCGCAAATTGCAGGAATCCAATGTCTTGATGGTCGTGAAATAATACCGTCACCCAGTTCGTAACCCGTAGCCCGATTATGCCTATCGCTGACAGGCCAATACGCTGTTGAGCAAAACAGGCAGCGCGTATAGGGAAATTTCCCAATGTATCAAGCCCTCATATTTATTGGCATCGCTTTGGTTTTTGCGGTGCTCAAAATCTACCTTGAAAAACGGCTGGCCCCTTTAGACGCTGTGGGAGATGAACGCCAACTCGGCGATCTGGCGTTTTCCAAAGGGTGCTCCGTGTATCAGCTGTTCCAAGAGGCGGGATCGGACTGGAACTTTTCACAAACGAAAATCGAGGCGGATTTCAAGCAGTATGTTAACCAAAGCCAGGTCCCTTCCTATCTGCACAATTATCTGCAAAAAAATCGGCTACCCGGCAATCAAACCTATCAAAAGTTGCTGTATCCTGGCGGACGTCCGCCCTATCTTTAATCGATAATCGCTATCATTCGGCCGGCTTGATGCGGTCTTGCGAACCGGCAATAAAAAAGGACCCCTGATGAGGCCCTAAATGTTTGATTTTATTGGTAGGCGGTACTGGATTTGAACCAGTGACTTCTACCGTGTGAAGGTAGCACTCTCCCGCTGAGTTAACCGCCCAGGTTATTCGCTGTCAACCCGCTCCTTGAGTTCTTTGCCGATTTTGAAGAACGGCAGTTTTTTGGAAGGGACATTGATCTGAACGCCGGTTTTGGGGTTGCGGCCCACGTAGGGTTTATAATCCTTGACCGTAAAACTGCCGAACCCTCTGATTTCCACTCGTTCCCCTTTCGCAAGGGTCGCGGTGATTTCACCAAAAAAGGTTTCCACTATTTTTTCTGCTACCTTCATGCTTAAATCTGCTTCATCCTTCAGTGCACTAATCAGATCTGATTTGTTCATGTAGACTCCTTTTTGATGGTCTGAAACGTTTACCAGCGCATTCAATGCCGTTCTATTTTTTCCGGTCTGCGGGCAAATAAAGCCACCCGCTGGGCGGGTGGCGGTTTCCTTTATTTTTTAACAACTATATAAAAGGCCGAAGACTTTGAAGTCAAGCCTTTTTTAGGGTTCCGGTGTTGGATTCGCGTCCGTTCGGGGCCCCTCCGAATTTTCGTCCGGCGTTGCTTCGGTTGGCTGCGGTTGGGCGTGTTCCTCGTCGGCCGCCGGGGTTGGGGGAACGTTTTCGTTTGGAGCGCTGGCGCCCAATGCTTCAATTTCTTTGAGCGTCGGTAAATCTTTAAGATCCTTTAGATCGAACAATTCCAGAAAAAATTTGGTGGTGGCATAAATCAAGGGACGCCCGGGGATTTCCTTGCGTCCTAAAACCCGAATCAGTTTGCGTTCCAACAGCATTCGTAAAACCCCGCCGCAATCGACACCGCGGATGTGTTCGATGTCACTGCGGATGAGCGGCTGCTTGTAGGCAACGATCGCCAGCGTCTCAAGGCTGGCCCGGCTCAAGCGCACCGGGTGGGGCTGAATCAGGCGCTTGATCCATTCCGCATTGGCCGGGCGGGTCCGGAGCTGATAGCCTCCCGCCACTTCGCGCAGCAGCATACCGCTTTGCCGGGCTTCGTAATCTTCCGCCAGGGAAGCAAGCGCCGCACGGATTTGCCCACGCTCGACCGTTTCCAAGACCTTTTGAATCCGTTCAACGGAGAGCGGGTCCTCGGAGATAAACAGCAGGCTTTCGATGATGCTTTTGATATTTTCCATTATAAATAAAACAGCCGGATAATACCGGTCTGGACATGTTGGGCAACCCGCACGAGGCTGAGTTTGACCATTTCCAGGATCGCGAGGAAGGTCACGATGACTTCACTTTTATCCGCATCCTGGGCAAACAGTTCGCCGAAGGTAACCGACCCTTTTTCTTCTATAATATCGATAATTTCCGTCATACGCTCTTTGACTGACACCCGGTCGGGGGTAAACTCGACCTGCTGATCGGAGGGCAGGTTGTCGAGGATTTTCTGGAACGCATCGATCAGCTCGAACAGACCCACTTGGATCATGCGGTCTTCGGAATCAGTTAGCAGTTCCTCTGGTTTGGATGATCGAATGAAGGTGTCATTACCCAAAAGGGTTCGGTCGGCGAGTTCGCCGGCGGCCGACTTGAGTTGTAAGTATTCCATGAGCGGCTTGACGAGCTCCTGCCGGGGATCGTCATCATCGTCTTCATCCTGCACCGGTAGCAGCATCCTTGATTTGATATGGGCCAAAGTGGATGCCATCACGAGGAAATCGCCGGCATAGTCGATGTTCATCATCTGCATCCAATCCAGGTAATCGAGATATTGCCGGGTAACCAGAGCCACGGGAATGTCATAGATGTCGAGTTCGTTTTTTTTTATCAAGTGGACCATCAGGTCCAAAGGACCTTCGAAAATGTTTTCAAGCTTGACTCTGTAGGGTCGACTGGTCATGTGATTTTCATCGCCGTTTTGACTTCCGCCATGGTTTGCCGAGCGACTTGGCGGGCCTTTGCACTTCCGGCCTGCATGATTTCATCTACCATGCGCGGGTGTTCCGTATAGTAGGCCTGCTGGGTGTGAATCGGTTCCAGGGCTTGAATCAAATTCTGGGCCATTATTTTTTTACAGTCAACACATCCAATTTGAGCGCTGCGGCATTCGCCGTCAATCCGCTTTTGCGTCGCTTGATCGGAGTAGAGCCGATGAAATTCATAAACGTTGCAGACATCCGGATTGCCGGGGTCGGCTTTGCGGGCCCGCTGGGGGTCCGTGATCATCCGGCTGACTTTGGCGGCCACTTCTTCAGGACCGTCGGACAAATAGATGGCATTGTTATAGCTCTTGCTCATCTTGCGCCGATCAAGGCCCAAAATCTTGGGTGTTTGGGTCAAAACCGCTTCCGGTTCCGGAAAAACGTCACCATACAAATAGTTGAATCGGCGGGCGATTTCACGGGTAATTTCGACATGGGGAACCTGGTCGACTCCGACGGGGACCGCCTCAGCTTTATACATTATGATATCAGCTGCTTGAAGAACAGGATACCCCAAAAAGCCGAAGGTCGACAAGTCTTTGTTGTTGATCTGAACAATTTGGTCTTTGTACGTGGGATTGCGCTCCAGCCAGGGGACCGGGGTTATCATCGAGAGGATCAAAAATAATTCCGCATGCTCACGGACTTGAGACTGCACAAAAAGGGTGCTTTTTTCAGGTGTCAGGCCCACGCTTAGCCAGTCGATCATCATCTGCCGGATAAAAGACGGAATGGCACGGGGATCTTCATAGTCGCTGGTCAAGGCATGCCAGTCAGCAATGAAAAAGTAACAGTCATAGGTGTCCTGCATGGCAACCCAATTGAGCAGGGCCCCGTGCAAGTTGCCGAAATGCAGCGGGCCTGTCGGTCGCATGCCACTTAAAATTCTTTTTTTAACGGCCATTTAGCATTCTCCTGGATCATTCCAAGCGTTTTGATCGATACTGCCCGCAACCATTTTTGAGAGGGTTTCCAAGGGCAGCGTCAACGACGACGCATAAAAAATAAATGACGACTCTACTCACCAAAAGCGATAGAAGCAAGAAAATTATGGTGTGAAATTGGCTTTTACAAACTTGCGTTCGTCGTCCACTGTTTCAAGCTGGCCGTCTAATTTGGCTTCAAGGACGGTCTGTAAAACTTTTTTGAACGGTGGGCCGGGCTTGAAGCCCATGTCCATCAGGTCTTGACCGGATAAAGAAACCTGAACCGAGCGTAGCTGGGTATAGAAAAAGGAGATGGCCTTTTTCACCTGCTCGCGTTTCGACAATGCCAGCAGGTACAGAATCAGTTCGGTTTTGAACCCAGAAAGCGTTTGATAAAGTTCACTATTTGTTCGCGGCAGACGGTGCTCCAGCGCGGTGAGGCATTTCTCGGCCTGGAAGCGTTCTTTTTGGACCAACACCTTATGACGGGGCGCAAGTTCCAGCCGTTTACAAATTTCCGAGCACGTCCTCGGCGTACATTTGTGAATCAGGGCCATAAAATAAACGGCCCACTTCAGATAAGCGTCTTCCAGAAAAAGCAGATCGTGCCACGCCTGTACTTTTTTAACCGCATTCAAGAGATTGATCAGTTCGCTATTCATTTCGATGGAGGGATGAATCGCTTTTAAAAGATCGTAGTCATGGAGGCGAATGATCGCCGGCGTCGGGTTGTCTTCGTTTAAAATATGTCGCAGCTCGGTAAATACGCGGCGGCCGCTGAGGCGCTTAAAAAAATCACGTTTCACCGCGTTCTCGATCAAGTGGGAGGTCAGTTTGCCGATGCTAAAACCGAAACGCTGTTCAAAACGCAGGGCCCGAAAAATGCGGGTCGGGTCCTCAACAAAGCTCAAATTGTGAAGCACGCGCAAGGTGCGCTCCTTGAGATCTTTCTGCGCTGCAAAAAAGTCGATAAGGGTGCTGAACTTATCCGGATTCAACTGAATTGCCAGTGTATTGATGGTAAAGTCGCGGCGAAAGAGATCGAGTTTGATGGAGCTCATTTCAACAATCGGCAGCGCCGCTGGAAATTTGTAGTATTCCATGCGGGCCGAGGCCACATCGATTTTAAATTCATCCGGGAAGATAATAACAGCCGTTCCGAATTTGGCATAGCTGTGGATGCGGGCCTTCATGAGCTTGGCATAGGTTTTGGCAAAGGCAATCCCGTCGCCTTCAATGACGATGTCGATATCTTCGTTGGTGCGGTACAAGAACAGATCACGAACAAAACCACCGACAACGTAGGCGTCGTAACCGATGGAACTGGCAACTTCTCCGATCGTACGGAGGATTTCCAGGATTCGGGGCGACAGGCGCTCCCGCATAAAATTTGCGATGCGACGGGTGCGGGCGTGAACCGGAACAGCGAGCGGATCGGGCAGGTCCCCTTTGGTCAGTTTGGACTGTTGAACCAACACTTTCAAAAGGTCGGTGCGGGTGATCACGCCGACACTCCGGTGGCCGTTCATAACCGGCAAGATGCGCTGTTTATGGCCGAAAATTTTCTCCTGAATTTCCAAAAGATCGGCTTCCGGGTCGACGGTAACCAGTTCGGACGTCATGTATTCTCCGACGGGGCTCCGACTGAGTTTGTGAAATAGCGCTTTTTCGATTACCTGGCGGGATATGCAACCGGTCAGGCGGGTTTGGCCGCGCTCTTGGTTGGTAACGAGCAGGGCATTGATGTTGTAACGGGTCAGCAGGTCGTTGGCCTCCTTACAGGAAACCGTTTCCGCAACCGTGATCGCTGGTGATGACATGAGATGTTTGGCCTGGGTCTGAGACTGAATCGCTTTGTAAAGAATCTCAATCAGTTTCTGTTCGGTCTGCGCAACGGTCTGACCCTTGATGGCGGCTGCCGCAGCGAAAGCGTGGCCGCCACCGCCCAGAGCGGTCACAATTGTTCCGACATCGACTTCGGGAATCCGGCTGCGGGCCACGACGTAGGTCTTGTTTTCCATCAAGGCCAGCGCAAAGATGGCATTCAGATTTTCCATTTTGACCAGCTTGTGGACCAAATAAGCAAAATCAGGGACATACGTGTCCGAGGCCAGGGTCGTGATGACGATATCGACACCGTTGATGTTGTAATGGGTCGCGGCTTGAATCATCTCGTTCAATAAGGAAATTTGCTCCGGGCTGATTTCCCTGGCGATAAGGTTGGAAATCATATTCAGGTTGGCACCGCAGGAAAGCAGAAAGGCGGCGGCGCTGAAGTCCTTTTCCGTTGTAGAGGGAAAGGTAAAGGACCCGGTGTCCTCGTAAATCCCAAGACACATGATGGTGGCTTCGTCGGGGGTAATTGCAATCCCCTTGTCTTTGATGATTTGCACCAGAAGACTGACCGTGGCCCCGATCGTTTCAGTGACCTCATAGTGGCCTTTAATGTCATGATCCATGGGGGGGTGATGATCGTAAATGTGGATTTCCAAATCGGAACGGTTCACCAAAGCGGCAAATTTGCCGATGCGGCGCGGCTGGCGTGTATCTACCAGAACCAAGCGGGCGACATCGGCCAAATCGATGTCCTTAACATCGGCCATATTGAAAAGGTAGACCATCGATTGGACGAAAAAATTGCGCAAATTTTTTTCTTGGGAACCTGGGAAAACGACCAGGGAGCCGGGGTACAGCTTGTGCGCCGCCAGCATGGATGCCAGGGCGTCATAGTCGGCGTTCAGATGCGTGGTGATGATTGTCAATCCCTTGCGGGTGGGTGTTTTTGCCATTTTTCAGCCGGATCGCTGGTACAAGCTATTTTAAATGTCTTGAGGCCAACCCGCCTTGGCGGGCGATTTCTTCAAAGGCGGACGCGCCGCTTGGCTGGCTATACGTTTCAAGCGATTGAAATATTGAAGTATTTCTACGCTTTGCAAATAAGCTGCGACTTGTTGGTTCTGAGCTTGTCGAAAGAACCTTGAACCACAATCTTATGTTTTTAGATGGCTTCCAGAAAAAAGACCTTCGTGTGCCGGGTCGCAAGAGCGAGTCCAACGTTCCGGGTAAGAACATTGTCATATCTGCCGTTGATTAGCAAGATTCATGTGGCTCACAAGCGTCGGTCCAAACGCTGTGAACGGTTGTCCCGTTGGGCCCGATATTGGAATAAATTCCGAAAACTATTGTTGTTTTACTTCGATTATGATACAAAATGACGGATCGCGTTCGGTATATTATTGTGTTGTCAAAAGGGAGGATAGATATGCCGGTCTTTCAGTGGGAAGGCAAGAACAGAAAAAATGAGGTTCAGAAAGGCGAGATGGAGGCTCCGAATCAAGATGCGGTCCGCAGCCACTTGACCCGCATTAAGATTACACCGACCAAAATCAAGAAAAAGCCCAAAGACCTATTCGAAAACGTCGCCTTTCTGCAGCCTAAGGTCAAAGAAACCGATGTCATCGTCTTTTGTCGTCAATTTTCAACCATGATCGACGCGGGCCTACCCATCATTCAATGCCTTGACATCCTGCATGGTCAACAGGAAAATATAACCTTTAAGAAAATGCTGAAAAATATCAAGGATTCGGTCGAAAGCGGGCAGACGTTGGCGGAATCTCTGAAAAAATACCCCCGCGAGTTCGATGACCTGTTTGTCAATATGATCGCGGCCGGTGAGGCCGGTGGTATCCTCGATACGATTCTGCGGCGGCTTTCGGCCTACATGGAGAAAGCGGCCCGACTCAAATCGCAGGTCAAAGGCGCCATGACCTATCCGATCGTCACCTTGATCATTGCCGTGATCGTGGTGGCGGTTATTTTGGTGTTCGTCATTCCGGTCTTTCAGGAGATGTTTGCCGATTTTGGCCATGAGCTGCCCATGCCGACCAAGATCGTGGTTGCTGCCAGCGATTTCGTGAAAAGCAAGATCCTTTATATTATCGTTGGACTGATTCTTTTTATTATTGCCTTTAAACGGTATCACAACACGGTTAAAGGGCGCGAGGTCGTCGATGCCCTCGTGCTGAAACTGCCGGTCTTCGGCCTCCTGCTGCGCAAGGTGGCGGTTGCCAAATTTACCCGTACCATGGGAACCATGCTTTCAAGCGGGGTCGCGATATTGGAAGCCCTTGATATCGTTGCCAAGACAGCCGGCAATAAAACCATTGAAAAAGCCATTTACAATGTGCGCTCCGGTATTGCCGAGGGCCGCACCATGGCCGACCCGCTGGCGGATAGCGGCGTTTTCCCCTCCATGGTATGCCAAATGATCGCTGTCGGCGAGTCGACGGGCGCCTTGGACGCGATGCTTGAAAAGATCGCCGATTTTTATGATGAAGAAGTCGATCAAGCGGTGGAGAACCTGACGGCCCTCATTGAACCGTTTATGCTCGTCTTTTTGGGTACGGTTATCGGCGGCCTGGTCGTAGCCATGTATTTGCCCATCTTCAAAATGGCTGGCGCGATTTCAGGGTAGCGCGAAATTCCACCCCTATATGCAAACCCCAGTGAAGAGGCCCGAAAGTGAACTGTATCATAAGCTAAAATGGCTTATGTTCTTTCGGGTTTTGTTTACCAGCCTGCTGCTTGGATCCACCATCATTCTGCAATTCCAGCAGAACCCCTCACCCGTGGCCAAACCGTTGCTGTTCCTATACGGATTGATTGCCGGTATCTATTTACTCTCGTTTATCTATGCGCTGGCGCTGCAACACGTTGAGCGCCTTGTCACGTTTGCCTATCTCCAGACCGCTATCGATAGCCTGATCGTCACACTGATCATTTTCGTAACCGGCGGTTTCATGAGTATCTTCTCCTTTCTATATTTAGTTGTCATTATCTATTCCAGCATGCTGCTGTTTCGTCAGGGGAGTTTGGTCATGGCCGGCCTGTGCTGCGTGGCTTACGGGGCCATGATCGGTATGGAATACTACGGCCTTTTGAGCCCTTACGTGATGGAAGGTGGGGTCGTCGCAACCAATTATCCTGGCAGCCATGTGCTTTATAAAATCTTGATTACGATGGTCGCCTGTTTGGCCGTGGCTTTCTTGAGCAGTATTCTGGCGGAACAGACGCGCAAAACCAAAAAAGAACTGCAAGCGATCAAGGAGCATGTCAAACGGGTTGAAAAAATGGCCTATATGGGTGAGATGGCGGCGGGCCTGGCCCATGAAATAAAAAATCCGTTGGCATCTTTAGCCGGTTCGATTCAACTGCTCAAAGAGGATGCCTACCACAATCCGGACCATGAGAAGCTCATGCAGATCGTATTGCGTGAGACCGATCGCCTGAGTTCGTTGGTCGGAAATTTTCTTATGTTCGCACGGCCGCCGGCCGGCCGCAGTGAGACGATTCGGCTGGATACCGCTTTGGTCGAGATTGCAGCGCTTTTCGAAAAGGATGCCACGTGCAGCGGGCGCATTCAGATAGCGAAAAAGCTCACGCCCGATATCTGGGTGGCCATGGACCCGACGCATTTGCACCAGATTTTATGGAACTTACTGTTGAATGCGTCCGAGGCAATCGAGGGGCAGGGTAATATCGTTCTGGCGATGCATCCGTTGCGCAACAAACAGGTTCAGGTTGAGGTCGCTGATGATGGCTGTGGTATTCCGGACGAGATCCGCAATACGATCTTCGATCCCTTTTTTACCACCAAACCCAAAGGGACGGGACTGGGGCTTTCGATCGTTCATCGGATCCTGGAATTCTACAGCAGCCGGCTGGACGTCGAAAGCAAGCTCGACCAGGGAACCCGCATCACCATTAACCTGGACAGTGTCGATCCACCAACTTAGGCTTGACACCTCAGGGTAAATAGGTTAGCAAATTCGGCTCAGCCCATCACAGGGAGCCAAGAAACAGACTTATGTCTTTTGAATTCTTCATAGGAGGGCGCTATCTGCGAGCCAAGCGGAAACAGGCGTTCATCTCCTTGATAACCATTCTAGCAACCGCGGGCGTCACGGTCGGTGTTATGGCGTTGATCGTGGTCATTGCCGTGATGGCCGGTTTCGAATCCGATCTCAAGTCCCGCATCCTAGGTGGGCAGGCCCATATCATCATAACAGCGACCCAAGGGACGTTAGGGGATTATGACCGTGTGCGTGAAACGATTGAAAAAATCGACGGTGTCACGGCCGCGGCCCCTCTTATTTCGACCCAGGTCATGCTGCGCTCGTCAGCCGGCATGTCCGGAGCGGTTCTCAAAGGGATTGATCCGCAAGCGGCCGGTCGCGTTATCGCTAACCTGACAGACGTTTCTTTTGGGACCCGTGCCAATCCGGGGCCAGAGGCGCGCGGTGGTGACACGCTGCCAGGGATCGTTTTGGGCCGCGAACTGGCCCGTGGTCTGGATGTGGTCACCGGTGATTTCGTCTACCTCATATCGCCACGGGGCAATCTGTCGCCCATGGGGCACATCCCCGCGGCCAAACGCTTTAGAGTGACAGGCTTTTTCGAATCGGGGATGTACGAATTCGATGGCGCCTTTGCCTATATCCACCTGCTTGACGCCCAGCGCCTGTTGCGAACCCCTGCGGCCGTGAACGCCATTGAAGTCAGCGTCGCAGATGTATATGGGGCCCGGCGGGTGGCGGATGCCATTATCGGGCAACTGGGCGATTCCTACCAGGCCAGAGACTGGATCGAAATGAATAAAAATCTGTTCTCGGCCCTGAAACTTGAAAAAGTGGCCATGTTCATTATTTTGACCTTAATTGTTCTGGTGGCCGCTTTTAACATTACCAGTATGCTGATCATGATGGTAATGGAAAAAACAAAAGATATCGCTATTTTAAAGACAATCGGAGCGACCAACAAAAGTATCCGCAAAATATTTGTCTTCAAAGGAATGGTTATCGGTGCGACAGGAACACTGGTCGGTTTCGGTTTGGGGTTGGCCCTGTGCCATTGGCTCAAACATTATAACATCATGAAACTGACCGGCGACATCTATTATTCCACAACCACCCTGCCGGTACGGCTGGCGATTGTGGATGTGCTGCTTATCGGCGTGTCGGCCTTGATTATCTGTTTTTTGGCAACCCTTTATCCCTCCCGGCAAGCGGCCGGACTCAACCCTGTAGAGGCGCTTCGTTATGGCTGACAAATTCGGGGCCGGGTCCCTAAACAGTCCGGATGCGGCCCTCGCAAACAAACCGCGCCCGTTAATTAACGCCTGTAATCTTTGTAAAAGTTTTAAAAACGGCGGCGTTGCAATCGAAATCCTCAATGGGATCGATCTTGAATTGGCGGCGGGCGAGACGTTGTCGGTGGTGGGGGCTTCGGGTATCGGCAAATCAACCTTGCTGCATATATTGGGGACCCTCGATCGGCCGGATCAAGGGCAGCTGTTCTTCCAAGGTAAAGATGCCTTCACCTTAGATCCGGAGCAACTGGCCCGGTTTCGAAACAAATCGATCGGTTTTGTATTTCAATTTCACCACTTGCTGCCTGAGTTCAGTGCCCTGGAGAATGTGATGATGCCGGCCTTGATTCAGGGGCAGACCAAAACCGAGGCCAAGACCGCAGCGGCCGAGGGCCTTGAAAGGGTGGGACTCCAAGACCGTCTGACCCATCGAGTCAATGCGCTATCGGGTGGTGAACAACAGCGCGTGGCCCTGGCGCGGGCGCTGGTGCTCAGGCCCAAGGTCCTGCTGGCGGACGAGCCGACCGGTAACTTGGACAAGCGCAACAGCCAGCAGGTTCACGAGCTTTTATTGGATCTGAATCGGGATATCGGCATGACACTCGTGGTGGTCACCCACAACATGGAGTTGGCGTCCTATATGAACCGCCAGGTCACGATTGCAGATGGAAAGCTGGTGGAAAGCAATTGAGGAGGAGCGGGCTCACAAAGGCGGCGTGGGGGGTCGTGGCGATGATGCTGTGTTTGATGCCGGCTAGCCTGCACGCCCGGGAAGCCGTGCGTGTCCTCGTGGTGCCGTTCGAGGTTCATGCCGAAGAAGAACTGAATTACCTGGCGACTGAAATCCCCAAAATTTTGGAGCGTTATCTAAATGAGGCCGGTGCCGCCGTAGCGCTACTTGGGATCGAGGCCCCAACCCTAAATCAGATCGAAGCGCAAGGTGTTCAAGGACTGCGCCAATTGGCCCTGCAAGAAGGGGCCGATTATCTCCTGGGCGGTAGTTTTACCCGTATCGGCGAGCCCTTCAGTTTGGATGCCTATCTTCTGGCATCGACCGGCAGCGTTCCTCCCGGAAACTTCTATCAGGAAGGGGGGGGGGATGGCAGACCTGCTGGGAAGTATCAAAAAGCTCGCCGATGCCCTGGAACTAAAGTTGTTTAAACGTGAGCGGGTGGCCAGCGTCAAGGTTGTGGGCAACAATCGGATCGAGGCCGATGCCATTAGCCAGAATATTAAGACCAAGCCGGGTGACATTTTTCTGGCCAAAAGCCTTTCGGAGGACCTTAAAGCCGTATACGCGATGGGCTATTTTGAAGATATTCGTATCGAGTCGGAAGAAGGGCCGAACGGCAAGGTGATCATATTTAATGTCCAAGAAAAACCGACCGTTCGGCGCATCAAATTCAAGGGCAACCGCGTCTTTGACGACAAGGAAATCAAGGAAAATTTGAGCATCCGGACCGGCGCCATCCTCAACGTTTTTCAAATTCAAAAGAATATCGGTCGGATAGAAGATCTTTATAAGGAGAAAAACTACCACAACGTTGCAGTAAGCTATGTGATCGAAAAACAAGAAAATAACCAGGGCGACCTGACCTTTGAGGTTAAGGAAGGTAAAAAAGTCAAGATCAAAACGATCGACTTTGACGGGAATGCCGTCTATGATGATAAAAAGCTGAAAAAATTAATTAAATCATCTGAAAAAGGCTTTTTTTCATGGTTGACGGGCTCGGGCGAACTGGATCGTGAGGCGCTGCAGCAGGACGTTGCGCGTCTGACCGCTTTTTATCACAACGACGGCCACATCAGAGCGCGCGTCAGTGAACCGCAGGTTGAATTTGGAGAAGATTGGATATATATCACGATTAAAGTCGTGGAAGGGCCCCGCTTCAAGGTTGGCAAGGTGGGGGTGAGCGGGGACCTGATTTTGCCGGAACCCACGTTGGTCAGCATGGTCAGAATTTCACAAAATGAGTTTTACAGCCGTGAGATTGTTCGCAATGATGTTCTGAGACTGACCGACGTGTATGCCGATGAAGGGTATGCCTACGCGGATATCTATCCGCGCATTGACACGGATGAAGAAAATTTCAAGGTCGACATCACCTATACCATTGCAAAGGGCAAGCAGGTTTATTTCGAGCGGATCAACATCGGCGGTAACACCAAGACGCGCGACAAAGTCATTCGACGTGAGTTGCGGGTTTACGAACAGGAGCTCTACAGCGGCCGTCGCCTTAAACGGGGTATCCGGAACCTTTACCGCCTCGACTTTTTCGGGAACGTCGAAGTGGATACCGTCAAAGGCAGTGCCGATGACAAGATGATCTTAAACATCGACGTGGAAGAGAAGTCAACGGGCAGCTTCAGTTTCGGCGGCGGCTACAGCACGACCGAAGACTACTACATGGTCACTTCGATTGCCCAGAACAATCTTTTTGGACGGGCGCAACGGCTCGAACTTAGGGCCCAACTCGGCGGTCGGACCAACTACTACAACCTGAGTTTTACCGAACCGTGGCTGTTCGATATTCCGCTTTCAGCCGGATTTGATATTTATAATCAAATAAGGGATTACGACGATTACGAAAAAGATAGTGTGGGCGGCGGCATCCGGTTAAGCTATCCGGTCTGGGACTTCACCCGGCTGTACGTGACCTACGTTTATGATCGCAGCGAGGTTTCCAACATCAGCGAAACGGCCGCGGTGTCCATCCAGGAACTCGAGGGGCTCAATACGACCAGCAGTATTTCGACGAGTCTGTTTTACGATTCCCGGGACCGCCTGTTTAATACGTCCGAGGGATCATACCATCGCTTGACGCTGCAATATGCAGGGTTCGGCGGGAATATTGCCTTTACCAAGTATCTGGCCGAGACCGGGTGGTATTTGCCCTTGTTCTGGGGATTAACCGAGTTTTTGCACGCCGAAGGGGGTTATGTCCGTGAAAACGAAGGGGGTATCCTGCCCGATTACGAACGCTTTTATTTGGGTGGCATGAATTCGATTCGCGGGTTCAGCTACCGTGATATTTTCGTGCTCGATGAAAACGGCGACGTTATCGGGGGCGACAAGTTCGTGCAGTTCAACTTTGAGATCTTAATTCCGTTGTTAAAAGACCAGGGTCTGGTGGGCGTCCTATTTGCCGACGCAGGCAATGTCTATGGCGAGGAGCAAGACTTTGATCTTGCCGATATGCGTCATGCGGCCGGCTACGGCGTGCGATGGTATTCACCGATCGGACCGATTCGGCTTGAGTGCGGTTACATCATCAATCCCCGCGAGGGTGAAGACTCCGGAGGCAATTGGGATTTCAGTATGGGCGCGGCCTTTTAAGCCGAGCCCCATGATGCGTGCTTTACGAATGCAATCAGTTCTTTTGAGCAGCATAACATTTTGATAGAAGGGGGAAACATGCAGTTACGAAGGAATGTCCTAGTTGCAGCGCTGATGCTGCTGATCGTTCCCGCGGCCGCCTCATACGGGGCGGATGTGGCCAAAATCGGTGTGGTTGATTTTCAGCGTATTTTTGAAAATTCAACGGCCGGCAAAGAAGTCAAGGCCGAACTGACCAAAAAAGGGGCGGCGATGGAGGCCAGCCTGAAAGAAAAAGGCGCTGAAATCGAAACCTTGCAGCAACGGATCGAACGTGAATCGCTAGTCATGAGCAAGGAAATGCGCCAAGAAAAGGAACGCGAATTCAGGATCAAAGTGAATGATATCAAGGCGCTCAAAAGTAAGTATGAGAACGATCTCAAGGATATTCAGCAGCGCCTGGTCAACCGGATTAAAAAGGATGTTTTCGATATTATTCAAGAGGTCGGTAAACGGGAAGGGTATCTGCTGATCGTTGAAAAGATCGGTGTGCTATATCATCCGAACACGCTTGATATTACGGACAAAGTAATTGAAGCGTATAACACCCGGTATGCCACCAAGACCCAGGGCGGCAAGACCAAAGCCGAATAGCCAATCGGTTCCAAAGAGGTTCATCGCGCCGAGCCACCGGTGGGACCCATCGCCTGTGGCTGCGGGTACAAGGGCTGATTCTGCGTTTGCCGGAGTGGCAAAAGAAACTGGCCAAGTTGGAACAGCGCCTGCACATCATCGAGGAAAGACAGGATGGAAAAGCTTGAAGATATAAACGGCATCATGCAACGCTTGCCTCACCGCTATCCCTTTCTCCTGGTTGACCGCATTCTGGAGGTCGTCCCGGGGAAATCGCTGGTGGCCCTCAAGAACGTCACAATCAACGAACCCTTTTTTCAAGGACATTTCCCCGGATTACCGATTATGCCGGGGGTTCTGCTCCTCGAAGCCATGGGCCAGGCCGGCGGGGTGCTCGTCTATAACTCATTGCCCGCAAGCGATCAAGGGTATCTGTTTTTCTTTACGGGGATGGATAAGGTCAAATTCAGAAAGCCGGTCGTGCCCGGCGATCAGCTTATTTTAAAGGTGCGGATTTTGAAGCAACGCACCAAGGTGGTCAAGATGTCAGCGGTCGCTTTGGTCAATGATCAACGCGTGGCTGAGGCCGAGATGATGGCCGCCATTGGAGGATAATCATGATACACGCAACAGCACTGGTTGATCCCAAGGCCGAGGTGGAAGCCAACGTTGAGATCGGCCCCTATTCGGTCATCAACGGGGATGTCTTTATTGGCGCCGGTACCCGTATCGGTCCGCATGTGGTGATCGATCCCTATGTGACTATCGGGCCAAATTGTCAAATATATCAATATGCTGCAATTGGAGCCGTGCCGCAGTCACTGAAATTCGAAGGCGAAAAAACCTATGTCAAAATAGGGCAACGCAGCATCATTCGTGAATTCGTAACGATCCACCGCGGAACGGAATTCGGCGGCGGCATTACTGAAATCGGTGAGGACAATTTTCTGATGGCCTACACCCACGTGGCCCACGATTGTCGTATCGGAAACCATGTTGTTTTGGCGAACAATGCAACCATGGGCGGCCATATTACCATCGGCAATTACGCCACGGTCGGCGGCTTGGTCGCCATTCACCAGTTTGCCAGAATCGGAGAGCATGCTTTTGTGGGAGGTAAAGCAGCCGTGGTCAAGGATATTCCGCCTTTTATGATTGCGGCTGGCGACCGGGCCCGCCTGCATGGTCTCAACATTGTCGGATTAAAACGCGCCGGTTTTTCCCCCAACGCGCTGACCCAGCTGAAAAAAACCTACCGGCTTATCTTCCGTATCGGCTTGACACTCAACGAGGCGATCGAAAGGGTCCAAGCCGAGGTCGAACAGATCCCCGAAGTGGTGCGGTTAATCGAATTCATCAAAGCCTCCCAGCGAGGGATCACCCGCTAGGCCCGCACTGGAGGCCTACAGACTATGCAGATTGGACTCATTGCGGGAAGCGGTCAGTTTCCCCTTATATTCGCCAAGACGGCCCATGCCAAAGGGATGCAAGTATATGCGGTGGCCTACGTCAACGAGGCCGACCCGCAGCTGGAACAATACGTAGCGGCGATCGAGTGGCTTCACCTGGGGCAGATACGACGCCTGCTGAAGTTTTTTAAACGCCACGGCGTTACCCAGACGGTGATGATGGGTGCCATTCGCAAGACCCGAATTTTTACCGATGTGAAACCGGATACAAAAATCATTGCGATGATTGCCGGTATGCGGGGCACCCACGATGACAAGCTTTTGCGAGCGTTTGCCACGACCCTTGAGAAAGAAGGGATTACCGTTCAGGCTTCGACCTTTCTCTTGCCCGATTTACTGGCACCCGAAGGTTGCTGGACACGCCGTAAGCCGACCCGTTCGCAACAAGCGGATATCGAAGTGGGATGGCCGCTGGCCAAGGCGATCGGCCGTCTCGACATCGGGCAATGTATTGTGATGGAAGGCGGATCGGTTTTGGCGGTCGAAGCAATCGACGGCACGGATGCCACCATTTTGCGAGGCGGGCAATTGGGGGCGGGTGAGGCTGTGGTGATCAAGGTCTGCAAACCCAATCAGGACGAGCGGTTCGACATACCGGCCACCGGTGTCCAAACCATTGAAAACATGCATGCGGCCGGTGCCCGGGTACTGGTCATCGAGGCCGGCAAAGCGGTCGTGTTCAACCGTGATGAAATGGTAGCCCTTGCCGACCAGTATGGAATTACGATTGTCGCACTTAAGCATAAGGCGAGTTAAAGGATGCAATCATGTCAAAGCTGCGCGTCGGTGTGATCGGTGTCGGGTACCTTGGAAAATTCCATGCTGAAAAGTATGCCCGCATGCCGGATGTGGACTTAATTGGCGTGGTCGATACGGATGGCGAACAGGCGGACCGGGTCGCCCAGGCGGTCGCCAGCCAGGCCTATACCGATTATCGAGACCTGCTCGGTCAAGTGGATGCGGTGAGCATTGTCGTGCCGACACCGTTGCATTTTGCGGTCAGTCGGGACTTTCTGGCGAATGGTGTCGATCTCTTAATTGAAAAACCGATGACCACGACCCTTGCGGATGCCGAAGAACTCATCCGTTTGGCGGAAGACCGGGGGTTGATTGTACAGGTCGGCCACCTGGAACGTTTTAACCCGGCGGTTGTTGCCTTGCGAGACATTCTCAAAAAACCGATGTTCATCGAGGCGCACCGCTTGAGTATTTACCAGGAACGCTGTACCGATGTCAGTGTCGTACTCGACCTGATGATTCACGACATCGATATTATTCTAAACTGTGTGCGGTCTCGCATCAAACGGATTCAGGCCGCCGGCATTCCGGTCATATCAGGAGAAGTTGACATCGCCAATGCCCGCCTGGAGTTTGAGAACGGCTGCGTCGCTAATGTCACCGCCAGTCGCCTCGCAACCCGCCAGGAAAGAAAAATAAGGCTCTTTCAGCGGGATGCTTATATTGCTGTCGATTTCGCGAACCATGCGGTTACCACCGTTCGTCAAGATGCCACGGTGCTCGAAAGTCCGATCCCCGGTATGCACGTCGAGACCTTCAACTTTGCCAAGGGTGATGCCTTGGACGATGAATTAAAGGCCTTTGTGCGGGCCGTCAGGCAACGCGCCATGCCGGAAGTGACCGCTCAAATGGGCCGCGACGCGTTGAAAATCGCGTTGAGCATCATGGAGCAGATCCAGAGCACCAGCCATAAATTTTTGGAGCCTTAGGGCGATGCCGCCTTCTGACCCAGCCAAGCGGGTGATGATCGTTGCCGGGGAAGCGTCCGGAGACCTCCACGGCGCCAAACTGGTCCGCGCCATGTGCCGTCAGGACGGCTCTTTGGCTTTCAGCGGCATCGGCGGGCCGGCCATGCGATCGGCCGGTGTGAGGCTGGTGGTGAATGCCGCGCAATTGGCTGTTGTAGGGATCAGCGAAGCGCTTTTCAAGGCGCCGACCTTGTTCAAGGGGCTGGCGACCGCAAAAAGCCACCTGCGTGATCAGCGTCCCGCCTTGCTCATTTTAATCGATTTTCCGGATTTCAATCTGCGCCTGGCAGCGGAAGCCAAGCGCTTGTCGATTCCGGTGCTTTATTACATCAGTCCCCAAATCTGGGCCTGGCGACTGGGACGCGTGCAGAAGATCGGGGCGCTGGTCGACCATGTGGCGGTTATTTTACCGTTTGAAGCGGCGTTTTATGATCGACACGCGGTACCGGCCACCTTCGTGGGGCATCCGCTGATGGATGATGTGCGGCCGGCAACGTCGTCGGCCCCGCAACCCGGCACACCGGATTTTCCGATCGTGGGCCTGCTGCCGGGATCCCGCGACCGGGAAATCGCTCGCCATTTACCGGTGATGCTGGCTTCGGCCGGGTTGCTGCAAAAAGGCTTTACAAATTTGCGGGTTCTGGTTTCGATTGCGCCATCGGTCAAACAGGCCAACGTAGATGCCATTGTGGCCCGGCATTCAATTCGGACCGCATGTGAGTTTTTGGTTGGCGGCGTGGACCGTATCTTCGAGCGCAGCAATCTGGTGGTTGCGGCATCCGGCACGGTCACCCTGGAAGCGGCGATCGCGGGAACACCGACCGTGATCATTTATAAAGTATCCCCTTTGAGCTACCTTGTGGGGAAGCTACTGGTCCGCGTAGACCGTATCGGCTTGGTAAACCTGATTGCCGATAAGGAACTGATGCCGGAATTGATCCAGGGACATGCTTCCCCGGAGCGGATTGCCAACCGGGTCACTGAGATGTTGAATGATCCGCCCGGACTGACGCGCTTACGGACGGAGCTGTTGGGTGTCCGTTCTCAGCTGGGCGGACCGGGGGCCTCGGAACGGGTCGCCGCAATTGCCCACGGAATGCTATAGGTGGAAATGAAGCGCCTGCAATCTAAGCCCCTGCAAGAGCTCAAGTGGCGATTGGTCGGTATCGGCGGCAAACTGCTGATCGACTTTCTTTTTTGCCGTTCCAAGGTCGATATCATCGGCTATGAGAAGGTCCGGGCGCTGGTCGAATCGCGTCGCAACATTTTTACTTTTTGGCACGCCCGCATTTTACTTGTCAGTTATATCCATAAAGGCCTGGGGGCGACGATTCTGGTGAGCAAGTCTGATGACGGCGAAGTTATTGCCAGGGTTATTCAACAGCAAGGCCAGCTGTCCGTTCGGGGGTCAACCCGCAAGGGCGGGCTGCGGGCGTTGGCCCGGCTCATTCGAACCATGCGCGATCAGAATCGGCCTGGCGTGGTCGTGCCCGACGGGCCCCAGGGGCCGCGCTATCAGGTCCAGCCCGGTGTGATCGTCATGGCCAAACAGACCGGGTATCCGATTGTACCGATCACCTACAGCTCGCGGAAAGTCAAGGTGTTCAAGAGCTGGGATCGCTTCATCCTTCCGTTTCCCGGAACCGACGGCCGGGTGGTTTACGGCGATCCAATCTATGTCCCGGTCGAAGCCGAAGGTGAGGCGCTCGAACATTACCGGGTCCGGCTAGAAGAGGAACTCAACCGGATTACGCAGGCAGCCGACCGCTATTTCGGCCGGAGCACACCCTAATACCATGACAAACGATTCTCAACCGATCCTAAAATCACGCCACCGGGATTTGTTTGCGCTCATCAAGGCCAACAAGCTTCGTCTGGGTATGGCCATGGCCTGCATGATCATCATGGCGGCCTCGACGGCGGCGTCGGCCTGGATCGTCAAGCCGATCTTAGACGATATCTTCGTCAACCGCGATGGCCACATGCTCAAGCTGCTGCCCTTGGCGGTCGTTATTATCTATGTCTTACGCGGCTTTGCCATGTACGGGCAGGAGTATTTCATGGACTACGTGGGCCAGAGCATTATCCGGCGCCTGCGCAACCGTCTGTATAACAGCATTCAGGATTTGCCGCTGGCCTTTTTCCAGAAGGAACAAACCGGGGCTTTGATGTCCCGCATCACCTACGATGTCAACATTATCAAGGCCATGATGTCGAGCGCGGTCGCAGGTGCCCTGCGCGATGTCTTTACGATCCTGTTTTTGACCTTCGTGATTTTTTACCGCGATTGGAAGATGGCCTGTTTTGCCTTTTTCATTTTGCCGTTTGCCTTTATTCCCTTGGTCAAGTTCGGCCGCCGGGTACGGCGCGTCAGTACCGGCGTGCAGGAGACCATGGCCGATTTAAGTTCCTTTTTGCATGAAACCTTTGCCGGTAATAAAATTGTCAAAGCCTTCGGGATGGAGCCGTATGAAAAAAAGCGGTTCGCTGCCAAGACCCAACATATTTTTCAGGTCGAGATGCGCAACGTGATCGCAAAAGCGCTTTCTTCACCGGTGATGGAATTTTTGGGAGGTCTGGGCATCGCTGTGATCATCTTGTACGGCGGTTTCCAAGTCATTGAAGGAACATCCACGCCCGGGACCTTTTTTTCGTTTATGGCGGCCGTTATTATGCTCTACGACCCGATTAAAAAACTGACCAAGATCAACAATGCCATTCAAGAAGGGATGGCCGCCGCCAACCGCATCTTTGACGTGATCGAGCGGGAGCCAGACATCAAAGAACCGGCAGATCCGGTGCCCCTCTCCTCCGGCAGCCACAGTGTGACCTTTGAAAAGGTGTCGTTCAAGTATGCCGACACACTGGTTTTGAAAGATATCGAGCTGAATGTGCAACCCGGAGAAGTGCTGGCCCTGGTCGGAATGAGCGGGGGCGGAAAAACCTCCTTGGTCAACCTGATTCCGCGCTTTTACGATGTCTCCGATGGCGCAATCTATATCGATGATGTCGATCTGCGGTCGGCCACGATCGCCGACGTGCGCCGTCAAATCGCCATTGTCACCCAGGAACCGATTCTGTTTAACGACACGATTCGCAACAACATCGCCTACGGTCGGCAGACCGCCACGCCGGATGAGATCGAACAGGCGGCCAGAGCGGCGTATGCTTATGATTTTATCCAGCGCTTTTCCGATGGTTTCGACACCAATATCGGGGAGCTGGGCAGCCGGCTGTCAGGGGGCGAAAAGCAGCGCATCTGTATCGCACGGGCCTTGTTGAAGGACGCTCCGATTCTGATTTTGGACGAGGCCACCTCATCCCTCGATACCGAGGCCGAGATGTTGGTCCAGAAAGCCCTCGAGAACCTAATGCAGGGGCGCACCACCTTCGTGATCGCCCATCGCCTTTCGACGATCGCCTATGCCAATCGGATTGTTGTGCTCGTCGGTGGCCGCATCGTGGAACAAGGCCGCCATGAGGCGCTACTGGAACAGCAAGGTGAATATTACAAGCTTTATCAGATGCAGTTCAGCAATGAGGCAGTAGCGGACGATGCGTGAGGCCGACAAAACGTTGCACCCCTTACAGCGATAGTGTTCAATGGTTGGGGGTCTTGGCATGCAAAGAAGCGACCATGAAAATTTCTGTTGTCATACCGGCTTACAATGAAGCCGACCGCATTGTCCGTACCCTCCGCCAGACCTTGGACTATCTCGAGAAGCAAACCTCTCGTTCTGAAATCGTCGTGGTCAGCGACGGCAGTACCGACAATACGCAAGCGGTCGTGGAAGGCTTTCAAAGCACCGACCATGTGAGCGTGCGCGTCCTCTCCTACAGCCCCAACCGCGGCAAAGGCTACGCGGTCCGTTACGGCATGTTGCGCGCCAGGGGCGACCAGGTTCTGTTCATGGATGCGGATTACTCGGTCCCCATCGAAGAGATTGAAAAGGGTCGGGCACTGTTGGCTCAGGGCTATGATATCGCCATCGCTTCCAGGGCGCTGGCCGGATCCGTCATCGAAACGCACCAGAACCTTATGCGCGAGATCTCCGCAAGAATCTATACCTTGGTCCAGACCCTCTATCTGGGAATTCGCTACAAGGATACCCAATGCGGATTTAAACTTTTCCGTCAGCAGGTGGTGCAGCGCCTTTTTGAACACCAAAAGCTAGACAGTGTCATTTTCGACCCCGAAATTCTCTGGCTGGCACACCGCCAAGGCTACCGTGTTGCCGAATTCCCGGTTAACTGGCAGCATGTGGGTGATTCGCGGATTCAGTACGACAGTTTACGAAAATCGCTCTTTGTGTTCCAGGAATTATTTCGGATCAGGAAGCTGCATGCCAAGAAAATGCGATGAGACCCCGACGTGTTTGTAAATCAGGGTTTGGCCTTATATCGGTTGAAAATCCGAAATCCGAATATCGAAATCCGAATATCGAAATCCGAAACAAATTCGAATATAAAAAAACCAATTAACAACAAAAAGGGCCTAACCCATTAGCAATAGAGCTGTTTCGGTCATTTGAGCATTTGAATTTTGGTATTGTTTCGAGCTTTGGATTTCGAGCTTCGGATTTTTAATCAATATAACGATGCGCCCAATTAATCAGCTTAATTTTTACACTTATTTGTAGGACACGACACTATCTACCTGGCATCATCTCGCCCGAACATCCGTTTTGTCTTTGGGCTCCCATCGCAGCCCCCCTTTAAAACCGTAAGCCCGGTATAGATAAAAGGTTCGGACGGGTTCGTCGGGTGCCTGGCCCCAGAAAGGACGGCGCGTAATTTCCAGCTTAACAGGGGCCTCGACGCGCGCAAAGATCCGGTTCAGACGGGTTTGATGATCATGCGCTTCGAAGGTTACGCCAACCGCATCCCAGCCGATCAGGTCCGCATCCTGCCACCAGTAATCATAGACATTCGGACGCTTCCACTTGTTGATCGAAACCGTGGGTGGCTGACCGGGCGTGTAGAAGGCCAGTTCGCTGGCCGTTTGATAGCGGAGGCCAAAAAGAAAGGTTCGATCCGGATTCGGCATGGTCCCACGCAAATCGGCCGCTTTTTGACCGAGTTGGTCCCAGCCCTGAATTTCGGTGGCCGTGCGATCCATTGAAGGCGGCAGCGGTAAAACCGGCCAAATAACCTGCAACAGAACGAGGGCGCTAAACAGATAGGCGCTGCCCACAGCCCAAGGCCACAAACGGGCACCGAGCGACGGTCGAGGGGTCCGGGCCTCCGTGGGGGGTGTTGCGGAGAAGAAAGCCGGAATCAAGACCATGGGAGCCAGGTAGGCCGATCCGGGCCAGTTGCCATAGACACGGGTGTGCAGGCTGAGAACGGCAAAAAGGGCAAACATCGGCAAGGAAGTGATTGTCAGGTAAGGATAGATCCATTGGCCCCCGAAATTGCGTCTGGCCAAACCGCGCCACCATGCCAATCCAACCAGGATAAAAACCAAGGGTGACAGCAGGGCGGCCTGGGACGCCAGGTAGTCACCAAAAAATTGCAGGTGCAGGGCCAACGCTTCATTGGCGCCACCGATATACGCCACGTGGCGGACCGAGTTCCAGTTGTTGGAGGCGTTCCACACAATGACCGGCACAAATAAGACCCAGTCCTGCCAGAACCCCGATATACGGTCGCAAAGTGGCCAGGCGCGCCCGATGTTCGCGGATCAGCAGTCCGTATACAAAGGCGCCGGGCAGAAAAAGAACCATGGTGTATTTGCTGAGCAGGCCGACGCCAAACCACAGGCCACCTGCCAGCCACTGGGACCAGGTGCCTGTTTCATAGCCCCGGGCCACATGATAGGTCGCAGCGGCCCAGGCGGCCGCCTGAAGGCCGTCAGCGGTTGCGAGCAGGCCGCCGACATTGAACAAAAGAAGGCCTTGGGTCAGCAGCGCCGTATGCCAGGCGGCCCGATTCCCGACCCAGCGGCGGGCAATGAGGACCAGGTAAACCGAGGCAACGGTCATGGCAAGGATGGGCGGCAGGCGCACGGCTGTTGCGGTGTGGCCCAACAGCGTCGTCGCCAACTTGATGGCCCAGGCGATCAGGGGCGCCTGATCGTGATACCCCCAGGCCAGGTGCCGGCTCCATTGCCAGTAATTGGTTTCGTCCGGTACCAGAAGAAACTGCCCGGCATAGACCAGCCGGAATACGGTAAAGGCGCCGATCCAGGCCCAGGCCATTTGAATGTAAAAGCGATCGGTGCGTTGGCTTCATGGTTGAACCATAAACTTTGTCCTTAACGCGATAATAGCGCGCCTCATAAAATCGTGGAACGGTTTTATTGTCAAGCGAATTTGAACCACCGCAGGGCCGCCCCGGCAGGATCCTGCTGCAGGTGCGAGGATTGACTCCCTATCCAAGATGCATTATATAACATAAGGTAATGAAAGCTAATCCTGATAACCGGCGGCGGCTGATATGAAAGCCAATACGATCATAAATCGCTCACATTATGGTGGAGATGGTGCCGCCCTTTGTGCTCACCTTGACCTTTTTCAGCTTCATCTTCCTGATGACCCAGATTCTTGAAATCACCCGCTTGGTTGTCAATTTTAATATCAGCATGGTCAACATCGGTCTGATGCTGGCCTATTCAATGCCTTTTTTCTTGATGTTCATCATTCCCATGTCGGTGATGATGGCGGTTTTGCTCACCTTTCTGCGCATGTCCGGTGACAATGAAATCACTGCCCTAAAGGCGGGTGGCATCAGTATTTACCGCCTCCTGCCGCCGGTTTTGCTTTTTTGCCTGCTCGCAGGCCTGCTGACCGGTTTCATGACCATCTATGGTTTACCCAAGGGACGTCTGGCTCTCAAAAAACTGGTTTACGAGGTCGCTGTATCCAATTTGGATATCGGTCTTAAAGCACGGACCTTCAATGACAGTTTCCGTGGTGTGATGCTGTACGTGAACCACATCGATCAACGCTCCAAGGAATTGCAAGACGTCTTTATTGAAGATCAGCGTTCCCAGGGGGTTGTCACGACGGTCGTTGCGCCCCAAGGTAAAATTTTTAGTGATCCGGATGCCTTAGCGTTTCAGTTGCGGCTGTTCAATGGGATCATTAACCAGGTCGGTCTTGAACACCGGTCGGCGCAGGCGATTCGTTTCGATACGTATGATGTTAACCTGAAGCTCAGCCGGACGATCGCACCGGCAACCGATGGCCCCAAGGATGAAGAAGAGATGGGGCTGCGCGAGTTGCATCACTATCTGCAAGCGGCCAAGCAAAAAGATGACCGCTTTTATTTGGCGCTCATGGAATGGCACAAAAAATTTTCACTGCCGTTCGCCTGCTTGGCCCTGGGCATACTGGCCGTTCCCCTGGGCATTCATTCCCAAGCTTCGCGCAAATCGTTTGGTGTCGGGCTGGGACTGATCTTTTTTCTGATGTATTATCTGTTGCTTTCAACCGGATGGGTCTTTGGTGAAGCGGGTGTCTACCCCCCCTTGATTGGCATGTGGCTTCCCAATGTCGTCATGGGCGGCATCGGATTGATCCTGCTGGTCAGAACCGCCCAGGAACGTCCCGTGATTCCCGACAGAGTCCGCCGCCTGTTGACACGCATGTGGCGACGACCCGCTAACCCTAAACCCCGGACCTGAGCATGTCGATCCTCTATCGCTATATAACCCACGAAATTTTCAGATACTTCGGGATTATCGTGACGATGGTCATCGGTATCTATCTGGCGGTTGATTTTATTGAAAAAATCGATGACTTTATGGAAGCCCAGCTGCCTTTAAGCAAGGTCGCCGCTTTTTTCCTGTACAAAAGCCCCTTTATCATCGCCCAGATAGCGCCGGTCGGCATTTTGTTAGCCGTGCTGGTCGTTTTTGGTTTGATGAGCAAAAACAATGAGATCACGGCCTTGAAGAGCAGCGGTGTGAGCCTTTACACCCTTCTCAAACCGACCCTCACGATCGGTGTCAGCGCGAGCGTTTTGCTGTTCGGCCTGTCCGAGGCCGTTGTTCCGCTGACCATGGGCAAAGCCAACCGTATTTGGTTACAGGAAGTTCGCGAGGAAGCGGCGGTGACGTCGCGCAATTACAACATCTGGATTAAAGGACCGCGCCGGATAACCAACATCAAATACTACAACCCGGCCGATCAAACGGTTGCGGGGATTGTCATATACCGTTTTGGCGAGCAGTTTGATCTGGCACAACGGATCGACGCAAAGGCAGGGCGGTTCGTGGCAGGCCGGTGGATTCTAACGGATCTGATGGAACAGGTTTTAGAAACCGAAACCGGGACATATCAGACCCGCTTTCACGCGGAAAAAGAACAGCGCTTGGATTTCATCCCCGAAGATTTGGGCCGGGTCGTAAAAAAGTCGGAGGAGATGAGTATTTTCGAGCTCGCCCGCTATATTAACAAAGTGGAGTCCGAAGGCTACGATGCCACGGCTTACCGGGTCGATTTCCATGGCAAACTGGCGTTTCCCCTGGTCTGTATTGTGTTATGCCTGTCAGGCACCGGCCTCGCTGTGCGCGGTAAAATTCGGAAAGAGGGCCTGGCGCTAAGCATCACTTATGGTATCGGGATTGCGTTTCTTTACTGGATTTTCCACAGTTTTTGCATTTCGCTGGGTTACGGGGAAATGCTGCCGCCGATTCTGGCAGCCTGGATGACCAATTTTATCTTTTTGTGTTTCGGTGTTTGGACCTTGCTTAATGCCGAGTAAAAATCATAACAAAAAGGTCTTTTGGCTCAATCTCGGTGTTGGGCGCGCGTTTCAAGTCCCGATCCGCCTCCGGCGGACCTGCGGGTTGAACATAGCCCCGCCTTGACTTTGAGCCAATATCCTCTCTTTGAGATGATTTTTTGATGATCAGGATATTGTTAGGATTGGACAATGCAATTGCACTATACGAAAATTGATCGACTCGTTTATCTTCTGTGCATTGGCTATCATTGGATGGGTCGCCCTGTGCCTCTGAAGACATGGTTGCGCATCGGCCGGAAGCTCGGTGCGCTGGCCTATCGTTACGATCACGGTCACCGGCGCATTGTTCACCGCAACTTGCACCTGGCCTTTGGTGATGAAAAAAACCGTGTCGCGATCCGATCCCTGGCGCGTCAGAATTTCGAACAGTGGGGCATGATTGCCCAGGAGTTGGCATTGCTCAAGCAACGGCCGGATTGGTTGGCGGCGCACCTGACGGATGTCATTGAAGTTGAAGGTCGCGAACACCTCGACGCTGCGCGTCAAAAGGCACAGGCGGTCATTTTGATCGGCGCCCATTTCGGTAATTGGGAATTCGCTCATCTTTACTACGCCCGTCACATTCACCGACTCAACTTTATTGTGCGCCGGGTTGATAATCCCTTGCTGGAAAAGGTGCGTGTGGCTTACAATACAGCCTTTGGCGTTAATATACTCTACAAGGATCGGGGTCTGCGGGAGGCCATTAAAAAAATCAAAGCCGGCGAGGACCTGGTCATTTTTGCCGACCAGAAAGCCAACCTCAAAGAAGGCATCCCCTGCCGGTTTTTCGGCCATCGCACGTCGACCTTGTCGATCGCACCGGCGCTGGCCCAGAAATACGGTGCTGCCTTGGTACCGATGTATATGGTGCGCACGCAGGATCTAAAGCGCCACCGGCTCATTTTGGGACCGGAACTGCCGCGCACAAGGGCGAACACCCGCCTGGACATCGAAACGTTGACCCAGCACCAAAACGATCTGATCGAAGGCTTCATTCGCCGATACCCCGATCATTGGCTGTGGTTGCATCGCAAATGGAAAACCGAATACCCGGAGATGTACCGCTGATGTTTGCCGATCAGCCGCAACGCCAAGCGCTTGTAAAAAGCGAGGGGACCGGATCCGTGGATGCCGGCGGATACTTGCCGTTGCTTTACAACCTGGTGTTGACCTGGGGGCTGATGGTCACCTTGCCGGTCGCGCTGCCCCTGATCCTGACCGCGCCCAAGCGGCGGGCAACGATTCGGCAGCGCCTGGGCCTGACGCCCTTTGGCTCAGGCCTCCCCAGCGCCCTCCCCGGACAGCCCCGGCGTGTCTGGGTGCACGCCCTTTCGGTCGGTGAAGTACTGTCCGCGATTCCCCTGGTCAAACACTGGCGGCGCGCCTTTAAGGCTGAGGTGCTGGGTTTCTCAGCGTCCACCCTGACCGGTTACAGGGTGGCTGAGCGCGAATTGGGGCACGTGGCCGACGCCCTTTTTTATTATCCTTACGATTTGATTTTTGCGGTCAAACGCGCCATCCGACAAGTCGCTCCGGACATGGTGATTCTGGTCGAGACCGATATATGGCCCAATTTTCTCTTTGAAATGCAGCGGCGCAACGTGCCGGTGATGCTCGTCAATGCAAAGCTATCCGATCGTTCATGGCGCGGCTATAAGCGCCTCGGCGGTTTGCTGAGACCGCTTTTCGGCATGCTGTCGCTGGTTTGCACGCAAACGACCAAGGATGCCGAGCGCTTTCGGTCTTTGGGTGTTCGATCCGAGCGACTGCATGTTACCGGAAATATCAAATTTGATCAGGCCTTGCCTTCGGCGGAGCGCATCGATGATCTGCGGGAAAGCCTGCACGTGCGACCCGGTCAGGCCACAATCGTTGCCGGCAGTACGCATCCCGGCGAAGAGGTCCTGATTGGACGCGCCTGGGCGGATCTTAGGCACCAAAGACCAGGTGTCACGCTTATCGTGGTGCCGCGGGACCCGGCCAGGGCAGGTGAGGTCAGGCGCTGGTTTGCACGCACGGGCCATGACGCCCGCTTGTTGTCGGAAGTCGTGCAACCGGACCGCAGGCGAACCTTTGACGTGCTCATCGTGGACACGATCGGAATTTTGAGCCGGCTTTACGCCCTGGCAGATGTGGCCATCGTGGGCGGCAGCCTGGTACCTTGCGGTGGACATAATCCTTTGGAAGCGGCGGCCTGGTCTAAACCGATTGTTTTTGGAAATGATATGAGCGATTTCGATCAGGTTGCGCGCATGCTTTTGGCTGCCAACGGTGCGATTCAAGTAGAAGATCAAGCCTCTCTGACCCGAGCGCTGACCGCACTGTTTGAAGACCAACAGCGTGCGGTCATGCTGGGCACGAATGCGCACCGGGTTTTCAAAGGCAATCAGGGAACCGTGGCCCAAACGATCAACGTGATCAGCACTTTTTGCGAGGCACAAACCCAATGGCGATGAATGGGCCGGTGACGACCGCACAACGCATCCGTAATCAAATCGAGATCATCATGCGAGACCCGGGCGAAACACGCCTGCTGTCGCCAGCCATGCTGTTACGGCTTCTGGCAGGAGGCTACGGAGCGGCCGTAAAATTGCGAGCGTCTTTTTATAACCGGGATCTGGGGATGTCCCGCCGACTGCCTTGTAAAGTGATATCTGTCGGCAACCTGACCGTGGGCGGCACCGGTAAGACACCGATGGTGCGGTACCTGGCCCGGCTGGTTCAAAGCCTCGGATACGAAGTGGCCATTGTCAGTCGGGGCTATAAAGGCAGGGCCGAAAAATCAGGCGGGATCGTCAGCGACGGCAAGCGGATATTGATGGATGCGAAAACCGCCGGCGATGAGCCTTTCATGCTGGCGTCCGGGCTGACGGATATTCCCGTGGCGGTTGGCAGGAACCGTTTTGCGGTCGCGATGCAGTTGCTTGACGCCTACAACCCGGAAGTCATCATCCTGGACGATGCCTTTCAACACCTGTCGCTGGCCCGGGACCTTAACGTGGTCCTTTTGGATCATCACCGCCCCTTCGGCAATTATCACCTGCTGCCCCGGGGAACCTTGCGCGAACCGCTAACAGCCTTGGAGCGGGGCGATGTTTACATCTTGACCCGCAGCAACAGACCCGGTGGCCCTGACTGGCACCGGCTCGTCAAACGTCTGCCCGCGCGCCCGGTCTTGCGGGCATCGACACGATTGATCATAGACACGGTGGTCAGCGCCCGGCGCAGGTCTAAACCAGCGCCAGATGGATCACCAAAACGGTATACCGTCGATGGCTTAAGCAACCGGCGGGTTTTTCTGTTTTCCGGGTTGGCCGACAATCGCGACTTTAAGCGCACTGTCCAGGCGGCCGGACCGGTGATCGTCGGTATGCTGAGCTATAGCGACCATTACAACTATACCGGTCACGAGCTGGATCGTATCGCGGCTGCCGCCGTTGCCCACGAGGCTGACCTGATCGTGACGACGGCCAAAGATTATGCCCGCATCGCTCCCCAAACCCAGTGGCCGTTGGATCTTTGCGCGGTCGATGTAGAAATGGAATTCCCCCACGACCGCGAGGCTTTGGTGCAAATAATCCATGATTGCCTGGACCGGGGCCCGGCCAAATTAGGAGCGTTGGACCCATGAAACCGCTGCAGATTAAGGCTTGCCTCGATGGCCGACCGGGGCACGAAAAGCAGACCCAAGGCGTTATCGCCGCCTTGACGCGTTTGACACCAATCGCAGCATCCTATGAAAAACTACCGCGGCCCGCGATGGTGCCCGGCCTTAAAAACTGGATTGTGTACCTGGGTACCTGGGGATTGCGGATTTTACCACAGCGCAAGCGAACCGCTGTCGATCTCATTATCGGAACCGGCGCGGCCACCCATATACCGATGCTGCGATTAAAAGGTCGCTCCCATGCCAAGGTCGTGACGTGTATGACCCCTGATCCGCTGCTGCTTGGCAAAATCGACCTGTGCCTGGTTCCGCATCATGATCAGCCTCCCCAGCGCGCCAATATTTTTACGACCATCGGACCACCGGGACTGCCTGCACGCACCCGTGGGGCCGATTCACAATGCAGCCTCATTTTGGTCGGTGGCCGGGATGAAAAAAGTCATGTATGGCAGACAACCGTCTTGGTGTCGCAGATTAGAGACGCTAGTGGCGCGCGAACCGGATTTGGCCTGGACGATTGCCTCTTCCCCCCGGACACCGGGCGAATGTGAACGCCGGTTGCAAGCACTGGCGGATGTGTATTCCCAGGTGACTTTTTATCGGGCCCAGGACACAGCGCAAGGCTGGATCGAAGCGGCCTACGCCCAAAACATGACCGCCTGGGTAACGGCTGACAGTATTTCCATGATTTATGAAGCCCTGACCGCCGGTTGCCGGGTTGGCGTCCTGCCGGTCCAATGGAAGAAGCCGCAAAATAAATTTCAAAAGAGTATCGACTACCTTGAAGACCGGCACATGGTGATGGTATATGAAGATTGGTTGAACAACGCCGGTCATACGTTCCAGCCGGCCGTGCTTGATGAGGCGTCGCGCTGTGCTGAGGAGATTTTAAGACGATGGTGGCCCGACCGCTTACCGTAGTACAAATGCTGCCGGAACTGGAAAGTGGCGGTGTTGAACGCGGCACCCTGGAGATAGGCGCTTATTTGGCAGGCCAGGGGCATGCCTCCTATGTCATTTCGGGCGGTGGCCAGCTGGTGCCCGAACTGCGGGCCGACGGGAGTCGCCATCTGACCTGGCCCCATGTCGGTGAAAAGAGCCCCCGCTGCCTGCAATACATCGGGCCCCTGCGCCGCTTGCTTCAGGAGCGCCGGGTCGACATCCTGCACTTGCGGTCGCGTTTGCCTGCCTGGGTGGGTTATTTGGCTTGGCGCAGTCTTCCATTGAACAAGCGTCCCAAACTGGTAACCACCTTTCATGGCTTTTATTCGATCAATCCTTACAGCGCCATCATGACCAAAGGAGAGCGGGTCATTTGTGTTTCTCATACGATCGCGGAGCATATCCAAAAGCATTACCGTGTTCCGACGGCCAAGCTCATTGTTATCCATCGGGGATTTGACGAAAAAATATTTGACCCGGGTGTTGTGGCGCCTGAGCGGGTTGCCGCTTTAAGGACGGCCTGGCAACTGCCTGACAACACGGGACCCATTATCATGTTGCCGGGCCGGATCACACGGCTGAAAGGGCATGATATTTTTATTCAGAGCCTGGCTTTAATCAAAACGCTGGCCTGGTTTGCGGTTTGTGTCGGTGGGGTTAACGAAAAAAGTGCCTATCATAGAGAACTCAAAAATAGCATTGCGCAATTGGGCCTTGCCGAGCGGATAAAATTTGTGGGCCATTGTGCAGACATGCCGGCAGCCATGATGTTGTCTGAAGTGGTTGTTTCAGCAACGTCCACGGAACCAGAAGCCTTTGGCCGGATTGCGGTGGAAGCCCAGGCGATGTCCAAGCCCATCATTGCAACGACCCATGGTGGCAGCCTTGAAACCGTGCGAGACGGTAAAACCGGTTGGTTGGTCCCGCCCCTTGACGCCCAGGCCTTGGCCGATGCTCTAAAACAGGCGCTTGGCGACCCGGAGGAAAGCAGGCGAAGAGGCCATTCCGGGCGACAGTGGGTGCTGAAACACTTTACCATAAAAAAAATGTGCCGGGAAACGCTTCGGGTTTATGAAGATCTAACGCGGGTCCATCCATAAGCGGTTTTCATGATGATGAGAGCAATAGTACCTAAATTAGGGTTGCACTTTTTATTGGCCTCGGCGATATCGCTGACATTGCTGGTTCCCGGCTATTTTTTCCAGTTATTTTCAGATGTTAAGTTTATCTGGTTTACCCCCAAGTATTTCTGGATCTTCTTCGCCTTCGGAGCCGTCCTGAGTTTTTGCCGAAGCTTTAAATTTGTTGCCGTCATCTGGGTTGGATTGGCAATACTGGAACTGACCCAGTTTGGTTGCCTGGCCTATTTTGGCGAGTTTCTTACGCCGTATGCGGTCCGGTTCATGTTTCTGGAGTTGGCGGAAGTGGGTGAATCCGTGACGGCCAGTTTTTCACAGCTGTACTATGCCCCGCTGGTCGTTGTGTTGCCGTACGCCGCCTGCCTGCTCCTGATGAAACTGACGTGGCCTTACCAGGTCAAGGTCAAGCTGTTTCCCATCCTGGTCATTTTGTTTTTACTCTTTCCGGGAATACGGATTAAAACCCATTCTGATCGGAAGGACATTTTAAAATTTTTTCCTGCATTGTCGCGACCATCGCTCGTCAACACCTTGAATACCTATTATGTCTGGCTCACCGTACTGGTTCCCAGAGGGATGGCCAAAGACACGGGCCAGGATTTCGAGCCGTACCGGATCACTAAAACAGGTCCGCTTCAAGACCCCCTGACCCTTGTCATTGTCATGGGTGAAAGCTTTACCTGGCATCGTATGTCGCTTTTTGGCTACCAACGCCAGACAACCCCTTTGCTCGACACCCTAAAAAATGACCCGAACTTCATATTCAAAAAAAGCCTATCAGCCGCGAACGCCACCCGTTCGACGTTGCCCATGTTTTTCACCGTTCAATACAACCCCCGCAACCGTAAGGTCATCAGCGACCAGCAAACCAACCTGTTTCGTTTGGCCAAGGAACAGGGGTTTAAAACATTTTATATTTCCGCTCAAAAACTCAACTGTCTGAATGGTATTCGTACGGTGAACATCGATTACATTGCCGCCTATGAGAACGAGAAGGCGCTGTTTGACCGCTACAAGGACGAGGGCTTGCTCATGCTGACCGACAAGCTCGATCTGGGACAACGCAACTTCATCGTCCTCCATCAAAGAAGCGCGCATGCACCCTATGAAACCAATTATGCGTTTCGCAAAGAATTCGGCAAGTATCCGTTAGAAGGCTTGACCCATAAAGAGGCGCTCAAAAACGCCTACGACAATGCCGTGCTTTACAACGATTTTATTATCACGGAAATCATCCAAGCTTTCAAACGCTTGAACCGGGGTGCCACGTATGTGTTTGCCACTTCGGATCATGGTGAGGAATTCGGCGAGGTCGGGCGCTACGGTCATGATAACCTGGCGATTGAAGCGGCCGATGTCCCGCTGCTCTGTTATGCCGTCAACGGTGACCCACAATTCATCGACCGCCTGCGGGCGCTCGAACGTCCGACCCATTATGAACTCGGCTTGCTGCTCGCCGCAATGCTGGGCTATCAAATCACGAACCCCAATCAGGAACCTGATTATTATTACATCAACGGGGTCGCATCCTATGGTGAGAGCGGGTATTTAAAATTTAAAAAAACAGCGGATGGTGAGGTGACGGATGTCAAGGTGTTTCATTGAGACGCCCTGCGAAAACAGTTGAAAAATAAAGGGTGATCCCCTATAAGAAAGGCCTGGAATGCGTCGCGAGGCCGGCCGGATCATCCCCAATCCAATGTTTCAGCGCGGCCCGGCTGCCAAGCATACTGGTTGATTTGCTAACGGCGCGCTACGGTTTTGCACATGAGCCCATTCAGTCCGCAGGACTGGAAAAGGAGTGTTAAATGGCGATCAAACAAGAGCTGCTCGATATCCTGGCTTGTCCCCAATGTAAGGGCGATATACACTTGAACCCAGCAGGTGATGGGTTAATCTGCGATGCCTGTAAACTGTTGTATGAAATCCGGGACGACATTCCGATTATGCTGATCGACGAAGCACGATCAATTGACGCATGAGCCGTCCCACGGCACCGCAACCGGCCAAGCTGGTGATCGGGTTTTTGATGCCCGCGCAAGATCCCGATCAACGTGTAACCAACGCCTTGGTGGAACGGTTCGGCCCCCTGGATTTGGTCAGTGCTTGGTGGCCCTTTGACTACACGGCCTATTACGAGCAGGAAATGGGAAGCCCCCTTTTCAGACGGATGCTTTCTTTTGAGCGCTTGATCGAGCAGGACCAGTTGGCATCGATCAAGTTGAACACCAACGACTTGGAGCAGCAATGGGCGCATGACGAATGCCGCCGTGTAAACATCGATCCGGGATATCTGCTGCGCGAGCGGTTTGTGCTCGCAACAGGGAAGAATTACGCCCACCGGGTTTATATCGGTCAGGGGATCTATGCCGATCTGACCCTGATCTACACGCATGGTCGCTTCGCGAGCTTGCCCTGGACGTATCCTGATTATAAGGCTGCCCACATGCAGACCTTTTTGATGCGGGTGCGGGCCAAATATGTAACGGCGGGCACGCATCCCCATGCAAAGACGCTGCCCGAACCCCTTCAATTCACTGGCGGATCGCAAGGAACACAACGATGATCAAAAGCATGACGGCGTTTGCTCAAAAAGAGCTTGCCCAGGACGATCTGACGGTTGCAGCGGAAGTTCGTTCCTACAACAGCCGACACCTGGATGTGGCCGTGCGCATATCACACGGGTACCAGGCCTTGGAAGAGCGAATCAAAGCTTTGGTCAGCGACCGCTTGGAACGCGGACGCCTGGAAGTTAAGGTGCGGATTCAGGACCACACGGAAGCACAACAGCGGTTTGAAGTCGATACGCAAAAGGCCCTGGCCTTTCACAAAGCCCTGAGCACATTGCAAGCCACGCTGGACCTCGATCTGCCTGTGACGCTCGATCAGTTTGTCAATGCCGCCGGTGTAATTCGACCGGCCGAAGGGCCAAAGGATCTCGAGACCTGCTGGCCTGCCGTCCAGGCCTGCGTGGTTGGGGCCCTTGAGGATTTAGATGAGATGCGTCAGCGCGAGGGCGCTTTTATTGCCCAGGACTTTACCGAACGGCTGGCCCTGCTCGAAGCGCTGTTGGCAAATGTCGCGCGCCAGGCCGAGGGCCTGGTGGAGCAGTATCAAGACCGTTTGCGTGAACGGATGGCAAAGTTGACCAGCGAGATCAACGCCCTTGATCCGCAACGAATTGCCCAGGAGGCCGCTTTGCTGGCCGATCGCAGCGATATTTCGGAAGAGATTGTCAGGGTCCGCAGCCATTTGGCCCAGTATCGCCTGATCATGGAGGCGGATGCCGCGGCAGGTCGCAAGCTTAACTTTTTGTTACAGGAGTTCAACCGTGAGTTCAACACCATGGGTGCCAAGGCGGGCCAAGCGGAAATCGCTTACCTGATCGTGGAGGCCAAAGCTGAAATTGAAAAACTCCGCGAGCAGGTCCAGAATGTCGAGTGATCACGCACCGCATATCTAAAGAGGAGGATGGGATGGAGAAAAGCTTGTTGAACATCGGGTTCGGGAATACGGTCGTCGCCGATCGGGTCGTAGGGATCGTGGCACCCAATTCCGCTCCGATGAAGCGTTTAAAAGATGAAGCCCGTGACGACAAACGCCTGGTGGATGCCACCCACGGCCGCCGGACACGTTCCATCATCATTATGGACAGCAATCACATCATCTTGTCGGCCATACAGGCTGAAACGATTTCACAACGCTTTGCAACCCTGAAAGAAAACCCTTAGGTCGATAAACGGTGGTCACGTGTGACAACAAGCCAGACACGCAACAAGTTGAACTCCATGGGCATTCTATTCATCGTATCGGCGCCTTCGGGTGCGGGCAAGACGACCTTGTGCCAAGCCTTGCGCCGGCATTACCCTGACCTGCGCTACTCCGTTTCCCATACCACCCGTCCGCCGCGTCCGGGTGAGCAAGACGGTGTCGACTATTGGTTTGTAACGACCGATTAATTTAAAGAGGGCATCCAGAAGGATGCCTGGGCCGAGTGGGCTGAAGTGCACGGCCATTACTACGGGACAGCGGCTGCGTTTTTAAAACAGGCCTTGGCGTCCGGCAGGGGTATCCTGCTCGATATCGACGTGCAGGGAACGCGCCGGATCCTCAAGCGCTTTTCGGACAGCGTTAGCATTTTTATCATGCCGCCTTCGATGGTGGCATTGAAAGCGCGTCTGTTAGCAAGGGGAACGGACAGCGCGACCGTAATCGCCCGGCGCTTGGAAAATGCGGAAAAAGAAATGGCCCAGCGCGAGATCTATCGCCATGTGATTGTCAATGATCAACTGGATCAGGCAACGGCGGAATTGATCAATCTGTTCGCCAGATACCGAACCGCAACCGGCTGGCGCAGGCCCGCAACCCAGGCGGTCACGCCGCAATAAGGATGCCGAGATCCGATGGGCCGAAGGCAAACTGAAATCCTGCATGGTTTTCATCCTGTCAGAGAAGCGTTCCGGGCCGGCCGTCGCCGAATCATGCGATTTTACACGACGCGCTCGCAAGGTTCCAAGCGATTGGCTGAATTGCTGGCTTACGCGACGACGGCGGGCGTACCCATCCAGACGGTTTCTCCCGCCAAAATGGAGGCGCTGGCCCAAACGGATCGACACCAGGGTGTTTGTATCGAGGCCGGTCGCTATCCGGTGGTCAGCTTGCAGGACCTCTGTGAGCGAGTCGCCAGCGGTCCCCACAGGCGGTTGCTTGCTGCTACTCGACAGCATCGTCGACCCTCACAACCTGGGGGCCTTGATCAGAACGGCCTGTTGCGCGGCAGTGGACGGCATCGTTACAACCAAAGATCGATCCGCGCCACCAACGCCGGCGGTGTCCAAAATTTCGGCCGGTGCCCTGGAACATGTTCGGCTGGCGCGGGTAACCAACATGACCGCTGCCATCAAACACCTGCAAACCTGCGGGTTATGGGTCATCGGATTGGCCGGAGAAGCAGATCGTTCCATTTATGATAGCGACTTCACCGGTCCCCTGGCCCTGGTAATCGGGAGCGAAGCCAAGGGCTTACGGCCGCTGGTCAAGAAATCCTGTGATCAACTGGTTTCCATCCCGCAAACCGGAACCATCGATTCGCTCAATGCATCGGTCGCCGGGGGTGTCGTTATTTATGAAATCTACCGACAACAGTTGGCCAACACCTGACAATCGGTAAAATCCGCCATCAGGTCACCGACAAACAAGTAAAGGATACGCACCATGCCTACCGCGACAAAAATCAGTGTCAACCATGACGGCACTTTAAACGTGCCGGAACACCCGATCATTCCGTTTATCGAAGGTGATGGGATCGGCCCCGACATATGGCGGGCCACCCGCAGGGTCCTCGATCATGCGATTGCGGTTGCTTTTCAGGGTAACAAGCAAATCGCTTGGCGGGAAATCTATGCTGGCGAGAAGGGGTATCAAAAAACAGGCCAATGGCTGCCCGATGAAACGCTCGCCGAAATTCGCGACCATTGCGTGGCCATCAAAGGCCCCCTGACGACACCGGTCGGCAAGGGCATTCGAAGCGTTAACGTCGCCATTCGTCAAAAGCTGGATCTGTATGCCTGCGTTCGACCCGTGCGTTATCTCGATCCGGTCCCCAGCCCCATGAAACATCCTGAGAAAATCGATATGGTCGTTTTCCGTGAAAACACGGAGGATCTGTATGCCGGCATCGAGTGGGCCGCCGGTAGCCAAGGAGCACGGATCGGGTCGTTCGCTTTCTGAGCGAACAGATGCACGTTGCGTTGCCCAACAACGTCGGCATTGGCATCAAACCGATCAGCGAAAATAACACCAAGCGCTTGGTTGCCCGAGCGGTCGCCTACGCGATCGAGAATGGCCTGGCCAGTGTCACCCTGATGCACAAAGGGAATATCATGAAATTTACCGAAGGGGCCTTTTGTCAGTGGGGTTATGAGGTCGCCAAAGAACGGTTTGGCAATCACACCCTGACCGAGGCGGAATTGTACGACCAATTCAACGGGCCAGGCGCCGGCAGGCAAAGTTGTGATCAAAGACCGTATTGCGGATATGCTTTTCCAGCAGGTCCTGTTGCGGCCGGATGAATTTCAGGTGATTGCGACGCCCAACCTCAATGGCGATTATATCTCCGATGCCCTTGCGGCTCAGGTGGGGGGACTGGGAATGGCACCCGGGGCCAATATCGGCGATGCGTGTGCCGTGTTCGAGGCCACCCACGGTACGGCACCCAAATATGCCGGGCTCGATAAAGTGAACCCCAGTTCTTTGATTCTTTCGGGGGCCATGCTGCTCGACCATCTGGGTTGGCAGAAGGCCGCTGCAGGCATTCGTGAAGCGCTGCAGGCAACGGTCCGCTCAGGGATTCGTGACCTACGATCTGGCCCGGCAGATTGCCGGTGCCACGGAAGTTAAATGTTCGGAGTTCGCTGCGAAAATAATTGACGCCATGCGATGATGGCTGCCTTTTACAAGCGCGTCCGGCAGGCCCTTGTCGCGGCCGTATACCCCACGCAATGCCTCGTGTGCGGCACATTCAGACCCCGTGCGATCGGGCCGAATGACGTTACGCGCCCCAGGCCGTCCGCGCAAAGAATAATGGCAGGTGACTCCGCAGAGACGCCGGCGATCGATCCAGCGGCCTGGAACTTTGATAATTTAATGCGTCCTTATGTGTGTCGTACCTGCCGTGAAACGTACACCCCCATTGGGCCTCCCTTATGCCGTCGCTGCGGGATGCGGTTTAAAAGTCGCATCGGCGCAAGCCACTTGTGCGGGTCATGCCTGAGCAAGCCCGGTTTTTTTACCATGGCACGGGCGGTTGGGGTTTACGAGCAGGTTCTGATGGAGGTCGTGCACCATTTTAAATATCAAGGTAAAATTCAATTGGCACGTCCCTTGGGGCGCTGCCTGTTCGCTGAATTCATTCAACATTGGGGGCGGCAGGCGGTCGATGTCATTGTTCCCGTGCCGCTGCACGTGAAGCGTTTCCGCCAGCGGGGGTTCAATCAAGCCTACCTCCTCGTAAAAGAGTGGCAACACTTGGCCGCTGCCTTGGGAATTGGTCCGCCGACCTTCCGTGTCGATCCTCAAATCTTGGCGCGGCACCGGCCAACGGCCCCCCAATCAGGGTTGGGGCGCAAACAGCGGCAGGCGAACCTTAGCAAAGCCGTGACAGTTGCCAAAGCTCAGAGCATTCAAGGGCAATACGCGCTGGTCGTCGATGATGTGTATACAACCGGTGCGACGGCAGAGGCCTGCGCCCGCACCCTTTTATCCAGAGGTGCCGAACGGGTTGACATTTTAACCCTGGCCCGGGTTTTATAAGAACGGTACCATACCGGCAGGATTTGTTGGTGTATGTTGATAAAGGTCAAAAACGGAATCTATTACATGCAGTTCCCCAATCTGGTTGAATTTCCGGAGTTGGTCCATGGTATCTTCACCCGCCAAAATGGGCACAGCCCGGCACCTTATCACAGTCTGAACCTCGGATTGGGGTTGGGCGATGATGACACCTTGGTTTACCGCAACAGGCGCCTGGTGACCAAGGTCCTCGGCCACAGTGCCTTGGTGTTCGCCCATCAGGTTCATGGGACGCATGTATTGATCGCGGGCGCTGATGCCGGGGAGCGCTCTCGACAGGCGGCCAGAGCCCCCACCGCGCACCAAGCCCCGACCGGAGACGCCCTGGTAACCGATGCGTGTGGCCGGATGCTCACCATTCAGGTGGCGGACTGCCAGGCCGTTCTGCTTTATGATCCTGCCCAGCGGGTTGTTGCCAATGTGCATGCCGGCTGGCGCAGCAGCATCGGCAATATCATCGGTAAAACCATTGCCCGGATGCAAAGCGCTTACGGTAGCAAGCCCAGCCAGATCCGGGCCGGTATCGGACCTTCGCTGGGTCCCTGCTGTGCGGAATTCGTCAATTATGCAGAAGAGATCCCGCGCGAATTTTGGCACCACAAGGTCGGTTCGCAGCATTTCAATTTCTGGGCAATCACCTGCGAACAACTCGGACAGGCAGGGGTTAGGTCAACCCATGTGCATACGAGCGGGATCTGCACCCGGTGCAATCCCGAGGTCTTTTTTTCCTATCGGCGGGAGAAGGTCACCGGCCGTTTTGCCGCTGTTATCGGCCTGCAGCCGTCAGCGCCCAAATAACGTACAAGCGCCGTTCATGGACAGTAATAAGCAGTGTCGGTGCAGTCCGCCAAGGCGGATTGTGTGCGTTCCAGGCGGGCGGCAGATCTAACCCGGAGGTCCGCCTCAGGCGGATTGAGGCGTTATAGTGATTGTCAAAATAACATTCCGACTGCGGTGAGCGGTGCCCTATTTTTTTTAAAAGGCATATCATTATGAATCGGCACCGCTAACGTATTGCCCAGCCGGATTGATGATGTTTCCACGGCCTTATTTTACTACCATCCGGCCTTTGTTCATCACCAATCCGGCGGGCAAAACACAAGGCTTGTATGGATATGCCTTTTAAAAAAAAATAGGGCACCGCTCACACGTGGATATTTCGGAACATTTTTATGACAACAGCTATAAATCATGTCGCCTAACGCTGAACGCACGCAAAATGACCATTTATAGATAGACACTTAAAGGGGAATCAAACCATGCAGCAAACACTGTCCCGCGTACGATGGAACAAAAAGCTGGGCCCGTTGTATTACCAGATTGGCCTCGATTGCCCGGAAGGCTACCATCACACCCAGCCGGGCCAATTCGTTATGGTGCATCTGCCGGGGCACATCGATCCGCTTTTGGGGCGACCCTATTCAATCCACCGACTTATTCGGTCGCACGAACGTACGCAAGGAATTGAATTACTTTATAAAGTGGTTGGTGAAGGGACGCGCCGGATGGCCGGCCTGGTGCCCGGGGATCAACTCGATGTTTTGGGGCCTTTGGGCCAGGGTTACCGCATAAATCCTGCGTGGCGCCATGTTTACATCGTGGCCGGCGGGATCGGGGTCGCACCGATGGTCTTTTTGGCCGAGACTTTGATCCGTTTGACCGGCGAGGGCCTGCGCCTGCAGTTATTTCTTGGCGGTCGCTCAAAAGCGGACCTGCTGTGCGTCGATGCTTTCCAGGCGCTGGGCGTCTCCGTAAAGATTAGCACGGACGACGGAAGTGCGGGTACACCGGGCCTGGTCGTCCAACCGCTGCAAACAAGTTTGCATGACGAGCAGCCCGAGGTTATTTTGGCCTGCGGTCCCATGCCCATGTTGCGGGGCGTTGCCGGCATCGCTGCCGACCAAGGGATCTCCTGCCAAATTTCCCTGGAAACCATGATGGCCTGCGGGATGGGCGCTTGCCTGGGGTGTGCCTTTGAAAGTAAGATCCGCGATGACAGGTATCTGCATGTTTGCATGGACGGGCCGGTTTTTGAAGCGGCCCACGTGCGTCTGTAAAAAGGTCCGTGTCGACGTTAAAACCGGATTGCCGGCCGGGCGGAAAGACGCGCAATTTTGCATTGACTTGGGCCAGATCCTGTGTTAGGTGCTGTTATCCTTAATCGGCGTGTCAAGAGGATGATGCTTATTTTTCTATAAAAATCGTGATGCGCTTTTGGTTTGAAAAAAGAAACAGTACGTTCTATAAGGCAGCTTGCCTATTACAGTAGCCTGGGTTTTCAGATTGCATTGTCGATCGTTATCGGATTGGCTGGGGGTGTTTACCTTGACCGCAAATTCGAACTAACACCATGGCTAACACTGATCGGATTAGGACTGGGAATCGCCGCGGGGTATAAGAACATCGGTCTGGCGATCAAAAAAAGCAGCAAGTTGTAATCCGGATTATCTTCTTCAGAGAGTTGCGGTGGTGAACATTCAACAGCGCATATTAAAATTTGTAACACTCGCCAATTGGGTTCTACTGGCTGCGGCCGGCGTGCTTGGCTTTATGATCATGCCACCCGATTTCGCGTGGGGCATTGTCGGCGGTGGGTTAATTGTTACGATTAATTTCCACCTGCTCTATCGCACCCTCAAAAAAGCCCTGAAACCGCCCCACCTGGCTTCCCACAATGTCGTGATTGCCAAATACTACCTTCGCTTTATTGCCAGCGGATTTATTTTATTTGTTCTTATTGCGGGTCACTATGTTAATCCATTGGGCCTTTTTATCGGCCTTTCCGTGGTGGTCGTGAGCATTGTTCTGGCTGCCATGATGGAAGCAACCAAACTTTTCAAGGAGGCAGTTTAAGGATGGAGCATCCCTATCTCTTTTTCGTCAAGTTTTTCGAGTTGATCGGCTTGGGGCATTTTGCCCACACCTACCCCCATGTGGTCTATTCGTGGGTTGTCATGACAATCCTTATTGTCATAGGGGCCTTGGCAGCCAAAGGTGTTAGCCTAATTCCTACCAAGGGGCAGAATTTCTTTGAGGTTGTTGTCGGCGGCATCGAAGACTTTTTGGTCGACACGGCCGGTGAAGAAGCCCGTTGGGTCTTTCCCTTGGTCGCAACCATCTTCATATACATCTTTGTCGGGAACGTGATCGGTCTGGTGCCCGGATTTTTTCCGCCCACGGCGAATTTGAACACCACCGCCTCCTGCGCGCTTACGGTCTTTGTCTTCACCCACTATATCGGCATCAAATATCACGGTGCCAAATACATAAAACATTTTTTAGGACCGGTCTGGTGGATGAGCCCCTTGATCTTCATCATCGAACTGATCGGTCATTTTGCCCGGATTTTATCGCTTTCTTTTCGTTTGTTCGGCAACATGATGGGCCACGAAATCGTGCTGGCCATTCTCTTTGGCCTGGCGGGATTGTTTTTTGCACCCCTACCGATTATGGCCCTCGGTATTTTTGTGGCCTTTGTGCAGGGGTTTGTCTTCTTTTTGCTGTCGATCATTTATTTTTCCGGCGCCATGGAGCACGCCCACTAATAAAGCGCATGGCGGGGAGTCGTTCACTTAGGAATCACTATTAATGGGAAACGGAAGAAGCCCACTAATAAATTTAATAAAGGAGGTAGAATAGCGTATGGAAGCACAAGCATTAGAATTCTTTATCGCTTGCGTGACAGCAGCGGGGTTCGGCATTGCAATTGCAGCCTTCGGTTGCGGCATTGGCCAGGGACTTGGTTTGAAATCGGCCGTCGAAGGGATTGCCCGTAACCCGGAATCATCTGGTAAAGTTACCGTTACCATGCTGATCGGCCTGGCCATGATCGAGTCGCTTTGTATTTACGCCTTGGTTGTGTCCTTGATTCTGATCTATGCACATCCCCAGGCAGCCGCGATTGCCGGACTGTTTGCGCACTAAACACGCAAGACCGTCAAATTAGAATAAAAGAAGGCCGTTTCCTTTGGGAAGCGGCCTTCTTTTATTGGCTTCGCGTGATTGCCAAAATAACCTTCCGGTAGCGGTGCGCGGTGCCCTATTTTTTTAAAAAGGCATATCATTATGAATCGGCCCCGCTAGCGCAGTGCCCGGCCGGATTGATGATGTTTCCACGGCCTTATTTTACTAACATCCGGCCTATGTTCATCACCAATCCGGCGGGCACAAGACAAGGCTTGTTTTGATATGCCTTTTTAAAAAAAATAGGGCACCGCTCACCGCTTGGCTATTTCGGAACCTATTTCTGACAACCGCTGTTAAAACCGGATCCTCAGGATCCGAGGCGTTACTTTAAAACGCGCTTGAGAAATTGTCCGGTGTACGAATCGGGATTGGCGGCCAGATCCTCGGGCGTTCCGCTGCCGACCACCTGCCCCCCTTCATCGCCCCCTTCAGGCCCCAGGTCCACGAGATGGTCGGCGGTCTTGATGACATCCAGGTTGTGTTCGATCACAATGACCGTATTGCCGTTATCGACCAGACGGTTCAAGACGTGCAACAATTTTTGAATGTCGTCGCTATGAAGACCGGTTGTCGGTTCATCGAGAATATAAACTGTTTTGCCGGTTCCCCGTTTGCTTAGCTCACGGGCCAGTTTTACCCGCTGGGCTTCACCGCCCGAAAGGGTCGTGGCCGGTTGGCCGATGCGGACGTAACCGATACCGACGTCGACCAGGGTTTGCAATTTCGTCCGGATGGGACCGATGTTTTCAAAAAAGGCGCGCGCCTGGTTAACGGTCATGTTGAGCACATCGGCAATATTTTGACCTTTGTACTTGATCTCAAGGGTTTCACGGTTGTAGCGCTGACCATGACAAATGTCGCAGGTGACGTAGACGTCCGGTAAAAAGTGCATTTCGATCTTGATGATGCCGTCGCCCCGACAGGCTTCACAGCGACCGCCTTTGACGTTGAAGCTGAAACGGCCGGGCTTGTAGCCCCGCACGCGGGCTTCGGGCGTTCTCGAAAAGCGCTCGCGGATGTGGGTAAAAACGCCGGTATAGGTCCCCGGGTTGGAGCGCGGCGTCCGACCGATAGGCGATTGATCGATGTTCACAACCTTATCGATGAATTCGAGGCCGTCGATCGCGGTCAAGGCACGGGGCGCGCTTTTGGCCCGGTAGAGGTGCTGGGCCAACGACCGGTAAAGGGTTTCTAAAACCAGGGTCGATTTGCCCGAGCCGGAAACGCCGGTAATGCAAATAAAGCGGCCCAGAGGCAAGGCGACCGTTAAGTTTTTGAGGTTGTTGGCACTGGCACCTTTGATGGTAAGCTCCCGGGCAGTGCCGTTGCGGCGTGCGGCCGGCACTTCGATCCGTTTACGGCCGGACAGGTACTGTCCGGTCAAAGACCGCTTATCGGACGCAAGGTCCAAGGGTCGCCCGGCAAAGACGACCTTCCCGCCGTTGACGCCGGCCCCGGGTCCCATGTCGACCACGAAATCGGCGGCCCGGATGGTCTCTTCATCGTGCTCGACGACAATGACCGTATTGCCCAGATCCCGCATCTGCAGCAAGGTGGTCATCAGGCGCTGATTGTCTCGGTAATGCAAGCCGATGCTCGGTTCATCCAAAACGTAGAGGACGCCGGTCAGCTTGGAACCGATTTGGGTTGCCAGTCGAATGCGCTGACTTTCTCCGCCGGAAAGGGTGTTGGCCGATCGGTCCAGGGTAAGGTAGGACAGGCCCACGTTTTCCAGAAAACCGAGCCGTTCGGTGATTTCCTTTAAAATACGTTCCGCAATGAATGCTTTTTTGCCTTGCAGGTGCAGTTCTTCAAAAAAAGTTCGTGCGTTGGTGACGGACAAGCGGGTGACCTCGGTGATGGTCAAATCGCCGATACGCACGGAACGGCTTTCGCGGTTCAACTTGGCGCCGTCGCATTCCGTACAGGGACGAAAGTTCATGTACTGCTTGATTTCTTCCCGGGTTTCATAGGAATCGGTTTCCATGTATCGCCGTTCCAAGTTTGGCAGAATCCCTTCAAATTTTTTGCGATAGGAAAAGCGGCGATTTTTTTGTTCGAAGTAAAAGGTAATTTTCGCATCGCCCGAACCGTACAATAAAACCTTTTGAAAGGCCTCCGGCAGGTCGTGATAAGGGGTGTAGATATCCACGCCGTAGTGCTGGGTGAGGGCCTCCAGAAATTCGATGAAGTAAACCGAGTTGCGGTTGGCCCAGGGGGCGACCGCACCATCACGGAGCGACAGGGCCGGATTGGGGATAACGAGGTCCGGGTCGAATTCCGTCATGGCACCGAGACCGTCACAGTGCGGGCAGGCACCCTGGGGTGAATTGAATGAGAAACTGGCCGGTGTGAATTCAGGGTAGCTGATGCCGCAGTGGACGCAGGCCGATTTTTCACTGAACAGGACCGCACCGGTTTCCGCGACGTCGACTGTTACCAGGCCATCTGCCTGAGCCAGGGCCAGTTCCAAAGAATCCGCCAGGCGATTTTGTATTTTCGGGGAGATGACCAGGCGGTCCACGACCACGTCGATCGTGTGTTTTTTGTTCTTGTTAAGCTTCCTGACGTCCTCGATATCGAACGTTTGGCCGTCAACCCGGACCCGGGCAAAGCCTTCTTTGCGCAAGCGCTTGAAGAGTTTGTCATGCGTTCCTTTCTGGCCGCTGACCAGGGGGGCCATGATGATGATGCGGGTGCCTTGTGGCAGGTCGAGAACCTGGTCGACGATTTGGTCCAGGGTCTGGGAAGCAATCGGCTGGCCGCAGGAATAGCAATGGGGCGTGCCGACGCGCGCAAAAAGCAGGCGCAAATAATCGTAAATCTCGGTGACTGTTCCGACCGTTGACCGCGGGTTGTGGCTCGCGGTTTTTTGCTCGATGGCAATGGCCGGCGAAAGCCCTTCGATCAGATCGACATCCGGTTTTTCCATGCGCTCGAGAAATTGGCGGGCGTAAGTCGAAAGCGATTCCACATAACGTCGCTGTCCTTCGGCATAGAGCGTGTCAAAGGCCAGAGTCGATTTTCCCGATCCGGATAATCCCGTGATAACAACCAGTTTGTTGCGGGGTAGTTCGACATCGATGTTTTTTAAATTGTGCTGCCGGGCACCGCGTATGATGATCGTTTCAGCTTTCATGTAAACCGAGCGTGTCTTCCTAATTTAATAAAGGGTATGCCCCTGTTAAAATGACGATCCTCTTGATTTTGGCGATGGCCTCGTTCGCGAACCAGCCACCGGTGAAGGCTGACCAGAGGATAGCGCGATCGACACCTGCGGTCAAACCTTCTTATAGTAAGGACTGACAACACGGTTTTTCAAATAAATTTCAAATGAAATTATTCGTTTTCAAATCATAGGCGCTTTACATTCGAGACAATACCGGCAGTTACGACCCATTAAATCGTGGGAATTCTGTCTCGCTTCGCAGGCAAACAAAAACGCCTGGACAAGGCGGTCGTAATTTACAATGAGACGTTTCCATCCATGTTTGCCCAACAAGACCGTTCGAAGGGTTATAAAAAATCTAAAAATCAAAGGTATTAAGCGATAAAAAGAGAATAATTGAGATAGCCTGGTTGTTGATAATTTGTTCATAACGATGGATATGCTTAAAATCTTTGAAGAAAAACCGGTTTAAAAGATGTCGTGTTTAAAAGTACTTGCCTTAGAGTGTATTTAATAAACAGTTAATAACAATAGGTTATAAATTTGTTAGAATAGCGTTAGCACGGGCTAGAAGAAAACCGGAATCATTCGGCTTGACACTTCAAGGGGGATACATTAAACAGCAACAGACTTTGAAGCTTTCTCTAAATTCTGGGATAATTCTTCAAAACCGATTGGTTTCGTTCATGATTACCAATTTTATTCCCCTAAACACAATAATTTTTTAGCGTTTTTAAAGAAGATATAGAAAGTATCACGCCATATGGAAGCTATCTGGAATGAAGTAAAAGCCGCGCTTCGGCAGCAAGTCCCTGACCATTGCTACCGGATGTGGTTAGAGCCAATTGATTTCACCGATCAGGTCGATGGCCAGGTTACCCTATCGTGCCCGAACCTATTTTATAAGAAGCGAATTTTAGACCAGTACCGCACGTTGATCGAATCCGAATTGCAACGTATCACCGGGCAAGACTGTCAACTCAATATGGAGGTGAACGGCAAGCTTCCCAAAAAGATTGGCAACACGGGCCAACATCAACAGCTCGCCTTTCCGCACCTGCAGCTTAGCAATTATAACGGGCGTCTCCTCTGCAAAGATTTTACTTTTGATAAATTTGTCGTGGGCGGCAACAGTGACTTTGCTTATTCAGCGGCCCTTTCACTGGCGGCCCGCCGCAAAACCCAACAGAACACCCTGTTTCTTTTATCTGAAACCGGGATGGGCAAAAGCCATCTGTCACAGGCCATCGGTCATCACATTTTAGCCGAATTTCCGACGGAACGGGTTTATTATATTACAATCGAGGATTTTACCAACGAAATGATCGATGCCTTCCGGCAAAATTCGATCGGTGCTTTTAAGGCCAAATACCGAACCCAGTGTGATGTCCTGCTACTGGAAGACGTTCATTATTTGACCGGCAAAAGTCGTACCCAGATCGAATTGGCCTTGATCCTGGAAGCATTGATCGATTCCGGCAAAAAAATTATTTTTTCGAGCTGCTACCTGCCCGGTGACATCCCACGCCTCAACGACAAATTGGGCTCACTGCTGTCCTGCGGCTTGATTTCAAGTATCGATCGGCCCGATTTTAAGACCCGGGTGCGCATCCTTCAGAAAAAGGCCGGACTGAACGGGTGCCGGGTACCACCGGATATCATCCAATACCTGGCGAGCGAACTGGTTGACAATGTCAGGCAGCTTGAAAGCGGTTTGTTTGGTGTTAACGCCAAATCTTCATTGCTCGGGGCACCGATTGACCTCAATCTGGCGGAAAGCGTTGTTAAAAATATCATTCGGCAGCGCAAGCGCATCACCATCGATGTGATCAAGAAACTGGTCAGCACGCATTTCAAGGTGACCCTAACGGAACTCATTTCGCGCTCGCGCAAACAGCGCATTGTTCGCCCGCGGCAAATCGCGATCTATCTTGCGCGCAAATATACCGATCAACCGCTGCAAGCGATTGGGAACAGCTTTAACCGTTACCACGCCACAGCGCTGCACGCCATCGGTATGATCGAGAAAAATCTGAAGGCCAACACGCCGATTCGCAAGCAAGTCGAATTCCTTTCACAACGGCTGGAATCAGGAAAATTCTAAGCCGAACCTTTTCTTTTACACCCATCCGTCGTATATAATCTTTGACTGTTTTCAAACCCCGGGGTCTGGCAAACTGTTCAAACCGATCCTGGCGTCCCCGTATAAATCTTAGGGGTGGATCAATGAAGCCATCTGCGAAACGGGTGGCCGTTTGCGGTCGGCGGTGCGGGTGCGGGGACCTCCCTCGTGTGTCGGCTTGAGGAGATTGATCGGCATGACGTTGACGAAAGCAACCATCAAGAAGTTAGAAGCGATTGTGGGTCAGGCGAACTGCAGCGTGGGCCGGGAGGATCTGGCCTGCTATGCCTATGACGCCACAGCCGCAACCTATTGGCCGGACGCCGTGGTTCTTCCGCGACACACGGACGAAGTGGCGGCGGTGCTGCGACTGGCCAACCAGGATGGTTTTTACGTGGTTCCTCGCGGTTCCGGATCCGGCATGACCGGCGGCGCCTTGGCCGTTCAAGGGGGAGTTGTCATGGTGATGACCCGTTTTAATCGCATCCTGAAGATCGATGCCGAAAATTTGATTGCCCAGGTGGAACCGGGTGTCATAACGAGCGATCTGCATCAGGCCGTCGAGCGCCAAGGCCTTTTTTATCCACCCGATCCGGCGAGCTCCGCATTCTCGACTTTGGGAGGCAACCTGGCCGAATGCGCCGGAGGCCCCCGGGCCGTTAAATACGGCGTGACGCGGGACTATGTGCTGGGTCTGGAAGTGGTTTTGCCGACCGGTGAAATTCTGCACACCGGCGTACAAACCGCTAAAGGGGTCGTTGGCTATGATTTGACGCGGTTGCTCGTCGGCTCTGAAGGGACGCTGGGCGTCATCACCGAGATGACGCTCAAACTGTTGCCACGGCCATCGGCGGTCGGCACTCTGTCAGCTGTTTTCGACAGCATGGAAACAGCGGCGGAGACCGTGGTGTTAATTTTTAGAAACAGTATCGTTCCGCGGTCGATTGAATTTATGGATAAAGCTTCGCTGGCCTGCGTAGAACGCTATTTAAAAATCGGCCTGCCGGTAGCCGCCGGCGCATTACTCCTGATCGAGGTTGATGGGCGTCAGACCGAAATCGATCTGGAACTTGAACGGATTCAAAAGCTATGCCGGCAACAGGGCGCCATCACGGCCGAAGTGGCCTCGAGTGCGGCTGAAGCAGCTGACTTGTGGCGTGCCCGTAAAGCGATATCGCCGGCCTTGTTTCAGGAAGGCCGTGATAAAATCAACGAGGATATCGTGGTGCCCAGAAACAAGATTCCGGAGATGATCCGGAAGATCGAAGCGTTACAGCAGGCGACCGGTTTGAAAATGGTCTGTTTTGGCCACGCCGGCGACGGCAATATCCATTTTAATATCATGCTGGACAAGCGCGATAAAACGGCGTTGCAAAAGGCGAGGCCGCGGTGGATAAAGTTTTTGAGTACACCCTGGCACTCGGTGGAACCATCTCGGGTGAGCATGGCGTGGGCATCACCAAGGCACCTTATTTGTCCAGGGAAATCGGGCCGGCCGAACAAGTTTTGATGCAGCAAATCAAGCAGCTCTTCGATCCCAACGGCATTTTGAATCCCGGCAAGATGTTCGCCTCCCCATCCGCCGGGAAGTCTAACAGGAAGCTGTAGCAGTGCTTTAACGCCTCAATCCGCCTGAGGCGGACCTCCGGGTTAAATCTGCCACCCGCCTTGCTGGCTCTGAGCGTGTCGAAGGAATTTTGGACCAAAATCCTATCTTTGAGATGGCTTCTAGATGGGGGCAACTACTTTATGAGGTTCGCCGGGTGGGGGTCATTGCATTTTCATTACGGCCTGATCGAATGAGACCAACTCATCAATCAGCTCCATGCGCGCATTCTGGTCTTGCTCGATGGCGCAGCGGATACACAGGGCACAAAACCGTCGACAGATCGAATCATCGATATCGAAATCACCAAAACATCCCAGATGATCATCCAGAGTCATTGCCGACGCAATCGTTTTCTTCATAGGTTATCCTTAAGTTCCAGCAATGCCAGCATTTCGTTGTGAATCCGGCCATTGGTTGCCAGAATTTCTTTTTGCTCAATCGTAAAGTCTAAACCGGCGAAATTGGTTACGTCAGCACCGGCTTCCCGTGCGATCAGCTGACCGGCAGCCGTATCCCAGGGTTTTAGCTCTTGTTCCCAAAAGCCCTCGAAGCGCCCACAGGCAACGAAACATAGATCCAAGGCCGCTGACCCCAGGCGCCGCACGCCCTGTGAAGCCTTTAAGCAATTCTTGAAGCGGAACATCAATTCATCGATGATCGCCGCCTGCGCATACGGAAAACCGGTGACCAGTAGGCTCTCGGACACCTCCGCCGCGGGCGACACGTTAATCGGGCGACTGTTTAAGGTCGCTCCTTGGCCCTGAGCCGCGACAAAAAGCTCACCGCTCAAGGGATTTAAAACAATACCGATGATAATCTTATCATCTAAGGCAAACGCAATCGAGACTGCAAAAAGGCCTAGCTGATGGGCATAGTTCGTTGTGCCATCCAACGGATCAATAATCCAGCGGCAATCGGCCGCTCCTGTTTCCAGCCCGCTTTCCTCAGCCAGGATGGTATGATCGGGAAAAGCTTTCTTGATGGTGGCCTTAATCCGTTCTTCCGATCCGGTATCCGCTTCGGTTACGAGATCGATGCGTCCTTTTTTATGAATTTGGACCAACTTGCCCAGGTGGTCGCGCAATACCCGACCGCCGTCATACGCCGCAGCGATCCCGACTCTCTTAACATAATCCAAGTCCATAAGGTTACACCCTATATCTTAATTTTCCTAAAGATGTCAAATCATTTTGTCAATTGAGGGCAGCTTGGAAGTGGGTTTTGAGGTGTTCGATCAGGGGCATCAGGGTTGTTACATCTTTGGCGCAAAGGGTGACGCCCTTCAATGCTAGGGCACATCTGGCCACGCTCGCGGGATCGATCCGGTCCTGTTTGTTGAGAACACGGAGGATGGGTATTTCCTTAAGACCCAAATCGTCCACAAGCCTCTCAACAATTTCGATCTGTTCTATATGGCGGGGATTACTGATGTCGATGACATGTAACAACAAATCAGCGTTTTCGAGTTCTTCCAGGGTGGCCCGGAAGGCGATCAAAAGATCGTCCGGCAAATTTTTGATAAAACCGACCGTATCTGTAATAATAACCTCCAAATCACGCGGGAAGCGCAGGCGCCGACTGGAGGGGTCGAGGGTTGCAAAGAGGCGTTCTTCGGTCAGGACATCGCTTTGGGTCAAGGTGTTCAAAAGGGTTGACTTGCCGGCATTGGTATACCCGATGATGGAGATTACCGGTAGGCCCTTTTTGGTACGGCGGGCCTTTTGCTGCCGGCGCTGTTTGACGACCAGGTCCAACGCTTTTTCCAGGTTCCCAATGCGGGCACGGGTCCGCCGGCGATTGATTTCAAGTTTGGTTTCACCCGGACCCCGGCCACCAATACCGCCGGTCAAGCGTGACATGGCGGTATTTTTCACTACCAGGCGAGGGAGGCGATACCGCAGCTGGGCCAGCTCGACCTGGAGCTTGCCTTCGCGTGACTGGGCGCGCTGGGCAAAGATATCCAGAATCAGCTGGGTCCGATCGATGACCTTGAAGTCAATTTGATCGGTGATGGATCGTATCTGCGCTGGCCGCAACTCCTGATTGAAGATGATCAAGGTAACCCCTTTTTGGAGGGCCAGAATGGCCAAATCCCTTAACTTGCCGCGACCCATTAATAACTGACCGCTTGTTTGGCGGCGCAATTGTAAAACCTCTCCAACCACCGCGATGCCGCCAGCGCGGGCCAGGTCACGCAACTCGGCCAGATCATCCTGAGCCACAGACTTCGGTCTGTCCGTAACGCTGACCAAAAGGCCCCTTTCCTGGCCGTGGCTGGACCGATAGAGTGATCGCACCTGCGCCATTTCGGCTTCCAGGGCCTGGATCAGATCAAGGCACCCGATGTCGAGCGCATGGGCGTTAAGGGGCGGCGGGATTTGATAGGGTGGGTCGGTTTGGCCGGGCAATAAGTGGCCCAGGTGGACCTGCAACGGTCGGCCATCGGATCGGATCGTTATCGCGGCGATCAGATCGAGTCGTAAGAGCACCAGATCGGTGAGATCGTCCAAGCTGAGCGGGTCATCCTTCAGATGGGTGTGAATACAGCGAATACCCTTCAGGCGGCCGGGTGCTGTCCGGTATTCACCGAGATCCGGAATGACGATGCCCTGCTGGTCACCGATAAGCACCTTGACAATACGCCCCCGTCGATCGATCAGAAGGCCAAGTTGCCGGCGAATTTCATGTGACATCCGACTTAAGTCCCGCGCCAGTTCAGGTGTGATTAAAAATTCAGGAGGGATTCGGCGGCGGTACAGAATTTCAATCCGATGAAGCTGATTGGCTTTCAAGCCGGTGGTGTTGCCGTAAAGCCTTTTCATTCGTAATTAATTTGGTTGCCTGGACTGCCGGTGGCGGTTGTCTGCGATGGCGGTGGTGTCACTCGGGCACACCCAATGTTTCCGCGGCCTGATTCTCGAAGCGGGTAAAGGCGGAGAGAAAGGTCAGCGGTACGACCCCGGTGGGGCCGTTGCGCTGCTTGGACAGGATGACTTCGGCCTTGCCCTGGTTGGAATTGTTCTCAGCTTTGTTGTAAACTTCGTCGCGATAAATGAAAGCGACCACATCGGCATCTTGCTCCAAGGCGCCGGATTCGCGCAAATCGGAAAGCTGGGGGCGCTTGTCGTGGCGCTCTTCAAGCTTGCGGTTGAGCTGTGAGAGGGCCAGCACAGGCACGTTGATTTCTTTGGCCAAGGCTTTCAGGGAGCGCGAAATTTCTGAAATTTCCAAGTCGCGTCGCTCGGCGTTACGCCGCCCTTGCATGAGCTGCAGGTAGTCGATGATGACGAGCCCTAAATCTTTGTCCATCTTCAAACGACGGGCCTTGGCGCGTATCTCCAGGGCGGTGACATCCGGGGAATCGTCGATAAAAATCGGTGCCTCGGAAAGCACTCCGGCAGCGTGGGTCAGGTTAACCCAGTCTTCCTTGCTGAAAAAGCCGCTTCTTAAACGGGAAGAATCGATACGGGCTTCGGCGCACAGCATGCGCATGGAGAGTTGTTCCTTTGACATTTCGATCGAAAAAATTGCGACCGGCGTGCCTTCATTCACCGCCGCGTTGCGGGCAATGTTAAGTGCCAAAGCGGTTTTACCCATACTCGGCCGGGCCGCCAGAATAATGAGGTCGGCGTTCTGAAGGCCGGACGTTAAATGATCCATACGGGTAAAGCCGGTGGGAACGCCTGTTATCAGTGTTTTTTGTCCCTGGCGTTCTTCTAAGGCATCGATATTGGTTTCGATAATTTTGCTAAGGGGCTGGAAAGCCTTTTTGCTTTTATTCTCAGAGATTTCAAAGATCGCCCGCTCGGCAAAATCGATCACTTCATCCACATCACCGCGGTCTTCAAAGCAGCGCCGGGTAATCTCGTTCGACTTTGCAATCAGTCGCCGCAGGGCCGCTTTTTTGCGCACGATGCGGGCATAGTGCTGGACATTGATGGCCAGCGGGACGGAATCAACCAGGCGGGCGAGGAAAGCGGCCCCGCCAACGCCGTCGAGTTGGCTCTGTTCCCTTAAAATGTTGGTCAGGGTGACCAAATCGACGGGTTCGTTGCGGTTAAAAAGCTCGGCAATGGATTCAAAAATATTCTGGTGAGCGGTTCGATAGAAGTCTTCGGGCGCCAGGAGTTCGAGCACCTCGTAAAGGGTCGTATTATCGATCAGGATTGCACTGAGAAGGGCTTCCTCGGCTTCGATGTTTTGGGGGGGAAGCTTGTGCAGTGCAGGGTCTTTTTGCAGTTTTAACCGGCTATCGGGCATTTGGCATCTTTGTTCCCTAAGGCTGGATCAAGCCCAGCATAAATTGTGAGCGGAAGGTGCCGTTGGTCACCTGGCACGGTCCGGCTGGTAATGTGGGTAAAAGCGGGCAGGGTCCGGTGAATTCAAGAGCGTGTTTTTCCGTTCAACGCCTCGCCCGTGCGGCTTGCCGGTCGCTTGGGACAAGGTAACCGACCAAGCGCCGGTTGGCGAATTCGTGGTCCCCGCCCGTGCCCTGCTGAAAGTTACCTGCCTTTTTTATTACCGCTATTCGGGAACAACTTCAACTGTAATTTCCGGCTCGACTTCTGCGTAGACCCGAATGGGTACCTGAAAGGAGCCGATTGTTTTGATCGGTTCGGCCAATAAAACCATTCGCCGCTCCACTTCGATGTCCTGTTTTGCGAGGGCATCGATTATATCGCGTGTGGTTACCGAACCATAGAGGTGGTCTTCTTCGTGTACCTTGGCGGCGATCGTGCAGGTAACCCCTTCTAAGCGCTGAGCCATTTCCTGAGCGAATTCTTTTTCCTTGGCAATCTGGAGTTCGAACTTGGTTTGCTCCTGTTCGAGAGCCCGGCGATATTGGGGCGTGGCAGGTACCGCTTTACCCTGTGGTAAAAGATAGTTGCGGGCATAGCCGGCGGCAACGGTAACTTCGCTGCCGATAATGCCGAGCGAATCGATCGTTTCTTTTAAAATAACTTTCATGATGCTTAAACCTCCAATGGTATCTATAGCAGCGATCTCAAAAAAAGTCTTTTGGCCAAACCCGCCTGCGGATAGGTTCACCCGTGGCGGATCTTAATTTTTGGTTGATGCCTGGAACCACACGCCTATTTTTGAGATGGCGTCTATCAATCGGTTGTGCATGTTAATATCTTAATTCGGTGCCGATCCAACCCTGTTTCACGGCTCAGAGGGGCTGGGAGGAATTCCTATTTTTCTGAAATTCAACCACGTGTCGAAAAAGCCGAGCCCGATTACAATCAGCAGCAAGAGCTGTTGCAACGCGATGAGGGCGTACAACAATATTCTGAACAGGCGCGGAACCTGCTTCTGTTCAAAATAATAGGCAATGATGGCGATCCCTTGAAAAAAATAGATCGTCAGCAAAACGAGCAGGCCGTTAATCCCGAGCATTTTCAGATTGCTGGACGGCAGCAACAGCATCAAACCGCTGGCAATGATACCCCAGACAAAATAATCGGGCGCCTGCCAACGATTGAGGCTCCCAAAGTCGGGATAAAACAGTTGACGCCTCGTGAGAACCGGCTTGGCGATCAAGGTGTTGACCCAAGAGACGAAAAGGGTCGAAACGATAGCCATGGCTGGGAGAATCCGTACAAGAACATACTGGATACGTTCGAGCGATTCATCCAGCAGCTGAAGATTGGTTTCCGAGACCCCCATCGATTCGTATAAAGCCAGGGTCAACTTGAGATTTTCAGCAATATAATTCGATATCAGCGCACCGATACCGATATTGGCAAAATTGCTGTAGACGATGACGCCAAAGGCGGCTGTCCCCAGAACGGTGGCGGCGGCATACAAAATCGTCTTTTCCACCGACAGGTTTAACTCAAAGAACTCATATAGCATAAAGCCGAGCAACAACAGTTCTACGAAAAACAGCACATCGATGGTGAGTCCGCCGGTCACGATTGTCATCGCACCAATGACGGCCACCGGAACAATTGCGCCTGCTTGGCGTCCCAATTTGGCCCGATAATAAAGAACCGGCAGAGGGATAAACACCGCGCAGAAAAAGCCTATCAAAGGCATATACACCGCTAACAGGAATATCAGGCTGGTAACCGCGATACCTGTTGCAACATCCTTTGGAATTTCCCTCCGACCGTCAGGGAGCACTTCGGTCTTCTCCTTGGCAAAGGCGGCCACCGGTTGTCCGCGATTAGGTGTCTAGCGTTCCCACATAGGGCAGCAGGGCGATTGTCCGCGCCCGCTTGATCGCCTGGGTCAAGGCGCGCTGATGTTTGGCACAGGTCCCGGATATCCGTCGAGGGATGATCTTGCCACGCTCGGTGATAAAATATTTAAGTGCTTTCCAGTCTTTATAGTTGATTTCAAGGTTGCTGTCAGCACAGAAGCGGCAGACCTTGCGACGATGATACACTCTTCTTTTTTTGGAGCGGGGTTTCCGTTTGCTGGAATTGTAAGCTGCGGCCATTTTATTCTTCCTCTTTATTAGCGGTGGGTGTGATGGGTGCTGCCGGTTCTTCGGGCGCGGCAGGCGCTTCCACAACGGCTTCCGCGGCAGCCGCTGCGGTCGCTTGCTGGGCCTGTTCCTTTTGCGCTTTGGCCTCGGCGGCGGCTAGCATTTCAGCCTTGATGCTTTCGACGTCGGCGTCCTCTTCGAGCTGGATCGTCATGTACTTGAGAACACGATCGTCGATACGGAAGAACCGCTCCATTTCATCGACCACAGCACCGGTACCGCAGTAGTCAAGCCGCACGTAGTAGCCGCGGGCTTTTTTCTTGATTTCATAGGCAAGCCTCTGGTTACCCCATTCGTCCTGGGTGACAACAAAGCCCCCTTGCTGGGGGACCAGCTCGCTCAACCTTTCGTAGATAGGAATCCGCTCGTCCTGTGACAAGTCGGGGTCGATGATACAAATTGTTTCGTATCTGCGCATAGAACCTCCTCGTGGATAATAGAGCCCTAGTCGGCTAGAGCAAGGATTTAAGAACTAAACCATACCTAATAGCATCATCAAAATTTTTCTGTCAAGCACTAAGATGTTTTTTAGAAGAAGCGATCGTCACAGTGACCGAAAAAGAAAAAAAGGATTGGCTTAACATTGGCTAACCCTTTGATATTATTGCTGGGCCGTGAAGGAATCGAATCTTCAACCGACTGATTAAGAGTTACTGCCTCCGGGCTTCCTGTTTTCCTCAAATAACAGTAAGTTTTTGAAATAAAACAAATATTATTTTCCACGCTTTATCCAATTTTATGCTGTTTTAGCAAGTTTTGGATAGTTTTTCCCACACAGACTCTCACACAGCAAATGTCTCCTGGCCTCTCGCAACCCGCCGAGCCTTCCTTCTGATCGTCATCAATTTCAGCCTTCACGCCCTTCGTCATATCTATCGTCATTCCTTATCTATCTGAAACCACGTAAAAAATTGCAGCAATGACGATGATGACGATCATTTCCGCAAAACTTTCTTAAATTTATTTCCAACACCAATAACGAGTCCAACCCTAAAAAGATTCCAAAAAATGACCGTGCTACGCCCTTGGTAGCAAAGCGACGGCCTCCGTACAAGCACACCCGCCCTTGCAACATTCCACACTTCCAACCGAGACTGAGTCGGCCGAAACCGAAACGGCTACCATTGAGCCGACAGCGGTTTTCTGTTTCGTTAAGAGCTTTGCAAATCCGACCGCATGCCGTTCTGCTTGTTCAACCACGCTCACCGGTTTGAAAGTTTACACCACCGCGACACACATTTGAGGCAACATATTGCCGCGCGGGGCTATATGTTGCGCATTTATTTATGCAAATATTTGCTCCTCCTCGCATAACACGCTGAAAAAATATAATAAATGGTAAATATTCAATATGGCATTGCTTTTGCTATTATTAACAGGGATGAATTCGATTCAAATTTTTATATAGTTTCATTTGGGTTTCAACACAGACCGAAAATTCATAAAGGGCAGGCAGACCGAGGACCAATTGTTGTATCAATGCGGCCTGCTAACAATTTAACCAATCGGTAGTATGGAACTCACACTTAGAGGGGTTTCGGATGCTGACGAGAGGAGGAGAGAATATGGAGAATCAAGGCCAAAGGACAGTCTGTCGCGTTTGCACCACACCGGTGATGGTCGTTCTGCTTTGCATCATCATGTTGACGCCCTCGGTCTCTCTGGGATTCGATGTATACAGAGAAAATGACTGGGAGATCAGCCTGGATAGTCTGGTTTCCTGGGGGCTCAAATACAGGGCGGAGGACAGAGATGACGGGATAGTCGGGATCGCCAATGACGGCAAGGCGTACTCCGTCAACTACGATGACGGTAACCTCAACTATGATAAGGGGCAGCTGGTCAGTAACGCCGTCAAGATCACCTCGGAGTTGGATATAAAGTATCGCCGGTTCGGGACCTTTGTCCGCGGCTCGGCTTTTTACGATTTTCAAGTCATGGACGGCGACACGGAACGAACGGCATTGAGCGACGAAGCCGAGGATGCTATCGGCCGAGACGCCGAACTGCTCGATGCCTACATCTGGGGAGAATTCGACCTCGGCGATGTGCCTGTGCAGGTGCGCGTTGGCGATCAGGTAGTGAACTGGGGCGAGAGTACCTTCATCATGGGTGGCATCAATTACGCCAATCCCGTCGACGTTTCTAAGATTCGGGTTCCCGGCGCTCAACTGAAGGAAGCCCTAATCCCCGAGGGAATGGTCTGGGCTTCGGCGGGAGTGACCGACCTCATCGACATTGAAGGAATGTATATCTATGATTGGGTAGAGACCAAAATTGATGCACCGGGTACCTTTTTCTCTGCGGCGGACTTTGCAGGCCCGGGTGGATTCAAATTACTGCTCGGTTACGGTCGCCTACCTGATGGCGGTAATGCCTCGGTCGCTAACACCTTAGGAGCAGCCCCCCGGGATCCGGACAATAGCGCCAAAGACGACGGGCAGTTCGGTGCGGCGGTCCGGGCCCAGGTGCCGGCCCTGAACGATACCGAGTTTGGTTTCTTCTACCTGCATTATCACGACCGCGGTCCGCGGTTGAGCGTGAGGACCGGAACGGACCAAGGCGTGCTTGACGCTATTGCCGCCGCCCCCGGTGGTGCGACTGCGATTCTCGACGCCTACTTTAAAACGGCAGGGTACTACCTCGACTACGTTGAAGATCGTGATCTTTACGGACTGAGCTTTTCGACGGAACTCTTTGGTTTCGGATGGCAGGGGGAGGTCTCCTACCGGCCCGATGCGGCCATCCAGATCGACGACGCCGAATTGCTCCTCGCCATGTTCGGACCATTAGGCGCCACATTTGGCGGGCCGTTTGCCGCCCTGGCTGGTTACAGCCAACTCCCGGCGGCCGGGACCAACGAGATTCTCAAGGGGTATATCGAACGGGATATGTACCAGGTCCAAACGACTTTCAGCCGGCTCCTCAACCCCGGCTTTCTGGGATACGACAGCGGTGTAATCCTGGGGGAAATCGGCTGGGTGCATGTGGATAACATGCCGGGAAAGAACGAGCTGCGCATGGAAGGGGCGGGCACTTATACGCCGGGCAACCCCGACGCTGCAGCGATTAATTCGGTCCCGGCATCGGCTGCGGACGGTTTTGCCGACGCCGATTCCTGGGGTTACCGACTGCTGTTCAAACTCAATTACTTCAATGCCATCGGGCCCATCACCCTCTCTCCCCGGTTGGTCTGGTCCCATGACGTGGACGGCAACAGCCCTTATGGGGGGCCATTCTTGAAAGATCGTCAGGCGGTTACCCCGGGCCTGACCGCCCAGTACCAGAGCTGGACAGCGGACGTCAGCTACACCAGTTATTTTGGTAACGAAGAGCGCAACCTCCGGCACGACCGGGATTACATAGGATTCAACATCAAATACTCTTTCTAAGCAAATCGCCGATCAATGTGGCGGGAGTAACGAATCTTGCCGCCGCAATGCCGTTCTTCAGCGGCATTCGGGGGGAAACAAGACATCCGACATTGCAGACTGTCGGGCAAGGAGATAAACATGATAAAAAAACAATTGATGGGCATTTTGTGTATATTCGTGTTTGGAGTAGCCGTTTCGACCGCGCGGGCAGAATTGCCAGCAGAAGAACTTGCCCGCCTGGGTAAGGACCTGACCCCCATGGGCGCTGAAAAGGCCGGCAACGCCGAAGGCACCATCCCGGCCTGGACCGGCGGTATGACCGGCCCGCCGGCCGGTGTCACGGGCGACCATCACCCCGACCCCTTTGCCGGGGATCCGATTCAATTCACCATCACCGGCCAAAACATGGCCCAGTACGCCGACAAGCTCACCGAAGGGCAAAAGGCCATGCTAAAGCTCTACGACACCTTTAAAATGAACGTTTACCAGACCCGGCGCACCGCCAGCGCCCCCCAGCGGATCTACGACGCCACCAAAAAGCTCGCCGCCGTGGCGAAATTGACGCCGGACGGCAATGGCGTGGTGAATGGCGTCGGTGGTGTTCCTTTCCCCATCCCCAAAAACGGCCTGCAGGTGACTTGGAACGCGACCCTGCGATACCGACCCGATTTTAGCCGGTACTACGTCCAGGCCGCCTTAACCCGGGGCGGCTCCTACACCCTGGCCCGCTACTTTGAGAACTTCCATATCCCCTACTACACGGAAGGGATGACCGAAGAGAAGCTGGGCAATCTCTTCTTGGCCGGCAACCAGGATATTTTAGCCCCGCCGCGCATCGCCGGCCGCCTGGTCCTGCTCCTGGACACCATCAACCAGGCCAAGGAATACCGCAAGGCCTGGGTCTACAATCCGGGCCAGCGCCGGGTCCGACGGGCGCCACACATCGCCTTTGACAACCCCAAGTCCGGCTCCGACGGTCTGTCTACCAATGACCAGTTCGACATGTGGAGCGGCAGCCCCCAACGCTATGACTGGAAGTTGATCGGAAAAAAAGAGATCTACGTCCCCTATAACGGCTATAAGCTTCACAGCGACACTTTGAAGTACAAAGAAATCTTGACGCCCCTGCACCTGAACCCGGACGTGCTGCGCTACGAACTGCACCGGGTGTGGGTGGTCGAAGCCACCTTGAAATCTGGCATGCGCCACATCTACAAAAAACGGGTCCACTACATCGATGAGGATTCCTGGCATATGTTAGCCGGCGATTTTTACGACAACCGCGACCAGATCTGGCGCGTCTCCGAAGGATGGTCATTCAACTGGTGGGAAGTGCCGGCCATCTGCAACAATGTGGAGAGCATCGTGGACCTTCAGTCTGGACGGTATATTGCCTACGGTATGAACAACGAGGAAAAAGAATGGATCATGAATCCCCAATTCGATCCCGACGAGTTCACACTCGGTGCGCTGCGCCGGAAAGGGCGTCGCTAATCGGTCTTGCCGTCATCAAGACATTCTGGAGAAAGTTTTATGAAACAAGGTTTGCGTTCCACTGCCGGCCCGAGGCACCGGGCCGGCAAGGCCTTGCGGCCAATAACGGGGCTGGCTTCGGCCAGCCTGGTGTTCTTTCTGATGATCATCACAGCACTCGTGCTTTTTTCCGGAACAAGGGCCGGGGCGGAAACCGATGCTTCCATCCCGGCACCGCTGGCACCCCGCGCACTGCTGCTCGATGCCGTTTCAGTCGGTGACCGGATCTGTGCGGTGGGCGAACGGGGCCATGTGCTTTTTTCTTCGGACAACGGCCAAAACTGGCTTCAGGTGCAAGTCCCCACCCGGGCCACCCTGACCGGCGTCACCTTTCATGACCATCAATTGGGTTGGGCCGTGGGCCACGATGGGGTCATTCTACGCACCCGGGACGGCGGCAAAAACTGGAAAAAAGTTCACTATACGCCCGATGATGACCGCCCGCTTCTCGATGTGTGGTTCCAGGACGACCGCCGGGGATTTGCCATCGGCGCTTACGGCCTTTGCCTTCGGACCGACGACGGCGGCAACCACTGGCAATCGGTAAAGGTTTCCGACGATGACTGGCACCTGAATAAAATGGCGCTATCCACCGATGGTCGGCGCTACATTGCTGCAGAAGCCGGACAGATCTATCGATCCGACGACAATGGTGCCACCTGGATTACCCTGCCCTCGCCTTACGATGGCTCATTTTTCGGTGTCATGCCCCTTGAAAACGGCGCCCTCATGGTCTTCGGACTGCGTGGCCATGTCTTTCGGTCCGACGATGCCGGCGCCCACTGGCAGCAGTTACCCACCGGCACCGTGGCCACCCTGTCCGACGGTATACGGCTGGGAGACGGCCGGATCCTTCTGGTCGGGCTTGCCGGCACCGTACTCGTCGGACAGGAGCAAAACACCGTCTTCCGGCCAATCCCGGGCCCGGGGCGACTCGGCATATGGGCGGTTGTTGAAACCGGGGCATCGGGACTGGTCTACCTCGGTGAAAGAGGAGCAACGCCATTGCCGCTTGGACAATAGGAAATCCCAACCCGGCCAACGGGTCACAGCTCACCCTGACGGGAAAACGCAATGCTTTTATTAGCCCTCAGCGCTCTTTGTGTGTCCGTGGTTGGCCATAAGGAATCCGCAACCGATTGGATACAACGAAACATGCTGATTTCAAAATTTCGAATAGAAAAAATATAAACGGTAGATAGTAGTCTGAAGCGCTTGAAGTAGTGAATATAGACAAACCCTATATCTAAAGGTTCAGCGACTATGTCTTCGGCCATTACCTTTCTCGAACGTTTGGTATTTAGAAACCGCCGCCTACTGATCGGCATATTTATTGTCATGACCGTCATTATGGCGGCCAGCGCATCAAGGCTCGGTATCGACGCCGGCTTCGACAAGCTGTTGCCCATGAAACACGAATATATCAAAACGTTTGCCCACTACCGGACAATTTTCGGCGGCGCCAACCGGGTCCTGGTGGCCCTGGTGACCAAACAGGAGGATATCTGCACCCCGGAATTTTTCACTGTCCTGGAATCGGCTACCAACGATGTTTTTTTCATACCGGGGGTCGATCGCAGCCGGGTATCGTCCCTTTTTACCCCCAATGTGACCTATTCCGAGGTGGTGGAAGACGGTTTTGCCGGCGGCAATATCGTCCCGGCGGACTTTACCGCGACCCCGGAACAATTGGCCCAGGTGCGAAAGAATATCCTGGCTTCCCAGTACATGGGACGCCTGGTGGCCAATGACTTTTGCGGGGCCATCATTAGTGCCGAACTCATGGCCGTGGCCCCGGACACCGGAAGAAAACTGGATGTGGTGCAGGTGTCCAAGGCCCTGGAAAAGATCCGCGCCAAATACACCAGCGACGACATCGACGTGCACATCATCGGTTTTGCCAAAATCATCGGCGCCATGGCTGAAGGTGCCTCAAGGGTGGTCTTCTTTTTCGGTGTAACCTTCTTGGTGACGGCTGTCATGGTATGGCTCTACACGCTGTCCATCCGTCGGACCTTGCTGATATTGGCCTGTTCATCCATTGCTGTAATCTTGCAGTTGGGCCTCCTGCCGGTTCTCGGATACGGCATCGATCCCATGGGAATCCTGGTCCCTTTTCTGATCTTCGCCATCGCCGTGAGCCACGGTGTCCAGATGGTCAGCGCCAATCGTGCCGAAGTTTTTGCCGGTGCCACGCCACTAGAGGCGGCCCGGACCTCATTTCGCCGGTTGCTGGTGCCGGGGGGCATCGCCCTGGCCAGCGACACCATTGGCTTTATCACCATCAGCCTCATTGAAATCCGCATCATCCAGGAAATGGCCGTCATCGCCAGTCTGGGAGTCATGCTCATCATCCTGACCAACCTGCTGCTGCTGCCGGTGTTGCTCTCTTACGTGGGGATCAGCGCGGCATCCTTGAAAAGGCTTCGCACCCGGGCAAGCCGATTCCAAAAGCTCTGGGACGGCCTGTCGGGCATTACCCGGCGTCGCAATGCCGGCATCCTCATCGCCGTCGCCCTGGTATTGTTCGCCTTCGGCCTCTGGAAAGGGACCGATATCCGGATCGGCGACCTGCATCAAGGGGTACCCGAGTTGCGCCCCGACTCCCGATACAATGTCGATACCCGCATCATCAGTCAAAAGTTCACCATCGGCACCGATGTGATAACCGTCTATGCCGAAGCCGGGCCGGACGCATGCATCGATTATGCCTCCATGCGAGCCATCGACGATTTCGCCTGGTATATCGCCAATGTCCAGGGGGTTCACTTGGCCCTGAGCCTGCCGGCGGTGGCTAAGGTCATCACCTCCGGATGGAACGAGGGAAGCCTGGAATGGCGGGTTCTTTCCCGAAACCGGGACGTGTTGCGTGAAGCGGTGCAATATGTTCCCACCACCACCGGCCTGCTCAACCGCGACTGCAGCGTGATGCCGGTCTATATCTTCACCCGGGACCACAAAGCCGAAACCATTTCCAATATCGTCACGGCGGTAAAATCATACAACGCAAGTAACGCCGGAGGACCGGTGTCTTTCAAACTAGCCGGCGGTAACGTCGGCGTCATGGCCGCCACCAACGAAGAGGTCATCGCTTCCCAGTTTCCGATCCTCTTCTATGTCTTTTCGGCGGTCATCGTGCTTTGCATGATCACCTACCGGTCCATCCGGGCCACACTTTGCATTATCCTGCCCCTGGGGCTGGTCTCTTTGCTGGGGTATGCACTCATGGCCATGCTCGAAATCGGCCTGAAGGTCAATACCCTGCCGGTGGTGGCACTGGGCGTCGGTGTGGGGGTCGACTACGGCATCTACATCTTCAGCCGCCTGGAAAGCATCCTGAAAGAAGGCAAACCATTGCAGGAGGCCTACCGGGACACCCTCATCATCACCGGCAACGGGGTCGTGATCACCGGAGTGACCCTGGCCATCGGGGTGGCGACCTGGATCTTCTCGCCACTTCAGTTCCAGGCGGATATGGGCATTCTGCTTACTTTTCTCTTCCTGGTAAACATGCTCGGCGCCGTGCTGCTGCTGCCGGCGCTGGCGGTGTGGCTGCTGCCTGCAAATTCCTCCGAAACCAGCCAGGTCTCCGCTGATAGCCGCTGATAGGCAAGACAATGTAAAAGCAAATGCCACGGCTTAATTTCAGGAAGCTGGTAGCGCGACAAGGTTACCAAACTCGGGCACGAATGGGCGGGCTGGGCGCATGACACTGAATACTACCCCTGTTCGGTGCCATGGGCCGCTATTTGATGGTCCACAAGGTTATAGGCCTGGAGATCATGGACGACGAGTCTTCTGGATATCCATGAAATCTCCTCCCGCCGGGATGGGCTGGTTCACTGCTGCTTGAATTCGTGCAGAGCCCGGGACTGAATACGGCTGCACTTCAATTTTTTTCTTCCCTTTTCAACCCGGGTAAGGGGGGTGACGGGTTTAAGCGATTCGATGGACCGGGACGTCAGGCGTCTGTATTCTTCGCTGCCCCTTTGCATCCAGATTTGTTCATCATCCGTCAGGCCACGTATTATCCTGGCGGGCCTTCCGACGGCGAGCGTAGCGGGGGGGATTTCAAAACCGGCCTTGACCAGCGACAGGGCGGCCACGATGGCGCCGTCCCCGATTACGGCACCGTCCATAACCACCGCATTCATACCCACCAGGGCGTTGGCCCCCACCCGGCAACTATGCAGGATGGCGCCGTGGCCGATATGCCCCATCGGTTCAACAACGGTCTCGATTTCCGGAAAGGAGTGGATAACGCAGGCATCTTGAACGCTGGCACCCTCCGCAAGGAAAATGGGGCCCATATCACCCCTCAGGCAAGCGCATGGGCCGATGTAACAGTGTGGCCCCACGACGACATCCCCGATAAGGACAGCGTCCGGGTGAACAAAGGCCTCCGGCGTCACTACCGGAATAACGCCGTCTATTGTATAGATCTTCGCCATCTTTATAAGTGCTTCCAAAACGGTGAAAATACCGGTGATTCATAAACACCCGGTTCGGCGGCACATACTTCCGGGATGCTGTTGATCACGGAACCGGCGACAGCGTATTGCTCCGATCGGGTTTTGACGCCCGTGTTTTCAGGTTCCACCAGATTGATTGCAATATCGATCCCGGGCTGTCCCCGGATCATAATTTTCCAGTGGTCACTGCTTTCACGGTCTGCCATTTGGGTGCCCATGATCCAGCTGATATTGAGGGTGACGAAACGTTTGCCCCCGACGATGCCGTGCCAGCGCCAGTGGGTGGCGGCCACGGTTCCCGCGGGAATAATTCCGGCCCTGGCCGGTATCGGCGCCGGCGCCGGCGCGACCCGGTGGTCGGCAACTACACGGTCCAGAACGAGTCCAAGTCTTTTTACCAATAGGGCGATCACTTCTGTGTACATACCGCCCATCAATTCGCTTATCGGACCGGTTGCGGAGAAATCGAAGCACGCCGGATCAGAGCCAAATCCCAAGACATTGAAAACATAGTCATGTACCGGAACACCGCTGACATCGAAAGTTTCGGCAATCTGTATACGGTCGATATCCAGGCAGATTCCCGTGGCGGCCGCGGTAATTTTTTCAGCAACGAAACCAGGGTTGAGACCGGTGCCGAACAGGGAAGTGCCGCCTGCCCGGCAGGCGGTTTCAAATTCCCCGGCGCACATCTGGCGGGCCGTTACGGATGGACCGCTTCGCCGGCCCCGGTTTTTTGCATATCCGTCTTCTTCAACAGCCATTCCCTGAGTTCACGGCGCAACACTTTCTGAACGGCGTTTCTGGGCAGGCTGTCAACAACCTCCAGGCGTTCAGGCAGTTTGTATCTGGCGACACCTTTAGACTGCATGAATTCTAAAATTTCCTCCAGGGTGATAGTATCTCCGGCCACGGGCACCACAACGGCACAAGTCCGTTCGTTGAGCCGTTGGTCGGGATATCCCACGGCGGCGACTTCCAGGATTTTCGGATGGTCGCTGATCAGGGTCTCAATCTCTTCGGGGCTGATGTTCATCCCGCCGCGAATGATCAAGTCCTTGTAGCGGCCGCTGAACAGGTACTTGTCCTGATTGTCACCTTCGATGGAAAAAAGATCCCCTGTATGGTAATAGCTGGCATCGTCGAAGGTGTTCTGCGTGAGGTCAGGACGGTTCCAGTAGCCGCTGAATATCGTGGGCCCGGCGAAACACAATTCGCCAACCACACCGTTTTCGCTGATCTCCTTGTTCGTGCCGGGTTCGACCAGGCGGCTGCGCATTCCGCCTACGATGTGTTCAGGCACATTCCAGTCCACCGACTCGACGCCGAAGCGGGGAAAATAGGAGGCGCGATCTTCGGCGACCGGGAAAAAACGTGGGGCACTGAAAAGGGCCACGCCCTCATTGGAGGCGAAGAAATTAACGATACCGATGCCGAACTTGTCTTCATAAAATCGGACCATCCACGGAGAAAGGGGGACGGAGCCGGAACCAATCGATTTTATCTGGAGTTTTTCCAGTGCCCTGACCTCGGGAGATTTGGCCAGGGTGTCCAAAAGGGCCGGCGGCATCAGGGTATAATCGATTTTTTCTTTGGCAAGCTGGGCAAAGAAGACCTCCTTGTCAAAAGGGTGATGCAGGACAAATTTTCCGCCGGTCAATACCCAGGGGATCAACTGGCCGCCGAAACCGGCCATGTTTATCACCGGAAAACTGCCGTGAATGTTGTAGCCGGGTGCCATTTGGCAGCCCTCTACCGGTATACGACTGATGGTAATCCATTCGTTGTGGGTATGCGGGACGCCTTTGGGTTCTGCCTCGGTTCCAGATGTCCAGCAGATGGTGAACACTTCGTTGGGGCCGGACTGCTTTCCATCCAGGTCCGAGGTGTCGGCTTCGTTTTCAATGATTCTTTCCAGCTGGAAGCCATCTTTTTGTTGTGTCGGCCCCACCCAGAAAAGATGTTCTAAGGAGGCCGCCTTGTCCTGGAACTCCCTTGCCAGTTCTCCGTGGTCGAAACCGTGAAAGGCCGGTACGGTCACCAACGCCTTGGCGTGGGTGACTTTCACGGCGGCGGCCAGTTCATGGGACCTGGCCATCATGGACAGGGGGCTGGAGATGGCGCCCATCCGGCTTGCTGCAAAATAGGTCAACACCGTTTCAACGATGTTCGGCAGCTGTACAAGGATGACATCATCCTTTTCGATGCCCGCATTTTCAAAAGCCACGGCGATTCGATCGATTGCCTGCATTAGATTTGCATAAGTGAGTCGCTTGGGGTCATCGCCGATGAGGTCGGGCCGGTTGTAGGGGTCGACGAGCGCCTCACTGTCCGGATTCCGCGCCGCAGTCTTAAATAGGATATCCAGCAAGGTCTCTTTGCCCCAGTATCCTTTTTTCGTATATTCTGCGATATTTTTCTGAGTAACCGGTATCATACGCGTACTCCTCTTTTTTGAGAGTTATGGTTTACCCGTTTCCGATAAGGGTCTGTTGCAGCTTTTTACAGGCTTCTAAATAGGATTCGGCCATTTCCCGAATGATATGTTCGGCGGGTTTGATATCCTCGGCTTGGGCGACACTCTGGCCTGCACTCCAGATATCCAGCCACTTTTTGGAACCCAGCGCGGGTGTCTCTGAAACACATTCAATGCTCTGCCGGATCCAGTTGGCCCAGTTTCCTGTGATCCGGTTGGAGTAAACAATGTCAGCCGGGCCGGATCTGATGACGGCATCCTTGTAAGCCTGCACAACGCGGGCTTCAGGGGTGGCGATCAGCCGGGTCCCGACGATAACCCCGCATGCCCCGAGACACAGGGCTGCCGCCATCTGTTTTCCGGAGCTGATACCGCCGGCGGCGATTACGGGCAACTGCACCTTGTCGATCAGGTAGGGCACCAGGACCGGGATTGGCACAGTTCCCCCGTGGCCGCCCGCGCCCGCTCCCACGGCAACCAGACCGTCCACGCCGCCGTCGCGTGCTTTCAGCGCCTGCTCCATAGAGATGACGTCCGGGAAGACTTTGCCGCCGCTGGCATGCACATCATCAATAATCAAACGGGGATCGCCGAGTGAGGTAATGAAAAATTGAACACCGGCATCCAAACAAAGCGCCAATTGCCGTCGCCATTCAAACCTGCCGGAAAGGTGAATGTTGACCCCAATGGGTTTGTCAGTGGCCCGGCGAATGATTTTCAGGGCGTTTTTCAGATCGTCGCTATTTCTGTAGTTTGGGAGCGGGAATGTCCCCAATCCACCGGCTTCAGACACAGCTATGACGAGCGCTTCATAGGAAACCAGAAACATGGGCGCTCCGATGATGGGATATTCAATTCCGTACATTTCAGTGAGAAACGTTTTGATACGCATGCTTATTCCCGCTGTTCCATTTCTAGAACGATTCATGGCCGGTGCTGAATAAAAACCCATACGTTGCTTTTGGATAAAAGCAAAACAGATGCCAAATGAGACATGGCCTGGCACAGTGAAGCTTTTTGGCCCCGCGCGTCGGGTCTTGGGGGGGCTGTAAGGGGCTGCTTGATGCAAAACCCGTCAGTGTGAAACGTTTTACGTTCGGAAGTCGGCGTGCCTCCAGGGGTGTTAAAATTTACAGCATTTCTTAACGTTACATCCCTTAAAACGATAGGATGCTCGAACTGCCGGATCCTGCACAGGGTGCGGTCGGTTGACTCTGGCCAGGCCCAAGGGGCTGGGTTAAATCGCTGCATAAAAACTCGCCGGGTTTCATACTTATTCCGGCGTTATAAGGCCTTTTAAATCTCCGCGGGAGTAGCATGCTGACTTTGCGCGCAAAATATTGCGCATTTTCCCGGTGGGCTTCATGGGGTTTTTTTCGAATGAAATTTTGAAGGCCTACTAATCCCGTGCTTTTTCATTCGAAACCGCAGGGTCGACGGATTGATCTCCAGCAGTTCAGCCGCCCCGCCCGGTCCCCTGACCTTCCACGCGGTTTTCTCCAGGGCCCATCGCAAGTGCTTGGCCTCCATCTCTTTCAGCGTGACGACGTTCAGCGGCGGTCCATCGGTAGTACATTCTGTTGCAAGGTCCGGAATGCAGGGGTAGGTTTCCGTACTCAAGATGCAGGCTCGCTCAATGACGTTTTCCAGTTCCCGGACATTGCCCGGCCAGCTATAGTGCATTAGGCGCTCCATGTCCTCCTTGTCAATCCCCGAAAAATCCTTCCCGGTCCGGTGGCAATGTATGTTCAGGAAATGGTAGACCAGCAGAGGAATATCTTCCCGGCGTTCGCGCAGGGGGGGTACGTGGATGGGAAAGACATTGAGCCGGTAGTACAGGTCCGCCCGAAACCGGGTAATCTTAACTTCGTTTTGCAGATCACGGCTGGTGGCTGCGATAAGCCGAAAGTTCGACTTGAGGGTCGTCGTTCCGCCCACCCGTTCGAATTCCCCGGTTTGCAGCACCCGCAGTAAACTGGTTTGAATATCGGGTGAAATTTCACCAATTTCGTCGAGGAAAAGGGTTCCGGTATCTGCCAGTTCGAACCGCCCGGTTCGACGTTGTATGGCTCCGGTAAACGCCCCTTTTTCATGTCCGAAGAGTTCGCTGGGGATCAGGTTCTCCGGCAGCGCACTGCAATGGACCCGGATGAAAGGTTTTTTACTCCGTTGACTCAGCCGGTGGACAGCCCGGGCCACTAGCTCTTTCCCAACTCCGGTCTCACCGGTAATCAGAACCGTGGCCTCGCTCTCGGCCACCTGTTTGATTTGAGACAAGACCTGTTGGTAAGCTTGGCTCTTGCCGACAATCTCTTTGAAATGCAGGCTCTGGATGTGTTCTTCCTGGTAATACTGCTTCTCCTGATTCAGTTTTCTGTTGAGCCGGCTGATCTCATTGTTGGCTACGGCATTGTCCAGGGCGATGGCGGTGATGGCGGCGAAAAATGCGAGCAACTCAAGATGGTGCGATTGGAAGGCGCTGGCAAGGAGCCGGTTGTCATGATAGAGCACCCCGACTATTTTGTTTCTGAGAATCATGGGTACACATATTCTGGATCGAATATTTTTGCTGTAAAAAAAATGTTTTTCGTCTTCGGAGTCATTTTCCATGATCCGGCCTTTGCCGGTTTGGGCCACTTCCTGGATAAGTTTCATGGAGGAAGCGAAGTCGGGGTGATCGATATTGGTCGAGGTTAAGTTCTTCGAGCCCCGCAACCGCAGATTGGGTGGCGCACCTTCGCGGTCGACGAGGAAGATCGCGCCGCGCTCTGCGCCGGTCAGGCGATTGACCGTTGAAATGCTGCGCTGGACAAGATCCTTGGAATTACGGATGGCGGCGACTTCACGGGCCAGTTCTAAAATCGACTTGAACATATCATTGGTCTGCGCGGGTTGCCGGATGAGGGCGCGAAGATCATCCGGGATCAGGATTTCATTAAATCGGTTCAACACGCCGGCACCTTGATCGGCCAGTTGCTTGGCCCGCTCTTTGTGGCCTTTGTAAAGATACACTCTCGCCAAATCGAGCTTGACCCTCGCCTGTTCAATGACATGTCCCGACTGCTCGGCCCATTTCAGGGCGGTCTGCAGGTTCTTGATGGAATCCTCGGCGGGCCTTTTTTCGATTTGGTACAGGTAGCTCTGGTAGCGGTGGCCGAGGGCCTTGCTGTAAAAGTTTTTGCCACTCAGCTTGGATTTGATTTCGTCCTCGAGGGACACCCCTTTCACCTTGGGCAGCTTGCCCTTCTTCATGGCCAGTGACAGGGCCAGCAGATAGGGATAGGGCTGGACCGTGGCCTGGACTTTGCGGCTGCGTTCCAGAAAGTCCCTGAGGCAGCGAATGCACTTTTTCTTTTCGCCCATGAGATAGTGGGCAAAAGCCGTCATAATGCGTACATGGATCCAAACCCAGTCGTTGTGTGCCTGCTGGGCCTCCCGGCCTGCCTGGAGGAGGTATTTGAGGGCTTCATCCATGCGTCGAATGCTGATCATGACCGCGCCCATGTTGCCGCAGGCGTGGGATGCCAGGTAGAGATCGCCGCGTTCCGCGCAAAAGGCTCTGATGCCGTCAAGCATGCCCAGTCCCTGGGTGATCTGGCCGATCTGGGAATAGCAATAACCGACGGTATTGGCTGCCAGCAGGGGGAACTGGCCAATGGGGATTTTGTCCACATCCGGCACTGATTTCTCGTAGTTGTCCACGACATCCTGGAACCGTCCCTGCCAAAAATGGAAAAAGGTAGAGAACGTATTGGCCGTACGTAGCAGTTTGGGTTCGTTGAGCGCTTCGGCCTGCCGCCACCCTTTTTCGAAGCTGGCCAGGGCTTTGGTATACTTCGCTTTGAGCCACTCGTTTTTAGCGACATGCATCCGAAGCAGGGCCTGAATAGGTACGTTGTCCATTGCCTCGGCCCTTGCAAGGGCATCGTACAAAATTTTGAGAACATGCGAGGTGTCGTGCCGGGCAGTGGAGAATTTGGAGTATTTAATGGCGGTTTCGGAGAAGAGACGGTCCACATCTTCGCCGGTGAGGGTGCGGAGATCGTCGAGGGCCTTGGAGTAGCATTGAAAAGCGGTTTCGTTATTATATTCCCGCAGATGGATGTCGCCGGCCTTGATCAGGCACTGGCAACCTTCCAGGTTGTTGGGAATCTGAAGCAGGTGGTGGGACAGCAGATGTGGGCTGTTTTTGTTCTCGGCAAACTCGTCCATGAGCAGGGCGGCGATTCGTTTGTGCAGTTCCTGCCTTCGGTTTTCGGAGATACCCTGCATGAGACCGGTGTGCATGTCCCGGTCCTTGAAGACATAGGTCCCGAGACCATCCGATACCAGGCGCCCGTTTTTCACCTGATCTTCCAGGGTGGCCATCAATTGGGTTGCTTTCAAACCTGTGAGCTCAGTCAGCCAGTCGATATTGAAACGCTCCTGGAACATGGACGCAATGGAGAGCACTTGTTCTTCAATGCCGGTCTGTTGTCCGGTAAGGGGGGGCGTAAAAGTCTTGGGGGGCATAAGCGCACTCCTTGTCCGCGGGCGCGTCGGCCGACAAGAGGCCCTGGCCTGGCGCGACGTTCGGTTTTCCGCATGCTGTGGTGCCTGTGGGATGTACAGCAACGTATAGAAAATGAGAGATGCCTGTCAAGCAAAAAAGCAGAATGTTGATCCGATGGCGCAATATGTTGCGCAGCACTTGCTGTCCGGCTTGTGCTGATAAGTTCTATGTTGCTGCTATTAATATGGATATAGATTTTTAAAGCATTGGCACTACTCTTGCTAAAACTATTGCTTTGAAGAGGGGCATTCTGCGAGGATTGCCGTTCAGTCCCTTAGCGAAATTGCTTAGAACTGGATCAATATTTCGTTTGATCACCTACAAGAAGGAGATATGCAATTATGGCTCTGATAACCCCCGAGCAGTATAAAGAGAGTTTGAACGACGGACGGATCGTCTTTTACAAGGGAGAGCGGGTGGAGAACGTGGCCACCCATCCCGATCTTTCCGTCTGTGTCGATTTAATGGCCATCGATTTCGAAATGGCGGAAGACCCGGCATTGCGAGATATGGCCGTCATGGAGGACCCGGAAACAGGGCAAACCATCAGCCGCTATTACTATAAACCGCAAACCGCGGATGATTTGGTCAAGGCCCACGACCTCATTGTCAAGGCCACGGAACTGGGCGATGGATATATTCCGCTGGCCCACGATATCGGTGCCGACGCCCTCAATGCCATCAACATTACCGCCAATATCATCGGCAACCAGGACTATATCGACCGTATCGACAATTACCGGAAAGTCCTGCAGGAACAGGATCTTGCCACCTGTGCCGCAGTTACCTGCGTCAAGGGCGACCGCATGCTGCGCCCCTCGGATCCGGGCCAGGCCCACCCCGATTTCTACTTGCGCATCGTGGAAAAAAACGACGAAGGCATCATCGTCCGCGGGGCCAAGGTGCACATCACCGGCGCGGCCTACTGCAACGACATTATCGCCATACCCTGCCGCGCCATGAGTGAGGCAGATGCCGATTACGCCGTGGCCTTTGCCATTCCGGCCAACACCACGGGTGTCCGGCAGGTCTGTCGGCCCTTTACTTCCCGCATCAGCGACCTGGAGTTCCCCAATGACCGCCCGGTCCGGGTGCATACCGATTCTCTAATCATTTTCGATGACGTCCTGGTTCCCTGGGAGCGGGTCTTCCTTTGCGGCGAGTGGCAGCACGCGGCTACCATGGTATACAACTTCGCGCTCATGCACCGCCGCACCGGATGTGCCTATCGCATCCCGCTCACCGAGCAACTGGTAGGGGCGGGAGCGGCCATTGCCGAGTACAACGGTATTGCCAAAGCTCCCCACGTAAGGGAAAAGCTCACCGATCTAATTATCTATCTGGAAACTTTGCGAGCCCTGTCCAAAACCGCCTGCTACGACTTCATCATGCGTGGCAAAGTGGCTGTGCCCAACCCCATTGCCACCAACATGGCCAAATACCATTTTGCCCACAACTACCACTCGGTCGTGGAAGATTGTTCAAGATCTGGCCGGCGGCCTGGTGGTGACGGCACCGACGCACAAAGACTACCAGCATCCGGAACTGCACGCCGACATCGATAAATACCTGCAGGGGGTCAAATCCGTTTCCACCGAGAACCGGCTGAGAATGCTGGACCTTATCCGCCGTATCACCAGTGCGGATCTGGAAACCATTTGCCTGCACGGAGAGGGTTCCCCCATGGCCGAGCGCATGACCATCTTCATGGAAGGCACCCGGGTCTTGAAGCAGTGCCAAACGCTGGTGGAGGAGATGGCCCAGGTTAAATCGGATTGAAGCGCATTCAAATTGCCAGGCAACGGGTGCCGGGTGTCTGCTGCGCCGAGCAAGACCTGTTCGGTTGCATGTGGCACTTGCTGCAGCGCATACCAAACGCAAACAGCAACGAAAGGAAAGCTTCATGGATTGCTCATTTATGTCTCTAAGAAGGAAAAGTTGCCCTGGTCACCGGGGCGAGCCGCGGTATCGGAAAGGAAATTGCCAAGATTTTTGCCGAGGCCGGCGCGGATCTGGCCATTGCCAGCCGCAAACTCGAAGGCCTGGAGACGGTGGCCGAGGAAATCAAGCCCTCGGGGCAGAAAGTCCTCTGCGTTCCGACACACGTCAAAAATATACCCGATCTGGAAAATCTGGTGGCAAAGACCAAGGAGACTTACGGGCGTATCGATATCCTGGTCAACAACGCCGCCACCAACCCTGCCATGGGTGCGCGTTGTGGATACCGAAGAGAAGCTTTACGACCATATCATCGACACCAACCTGAAAGGGTATTTCATGCTTTCCAAGCTGGTCGGCAAGATCATGCAGGGCCAGAAGGGCGGCACCATCATTAACGTCTCTTCGGCCGGGGCGTAAGCCCGGCCGAAGGCTTGGGCCCTTATTGCATCAGCAAAGCGGGTATCAACATGCTCACCAAGCAGATGGCCATGGAACTGGGGCCAGACAATATCCGCGTCAACGCGATTGCGCCGCGGATCGTCAAAACCGATTTCAGCAAGGCGCTATGGACCAATGACAAACTCATGCAGCGCGAGTTTAAGTTCACCCCCCTCAAGTGCGTGGCCACACCGCAGGAAATCGCCCAGACGGCCCTTTTCCTGGCATCTACGGCCACAAACTACATGACTGGACACGTGATGGTGTTAAACGGGGGCGCTTTCTTCTAATCCTCTCTGCCTTGCCTGTCCATACAACCGCGAGCACTGCGGAGAAAAACTGATCAAATCGACTGTTGCCGTTTCTAAGGCGTAACGGCAGCGGTCGGCAAGAGGATCGCAAATGAATCATCAATTTACCCGGCAGCAGGCGGCGCTTTGTGAAAAGACCCGCGCTTTCGTATCACGGGAAATTCCCGATGAGAAGGCCGTGGCCGTGGAAGCTGCAGATGCCTTTCCCCATGATCTCATGGCAAAACTGGCCGAAGAGGGCTTTTTCGGCATCAATGTGCCCGCAGCCTATGGCGGACAGGACGGTACCGTTATCGAGGAGATGATTTTCTTTGAGGAGATCTCCAAGGCCCTGCCGGTTCTGGCCTGGACGGCCGGTGATGTCATTTTATACGGCAACAATATCATCAAGACCAACGGCAACGACATCCAGAAAGAGGCCTATCTGCACCGGCTGGTCAAAGGTGAGATGCTTTTTTGTTTCGCACTCACCGAACCGGATGCCGGATCCGACGCAGCCAGCATCCGGACCGAGGCTGAACCGGTTGAAGGCAACTGGGTGATCAACGGCAACAAGATGTTTATCTCGGGCGCTTCGGTGGCCGACATCGCCGTAACCAACACCCGCACCGCCGATTCCAAATACAATGGGATCACCTCTTTTTTGGTGGATACCCGCAGCAAGGGCTACAAGGCCGCTCCCATCAAAAAACTCGGCTACAAGGGGTCCGATACCTGCGAAGTGGTCTACGACCGGGTAACCGTGTCCTCAGACCAGATTCTGGGCGGCGCCGAGTGTCTCAACCAGGGCTGGCAACAGATGATGCGTCTGCTCAACGGTGAACGGCTGGTGCTGTCTGCCTGTGCCCTGGGGATCGCCGAAAGGATTCTTGCCCACCTGGTTCCCTTTGTACGTGAAAAATCAGCCGCTGCGAGGGTGGCGGGCAGGTATCAGGATCTGGAACATAAAGTGGTGGAATTGGCCACGGAAGTCGAAGCAGGCCGCCGCCTGGCGTATTATGCGGCCTGGATGGTTACGGAAAAGAAACCCTGTGTGCGCGAAACCTCCATGACCAAATACTTCTGTGCGGAAACCGCCAAAAAGGTCGGCGTAACGGCCATGCAGATCATGGGAAACCGGGCCTGGGCGGCCGATTGCAGTGTGCAACGGTTTTTCCGGGATGTTCCCGTTTTGTCGGTGGGCGGCGGGACCAGCCAGATCCAGAAAAATATCATTGCTAAAACATTGGGTTTTTAATGTTAAGGGAACTGTTAAATGGAATTCAAACTATCTCGAGAAAACCGAATGGTTCGGGATGCCATTCACGATTGGGTCACCAAGGAATGCCCCCGGGAGAAAATTGAGGACTGGGACGCGGCTGACAAATTTCCGGAATCTTTGAGCAAAAAGCTGTCCCGGCTCGGATTTTGCGCCATGACCGTATCCGAAGACCACGGCGGCGAAGGCAGAAATATTCAGGGTGCCTGCATCGTGGCTGCGGAACTGGCCGCCCGGTTCCAGCCGATGGCCCGGTGGTACACCCATCAGGCATTTTTAGGCGGCATGCTCATCGAGGCCATGGGGGACGATAACCAGAAAAAGACACTGCTGCCCGATTGCGCCGCAGGACGTTTGCTGGTCACTCCGGCGGGAATCGGTGATTCACAGGCCCCCATGGCCGTTTTTTTTAACGACGGAAACGCCACCTACCGTCTTACGGGTGAATCGACCTATGTCACCCTGGCGGATCAGGCTAAACGCCTGCTGGTACCGGCAATCGCTGACGAGGATTTCCCGGCCGGCCAAAGCACTGTTTTTCTGGTGGCAGCCGACAGTCCCGGGGTAACCATTACACCGGTGGAAAAGATCGGTTGCCGGGGAGCCCGGTATTGCCGGGTCTTGCTCGATAGCGTCGTTCTTGATGAAAGCGACATCCTGGGCGGAGCGTCCACCCGAGACCGGGGGGCGGATCAGTGGCAGGCGATCCAGGATATCTCCCGTCTCATGACCGCGGCCGAGGCTGTGGGGCTGGCCCGGGGGGCCTTTGATTATACCCTGGACTACGCCCGGCAGCGGGTTCAGTTCGGCCAGGCCATCGGCAAATTCGCAGCCCTGCGCAATCGGTTTGCGGAAATGGACTGCGATATCGATGCGGCCGCTCTGCTGCTGGACCGCGCCGCCTGGTGCGCGGACAACGACATGGCCTTTGGCCGGGAGGCGGCCATGGCCAGAATCAAGGCCGGTGATACCGCATTGCGCTGTGCCATGCAGGGGCTCCAGATCTTCGGTGGCTATGGCTATACAATGGAATACGATATCCAGCGCTATGTGCGGGACACCGCCGGTTTGGCGGCTGCGGCCGATGGTGAAGAAGCCGCCCGGCGGAACATCGGTGACCTGCTGGGATTATAGGGAGGCGGAATGGCAGAGGTGGAAACCGGACTGACATCATCCAGGACACGGGGCAGCGCTCCCCCGGCGTACGAGAATCTCACCATGCCGGCAATCCTGGCACGCACGGCAGCCCAAAGGCCGAAACAGACGGCCATGGTCTTCATGGGCAACCGCATTGATTATCGCTTTTTTGACAACATGGTCAACCGTATGGCCAATGCGCTGCTGGCCATGGGGGTGGTGCCGGGGGAAAAAGTCGCCCTGCTGCTTCCCAACATTCCCCAGATCGCCGTAGCCGTTTACGCGGTCTGGCGCATCGGCGCCGTGGCAGTGATGAACAACCCGCTTTACACGGACCGGGAGCTTGAACATCAAATCAACGATTCCGGCGCCACCGTGCTCATCGCCCTCGATCTCCTGGTGCCGCGCATGCTCGCTTTGAAACCGCGTACGGGCCTGCGGCGCATTGTCGTGGCCCATATCCGGGACCATTTAGGTTTCTTTAGCAGGCACCTTTTTCCCTGGTGGCCCGGGATAAACACCGCCGACTCAACCCGGCGCAAGACCTGGATGAATGGACGGATCTGCTCAAGCAGCATCCGTCGACATCCCCCGGTGACGGACCCGAAATGGATAGCGTGGCCGCTTTGCAATACACCGGCGGTACCACCGGCGTGAGCAAAGGGGTGGTGCTTACCCATGACAATCTTTCCAAGAACGCCCAGCAGGCGCAGGGGCTGTTTCAAACTGCAGATGTGGGCGAAACGGTTCTGGGGCCGCTGCCGATCTTTCACGCCTTCGGGGCCTTTGTCATGAATCTGTGCGTGCTTTGCGGGTTTACCAATGTGCTGATTCCGCGCCCCGAGCCTGAGTCGTTGATGAAAGCCATCGCCCAGCACGCGGTGACCATTTTCCCGGCGGTGCCCACCATGCTTGTGGGCATCCTCAACCACCCCAGCCGTTCTCGCTATGACCTCAGCTCTCTGAAGGTCTGCGTCTCGGGAGCCGCACCCTGCCCGGTAGAGGTGATTCAACAGTTCGAAGAATATACCGGCGCCCAGATCGTGGAAGGTTTCGGAATATCCGAAGCCAGTCCGGTTACCCATATCAACCCCATTGGTGGGATCAACAAGCCCGGCTCCATCGGGCTGCCCATGCCGGGTACGGAAACAAAAATCGTCAGCATCGAGGACGGCGTCAGTGATGTTGCCGTGGATCAACGCGGGGAACTCTGTATCAAAGGGCCCCAGGTTTCCACCCAGGGATATTTCAATATGCCGGAAGAGTCCGCCGCTACTTTCAGGCGGGGATGGCTCTTCACCGGTGATGTGGCCAAAATGGACGCGGACGGCTATACATTCATCGTCGACCGTAAAAAGGATATGATCCTGGCCGGAGGTTACAACATTTACCCCCGTGAAATCGACGAAATACTTTTTGAAAATCCGAAAATCCTGGAAGCCTGTGCCAAGGGCATTCCCGACGCCTACCGTGGAGAGACCGTCCGGGCTTATGTTGTCCCCAGGCCCGGCATCGAACTTACCGAGACGGAGGTTGTGGAGTGGTGCCGGGAAAAACTGGCGGCATACAAAGTGCCCAAATCCGTGGTCTTTTTGGATGCACTCCCCAAATCAGCCGTTGGGAAAATTTTGAGAAAAGATCTTCCGGATTGATGCTTATCCGGACACGGAGAAGAAGACGCTACTCAAGTGAAGTCAAATGAAAGGAATTGCCATGCGTACCGATTACCAGACCATTGATATTACCATGAACAACGGGGTGGCCGTTTTTCGCCTGGACAATCCTCCGGTCAATCAACTCTCGGCGACGTTGCGTGAAGAGATGGCCGCGGCTTTTGCTGCCGCGGCAGAAGATGCGGCCGTTGACGCCATCGTCGTAACCGGTACCGGCGCCAATTTCATGGCCGGTGCGGATATCACCGAAATACAGGATGCCGATGACGTCGATGCCCTGTATGAAAAGGTGCTGGTATTTGACGATTTTTACAACCGCATCGAAAATAGCCCCAAGGCGGTTGTCGCGGCTATCAACGGGCCGGCGCTGGGTGGGGGCTTGGAACTGGCCATGGCCTGCCATTTCCGCATCGCGGCCCGGGGTATTGTGGTGGGCCAGCCGGAAGTGCAACTGGGCCTGATTCCCGGTGCCGGGGGCACCCAGCGTTTGCCCAGGCTCTGCGGCCTGGCCGATGCGCTGACGATGATTATCACCGGCACGCCCCTAAAGGCGGAGAAGGCCCAGGAAAAGGGGATTATCGACGAAGTTGTCGCTGCGGAGGAGTTGGTGGCGGCGGCGATTACCGCCGCCCGGCGGTTTGCCGACGGGCAGGACGACCACCGGCAACGCCTGGCTAGCAGCCGCACTGACCGGCTGCCTTCCACGGAAGAGAAAAATAATATTATCGCTTTTGCCCGTGAGACCGCCGCCAAAAAGGCGAAGGGCCTGCTGGCCCCGTTCAAGGCCATTGAAGCCCTGGAAAAGGGCCTCACCGACAACTTTACCGCAGATATTCAGTTGGAAGCCCGACTCTTTTCCGAATGTGCCGTGTCGGATATTGCGAAAAACCTCATCGGAATTTTCCTGAATTCAAGGACCGCCGGTCGTCTGCCCCAGATAAAAAAGGTCGCGCCGGTTCCGGTCAAAACCGTGGCCATGGTAGGTTTAGGAGTCATGGGCAGTGGCATTGCCAATCTGCTTTTGCGCAATGGCTACAAGGCTGTGTTATGGGAAGTTAATGAGGACTCCTTGCAGCACGGCCTGCAGGCCGTGCGCAAAACCTTTGCCTATCCCATCAAGAAGGGGAAGCTGAGCGAAGCCGATCTAGACGCGCTCATCGCGCAAAATGCCGTTCTCACCACCCGGATCGAAGACGTGGCCCCGGCCGACCTGGTGATCGAAGCCGTATTGGAAAACATGGAAATCAAAAAGTCGGTCTGGCAGCAGATTGACGCCGTCTGCGCCGATCATGCGATATTTGCCACCAACACCTCGGCCCTGCCCATAACCGAACTGGCCGGCTGCCTGAAGGACGCTTCGCGCATGCTGGGACTGCACTTTTTCAATCCCGCCGAACGCATGCAATTGCTGGAGATCATCAGTGCCGAAGCCACATCGGATGCGGCCCTGGCCACTGCCGTGGCCTTTGCCCGAAAGATCAAAAAAATTCCGGTGGTGGTCAACGATGGACCCGGCTTCTACGTCTCGCGCCAGCTCAACGCACTGATGGGCGAGTGCAATTATATGCTGGAAGAAGGGATCGCCATGCCGGTGATCGACCAGGCCCTCATGGGGCTCGGGCTGCCCATGGGCCCCTTTATTCTATACGATCTGACCGGCATCGATATCGGCTTTCGCGTGGCCGAAAACTTCGAACGTTCCTTCGGGCCGCGCTGGAAGGTATCGACCCTGCACCGGCGCATCTTTGGCACCGGATGCTTTGGGCGAAAAACCGGCAGCGGCTACTACGACTACCAGAGCGGCGGCAAACCAGCTCCCAATCCGGCGGTGACCGAGGTCATCGACGCCTACCTGGCCGAAAAAGGCGTTGCGGCTCAGGACGCTGAACCCGATGCACTGGCCCAACGCATGCTGGCACGGGCCATCAACGAGGCGGCTGTGATGATGGACGAGGGAATCTGCAACCGGGCCCCGGACATGGACCTGGCCATGGTTTACGGATGCGGGTACCCGCCCTATCGCGGAGGCATTCTGCGCGAGGCCGACGCCTGGGGCCTCGACAGAGTCTACACATATCTCAAAGAGCTGGAAAAGAAATACGGAATCCGATTCAAGCCTTCCAAACGACTCAAGGCGATGGCTGAAAATGGCAAGACTTTCTACAGCCGCTAATGGAAAAGAATTACGAAAAAGAAGACTAAAGGTTTCGTTTCATACGAAACTCTAAGGTTCGGAGGATGAATCCATGCGTAAACTAAACGGAAAAGCAGCGATTGTGGGCATCGGTGAGGTGCCGACCGGCCGTTTTCCTGATACCGAGGCGATTCAGTTTGCCGTTCAATCGGCAAAACTGGCCATTGAAGACGCGGGGATCGACAAAGATGAGATCGATTGTGTCATGCCCACCGCTGCCATGTTCAGCAGTGTTTTTACCAATGAAATGGCCACGGGTCGGATGGTGGAGGAATTGGGACTCAGGAACGTCAAGGTCAACTGCAACATATGGTCAGGCGGGTCCAGCAGCTCCAATTCCCTGAAGCTGGCCAGTGCCATGCTTGAACAGGGAGAGGTAAACAATGTGCTGATGGTTCAGGCCGAAAAACTGGGAACCGGCATGCCGTCCGGACAGGCAGGAATCGACCTGTTTGCCTTTGCCGGACAGTCGCCTGAGTGGGAAGTGCCCTTTGGGCAGAATTTCTCTTCGCTGACCGCCCTAGCTACCATGCGGTACCAGTATGAAACCGGGACGACAGACGAACAGATGGCGGCTGTCTGTGTCTCCAACCGGAAGTGGGCCGAGCTCAATCCCCATGCCTTCTTCAGAAAACCGTTGACCGTCGAGGAGGTAATGTCCTCCAAAATGCTTGCCCGGCCTTTGCGGGCCAAGATGTCGAACATGCTGTTCGACGGCGGAGCGGCGCTGATTGTGACCTCAGCCGAACGAGCCCCCGACGTAGTGGAAAAGCCGGTCTATGTTCTTGGGGAAGGCGGACGAAGTACACATTTTGTCTATTCCCAGGAACCGGACATGACCCGGTTTGGATTTGCGGAGGCGGGCCGTCAGGCGTATGAGCAGGCCGGCCTGATCGCCGCGGATATAGACGTTGCCGAGATCTACGATTCTTACCCCATTTACCAGATCATCGGGTTCGAAGAGCTGGGATTCTGTGAACGCGGCGAAGCGGGTGAAATGTTCCTGCGGGGAGACACCTGGCCCGGCGGGAAAATGCCCTGCACCACGGACGGCGGTATGCTTTCCAAGGGACATATCGGTGCCGGCGGATCATATTCCCTCCTGATGGAATCCGTTCGTCAACTCAGGGGCACTGCCGGTGAACGCCAGGTCCCGGGCGCCAGGTTCGCCATCGAAACCGGAACCGGCGGAACATACGTGGACGCTCACGCAACCATACTTAGGATCGGAAATTCCGTAAAGTCAAAGGAGGAATTATGCAGATACCAGAACAAACCGGATCCGTTGGTAAACAATTGGGCCAGGCCCTTTTGGGATGGAACCCGAGAAGAGAAGCTGTTGATCCAGAAATGCTCGGATTGTGAAAAGAACATTTTTTATCCCCGGATGGCCTGCTGCTTATTGCTTCTCCGACAACCTGGAATGGGTGGAAGCGTCTGGAAAAGGAACCATCTACTCATTCACCGTAGTGGAGAACAACGCGGCATCTCCGTTTGTTCCGGATATGCCGTTTGTAATCGCAGTGGTCATATTGGAGGAAGGGGTCAGGATGCTGACTAACATCGTCGACTGCGATTTTGATGCGCTGCAATGTGATCAGGCAGTGGAAGTCACGTTCCGGAAAAAGAACGATGAATTCACGATGCCCATGTTCAAACCGGTTCAGGGCTGATCTGCCTGATTGAGCCACTGTCATGGGTGTGAGCGATCGCAATCGCGGCTGGAAGCCGCTCACCCTTCCCCAAACCTTGAGGCCTGTGGGGCCGCTTAGAAAAGGAAGAGAAAATGGAACAGCGACAATACGGGGACGAATACCATATCGGCGACATCTACCATACCGCGTCTATCACCGTCACTGAAACCCATCTGGTCAACTGGGCCGGGCTCACCATGGATTTCTACCCCCTGCACATGGACGCCGAGTATGCCGCCAAGACCCCCTTCGGCCAGCGGCTGGCCCACGGTCCCATGATCTTCGCCCTGGCCGTGGGGCTGGTAGGCATGACCGGCATCGGCGGGACGGCAGTTATTGCCTGGCTCGGGGCCGACAAGATGCGGATGCTCAATCCGGTGAAGATCGGCGACACCGTTCGGGTAGAGGTGGAGGTGCGCGAACAGCGTCCCACCCGCAATCCCGAGAAGGGCGTGCAGGTCTGGCAATACACGGTCAAAAATCAGCGCGACGAAACGGTCATGACTTTCGACTACACCATGATGTTTAACATGCGCACGTAAACTCAACCGCGAATGGAGCCGTAACGATGAAGAAGATACCCAACGTTTATGTTGTCGGGGCCTACAGCACCCCTTTTCAGAAATGGCTGGGTAAATCGATGAAGGACCTGACCCGTGACACCTATCTCGGAGCGCTGGCCGACGCGGGCATGGCCGACGGTCGCGATATCGAGTTCGCCTGGTACGGCAGTTGTGCCATGGGGACCCTCTGGGACCAGGATATCATCCGGGGCCATGTCAGCATGATGCCTCTGGTTGAAGAGGGCCTGTTCCCGGAACGGGTACCGATCGTCAATGTCGAGGGGGCCTGTGCAACGGCATCCATGGCTTTCCATGCAGCCTGGAAGGATGTGCTCAGCGGTCAAAGCGAGGTCTCCCTGGCCATGGGCGTTGACAAATTCTACCATCCGGAGATGGATCGGGTGCTGGTGGCCTACGAACACGGCATCGACCGCGGTGACAAAGATCGGCTGGTGGCTGAATATCAGGATATCGCCACCGAATGTGGCCGGGAGTTCAATCTCGGACCGGGGCACACGGTATTTATGGACACATACGCCATGCAGGCCTGCTGGCATATGTGGAAATGGGGTACTACCCAGGAACAGATTGCAATGGGAGCTTCCAAAAACCATTACAACGGCTCCCTCAACCCCAAAGCCCAATATCGTTTCGAAGTGCCGGTTGAAAAAGTGATGGCCGATTACGAGGTATCCTATCCGCTGACCCGTTCCATGTGTGCTCCCATCGGAGACGGCGGGGCCGCTGCCATTCTCTGTTCCGAAGAATACTATCAGGGATTGCCGAAACCGGTAAAGGACCGGGCCGTGAAAGTGGCCGCCAGCGCCATGTCCTCGGGTAAACATCGCCGGATCAGCGAACCCAGCCTGAGCAGATACGCAGCGGACAAGGCCTATGCCATGGCCGGCATCGATGTCGGCCGGATCGACGTGGCCGAAGTGCACGATGCCTGCTCCTTCTGTGAGATTTACCAGGCGGAAATGCTCGGTTTCTGCCCCGAGGGCCAGGGGGGACGCTTCATTGAATCCGGGGCCACTGCCCTGGACGGCACTTTGCCCATCAATACCTCCGGCGGCCTGGTGTCCAAAGGGCATCCGGTGGGGGCTACCGGCCTGTCCATGCTCTATGAAATTATTACTCAGCTTCGCGGCGAGGCCGGGGAGCGCCAGGTCAAGGGCTGCCGGTACGGTCTTACTGAAAACGGCGGCGGCGTCATCTCTTCCGAAGAGTATGCCTGCTGTATCAACATTCTTGAGGGGGTGTCGTCCGTCTGATTCATCGGTTCTGACCGATGGTACCACTAAGGAGGTCTGTCATGATTACCCAAACGATAGGCGATTTATACGACCGGTGCGCCGAAAATTTCGGCGCATACACCGCCCTAACTTACAAGGGGCGGCACTACAGCTACGCCCACATGGGGAAAAGTGCCCGGTGCATTGCCAATGCCCTTCAATCTCTGGGTTTGGCCAAGGGCGATAAGGTCGCCTTCCTGATGGCCAACTGCCCCGAATATGTTTTTTGCGAATACGCTGTGGCCAAAATCGGCGCCATTCGGATTCCCCTGGCCGTCCTTCTCAGTTCGGCCGATCACATCTACATGATGAATCAGGTCAAAGCCAGGGTTCTGATCTATCACGAGAAGATGGAACAGCGGGTCCAGGAGATGATTCCGTCTCTGGAGACGGTGAAGCATTTTATCTGTGTGGCCGCCGCACCGGAAGACGTCCCGGACGGGCATTTGCACTTGCAGACCCTCATGCAGACCCATGAACCCGAGATTGCAATGGTCGCTATCGATCCGGAAGACCTGGTGGGCATTTACTTCACCGGCGGCACCACCGGCAAACCCAAGGGCGTCATGCTCTCCCACCGGGCCTGGGTCTACACCGTCCTGATAGAAATGCTGGAATTCGGTTTCGGCTGGCACGAGGTTTTCGCCTATGCCACCCCCTTGACCCATGCCGGCGGCTGTCTCATGCTGCCGGTTCTGCTCCGCAGGGGACGCTGCGTCATTTTGGATCACTTCGATCCGGAGGAATTGCTGGTGAGGTTGAAAAGGAAAGGGTCACCATGACCTTTCTGGTGCCTACCATGATTTACGTGTTGCTCGATTTCGCCGATCGCGGGAAATACGACCTGACCAGTCTGCAAAACGTGATCTATGGTGCGTCGGCCATCGCACCCGAACGGCTCAAACAGGCCGTCGAGACATTCGGCCCTATCTTCACCCAGCTATTCGGCCAGACCGAAGCACCCATGGCGCTTTCCGCCCTTAGCCGGGAAGAACACATCGTCGATGATCCGGACCGGGAACGCCGCATCTTCAGTTCGGCCGGCCGGCCCACATTCCATACCCGGGTGCGCCTGGTGGATGACGCGGGCAACGATGTAACCGACGGTTCCCCCGGGGAAGTGGTGGTACACTGCGCCAACATGATGAGCGGTTATTACGAAAACCCCGAGGCTACGGCCGACACCATCCGAAACGGGTGGCTGTATACCGGCGATATCGCCACCATGGATGAAGAGGGGCTGCTGTACATCGTGGACCGCAAAAAGGACATGATCGTCAGCGGCGGATTCAACATCTTTCCCCGGGAAATAGAAGATGTACTCTTCGAGCACCCGGCCGTGAGAGCGGCGGCGGTCGTGGGTACTCCGCATTCCAAATGGGGCGAGCAGGTGACGGCCGTGGTCGTGCGTAACCCGGGAACAGAAGTGTCGGCGGAAGAACTCATCGCCTTCGTAAAGGAACGCAAGGGCAGCATGATGACGCCCAAGCAAGTTGAATTCAAAGAGGAGATTCCCCTGACCAATCTGGGAAAGGTGGACAAGAAGGCCATACGGGCCGAGTTCTGGAAAGGCAAAGACAGAATGGTCTCGTAATGAAATCACTATTAAATTAACCCCCTGATGAATATCGACAAGGAGATAAAAAATGGATGCAAATGATGTGGTCATCGTCTCTGCCGTTCGCAGCGCGATTGGGACTTATGGCGGCCAATTCCGGGAGGTGCGCAACGTACCGCTGGGTGTGCCTGTGATGAAAGCGGCTATAGATCGCGCGGGTATAGATCCTGCGGTCATTGACGATGTGGGGTGGGGCTGCTGCTACCAGCGGGCCGAAAACGAAGTCAACGTGGCGCGGATCACCGCGATCGAGGCCGGCATTCCGGTTGAAGTGCCGGCCTATACCGTTATGCGGGTTTGCACCTCCTCCTTGTGGAGCATCGCCCAGGGAATGATGGCCATTCGCCTGGGATACAACTCCGTTTTCCTGACCGGAGGCGTCGAAAGCATGAGCACCGTCCCTTACACGATCGATTCTCTTCGTTGGGGGGCCCGGATGAACCATGTTCAAATCCGGGATATGATGTGGGATGGGGTGACGGCCATCGGCGTGGGGCCTGCCATGGGAATTACGGCTGAAAATCTTGCCGAAAAGTACGACATCAGCCGTGAGGAGCAGGACCAACTGGCCTACGAAAGTAACATGAAGGCCGTTGCCGCCATTGAGGCAGGGCGCTTCAAAGAGGAAATCATACCCATTGAAGTCCCCGGACGCAGGGGCAAAACCGTTGTGGTGGACACTGACGAGCATCCCCGGGCGGACGTTACGGTCGAAAAACTGGCACGGCTCAAACCCTCTTTTAAAAAGGGCGGTACGGTCACCGCCGGCAATGCGTCGGGAATCAACGACGGCGCCGCCGCCACAGTGATCATGAGCAAGGTGAAAGCGGATGAACTGGGTGTCGCGCCCATGGCCCGCATCGTGGACTTCAGCGTGGTGGGGGTTGATCCCGATATTATGGGCTGGGGGCCTGTGCCGGCCACGGAACAGCTTTTAAAGAAAACCGGCCTTAAGCTTTCGGATATCGGCCTGATAGAGATCAACGAGGCATTTGCCGCCCAGTACCTGGCCTGCGAGAGAGGACTCAATCTTTCCGATCGCCGGGATACGATCAATGTAAACGGCAGCGGAATTTCCCTGGGGCACCCGGTGGGGGCCACCGGAACCCGTATGGTGACCACTTTGCTGCATGAAATGCGACGGCGCGACGTCCAATACGGACTGGTCACCTTGTGCGGCGGAACCGGGATGGGCATGGCCATGATCATCGAGTTGGCCTGAGTCTTACTGGGAGTAAACCCTGGGGTTGCATAAACAACTGCCCGTTAAACGGGGTGACTTTGGTCATCCGGACTGATTGAGGATGTCCTGCCGGAACTGTGGATGGATTATCTGGATGTGATCCAAACGTGTGAAAAGGCCCTGTGCGATTACCTGACATCGCCCCGTACGCTTGAGGAGATTACGTCCCAATGGATCATATACGGCAAGGCCCGTGAACCCGAAGATTTCTACATGCTGGGTGAACGTAATCACATGGAAAAGCATATCGGCCGACCGGTGAAAAAGGGCGTGGTCGGCATTGAAAACGACCGATATCATTTTCGGAATAACCTGTAAGGAGGACAACATGCTGGAGAAAAAATGGGAGCAAACCATTTGGCCCCGGACAGACCCTAAAGTGCCGAAACTGCCGACCCGGCCCATTTTCGAAGAGATCCGCCGCCAGGCTGTTCTGCGGCCTGATAAGACGGCCATTAATTTTTACGGGAACGAAATCTCCTACAGAATGCTTGACGACTTCTCGGACCGCTTCGCCAACGCCCTTGCCGGGCTGGGTATCGGCAAGGGGGACCACGTGGGTATCTACCTGGAAAACTGCCCCCAGTTCGTCATCGCTTTTTACGGCATCCTGAAGATCGGGGCCGTGGTTGTCACCTGCAGCCCTATGTACAAGGCTGGTGAACTGGAACACGAACTCGTAGACGCCGAGGTATCCGCCCTGCTTTTGGAAGACCCCTTCTATCCGGTACTGGCGGCGGTTTCCGATGAGGCCATGCCCCGGCATGTCATCGTGACTTCATTTGCCGATTTTCTCCCGAAGACGCCGACCATTCCCCTTCACGAAACCATGTCGGCGGAGAAGCAGTTTATCGAAGGCACTCACGATTTCATGGCGCTGCTGGACGCAGCCCCGGATGGTCCTCCTGCGCCTGTAAGTATCGATCCGGAAAACGACCTGGCCCTGCTCCAGTACACGGCCGGCACCACCGGCGCTCCCAAGGGAGCCATGCTTACCCATGGCAACCTTTCGGTACACGGCCGGGTGGTTCGCCATTATTATGAGTATAGCGAAAGCGACGTGCACCTGCTGATACTGCCGATCTTTCATGTGACCGGACTGGACATCGCCATGAATCCGGCCCTGGCCCAGGGGAGTACCCTGATCATGTTTGCACGGTTCGACCTGGCGGCTATGCTCGAGGTCATCACGCGTTTCAAAGTTACCCACCTGGTAACCATCACACCTGTCAATGTGGCGGTGATCAGTTTGCCGAATCTGGACGACTATGATTTCAGCTCCCTGCGCCTGGTCCTGTCCGGTGGCGCACCGGTACCTGAAGAGGTCCACCGGCAATGGAGGGCGCTCATCGGGACACCCCTTGTGGAAGGCTATGGACTCAGCGAATGCACGGGCGGTATTATCGGTAACAACCGCCAGCATTTCCGACCGGGGACGGTCGGCGGGCCCGTTTATTTTCATGATATCCGGATAGTGGACATTGATTCGGGCGAGGCTGCAGGGGTGGGCCAACCCGGAGAATTGTGGCTGCGCGGGCCCTGCGTCATGAAGGGATACTGGCAGGCCGAAGAGCAAACCAGATCGACACTCACTGCTGACGGCTGGTTGAAAACCGGGGACATCGCCGAGGTGGACGCCGAGGGTTGGGTCCGCATCGTGGGCCGCTGCAAGGAGATGATCAAGGTCTCGGGCTATTCGGTCTTTCTGGCCGAAATTGACGCCATGCTGGCCCGACATCCGGCCGTGGCCGAAGCGGTTACCATCGGCGTGCCCCATCCCCATAGGGGCGAAGAGCCCAAGGGTTTCGTGGTGCTCGCCCCCGGTCATGAGGGCAAGGTGACCGCAGACGAGATCATCGAGTTTTGTAAATCCCGGATGGCGGCTTACAAACGTCCCCGGCAGATCGTGTTCATGGACAGCCTTCCCAAGAGCGGGGCGGGCAAGGTGCTGCGGCGTGCATTGTCCGGGTAACCGTTAATTGTTCTGGGCGTTTGAAACACCCCAAAATTCCCAAACGATGGGTGAAGCACCTGGTCTGACGGGGGTATTCAATCCGTCGGATTTTGCACTACAGTAAACAAAAAGAACAAATTTGAATAAAATAAGGGAGGTTTAAGAATGGCAAAAAAATATGATGTGGTGGTAATCGGGTCCGGCGTAGCCGGTTTGGGGTCTGCAAGCATCCTGGCCAAGGATTTCAACCAGAGGGTCCTGGTGCTTGAGAAGGCCCCCTTTATCGGCGGGCGTTTGGCATCCTGGGTGGGTAAAGGCGACAAGATATATATTGATGGCCTGGAGCGGGACGCCAACGGTTTCCGGCAAGACATGGCCATGCTAGGCGCCTGGGTGCCGAAATGTACGCCGGACCTGAAGACCTGCTTCAAGGAAGGCCTTTTCGACGGCACGACCCTGGATTTGGGCCACGGCCTGTTCTGGGGGAACAAGGGAAAAATCCGTTGCCTGATGGACTACCTGGACAAACCGGTGGAAATGCCCTGCAATGTCGGTTTTGCCTTCGTGGATTACAAGAACGGCAACAAGGCCTACCAGGTCGGCAAGGGCGAGCCATACCCGTGGATGAGCCCGGAAGGCTTCAAGTCGACGATGATCGCCTTGAGAGACATGGCCACCCTGACCATGGACGAAATCGGCCAGACGCGGCACATGTCCTTCGAAGATTGGCTCCAGGCCAGGAATGTGAGCAAGGAAGCCTACGACTACATCAAGGTTCTTGCGGCGTCACAGACCGGCCAGGCAGATCTCAAGCTTACCCCCGCTCCCGATGTTCTGGTTCATATGGCCACGGCCGGGCCCATCAAGATGAACCTGGTGGAAGGCTCCTGTGCCTCCGTTCCCAATCCGGGGACCATCTCCTTTGCCCTCCTGATGGAACAGGTTCTCAAGGCGAATGGGGGCGAGGTGCTGAGGGGTTCCCCGGTGGTCGACGTCATCATCGAAGGCGGTGTGGCCAAGGGGGTCACCTACCAGACGAGCGGCGGGTTCGAGACGGTCTACGCGGACAAAATCATCTGCAATATCCCCTCCAAGCAGATGCTGAATCTGATTCATCCCCGGTATTTCCCGCAGAAAGTTGTCGATCGCATCCAGCAGAAATTCTGGGGGGCCGGCATGATCACGGGCCTCGGCAATATGAAGTCCAACGTTTGGGCGGAAAAAGGCATTGACGAGCGGAGTTTCATCTACATGCCGGACATCATCAGTGCGGAAGAGGGCTACAGCGGATGCGTCGACATGGTCCTGTGGAACCTGGCCAACGTGAACGAAGGCTACACCGCCAGTCCCGATCTCACCTCGGAGAAGGGCAGTGCCCCGGAAGGCAAACATGGCTGGGTCTTCTCCACCGCCTTGACCCATGAGGAAATGCGCAACGCCAACAAGGTTTCCCGCGTGATGGAGTGGAATGAGGGCTGGTGGAAAGAGACCTTCGGCGCTGGCAAGTGGGAATCGGATATGGAATTCATGCTCTGGATGTGCAGCGACCACGCCTTTGCCTGGATCCAGCCCATCGGCAAGGACCGTGTGGATGTCAAGTCCCCATGGGTCGAAGGGCTCTATTTCACTGGTGACCAGTACGGCGAGCGGTTGCTGGGTTGCGGGGTCGATGCCGCGGCCCTGAGCGCAACAATGACCGTGGACAGCATGATGGATTCAAACACCGAGGAGAAGGTTTTCCCGAAATACCACCGTGCGATGCCCTGAATTTGATGCAGGTCCAACCCCCGGCCATGAGGGCAAGGTGACAGACGATATCATCGCGTTCTGCAAATCCCAGATGGCCGGGCACAAGTGCACCCGGCAGATCGTTTTCGTGGACAGCCTTTCCAAAAGCGCTGCGGGAAAGGTTCTGCACGGGTGCTGGCAGCAAACCGGTAAACTGTTTCCAGTCGATGCCCGCTTGTCTTCCGGCAGCAAGCATCCACAGAATTCTGGTACCGGCCGACCACAAAATTGGCCCAGAAGGTTTTGTGTGCCGACGGCGCCGAAAAATATCTTTCCGCCACTGCCGTATTTGTCCCTCCGGACATGGTGGTGACGTACACGCGCGATCTGACGAAGGAATGCCTTTTGGGTAATCCTCCGGACCCATCCCGGACAATTAAGGACTAAAGCAGCGGGTGCCTCGGGGGCGCCCGGGATGACTCGAAGAAAGGAGAAAAGCGAAGATGGCACAAGTAATCGCAGATCGAAGGGACATTGATTTCGTTCTCTACGAGCAGTTCGATACCGAAACCGTTCTCGAACATGAACGGTACCAGGAATTCAGCCGCAAGATGTTCGATCTGTTGCTCAAGGAAGCCCGCAATTTCGCAATCAAGGAAATTCTGCCCACTTACGCGGAAGGGGATCGCAACGGGGCTCGTTTCGAAAATGGAAAGGTGAAGGCCCCCGAATGTTACCGCCGGCCCTTCAAGCTGTTCAGGGAGGGGGAATGGAGTTCGTTGACTGAAGATCCGGAATACGGCGGGCAGGGGTTGCCCCATCTGATCAATATCGCGGCCTGCGAATACCTCATGGGTACCAACTTCGCATTTTCCAGCTACACCCTGCTGGGACATGGTACCGGCAAGATGATCGAACTGTTCGGTACCGATAAACAAAAGGGACTGTATCTGAAGAAGCTGTATACTGCCGAGTGGGGGGGCACCATGCTGCTCACTGAACCTGGCGCCGGTTCCGATGTGGGCGCCTTGACGACGACAGCCGTAAAAAACGGAGACGGCACCTACACGATTAGCGGCAGTAAAATCTTTATCACCGCCGGGGATCACGACCTCACGGACAATATTATTCATCCCGTGCTTGCCCGTATTGAAGGGGCCCCCGCCGGTACCAAGGGCATTTCCCTGTTTATCGTGCCCAAAATCTGGGTGAACGACGACGGCACCCTGGGAGAACCCAATGACGTGGTGTGCACCGGCATCGAAAAAAAGATGGGCCTCCACGGCAGCGCCACCTGCAGTCTGACACTCGGTGGCAAAGGTAAGTGCCGGGGAATTCTCCTCGGAGAGGAGAACCAGGGCATGAAAGTGATGTTTTACATGATGAACGAAGCCCGCCTGGGCGTGGGTATCCAGAGCTTCGTGCATGCCTCGGCCGCCTACCTGTATGCCCTTGACTACGCCCGCCAGAGACATCAGGGCCGGGCCCTGGAAAAGATGCTGGAAAAGAACGCCCCCCAGGTGGCGATCATCCAGCATCCGGATGTCCGCCGCATGCTGCTGTGGATGAAGGCGTATGTGGAAGGGATGCGCAGTTTTTCCTATTTTGTGGCCAATAGTCTGGAGATTATCGAACTGACCGCTTCCGATGAGGACCGGCAGTTCCACCAGAATCTGGTGGACCTGCTTACGCCGATATTAAAGACCTATAACGCTGTATACGGGTTCAAGGTCTGTGTGACCGCGATCCAGGTTTTTGGTGGCTACGGCTATACCCAGGAGTATCCGGTGGAACAACTGGCCCGCGACTGCAAAATCGCCTCCATTTATGAGGGGACCGACGGCATACAGGCTATGGACCTACTGGCCCGCAAACTTGGCCTGAAAAAGGGGATGGTGTTTCTTACCTTTATCGAGCAGATCCAGAAAGTGATCGAACGGGCAAAGGCCACCGAACACCTCGGAGAACTCGCCGACGAGATGGCGCCGGTTGTGGAACATTTGAGCCAGACCGCCATGCATATTGGCCAGACCGCCATGTCACCGGAATTCAAGACCGCGTTTGCCCATTCCGTTCCCTTCCTCGAAGTGATGGGGGATGTCGTCATGGCCTGGATGCTGCTCTGGCGGGCGGCGATTGCCAGTGAAAAGATCACTGCCGGGGCCAAGAAAAAAGAACTGGCGTTCTATGAGGGCCAGATAAAGAGCGCTGAATTCTTTATTCAGGGAGAACTGCCGGTATCCATGGGTAAGATGCAGGCGATCCTGCGTTCCGGAAAAGCCGCCGTGGATATTCCCGAGGCATCTTTCGGCGGATAAAAGCAGGGGGCTCCCGGCGCCTGCCCGGAGAATAAACCCTTCCTTCTGGGCTTTGACCGCGCGCATTTGTGACTGGTAAGAAACGGCTTTATCTATCTGAAAAAGACAAAGGCCAACGATGCAAGGCAGATTCCGATTAATGACGACTTAGAGGCGATTCTCAGGGAGATCAGGAAAGAGACACAGCCTTACCTCTACGTATGTCTTCATCTACCAGAAAGCCCTTACAGGACGTCAAAGTTGGATTGCAGGCAGCTTTAAAGAAGTCAGGGATAATTGATTTTAGATTCCATGACCTGCGCCATACATTTGCAAGTCAAATGGTGACGCGTGGCGCCAACCTTAAAGACGTTCAAGAACTCCTGGGCCACAAAACCATGACCATGACCCTCCGATATGCCCACCTTTCACAAGAGCATAAAAGAAAAGCGATCAACCTGTTAAATTGGTTGACCGCTCAGAAAAATTCTACTTGGCACAAAACTGGCACAAAAAGAAAACCGGCAGTTTTAATTACCGGCTAACTTATTGATTTCATTGGTGGGCCGTGAAGGAATCGAACCTTCAACCTACTGATTAAGAGTCAGGTGCTCTGCCTAGTTGAGCTAACGGCCCTATCGTTTTTAAACGGTCATAGCGCGCATTCCCTGGAGCGCTTCGACAGGCGTCGACACGTCTTGCTGCAGGGTCTGCCATCGATCGAAAATGGATACGCTTCGTACCAACTTTAATAGGGGTTGTCAAATTTTTTATTTCGCCGCTGCTGCTTTTTACGGTTCTCTTTCCAGGCGACGGCTTTGCGGTTGGGCTTGGGGCGGCCCCGTTTGGGTAGCAGCGGTGCGGTGGGCTTTGTGAGGGTAAAACTGCCCGGTGTTTTGGGCGTTGCCTCGTCAGGGGCCGGGGGGCGGTGAGGGGCTGCGCGCTTTTCTTTGGGCAGGGGCGGTCCCGTGAAACAACCTGGGGGCAGATGCGCGGCCAGAAAAAGGATTTGCCCGTACCGTTCAAAAGTCGTTTGCTGCTGGCGTGCCTGGTCGGTATTGACCGTAAGGAGTACCGGCGCCGGATCGATCCGTTTTCCGACTCTGAGAGCCATTTCGGGGTCGGCCGTCAAAACGACCTGGGGGTATAGCGACGGTGTAACCCCTCGTTGAAGAACCCGGGCGTAGGCCTTGCGTCGGATGGCCGCATAAAGCAGCTTGGGGGGACATGGGTCCGCTTCGGGTTCGGGAAGGCCCGTTCGGTTGAGGGTTCGGATGCGCTTGGTATCGCTTTCGAAGGGCACATTGGGCAGGGTGATCAAAACTTCTCTGAGAGAAGCCCGGGTAACATGCCGCCAGCCATCCTCCTCGGAAAGGGCTTTGAGCACTTCCTTGATTTTAATAAACCCATCCGGGTCGGCGACCAGTCCGAATTCGTCCGGTCGGCGTCCCAGCAGGTACTCCAAAAATTTGGCCAGCTTTTTTAGTTCCTTAGGATTTCCCATGAAGCGATCGCTCTGTGCGAATAAACAAACCTTGCTTGACCTTGTAGCGATGGTTTGATATTTTCTCCGTTTAAAATCTTAATTGCAATGGTTTTCTGCATTGAAAGGAAGCGGACATGTCCGGGCAAAATAAATCACAGCAATTATTTGCACAAGCGCAGAAACTGATCCCGGGGGGTGTCAACAGCCCTGTCAGGGCGTGTCGTTCAGTTGGCTGTGATCCGGTCTTCATTGACCGGGCGATCGGCTGTATGGTTTATGACGCCGATGGCAAGGGGTACATCGATTATGTGGGGTCCTGGGGTCCGATGATTCTCGGACATCGGCATTCGGTGGTGATCGAAGCGATCACTAATGTTCTGGAACGGGGCACCAGTTTTGGGGCGCCGACCGACCTGGAAGTCAAGTTGGCTGCAATGGTTGTCGAGGCCGTGCCGTCGATCGAGATGGTGCGGATGGTGAATTCAGGGACCGAAGCGACCATGAGTGCCATCCGGCTGGCACGCGGGGTCACGGGTCGCGATAAAATCATCAAATTCGAGGGGTGTTACCATGGTCATGCGGATTCGCTGCTGGTGGAAGCCGGCTCCGGCGTCGCGACCCTCGCCATTCCAGGCAGCCCTGGCGTGCCCCAAGCTTTTGCGGAGCTGACGATCGCATTGCCCTACAATGACATCGAGCAGGTTCGCGCGGTCATGGCCGCCCAAGGCGACACGGTAGCCGGCATCATCGTTGAACCGGTCGCCGGAAACATGGGCCTGGTCCGGCCGATCGATGGATTTTTAGAGACGCTCAGGGACCTCACCCGTCAGCATGGGAGTCTGTTAATTTTCGATGAGGTCATGACCGGTTTCAGGGTCGCTTACGGTGGCGCTCAGGAAGTCTATGGTATCGCACCCGACATTACGACGCTGGGGAAAATTATTGGCGGCGGTTTGCCGGTTGGCGCTTATGGCGGTAAACGTGAAATCATGAATCAGGTGGCACCCCAGGGAGGTATTTACCAGGCGGGTACGTTGTCGGGTAACCCGGTGGCCATGGCGGCCGGGATTGCGACCTTGGAGCAAATCGGGCAACCCGGTTTCTATGAGGCCTTGGATGGCAAGGCGGAACGTCTGGCCGTGGGGTTGAAAGAGGCTGCGGCGCGCAGCCAAGTGGCCGTCACGATCGACAGGGCCGGCTCGATGTTGGGCCTCTTTTTCACGAAACAAGCCGTCCAAAATTTCAGGGACGCCCAAACAGCCGACCTGAAACGTTTTACGGCCTATTATAACGGTATGCTTGAAAGAGGCGTCTATCTAGCGCCTTCACAGTATGAGGCGTTGTTCATTTCAGCGGCGCACAATCTGGAACAAATCGACGCTACCATTCAGGCGGCCTACGAGGTACTGGCGCAGTTGCGTTAAACAGTACGCATAGGGTCTTGTTTACAGTGGCAACGTGATGCAGAAACGTGCATGAGGGGATTGCGCAATGGATGAAAAATCGATTGTTGATGTTCTCAACAGTGGCAGTGACGCATTGCAAGGACTCACCCCGGATGTGAAAAAGATCAGCGATTTTTTGGAGCTGGTAACCCAGATTGATGACCAGGCCGGGACCGAGACGCGTTTTTACGAAGACGGCCTGAGCCTTTTCCAGTCCATTTTCCATGGGAAGGATGTCGATGAACTGGAACAGCTGCTGGCCACTTTCTTCGGTCCGCCGGGCAAACCCGCGGGCAAACCCCTACCCATTGCACTACGCTTCAACAACTCGGCCAAATGCCTGGGCGGTGTTCAAAAAGAGCAATCCCTGTTTATCATGAATACGGCGGTTGGTGAACTTTACGGTGCACTCTGGCCATGGCAGCGCAAAAAACATGTGACCACCGTCCATCTCGGCTTCTGCAGCGACCAAATTACCGATGCGGACTATCGGCTGCTGGAGAACCTGGTCAAAAAAGCACGCGCCCGGTCTTTGTCGAAAAAAGTTGCTGATACGCTTGAAGGGGTCGTGCGGGGTGTCAGCCTGACATCCTTTTTACAGATGGCGGAAATGGAGGCCAGTTCCTGTACCCTGAGGGTGACGTCCAATGGCCGGGTCGGCCTCTTATACCTGCTTCAAGGCAAACTGCTCGACGCCAAAACCGAGGCGCTACGCGACCGGCAGGCCGCTTACCGTATTATAAGCTGGCAGAAAGCTGAAATCGAAATTCTACCGGCGACGGAAAAGGCACAAGATGCCATCAAGCAGCCTTTGATGCACGTCTTGATGGAAAGCCTCAAAATCAAGGACGAAGGCACCGTCGCTACACCGTCGCTGCCGGATGAGGAAGAGCTCTCACTAGGGATGGAGATCAAGCTGGACGACCGTGAACCCGAAATCCCCTCCTTGGTAAAAGAGGCGCCGCCTCCTAAAGTTCCGCAACCGGCCACCGCCCAACCCAAGGGCCAGGCGCCTCCCGGCTTAAAGCCGAAACAGGATAAAACAGAAGCCGTTTTGGCAAAGGCACGGTCCGACAAACGGATTCTTTGGGTGGCGGGCGTCGTGGTGCTTGTGTTGTTAGCAGGGGTCGGATTGATGACGCTGAGAAGTTTGCAGTCCAACCGTGTCGAGAAAACCTATGTTCAGCTTCTCGATGAGGTTGCGCAAACCACGGATTTGGAAGCGAAGGAAAATCTGCTCCTTGACTTTATCGATTCCTATGAAACCAACACCTATACCCTGGACGCTGAAAAGCAGCTGGAAGAGATCGGCAAGCTGATTGAAGAACGGGACTTTGAAGAGGCCGCCCGCCAGATTAACGACTTGCCGGTCGACTACCGCTATCAGGCCAGCGCGTTGATCTATTTGGATGCCTTCAAGGAACAGCATCCTGAAAGTGGTCGTGTGCTGGAACTCAAACAGATGATCGATGAAATTGTCGAGATGGTCGACGATGTGGAATATGAAACCTTGACCAATATTACAGCCAGTGACGTGGATGGGCGTCTCAAAGCGTACAGCGACTATCTCGATCACCACCCGGCCGGAAAATACCGGGCCCAGGTATCAGGCCTACTCGCGGGACTGAGCGAAATCGCCTTTAAGGAATTGAAACGCAACGTCAGGGCCCTGGAAAAGAAGCGCCAATATGACCGAGCGATCAAGCGTTGCCGCCGTTACCAGTCGCTTTTTGTAAGCAGCGGGCGGTTGACCGAGGTCGGGTTTTTACAAGCCGGTTTGCAGGCTAAAAAAGACCTGGCCGATTTGCGCGTGATGGCGGCCGACAAGGGGAGTGACTACAAGGCAGCCCGGGCGCTTTTTAAAGACTATCTGGCCCAAAATCCACAAACCGTGCAGCGAGCGAACATCGAGAAGGAGATTGCCCGGATCGACCAAAAGATTCGCAGCCACAGCGAATGGCAAAAGAGGGTGGCGTACAGTCGCAACCCCAGCTACCCCGTGTCCGAACGTCTCCAGCGCCTGCAGCGTTTCATAAAGAAAAACCCGGCCAGCCCTTTTATCAGAGAAGCCAAGGAGCTGCTGGCCCAGCTGGAAGACGAAGCCCAGGTTACAGCGCAACGTCGCTGGGAAACGGCTTTGCAACAGCAGGCCGAGGCGCAGACCCAGCAAGCCCAAGCAAAGCGGCAAAGCGAAAGCTTGCGGCTTCAGCGTGAAGCAGCAAAGGTCAAAGCCCAAATTAAGGCGTCTCAAGGACGTTACGTTGCTTCCGGCAATCAGATTATTCAGGACACCCAGACCGGCCTGATGTGGGCGACGTTGGATTCCCATCTGGAGTTGGGACGCTGTGTGTCTCACGGCCGTGCGGGCCAATACGTTCGTGCGTTGAAAAACGGGGGGTACACCGATTGGCGCATGCCGACCGCCGCCGAGCTGGCGGGCATTTATAAAAATTATCCTTTTTTCCCGGGCAGCGGAGCCAAGTGGTACTGGACATCCGAGACCTATGTCAAAGGTTACAAACAGATTGCCAACGTGGTAACCACCAAACAAGAAACCGTCTTTAAAAGAGCGTATTTCGACCTGGATCAGTGTGGCGCGGTCCGTGCGGTCAGACCTTAGCGAAACCGGTATTGCCAGTGAAACAAGCGGTAAGCATATTACGACGGTTGTTTAGCTCCAATTTGGCTCTGATAACTTTTTTGGCCCTCCTGGTGCTGGTAGGCATGCTGTGGCCTTTCGATCCGCTTGCGCGGCTCGAATCCAGGCATTATGATTTCTGGAGCAGGCATTTCAGCGACCCGGGCGACATGCCCATCGCCATTGTGGCCATTGACGACAAGAGCCTCCAGCAGATCGGCGATTGGCCCTGGCCGCGGACGCTGATGGCAACAATGATTCGCCACCTTTCGGCGGCCGGTGCCGACAGCCTTGGTATCTGTCCGCTGTATTCGCATCCCGCCCTCAATCCCGGTTTGCGGGCGATCGAGGCGTTAAGAGCGCAAATCGCGGATCCCACGTGGCGCGGCGGCAAGCAGACCACCAAGCGTATCGACAAAATGCTGGCCGATAGCGCCCGCAGCTTGGACCAGGATGACCACTTGATCAGCGCCGTCCGAGCAGCAAAAAACGCGGTTTTGCCCCTTAAGTTCAGCCCCCAGCTATTGTCCGACGATAGCGCCAAGGAGCCATCAGGCCTGTTGATTATCAATTCGGTCAAGGCCCCGGAAACACGCGATGCCGCCCCCCAAACACTCAACGGCATCGGCAGTGCGATCAATCAACGCCGCGCGGGCGCGGACACGATCGTAGACGTGCGAGAACCCTTCAACGCCCTGGCGCGCAAAGCCGGCGCCTTGGGTCATCTGAACCTATCCGCGGATCCGGACGGGATCCTTCGCCGCGCGCCGCTGCTGCTTTATTACCAGGGACGCCTGTGCCCGGCCCTGGCCCTGCAAATGGCCATCAAACATCTGAACGGTCGCATCAAAGATATCACTCTCGACCTGGGCGATTCCGGCAGCAACCGCTTGCGATTCAAACAATTGCGGCTGCCGACCGATCGCGGTCACCGCCTGCTGTTGAATTTTCGGCCGGAATGGACAGCGGCCCGTACCTACTCTTTTGTCGATGTGTTGAACGAGACGGTTGCGCCTGACACGTTCCGCGACAAGATGGTGTTCATCGGTGTGACCGCCAGGGGGGAGACCCCTGTTTACCGTACAGCCACCGCCGGGGACGCAGGGATTGTTGAGATTTCAGCCAATTTGCTGGCAGCGATCCTGGCACCGAATCATCTGGCGCGACCTTATTGGGCCTGGCTGTTGGAAATCGCGATCTTGCTTTACTTCGGGCTTTTTCTGGTCTTCGTGATTCCCCGGGTCAACCTGAAAGTCGGCGCCTTGATCCTCGGCATCTTTTTGGTCACCTGGTATGCTGCCGTGGCCGGGCTTTTGGTGGCCTATGGTTTCTGGATAAACGCGTTTGGACCCATCCTTTTGGCTGTCTGCGGGTATGGTTTGATCGGTTTGCGGTCGTTTGCTTTCAAGAAGCAGGCGGACCAGCAGGAACTGAACAAGACCCTGGGCCTGTCATTTCAAGGTCAGGGGATGCTGGATATGGCCTATGAAAAGTACATGCAGTGCTCGATTCGCGATACATCCGTTAAAGATTTAATGTACACGCTGGCCCTCGATTTTGAGCGCAAACGGATGTTTAACAAGGCCTTGGCCATCTACCAGCACCTCGCATCGGCCGGCCGTTTCAAGGACGTCGGCAAACGCATCAAGAAGCTTCAACATGTTGGGGAACCGCTGACCCTCGCCGGGGCCTCCGGTCGGTCTGATCCTACTTTGCTGATCGACGATTCCCAAGCCAAACCAACGTTCGGCCGGTATGAAATCCTCAAAGAATTGGGACGCGGGGCCATGGGCACCGTTTACCTGGGCCGGGATCCCACCATCAATCGCGAAGTTGCCATCAAAACGATGGAATACGCGGAAATCGAAGCGCACGATTTGCCGGATGTCAAGGCGCGCTTTTTTCGCGAAGCCGAGGCCGCGGGCAAGTTATCCCATCCCAACATCGTTGCCATCTACGACGCCGGTGAAGAGCATGATATGGCTTACATCGCGATGGAGTTGTTGACCGGTGAAGACCTGACGCAACATTGTCACGGGTCTGATCTTTTACCGATCCTGCGTGCCCTCGAAATCGTGGCGGCGGTGGCGGAGGCCCTCGCGTATGCCCACCTTCAAGGGGTCGTACACCGGGATATCAAACCAGCCAACATAATGGTTCTGGAAGACGGCCAGGTCAAGGTGACCGATTTCGGTATCGCCCGGGTGATCGCGTCCTCCCAAACCCGAACCGGAATCATCTTGGGCACGCCGAGTTATATGTCGCCAGAACAGGTGGCCGGGAAAAAGGTTGACGGCCGTTCGGACCTGTTTTCACTGGGGATCGTTTTATATGAGTTGCTTGCAGGGACCAAACCGTTCAAGGGGGACAGCATTACCGCCATTATGTATTCAATCACCCATAGTGCACCGACACCGCTAGCGGAAACAGCCCCTACCGTGCCGGAGTGTTGTGTCCAATTGGTCGACAAGCTGCTCACGAAGGGTTTGACACGGCGCTTTGCCTCGGCTGATAGCGCTTCGAAGGCCATCGCGGCTTGCCTGACGGAATTGAAATGAACGCATGACCGGACTGGACCGTCAGGTGCAGGCCGCAAAAGGAGGGGTTCATGATCAAACTGGTGATGAAAATTGGTACCAATGAAATTAAAACCATCGAAAGCGACAAGGACGAACTCACCATCGGCAGAAATCCGGCGAACGACATTGTTGTTGACAATCTGGCCGTTTCGGATCGGCATGCCAGGATTCTCAGAGGGGAAGATGGTTATGTCCTGCAGGATCTGGACAGCACCAACGGATCCTTTGTGAATGAAAAGAAGATCAGCCAAGTCGCCTTGCAGGAAAAGGATACGATCAGTATCGGAAAACACATCCTGGCGGTGGAAAAACTGAGACCCCGGAGCAGCGCGACAAGCCGCCCCGGGGGGGCTCCCGTGACTGATAAAACGATGAAACTCGACACCCAACGCCACAAAGAAATGCTTAAAAAGCAGTGATCTTTCTGCTTGCGCCAGTCCGGTCGTTTAGTCGTTGCCAGGCACTCTCGGTGGATGGCTTTACTGGAGTTGCTGTACCAGTTGCGGCAAGGCCCAGCCGCTCGGTGCTTGCATAAAAAAACCGTTGGGGCTGTTGCAGGCCAGCGGCGTAAAGGGTGTGGTCTCAAGATTGATGTCGATGATGGTGCCGCCGCGGCGATAAACCTCCTGGACAATCTGGTTGGGAAGATTGGTGGCTCCGGAGGTGCCGACGATGATCAGCAAACGCGTGCGCGCCGCGGTTGCCAAAGAACTGCGATAGCGAAAATACTTCTCATTGTAGGTTTCATCGAACCAAAGAACGTGGGGGCGTGCATACGCGTCGCATTGCGGGCAGCGCACCAGGCGACGATCCGCGGCGGTTAGATTTTCACCTGGCTGCTTGGGTTTTAGGCCATCCGGCAAGGGGAAAAGGGCCTCTGTGCAGGCATGGGAACAGCGCATAAAAAATATATTACCGTGGATCTGAAACGTCCGGTGCGGGTCATTGCCCGCGCGCAGGTGCAGACCATCAACATTCTGGGTGATCAGGGTAAAACGATCCTTGAAGCGCCGCTCCAATGCCACCAATGCCAGGTGACCCGCATTTGGTCGTGCTTTTAGGCACACGCCCAGGCGATAGAGATACCATTTCCAGACTTCTTCCGGTTCACGGGTGAACATGCGCCAGGTTGCCATCTCCTGGGGTTGATACACCTTTGATCCGACCGTCCAATAGCCCTCAGGCCCTCGAAACGTTGGGATCCCACTTTCAGCTGAAATGCCGGCACCGGTCAGAACGGTGACGGGTTCCTCGCTCCGGGCCAAGGCCTTTAAGGCCCGCTGTTGTTCTTGATTGATAGCGAATTCTCCTCAGTCAGGGCACGCTTGCAGGTCTGATTGTCCTAAGCTAAAGCGCGCGCATTGTCCGCAAACCGTCTTGGTCTCTAATGGTACTATAAACGCGCAAAAAAGGCGACCGTCAAGGTAGATATATTGCCGACGGCGTGTTATGAAGATCAGAAACATGCTGATTTGAGAAACAATGCCAAACAACCGAATTCCGAGAAACGTCCAAACCATTCACCTGATCGCGGTCTGCGGCACCGGTATGGGAGCGCTCGCATGCATGTTACAGGAATTGGGCTTTGCGGTTACCGGTAGTGACCATAAAGTTTACCCGCCCATGAGCACCTTCCTGGCGCAAAGGGGCATCCGCCTAACAGAGGGTTTTGAGGCGCACAACGTGGCCTACGGCCCAGACCTGGTGGTTGTGGGCAACGCGGTCAGCAAAGACAATCCGGAAGTGGTCCAGATGGAACAGATGGGGCTGCCTTGCTGTTCCATGCCCCAGGCCGTCAACCATTTTGCGGTGGGTTCCAAAAAGGTTTTGATGGTTACCGGGACCCACGGCAAAACAACGACCGCGGCGTTGCTGACCTGGTTATTGTATGAAGCCGGTCACGACCCTTCCTTTATGATCGGCGGTCTATTACCGAATTTCGACAGCAATTATCGACTGGGTCAGGGCAACGCCATTGTTATCGAAGGGGATGAATACGATACCGCCTACTTCGACAAAGGCCCCAAATTTTTGCACTATGATCCCCACATGGCCATCTTGACCAGCGTCGAATTTGACCACGCCGATATTTTCAAGGACCTGGCGCACGTCAAATCTGCCTTTGGTCGGTTGCTTGCCCGCCTGTCAACGGCCTGCACCCTGGTGGCCTATGATGGGGATGCGAACGTGGCGACGCTTACGCCGAACTGCCGTTGTCGTCTGCAACCTTACGGGCGCAACGGTCAGTCGCCGTGGTCTTTGGGGACGATCACGCTTGAACCGCCGTGGACCCATTTCGAAGTCTTTAAACAAGGGGAATTGTACAGCCGTTTCGAAACGCGTCTGATGGGCGTCCACAATCTTTTGGACGCGTTGGCCGCGCTCGCCGTAGCAGACGGTATGGGGGTGGCGGCGACGGATATGCGCCGGGCGTTGAAAACCTTTGAGGGCGTCAAGCGTCGCCAGGAAATACGGGGGACGAAAAGCGGTATAACGGTGATGGATGATTTCGCTCATCACCCGACCGCGGTCCGGGAAACCATTGCGGCAGTCAAGCCCTTTTTTCCCAAAGGCCGCTTGATTGCCGTATTCGAGCCTCGAACCAATTCAAGCATGCGCAAGGTTTTTCAACCGATCTACCCCCTGGCTTTCGATGCCGCAGACCTGGTATGCATTCGCAAGCCGCCGTTGCTTTCAAAAATTCCGGTTGATGATCGGTTTTCATCTGAAAAACTGGTGGCTGACCTCAAAAACCGGGATCGGGAGGCCTATTTTTTCGAGGACACGCAAGGGATTATCGCCTTTTTAAGCGCAACGGCACGTGCCGGGGATGTGGTTTTGATCATGTCCAACGGGGGCTTCGATAACATTCACGCACGCTTACTAGAAACCTTGTAAAGTGAGGAGCTGCGCCATGACGAAACACGTAACACATGCCATTCTTCTTTCGATCGTTTTACTGGTAGGCACATGGGGGTGTTCATCCGTGCGCATGACAACGACCGATCGCTCGATTTTGGAGCAGCAGTTGATGGTGCAGGGGATTGCTCGGGCTTTGGATGGCTTTGATGTGACCCAGTTTTACGGTAAAAGGGTCACCTTGGAAGTCACCGGCCTGTGCGAAGAAGAAGTGGCTTTTACCAGGGACTATCTCCAGGTCCACCTGGGCAAAAACGGCATTCAGGTCGTCACGGACCAGAAAGACGGCGAACTCAAACTGGGCGAAAATAACATTCAGGTCATCACGGACCAGAAAGATGTTGAGCTTAAAATAAAAGTTCTGGCACCGGTGCTGGCGGTGGATCAATCGGAAACGCTTCTGGGTACGCCGCAGTTTACTTTTCTCGGAATTCCCATACCGGCCATTGTGCTTTACCGCAAGGTGAGCAACCAGAGCCGGGCTGAAATCGAGATGTACGTGTACGATGCCAAGACCGATATTATGACCACGGCTTTGCCGGCCGGGGTCGGAGTGGCCAATTTCGACTCTTATACAGTCTTGTTTGTGATCAGCTGGACGTCCACCGATCTTGAAGAACGGGAGAAAGACAGGGGCATCAGGATTATCAATACGCAGAGTTGACAGTCGGCTTCAGTTCCGTTATCCTGGTTTGAATCAATGGTTAACGAAACTGGGGCGGTTGTGCACATGAAAGGCCGGATTTTAGCATTTTTAAGGGCGACCCCTGAGATTGTTTCCGGAGAAACACTCAGGGCCCATCTGAACATCTCACGGGTGGCGGTCTGGAAGCATATCCACAAGCTCCAGGAACTCGGCTATCGGATCGAGGCCACTCCCAAAGGCTATCGCCTGCACGAATCACCCGACCCTCTTTTTCCCTGGGAATTCGGGGCGCGGGAATCCCAGATCAGCTATTATGAAGAAATCCCTTCGACCATGGATGTCGCTCGCGACATGGCGCGCAAGGGCTGTCCCAGCATGACGATCGTAATTGCAGGACGCCAGGTCAAGGGGCGCGGTCGCTTACAGCGGACGTGGCATAGTTCGACCGGGGGTCTCTATTTTACGGTGGTTTTGAGACCCCGGATCCCACCCGCGCTAACCCCCCGGATTAATCTGAGCGCGTCCGTGTGCCTGGCTCAAACCCTGCAGCGCCTCCATGACATTCCGGCCCGGGTCAAATGGCCCAACGATATTTTGGTGGAGGGGCGCAAGATAGCCGGAATGCTGGCGGAAATGGAAGCGGAGACCGACCGGGTGGGGTTTGTCAATGTCGGTATTGGATTGAACGTGAACAATGATTCCCCGACCGACCTGCCGCAGGCGGTTTCGGTCAAGCAATTGTTGGGTCATGCCGTAGAACGCAAGGTGATCTTGGAGGATTTCCTGGGACGGCTCGAAAGCGGCCTTAAGACCGAAGTCTTCGATTCCGTCCTAACGGAATGGAAGAAACTCTCCGTGACGCTCAACCGACCGGTGCGTGTGGTCACCCACAGGTCGGTCATCGAAGGGATGGCCGTCGACGTGGACGACAATGGGGCTCTCATCGTGCAAAGCGACGATGGAACGACCCAGAAGATTTTCTACGGCGATTGTTTTACCCGTTAAAAGGACATCAGCGCGTCGTATGCCAAGAACCGAAAACCAAATGCGCCTGACCACCTATGCTTCTTTGCTGGCGGCTTTGATCGCAGTTGGTGCCTACATCGCCATACCCATCGGACCGGTTCCGATTGTATTGCAGAATTTCTTTGTGCTTTTGACCGGACTTTTGTTGGGAAGTCGCTGGGGACTTATCAGCGTCGCCGTTTATCTGTTGGCCGGTGCCGTGGGACTCCCGGTTTTTGCCGGGGGCAGCGGCGGTATCGGGCGCCTGGTGGGTCCGACCGGTGGTTACCTGGTGGGTTATCTGCCGGCCGTTCTGGTGATCGGGCTGATTAGCGAGCGCAAGGGCAACCAAACCGTGCTGGATATCGTTGCCATGCTGTGTGGTTCGGCCATGATCTATCTACTGGGGGTCACCTGGCTCAAGGTCGTTACCGGCATGACCCCATCCAAAGCCCTGATGGTGGGTATGTATCCGTTTTTGCCGGGGGATGTCTTGAAAATCGCTGTGGCCGTGCCTGTGGCCCGCTCCCTGCGTCCGATCATCGGTAAACCATGAAAGTGTAAATTGTAATGACCATGATCAGAATTGAAAACCTCGGTCATCGTTTCAGCGACGGGACCTGGGGGTTGCAGCATATCAATCTTGCCATCGACTACGGTGAATTCGTCGTCATCGCCGGGGCCAATGGGTCCGGCAAGACAACGCTGCTGCGACATTTGAACGGCCTCCTGCTGGCGGATAGAGGCAGTGTTCTGATAGACGGAAACGATGTCACCCACGACCGCAAGCAGGCCCGGCAGATCGTCGGGATGGTCTTTCAGGATGCCGATTCCCAGATTGTCGGTGAAACCGTGTATGACGACGTCGCCTTCGGGCCTGAAAATCTATGCCTGCCGCGTGCTGAAATCAAACGAAGAGTCACCTTGGCCCTCAAGGCGGTTGGCCTGTTCAAACAGACGTTCCAGCGGCCTCATCTGCTATCAGGCGGCGAAAAAAGACGGTTGGCGATTGCCGGCGTGCTGGCCATGAAACCGCAAGTATTGGCCTTGGACGAACCGTTTGCCAATCTTGACTTTCCGGGTACCACCGAAGTGCTCAAGCAGATCCTTTTTCTTCATCGGGCCGGCCACACCATCGTGGTTGCGACCCACGACGTCGAAAAAGTGATTGCTCATGCCGACCGTTTGATCATCCTGCAAAGCGGTGAAATCGTCAGGGCCGGGACGCCGACCGACATCATCGGCGAACTCGAACCCTATGGCGTCCGTCAGCCGTGTGCCTCCCGTTTGGGACTGGAAATACAGCCATGGCTGAGTTAGCCGCCTTAAGCTACCAGCCTGGAAACGCCCTTTTGCACCGTTTTGACGTCCGCCTGAAACTGGTCGCGCTGGTGATGATTTCGCTGACAACCGTTCAGGCCCCTGCTTTAGGACTCGTGCTGGCAACGCTGCTGGTGTGGGTGGCAGCCGTAAATTCACGGCTGGCCTTGCATCGCCTTTTGAGTGAGCTGCGCTATTTCGGGGTGCTTTTGGTTTTTGTTTGGCTGGCGCGGGCCTTGACCGTTTCAGGCGAACCCGTTTTCAGCCTGCCCTTCTTGACCGTTAGCCGCGAAGGTCTGGTTTTAGGGGGCCTCATTTGCTGGCGCCTGGCCCTGGTCGTTTTTTTGGGAGCCCTGCTTGTGACAACGAGTCGGAGCGCTGATATCCGGGCGGCCATCGAGTGGTTTTTAAAGCCATTACCACTGGTACCGCACAAGCGCATCGGAACCATGATCGGCTTGATGGTCCGGTTTATTCCCGTGGCCTTGGATCAGACCTATGAAATTATCGAGGCCCAGCGGGCCCGCGGGGTTGAGAACCGCAAAAATCCCTTTTACCGGCTTACGCGCTTGCTGAACCCGACCCTGCGCAAAACCTTTACGCGGGCCGATGAACTGGCTGTCGCCATGGAAGCGCGCTGCTTCACCGAAAAGCGCACGGATATCTACTTCAAGACGCGCGCTGCGGATTGGCTGACCTTCAGTAGCGTGAGTCTCCTGTGCTTGGCAATCTATATGGCATGAACGCTTATCAAATGATGTTGGGTGTGACATTTATCGGTCGCGAGCCATAAAATAACCCCAATGAAATCGGGAATCTGATATTATTTTTTTGTTGACAGGAAAAAAAAATACGGTTAATTGATATTTTTTTTGAGAGGGCCGTTAACTCAGTTGGTAGAGTATCTGCCTTTTAAGCAGAGAGTCGCGCGTTCGAGCCGCGCACGGCCCACCATCCACCTTCGTCCCCATCGTCTAGCCTGGTCCAGGACACCGGCCTTTCACGCCGGCAACAGGGGTTCAAATCCCCTTGGGGACGCCAATATAAAAACAGGGACTTAGAATTGATTCTAAGTCCCTGTTTTCTTTTCTATCCCAGCAATTAGAAGGGTCGGTCATGCGTATTAAGATTTTTAGGAAAAGACTTTTTTGTGATAGACCCAATACCTTCTCAGACCGATCGGGAAAAATTAGACAGCATGACCCACCCTAAAACCTTTAAACCCATCACGTGTTGTGTTTTATTTTTGCAAGCACTTCTGGTGTGGGTTTGGGGAGTCCTGCGATTTTCCAGGCCACGACCGGATCAGGAAATTCTTCATATTGGCAGTCTTTTGACTGCACCACCCGTTTGCAAACGGCTCGAACGATAGGAAAGGCTTCAAATTTATCATAATAGTCCCGCAAGAACCGCAAGATCTCCATTTTCTCCTTGCTCAATGGGCATTCCCGGGAAACACCTTCATTATCTGCCAAAACGCAGGCGATTTTTTCAGACCAGGATTTAAAATCTTTAAGATATCCTTCCTGGTCCAATGCAATGTCTATTTTTTCATTGGCACTCGTTTCCATTAGCGGTCTCCTAAAAATATGATCGTTCGTTAACAGTGAGAAGAGCGAAGCGAAGGTGATCTCATCGCTTCACCCGACCTTATCCTTTATTCGGTATTTAATCTTATGGGTATGTATATTCAGACGAAAATATATTTTCCGCCATAGCATCAATAATGTAAGGCGGATTCAAAATAAAACAAGGGCACTTATATCATTTGACTTCTAATAACGGACAATTAGGAGGGACGGACATGCTTTTGGTCCTGCTGCCTTTGGCTCCAAGGCTTGCCATTTTATGGTTTAAGCTATATAAATCTCAAAAAGAGCGTTTTGTTTTGAAAGTGTTAAAAGATAGGAGCAACCATGGATATATTAAGCTTCAATGACTGTGAAGATGTGAAAATTGAAAAATTTCCGTTCAAAGGCGCTGACCGGGAGGTTACCGGGACCAGTATTCGCTGGCTTTCGCGCGCTGGCGATGACGGCAACGATTATCCGGAATACGGACTTCGCTATTTCACCATTCAGCCGGGCGGTGAAATTCCGGTGCATAATCATTTTTACCACCAAACCATGTACATCCTGAGCGGTGAATTCGAATGTTACCAGTATGACCTGGAAACCGAAAAACCGGTTAAAACGCAAGTCACCCAGGCCGGCGATTTTATCTATGTGCCCAGCATGGAACCGCACGGGATGAAGAATATCGGTGATCAAGCGGGTGCCTTTTTGTGTTGTATCGCCAATGTATACGAAGACAAACTTTAGTGTTATTTAAAACAGAGCAAGCGGTTTATAAGCAACCATTTTATCGGCAAAAAGATCATAAATCGGCATCCTGAAAGTAAATATGACCACCGGAGAATTGCGAAAACGGGCCCATTTTTCACGATGCTTGATAGGCGACGCGATCTATGGGCAGATTTTCGACCTTGACAATTGATCAATTTAGAATAAAATTATAGATAGTTACGTTTGAAGTGCTTGTTTTGGAATAAATTTAACGCGATTTGCCAACCGAAGGAAGCGGATGCGCCCTAATCGGAGGAAAACCATGCCCAGCGTGCTCAAATACACGATAGCGGTGGTCTTGCTGCTTTTTTTTACAGGAGCGGCTTCAAGTACTGAAAGCATCTACACCTGGACCGACAAAAACGGGGTCATTCACATGACCAACAAGCAACCGCCCAAAGGCGTGACTGTTGAACAAAGGATTGACTATCTACCTGAAACGACCGAACCGATACGGATCGAGCAGGATAAGCCGCCGACGGAAGCAAGTGAACAGGATTTGAACGAGGCTCAAGCAAAAGCGGCCCAAGAACGCCAAAAGGCCGAAGGCGCAAGGCGCCGGGCCCAGGCGGCGATTGCGATCGCCAACCAGCGGGAAAAGGAAGCCATCGCCTATTATGAAAAAGTAAAGAACAAAAGTCTCAAGCGCAAAAGCCTGAGGATCAAAATCGAGAGACAATTCCAAGAAGTTACGCCACTAAAGGCGGAAGCGGAGCGCCTGAACCGGCTGGCGGACGAAGCCGAAGAGCGCGCAAGGGTAGCTGAGGAAGCCGTGCAGAAGCTGGGCCAGCCTGAGAAGTAAAGCCTTCCAGCCGATCGGTTCGCAATGCCACCCTTCCGCCGCTGAACCGTTTCATCGCGAATCCATGTCAACATCACCCGATAACGAACCCCAAAACTTCTCCCCGAAAAAACGGCGTTATGTGATTCGCTTGGCTTGCCTGCTGGCCCCAGCCTTGGTGTCGGTATTCCTGACGACCGCCGCGCATAGGGGTGGGATGCCATCGGCCCGGCTTCAGACGCAATGAACCCTTGCTAAATGGTACCGGGCCAGGCAAAGGGAGGCTTTGCTGAGCGTATAACTTTGAGGATAAAGGATTGTAATGAAGATTCTGGTTATCAACACTGGCAGTTCATCCATTAAATATGAATTGTTCGACATGCAGGACCAGCGGGTTTTGGCGTCGGGCTTGGCCGAAAAGATCGGGGAAGGCAACGGTGTTTTAACGCATCGCGTCATGCCGCCCGGAGGTGAGCCCCGCATTAAGATAGAAAAGGGCGTGATCGCCGATCACCATGCCGGATTGACCCGGATTGTGGATCTGCTGATCGATCGTGAATACGGCGCCATCGCTGAAAAGGCCGAAATTGCGGCGGTCGGGCATCGGGTGGTTCACGGCGGGGAGGTCTTTAAAGAACCGACCCTTATCGATGAGGCGGTTATGGCTGCCATCAAAGCGAATATTCCCCTGGCACCGTTACACAACCCGGCCAATTTGACAGGTATCGCCGTCGCCCGCCGCATTTTTCAGCAAGCGCCGCAGGTCGCGGTTTTTGATACGGCCTTTCATCAGACGATTCCCATGCGGGCCTATCTGTATGCGATACCCTTTGAACTGTATACCCAGCATAAAATCCGGCGCTATGGATTTCACGGAACGTCCCATGCCTTTGTGGCCGAACAAGCCGCTCATTATTTAAATCTGGAACCGGAAGCCATCAACGTGATTACGATCCATATCGGCAATGGTGTCAGCATGGCCGCCGTTCAAAAGGGAAAGTGTATCGATACCAGTATGGGCATGACACCTCTGGCCGGCCTGATGATGGGGACGCGTTCAGGGGATGTGGACCCGGCGCTGCCATTTTTCCTGATGCGCCACCTGGGCCTGACACTCGAAGCAAGTCAGGATCTATTAAACACACGCAGCGGTCTCAAAGGCATTTGCGGCACGAACGATATGCGCGAAATCCTGGCGCTCAGGGAACAGGGTGACGTCCAAGCGCTCAAATTGCCCTGGACCTTTACACCTATCGCATCAAGAAATATCTGGGCGCCTACTGGGCGGCTCTTGGGACATCTCGACGCTGTGGTGTTCACGGCCGGGATCGGTGAAAATGCTCCTTATGTCCGCTCATGTTGTTGTGAAGGGCTGCAGGACTTGGGTTTGGCTATTGATGAAGATCGGAATCGTGAATCGGGCGATGGTATCAGGGACATCAGCGCTGGCCGCAGCCGGGTCAGCGTGTTGGTGGTCCCGACCAACGAAGCGCTCAGGATAGCACAAGAAACCAGCCGGATATGGCGGTTGTCAAAATAACATCGCATAGCGGGTGGTAGTTTACTCAGACGCCCGCTTATCAAGCTGGTGCTGTAACGCGGCGTAGGCTTCCTTAAAACGTTCCAGTTCGGCTTCGGCTTGCCTGCGTTTGTTGAAGGTATACTGCACGTGGGATCCGAAAATCAAAAAAAGGCACAGCACGACAACGCGGGTGCACAGGCCGGCAAGATCAGGGCCTAACAGGCGGTCAAAAAATTTGAGCTCATACGACAAGAAAACATACAGGAGGGTTTCAATGATCCAGTAAAGCGCACCAAGGCCCAAAGCAATCAGCACCATACGATCCGTCAGATAAACGCGTGTTTTTTTTTCGGTCGTCATTTTCTGCATGCCCCATGTTTTAAAGAATTGGCGTTAAATTTCACGGGCCCGTTAGTCATTAAAATTTTATATACCAAATTTCAATCCGGAAGCAACCTTTTATCCACATTTAAGAGGGTCTAAATTGTTTGACCCGTTCTTCGATCCTCTGGTATGCTCACCTTAAAAAGCAGCCTTCCAAATAAAATCAGGAGCTATCCATGGGCCCCTACGTTGACCGTCTAAGAGCGATCGAGCCGTTGCAAACGCTTTCAGATGAGGATCTACATTTTGATTGAAACCGTTTGCGAGGAAGAACCCTATGAAGACGGAGAGATCATCATCGCCGAAGGCGCCACGAACGATAAATTTTTTATTCTTATCGACGGCACGGTCCAGATTTGGAAAAAATTCCAACAGCCTGATCAGGAACTTTTGACGGTCTATTCCCAGGGCCGGATGTTCGGCGAATTGGCCTTGATCGAGGATCTGCCGCGCAGCGCCACGGTTGCAGCCAAGGGCCCCGTTCGATTGCTGGCGGTAAAGCGCGAGCGATTTCAATCAACTGATTGCCCAGAGCCAAGCGTTTGCGCTGATGATCATGCGATCGATCTCGGCCACCATCCGGGAGCGCACCGAGAGCTTTATTGAACGACTGAAATCACGCAACTGGTACCTGGGCAAGGTTTACGAGCAGATGAAAGAAGAGATGGCCGAACGCCGGCGGGTGGAAGAACAGCTGCGACGCCACCGCGATGATTTGGAGAAAAAGGTCGAGGGGCGCACCCGGGCGCTGGACGAATTAAACCACGAGCTTAGACTCCAGATCGAGGCGCACAAGCAGGGCCAAGCAGAGAAGGAGCGTTTGATCGCGGACCTACAAGATGCTCTCAAACGGGTTACGGCGCTGAGTGGGTTGCTGCCGGTGTGTGTTGTCTGCAAAAAGGTTCGTGACGATCAAGGCTACTGGAAACAGCTGGATGCCTACCTTCAGGAACATTCCGGCGCTGAAATTCAACACAGCATTTGTGCTGAATGTTCGGAGAAACGTTACCCCGAGTTTTACAAAACCTAAAATCGTGCAATGATTTTAGGTGTGTAGCTTGAGCGCCAATTCAGCAACCCGTTGGCCAAGTTTTTGGCCGTTTTCAGCCGTACCGCTGTCGGGCGCACCGACACACGCTGTTCCGTAGTGCCCCGTGGCGGCCATGGGATCGCCGACAACGACCATCCCGTAGATCAGCATGACCTGAATGATCGAAAGCATGGTTGTTTCCTTACCCCCGGAGGGGTCGGCCGACGTTGCAAACGCGGCCCCGACCTTGCCTTCCATTTTTTTGCGGACGCTCACGTATTCATCAAAAATTTTCTTGAGTTGGGCCGCCATCAACCCGAAATAGACGGGTGACCCGGCAACGACACCGGCGGCGTTGACAAAATCGTCTTTGCTGACTTCGTCCGTTTTTTTCAAAACGCTTTCAACGCCCGCAACGCTGTCGACCCCCTGAGCAATTTCTTCGGCCAGTTTACGGGTATTTCCGCCTTTGGAATAGTAGAGAATCAGAATCTGCATGCAATACCTCCTTTAATAAATCGGTGACGGCATTTTTATTTCCACATTCTTGATATATTTCTTTAACAGTTTACGATAAATCCCTTGACGCATTACTTCAGCAAGGCCCTTGTTAAACGCTGCCAGCAGCGTTTCGGACTTGGGATAGGTTTTGGAAAACATGAGGTGCAAGGAATCCTGGTTCAAGGCCATGGGCGTGGTTCCGAACTTATAAATTTCGTCAGGAAAATGCTTTTGAATAATGCTGCCAGCCCACGAACTCGTTTTCGGGTACGAGATCGACCACACCGATGTACATTTTTTTAAACGAGGTTGTGGGATCGCTGGCATAGTCGATCTGCAGTCCGGCTTTTTTGAGCATGGCGATATTATAGTAGCCTTGTACGCCGCCGATTTTATAGTCCTTGAGGTCGGCAAGGTTTTTAAAATCAATCGACTGAGGGGATTGTTTCATGTAAAAAAAGACATCCTTGGACATGGCGATCGGTTGGGAAAAACGCGCAAATTTATCCCGTGCGGGCGTTCGCTTGTGGGGAAAGGCGGCCAAAAACGCCCCTTTTTTGATGCGCGCCTCGTTTTCGCCCCAGGATGTAAAAACAAATTCGACTTCGTGCCCGGCCGCCAGAAAGGCATAACAAACCACTTCAGCGGTAAAGCCATAGCACTCCATATCTTGAGAGACGTACGGGGACCAGTCCGTCGTCAGGATTTTGATTTTTTGCGCCTGAAGCGCTGGTGGGTACCAAAACGTAAACATTAAGGTGACAATGATGAGTTAGATGGCGCATTCAAACCTCCCTTAAAATCGTTGTACGATTTTATTGTTTAACTCGTACCATAATCGAACCAGATTCGCAATTCGTCGGGTTGTTGTAAAAAACCATTATCCCACAACATCGATGACCGGTTCCCGCAAAAGCAGATCAATTGCTTTGGCAGCGGTCGCGGCCGCATCCGGGAACGGCTGATGAAGCGCCCTGACGTGCCGTAGGTTGTCGGCCGTTCTGAGAATGAGCATCGCCAAATCGCCTTCTGCTATCTGGGCGATCGATAAGACACGCGCCCAAGGATGCCCAACCGCCCAGGCAAAAATGGCATTGGCCGGTCGCAGAAACATGGGCCTGGCTAAAAAGCCCGCCTTTAGCATTTCGGTCGCCAATGGAGTGATGCTGCGGCGCACTGCCAGGTAAGCCTGTACAAGCGGTTGGGGGGTATCGTTTTTGGCGACATCTTCGTCCGGCTCCTGTTCGTTGACAAAGGCTGCAATGATTCCGGCCAGCAGCGCCGGATCTTTTTCAGGAAAGGCTTTTTGCCGAAAACCTTCCGCGATCAGAAGGGGTTGGTCGACCCGCAAGCGCGATGCCCAGATTCCGTCCGCTGTCAGTTTGCCGGCTGAAGAGACGTAGCCGGTTTTTTGCAGGAATTTCAGGTGACGCTGAACGTCATGCCAGAGGTGATCGGAGTCCAGCGAGGACGCGAACCGCAGTCGTTTTTTGGGGGCCCTTTGACGCGCTAAAAAAGCGGCGAAAGATTGCTTCAACAAGTTGTGGATCTGCTCCGGCGTGTGGGAAAGGAGCAGGTTCAAAACCATTGAAAAATTGATTTTTATTTGACTGACCACGGGAGACGGCGTGGCGGTGACCAATTTGGCGATCAGCCGCGTGTCCATGAATTTGCCGGGAACAGCCAGGGCAAAGCCAATGTTGTCCATCCCGCGTCGACCGGCACGCCCGGTCATTTGGTGAAATTGGGTCGCGTTTAAGGGGACGAACGCTTGACCATTAAAGCGGTCTGAATTGAGAAACACGACCGTGCGGGCCGGAAAATTGACACCCGCCGCCACGGTTGAAGTCGCAAAGATCGCATCCAGCAGGCCATCTGACATGAGCGCTTCCAAGATCAATTTCCAGGCCGGAAGCTGTCCCCCGTGATGGGCACCGACCGCCTGGTGCACAAGTTGTCCCAATTGACGATGTTGCTGCAGGTGGGAAACGCCGGCAATCAGGGCATCGATGCGACGGCTGCGTCGTGCTTGGCGGTCAGGATCGGACAGTGCGTTGTCGGTGCATAGATCGAGGGCTTTATCGCAGTCGGAACGGGACTTGAGAAAGAAGATGGCCGGCAGAAGATTGTACTTCCGTAAAACCCGCAGCAGGTCACCGAACGGTGGCAGCCGATGAGGCCCACGTGTTAGGTTTAGCGGTCGCGGCGCGTTGATCAGGGCCTGGACTTTTTTATGGATGCGTTGGCGCCGATTGTCACGGCCCGGCACCAGCAAGGGCAGGAGCGTTCCGCTGGGATGCAGAAAGATCGGGTAGAGCGGTACCGGGCGCCGGGTCGCTGTGACCACACGGCACGGGCGCAAACGAATGGACATCAGCCAGTCAGCGATCACGGAGGCGTTGCCGATCGTGGCCGACAGCATGAGCAGCGGGATGCGGTGCGGCAGGTAGATCATGATTTCTTCCCAGACGACGCCCCGGTCTTCATCTCCAAGAAAGTGGGCTTCATCCAGAATAACGAAATCGGTTGCCAGATCCTCTCCCTGCGACATGGCATCGTACAACTGGTTGCGCAGAATTTCGGTGGTACCGACAATGATCGGCGCTTCGAGATTTTCCTTGCGGTCACCGGTCAGAATACCGACCTGCTGTGGACCAAAAATATCTATGAATTCAATATATTTGCTATTGGAAAGGGCCTTAAGCGGAGAGGCGTACCACGCTTTTTGGCCGCGGGCTCGCCGCCGCCGGATGGCTTCGATGGCAACCCAGGTTTTGCCTGATCCGGTTGGTACCGTGACCAGGCAGTCAGCCTGTTCGATGGCAGCCAGGGCTTCGAGTTGAAACGGGTCAGGCTGGAAAGGGATTGGTTTCGGTACGCCAATGGCCCGGAATATTTTTTTCAAACGCGCATCGGCGCCGGGTTTGATCGGGGGCGGTTTTGCCCAGGTGCCGGAACGCGGTTTTCCCCGGTATGATTTTTTAGGTCGGCGCGCATATGGTCGGTGAGACTTCATCACAGACGGGCAAGGGTTTCCGCCACCACCTGACGGGCGCGCGACTCGACTTCAAAAGGGGGCTGACCGTTTAGGTCGGCTTCGATCAGCACATCTTCGTAGGGTAAAAAGCCTAAAAATTTAAAGTCCGGCATATGTTTGCGCAGGTAGTCCTCATCCTTGGGGCCACGAATTTTGTTGCCGACCACGGAAATGTGTTCAAGGCCGATTTCGGAAGCGAGGTGCCGGATATGTCCGGCCGTATCGATACTGCGACGACCGGGCTCAACGACCACGATCAGTTTGTCCACTGCGCGAGCGGTTCCGCGTCCCAGATGTTCGATACCGGCTTCCATGTCCATGATCACAACTTCATCCCGGGCCAGGACGATATGGGTTACCAGGGCTTTCAGCAGGGTGCTTTCGGGACAGATACACCCGGCGCCGCCTTTCTTGACACCCCCCAGGCGCATCAGCTTGATGTTGCCGAGTCGGGCCGAAAGGGCGTCGGGCAGATCGTCCACTTTCGGGTTTAATTTGAAGAACCCTCCGATGCTTCCGGGCTGGGCTTCGGTTCTTTCAAAAATAAGATCTTTCATCTCCGCAATCGGCGTGATTTGGTTCGGCATCACGAATGCCGACGGCAGACGCTAAATTGGCATCCGGATCAGCATCGATTGCCAGAACGTGTTTGCCGTCGGCATCGAAAGTACGTATCAACAGGGACGCAAATGTCGTTTTTCCCACACCACCTTTACCGCTGACTGCTATTTTCATCATGATTTCCTTTCACAATAAAATCGTTTTTCGATTTTATATAACGCGACGGTGTCGCTTTAAGACGTCATGTTCTGCCGCTTCAGAGGGGTTCTATCGAAACCCTCGGTACTGTTTCGAGCAGGAAATATACGGGATCAATCACCCTGCAAGTGGCACAATATAAGACAGGATACGTCTGGGGCAAGGTGCTCTTATTACTCAAATAGGGGATTGGGAGCAAAAACCTTGCTTAAGAATAAAATTCAGTCTGACTTTTGCCTCAAAGAATTTGGTGTTTTTACTGACTGTCGGCGAACGAGATCAAGACCAAACACAAAAGACGAAACACGAAACACAAAGTACAAAGCAATGGATTGCTCGTGAAACCTGCACCTAAGTTCCCTTATATTGATTTAGAAATCATGGACCCGCAGCTCAATAGCAGTTGCCGCGTATAGCGAATTATGCTATTTTCACAAACTCCTGTAAGTTGAATGTTCTCGCTTAGCCGGTCGTGGCAGGGACGGTATCGAGTGGCAATAGCGCTTACCCTAAATCGTTGCACCTGCCGGCGGGTCAACCACGAGGTGATGAATGTTGAAAATGATTCCAAAGACCATCTGGCCGTTTTTGCTCGCAGCCGTATTCCCGCTCGTAGTAATGATGGGGACTGGCCCATGCCGATGACCAAGCCAAATCCAAGGGCCCCCCTCCGGTTCCGGTTCGGGTTGCCACGGTCGCGCAGCAGCTCGTGTCCGAGCAAATATCCCTGATCGGATCCACCTCGGCGGCTGCGGAAAGCCTTGTCGCGGCCGAAGTGTCAGGCATTGTCGGTACGTTTAACGTGAAAGAGGGCGATTTTGTGAAAAAGGGGCAGCTTTTGGCCCGCCTCAAAGACAAGGAGCTGGAACTACGGGTGAAAGGCGCCGTCGCCACGCGCGAGAAGACGCGGGCGAATCTTGAGAATGCCGTGCGCGAGCTGGCCCGATCAAAAAAACTGAAAGCAAGCAACACCATTGCCGATTCCAAGTACGAAGAGGCGCTTTATAAGCAACAGGCCCTTGAGCAGGCCCTGCTGGAAAGCGAAGCGGAGATTGAATATCTGCGCTATCAAATCAAGCAGAAAAATGATTTTGGCGCCGTTCGATGGTTATGTCGCCCAGGAGCACACCCAAATCGGGGAGTGGGTCAGTGCCGGTGGCCCGGTTGTCACCCTGCTCGACCTGGGCCGCATTCAAATCACCGTCGATGTGCCGGAACGCTATGTTGTGATGCTGAATCCCGGGGGTGAGGTCAAGGTCACAGATTAAAAGCCTTGCCGATGATCCCATAGCGGGCCAAATATATGCCGTCCTGCCCCAGGGCAACCCGGATGCCCGTACGTTTGCGGTCAGAATCAATCTGCCCAATCCGGACATGAAAATTAAAAGTGGCATGGAGGCGCTCGTGCGCTTCGATCTATCCGAAAAAAAGCAGGCCTTGATCGTCCCCAAAGATGCCATCGTTGCGGCAGGCAATGATCGCATGGTTTTTGTCGTGCGCAATGGCCAGGCCTTTCCGGTACCCGTGAAGGTGAACGGGTATTACGACGGCTATGCCGGTGTACAGGGAGCCTTACAGCCCCAAGAGCAGGTCGTGGTTCGGGGCAACGAACGGCTAAGGCCAGGGCAACCGGTGCAAATCGTAGAGTGACGGTGGATCCAAGGGGTGTGCAACCGGGTTTAACCCAATCTGAGAGTTTGGGATTTGAGTAACTTGTAGACATTGATCGGAGATATATGAAAGTCGTCGATACCGCCATAAAAAAACCGGTAACTGTCACGGTGGGGGTTATCCTGCTGGTGTTGTTCGGATTGATTTCGTTGTTTCGTATTCCCATTCAATTGACCCCCAACGTGGACCTGGCCGAAATTTCCATTGAAACACGGTGGGATGGTGCCAGCCCGGTGGAAGTGGAGCGCGAAATCACCGATGCCCAGGAAGAACAGCTCAAAAACCTGGAAGGCTTAAGGGAAATGACCAGCGAAAGCCGGGACGGTTATTCTTACATCCATCTCATGTTCGAACTCGGTATGGATACGGAAGAAGCGTTGCTGAAGGCCTCCAATAAAATGGAGCAGGTTAAAAAATATCCCCTGGATATGGACAAACCGACCATTAAATCAGGCGGTCGGCGCGAGCGGGCCATTGCCTGGATGATCCTCAAAGCGCGGCCGGGTTATGAAGGCCTGCTTGCAGCAGGAGTATGATTTTATCGACGAGCATGTCAAACCGCGCCTTGAACGGATTGCCGGCATTGCCTCCTCCAATATCTACGGCGGGCGGGAGCGCGAGATCCAGGTGATCGTCGACCCCACGGCGTTGGCGGCACGCGACCTGACCATTCCCGAGTTGATGCGGGTGCTCGATGTCGAGAACGCCAACATCAGTGCCGGAAATTTTGATGAGGGCAAACGCCGCTATATTGCGCGAACCGCGGGTGAATATGAAACCGTGGAAGATATTGCCCATGTTATCGTAAAACGGGTTAACGGCATTCCGGTAACCGTGGGTGATGTGGCCCAGGTTCGCCTGGATTATGCTGATTCGAGCGTGGTCGTGCGGCACGAAGGGGTGCCGACCATCGTCATGAACGCCATCCGCGAGCCTGGCTCGAACGTCCTGGTCGTTATGGGGCAGCCTCAAAGCGGTGTTGCAGGAGATCAACGACACCATTCTAAAAGAACGGGGCCTCGAAATTATCCAGGTCTACGATGAAACCGGATATATCTACAACGCCATTCAATTGGTGCGCCAGAATATCTATGTCGGCGGGACCCTGGCGATTATCGTTCTGCTGCTCTTTCTGCGGAGTGTGGCCAGTACGGTAATCGTGGCGATTGCCATTCCCATCAGCGTCATCGGCACCTTTCTGATCATGACCCTCTGGGGACGCAACATCAACGTGGTCAGCCTGGCGGGGCTGAGTTTTGCCGTCGGCATGGTCGTCGACAATTCCATTGTGGTGTTCGAAAATATCTTTCGTCACCGCGAGATGGGCAAAAGTCGTATCAAGGCCGCCTATGACGGGGCGGTCGAGGTCTGGGGTGCCGTTTTGGCCAGCACCTTGACAACGGTAGCGGTTTTTCTCCCAATCGTTTTTGTGCAGGAAGAGGCCGGGCAGTTGTTTCGTGATATCGCCATTGCCATCAGCAGTGCCGTGGTTTTAAGTTTGATCGTGTCGATTACGGTGATTCCGACCCTGTCTGCCAAGATTTTGGGCCGCGTAAAGCGATCGTCGTCGGACCAGCCCGAACAACATGAGCCTGAGACGTCCGGCCCAAATGTTTATCAACGGGATTACGCGTTTTGTGCATTGGATGTGCGGGCGGGTCGTTACCCGCGTGGGGCTGGTGGTCGTCATGACGGTTTTGGCGGTAAGCCTGGCCCTGGGGCTGATGCCCAAAACCGAGTACCTGCCCGAGGGCAACCGGGCCCTTTTGTTCGGCATCCTGCTGCCGCCGCCCGGTTACAACCTGGATGAGCTGGCGCGGATTGCCGAGGAGGTTGAAGCGGACATCCTGCCTTTGATCGAACACCCGGGTCAGAAGAGTGCCCGGGCCGAAAAACTGGGCCTGCCGCCGATCAGTAACTTTTTTTTCGTGGCCTGGGGCCAGCAGGCCTTTATGGGCATCATGTCCAAGATCCAACAGCGCACCCGTGAGCTGTTGCCCTATGTGTACGGGTCTTTGCGCAAAATTCCCGGCATGATCGCCATCGTTCAGCAACCAGGACTGTTTGCGAGTGAAATCGGCAAAGGGCGCTCGATTGAAGTCGAGATCAAGGGGCCGGATTTGGAAAAGCTGATCGCGTTGGGGCGCCAGATTTACGGCATGACAGCCCAGGCCCTGCCCGACGCCCAGATTCGTCCGATACCGGGATTGGATCTCGGCAACCCGGAAATGCGCATTCACCCGAACCGTGATCGTTTGAGTCGTCTGGGCATGAACACCTCGGATCTGGGTCGCACGGTCGATGCGATGGTGGACGGCGCCCTGACCAGCTCTTATCGTCTGTTCGGTGATGAAATCGACCTGGTTGTCAAAAGTAAGGGCAGCGAATTAACACGTACGCAGGATTTGGCCGGGTTTCAGATCAATGCGCCCGGGGGGCAACGGGTGACGCTTGGTTCGGTGGCCGACATCAGCCTGGTGGAAGGGCCCACCCAGATCAATCACATCGATTCCGAACGGGCGATTACCCTTCAGATTATTCCGCGGCAAGACCTGGCGCTGGAAACGGCCATGGAAATCGTCCAGACCAAGGTCGTGGACCCCATCAAAGCCAGCGGCGCCCTCACGAGCCTGTACCGGATCGACATGGGCGGCACGGCTGATGACCTGACACGCACCCGCAAGGCCCTTTTGTGGAACTTTATTCTGGCGATGGCGATCAGCTATCTGCTCATGTCGGCCTTGTTCGAGAATTTTTTCTATCCTTTGATCATCATGTTCAGCGTGCCTTTGGCGGCGGCCGGCGGCTTTGTGGGGCTCTTTTTGGTGAACGTCTTTATCACCTACCAACCCCTTGACATCATCACCATGCTCGGGTTTGTCATCCTGGTCGGCATTGTGGTCAACAATGCCATTTTGATCGTCCACCAGACCTTGAACAACATGCGCGATGGCGGCTATGGCCCCGCGCGAGGCCATCACCGAATCGGTCCGGTCCCGTATTCGGCCTATTTACATGAGCAGCATCACCACCGTTTTGGCAATGATGCCGCTGGTTTTGTCGCCGGGTGCCGGGTCTGAGTTCTACCGGGGTCTGGGCAGCGTCGTGGTGGGTGGGCTTTTGATTTCGACCGTCTTTACCATTTTTCTGATCCCGGCGCTGTTGAGCCTGGCGCTTGATCTGGCAGCCTGGATGAAGCGTGTCTTAGGTAAATCCGCCGCGGAAGCGTAATTCACTGGAACTGTATTGGTTAAGTGTGTTTTGTATTTCGTATTTTGTGTTTCGTAGGATCGCCATGAGCGAACCAGCGAATGACATCGCCAACTGAAAAATATAGAGACGCGCTGTCTCGATTGCCAGCAAGTCGGCCGGTTCGACTCCTATTCATTTTCGCTATGCTTCAGGCCACCCCTTAAAACGAAACACAAAACATAAGACACTAAACCCAAAACACCAAACACAACACACAAACACAAAATACATATCCTGAATGGGAACGATGGATGTGTTGGTAGAGCGAGGCGTTAATGCCCAACACGGAAATAAATTCCCCCCTAATTTTAGCCCCGGCCGGTAACAAGGCCGCCTTTCTGGCCGCGCTGGCAGCGGGTGCCGATGCCATTTACTGTGGTTTAAAGCAGTTTTCGGCCCGTATGGAGGCCAAAAATTTTACGTTGTCGGAACTCAGCCGTCTGACCAACCTGGCGCATGCCAAAAATACGCATGTTTATGTGACCCTCAATACCCTGCTCACAAACGCGGACCTCGATGATATCGGGCAAGTCCCTTGTGCAGCTGACCCAAGCAGGTCGGACCGGATGCTATCATCGTACAGGACCTGAGTTTGATCGAATTGGTGCGCCAAACCGGGTTTAAGGGTGAAGTCCACCTGTCGACCTTGGCCAATGGGAGCTGCGGTGCGGCGCTGCAGCTCATCCGGAAGAAACCTGAAAGTGGCGCGGATGGTAGTTGCCCCGGGAGTTGAACATCGACGAAATTAAACTCCTGGCCAAGGCCTGTCCCCCTGATTTGAAGCTGGAAGTCTTTGTCCACGGGGCTTTATGTTACGGTGTTTCCGGGCGTTGTTACTGGAGCAGTTATTTGGGGGGCAAAAGCGGCCTGCGCGGGCGGTGTGTGCAACCCTGCCGTCGGCGCTACGCCCACGCGGAGCAGTGCCGGACGGTTGTTCGCTTGCCAGGATCTGAGCCTGGACGTATTGGTCAAAGGTCTTGAAATCGATCCCGACCGTCAATACCTGGAAAATAGAGGGGCGCAAAAAAGGGCCCCACTATGTTTATTATACGGTTCAAGCCTATCGTCTGCTGCGGGATCACGGGTATGAGCCTCAGCGCAAGAAAGAGGCCCTGGCTCTTCTGGCCTATGCCTTGGGTCGGGATGCAACGCACTATAATTTTTTGCCCCAACGGCCCCAGAATCCCGTGCCTGCCGGGGAGCCTACCGGATCGGGCCTTATGATCGGTCGTATTCGGGGGCCGCGCCACAACCCGTACCTGGTGCCGCGTGAAGCCCTCATGCCCGGTGATGTTCTGAGGATCGGTTATGAAGACGATGCTTGGCATCAGATCAAGCGTCTGACCCAAGCGGTGCCGGCCAAGGGACGGCTGCACTTACGAACGGCCCGGGCCAAGGCACCCCGCAAAGCGACACCGGTTTTTCTCGTGGATCGCCGTGAAAAAGACCTTGAATTGCAGCTGGTCGAACTTGAAAGAGAACTGGACGATGTCAGCGGAAGGCCCTCCAGGAAGTCCTCGTTCAGGGTACAGTTTGCCCCAGCGATCAAAACAAAGGCCTCCGGCATTGGATCTGACTGTCTATCGGCAACAGATGGCCAAGGAGGCGAGCGCAGGGAACGGAGTACTGGCTGACGCCTGACAGCGGTGTACATTTGCCCCCCAAGCTGATGACCCGTATCTGGTGGTGGTTGCCGCCCGTGACCTGGCCGGCGTCCGAGCAGGAGACCGCCGCCCAGGTCGCACAGCTGCAACAGCGCGGGGCACGCAATTTTGTTCTCAACACCCCCTGGCAAATCGCCTGGTTTGAAAAGACCAAACGCCGCAACCTCTGGGCCGGGCCTTTTTGTAACATTGCCAATGTGTTGGCAATCAAGGTGTTGGCTGATTTGGGATTTAAAGGTGTTATCGTCAGCCCCGAATTGAGCCGCAAAGACTATCTCGCCCTGCCGCGTCACAGCCCGTTACCCCTGGGAATGATCGTATCCGGGAACTGGCCCCTGTGTGTCTCCCGGACGCTGTCAGACGAGGTCACCCTTGATGAACCGTTTACCAGCCCCAAGGGTGAACAGGGCTGGGTTCGACGATATGGATCCGACTATTGGGTGTACCCCAACTGGCGGATCGATTTGCGGGCCGAGCGCAAGAACCTCATCAAGGCGGGGTATACCCTGCTGGTCGACCTGCAGGAACCGATCCCGCCGGGCATCAAGATGAAAACACGTCCGGGCATGTGGAATTGGCGCATCGGGCTGCGGTGATCTTTTTCGTCAATTTTTTAAACTTTGTGCTATAGGCCAAGTAATAAAATGGCTTTGCTATCATGATTCAAGAAAAATCCGAAATCCGAAGCACGAAATTCGAAACAATTGATAGTGTTTAAGATTCTAAACAAAAGTAATCTTTTGAGGAGTTACATCATGCCAGCGGTAACCCAATTTTATGGATCGGTTGAAATCCAGCTGCAAACCGGCCCGGCGATCGGCAATATCACGCCGCATCTGGAACGCCTGGTAGCAGCGAGCGAGATCATCAACGGGACATTGGACGCCACGATAATCGGTTCAACGGGGTCACTGACCACGATCGAGTTTGAGCCGGGCGTTATTGCCGATCTTAAAAGAGCCATCAGCCGTCTGGCACCCCGGAAGACGATTATGCCCACGAACAAGCCTGGCATGACGGCAATGGCCACAGCCATGTTCAGGCGGCCCTGCTCGGTCCGTCCATCGTCTTGCCGATCCGAGACCAGCGGCTGAAACTGGGAACTTGGCAACAGGTTGTCGCCATCAACCACGACAACCATGCCCGCCGTCGAACGGTTGCGGTCACCATCACCGGCACCGGCCCTGATTCTCCCGATTTTCATTAGAAATATCCATATATTGTGGTTATTTTTCGTTTGACACCCAATATATATTATATTAAACTCAATCACCTAAAACTGTATGTGGGTTTATACCGGTGCGTCTGAGCCTTTATGGCCTTGTATCTACCATCGTGGCCAAAGGGTTGAAACGGAATTTTAGGCTGTTTGATATAGCCTTTGATTTTCCCTGCTTGGCGGGGAAATCAGACCATCCGCTAGGGCGGTTGGTGATTCAATCAAACAGAGGGGGCAATGCGAATGATGAAACACATCAGAAAGTACTGTGGCTTTATCCTTGACCGGAAAGGCTTCACCCTGATCGAAATGGCCATCGTGCTCATTATCATCGGGATCATTATTGGTGCCGTTATCAAAGGCAAGGATGTGGTCAAAAGTGCAGAGCAGAAAAAACTGTACACCCAGTTTCTGCGGGAATGGCAGGTGGCTTTCAACAGTTATTATGACCGGTCCGGACTGATCTTGGCCGATCAGACCAATGCCACCAATGATGCCGGCGGGGTTCGCAACGGGCAATGCGATGACAGCGATCACGGAAGCCAATCTCAATGCCCAGTTGACGAATGTTGGACTGAATCCTCCTGCGGCAGGACCGACGGGTTTGACGACCGTTCGTACGTATACGGATTCAACCGGTGTTTTACGGACCCTGACGCTTCAATTCGACTATAAAACCGATCTGGGCAATATCATCCGGGTGACCGCTATGCCAAGCGACCTGGGGATTGCCTGGGACCGAATTGTCGATGGTCAGGCCGACGGGTTACATTGGGCGACATCCTGTTTACAGAGAACCACGGCCCCGCCGCACAAGCCGGGCAGCTACAAGCATGGCCGCCCCCGACAACGGCGCCGGATGGCAACGACGCCTTGATTCTGAGACTGCAGTTTTAATCAAGACGCAAGCGCTCAACCGTGATTTTTCAGCCGGAAACTTAACAGTGAAGAGAGGTCTTTTGCGCAAATTCTTTCAGCCTCACCTTATCGCTTTGATCCTCACCGTTGCGTTCGTTGTGGCCATCCATTTTTTCTTGCTGGCTTACGGTCGCTATGTGGGCCAGCGGGTTGAAGTGGCAGCCATGGACACCCGCGTTCAGCAACTCAAGCGGCAAAAATTGGAACTGGAGCGCAAAAAACGAACCCTGATGCAGGTGAATCGTTTTATGGCTGAGGTACGGTCGCTGGGCCTCGATAAAGAGAATTGGACCTTCTACAACGTCAACATCGAAGAACCGAAAGCGTTTTTATGAGGCCCAAGAGATTCTGAGACAATGTACCCATTCGACCGGCTACTACTTTAAACCCCTGGGGTTGAGTATCCGTACGCCTTTGGCAACCGACACCGAATCCGAAGCGACCACACCGCCGGAGCCGTCTCCGGTCAGTGGAAGGCCAGGAAAGTGGTGACGTTCTATTAAAGCTTCAGGGGCGCGTTTGTCGCCAGGCATAAATAATGTTTAAAACTGCGGAAAAATATATCATCGAGCTGGACGGATTAACCTATCGTTATGATGATGGTCGGCTGGAGCAGGTGGTTGATTTGCAGGAGGTGAGCGGTGACCGATGGTACATTTCGGATCTGCAAATGGCGGTCGCACGCACGATTGATCGTCGAGGGGACCCCCAAATATGTTGACCTTCTCGTCGCTCGTAAAATGCAAGAAGCCGGGGAATTTGATGAACCGGTTACGGTCATTCCGCACTGGAAAAAGCGCAAAAGCAAAAATACGACCGAGATATTTTTCACGGCACTGCCAACCAGGCTGTTCCATCACTACATGGACCAGGTCAACGGGCATGGACGACAGCCTTTTACTTTTCCCCTTGTATGCGATCCTGTTCGGCGTCCTGAAACGCATCGGTCCCAAAGAACCGGTTGCAATTATATTCCAACATAACCGCTTTGCCGACTTGATCATCGGGACCCGCAACCGTGTCTGGCATGCCAACCGCTTCGTTGCTTTTGACACCAGCGAAGAACAGATTGCGACCTTATGGGAGACGATTCGGTCCGATATCGATACGGTGGCGTTCGAAAATCGCTTTACGGTCAGCAAAACCTATCTGCTCGATTGGATCGATAGCGGACCGATGCCTGAGTGGCCCGAGGAAAAGGCCGGCCAGTTGTATGCGCTCGAACACCAGAGCGTGGCCTTTAACGAGGATGTCCATCAAATTTCTTTTTTCAATGCACTCAAGAACCAAACGGGCGCCCGGCCGATTTCACCGTTCAAGGAGCAAGCCTGCTACTACACCCGTCGCCTGGCACCTGTCTTGAATGCAATCTTTCTGGGGGCGGTTTTATTGCTGATCGGGGGCTATTTCTGGTGCCAACAGGCCACCGCAAAGCTTCAAACGGAATTGCAGGTCCTTGAAGCAACCGCGGCCGAAATCGAGCTCAAAGTGCCTCAAGGGGTCGCGCTTGAAGAGCTGAACCAATCGATTGCGTTCCTGAAGGATTTGACCCGCTTCCGCCAGGCGCCATCCTTTAAAAGCATTGTCACGGATATATCCAGTGGCTTTATCGCTGAAATGGTTCTTGAAAACCTTAAGATCGACTATACCGACGACACGATCGAAATTGAACTTTATGGACAGATTGCGGCCCCCTTTGCGGTGGCCTATAAAGGGTATCAAAGCTTTCAGGCGGCCTTGCGGCGCCAGGGCTATACCATTGTTGAACATCGTTTTGACACCGCGATCCAACGTTCAACCTTTATCGTCAGGTTTAGCAAGAGGCTGGGATGAAACGAAAGCATCATGGACTAATCGCGGTCGTATTGCTCACCTCCGGCCTTGTACTGGCTGGCGGGTATGCGCTTTACGGGGGCTGGCACAACGAGGCCCGCCCGTGCCGGCCCGACCCCTGCCACCGCTACCGGATGTAAAGGTCCCCGGACCGGCGACAATGCAAGAAATCGGTCTGCTGTCCAAGGATATCAAACGGCTGGCTTACCCACCGCGCCAATAACCGCCCTGTTGATCTGGGACTGTTCGGCTATCGACCCAGTGACCAATCATGGCCGGGCCGTGCTGGCAGGGAGCCAACAGACGCCCCAACCCATTTGGCTACCATGTATCGTTGGCGTTTTATTCGGCGCAGGAGCAGTTCTGTATTATCGACGGTTCCTTCTACCGGCGGGGCGCTGTACTGCCGAATGACGGCCGCATCGTTAAAATTGAATCCCGAAGGGTGTTGATCGCAAGAAAAGGGGTCAGGCAATGGATTCCGGTGGCGGAAGAGACGACAGGCAACGATCAGAAAACGGAAACGTCCCCCAAACAAGGGAATTCATAGGGCGTGTTCTTCGACGGATGAGGGCTTTGGCGCAGGTTCATGATGCCGAAAGCCGGCATGCGGTCAAGCTTTTGGTGTTAATCGCGGCAAAGAACCATTTGGGAATGGATAAATAGGGAGGATCAATGAAAGCGAAGGGTCTAATTTGGGGCTTGTGGTTTGCACTGGTGTGGGCCGGTTGTTCCTACGGGCCGTCTTCCATGCTCAAGCCCGAAAAGCACGAACCGGATAAAATACCGCAAGTCATAAAAGCGGAATCCGATGAATTGGCCCTGAAACAGCAGGTCCTGCGAAATTCACTGCAAAAGAAGGTGCCTTTGCCGATCACGGTTGAACCCCTTGCGCCGACCTATGATCCGCTCGAAGACCAAATTGTCTCCTTTGCCATGGTCGATGAGGATATCCAAATGGTGCTCTACTCGCTTTCCCAGGCGGTGGGGATGAATTTTATCATCGAACCGGATACAGTGGACGAGGAACGCACTTTCACCTTGAATTTCGAAAATGTTTCCGCTGCCACTGTTTTGAAGGAAATCTTGACCGCTTACAATCTTTACTATGAGATCGATCAGAATGTCATTCGCATAAAACCGTTTCAAGAACATATCTTCAGGCTGAATTTTCTGGATACCGAAGTGCAAACCAGCTTTGAAGTCGGCGGTGATGTGCTGGGCGCCGGGGGCACCGAAACCACCTCCGGCTTGACCGGCCGTTTCGCCCTTTCCGGAACCGGGGCCCTAACGGGAAATGCCTATACGGTGATCGAGGAGATGGTCAAACGTATCCTGAGCGAGGGGGGACAATATTCGTTGAACCGGCTTTCCGGCAGCCTGTATGTCAAAGACCGACCGGCCGTTATTCGTTCCGTGGGTAAGCTCGTCAATCATTTCAAAGAAATGTTGTCGCGCCAGATCCTGATCGAGGCACGTATCATCGAGGTTTATTTGAATGATGAATACGAATACGGGATTGACTGGGATATCATCAAAGAATTGAGCGGGGCGGCCACCGAGTTGACCAGTGCCTCCTGGTCGTTGGGCCGCGGCTTGCTTTTGGCCGGCACCAGCGGTGATTTTAGTTTAAACGCCACGGTTGAGGCCTTGAACACTTTCGGAGATCTGAAAGTGGTTTCCAACCCATCGATCCGCTCCAAGCACGGCAAACCTTCCATTATCAGCGTCGGTACATCGTACACCTATAAAAGCCGTATTACGACCCGGCGAACCACGACTTCCAGCACCAACGAGGAGACCACCGATGTAGAGGTGTCGACCGTTTTCGACGGCCTGATTTTAGGTGTTATCCCCTTTATAGAAGAAAATGGAAAAGTGTCGCTTTTGATTAATCCCATTAAAAGTGATGTGGACAAGACCAGCCTGGAACCCGAGGCTATCGGGAACAGCGGTGATAGCATTTCGCTGCCGATCGTCAGTATCCGGGAGTTCAGCGCGACCATCGCCATGAACAACGCCGATGTGGTCATTTTGGGGGGGTTGATCGACAAACGCAGGACACGCGTCAACCAAGGCGTTCCCTTTCTGTCGTCCATACCGATTGTGGGCTATTTGTTCAAGAACGAACGGGACATTGATGAATCTCGTGAACTGGTCATCATATTAAGTGTAACGCTGATATGAGTCTCATATTCAAGGCCCTTAAAAAGCTTAAAGACCAACCAGCGGGCGTGGTTGACCAGGCCCAGCCGTCTAAAAAAGAGCGGTATATCTACTCCTTCAGAAAAATTATCCTTTCCCCGCTGTTGGTAAGCGTCTTGGTGCTGCTCCTCGTGGTGATCGGATTCGGCCTGTTTTATGCCGTGGATAATATGCAACAACAGCCGGCCAAACCGCCCCAAGCTCGCGCCCCAGCGAAGCGTGCAGGCGACAGACCCACCACAACCAACGGCTGAAGGGACGTATATCGCCAGAGAGATGTCGTCCGGCAACGATGCGAAGGACGTGCCCCCAGCCCCTCAAGCTTTCGATGCCGGCGAACCGAGTATCAGCGCGCAGCCGCAACCATTCACGTCGATCGACCAGACAACCCCTCCCATAAATTCAGGATTGACGCGCGATGGCCGCGAGATGATGCGGGCCAAAGCCCTCAGATGACATCACGCTTTTTGCCCCGGGACACAGCAACGCAGCGGGTGGTCGCTCAAGCGTCCCAGGAAAGCCAGGTGATTCAAATGGCGCAACCTGGGTCTGGACCTCCTGGTTTTACGCAACAACCAAGGGTATCGACTGAAGCGGCCGGCGAAAAGGAGGCCCAAACCCAGTCACCGAACCTGTGGCCAGACCTGTTTCGCGCGCGGCGGTGCCCCCATTCAAAAAAAGCGCCGTTGCCGGAGAGACCCGATCCAGGCGCCCGTAAAAGCGGGTCAACGGCAAGGGCCTAAAAAGATTCTGCGCAAGAAGATGACGCAGCAGGCGCGCATCGCACGACTGGTTGCCCGCATCCAAGCGAATATGAACTTGCGGCGGATGAACAAACCCAGGCGCTTATCGATGAGCTGGAAACCTTGAAAGGCAGTGAAAATGCCTACGTGCTCAAATTGAAAGCTTACTGGCACCTACGCCAGGATGACTTCGATGCAGCCAAGCGTACTTTTGAACAAGGTGCTGCAAAATGATGCTGAAGACCTGGAGGCAGGCATCAATATGGCCGTGACCGAGATGAAAACCAACCAACTTGAAGCGGCCCAGCAGCGGTTGGCCAAGTTACGCGAAGTTTATCCTGACAACACTTTGATCCCTGAATTATTGACACATGCTGCGCTAGCCCGAGGGGCTTATTTGTTGCGTATCGGGGACGTTGCTGTAGCAGATGACGGCTATCACCCCCGCTGGCCCTGCAAATAAACCCCTCGGGCTAACGCAGCATTTAAAAATAGAGCGCTAAAGCTACATTGCGGGCTGGCCTCTGGCTGGGCGTTTCTAAGCGGTTGGCCCTTGGACGGCCTATTCACACATGGTTATTTCTGGGAAAAATACCGATAAGCTCATGTTTGCCATCCTTTATGCCGGCATACTGATGTTTACAGCCTGGGGCGGTGCCCGCTTGATCGGCTATTCTCTGGATGTACGTTTTTACAACGAATATCTGATCAAATGGGAAACCACTGTAAGGGACCTGGCGGTTACGCAAGCGAGCCTGGCCGACTTTCACCAGGAACAACCATGTTGCCTATATGGACGGGCTTATGGTCATGATGCAATAAGGCCAATATCCCCATCCCAGCCTCTAATACCGCGCGACCGTATGTTTATCGGATCAAAAAAATCGGTGAAACAGACAATCAACTTGTTTGTCCTTTGCTTGCCAAACCGGATCATTGTCTATGGCCTTTCAAATCGGACCTTCAAGACCGTGGATGTCTCAATCGATGGTGGTTTTGATCTTCAGCAAGGCCAATTTACCGGTTATCCAACCCAAGATGGTCTAACCTATACCGGTCGGTGGCAATTATGAGAGCGGCAATGATCGATGAAGAACTGAGCTATCTTTCTTTTTTCGGGCTGGACTTCAACCCCTTTCCCGTTGCTCCGGACGATGAAAATTTTTACTTTTCAGAGCACATCGATCAGATCGTAACCGAAATTGTCCATGGCATTGTTACCCGTAAAGGGTTCATGGTCTTGACCGGCGATATCGGCCTGGGCAAGACGACAATCAGCCGCTGGATCATGAATATCCTGGAAAAGAAAAAGATCGAGACGTCACTGGTCTTTCACACAACCTTTCAGGATGTCGAGCTGTTGGCGGAAATCAATCGGGATTTTGGGATCACGTCGGATGGGGCCGGGTTCAGCGATCAGATGTGGGCCCTGAACCAGTTTTTGTTGGAGCAGAACCGCAACGGCCGTAACTGCGCCATCATCATCGATGATGCCCAGAACCTGAGCCGCCGCAGCTTGGAGCTCATTCGAATGATTTCCAATCTCGAGGCCTATCACGAGAAGCTGGTTCAGATCCTGCTGGTCGGCCAGCCGGAATTGATGGACAAGCTAAACACCAGTGAACTCAGACAGCTCAAAAGTCGAATTATCATCAGTAAGGAGGTCCAACCTCTGAGACCGGATGAAGTCAAGAATTATCTCCAGTTCAAACTGAATGCTGCGGGTAACAAAGGCTTGCTGCGTATTGATGCCGCGCTTTTAGAAAGCTGTATCAGTTTCACTAAAGGCAATTTAAGACAATTGAACACATTGATGGATCGCTGTCTTTATGCGGCTTTCCTGCAAGGCGCCAAAGAGATTGATGGGCGCACCGTCAAAGCAGCGCAAGCCGATTTGAACCCTTCCGGATCCGCAGCAAGGCCGACCATTGGCGGGTGGCGGTGGTCGCTTTGGTTTTGGCCGTATTGATAGCCGGGATCGGATTGTATGTGTACGGGCCCTTTGGGAACCGTTCCGCAAATCGGCCTGTTTCAGTAACTCCCAGGGTCGACCCTTCAAAAGGACCCGATGCTTCGGGGGCGCTCGACCCGTCGGTTCCGGTAAAGGTGTTTTTACAGGCCTATGCGTTGGCACCTTACGCCATCCAATTTTGCCCGCGCACTTGAAACCCAACGTATGGCTGAGGTGACGGCCACGATTTACGACCAAACGGGGTACCACTTGATTCAACTGACTCAGCTGCCGGATCACATTCGGCAGCGCTATGATGTCCTGGCTTATCCGGCCGCGCCGGACGGCGTAAGCACATATTACTTGTTCTGGAAGCCGACCGTGTTGTTCCCCAAGTTTTATTACCGCATGGTAGGAAAACAGGTCCGTACACTACAGGAAATGCTGGCGCAGATAGATTTGTATCAGGACGTGTTGGATGGCATTGTCGGCAAGAACCTCATGCAAGCCATTATTCAGTTCCAGGAGCAGGTCGATCTCACGGTAACCGGCTATCCGGATCCGACCACCATTTTTCTGTTAGCCCACCATGAAAAAAGGAAGGCCCAATGACCCAAACCCAACCCAAAAAACAAATCGGTGAGCTCTTAAAGGAAAAAGGGCTCATTAGCGAGGAACATATCGGCTACGCGCTTCAGGAACAGAAAATAACCAAGGAAAAGCTGGGTGAGCTTTTCGAGCGTCTCGGGTTCGTCACCGAAAATGACCTGGTGAAAACGTTGGCCGAGCAGAGCGGCCTGGAATATATGGACGTCGACGAAGCCGTTCCAGATGAAGCGGTCCTCAAATTGTTTAATAAGAACCTTTGCGTAAACAACATTTTTCTGCCGATTCGGCGCGTCGAGCAATCGATCGTGGTGGCGGTTTACAACGTCATGGACGATAAGGTCTCTGCAATTGATTGCAAGGCAATCGGGGCTGCAGCCGAAGATTTTTATCTCCGAGCGCAAAAAAATAATCAACGCCATCAACACGTACTACTATTTTTTGGAAAATCCGGTTGAAAAGCTGATTGAAACCGAAGTAAAGATGCTGGCCCAGGATTCGGAAATGGCGCGCGGAATGGACACCCTGGTCCAACACATCTTCCATTTGGCCGTGAAGATGCGGGCCACGGATATCCATATTCGGCCCATGCGCAAATCGACCAATATTGCTTTTCGTGTGGATGGGGTTCTGACTTCCGTTATGGCCCTGCCGGCGGCGCTCAATCGGCTGGTTTCAAGCATCAAGATGAAGGCGGACATGGATATCGCTGAACAACGGCTGCCCCAGGACGGCCGCTTCACAGCCACGATCCTCAACAATGTCTATGACTTTCGGGTATCGACCATCGTTTCGCCGCAAGGTGAGAATATGGTTCTGAGAGTCCTGCCCTTGGAAAGTTCGACCATGGGGATGGGGCAGTTGGGATTCTTCGAGGAGCACATTCAAACCGTGGAACGCATGTTCAACGAACCGTTCGGCATCATTCTTTTGACCGGCCCTACCGGATCCGGTAAATCCACGACCCTGTACGCCGGTATCCGGCGCCTCAACCTTTTACAGAAAAATGTTCTGACCGTGGAAGAACCCATCGAATACGATATCCCCTTGATCCGTCAAACCCAGGTAAACATAAAAGCCGGTTACACCTTTTCCAGTGCTATCCGCTATTTTTTGCGGCACGATCCGGATGTTATCCTGATAGGCGAAATCCGGGATGCCGAAACAGCGGCGACCGCGGTAACCGCTTCGACGACCGGCCACCTGGTGCTGTCGACCCTGCATACCAACAGTGCGCTTGGTGCCATACCCCGTTTAAAAGACCTCGGTGTCCGATCTTTTTTGATTGCCGATTCTTTGATCGGCGTTGTGAGCCAACGGCTCGTGCGCAAAGTATGCAATGCCTGCCGTGAAACCTATGAGCCGCCTGCCTGGGAGAAGGCCTATCTCAAGGACGAATCGCTAACAACGCTTTCCCGGGGCCAAGGGTGCGAGGCGTGTCTCGGCAGCGGTTATTTCGGCAGGACCCTGGCCTACGAAATTTTGACCGTGAACAAAGAATTGGCCCTTATGATTGAACAGGAAGCCGATCTAAAGGACATCTCCGAAGTGGTCAAGGGAAGCGGTTTCGTTGATATCTTTGATATCATGGCTGAAAAAGTTCGGCAGGGTGTCACCACCACCGCCGAGGCGGTCCGTATTTTGGGGAATATTCGTCAATGAAGTACTACCGCTATAAGCTGATATCACCGGCCGGAGAGGTGTCCGGTGGCTTTGTCAAACTTCCGTTCAAGGATGTCATATCGGCCACCACCCATCTGGAACGGGACGGCAGCATCGCCATCTTTGTTAAAGATTTGGGGCCGTTGGCTTCCTTGTTCATGCGGCTGGTTACGTTTCGATTCAGCCGCAAATTGACCCGCTCGGCGCTGGCGGAGCTTTTGAGTAATGTGGCGCTGATGCTGCGATCGGGAATGCCGCTGATCACGGCCCTGGGGGAAGCCGCCGAAAGTTCGGAGTCAGAAGAGATCGCCAGCGACATCAATGACATCATTCTCGGCATCGAAGGGGGGATGGCTTTTTCCGAGGCTGCTGAAAAGTATCCGAACATCTTTCCGAAAACTGTTTTCTATCTCATTCGCATGGGGGAGGAAACTGGCAAACTCGACCAGATGTTGAAGGATGCCTCCAATCATTTGAAGCGAATCCAAGTGATCATCGATGATACCAAACAGGCCCTTTTGTACCCAAGTTTCGTCTTCACGGCCATGGGGGCCGGCTTTCTCTTCTGGTTTTATTACGTTGTTCCAAAAATCATGGCGCTTTTCCGTGACATGGACGTCGTCCTGCCGGCCCTGACCATATATCTGCTCGCGGTTTCCAATTTTATTCAAGATCATATTATCACGATCTTTGCCGGCCTGGGATTGTTTGTGGGGTCACTCGTCATGCTGCGCCGCAAGAGCCATGCCTTCCGCAAGGCAACCGACAAGGTCGTGCTTAAAACGCCCATTGCGGGCAGTATCGCCAAGGCTTCCGTTTTGGCGTTTATATCGGAATACCTGGCCCTTCTTTTAAAGGCGGGTATCGACATCCTGCAGTCGATTTCGATATTAAAGGAATCGATGACAAATGCGGTCTACCGCGACAAACTGGATGAGGTCTTGGGACGGATTAAAACCGGTGAGGGCATCTCCGGTGCCTTCAAGAAAGCGGACGTCTTTCCCGTTTTCATGGTTCGGATGATCAGTGTTGGTGAGATGAGCGGCACGCTTACCGAGCAGCTCGATTATGTGGCGGAAGAATACCGCCAACGTCTGTCCACGCTGGTCGCTACTTTGGGCAAGACGATCGAACCACTGGTTTTGGTGGTGGCCGGGGCCCTGTTCGCCGTTATCATCGGGGCTTTGTTGCTTCCGATTTATGATTTGGTTAGCCGGATCAGCTATGAATTTAGCTCAAAAATAGGATTTTGGCGCAAGGTCAAGGCGGGCGTCAGATTTGAACCGGAGGTCCGCCTGAGGCGGATTGAGGATTCAAATCGTGGCGCCCAACGCCGAGATTGGGCCAAAAGGCATTTTTGAGCTAAATTCTAGTTGCAGGTCCGAGTCTCGGTCAATAGGGCATCGATTTCGCCGGCCGATAAGGCCCGGTCGAAAAATTGGACTTCGTCCATGGTGCCGACAAATTCCTGGTTGGAAGCCCATCCTCCGCCCACCGCGTCCTGCTCTGAACCCAGCCAAAACCCATTGGCGAGAGATCACCACCGCAGTACCGGCAACCGTGTTACTGCCCAGCAAACGCCATCCATAAAAAGAAATTCCCGATTGCCCTCTCTTAACCAGGCGATATGGTGCCAGGCACCATTCGAAACGGCTACCGGCACTATAGCTTCTTGACGGCCCTTTAAGGTAGGTGCTGATCGTTGAGCCATTCGGTAAGAAGAGGAGGAATTCATTGTTCTGGGACTATTGGCCCCCGATAATAATACCCTGCTGATCCTGTTTTACTGGTATTTATCCAGACGGCTGCGGTAAAATCCTGCAGACCATTGGCAACGGTGGCGGGGAGTGCAACCCGGTCGTTGACCACATCCTCACCAGAGTCGGTAAAGGCCCCTCCACGGCAGATCTTGCCCTGCGCGGTGGTGTCGGCGCCATGGAAGCCGGTTCCGTGATTGCCGTTGCCGGAAGCGTCCTGCACTTCACCAACCGTACCGTTCCAGGAAGCCTCATCCATCCGGTAGACTGCGAGCGCATTGGTATAACAGCTGCCGCTGCAGGTGGGCCGCACATTCGCCTGGACAGTCCGCGATTTCGCTATCCGTGAGAGCTTTGTCGAACAGCATGAATTCGTCAATGCGCGCGTCGATGGTGCCATAAGTTTGGGCTGTCACCAATGTATAGCGGGTCGTTGTTGGCACTGGCCGCGCTCATGGTAACGGGCGTGCTGTTGTCAAGGATTCCATCGATATACAGCTGCAGGGTGCCACTCGTATAAATTCCGGTAATAAAATACCAGGTTCCTGGCACAAGGGCGGCCGTCGAGTCTAAACCTTGGTTGGATGGATCGACGCGAAAATGGATCCGCCCGGAATTCGGTCTGAGCCACATGGCATAATTGCGGCGTGCTGCCGTTGCCTTTGACAAATATCTGGTCCCACCCGCCTGAAGAATTTTCGAGCATCAGGTACCAAAAAGCGATGGTCCAGTCGTTGCCGGTGAAATCAAGGCGTGCATCGTCCGGGACTTCGACACCTTGATTGTGTCGGTGATAGCCGCTGCCCGGCAATTGCGATCCCAAAGACGAGGTGTTGGCACCGTTGCGCGCTGTCCCGTGAAGTCCGTTTTCGCCGGTGTCCAAAACCTCACCGGGCGGTTCCATCCCAACTGCATTCATCCATCCGCCACTCGGCAATCAGATCGGCGCTGTACGGGCGCACCGGCACCGGTGCCGGACGAAGGAATCGTGACGCTCAACAGCAGCTGGGCCGTATTGCTGGCTGGACAGTCCATATCGCTGGCCGACAGCGTAAACGTATACGGGCCTTCACCGGTGGTGGTGGCGCCGTTTTTCTTGATAACACAGGAATCGCTACCTGTCGGGCTAACGGTGAAACCATCTGCACCACCGGTATCCAGCGACCAGCTAATGTTGCCGAGGTGACTGCCGGCCGTTTCGAAGGTCTCCTGTTGGGTGGCCGAGGTCCACAAGATATTGGTGCCGCCGCCGCTGGTGCGGGAAATGGCCAGATTGGCCGTTACCTGAATGTCGAAGGTGCCGTTGTCGGAAGTGGGGCCGCCATCGGCTGGCAGGGTGCTGTCAATCACTTGGAGTTGAATCGGATAGGTGCCCGGGCATTGATCCAACTCGCCTGATAACTGGCCGGTGTAGGTGTGCAAAAACAGGTTGGTGAACCCGCCCTTATCGGTTAGGGTCCACTCATAGGGCGTAATACCGCCGGTGGCCTGGAATTGGGTGAGATAATCGCTGTTGACGGTCCCGGAGGGGATAACACCAGTGGTGATCGTGACATTGGTTCCTCCCGCACCGCAGGGAGCGACGTTGAAACAGTCCTGATCCAAACAGTCCACGTGACCGTCGCCATCATCGTCAATGGTATTATCACAACCCGAGGGGTAGGTGTCTTCACCGGCGATGCCGCCGCCGCCACCGCCGCCCCCGCCACCTGTACACAGCTTGCCGTTTAAGTATGTAAAGGCGGCCGCACGGACCAGGTCGTCGTAGCGTCCGGATATCGGGGTACCATGAAATTCGACCCGATCAGGCAGATCGAACTCAAGGTCAGCGCCTTCGTTAAATCCGTCGAAAAAACCATCGTTGTTGTCAGCATCGAGGTCTTTGGCCCCGCTACTGACAATGACGTACGCTTGATTGGTGGAATTGCCACCGGTGTCGGTCGTATAAAGTCTGGTGCCATCGAAAGCGGCCGCGGCCAAAGTTGCCAGGCTGGTGCACAGAGCGGTTGTGTTGGTTCGAATGAGATCTTCATAGACCGCGTACTTAATCGGATTTTGCCAGTTGTCCTGGCCCGAAGAGAGGCCCAGGGTCAGATACGGCAGGTCCCCCACATAGGCGCTGCAAGTATCATCGGCGGCATCGCCCGGGGTTCCGGCATCGTTTCTGTTTTCGAGACCATCGCCACTGGTATCCGGGCAGGGGCAACGCCCATTGGCATCCAGGTAGCCTTCCAAAGCATACGTGTTTTTTTCCAGAATGGCCTTGGCTTGCTTGATCTTCGAGGACTGAATCAGCGTCGGCAAAACCGTTGCAATGGTGGCAATGATAATCCCGACGATGACGAGCACAATCGCCAGTTCGATGAGCGTAAAGCCTCGATTGGTGGCGGTGCCATGTAAAGGGCTAATTTTCGTGATGTGTTTGTGCTTCATTTTTTAGGGCCCAATCCATTTTTGAGTTTTTTTTCGATGTCCGCAAACAGGTCTTTTTTCTTGGCTTCCTGTTGGGCTTTAAAAGATTCGATTTTTTTTGAAAAATCGGTGCGGCTGGCCTGGAAGGCTTCCAAGGCCTCGGCCAGCTTGTCCTGGGCCTCGTCGCGGGGGATTTCTTCAATTTTTTGATGGTCGACGATAAAGAGGCGCGTGCCAAAGGCGCCTTCGACCAGTTTAACGATTTCCAAGGCTTGCAGTTTGCGGCAGACGAGGTGGCCGTGTTCGGCAGAAAATGACAAGAGCTGGCACACGGCATCCAGGGAAGGCGGCGCTTTGGATTGATGATCGAGCACGCGGATCGCTGCCACCATCAAGTGGGCATCGTTATAGGCGTTGTGTTCCGTCATCTCAAACCAGCAGATCAAGGTTAGGCGTTCAAGGGGTTCGCTATGAACCGTGACGGCTGGATTTATCCGTCTTTCAAGCGGTCCTTTGCTTGACATCGAATTACAAGCAGAGTAACATTTATGGATCTTTTGTCAAGTTACAGGGCAACTTTTTTTCAAGCGGCTCATTTTAAAATCTTTTATTATATTAAATGATTGGGGGATGCTGCCATGACCGAGATCATCGATGTAAAAGCAAGGGAAATACTCGATTCCAGGGGGAATCCAACCGTAGAGGTTGATGTTACCCTCGCCTGTGGGGCCGTGGGGCGGGCTGCGGTTCCTTCGGGCGCTTCAACCGGTAAACGAGAGGCCCTGGAGCTTCGCAATACACGCGCCAAGCGCTATGGCGGCAAAGGTGTCAGCGACGGCCGTCAAGAACGCGGAGACCGTGATCGGTCCGGCTGTAAACGGCATGGATGCCGCCGATCAGGCGGCCTTGGACAATCTGATGCTGCAAATTGACGGTACCCCCAACAAATCCAAACTCGGGGCCAATGCCATCCTAGGTGTTTCCATGGCGGCCGCCCGGGCGGCCGCCGCTGCTTTTGGTCTGCCCCTTTACCGCTATCTTGGCGGCATCAATGCACGCTATTTGCCGATGCCCATGATGAATATTATCAACGGGGGTGCCCATGCCGCCAACAACCTCGATATTCAGGAGTTCATGATCGTTCCCGTGGGTGCCAAAAGTATCACCCAGGCGGTCCAGATGGGGGCGGAAACTTTCCACAGCCTCAAAAAAATCCTGAAAGGCAAAGGCCTCAACACGGCGGTCGGGGATGAGGGTGGCTTTGCTCCGGATCTGGGTTCGAATGAAGACGCCATCAAATATATCATCAGTGCCATCAAATCCGCCGGCTACAAACCGGGCCGGGAAATCGGAATCGCCCTGGATGTCGCTGCCAGCGAATTTTTCAAGCGGGGCAAATACGTCCTGGCGTCTGAAAACAAAAAACTGACGGCCACGCAGATGATCGACTTTTATGATGCATTGATCGATAAATACCCGATTCTGTCCATCGAGGATGGGTTGGCCGAGCAGGATTGGGACGGATGGGAACTGATGACCGATCGTCTGGAGGGAACCATCCAGATCGTGGGCGACGACATTTTCGTGACCAATCCCAAGATATTCAGCAAAGGGATCGAACGCGGTATCGCCAATTCGATCCTGATCAAGTTGAATCAGATCGGTACGCTGACCGAAACGCTGAACGCCATCGAAATGGCCAAGGCGGCCGGTTACACGACCGTCATCTCCCATCGTTCCGGAGAAACGGAAGATACCTTTATCGCCGATTTGGTGGTGGGCGTCAACGGCGGTCAAATCAAAACCGGGTCTTTGTCCCGCAGCGATCGCATTGCCAAATATAACCAACTGATCCGGATTGAAGAAGAACTCGGGCCGAACGCGGCTTTCGCAGATGATATTTTTATTGCGAGCTAAGGGGTCTGACCACTCAAAAAATCTTTACACCCAGTTTCGATGAATAAACCGACATTAAAAGCAGTTGCCTGGCTGGGGCTTATCATGGGATGGTTCTGGCCCGCCTTGGCCGGGGCCTATGTGCTTCGGGGGCCGCACGTTTTAGAGTTGATGACCCGTGAATTGCGGTACCCGCAAAAACTGCAGGTCCACCAAAGGCAGTTTCTTTTTGATACCAGCGATGAAGGTCGCGTGGTCGAACTGGATGAGGTGGTGCGCTATTTCTTGCCCGGCAATTTCCGATCTGATATCGAAACCGACCGATGTTCAACGAATATATGTGGCTTCCCAGGAACAGGCCCTCACCGTGGTCGACGGCCAAATCGCGGAAACGGCGACCACGCGTTTCGACCGCTACAAGGAGTTCTTCCTATTTCAAAACCGCAAGCAGCTCGAAAAGCACCTGACGGCCCTGGGAGTCGATATCACGGTTGCGAGCCTGGGACGGTTAGACGATCGGATTGCCTACGTGCTGGGGGCTCAGTACCCGGACACGCTACCGACCCAGGTATGGGTTGACAAAGAGACCCTTCGGCCGTTGCGCTGGATGCAAGCAGATCGTGACAGTGACGGTCAGCTGGATATATTTGAAATTCGCTACAACGACTGGCGACCTGTCGACAAGGCCTGGTATCCTGGCCGGGTCGATTTTTACCACAACGCGGTTCTGGTTCGTGAAATCATTATCGAAGCCATTGCAAAAGATGCGGGATTCGGCTACGAGTTGTTCGACATCGAACGTCTGCGAGCAAATTATCCTTTGGCCCAGCCATTGGATCAAGAACCGACCGAATCCAAAGAACTGCGTGAGGTTCACGAGACAATCGAAGAATTCAAGAAAAAATTTGAGTGATGAGGTTAATGCATGGAAGGTAATACGAAGTATATTTTTGTCACGGGTGGCGTGCTTTCATCTTTGGGAAAAGGTTTGGCCTCGGCAGCCATCGGTGCACTGCTTGAAAGCCGCGGGTTGACAGTCACCATTCAAAAGCTCGATCCCTACATAAATGTCGATCCGGGAACCATGAATCCCTTTCAGCACGGTGAGGTTTTTGTAACGGATGACGGTGCGGAAACCGATCTAGACCTCGGGCACTATGAGCGTTTTACGCACGCTAAATTAGGGCGCGATAACAATTTTACGACCGGTAAAATCTATCACTCCGTTATCACCAAGGAGCGGCGGGGCGACTACCTGGGCGGGACGGTCCAGGTGATTCCCCACATTACGGATGAAATCAAACAGAGTATTAAACTCGTTGCCAACGGGATCGATGTGGTCATTGTCGAGATCGGTGGCACCATCGGCGACATCGAAAGTTTGCCATTTCTCGAGGCAATCCGGCAGTTCAAGGCCGAAGTGGGCGAGGAAAATGTCTTGTATATTCATTTAACCTTGGTGCCCTTTATCGGCACTGCCGGGGAGTTGAAAACCAAACCGACCCAGCACAGCGTTAAAGAACTGCGCAGTATCGGCATCCAGCCGGACATCCTGCTGTGCCGGACCGACCGCTACCTGTCAAAGGAAATAAAAGCAAAAATTGCACTGTTCTGTAATGTCAGCGTGGACGCTGTTATCACGGCCAAGGATGTGGACTGCATCTACGAAGTGCCGCTGATTTTTAACAAAGAGGGCTTGGATGATAGAATCGTCGAAGCGCTCCACATCTGGACACGGGCGCCGATACTCGATGACTGGAAAGAATTTGTTCATAAATTCAAAGAACCCAAGTATGAAGTCACAATAGCGATTGTCGGGAAATATGTCGACTTGACCGAATCCTATAAAAGCCTGAACGAAGCCCTTTACCACGGCGGTATCCCCAACAACGCCCGGGTTAGCCTTGACTTCGTCGATTCCGAGGCCATCAATGCTGACACATGTGCCCAAATGCTGCAACGCGCCGATGGGATTTTGGTGCCGGGTGGGTTTGGCGCACGCGGGATCGAGGGTAAAATTCTGGCGGCCCAATTTGCACGCGAACAGAAGGTGCCCTATTTTGGCATTTGTTTGGGGATGCAGATCGCGGTGGTCGAGTTTGCGCGTCATGTTGCCGGTATGGAGCGGGCCCACAGCGCAGAGTTCGATAAAGAGACACCTTTTCCGGTCATTTACCTGATGCGGGAGTGGTACGATGAAAAGACCCAGACCATTCAGAAAAGAGACGTCACTTCCGACAAGGGAGGCACCATGCGCCTGGGTGCCTATCCCTGCTTAGTCAAAGAGGGAACCTTTGCGCATCAAGCCTACGAGGTTGATAAAATCTCCGAGCGCCACCGCCACCGCTACGAATTCAATCTGGAATATAAGGAGCAGCTGGTGGCCAAAGGCCTCATTATCAGTGGTGCTTCACCGGATGAGGAATTGGTGGAAATTACCGAAATAAAGGATCATCCCTGGTTTCTGGGATGCCAGTTTCACCCGGAATTCAAGTCGCGGCCCATGAGGCCCCATCCTCTTTTTCGAGAGTTTATTCGGGCGGCGTTGGCCTATTCGCAAGATCGCTAGAAGTGGCTTCAAAGCCTCGTCTAATGTCCGATAGCGGCGTTGTCCCGCGAATTTGAAATACTCACGTACAGGAGTACGCTCCGTTTTCAAATCTGCGGGACGCCTTGCTCTCGCACATGATCCGAGGCTTTGAAGCCACTTCTGTTTCTCATTTACGCACCAATCTTACAATCGCTCATGTCCGATAGCGGCGTTGTCCCGCGAATTTGAAATACTCACGTACAGGAGTACGCTCCGTTTTCAAATCTGCGGGACGCCTTGCTCTCGCACATGATCCGAGGCTTTGAAGCCACTTCTGTTTCTCATTTACGCACCAATCTTACAATCGCTCATGTCCGATAGCGGCGTTGTCCCGCGAATTTGAAATACTCACGTACAGGAGTACGCTCCGTTTTCAAATCTGCGGGACGCCTTGCTCTCGCACATGATCCGAGGCTTTGAAGCCACTTCTGTTTCTCGTTTAAGAAACAACCCTACCATAGCTATAGCTGTTGTCAGAAATAGGATCCGAAATAGCCAAGCGGTGAGCGGTGCCCTATTTTTTTTTCAAAAGGCATATCATTATAAATCGGCCCCGCTAGCGTAGTGCCCCGCCGGATTGGTGATGTTTCCACGGCCTTATTTTACTACCATCCGGCCTATGTTCATCACCAATCCGGCGGGCACAAGACAAGGCTTGTTTTGATATGCCTTTTTAAAAAAAAATAGGGCACCGCTCGCCCCAATCGGGATGTTGTTTTGATAATCACTGTATTGTCCAAAAACGGCATTGTCCCTTGAATTTACGCATCTGCATGAGGCGGACTCTGTTTTCAAATCGGCGGGACGCCTTGCTCTCGAACATGATCCGAGGCTTTGAAGCCGCTTTGGGTGTTGGTTTCAGAAAGATTTGATTTAAATCGGCTATTTGATCAGAGCAGCTGCTGAACAAGCTGCTCACCGACTTTTTCAGCCGAGCGGCCGAAAAGATGATCGATGGCGATCTTCTCCAGGTAGGCGTCTTCCCATTCGATACTATTCTCCTGCACGATATTTTTAATGTGCTCAAATTTACCGCCCAGGGCCTTTATTTTGGCAGCCAGAGGCACGTCTGCTTTAAAGCTAATGTTCAACAACAGCAGGTGATCGATGGTGCTCAGGCGTTCGCGGCCCGAAATGACCGGGATAACGATAATACTGCGATCGTCTTTGCGGCCCTTGCCGATATAGACATTTCCTTGGCGCACGATGATCTTCTTGGTACCTTTGAGGCGCGTGTCGGTTTCCACGCGCGATGGTAGGGGTTTCAAAACGCCTGTTTTGTTTAGGACCGCAATGGTCGTTTCATCGGTCAATTCACCCAGGAGGTTCAGGTTTCCGATTTCATAAAGGATCGATCCTTCGATGCCCCTTACGATGCCCTGCAGGTTTTTAAGTACAATCACGTTGCGGTTAATCAGATGGGAGGCATCGAAGTCATTGGCATTGAGTGCTTCAAACAAGATGCCTTCCACGGATTCACTGATTCGGCTGGTCCCAACGGTGACCGTTTTGGCTTGGTGTTTGATGGCATCGACCGGACGGGCCATCTGGTTAATCGATTCCCCTAAAAACGCGAAGAGGGTTTCGAGCATGTTCTTGGCAGTCCCCTTTATCCCGAAGTCGAGCTCAAAATCTGATACCGGCAATCGCCCGGAAAGGTATTTCAGCAGCAGGGTCAGATCCGACGCCAAGGCAATGGCGGTCGGCCATTGAATTTCTGATCTTTTACTGCGGAAGGTATTGTAGAATAGGGCTATTTTCTCTCGAAAGGTTTTTTCCAGCAGGATCTCATAAATATCCAGGCCCTGATCGGTATGCCCGGCGATGGTGGCCTGGATGTCTCTACGAAATTCATGTAAAAAGCGCGACCCTTCGTTGATCGCCAGGGCGGCATAGTAGCCCCAGATGTGGCCGGCCAATGTGTTGAGAATCGGGGCCAGATGGGGGCTTACCGGTGGTACGCTAAAGACGTCGTCGGCATAGGGAGCAAAACGGTCATCACCCTCATCGGCAATGACAATGGGCGTGGCTTTGTGGGCTTTAAATATGGCCGTGTCTTTAATGATGTCACCAATGACCGTCCCTTTAGATCCGGCGGCACAGATGATGATCAAGGGCTCGGAGGATAGATCGATATGCTTTTTATCTTCGACGAAATCCGATGAGATGGTTTTGTAGCACAATTCACTCAGTTTGATCCGAATTTCGTCGGCCGACGCTTTGTTGGGACCGCTGCCGACCGCAGCCCAGTATGTTTTAGTCGCCGCATGCCGCCGGGCCGAGGCGGCGATGGTTTCACGCAGGGCCAGGACCGCGCGCATCTGCTTCGGCAGTGCCAAAAGATCCTTGATCTCTTCAGAAATAAAGGCCGCGCTGCGGCGGCCCTTGATGGCGGCGATCTCGAGACCCAGAACCGCTCCGGCTACAATCTGGGAATAGAAGGCTTTGGTCGAGGCGACCGACATTTCGATATCGCGTCCACTGCTGGTGTAGGCAACACCATCGACTTTGAAGGTGATATCGGAATCCCGTCGGTTGACGATTGCCAGGGTGTACGCCCCGCGCGCTTTGACCATATCGACGGTCCGATTGGTATCGGTGGTGGTCCCCGACTGGCTGATGGCGACGACCAGTGTGTCGGCCAGGCTCGCTTCGTGGTCGTGTTCGTCCAAGTAGGAACCGCTGAGTTCCGAAGCCTTGAGTGCGTTTATCTGTAGGCCTGGTTCATTGAGGTAGTGCTGCAGAATATTGGCACACGCCAAGGCGGCGACGCCGGCCGTTCCTTGGCCCATAAAAAAGATGCGCCGAATGCGGTCGGCTTTTAATGCATCGGCGAGGGCGGCCGGAAAAGTGGCATGATCCAGGGTGGTACGGTACAGACCGGTGGCATCATCAATTTTCCAGCGATTTTGAAGCGTTCGCTCGACCGAGACCGGTGACTCCGAGACTTCTTTCAGAAAATAATGCGGAAAACTCTGGCGATCGATATCGCGTGATGTTATGGCGGTCTTTTTAATATCATTGGGGCCCAGGACAATCGGGGTGCCGTCATAATACAGGGCCTCAATCCCATCGGTGCCGCCTGCCGAATTTTGGTCGAGAACGAAAATTTGTCCCTGGGTTTTGCCGTCCCGGCCGTCGACAACTTTTTCACCGTCCATTCGAAGGAAAAAGGGGGTCTCCTCGATGAAGCCATACACTTCGGAAGTTGGCATGTAATGGTCAGGCGCCAACCCCACAAACACGGCCTGGCCGCTTCCTTTTTGGGCCAGGAAAAATTTACCGGGTGCCAGATCCGTGTGCATGGTGATGGCATGGGAACCGTCAAAGTCATTGACCGCCTTTCGAAAAGCTTCCAGGATGTCGAATCCTTGCGCGATATACTTCTCGATCTGAACCGGGATGATCTTGGTGTCGGTCGTAATCTCAAGGGGAAAAGTTCGGCCTGCGGCTTCGGCGGCCTTTTTCAATTCCAGGTAGTTGTCGATATCACCATTCAGGCAGGCGTGGATAATCCCTCTTTCGGTTGCTACTTCTCCTTGAGTCAGGTTGTCGACCGGATGGCAGTTCGGCTCCGTGATTGCGCCTACCGAGGCCCAGCGGGTGTGCGAAGAAATCGTGAAAAACAGGCGGTCTTGCGCCACGGCCACGGACAAGAGCGGATCCATGGCGATCTGATCACGCAAAAACTTGATGTTGTCTCCCAAACGACCGATTTCAGCTGCGACCTTGTAGGTAAATGCCAGCGCAACGGAAGGGGTGTTGGATGGCGACGCCAATCGATGCAGACGCAGGCTTTGGTTGGCCAGAACTTCTCGGTTCAATCGGTTGTCAAAGGCAGGGGCCAGACCCCTACCGGATAGGGCCTTTTCCAGATTCTCAAAGTCGGACGTGTCGTAGGTAAACAAAAACGAAAGGCCCGCGGAGTCCCGCCCCCTTACTTCCAGACGGTCGATACTGTTGAGAACGGCGTTGATCTTCTTGTAAACGCTAAGAGCGGCAGGGGCCGGTGGCGTGAAGTCCGGAGGGATCAGTGCTTTGATTTTAGCGATATTGGCGGCAATCTCGTTTTTAAGGCACCAGGTGATGTCTTTGAGCGTTTCGATCCGCTTAGTACAGGTGTTGACATCCGCTTTTTCGAGACGGCCCAGGCGCTCCTGCAGGCCTTGGGTTTCATGCGCTTCAAGGTCCATCAGGTCTTTTGTCATTCCAGCCAGCTGGCCCTGGATGTCCTCATCCGCATATAGCCTTGCAAAGCGGTCATCTTCTTTTAGGCCGCGTACACTTTTCAAAAGGGTATCGATCGATTGCGGTCCCCCCAGGTAGTGGTCGATCAAATTCAGATCTTGGCTTGCGCAGGCCTTAAAACCATGCCGGGCGATTTGGGTTGCCGTTTCCTGCAGGGCTTGTATGTCCGGGCTGTCATCGCGGACTGAGCGCCTGATGGTGACAATCCCGGCAATACCACAGCATAGCTGCGTTTCGCTTAAGGGAAAGATGACCAGGGCGTTGTCCGGGACGTTTTTTAAATGCCGGCCAAAATAGATCCTGGTCCAGGGCCAGGTGTGTCGCTGACGACGGTCTTTCCGCCGGCAGCGCGGCGCAAGGTTTAAAAGCCGGCCGATCTTTTGGAAGAAGATTCGTACAACCGGTCGCTTATTCAATTGGAAACGCATTCGCTATTCCTCCGCGAGATTGGATGGCCTGGAAAATCCACAGGCATTTGAAAAAAAGGCCATGAATTAATATTTCTCATTAAATTTCATGCAACAATGATAAAATTACATGCGCAGGTAAAGATCTCTGATGCGGCTACGGGGCATCTTTGCCCGCCAGTCGGGTCCCAGCGCATTTTCCCACAGGGGTTCCAGCCCCATGGCCACATCGACCATTTTTTCGATTTGAGCCTCACTGAGGTCGGCGACAATGTTGCGCGGGAGCGCAAGCGCCTGCACCTCAAGCATGCGGCGAAACTCGCGTACACCCGGACCATAGAATTCTTCCAGGTAGTCGAAGGCGATGCTGTTACCGATACCGTGATGCAACCCCAAGACAAAGGAAAGCCCGTAGGACATGGCATGACAGATGCCCACCTGGGAGTACGCGATACTCATGCCCCCGAAATAAGAGGCCATCATCAACTTGTCGTCCTGGTCCGGCCCCTCCCCTAAAAATACATCCCGACACAATTCAAGCGCTTTTTCGCCATAGGACCGGCTGAAGCTGTTCAGAAAAGTTCCGGTCAAGGATTCGATGCAGTGAATGTAGCAGTCCATACCGGTATAAAAGCGTTGTTCACGCGGTGCTCCGGCTATCAATTCAGGATCCAAGACCATCTGATCGAAGACCGTGTGGTCCGAGTTGATACCCAGCTTTTTTTCCGGGCCGGTCAAGACCGCGGTGCGTGAGACTTCGGCGCCGGTCCCTGAAAGGGTAGGCACCGCAACATGGTAAACGGCCGGATTCTTGATTAAGTCCCAACCCTGATAAGCGACCGATGATCCGGGATTGGTGAGCATCAGTGCAACCGCTTTGGCCAGATCCATGGTGCTGCCTCCGCCAATCCCGACAACACCGTCTGGTAATTGCCGCGGGTGCTGGGCAAATTGGGCTTTGACCGTGCCGGTCAACTGGTCGACATAACTGGTTTTCGGTTCATCATCGACATTGACCCAGACAAGTAGGTCGGCATCTTGCAAAGGCAGGCGCTTTTTTAAGTCACCCGCTTCAAAAACGTCATCGACCAGAAACACCATGCCACCATCCGGCGGGCGGCGTTGTGCAGCCAGAATGTCTTCGAGTTGATCAAAAGCGCCGCGTCCGAAGATGACCATGGAAACTTGTTTGAAGTTACGAAACATGAGCACACCATTTTACTTGAGCGTTAAGGGTTGCTTTCGGGAAAATACCAAGACGATAAAAATTTAGGCCAGGGTTTTTAAGACTTCGGTTATTTTCTCAATCCGCTGGTCCAAATCCTCAGCGGTCCAGCCGAGTTTGATCTGCATTGAAATCGTACGACCCATGATGGCATCCGACTGGGGCAACTTTATTTGACTGTAGTCGGGGCATTGATCGAGCAGATACAGCGGCAGCCGCGCCGTTGATTGCATACGCTTGAGATGTCCCCATTGGCGCAGATAATGCCAGTTGTTGTCATACCAGTAGAAACATCCGTCGACACCGGCGTGGGCCAGGGCTTGGGATGCGTGGCGCGCGCTGCTCCTCGTCCGGCAGCAAGAAAGAGAGAAAGGTGGCCGAGTCGCCCGTCTGGATCCGGAAGCGCACGTTGGGTCACAAAGGTGAATGGTGTCAAAGGCTTGCGCTATTTGTTTTTTGTGAGCGCGCTGCACGGTCAGTATGTGGTCGAGTTTGTGCAGCTGGGCCAGGCCGACGGCGGCATTGAGTTCGCTGATGCGAAAATTGAGCCCTAAAATCGGGTGTCCTTCGAGTCCCCGGTCATTGCCGATGTGGTCGTGACCATGGTCGGCATAAGCGTCTGTCTTGCGATAGAGTTGCTCGTCATCGGTCACGATGGCGCCGCCTTCGCCGCACGTAATCGTTTTGACCGGGTCAAAGGAGAAACAGCCGATCCGGCCGAAGGTGCCGAGCGAGCGCCCTTTAAAAGTGCCACCCAAAGCCTGACAGGCGTCTTCAATTAGGATGAGTCCTTTGGCATCACAAAATGCCTTGATTTCGTCGATGCGGGCCATGGCGCCGCACATATGGACAGGCAGCACCGCTTTGGTGCGCGGCGTCACAGCGTCAGCCAGGGCTTGGGGGTCGAGACACAGCGTTTCATCGATCTCGGCGAAGATGGGCACGGCCCCGGCAGCCAAAACCGCTTCGATGGTTGCAATGAATGTAAAGGGTGGCACAACAACTTCATCCCCGGCACCGATCCCGCAGGCTGCCAAGGCGACACACAAGGCGGCTGTACCGCTGGCACAAAGATGACAATACCCGGATCCGATTTTCTGGGCCAGTTCGGTTTCAAAGGTTTTCGCTTTCCAATGTCCCTGTCGAACACCATCAAAGCCGTAGCGAAAAAGAACCCCCGTATCGAGCACATCCTGTACCTGTCGGCGTTCTTCGTCTCCAAAAATTTCGAAACCTGGCATAACTTTTCTCCTATCAATGGGTGGTGCTTAAGTGGGGCGCCCCAATTGGCGTCAACCGGCAACCTTAGCCCCCGAATGTTCGGCCCGGGCGCTAAAGTTATCAAAAAAATACTTGAAGGCGATGCGGGCGTATTCGCTGGCGCGTCGGCCGATATATTTCTCATGGGCGACCAATACGGATACAGCGATCTTGCCATGACTTTGCTTGTCGTGGGCAAAGCCGACAAACCAATCGAAGCGGGTCGTATGGGCCTTGTCATAGATGGAACCGGTTTTTCCTCCGATCATCAATCGGGAGAGCACCTTGTCGCGTCGATAGCCCCGGAAGGCTTTGCGGCTCGTGCCGGTTTTGACGGTGGCCTCCATCAATGCGGCGATAATCCGTGCGGTCTCAGCCGACATCGCTTGGCCGACGAAGGTCGGTTTATTACGGTAAAAGACTTCCCGTTCTTGTCAACAATCCGGTCGACAATGGTCGGTTCCACCAAGCGTCCTTGGTTGAGAGGGACGGCCGCCAGGATGGCACCATGCAAAGGTGACAAGGTCGTTTGATTATTGAAGCCGCTGGCGATTTCAGCCCAGTGATAGGGATCATCGTCAATTGTTAAGCGGCTGGGGGCACACGGGATTTCAAAGCCAAAACGACGGTTGAAACCAAAAGCGACGCCGTAAGCTTCTAGCTGTGGCTTGCCGAGGTACAGCACACCAATTTTACCGAAGACCGGATTCACCGACTGAGCAAAGGAATCTTTGAAACTGATCTTGTTGGTATATCGGTTCGAGCGTTCTTTTAACTGTGACTTGTAGAGGGTGTGTTTATAGCCATTGAATTTCATTGGCGACCGAGCGGTGTACCCACATTGCTCAACGGCTGCCGCAGCGGTAACTATTTTAAAAATACTGGCCGCTGGAAATTTGCTGCTGGTGCAGGGGTTGTACAAGGGCTACCGGTTTTATCGAAGCTCGCCATAGCCAATATTCGCCCGGTGTCAGGGACCATTGCCACGAGAGCGATATAGCGGGAGTTGGCTACGGTCCATGGCCTGCAGCAAGTGGTTTTGCAAAGGGATGTCCAGGCTGGTTACAACCGTGAAAAGGCGGCCCTCATAGTCAAAAGTGAATTGGTGATCGTTTAAGTTGACGAAGGCCTTGTCATCTATCAGGATGCGAACATCTGTTTTTCGGATCCGATCAGCGGCCGTTTCGTCGTGCTTGATTCGGCAAGTGAGGCGTGGTGAGCGTCGGGGTCGCCTTGGTAATCATGCTGCTGATGCGGTTGCCCAAAAGATACAGCCCACTGATCAGGATCACTCCTAAAAGGGTGAAGAGGATAAGGTTGAAGTACCGCCGCTGCGAGGACTTGGGGCTGTTTAGACGCGCTTGATAGTCCCGCCAGGTCGGACGCTGCTCCAAGGTCGGCTTGGTCGTAGGTTTGTCTGACATCGTATTTAGAAGGAACCTGCTATTTGATCGGCCGATTCCATAGGGTATAGATCGTTCGGAATCCATTTGAACTTAGCGCAGAGGGGTCCCTGCTTGGGCATTTTTGTCCAGTGTGGCCACAATGGTCTGCTGGTCGTCAACTGCTGCCAGAAGCATCCCCTGCGAAAGGACGCCCATCAATTTGGTTGGTTTCAGATTGGCAACGACGATTACTTGCTTGCCGATCAGCGCCTGTGGCTCGTAGCTTTCCGCCAAACCAGCCACGATCGTTCGTTGTCCACCCATTTCAACTTCGAGTTTCAATAATTTTTTTGCACGGGGGATCGCTTCAGCCGTCAGGACGGTCGCAACCCTTAGATCAAGCTGACTGAAGGCTTCCATGGTGATTTCGGGTTTAAGCCCGGACAACGCCGCGGAAGCATGGGTATTCATCGACCGGTTTGTTAACCTGGGCGGGATCGATTCGCGGAAAAAGGGTTATGGTTTTAGGTAGTTGTGTTCCCGGGCGTAATACCTTCCAGGTTTTCAAATCGTCGAGGGTGAATCGTGGCCCCTGGTCGTCCGGGTCGGGTTCGAAACCGAGGTGTTGCTGCATGGTTCGGGCTGTGGTGGGCATTATCGGGTAGATCAGTCCGGAAATTACCCGAAGCCCTTCCAGAAGATTGTAAATAACCGTTTCGAGTTGCCGACGATCGGCTGCTGTTTTTGGCCAGCACCCAGGGTGAGGTCACATCGATATATTTATTCAACCGGTTGATGAATTGCCAGACGGTTTTCAAGGCCCGGTCAAAGGCAAAGATATGCATGTCCGCTTCAAATGCGGTAACGGTTTGCTTCGCTGCGGCTGGCCAGCCCGAGCTGTAATTCATTTTCAAGCGCGGGGTCGCTATCCGGAACGGATCCCTTGAAATATTTATGCGCCATCGAAAGCACTCGTGAAAATAAGTTTCCGAGATCATTGGCTAAATCAGAGTTAATCCGTTGAACCAGGGATGCTTCGTTAAAATTCGAATCGCGGCCGAAAGCCATGTCCCGCAGCAAAAAAAAGCGGAATGCATCCAAACCATATACATTTTTGAGCTGCAGGGGTTCAACCACATTGCCCAAGGATTTGGACATTTTGCTTTGATCGATATTCCAGTAGCCGTGAACGTTCAGGTGTTGGTAAACAGGAATTCCGGCGGCCTTGAGCATGATCGGCCAGTAGATGCCGTGCGGTTTTAAAATATCTTTGGCAACAATGTGTTGGGCCACAGGCCAGAATTTGATTAAAGCGATCGCCTGATGGATAGTCCAAGGGCGGATACGTAATTCAGCAAAGCATCAAACCACACATAGGTCACATAATTCTTGTCAAAGGGTAGCGTAATGCCCCAGGTGAGACGGGATTTGGGTCGCGAAATGCACAGGTCCTCCAGCGGTTCACGTAAAAAAGCCAGGACTTCATTGCGGTAAGGTTCCGGGCGGATAAAGTCGGGATGGGTTTTGATGTGATCGATCAACCAGTCCTGATAGCGGCTCATTTTGAAAAAATAGTTCGCTTCCTTGATGATTTCAGGTTCCGTCTCATGGTCCGGACAACGGCCTTCGACCAGTTCACGCTCTGTGTAGAAGCGTTCACAGCCAAAACAGTACAGCCCCTCATACTCACTGAAATAGATGTCGCCGGCGTCATAAATCCGCTGCAGAATCTGTTCCACTACGGCGATGTGCTTTGCGTCGGTCGTGCGAATGAATTGGCTGTAGTTGATATTCAGTTCGGGCCACAGGTCACGGAAAAGCTGGCTGATCGTGTCCACATAGGCGCGGGGACTCAGGTTTTCATTTTTTGCGGCGCGGACCACCTTGTCGCCGTGTTCATCGGTTCCGGTCAGAAAAAAGGATGGGGCTTGAAGCATGGTGTGAAAACGACAGGCAACATCGGCTACAATGGTCGTATAGGCATGACCGAGATGCGGTCGCGCGTTCACGTAGTAAATCGGTGTGGTTATATAAAATGGTTTCGGCATTGTAACTCCCAGCTATTTTTTTTTGATCTGGTCCAGCGCCAACTCCACTTCCTGTCCGTTTTCCATTCGAACCGCCAGTCGATTGCAGATGACATTGTGACGGATGACCTTAGCCTTTACCGTCTTGCAATTTCAATCGTCTTACCAATTTTGGGGAAATTTTTGCTGAGCTGGCGATAGGTGTCGTCTTCGTAGGTCAGGCAACACATCAGCCGACCACACTGTCCCGAAATTTTGGTCGGATTCAAAGAAAGGCCCTGCTTCTTCGCCATGCGGATGGAAACCGGTTCAAACTTTTCGATAAAGGCCGAGCAACAGATTTCGCGGCCGCATCTTCCCAAGCCGCCGCACATTTTGGCCTGGTTGCGAATACCGACCTGTCGCATTTCGATTCGCACCCGAAACTCCTTGACCAGCGCCTTGACCAGTTGACGAAAATCAACCCGTCCGTCGGCGGTGAAGAAAAAGGTTAGCCGGCTGGCGTCGAAGGTGCTTTCAACGGAAAACAGGTTCATTTGCAGACGCTGTTTCTTGATGCATTCCAGACAAAATGCATAGGCTTGTTTTTCAAGGGCCAGATTTTGTTCAACCCGCTTGAAGTCATTCTGCACTGGCCAGGCGGTATACTTTTTTAAGTGGTTTTTTAGAGGTGCGTTGTTCCATGGCGACCGGTGGCAGTGGCCACGATCCCAAACCCTAATCCTTTTTCGGTCTCAACAATTACCTTGTCACCTAAGGCTAGCACAAATGCTCCGCAGTCAAATTCGTAAATCTTGCCTGCCGGTTTAAATCGTATGCCAACGACTTTATTCATCATTTTTACCTATGTTTAAGCATTCAAAACCGGATCCGCAGAGCCGGTTTTTGTCAGTTGCAGCACCATTGTTTCCAAAGCCAGGCGAACATTGGCATTGGCTTGCAATTTTCTTTTGGGCCTCGGCAAGAACCTGGATTCTCTGCAATAAGCGCCCTGGGGTCAACCCCCTGTGAAGCATATTGGATCTTGTCGGTCAAGTCCTTGTTGATAATTTTTTGGGGGTTGTAACCGATAAACCGCCAGATCCCGCAGCCATATTTGTAACACTTCCAGGGCGTCTTCAAGGTGGGCCTTGTTTTGGCCTAATTGTGCCGCCCAGGCGAGCTTCAGGGTGACAGATTGGGTCGGCAATTTCGTCAGCCCGTCGATCAACCAGTCCCGCCGGGGAATCCAGTTGTCGCGATGCAATTTGAGCGCTCTGGTATAACTCCCATGGGAAAGCTGGGCAATGATGCCGGCAGTCTCCGGGTCCAAGTCGTTTGAGGCCGTTAAAAGCTTCGCCACATCCGATGCTGCAAGCGGCCCGAAACGGATGTGCTGACAGCGCGACACGATCGTGGGAAGGAGATCCGAGCTCTGGCGGGCCGTCAAAATCAGGAGTGTCCGGTCAGGGGGCTCTTCCAAAACCTTGAGCAGCGCATTGCCGGCTTCCGGGTTGAGTGCCTGCGCATCGGCGAGGATGACCACGCGCTGCCGTGCTTCATAGGGTTTCAAGGACAGGGTTTCACACAGCTGACGAACTTGTGCGATACGGATAATGGCATCCGTTGGTGCGAGCGTAAGAATATCAGGATGCGTACCGGATTCAATTTTGCGGCAAGATCGACATTGACCGCAAGGAAGATCCAAGGATGGGTCGCTTTGGGTGCGTCGGTGGCCGACGACCTGACACACAGTTGCAGGCCATCGCCAGCGTCTTGGCGGCCGTCCGCTTACCAATGCCGTCAATCCCCGTAAAGAGGAGGGCGTGCGGTATGGTTGCCCTTTTTAAAAGGGTGGTAAGAAGCTTAACCGGCTTGGCTTGACCAATTATGGAACTGAACCCCGGCACAGATCTAGGCGTCAACCCGCTCCTTTAGTTCTTTGCCGGCTTTGAAAAAGGGGAGCTTTTTGGGGGCGATAATGACGCGTTCCCCGGTTTTGGGATTGCGACCGGTGTAGCTCTTGTATTCTTTGACATAGAAGCTGCACAACCCGCGAATCTCAACCCGCTCTCCGTTTGCCATGGCGTCGGCCATATTGTCGAAAAAAACCTGGACGACTTTGGCCGCCTCTGTTTTGGAAATGTTCGCTTTCGTTTTCAGGGCGGAGATTAGTTCTAATTTGTTCATAGGTCCTCCTTCCCCGGCCAAGTTAAAAAGCCCTTTGCACGGGCAGGTTCAACCGGGCGTTACTCCGTATAGCAGCCTGGAGCAATGGGTCCGCTGCTGAAAAGTAATGGCCATTTCATCACACATTTATGAATGTATTCATTATTAAATATAAATTGATTAAAAGTCAAGTAGTTATGAAGATATTTTCGGTAGGCGTTCGACATCGTCCTCCTCGACGTCGACCGAGGCAAATTGACCCAGGGCATCGATATTGACCACCACCCGTCCCTGACTCCGGTAGTGGCCAAAATGGCCTGTGACACCGGTAAAAGGTCCGTTTACCACGATGACGCGGTCGCCTTTTTTAAAACGGTGACCCGTGGTTACCGGGTTTTCGGAGGCAATCATGATGATCAATGATTGAATCGTGTCTTCCGGTACCGACACCGGCCCCTGGGAATTGCCGATAAAGCGCACGACACCGACGGTTTTGACGATTTCCAATTGTTCACGGGGTTCGAGGTTGGTTTTTACAAAGATATAACCTGGGAAAAGGGGCACTCTTATCAACAGGCGGCGGTCACGACGTTTACTGCGGACTTGAATTTTAGGAAGAAAAACCTCCATCGACTTTTTCAAAAGTCCGTCATTGACGACATTTTCAAACCGGCTGCGGGTATGCAAAACATACCAGGAACTGGACCAGGTGATCGGTAGCCATCAGCGTCTCTTATCCTTCAATCGTGTGCGTTTGAAGCTTCAGCCGGGTGCAGACTGCGGTAAAGTGCTTGCATGAGCATGTGGGCCACAATCACATGGGCATCTTCAATCTTCTGCATGTCATCGCAGCGGGCAACAAAAGCAATGTCGACCAACTGGGCCAGTTGGCCGCCGTCAAAACCACTCAGTCCGATCGTGTGTCCGCCGTTGGCATTGGCATAGCGGATGGCTTGCAAAACGTTTTCCGAATTGCCGCTACCGGAGATGCCGATAACCAGATCATCCGGCTTGAAAAAATTTTTCAACTGTTCGACAAACACGACATCGTAAGAAACGTCGTTGGCCAAAGCCAGCAGGGTGGGGATATTGTCATTCAAACAGAGCATCATGAATTTTTTTTCCAGATCGTGGCAGCACCCCTTGTTGATATCACAGGCCAGGTGGGAGGCGGTGGCCCCGCTGCCGCCGTTGCCCATCACGAAAATCCTGGTTTCCCTGGTGTAGGCGTTCCAAGATCTGGTTGACGATTTTTTCAAAGACTGTCGGTATCAAAGCTTTCAAGCAAGATACGTAAATCTTCGAGGTAGGTATGCGCAAAATTTTTAAGATTCATGTCGATTCCCTTTTTTCAGGCCACTCTTGCAGGGCCTGATGATACGATGTCACGGTTCCGATGTCTCGCAAATAACCTTTTACTTCCCAGCCAAACGCTTTACCCGTCAAACGGGGTAGTACATGGTATCCCAGATCAAGGACGTTTTGGCCGGGTGCACCTGTATAGGGAGGGAAATAGTCGAAAATGTCCGGGGATGCAACATAAATCCCGGCATTGGCCCAATTGCTTTCCGGCATAGCCGGCTTTTCCTCGAATTTGACAATTCTGGCTGTTTGATCCAAGACCGCTATTCCACAGGCACTGGGGTCCGGCGCCTGGAACAACCCCATGGTTAAAAGACCCCCGCGCTTGCGGCATTGGTTATGGAAGGCCACCATGCGGCTGAGGTCAACATCGGTCAGGTTGTCCGCATAGACGATCAGAAACGTATTGGCGAATCCTTTACCAAATCACGATGCGCCCAAAGGGTGCCGCCACTGCCCAGAAGCCTTGGTTCGAACGCGGTGTGTCAGCCGTACCTTGGTCTCGTTTTCGGTGGTGTGCCACAAATTGTTCCACTTCTGTGGCAAGATGATGGGTATTGATCAGGACCTCTGTGACCCCATGGTGCTCGAGCAGGTCGATCCAGATTTCAAGAAGTGGCCGGCCGTGGATCGGAATCAGGCATTTGGGAACGGTGTTCGTGTATGGCTGCAGGCGCGTCCCTTGTCCTGCGGCCAATAGAAAGGCTTTCATCGGTTGGGTTTGGCCTTTCTTATAACTTTTAGTTTTTTCATGTTTTTTTCTGCATACTCGAGGATGTCATCCGGGCTTGCTGATCGTTCAGATAGGCCCAGTAATCCCTAATACTCTGCTTGATATCACGGGTCGGGCGCCATCCCAGGCGTTGCAGTTTGTTGGTGTCCGAACAGATGTGGCGTGTATCACCATAGCGGTAATAGCCGGATACCAATGGTTCAATTTCCCGGCCAACAACGGACTGCATGGTGTTATAAAAGTCGTTAACGGTCCACGCGCGGCCGCCGCCAACATTAAACACCTGATAATTCGCCGTGTCACTAGCGAGTACCAACAAGTTGGCATCGACCACATCCTGAATGTTGACGAAGTCACGGACCTGTCGGCCGTCTTCAAAAATCATCGGCTGACGACCCAAAAACAGAGCTAAGGCAAAGATCCGCATGGCACCCGAGTAGGCATTATAGAAAGATTGGCGCGGCCCCTGGACAATCGAATAGCGCATGACAACCGAAGGGATGCCGTAGCGTTTTCCCAATTGAATGGCGATCTGTTCCTGGGAATGCTTTGAAAGCGCATATTGGTTGCAGGGGTTAATCACCTTTTCGTCGGACGGCACCCACTGCAGGACGGCATGACACGACGGACAGAGATGATCCCACATGGCCGGCCGACAACTGGGCTTCAAGGCGGATTTCCGGGAAATGGTAACCCGGCTGCTGTTCAAAACACGTGCTGCATTTGTACTTGCCTTCGCCCATGACTGCCTGGCTGGCTGCAACGATGACCTTTTTAACCTGGCTGTGCCAGACCGCTGGCAAGAATCATTTCATATAAAAGGGCTGTGGAGACCGCATTTACATGAAAAAATGTTGAAAAATCAGTTAGATAATCCTGGTAGGCCGCCAGGTGATAGACGGCTTCGACATCCTTCAGGGCCTCAAGCCAGGCCGCCTTTATCCCGCACATCGCCCTGTTGGAATTCAGCCGGTGGATTTAAATAGGCAGGCGCGCCCGCAGGGTGTACGGTTGGCTGCAAGTTGTCGAGAATGCGGACCTGATGTCCTTGTGCGATGAGGGCGTCGGCCGTATGCGAGCCAATGAATCCGGCACCGCCGGTTATCAGTATTTTCACGGTCAGTCTCCTGTAGCTAAACAACCGCCTGCATGGGGCCAGCGGTCTACTTGCTGGCATAAGAGCGGTCTTCAAAAATGACCTTGCTGCCGCTATCTTCGAATCATGAACGGGAGCTCGCGATAAGGCTGCATGGCCTGAAAAACCTTATTTTGATATTCGCGCGGTACGATCAATAACAGAAAGCCTCCCCCGCCCGCACCGGCAATTTTGCCTGCCAGAGCGCCGGCAGCTTTGGCCTGGGCATACATGTCAGCGATTTCCGGGTTGGAGATTCCTGATGCTAGCTGTTGTTTCAACTCCCAGTTGCGGACCATCAGGTCCCCGCATGTCGTCATATCGCCTGTTTCCATGGCCGCGGCAAAAGGATCGACCAGCCCGACCATTTCACGTCATGGTGTGCAACGTGTCCTGGGCTTGAAGATTTTGATTCTGTTCGGATAGAATTTTGTCGGCACTGCGGGTAATGCCGGTATAATAGAGCAGCAGGGATGCCGCAAAATGACGCGTCGCAATGCCGTCCATTGTGAGCGGGATACGGGTGGTCGAGTGGTCGGCCTTAAAGATAAACCGGTTGATCCCACCATAGGCGGCGGCATATTGATCCTGGCGTCCAATCGGCTTGCCGAGGATGTCGATTTCAATCCGACAGGCTTCTTGGGCGAGCTGCTCGGCCGTGACCAGTGTGTGTTGGTAGGTGTACAGGGCGTGCAAAAGGGCCACCGTGATGGAACTCGAACTGCCCAAGACCGGAGCCGGAAGAGGGGATATCGGCCAAGGTCGTAATTTCGATACCTTTGCTAACACCGGTGATGCGCATGGCTTCCCGTACCAGATCGTGTTTGATCGCGGCGACCGATTCAACACATTCCTTTTTGGAATAGTTGATATAGATCATGTCATCGAAGCGTTCTTTGACGATTGCGTATACAAATTTGTCGATGGCGGTACACACGACCTTGCCGTCGTGTTGGGTATAATAGCGCGGCAGATCGGATCCGCCACCGACGAAACTGATGCGTAGCGGCGTTTTGACAATGATCATCAGTAAGATCTCCTATTTTAAAAATGGCTTCTAGTACTTGATGCCACCCAATCCGTTAAGGTTGATCATAAACCCGATCGATTTATCCTCGGGTTCTTCTATATACCGTAACCTCGGTCGACCAGCATTGGGCTTCGTAAAGCAACCCGACGGTTGTGCGAATATTGGCGCCGGCCAGCAGGTTGCGTTCGTAATCGCCGTATCCGCTTAATGGGGTGAAAAGCTTTAGTTTCAATTGCGCATATAGGGACTGGACAACGCCTTGGGTATAGCGGTGTTGGACATACAGCTGGTCTCCGCGTTTATCCGACAAACGGGTCGCAATATTATGGGTCAAAAAGTCGTTTTGATACTGCGACCACGCGGCATCCGCTTGTAATCGTTAAATAATCAAAAGGGGTGAATTCAATTTCACCGTAGACCGGCGAAAACGGTCGCCGTTCCTTTTGGTCGGCCCACTCAAGGGGATTGTCCTCATTGGCTTCGTTGATATCATAACTTTGTTCCAGTAGGAACCGGCAAACTGACCGGTAGATGTCTTGACCTGGCCTTGCTTGAGGAGTTTGCTCCGACGCGGGGGTCGGTGTCCGGGTCGGCTATTGAGCGGGTGATAAAGAAATTGGTCAGTGAATAGGTCAGAAGGTTGCGTCGGGCGATACGGTCAACGGGATCGAAATTCGGGAAGTGCTCCTGGTCCGTATGGGGAATATAACTGTAAACGATCTGTGGCCTGACCGTATGTTTGATCCGGTCAACCGATCGAATCGCTGTGTCCCAGGTCGTGAAAAATTCGGTCGATAGGTCTACGTTGAAATCGAAGAGGCTGCGGTCCTGAGTACGGTCCTGGGAACCGGCCTGATTGTCATATTCGTCTACGACCCAGACGGTCTCACGGAGACCCACCGAGGGCTCCAGGGTCACGCTATTGAAAAACCGCAAGGGCAGAGTATGCACGGGGGTACAGGTCCAGGCGGTGGCTGCTGGCACCTGTCGTCCGATAAAAATGGGTGTATTCGGAATCGAAGTCCAGATAAAGGAGCTGACGGCCGAGTTGCTGTCTGACGACACTGAAATTGACAACAGGCAATTTGTGGATCGTATCATCCTCTGGCTCCCAGCGACGCTTGATAATATCATCGTAATAACGGATGTTCGGTGTTCAGGTTGAACCCTTGCATCCAGGTGCGGCTGGCATTCAAGGTGTTGACGCGGACCGTATCGTTGTATTCGTCAATTTCTCGGTAGAAATTGTCGTTATAATATTCGCGTGTGTCGTCGAACCCCATGTAGCCGGTCCTAAATTCATGCAAGTAATCCTGATCGCTGACGATATCGAGATCGAGTTGGGAGGTGAATTCGAACGGCAGGGCCTGATCGTGTTTCATTCTAAACCAGTAGCGGTCTTTATTGGGGCGGGCGTATTCATCTTCACTGTAACCCCAGTCGCGTGTCGCATCAGGCGAGCCATCGTCAATTTGGCGGTCTTCAAAACCGTCCAGCATCAAGGTCCCTTTGGAAGCTTGGCTTAAAACATAGCGATACTCGAGCCCTGTTTTAACGCCGCGCTTTTGCATGAAATGTCCGTAGAAGGTTGCATCGGAACTTTGGTTGATCGCCCAGAAAAGAGGTTGAATGAACTCGGCGCCCTTGCGGGTTGCGTATCCCATCTGGGGCGTCAGCAAGCCTGATTGGCGTTCGAGCTTGACGGGAAACATAAACCAGGGGGAATATAGAACAGGAATTTTTTTGATCCGCAGCGCGGCATGCTTGGGCCACACCATAGCCTTCGATCGTAATCTCCAGGTTGCGGGCCGTCAGCTTCCAGTCCGGGGTTTCGCCATCACAGGTCGTGACACTTACATTCTGGGCTTTGTAGGCATCAGGGCCGATCTTTTCGATACGCTGTCCGGTGATGTAAAAATGGTTGGCTTGGATAAACAGGGTGCCGTCATAGACGGTCCCTTTTTCCGAGCGCAAATCGAACTCAATGTCGATTACAGGTGATCACATCCTGGCCGGTGCTCAAGACGATATTGCCAACCGCCGTGACCTGCATGGTCTGGTGATTGAAGCGGACGAAATCAGCCGTCAACTGCCGGTTACCCTTGGTAATGGTTACATCGCCGCGGGCGACATATTCGCCGGTGCGGTTATCGACGCTCAGGTCATCGGCAGCAATATGCCAGGGTTCATTCGCAGGTCCGAGAGTGGGCATGCCGATCGCTTGGGCTTTGACAACGCCCACCGGACGGCTCCGCCAAAAAAGCGATCACACGATCAAAAGGCCGACAAGCAAACGGGCCTTGCTGGGTCCGGCAGGCGTGGATGCATCAAGCGGTTTTGAGGTTGGAAGGGTCATTTGGATCGATTTCAGTCCACGAATAGAGGTCCCTCGCCCTCTTATGGGCGGCGCCGCTAAAAACCGCGCCCGCGGCATCGGTAAATCGGCCATTCGGCCGAATTTAATCTAAAAAACAATATCATAGTGTCAAACAGGTTGCAAAGGCAACCTTTTGTTGGCAGGTTCGCCCCTTATAAAGCGACGGCCCTATGATGCATCCCAATGGCGTGTTTTAGAGTTGCATGCATGATTCACGATGCTTGCAGCGAGAGTAATTTAAAGTGGATTCTGATCCTCGGCGTCTAAGGGCAGCAAGTGCGGTGCTCCGGGTCGTAGGATCTGGAGCAAAAATTCATGAATACCACGGTAGATCGCTTCAGGGATAGAAATTTTGGCCTTGTGCATCGGAGCGATCAAAGATCGCGTTCGATAAAATGGTTCCAGCGATTGTATAACGGAAAAACTTGCGCTTTGGCAGACCAGGATTGTGCTTGGCCCAACTTGCTGATCGACGGCAAACTTGTAAATCGCTCAACTTGGGTGTATACAATTCGCAAAATAATTATTTTACACATAAAATCGTGAAACGATTTTATGCGATGGTTTGCGGATGAATATATTACTGACCAATGATGATGGCATTTATGCCGAAGGAATTTGGGTGCTGAACAACCTTTTTGCCCGCGCCCATACGGTGACGGTCGTTGCACCGGATCGGGAACGGAGTGCCGTTGGACATGGCATTACCTTACATGATCCCATTCGGGCCCATAAAGTCCTGATCAACGGCGGGGATACCGGTTTTGCGGTGACGGGCACGCCGGCCGATTGTGTCAAACTGGGCGTAACCGAAATTCTGGACCGGCCACCGGATTTCGTGATCTCAGGCATCAACCCGGGCGCCAATATCGGTGCCAATATCAATTATTCCGGAACGGTTGCGGCAGCCAAGGAGGCGGCATTGTACGGTTTGCCGGCCATCGCCGTTTCCATGCGGGGCACCCGCATCGAGCACTATGACACCGCGGCCCGCTTTGTCGAAAAACTGGTCACGGATGTTCAGGCGCGGGGGCTTCCCTTCGGGACCTGCCTCAATATCAACATTCCCGATAAGCCCCTGTCGGATATCGCCGGGATCATCATCACCCGTCAGGAAATTGAACCGCTGTCCGAATCCTTCGAGCGCCGAACCGATCCGCGCAACCGGACCTACTACTGGCAGGGGTATGAAATGCCAAAAGATTCCGGTTCCCTGGATATAGACGGCACGGCCCTTTACCATGATTATATTTCCGTCACGCCGATCAAATGCGATGTAACCGATTACAATATGATCGAGACCCTTAAAGACTGGGGTCTCGACCAAAGGGTGAGCGCCAAATGAAAAAGGCTTACGTGAACATGCTCAAGGCCGGTACAGCCGTTGAAGATGTTTTTGTTTTGTCGGAAAAAAACCTGGCTTTGAAGAAGGATGGGAGCCACTATTTAACCATCGTTTTGGCCGATAAAACCGGCCAAGCCAAAGGGGTGGTCTGGGATAACGTCACGCAAATTGCCGGCGCGGCTGCCTACGGTGATTTCGTCAGGGTCAAAGGGAAGGTCAATGAATATCGCGGGGCGCTGCAACTGGTGGTGAACAGCCATGCAAACCATCGACGCCGACACGGTTGCGCCGGAGGATTTTTTACCCGTTAGCGCCCGCAACGTTGATCGGATGTTCGAACGATTACGGCAGATTACCGATTCCATCCAAACCCGGCATTTAAAAGATTTGATGGAAGCTTTCTGGCGCGACGAGGCCTGGGTTGCCAAATTCAAGCGGGCCCCGGCCGCTAAGATGATGCACCATGCCTACATTGGCGGTCTGCTCGAACACACCCTTTCCATGACGCGTTTGGCTGAAAAGATCGCGGCCCATTATGCCGGCATCGACCGGGATCTGCTGCTTGCCGGAGTTGTAATGCACGACATCGGCAAAATCGAAGAATTCGAATACCAGCAGCGCATCGATTATACGGACCAGGGGCGCTTGGTCAGTCATATCGTGATCGGCATTCAAATGCTGGAAGACAAACTCAGAGAAGTGGCTGGGTTTCCGGAAGAGCAGGCTTGGCTGCTGAAACATATGATCATCAGCCACCACGGCAGTCGGGAGTTTGGATCGCCCGAACCTCCTAAAACAATTGAAGCGGTGCTGTTGAATTACATCGATGAAATCGATGCCAAAGTTACGAGTATCCGCGAATTCATGGCGGAGGATGCGTCGGGTGACCCCTGGACATCGTACCACCGGGTGTTGGGGCGCCATTTTTATCGCGGCAAGGCGGTTTCAGAATCGTGATGGGATTATTGAATCCTCTAAACGCGATTTTTTAGGCCGGCAATGTTCAACCGCTGGGCCCTAAATGGTTCAAGATCCATTCGATCTTCGGATTTAAAATCATTGTTATATAGCAAGCCCCATCAAGGGGTGAATCAAAACCGGGCGCTAAAGATCCGGATATTCAATGGCGGACGGCCATCGAGGTTGCGAGGCGTATGTTTATTTCTTTGGAAGGTATCGAAGGCTCAGGCAAGTCGACTCAGATGACCCATCTCCGGACCGAATTGGCGGACGAAGGGTTATAACTGCCTGACAACCAGAGAACCCGGAGGGACCGCCATCGGTGTCCGAATTCGAGGGATCCTGCTCGATCCAACGGTCGTCCAGTTAGATCCCTTGACCGAACTGCTTTTATATATGGCGGATCGGGCCCAGCATCTGGCCGAAATCGTGAAACCCGCTTTAAGTGCCGGTACGATTGTTCTGTGTGATCGCTATTATGATGCAACGCTGGTCTATCAGGGCGAGGCCCGAGGGCTGGGTACTCGAACAAGTGGCGCAACTGCATCGGCTCACCTTTGACGATTTGAAACCGGATATCACTTTTTTGCTTGATCTGCCGCCGGAAATTGGTCTGGAGCGCGCCTGGGGTCAGATTGAAAGTGGTGGCCGCACAGATGCCGAAACACGATTTGAAAGGGAGAAGCTGTCGTTTCATGCCAAGGTGCGGGCAGGCTATCTAAAACTTGCCCGTTCGGCACCGGAGAGGTTTCGAGTTGTTGATGCGACCCAATCTGAAATAAAGGTACGCACCGAAATTATGGATGCCTTAAAGCACCGTCTGGGAAAACTAAATCCATGAGTTATTCTATTCTCGATGCGATCGGTAATACACCGCTGGTTGAAATTCGTAACCTGAACCCCAATGCCAAGGTTAAAATTCTGGCCAAACTGGAATATTTCAACCCCGGCGGATCGATCAAAGACCGTCCGGCCTTGTATATGATCGAAAACGGTGAGAAAGCGGGTACGTTGACACCTGACAAGACCGTGATCGAGGCAACCAGCGGCAATACCGGAATCGGTCTGGCCCTTGTTTGCGCCGTCAAGGGGTATAAACTGCTGTTGGCCATGTCAGAAGCGGTCAGCATTGAACGCCAAAAAATACTCCGTGCGCGTGGGGCCGAAATTCTGCTGACACCTGGGCACTTGGGAACAGATGGGGCCATCGAAGAGGTTTACCGGATGGTCCGCGAGAATCCGGACGCCTACTTTATGACGGATCAGTTTAATAACGAGGCCAATTGGCAGGCCCATTACCACGGCACGGCACCGGAAATCTGGCAACAGACCGGTGGTCAAGTTTCCAAACTGGTTGCCACGCTCGGGACCAGCGGGACGTTGATGGGATTGTCCCGGCGACTAAAGGAATATAACCCGGCGATCCAAATTGTTGGCGTTGAACCCTATCTGGGCCACAAAATTCAAGGCCTGAAGAATATGAAGGAAGCCTATCGGCCGGAATTGTTCGAAAAAAAACGTCTCGATGCCAAGGTCAAAATCGATGACGAGGAAGCCTTCGAGATGACCCGACGCCTGGCCCGCGAGGAAGGGCTGTTTGTTGGGATGAGCAGTGGGGCGGCGATGGTCGTAGCATTACAGGAGGCCGCTCACATGGACAGCGGGACCGTGGTTGCGGTATTGCCGGACAGTGGCGAACGGTACCTTAGCACGCCTTTGTTTACGGTCAAGGAGAAAGCCGCCCTCCGGTTTTTCAATACGTTGAGCCGCCAAAAGGAGCAATTCGATTCGATCCAGCCGGGTAAAGTGAACATGTATTCCTGCGGCCCGACCGCCAATGACCGCATGCAACTGGACCAATGCCGACGCTTCGTGTTTGCAGATCTCTTGAGCCGCTACCTGACCTACAGGGGGTATCAGGTTCGGCATATCATGAACATCACCGACCTGGACGACACGACGATCGAGGGGTCGCAAAAAGCCGGCCAGCCCCTAACCGATTTTACCCAAGGGCATATCGATCAATTCATGCAAGACCTGGCAACGCTTGGTATTCGGCCAGCTGAAAAATATCCCCGTGCCAGTGAACATGTGGACGATATGGTGGCGCTGTCTGAAAAACTGGTTAAAAACGGTTATGCCTACGAAAAATTGCGGTCGCTGTACTTTGATATTTCACGTTTCAAGGATTATGGCCGTCTTTCGGGCATCGATGTCAACAAGATCAGACTCGGGGCCACGGTCGACCTGGATGAATATGAAAAAGACAATCCGCGCGACTTCACGCTTTTAAAACGCGCCAAGCTGTCGGAATTAAAAAGAGGCCTCTATACCAAAACCGTGTGGGGCAATGTGCGACCTTCATGGCACCTTCAGTGTGTTGCCATGTCCATGAAACATCTGGGCGAAAGTTACGACATTCACACGGCCGGTCGCGAACTGGTGTTTCCACACCATGAGAACGAGATCGCCATCGCCAACGCTGTCACCGGCAAGCCGTTGGCGCATTACTGGCTCCATTGCGATCGGGTCCTGGCCGACGGCAAAACAATTGGTGAGCAGGCGGCGCGTCTAACGCTTGAGAACCTTGCGGCCATGGGGTGTTCAGGCAAAGAGATTCGTTATTGGTTGTTGGCGACCAATTACCGCAAGCCGGTCATTTTCTCAAAAACCAGGATAGCGGATGCGCAAAGCTCCCTCAATCGTTTAAATGCCTGCATTTACAACTTGCTGCAGGTAAAACGGGGACAGCCCTATCCCGACCTGGATCAGCTGTTGTATGACCTGAAGCAGGGATTTATCAGCGCCATGGATGATGACCTGAACATTTCAGCCGCAATGGCGTCCCAATTCAAAATGATCAAACAGATCAATATTTTGGTACAGGAACAACGAATCGATCCGCCCGGGGCGGCAAAGTTGTGGCGGCTTTTAGAAATATTGACGAGGTTTTAAATATTTACAATTTCCATGATGCAACCCTGGATGATGAGATGCAAAAACTGATGGCCCAGCGGGAACAGGCCCGCAAGCCGGTGACTGGGAATTGGCCGATCGATTGCGGGACCAGCTGCAAGCCCATGGCGTTGTCATCCGGGATCAGAAACGTACCGAAGGATAAAAATGAAACCGATCTATTTTCCTTATACCTATCTGTCTGTTAAGGCGATGGAAGCTTTAGGTGTTTTTTTCAACAAGTTGTCGCCTATCAGCCGTCACACCTGCCGCATACCCGCTGAAGTTGACGCTTTGGTTCAGAGCGGGAGATTGGCCATTCGGGTGCCTGATTGCGGACTGACAGCGATAATCTGGAGCAGGTTGTCAAGGCATATCAGACATGGGCGCGCCAACACCAGGGCGCCGAATTCGGCTATTTTAAAACCCGTCAGGGAGCGATTCCCTTTTACGATGACGCTTCGATTCATCAAATTCGGACTGAAATTCGCCGAACCCAACAAGTGGAGGGACCACACAAATGCATCCGGCTCGAAGAGGCCGCCCAGCAGCTGATGCAGGCCAGGGTGTTTCTACACTTGGCCCAGGAATTCGACAGCCAGAATCAGGCGATCCGTCACAGCCTGATTTCACAGGCCGAAATGGAGCGGGCTATGCTGCAAAGGCTGCAGGGCGAAACAGATAGCGGACGACGCGCGACTTTTGTCTGCCGAGATGTTCATGGCCGATCAGACGGGTGAATACATGATTGCGGAGCGGCTGGCCGCATGGGGCGCTTTGCTCTCTCCATGATCCGGAATTGACCGGTGTGTTCGTCACCGATAGCCGACCGGCTGTTGCAGCGGTACTGGATGATCGATCCGGAGGTGGTCGAAATCGGCTGTTGGACGTGCCCTTCGGAGCGACTGCTTTGAACACCAACCGGATTGGCAGTCGATTTTCGCACAATATTTCGAAAGGCTTGTCACCGAGGCCTGGCCGATTGGCATGCCTGAGCAAATCACCCTTCCGCCAGGCGGGGTCGGGAGCACAAGGTGTGACCCTGATGGTCTATCTTGTGCCGGACATCAAACCGCATGAATTTTGGAAGGGCGGCGCGACAAGCCAATGACGTCGACCGTCAGTGCAGGCGTCCGCGACGGAACCTTACCGGAACACGGTGGTGGCTCTCATTACTCAAGGTGGTCAGACCGCGATAAGGGCAGAGCACCAGGCCGGAGTAAAAAAAGCAAAGAAGGCTTGACTACCCCCTATTGTTTGGGATATGGAGCTTTCCCGACACTAACTAGTATGAATAGAAGATACAAAAACTAATTAATTTACAAAAGGAGGCTCGGTAAATGGCTTTTAATCCGATTGTTGATGAAGCAAAATGTGAAGGCTGCGAAGAATGCGTCGATGTCTGTCCGGTTGAAGTGTTTGAGATGGAGAACGACAAGTCGGTTCCTGTAAACGCCGAAGAATGCTTGGGCTGCGAAAGCTGTGTCGAAGTATGTGAAACCGGTGCGATAACGGTTGAAGAAACTTAGGCGGTATTGAATGTCAAATCGCCCCGGTGCTGCCGCAGCGTAAGCGCCGGGGGTGATACCTTTTGGTGTCACTGCCCTCCTTCTTGCACCTTTTCAGATCCAATCCGCAACACGGGACATTCCGTCCAAAAAGCACTTCTCATCACCAGCACAATGCCCTAACGTCCCAGCCATCTTTTCCCGTTTCAATCGGTTATAGGGCGCCCCTACGTCCCAAGCGGACATTATCGTTATCGACAAGCACTATATACAGGGATTTTTCAGCGTCCGGATGTTTACTAGCCTGGTAATACAGAGCGTCAGATCTTGAAGACTTGTTGCTCTTGCGGGGCGAAACACTGGGTGGCGGCCTTGCACTGTTTCAAGCGCGCTGTTGCGGATTTAAGCTTGGCTTCAATCTCTCGATCGGACTGATCCGGGTCGTGGTGGTATTAGAAATAACTGCTTTACCTGGGCCTGGGCGGCCAGGTCGACCACCGACCCAACCGGGGAGTGACCCCAGCAAACCTTTTCGGCGTACTCTTCATCCTGGTACGTACAGTCGGTCACGAGCGCATCCGCGCCCTGGACAAAATTGGACCAGCTTATCGACATAGGATTGGTTGTAAAAGCGGCTGTCCTTTGGAAAGAGCTCATTATCGGTGACATAACAGACCGCGCGGGATTTGTATTCCACCCGATAGCCAAGACAATGCCCCGGGTGGTTCAGCAAGATGGTTTGAACTTTAACCCGATCCACTTCAAGCGTTTCTTCCTTGAGGTCACGGAAGGAAACCGTGGCACCGAACTCCTTGATTTTGATCGGAAAGTAAACACCGTCCATTTGGCCGGCAATCAATTCCCGCACGGTGACATCCCCATGGGACGGACCGAAAATTTCAAATTCGTTGCCCTGCATATACAGCGGTGCAAAGAAAGGCAGGCCGTTGATATGATCCCAATGGGGATGCGATATAAAAATTTTGGCTTCGACCAGTGATTGACTCGTCCGCAACAGGTGACCGGAAAGGACCTTAATGCCGGTTCCTGCATCGAAGATAAAAAGGCTGCCTTTGGGGAAGGCGAGACTTACACAAGACGTGTTGCCGCCGTAACGAATTGCCATTGCGCCCGGTACCGGCAACGTTCCGCGAACCCCCCAGAAAGTCATTTCGATACGATCTTCAATAATGCGTTCGATTTGGGTGGCGATGGTGTCGGGATCGATCGGTTTGGTGATATATCCATCGGCCCCGAAGCTCATGGCGCGCTTACGGTCAAATTCATAAGCTTTGCCGGAAAGAATAATGATTTTGGTGGTATCGAGGGCTGCTTCAGCGCGTAATTGTTTGCATAACTCAAGGCCATCGACTTCAGGCATCATGATATCGAGAATGACACAATCCGGTTTTTGGGCAAGGATTTGGGTCAAGGCCTTGGCACTGGAGGTACTGTGAGAAACAACAGAAGTGTCGGATTGGAGGTATTTCGTTAAAAATTTAATGAAAATCCGGTCATCGTCGACAATGAAAAACTTGCGTTTTTTTGCCATCAGGCCCTCCAACTTGAAGGGTTTTCACTAGCGGCTAATATAACTTCTTGATTTTAATACTTGAAATCTTAATTTAAAGTCGATTGATTGTCAACCTCTATTGCTCACTCAGCACTTTGCCCTGAGTAGAGAAATTCGTCATCGCATTTATGAATCGATGGCTAAGGATTTTTTATTGCAATTTGACGAAAGGCCGGGATCGCTTCGAGGAACAGGTCATAAAAAAAGGGATCGAAATGGTTCCCTCGACCGACTGCCATGAGTTCGAGAACTTCTTCTTCCGGTGATGCTTTTCGATATACACGGTCCTGGCTGAGGGCATCATAGACATCGACCAGGGCCACAATCCGGGCCACATCGGGAATTTTTTCGCCTGCCAGGTCCATCGGATATCCGCCGCCTTCCCATCTTTCATGGTGATAGAGGGCGATGTCGTGGGCCATCTGCAGCATGGGGAATTCGGAATCACCGAGAATTTGTCCGCCAATGGTGGTATGCGATTTGATGATTTCAAACTCATCGACCGTCAGTTTGCCGTTTTTTTGGAGAATGGCGTCGGGCACGCCGATTTTGCCGATATCGTGCATGGGTGCCGCCAAACGGAGGTCGTCGATTTTTTCCGTCGACCATCCGGCGGCTTCGGCCAGATGGGCACTGTACAGCCCGATACGCCGAACATGTCCGCCGGTTTCCTCATCCCGCGACTCCAGTGCGGTCAATAGCCGGATGATGGTTTCTTCCTGGGTTTGACGGATCTGGCGTGTTTGTTTGCGCACGATCTTTTCCAAACCTTGCCCATATTCGCGCAGGGTTCGTTCCAGTTTTACGGTGCGGATGCCGACGTCGAGCACGGGCGCGCAATTCATCCGGTTCAAAGGGTTTGACGATGTAGTCGTCCACGCCGATCTCGGCCAGGGCTTTGACGACATCATCTTTGTCGCCGCGCGATGTCAAGAGAATGGTGTAGACAAAGGGTTTATCCTGGCCGCGGCTGCGGATGTGACGCACCAGTTCCGGGCCGTCCATTTCAGGCATCATCCAGTCGGAAATGACCAGGTCGAAATTTCCGGACAGAAATTTCTCGAGCGCTTCCAGTCCATTGCTGGCTTCCTGAACACTGTAGTCCCATTTTTCCAGGAAATGCCGGAGCCGGCGGCGGGTTATGGCATCATCTTCGGCGATGAGAATATTCAAGGCGCTTCCTCCTTCACAATCTTCTTAAAGATGCTGGCGAGCTTGGTAAGCTCATCGGAGAGCTTTTGGTACGTTTGCATCGGCATTATCGAACTACCGCCTGGCGTCCCAATCTCCTCCAAGCGATATGCTAATTGCATTCCGGTTGTGGCCTGAAAATTGCCCAGCATGCCTTTGAGTGCATGCCCGCTGCGCATCAACGTTGGGGCATCCTGGGCCTGTAAGGCCGCGGCGATATCAGACATCATTGGTGGGTAGTCCTGGATGAACATCTCGACCACTTCGGTAAAAAAATCCCAATCGTCGTCAAAGGCTTTCAATAAAGTGGCTTTGTCGATGATCGGTTCTTCGGTGTTTCGCTTGTTTCGGGGGCGTCGTCGACCACCGCATGTCTCCGATGGTGCGCGATCATCCGGTACCAGCGTGTTAATGGCGGCCAATAGCATGTTGGCGGATACCGGTTTGGGAACATAATCATCCATGCCCGACCTCTATGACAGCGCTCCCGGTCCCCTTTCATGGCATGGGCCGTCATGGCAATAATCGGTACATGTTCACCGTTGGCGGCTTCTTCGGCCCGAATGGCCTTGGTTGCCTCGAACCCGTCCATTTCGGGCATTTGAACATCCATCAGAACAAGATCGAATTTTTCATGGGCCAGCGCTTCGATGGCCTTGCGGCCGTTTGCAACGATGACGGAGCGATGCCCCCATCGATCAAGCAGGCGGCGAATGAATTTTTGGTTAAAGGGCGTGTCTTCAGCAACAAGGATATTGATCCGACGCCCGGTGGTACCATTGGCCTGATCGTCGGTCGGTGTCATCTCTTCGATTAGTGCGGTGTTGTAATCGAGGGCTTGCGTGATGCCGTCGAGCAGGTCGGAGGGACGGACCGGTTTGGTTAAAATGGATTTAATATTCAGCCCTTTAAGATCGATCTGACTGCGCGTATGCAACGAGGTCAACATCATGATGACGTTACACCCGGCTGGTTCTGGTCTTTGATCCAATCTGCCAGCGTCAGGCCGTTGGGCTCAGGCATGTCGGAATCAATGAGGACCAGATTGAACGGCTTGGAGGCCTCGTTGAACAAGGTTTGGGCGCTGGCGGTATCATTGCGCCATGACTGGTTGCATACCCCAACTGGAAAGCATTGTCATGCAGGATTTTACAGTTGGTTTGATTGTCATCCACGACCAGAACCCGAATCCCCTTGAAGGTATTGTCGTCCGGTACAAGCAGGGCTTCATCCTTGCCCCCCAGGCGCCTGAAACGCGAGGTAAAATGGAAGGTGCTGCCAACACCCGGCTCGCTATCGACCCAGAAGTTGCCAGCCATGAGGTTGACGATTTGACTGGATACAGCCAAACCCAGGCCCGTACCGCCATACTGGCGTGTGGTGCTGCCGTCTGCCTGTTGGAACGGATTGAAAATACTTTCCTGTTTTTCTTGGGGAATGCCAATGCCCGTGTCTTTGACGGTAAAGTGCAGCAGGGTTTCAGTTTGGTCCTGTTCCTCCAGCGTTACGTTGACGATAATTTCACCTTTTTCGGTAAACTTGATGGCGTTGCCGATCAGATTAAGAATGACCTGTCGAAAACGCGAGGGATCGCCAGCAATATTTTCGGGCACATCGGGTGCTACTTGGTAGGCGAGTTCAAGTCCCTTTTCGTGTGCTTTCGCGGCCATAATTTTGAGGGATTCGCCAAGGAAGTCACGCAAGTTAAATTTGATTTCTTCCAGTTCCAGTTTGCCCGCTTCGATTTTAGAGAAGTCCAGAATGTCGTTGATCAGAGCCAACAATGCGTAGGCCGCTGATTTGACTACGTCAAGATCTTCTTTTTGTTCCGGGTTCAGTTCGGTTTCAAGGGTCAGTTTGACCAGGCCGATGATGGAGTTCAACGGGGTTCGAATCTCATGGCTCATGTTGGCAAGAAATTCACTTTTGGAGCGATTGGCTTCTTCGGCAGCCAGCTTGGCTTGCAGCAGCGCTTCAGCCCGTTTGCGTTTGGTGACATCCCTCAGCAACCCTCGAAAGCCAACGGTTTTCCACTGGCATCTTTTAGTACACCGACCGAGGTTTCCACGAACCGCGTGGCGCCATCCTTGCGAATCAACGACCAATCAAGCGATTCAACGGTCACTTCTTGCTCGGCCACCTGTCTCGAACGCGCCAAAAACTTTGCGGGCGTTTTCAGCATCCATGAACAGGCTGATGTTCATTCCCAGCAATTCCAGGCGCACATATCCGACAATTTTGCACATGGACTCATTGAAAAAGGTCAGGTTGCCGTCGCGGTCTACCTCGTAGTAACCTTCTTGGATACTCTCCAGGATCGTACGGTATTTGCTTTCGCTTTCTTGGCGGGCTGCTTCGGCTTCTTTGCGTTGGGTAATGGTATACTGGGCATGGGAGCCAAAAATCATAAAAAAGCACATCACCAGTAAGCGCGAGAGGAGGTCATCTAACGTCGGTCCCATCAGGCGGTCCAAAAGCGTTACGTTGGTTGAATCCAACAGAACGTAGACAATCGAGTCGAGAACCCAATAGGAGGCTGCCAAGCCGAAGCCCGTGACGACCATGCGGTCCATGCTGATGAAGCGCTCTTTTGCTGCTGTTTTGGTTTGGAAGCTATTCATTGTCCCTTCATTTCTTTCAAATCGAATGTCGGATTCGGCGCCGCGCTGGGAAGCCCGCGTGAGACCTGGCGTGAATCTTGGCTTGGATAACGGTTTGCTGGCTGATGCCCTCGTACGAGTACGATTGCGTGACGATGAGCAGCAACACGTTGGCCGATGATCCCAAATGATTATTTTTCAAGGCATATTTTTAGGCAATTGAAATTTAAAGTAATCTGACGAAGGTGTCAAGCAGGTAAGCGGCCTGGATTTTTTTAACCCGTGGTCGTGCGGTGTGAAGCCGCTTGCATGCAAAACGATGATACGGCTTATTTGGGCATACCCCTACAGGTTGTTACTTTCGAGCCGGAGATAACATATATCTTGCGTTTTCAAGGGGACTATGCTAATTTTAGACTGTTATGAAACAGTACGTTATCGACGAACTACGGCCGCACGATTACGACCGGATCAAAAAATATCTGGACGAACATTTCGAGCGTGCCGAGCTGGATGGTATTTATTGGATTCCACTTGAGGCACGGTTGTTGACACCGGTGCAGACCGAGCACGCGGCTTGCCAGCCATTTTTTATAGCGCATGGCCTTAAAACCCGCAAGCCTGGCGTGTGAATTGCTTATACGGACCAAGCAACGCCTGCGATGCGACTGTATCGATTATGCCACTGAAGCACAGCGCAATTGGATTATCGACTTGATCGACGCCCTGTTGGTCGAATTGGCGATCATAACCTGATGTAGCTGCAACCGTAACTGCCCGACCATGATCTTCAGATACCTACATACAATGTTCATTATCGCCTGGGTTGTCGTGGCGACATTCATCTTTGGACTTGCCACGATATTGGCTTCGTTTTTCAGTAAAACCGGTGACTTTCCGCATCTGATCGCCAGGACTTGGGCCCGATCGATTTTATTCGTCAGTCGCGTCAGGGTACAGGTCCGGGGTTTTTCGCGCATCGATCCTTCAAAATCGTATATCTACATGCCCAATCATCAAAGCAACTTCGATATACCGGTTCTGTTGGGATATCTATGCGTTCAGTTCAGATGGCTGGCCAAAGCGGAGTTGTTCAAATACCGGTTTTCGGTCGTGGCGATGAGGGGCTGTGGATACATCAGTATCGATCGCTCCAATCGCAAATCGGCATTCCAGAGCTTGTGGGAGGCAGCCCGCACGATCCGGGAAGGGGCTTCCGTGCTGATCTTCCCGGAGGGGACCCGCAGTCAGGATGGCAGGATCAGGCCCTTCAAGAAGGGCGGGTTTGTTTTAGCGGTCGATTCCGGTGTGCCGATCGTTCCGGTTGTCATTCATGGGACCTGGTCGATTATGCCCAAGAATCGTTGGCGGGTTGATCCCGCGAACGTCGTCCTCGAGATTAAAAAACCGATTGAAACGGCCGATTATTCACGTAAAACCAAAGACGATTTGCTGGAAAAGGTCCGGCAATCGATCTGCGAATCTTTTGAGAAGGGCAAAAACGAACAACCATGAAATTAAAGTTGATACCTTTGGGCGGATTGGGAGAGATCGGATTGAACATGATGGTCTATGAATATGGTGAAACCATGTTCATCGTCGATGCAGGCTTGATGTTTCCCGAAGATTATATGCTGGGTGTCGATTACGTGATTCCCAAGATGGACTATCTGAAAGCGAACAGTTCCCGGGTGGCGGGAATTGTCTTGACCCATGCCCATGAAGACCATATCGGCGCATTGCCCTATTTACTGAAGCATGTCAACGCGACGGTTTACGGAACCGCTTTTACGCTCGGAATCGTACGGCACAAGCTCGAGGAACACGATCTTTTGGATGTTGTCGAGTTGCAGGAAATCTCGCCCGGTAAGCGAATTGTGATTGATCCTTTTGAGATTGAATTTATCCGGGTTTGCCACAGCGTGATCGATGGGGTTGGACTCGCGATCGACACACCCAATGGGTTGATTGTACATACCGGTGACTTCAAGATTAACCACACGGCCGATTCCGCGATGAAGACCGATGTCGGTCAGTTCGCCCGCTGTGGTAAAAAGGGGGTCTTGGCGCTTTTATCCGATTCGACCAATGTTGAAAAGGACGGCTATACCATTTCGTCCGAAGAGATTTATGCAACCCTTTCAAATATCATGTTCGGCCGCACGGGACGTATCATCGTGGCCCTTTTTGCATCGAACATCACACGTATCCAGAAAATTGTTAATATTGCCGCGACCGCAGGGCGGAAAGTCGTCTTCAATGGTCGCAGTGTCGAAGTCAGTGCCAATATCGCCAAAGACCTCGGCTATCTGGAGATTCCGGCCAACATGGAAATCACGGTCGATGAGCTCGGTCATTACTCGGACGATGAAATCGTGATGATCATGACCGGCAGCCAGGGGGAACCCATGTCAGCCCTGGCCCGAATGGCGGCTGGGAGCCATAAGCAGATTGCGATCAAGCAGGACGACACGGTGATCCTTTCTTCCAAGTTCATCCCCGGAAACGAAAAGGCGATTGCCAGCATCATCAACAACCTCTATCGCCGTGGAGCGGATGTCATCTACGAAAAGATCTCCGCTATTCACGTTTCTGGTCACGCTTTTCGGGAAGAGCTGAAATTAATGCTGAATTTGACGCAGCCCATGCATTTTATTCCAATCCATGGCGAGTATCGGCACTTGACTTTGCACGGTCGCTTGGCAGAGCAGGTCGGTATTCCGAAGGAAAATATTCATATCGCCCAGAATGGCCAGATTATCGAAATTGAAGACCAGAAGGTAGCGGTGCACGAAAAGATCATAACGGGACGCGTGATGATCGATGGTAAAGGGATCGGTGACGTGGGTCGAAGTGTCTTGCGTGAACGGCGGGTCCTCTCGGAAGATGGGCTGGTTGTGGTCAACATGGCTTTTGATGAAGAGACCGGGGTCATTGTCTATGGTCCGGATGTGGTTTCACGCGGATTCGTTTTCGAGACCGAAACCGGACATCTGATACGCGACGCCCAGTGTGTGGTCCTGGAAGTTGTCGAGGAGGTCGATCCGACAGTTCCCAATCGCGTCAATAAAATCCGCTCAAAAGTGCAGACGGCCCTGCGGCAGTATTTTTCCTTCACGATCCGGCGACGACCTGTTATTCTGCCTTTTATTATCGAAGTATAGAATCGGCGCTATCCTTCATCTGCGCGATGACACCCATGCCGATTCCGAGTAGGTAGGTATGCGTAAAGAAATAATTGGAATCATAATATTTTTCCTCGTTATATTTACCCTGATAAGCCTTTTATCATACAGCCCGGCGGACCCCTCCATCAATCATGCCCGGGTAAGCCGACAGCATCCACAATCTGTTTGGCGTCATCGGGGCTCACACAGCCGGTATCCTGATCGGGTTGTTTGGGCTGGGTGCTTTTTGGTTGCCTGTCCTGCTGCTCCTGATCAGTGTCTATTTTTTCAGCAATCAGCCCAGTAAAACCATCGTGCCGATCATCATCGGCGGCATTTTGTTGATCATTACAACCGGCAGCCTGCTGGCCTTTCAGCAGAGTCACTACATCGTTTTCGGGAATAAATTTTCATCGGGTGGCATCGTCGGGATGCCGCTACAGGCCTTTATCGTTAAATATTCCAATCCGACCGGCGGGGTCATTTTCCTTTTTCTGATATGGTTGATCGGCTTTATCATGACGACCGGATTTTCCCTGGTCCGTTTTGGAAAACGCGCCTGGTTAGTCAGCCAGGATTGCCGGGGATCGGGTTACGACGGTCTATATTAAATGGCAGGAGCGGCGTAAAAAAGCCAAAAAACGTATTCAGGCCAAAGAGGTCCGCATTGCCCGCAAGGTAAAACCGATTAAAATTCAGACCCCGAAGGTCAAACCGGTCAAAGCCAAGGCCGTTCCCAAGCAAGAGGTCTTCGACTTCATGCGGGTCAATTCGAGCTTTCAGCCGCCATCGGTCAATTTTCTGGATGAACCGGAACCCAAGCCCGGATTCGGTTAACAGACGAAAATTTGATGATGCAGTCGAAGTTGCTCGAAAAGAAACTGATGGATTTCGGTGTCAGTGGCAAGGTGACGGCCGTGACCCCCGGACCGGTGATCACGACCTTTGAATATGAACCGGCGCCGGGCGTTAAAATCAATAAAATTGTGAACTTGACCGACGATCTGGCATTGGCCCTGCGTGCCATCAGCATCCGGATCGTTGCACCCATTCCGGGCAAGGCCGCCATTGGAATCGAGATCCCCAATGCCGAGCGGGAAACCGTTCGTTTCAAGGAGATCATCGTTGCACCGGTCTTCCAGCAATCAAAATCGAATTTGACCCTTGCGCTGGGGAAAGACATCGTCGGCCACCCGGTGGTAACGGAACTGGACCGCATGCCGCACCTGCTGATCGCCGGGGCGACGGGTGCCGGTAAGAGCGTGGCTTTGAATACCATGATCAGCGGTTTTCTGTATAAAGCGAACCCTGATGAAGTCAAGCTGATCATGATCGATCCGAAACGGATTGAACTGTCCATTTATGACGGGATTCCCCATTTGATAACGCCGGTGGTGACCGATGTGAGCAAAGCCACCAATGCGCTCTTCTGGGCCGTGCGCGAAATGGAAAACCGCTACGAGCTGCTATCCGAACGACGGGCGCGCAATATCGTGCAGTATAACCGCAAAATCGCAAAAGATCAGCAGGCGAATAAGCCGGACACGCCGGCCGTGCTTCCTTATATCGTCATCATCATCGATGAGTTGGCGGATCTGATGATGGTTGCATCGCGAGATGTCGAAGTCGCCCTGACCCGGTTGGCGCAAATGGCACGGGCGGCCGGGATCCATCTGATCCTGGCGACCCAACGACCGTCAGTCGATGTGCTGACCGGCATTATCAAGGCCAATTTTCCAACGCGATTGACGTTTCAGGTATCCTCCAAGACCGACTCGCGCACGATCATCGACACCAACGGAGCCGAAAGTCTGCTGGGCAATGGCGATATGCTTTTTCTGCCTCCCGGGGCCGGCAAGCTGCAACGCATCCACGGCGCCTACATCTCGGAAGCAGAGGTCGCCCGCATCACCGATTTTCTGCGCGCTCAGAAACCACCGGACTATAACGAAGAGGTTGTGGCCCCCCACAAGGCCGAAAAAGTCGACAGCGATGAGAAGGAATATGACGAGAAATATGATGATGCCGTGGCCTTGATCACCAAAACCCGCCAAGCTTCCATTTCGATGGTCCAGCGCCATTTGCGTGTTGGCTACAATCGCGCTGCACGGATTATCGAAATGATGGAACAGGAGGGCATCGTCGGTCCCGCCGATGGCGCCAAACCCCGGGAGGTCCTGGTCCGCAGCTATGACGACATCAGTTAAGTTGCACCATCCAGCCAACCGCCTCAATGTATTATAACTGTCGCATGATTCGATAAACCGCTGTTATGTTTTAAGTTTTAGGTGGTTAGGTTTTAGGCTGGTGGGCCGGCTTTGCTGTTAGAGTGAGTCTCGATACAATCTTCCGATTCATAATGATATGCCTTTTTAAAAAAAATAGGGTGCCCCTCTTGCTCGGCTCATTCGGAACATATGATTGACAAGGCTTATAGCGGCCTAAAACTTAAAACCTTAAACCTAAAACCATTTAAGAAAATGGATATCGATCAGCGCCTATTAGGCCGGACCAAAGGCTTTCTCGATGCCGAGGAAGGCCGACAGCTATTTGCCATTGCTCAGGTGGCCAGCCGGATGGGACCCTGTCTGGAAATCGGCAGTTACTGTGGAAAGTCGGCCATCTATCTCGGGGCGGGCTGCAAGGTGAACAGCAGCATCCTTTTTTCCATTGACCATCACCGGGGGTCTGAAGAGCAGCAGCCGGGCGAAGAATATTTCGATCCCGAGCTTTTTGATTACCGGGCCTATGAAGTGGACACCCTCGGTGCGTTCAGGCAATCCCTTGCGGCCGCCGGGCTTGAGGATACCGTTGTGCCGCTCGTATGCCCTTCGCAGGTGGCTGCGCGTGCCTGGGCAACCCCATTAAGCTTGGTTTTCATCGATGGCGGCCATTCGTTCGAAGCGGCCTGGGCGGATTATTGTTCTTGGAGCGGGCATCTTATGACAGGGGGGTACCTGATGATCCATGATATCTTCGAAAATCCGCAGGCGGGCGGTCAGGCCCCGCATGAAGTTTATCAAAAAGCCCTCGCCAGCGGCCAATACCAAGCCCTTCCGATGGTCAAGACGCTCGGCGTCTTGCATAAAATCACGTAACGATTTTATTTTTTGAAATACAAGACGACACTTTTGCCCAGCAAGGGATTCAAGAGCTTATCCAATAACCGGGTAAAAAGCGGCTTCTGCATCATGTCCCAGGTCAGGAAGCGATGATAGAGGTTGACCGGCACTGAATCCTCGCGCGAGGGGCCGACCAGACATTTTAACCACCAGTAAGGCGAATGCAGGCTGTGGGCAAAATGGGACGACCATTTTTGTACGCCCGCCTTTTCCAGCGTTGCCGTTATCTCGCTGGATCGGTAAATACGGACATGCCCGTTGCTGGCCGTGCGATACTCTTTCGACAGCAGCCAGCAGATGTACTCGGGCCCATAGCGGGGCACACTGACCACCAGGTTTTTACCAGGCTTTAAAACCCGGATGATTTCCGCGACGGGCCTCGTTTCGTTCGCTATATGCTCCAACACCTCTGAGCAAATGACCAGGTCAAAGGCATGATCCTTGAACGGCAGGTAATTGATGTCAGCGGCCGCAACACTCCACAGCCCACCGCCATGTTCACCCAGTTGATCATGCAAAATCAATCGCTGGCGGGTTTCACGGACGTCGGCGATGTCAATGTCGGCCCCCACCGCCACCACGTCGCTTAAGGCGTAAGCGGCACAGGTGTGACGGCCGGTGCCGCAACCGATATCGAGGATTTTATGTCCCGGCTGAAGATCGAGCTTAGCGAAGTCGACCGTGATCACGGATGACCTCCCGATAGGCCGCAACCGTTTTTTGGGCCGCTTTCTCCCAAGTGAATTGATTTAGAACCCGCTCATAGCCGGCCTGGCCTAATGCAGCGGCCTGTTCCGGCTGATCGAGCATCGTTTTAATGGCTTTTGTCAATGCAGCGGGGTCGGCCGGCGAGACCAGCACTCCCGCATCGCCGACAACTTCCGGCAGGGCGCCGCCCGTCGTACTGATAACCGGAACGCCGCACGCCATGGCTTCCCCGACCGGGAGGCCGAAACCTTCATACACCGAGGGGACGACCGCCAAGGTGGCACGGGCGTATTGTCGTCTGAATTCATCGTCACGTGATTCTACCGGTAAAACAAACCGATGACCCGATGCCGAGTTTGCGAATCAACTTAACGATACCGCCATTCTTTTTTGGTGCACCGATCACCACCAGCTTGATGGGATGGGTCTGTGCCAAGACTGCCACGCCCTGCAAGAGATAGTATAGCCCTTTGAGCGGTGTGTCGGCGCTATTGGTTACAATGATACGGTTGCGTTCGCGTTCGATTCCCGGCAGCGGATAAAACAGGTCGGTGTTGATACCGTTGGGGACAACCCTGAACTTGGTTGGGGGAATCTTGAATTCGCGACTGATGTCATTGCGTGCACGCTCAGAAACAGTGATAATGTGGGAGAAGGTTCGCGAGACTCTTTTTTGCATACCGATGAAAGAGTACCAGCGTAGATACTTGGCTTTTTTCCACCAGGCGGAGACCGTTCTGACGGCGATGTCACGATCGACGGTGACAGGATGGTGGATGGTGGCTATCGTTGGAACAAATTTTTTTATGGCCCAGATACCGTAAGAAAGGCTTTGGTTGTCATGGATAATATCGTAGCGTCTGAATTGGTCGCGTAAAAATAAATAGGCCCGGATACCGAACGTGAAGGGTTCAGGGAACCCCATGGTCGAAACACCGAGCCATTCCATCAAATTGATCGGATTGCGCAACTCTTTCAATGTCGGGACCCTGAACGGGTCGGCCGGGTCGTATAGATCGAGACAGGGGATCTGAAAAAGCCGAATGCCGGGGTCGAGCATCGGGTCGGGCGGACCGGAAACGACCTCGACCGTAATGCCCGAGCTTATCCAGCGCTCGACTCAAGTTCTTTAAATAAACACCCTGGCCCCCGCAATGGGGATTGCTGCGGTAACTGAGCAGACAGATGCGCAGCGGTCGGTCCGTGTTGATGGGCGATGATAGTTGATTCATACCGGTTGGCATACAATTATAGCGTCAAGATCAAAAGGTGCCCATCATTTATAGTCCGGCCGGTTGATCGTCAAGACCTTTTTGGCTCCCGCTTGAATACGAATCGCCGGCCGGTAAGGGGCTAGGCAGGTGATAGGTTGGCCTCTTGACTTCAGCCGCGGTGCGAGATAGTGCTTAAAGATGGTTTTATCCCCCGGTCTAATGACCGCTATAGGAATCCAACAAATGCCCGATGCATTGCCTGCCAGAGTGACCTTGATGGAGGTCGGTCCCCGCGATGGGTTTCAGTTTGAATCCCGCCGTAATGCCGACAGAATTAAAAGTGGAGGTGATCGGATTGCTTGCTGATGCCGGGATGCGACACATTCAGGTGACTTCATTTGTGCACCCTGAAAAAATACCGCAAATGGCAGATGCCGAGGATCTGCTCCGGCGTTTGCCTCGACGCGACGGATGTCGTTTACAGTGGCCTGGCCCTGAACCTCCGTGGTGTGGAGCGGGCCCATGCGGCCGGACTGCAGGCGATCGAAGTCTCCTTTTCGGCCTCGGACACCCACAGCCGTAAAAATACCGGCATGACCACGCCAGCAGGCCCTCGAACAGGGGTGTGAAATGATCCGTCGGGCCAAGGACTTATCAGATGCAGGTCCGGCTCAGCATCCAATGTGCCTTTGGATGTGTTTATGAAGGCAAGTCGACCCCGGAGACGATTGTGAAGATCATCCGTGACTTCGATCAGATGGAAAGAATTGCCATGCTTTGTCTGTCCGACACGACCGGTATGGCCGACCCGCGATCGGTCGATTACGCTCCTGCAAGAAGTCAAGGCCCTTGTGGGAACCATTCCCGTGGCGCTCCATTTGCATGATACGCGTGGGATGGGATTGGCAAATGTCTACGCGGCATTGACGTGCGGGGTTACGCATTTCGACACAGCCCTGGGCGGCATGGGGGGGTGCCCTTTTGTGACGGGAGCGGCCGGCAATATCGCGACTGAGGATACGGCCCATATGCTGGAAGCCATGGGGATCGCAACCGGAATCGACATCCCCAAGGTTGCGAACTGTTCGCAGCGTTTGGGGCGCTTTTTTGATAAACAATTCCCAGGCAAGATTTATCAGTTAGGTGATAAGGAGGATTTCGTTCAATGACAATGATGAGTGTTCAGATTAAACAAGGTGAGCTTCGAGCCAGGCCTTCGTTTTTAGGAACGATCGTGGCGCGTTTGTCCTACGGTGACCAGGTGGAGATGCGCGGGCGTCAAGGTTCTTGGTTGAAGGTGGGTTTTGAAAGGCAGGGGGTCGAGGGTTGGATGCACAGTTCGGCCCTGACCACTAAAAAAATTGTGCTGCGCGCCGGGGACCAGGATGTTCGACAGGCCGCGTCCAGCGATGAGTTGGCCCTGGCTGGTAAAGGGTTTAATCAGCAAGTCGAAGATGCGTACAAAACCAAGAACCCCAATATTGATTTTGCCTGGATCGATAAAATGGAGAAGATTGTTGTCTCGCAGAACGATATGCGTGTTTTTCTGCAGGAAGGCCAAGTGACGCCTGAAGGAGGTTGGTAATGCTGCCAGTCAACCGTCGCGATTTTCTGAATTTGGCTGGGCGAAGTCTTTGGGGTTTGGGGCTGTACGTCCGGATTGGCATCTCTGCTGGTCGGGTGCCAGGGGCTGGAGACCGTTACTGACTTGGGTACGACGATCGGTACGGCCACCGGCACCATCAGTCCCGAGGAGGCCGAATCGATCTCCAAAAGTGCCCGAGCCGTGGCACGCAGCTTTGCAGACATCACCCCGGAACAGGAGTATTACATCGGACGCACGGTTGGCGCGCTTGTTCTAGCCAAATACAAGCCGTACGATGATCGCGCTGCCAACCGCTACCTTAATCTATTGGGGCAAACCCTGGCGCGTGCTTCGGATATTCCGGAAACCTTTGGTGGCTATCATTTTTTAATCCAGGATTCGGATGAGATCAATGCGTTGGCTGCACCGGGCGGTCTCGATTTTTATTACGCGCGGGATGTTACGATGCTGCCGTAACGAAGCGGCCGTGGCGGCGGTTTTGGCCCATGAAATTGGTCATGTTGAGTCTAAACACGGCTTGCAGGCTATAAAAAAGTCGCGTGTCACAGCCGCGCTTACGACCATCGGCGTGGAAGGGTCCAAGCAACTGGGCGGTCAAGAACTGGCCGAATCTGACACGGACCTTTGAAGATTCGATCGGCGATATTACCCAGACCCTGGTCAACAGCGGTTACTCGCGCTCTTTCGAGAATCAGGCGGACGCCGCCGCGGTCAGGATTTTAAAACGGGTTGGTTACGACCCCAACGGCCTGATCGATATGTTGAAGGTGATGCAAACCCGACTTAAACCCGGCCGACACGATTTTGCAGCCACCCACCCCTCGCCGGCCAGTCGCATTGCGACGATAGAGGCTTCCATGGGGAAATTTACTCACCCCAAGACATCCACGGCCCGGCAAAAGCGATTTACAATGGCTCTGGGGAGTCTTTAACCAATGCCGAATGGGTCTCAAACGGTTTGTCAAGCTTATACGAGGAGGGCTGATCGGCCTGGCCGGGGCGGCGATGGCTCTCTTGATATGGTTCTTGGGATGGTTCGACCTTTGGGAAGCGAAGACCTGGGATTGGCGGGCCTCTCTCTTGGCCACGGACCGGGAGAGGCGACCGATGACATTGTTCTGATCCTTCTTGATCAGAACAGCCTGGACTGGGCCAGCCGGGAGAACGGTTTGACTTGGCCCTGGCCGCGGGAATTGTATGGTGCCATAGCAGATTATTGCCGGCGTGCGGGTGCCAAAGCGCTGGCTTTTGACGTCCTTTTCAGTGAGCCATCTACCTACGGTGTTGGGAGACGACCGGATTTTGGGTGCGGCCATGGCTGATTTCGGCCATGTGGCGGCGGCTTTTTTTTTAGGTTCCAAATCAGGACAGACCACACGTTGGCCGGAGGTATGGCTCGGGCTGAATTTGCGCATCGAGGGTCTGTCCGAATGGATGCAGCAAACACCTCGCGAGGGGATTGTTTTTCCTCGGGCTGCTATACCGATACCCGAAGTTGCCCGCAACGCAACGATCCTTTGCAATGTTCACCTCGACCCGGATCCGTGATGGCGATTTACCGGCGGGTGAAACTTTTCAGTGTCTTCGACCAACAACTGTTCCCATCTTTAGGGCTCGGCGCTTATCTGGCATCCATGCCGGCGGCCAGTGTTCGGATCGGGGATAGAGGGCCTGATGGTCAACCATCGGACGGCGCCGTTCGGCCGCCGGCGGCACGCTCTGCGTTTTCGGGGGCCGGCCGGGACCTACAAGGCGTTTAGTGCGGCAGCCGTGTTACAGTCAGAAATTCGTTTGTTGACAGGTACCGGACCAGCGATCGTTGACCCAAAGGCTTTACGCGATAAATTTGTTTTGTTCGGGTTTTCGGCCCCGGTCTATACGATCTCCGTTCAACGCCGGTGGGTGGCGTTTATCCCGGCGTGGAAATCCAGGCGACCATGCTGGACAATTTCTTGTCACAGGACTTTATGCGGCCGGTGCCCGTTGGGTTGACGGTGCTTCTGGTAATCGGACTGGCCCTGGTGATGTGCGATCGGCGTTTCGTTTTTCAGCCGTCCGGGTGGCGGTGTCGCCGTGGGTGCTTTGGGGGTCGGATTGCCGGTAGCAGGGGCTTTGGTCGCCTATGAAGGGGGTTTTTGGCTTCCGCTGATGGTCCAGGAAGCGGCCGTCATTCTGGCTGTGGCAATGGGTTTGCTGGTGAATTACGCGACGGAAGGACGGCAGAAGAAATTCATCAAAAACGCTTTCAAGCAATATCTCAGCCCTGCGGTCATCGAACAGCTTATTCAACACCCCGAGCGATTGCAGCTGGGAGGTGAGCGCAAGGTTCTTTCGATCTTTTTTTCCGATCTGCAGGGGTTTACATCGATTTCCGAAGGGCTGGCCCCTGAGGATTTAACCGTTCTGTTAAACGAATATCTTTCCGCCATGACCGACATCATTCAGGCCGAAGGCGGGACCGTCGACAAATACGAGGGCGATGCGATTATCGCTTTTTGGAATGCGCCGCTCGACATACCGGATCACGCCCAACGGGTGGTACGGGCTGCCCTTGAATGCCAGCGAACGTTGGCCGAGATGCGCCCGGCAATTCGGTCGCGGATCGGAAAGGACCTGCTGATGCGGATCGGTATCAACACCGGACCGGCGGTGGTTGGTAATTTAGGATCCCATACACGCTTCGATTACACCATGCTGGGTGATGCCGTTAACCTGGCCGCCCGTTTGGAGGGTGCTAACAAGGAATTCGGCACCTATACGATGATATCGCAAGCGACCCGCGATTTGATCGGGAGTTCCTGTTCGCGTGCGTGAACTGGCGCGCCTTGCCGTCGTCGGCCGCCGGGAACCCGTGGTTGTCTATGAGCCGATGCTGGCCGCAGCCTACGAAGTCAGAACAAAAGACCCTGGCGGTATTCGATCGTGGCCGCGAGTTGTTTTACAGCGGCCGAGTTTGACGAGGCCTGTCGAACATGGATGCGATTCGGGCGCAGGATCCGGCGGCTGCGGCCTATGCTGAAAAGTGTCGTGCCCTTCGCGAGCCAGCCATTGGAAGCATGGCAAGGCGTCTGGGTCATGAAAAACAAGTAGAAGCCATTGATTGCATAAAAGCGTAGAACGATTTTATTAATGAAAACAGTTCATCAGAGCCGGTTCACCTCGTCAGCACGCATGAAGAACCAACGTGCGGAAAGCATCGATCTTGTTGTGACGTCGCCACCCTATCCCATGATCGCCATGTGGGATGCGATGTTTGCGCGGCAAAACCCCGCGGTTGCAACGGCTCTTGAAGCGGAGGATGGTAACGCGGCCTTTGAGCAGATGCACCAGTTGTTGGACCGGGTCTGGGCCGAAGTCTGGCGGGTCCTTAAACCCGGCGGGTTTGCCTGCATTAACATTGGAGACGCCACTCGGACAATCGCCGGCAATTTTGCGCTTTATCCCAATCATGTGCGCCTGACAGGGCGCATGCGCGACCTGGGTTTTACAGTACTGCCCTGCATTTTATGGCGTAAGCAGACCAATGCGCCGAATAAATTTATGGGATCCGGCATGCTCCCCGCCGGCGCGTATGTGACCTTAGAGCACGAATATCTTCTGATTTTTAGAAAAGGATCCAAGCGGGTCTTTGAAACAGAAAAGGATAAAGCAAGGCGACGTGCCAGCGCCATTTTCTGGGAAGAACGCAACGCCTGGTATTCAGACGTCTGGTTAGACATCAAAGGTGCGCCGCAGGCCTTAAATGCTGTCGACGCTCGTCAAAGAAGCGCGGCCTATCCCTTTGAAGTCGTCTACCGTCTGATCAACATGTACTCGGTCAAGGAGGATACGGTTCTTGATCCGTTTTGGGGCACAGGTACGACCACCTTTGCGGCCATAACGGCCGGACGCAACAGCATCGGTTATGAGATCGATGGTGCCCTGGCAACCATCCGCGACCAGGTTCAAGAAACGATCGTGACATCGTCCGCGCATTACCTTCACGATCGGCTGGCAAGGCATGTTGCGTTCGTGCGTCAGCGTTTAACGTCAGGCGGCCGGCTTAAATATACAAATGCGCATTACGGCTTTCCGGTAATGACCGCCCAGGAAAAGGAACTGCTGTTGAATACACCGAGTGCTATTAAAAAGATCGGGCCGAACACCGCTGAGGTTTCATACGACGCAACCCCTCAGTCCGAATTTTGCAAGTCTTGGGATGAAACACCTTAGACGCCAATTCGCAATAATGGTTTTGATTCAAGGGCGGGGTGGTTGGGCGTTTCGGCTTATCGAAAGCCTGCGTTTTTTCGAGGAGCCACACTGTCGCGTAATATAGCATCGTGGAGCGATTTTATCATGATCAATTTTTCCACACTTATAAAAAAGTTATTCGGTGATGAGAAGACCTACGCGTTGGAACACCGGTGCTACAATGGGGTCTGCTTTTTTGCCGCCAATGGATGCTTTTTTGCGGCCATTATGAACAGTATCGTTGGGATTTCTATTTTCCCGACAATCATGACGCTGGGCATCGGTATCGTTTATGGGGTGCTCTATTTCAAAGCCCGATTCAGTGCGGATTACCAGGGCATGCTCTGGTTGTTTATACTCAGCGGCGCCGCCCTCTTGGCGCTTACGTGGTTTCTCAATGGCGGCATCAATGGGCCGGATTTGCTCGTTTCCATGGTGGCCCTGGTGGCGATGACGGCTGTACTGAAACCCGATAAACGGGCGTGGGTGGCGTACGTATTTATTCCATTGATGAGTTTCCTGTTTGTGTGGGAATATTTTTTCCCAGAGCTGCTATTGGGCTACCAAACACGTTTAGAACGGTTTCTCGATCTGTATTTAACATTTCTGATAGCGACGGTCGTTATCTTCAAGGTCTTATCCATGGTCATGGATGCCTACAATTTAGAGCGACAACGCTTAGCGGAAGCCAATCATGCGTTGGCCAATAAGGTGGAGGAACTGAACCGGGTGAATGCGACCCTCGAGCAAGCGATTTCCGAGATAAAAAGCCTCAGTGGGCTCCTGCCCATCTGCTCCTGGTGTAAAAAGGTTCGAGACGACAAAGGCTACTGGAATCTGATTGAATCTTATGTCCAGGACCATTCAGAGGTCGATTTCAGTCACAGTATTTGTCCTGAATGTGCCAGAGAGCATTTCCCCGAGTTAGACCTCAACAATACCGAGAAGCCTTAACGACAGCGTCAGCCCGTGGTAACAATCGCGCCTGGCTTGAAATTCGGCCTTGTTATAACCGTTGTCATAAATATGTTCCGCAATGGCCAAGCGAGGAGCGGTGCCCTATTTTTTTTAAAAGGCATATCATTATGAATCGGCACCGCTAGCGTAGTGCCCTGCCGGATGGATGATGTTTCTACGGCCTTATTTTACTACCAACCGGCCTGTTTTCATCATCCATCCGGCGGGCACATGACAAGGCTTGGTTTGATACGCCTTTTAAAAAAAATAGGGCACCGCTCCTCTAAAGCGGGATGTTATTTTGACAACCACGATAAAATGCCGTTGCTTGCAGCCTCACTTGTCTTTTTGCGCTTGCTGATCGAGTTCGTCCCGGTAGCGGGCCAAAAGCGCGCTATCCTGGCGCCAAACCCAGCAGGTGTCCACCAGGTATTCACTCAGCTTGGGTGCCAAGGATTTGATTTTGGCGGGATCTTGGGCCAGGTGCGACCAGAAGCCCTGTACCGCCGCAGGCGCCATTGTCAGCAAAAGCGAGACCACGTGGGCGCAGCCTCGCGGCCCACCCACCAAATCCTTTATGCGTGACGTGAACCCTGAGGCGATGCGCATGCCCTTGACAGGCGCCATCATTTCAAGTGTTTCGATGCAAGCCGTGCGCGGTGCGGTCGGCATTTCAACTTCCAGATCTTCAATCGTGAGCAACGGTCCTTTGACCAGTATCCGCAAGATCATGTGGTGATAAGTCTGCGGTGCTAGGGTTTCGCCACTGAAATGATGGGATTCAACCAGGCGATGATCCTTGAGCTGGCCTTCGACCAGTATCCGCAGGTCGCCGGCTTCATAGGTGCTAATTTCAATATCACGACTGTGGATTTTGATGCCTTTGACCTTGTTGAGTAAACTCATCGTTACCCCTTTTTAATCGAGTTGGTGATGGATGATTTCTAAATTGTGTTTTTCCACAAAAAATTGTTTTTGGCAGCGTTCATGGCGCTAACGCCGGCATGAAGAGCGGCTTTTGGCGCTATAGCGGTTGTCAAAATACCGTTTTGATCGGGGAGCGAGGCACCCTATTTTTTTAAAAGGCCTATCAACAGATGCCTGGCCTTGTGCCCGGCGGATTGATGATGAAAACAGGCCGGTTGGTAGTAACATGCGGCCGGGGAACCATCATCAATCCGGCAGGGCGCTGCGCTAGCCATGCCGATTCATAATGATTGGCCTTTTAAAAAAATAGGGTGTCTCGCTCGGCTTAGCGCAATCGGAACCTATTTCTGGCAATGGCCATAATCGCTCCAAAGAGCCATCTGTGGATGGACACTACCTAACAGACGAAGATAGCCATGGCAAGCATATCAACTATTTACACTTGAAATTAAGGTTCAACGCAAAACAGTTTCTTGATCTGATGGTGGATATCATTTATAAGTGCTAAAACCATGTTGGCATGCACTGTTTCCTAAGTGCTTCGATTCGCAATTATTGTGTCGTATGCTGGATTTTATGCTGATAAATATTTTTCATCATGATTATTGATACATCCGGCAGAATTACCGATGGTTTTTATATGCTCGGGCCCCCCGTAATCCCGATCTATTTACTGGACGGAGATAACCCGGTCATATTCGACGCTGGCCTGTCATTTTTGGGGGAACGCTATGCAGCTGAAGTAAAAGCTGTTCTGGGTGATCGCACGCCGGCTTACCTAATGCTGACCCATTCGCACTTTGACCACTGCGGAGCGGCGGCAAACTTGAAACAGCAATTTCCCGAATTAAAGATTTTGGCATCGGGCAAAGCTCAGCAAACACTGCGCCGCCCCAATGCCATCGCTTTGATCCGGGAACTCACTCGGGCAGCCCAAGCCTATGCCCGTGACATGGGGTTGGTGTACGATGGGGACGATCCTTTTCAGCCTTTTGAAGTCGATACGGCATTGCAGGAAGGGGATCGTCTCGTGGTGTCCGAAGGCCTTGCGATCCAGGTGATCGAAACCCCAGGTCACACATGGGACTGTTTGAGTTATTACATACCGTCGATGAAGGTTTTGATATCTTCCGAGGCGGCCGGACAGGTGCACGGGAACGGCTACATCGTCTCGGACTGTCTGGTTGACTATAATCAATACCGTGCGTCCATCCAGAAAATGACTGATCTGGAAGTTGAGATATTGGGCCTTGGACACTTGTATGTCTACACCGGTGCTGATGCAGGTGCCTATCTGCAACAATCGCTAGACGCATGTGATGAATTCCGTCGGCTGGTCGAATCGAGCCTGAGACAAACCCAGGGGGACATGCAAAAGGTAATGGCCCGTGTGCGTGCAATCGAATACGACAACAATACCGGTCCCAAGCAGACCGAAGAAGCCTACACAATCAATTTAGAAGCGCGTATCAAGGCGGTCGCCAAACAGATGCAACCAGAGGAAGGACAGGTAAGGGCAAGGTGAATTCGAGGGAAAGCAAAATATGGTAAAGGCAACCAGTTCGGTAAAGCTGTCCGTCGATATCGGCGGCCTTACAATTAAAAATCCGGTCATGACGGCTTCCGGCACTTTCGGTTATGGACGCGAGTTCCATAACCTGGTCGATCTCGACCGTCTGGGTGCCATGGTCGTAAAGGGCTTGGCTCTGGAACCGACCCGCGGTAACCCACCTCCGCGCATCGTCGAGACGCCCTGTGGTATGCTCAACGCCATCGGCTTGGAAAATGTCGGGGTCGAGGCCTTTATTGAAAAGAAAATGCCTTTCTTGAGGAAGGTCGCAACGCCGACGTTGGCCAACATTTACGGCACAAGCATCGAGGAATATGCGGAACTGGCGGCCCGGCTGGACGATGTCGATGGCATGGCAGGGGTTGAAATCAACATTTCGTGCCCCAATGTCAAGGCCGGCGGCATTGTTTTCGGTTCCGACCCGGTCGCGGCTCACAAAGTGACCCAGGCGGTCCGCCGCCGGACCCGGCTGCCGGTCATGGTCAAACTGTCACCCAATGTGACGGACATCACTGTGCTTGCGCGCAGCGTCGAAGATGCCGGCGCGGATTCCGTGTCTCTGATCAACACGATCACCGGCATGGCTATCGACGTCGAAACGCGGCGTTCCAAGCTGGCCAACATTACCGGCGGTCTTTCAGGTCCGGCCATCAAACCGGTCGCCTTGCGCATGGTGTGGCAGGTCGCCCAGGCCATTCATTTGCCGGTAATCGGGATCGGCGGCATCATAACGGCGACCGATGCGCTTGAATTTCTGATTGCCGGTGCCACGGCAGTGCAGGTCGGAACCGCCAATTTTATCAACCCCAAGGTGACCACCGATATTATCGACGGCATCGAAAATTTCATGAACCAAAAAGGCATACCCGATATTCATGACATTATCGGGACGCTGGAAACCTAACACGTCATGAGGAGGAGGATAGAGCGATGAAAAAGCGATGGCTGACAGGTATGACTGTTTTTGTGTTTTTACTGGTAGCGGTGATCGGCGCCCATGCCGGCGACATGGAGCTTCTGCGGCGTAAAATTTCCGGGCGAAAAGGTCATTGAAGGTAAAACCTTGAAACTCAATGGATTGGGCTACCTTAAAAAGTTCGGGTTCGTAAAGGTTTATGTGTCCGGGCTGTATTTGGAGCAACCCACTCAAGACGCCAATACGGTGATCGAGTCCGAGCAGGTCAAATTTCTGGAAACCCACTATTTGACCAAGAAGGCCACGGCCAAGAAAGTCAGCGAAGGCTTCATCGAACTGATGGAAGAGGCCAACCCGCCGGAATTGGTAGAGAAAAACCGGGCTGATATTGACAAGTACGCTGCCTGGCTCGACAAGGACATGGCCCCTGGCCTGACCTCTTCATCCACGTATGTGCCCGGCAAGGGCCTGACCCTGACTTACCAAGGCGAGGTCCGGGGAACCATCCCGGGCAATGAATTCATGCAGATGTACTACCGTTACAACGTCGGTGAAAAGGCCAATAAGACCATTCGCAAGGGTTGTTAGGACGCAATAAAAGCTCGCGCAATTTTAGTATGACGCGGCTGCGCCGCTCCAAAAGCAAAAGGCAGCGCTCATTGAGCGCTGCCTTTTTGTTTTTACTGAGAGGGGACTACGATACAAATAAAAGTTTATCGTTTTTACTTTTTGAAGTACTTTCTTCTACCAAGGCCAGCGAGAGTGATCAAACCAAAACCCAGCAGCATCATGGTGGAGGGCTCCGGTACCGGTGTCAGAAAGACATCGTTGGCGCAATAGGGCGTATACCCAACAACAAGGGATCCGACCGGGATTGGAAACGGATCCAATAGGGAAAAATTGTAAGTCAGGTAATGTAATGAGCTATCGTTATCATCTTCGCTCCAGGTTACGAGTCCTGGAATATCAGATCCGCTTCCGGTTATTTCTAAACCGTTGACGTGGCCTTTTCGCCAGTTACCTTCTGTCGCAAGGGTGGGATCACCGAACGCCTGTGAACTATACAGGGTAGCCTTGTCTTTATACCCTTTGACAAAATAACTCCAGTCATCCCAGGATTGCGAGTACATGCCGGTATTAATAAATAGGGAGTCCCACCTATCGGAATCAGTAAAATTGTCAACAAGTCTGTTTGTGCTATCTTCAAACACGATCGAAATAGAAGACAAATAACTTGCATTCGCGTCTACATACGTGTCGACATAAGCACCGGCAATATGAGGAATTCCGTTTTCATCATCTACTCTGTAGTAGGGCTCCGGTGTGCCTGGCCAATTCGCATAAGTATCTTTATAGTAAACACCGCTTGGCGTCGCAAAACTAAGTGTGGTGCATAAAAACAATCCCAAGAATAAGATGCATGATAGTTTTATTAATTTTAACACGTTCAGCCCCCTTTCGTTTTCCCATTTAATTTTTATAATTTAAATAAATTTTTATTTAAAATTTTCAACTGATTATGTCCTAATGCAATTTAGGTGCCAATTATCAAAAGAAAAAAGGACAGAAAGTTAAATGATTAATAAGCTAATAATTACGAATAGTTAAGATATAAAGATCAGATATTATAATTGTTTGGATAGAATGGGAAGAGAGGGGTGTGTAAAAAATGTAATAGGTTTTAGGAAGGGTGCAAGCTATTGTGAACTTTTTTTCCCAATAAAAGCGCTGTGCGCTTTTATATGACGCGGCTGCGCCGCTCCAAACAGCTTACATTCTCTATCTTTTAAAATATATTCGGCGAGATAAAGCGTATTGGTAATATTCAAAAAATAGATTGGCCTATCAGAAAAACAAAAGGCAGCGCCTTGAAGGGCGCTGCCTTTGGTTTTTAGAGCGGCGCAGCCGCGTCAAATAGAAAATCGCATAGCGATTTGCTATAGGGTCTGCGCTGCCTGAATCGGGTGGGCCTTGAGATACTCGATACGGTTGAGGCCGTTGACGTAGGCTTTGGCGCTGGCGGTGATGATGTCCGGATCGGAACCTCGACCCAGGGCGACCAGCCCGTTTTCCCGCAGTCTGACGGTGACTTCACCCTGGGCATCGGTACCACCGGTCAGCGCGCTGACCGAGAAGCGCAAAAGCTCCGATTCCGTGCCGGTCAGTTTGGCGATCGCGTTGAAGGCGGCATCGATGGGCCCGTTGCCGTAGCCGGCGCCTTTGACGGATCGCTCGTTGATGGAAAGCTGGACACTGGCCATGGGCATGACCGTGGTGCCGCAGGTTACGTGCAGGTAATCCAGGGTGAAGGTCTCGGCTGTCCGTAAAATCTCCTGGGTGACGAGCGCTTCCAGATCCTCGTCCACGATGTGTTTTTTCTTGTCGGCCAGCTGTTTGAACTGTTTGAAAACGATATTCAATTCTTCTTCCGAAAGTTCATAACCCATTTCCTTTAAGTGGGCGTGCAGCGCATGCCGGCCGGAGTGCTTGCCCAGCACCAGTTGGGTCCGGCTGATACCGACCGTCTCCGGCCGCATGATTTCATAGGTCATGGGGTTTTTCAGCATGCCGTCCTGATGAATTCCGGCTTCATGGGCAAAGGCATTGGCTCCCACGATCGCCTTGTTGGGTTGAACGATAATACCCGTGATCATGCTGACCAGGCGACTGGTGGGGTAGATGTGTTGGGTTTTAATATTCGTGGTAAGAGGCAGATAGTTGGAACGGGTATGCATGGCCATGACAACTTCTTCCAAGGATGTGTTGCCGGCCCGCTCGCCGATGCCGTTCACCGTAACTTCCGCCTGCCTGGCACCGGCCGCGATGGCGGCAATGGTGTTGGCGGTGGCAAGACCCAGATCGTTGTGGCAGTGGACACTCAAGGTGGCCTTGTTGATGTTGGGCGTGTGGGCCATGACGTACTTGGTCAGTTCGGCAAATTCCTGGGGAATGGCGTAGCCCACGGTGTCGGGCAAATTGACCGTCGTTGCGCCGGCTGCGATGGCGGCCTCGAAGACCTTGCACAGATAATCCCGATCACTGCGCGAACCGTCCTCGGCCGAAAATTCGACGCACTCGGTCAATGAACGCGCGTATTTGACGGCCTCGGTGGTTTTTTGCAGCACTTCATCCCGCGTCATTTTAAGTTTGTGCTCTAAATGAATATCGGAGGTGGCGATAAACGTGTGGATCTTCGGTTTAACGGCATCGCGGATGGCAGCCCAGGCGCAGTCGATGTCCTCTTTGGAGGTGCGTGCCAGGCCAGCAACTTCGAGACGTTTCATCTTCTGCGCAATTTTAGACACCGCTTCAAAATCACCTTCCGATGCGGCCGGAAAACCGGCTTCCAGCACATCGATGCCCAGATTTTCCAGTTGGGTGGCCAGGCGCAGCTTTTCAGCCGTATTCATGCTGGCTCCAGGGGACTGTTCCCCGTCCCTTAACGTCGTATCAAATATTGTTACTTGCTCGGTCATTGTATCTTCTCCGATTAATAGAGCGAAACGGTCGCGTTTCAAAGCAAATCCGTTAAACGATTTTAATTTAAACCGCTTCTTTTCTTGTCAGGTCTGCCAGTTTGTATTGGAAACTGTCGGCCAGGGCCTGCCAGCTGGCTTCGATGATATCTTCGGAAACGCCGATCGTGCTCCACAAGTGATCTTGATCCCGCGATTCGATCAGGACCCGCACCTTTGCCGCGGTGCCGTCGCGCCCATCGATAACGCGCACCTTGAAATCAACCAGGCGCATGGCATCGATATCCGGGAAGAAATTATCCAGGGCTTTGCGCAAAGCGTTGTCAAGGGCACTGACCGGTCCGAAACCTTCCGCGGCCGTGATTTCCTGTTTGCCTCCCACGGAAATTTTGATAGTGGCATGGGCGGTGCAGGGCCGGTCTTTATCTTTTTCTATGGTGACCCGAAACGATTCAAGCTCAAAGTGCGGTTTGAACTGCTCCGTCAATTTTTCGATCAGAATTTTAAAAGAGCCGTCAGCAACGTCGAATTGATAGCCTTGCTGTTCGAGGTCTTTGATGCGCGCTCACGATTTCCTGGGTACTGAAACCATTGCCACCCAGTTTGATTCCCAATTCCTTGGCCTTGTACTCGATATTGCTTTTGACCCGCCAGATCCGACACCAGCACCCGTCGGCTATTGCCGACGATTTCAGGGTCCATGTGTTCATAGGCCCGGGGCTGTTTCATGATAGCGCTTACATGGATACCGCCTTTATGGGCAAAGGCGCTCTTGCCGACAAAAGGACGATTGCTGAGAGGAATCATGTTGGCTGTTTCACTGACAAACCGTGATATCCTTTTGACCTTTGCAAGATTTTCAGCGCTGATACAGTCTAATCCCATTTTGCAGGCATAGAATCGGAATGATGGACGTCAAGTCGGCATTGCCGCAGCGTTCGCCGTATCCGTTGATCGTTCCCTGAACCATCATGGCACCGGCATGTACGGCCGTGATCGTATTGGCGACTGCCAGGCCGCTGTCGTTGTGCGTGTGGATACCCAGTTTGAATGGTCCCGAGGCCTGTTCGTTTAACAATCCTTTGATCTGGCCAAAGATTTGCTCGATTTCAAAGGGCAGCGTGCCGCCATTGGTGTCGCACAAAACCAGCATTTCAGCACCGCCGGCAACGGCGGCCGCCAACGTCTTGAGGGCATAATCCGGATTATTCTTGTAACCATCGAATAAGTGTTCGGCATCGTAGATAACGTCCCGGCCGGCGTCTTTAAGATAAGCAACCGATTCACGGATCATTGCCAGGTTTTCTTCAAGCGTATTGTCCATGATCTGTTCGACATGCAGGTCCCAGGTCTTCCCGAAAATGGCAACCACGGGCGTGCGGCTTTCCAAGAGGGCCTGCAGGTTGGCATCCTGTTCCGGCGTCAGTCCCGGTTTGCGTGTGGCGCCAAAGGCCGTCAAACGGGCGTGCTTGAAGTCAACGCGCCGGGCAAGCTTAAAAAAATGCATGTCCCGGGGATTGGATCCCGGCCAACCGCCCTCGATATAGTGGATACCGAAATCATCCAACCGCATGGCGATTTTGATCTTTTCTTCGGCCGAAAAATTGATGTTTTCGCCCTGGGTACCGTCTCTCAAGGTCGTGTCGTATAAAAGGATTCCTTCCATCGATTTCATGCTCCCCTGATGGCGTTAAAATTTAGATGCGCGCTATTTTTCAGATAGTTTAAAGAACAAGGGCTCCGAAGGTTAGCGGTTTTCGGGTCGCAGCGATCTAACAGCGGCGCCTGCCGACCACATTTCCGAGCGTTTAATAATTTCGAGTTCTTGTGTTAGTTTTTCGCGATAATCGGGTGCGCTGTTGGCTTCTAGAACCCGTTGGGTCTCCTTGCCGGAAAGGACACTTTCGTAAAGCTCATCGAAGACCGGCTGTACGGCCGCCTTAAAGCGGGGGGCCCAATCGAGTGCGCCGCGCTGGGCCGTGGTACTGCAATTGGCAAACATCCAGTCCATCCCGTTTTCAGCCACCAGCCTGATCAGGCTTTGCGTCAACTCTTCCACGGTTTCGTTAAAGGCTTCGCTGGGACTGTGGCCATGCCGACGTAAGGTAAGATATTGGGCTTCCATGACACCAGCCAGGCAGCCCATCAGAACACCCCGCTCACCAGTGAGATCGCTGTATACTTCCTTTTCGAAGGTCGTCGGAAACAAGGTATCCCGATCCGATGGCGATACCGACCGCCAGGGTCTTCTTTCGCGTGCGCGGCCCGTGTAGTCCTGGTGAACGGCAAAGCTGGCGTTGATGCCGCTGCCGTCCAGGAAGTTGGTCCGTACCGTGCGGCCGGAGCCTTTGGGCGCCGCCAGAATGACATCGACATTGGCCGGCGGCAGCGATCTGGGTTTGATCTTTATAAACAATGCCGAAACCGTGCGAGAAATACAGCGCATCGCCATCATTGAGCGCGGCTTTAATTTGAGGCCAGGATGTCACCTGGCCGGCGTCGGACAGCAGGAATTGGATAATGGTTGCCTTGGCGGGCGGCTTCTTCGATCCCGAAAAGGGTTTCACCCGGCACAAACCCATCGTTGACTGCCCGTTGCCATGAATCGCCGCCTTCACGCTGGCCGATAATGACTTTGAAACCGTTGTCGCGCATGTTGAGGGCTTGGCCCGGTCCTTGGACACCATACCCCAATACGGCGATGGTTTCGTTCTTGAGGACTTCGCGTGCTTTTTCCAAGGTAAATTCTTCTGAAGTAATGACTTCTTCTTCTACGCCACCAAAATTAATTGTTGTCATGATGATTCCTTTTCTATTTGAATGCTGTAGGTTAATCGGGATACATAAATTGTCCGTTGACTAATTTAAAAGTACTTTATTGGTTATGAACCCTTGTCGGTGTCCATCCACGGATGAGGGCTTTTGCGCAAGTTCAAGGCGGACGCCAGATTTGAACCGGAGGAATAGCCTGCTATTTTGAGGATTCAAATCGTGGCATCCAACGCGGAAATTGCGTAAAAGAGCCATTCGTGGGTGGACACTAGTTGGGTTCCCTGAATAAAGCCACCACCCCGTTCGAGCGATTTTTTTTATGCCCATTGGCTTTAGAAGCTGAATCAGGGCCGTTAGCTTATCTTCGTTGCCGGAGATTTCGATAATATAATGCTCGACCCCCACATCGACGACTTTACAGCGGAAGATATCCACAATGCGCAGAATCTCTGCCCGCATTTCGGGTTTGGCCCGCACGCAAATCAATGCCATCTCGCGTTTGACCGACTTCTTTGCCGGTCAAATCGCGCAGCTTGATGACATTGATAAGTTTGCGCAGTTGCTTTTCAATCTGCTCCAGGGCCGGAAGATCGGCCTTGGTCACCAGGGTAATCCGGGATACAAGCGGGTCGATGGTCGGGGCGACGCACAAGCTTTCGATATTGTAGCCCCGCCCGGTGAACAGGTTGGCAACCCGGGATAAAACGCCCGGCTGATTGTCGACCAGCATTGTGAGAACATGTTTTTCTTCACTCATTGATTCAATCCTTCTATAAGATTTGCAATAATTCCTTAGCGGTTAGTCCGCGTCTGGGATACCCTTTGCCCGGTTTACACCAGCAGCATTTCGGTGATCGGCGCACCAGCCGGTACCATGGGATACACACATTCTTCCGGTGCCACCACAAAATCCATCATGACCAAGCGTTTCGATTCCAAGGCCTTCTTTTAAAACCGCTTCCACTTCGCTCGGTTTGGTTGCCCGCAGACCGACAGCACCGTAGGCTTCGGCCAGCTTAACGAAGTCCGGTGCGCATTCCATACTGGTGCAGGCATAGCGTTTATCGTAGAAAAGCTCCTGCCATTGCCTGACCATGCCCAGATAGCGGTTGTTGAGAATGACAACTTTGACCGGCAAGCCGTATTGAACAGCCGTCGCCATTTCCTGAATGTTCATTTGAATACTCCCGTCACCGGCAATGTCCACGACCAGGCGCTTCGGCTGAGCGATTTGAGCACCGATTGCCGCCGGTAACCCGAAGCCCATGACACCCAAACCACCGGAAGTGATAAAATGGTTCGGTTGGTCGAAATGGTAGTATTGGGCGGCCCACATCTGATTTTGTCCGACTTCGGTGGTGATAATGGCTTTGCCCTTGGTCAATTCATAGAGTTTTTCAACCACATACTGCGGTTTGATCGTGTCTTCCTGCTCATAGGCCAGCGGATTGGTATCGCGCCACGCTTCAATTTGCTTGATCCATGGCGCACGCTGCTCGCCTAGATTGCCCAAGGGTTTTTCTTCGATCAGGTGGTTCAGGTATTCCAGGCTGGACTTTGCAATCGCCTACAATCGGGATGCTGACCGGGATGTTTTTGCGGATCGAGGTCGGGTCGATATCGATGTGCACGATCTTGGCCTGGGCGGCAAAGGCATCCGTTTTGCCGGTTACCCGGTCATCAAAACGAACGCCAATGCCCAGCAGGAGATCACAGGCACCCGTCGACATGTTGGCCCGGTAGGTGCCGTGCATGCCGATCATGCCAAGCCATAAGGGATCTGACCCGGGAAACGCACCCAGTCCCATTAAGGAGGTTGTCACCGGTATTTGGGCTTGACGGGCGAAACGGGTCAAAGCCTCGGAGGCTTTGGAAAGAATAACGCCACCGCCGGCAAAAATAAGCGGGTCTTTGGGCTTCTTTGACAAGCTCGATGACTTTTTTGAGCTGCTTCATATTCGGCTTATAGGTTGGGTTATATGATTTCAGCTTGACCGCTTTGGGGGCGTTGTACTCAAAAAGGGTGTTGGAAACGTCTTTGGGTATATCGATTAGCACCGGACCGGGACGACCGGATTGCGCCAGGAAAAAGGCTTCTTTAACAATGCGGGGAAGGTCTTCGGGTTTTTTGACCAGGTAATTGTGCTTGGTACAGGGCATGGTGATCCCGACGATATCAACTTCCTGAAAGGCGTCGTTGCCGATAAGATGCGTTGGCACCTGTCCAGTGATGACCACCAAGGGGATCGAATCCATAAAAGCGGAAGCAATGCCGGTCACCGTGTTGGTGGCGCCAGGACCCGAGGTGACGAGGCAAACGCCGACCGTGCCTTTGGCGCGGGCGTACCCGTCGGCAGCATGGACGGCGCCCTGCTCATGGCGGACGAGAACATGTTTGATCTTGGTTTTATCGAGTTCATCGTAAATGTCGATGACCGCCCCTCCGGGAAATCCGAAGATTGTATCGACACCCTCATCTTTCAAAACACGCATCAACGCTTGGGCTCCTGTCAGTTTCATTTTGCCTTCCTCATTTTTTGTTGACGATTACATTAATTCAGCCGGCATCTTTTGGCGGCATTCGACACTGTTTACATTAGCAGTTGTTCAACGAACTACGGCCCCCTGGCTGGCGGAAGAGACACTGCGAGCATAGCGGGCCAGATAACCGTGTTTGATTTTGGGTTCGGGGGCTGTCCATTGTGACATGGCGCTTTTGCAGCTCTTGATCTTCGATTTTAAGGGTTAATTGTTGGGCGGGAATATCGATGGCGATGCGGTCCCCGTCGCGAACAACGGCCAGAGGCCCTCCTTGCATGGCTTCAGGCGAAATGTGACCAATGGCGGCACCACGGGTTCCACCTGAAAAGCGGCCATCCGTCAAGAGGGCGACATGTGCGTCCAGTTGCATGCCGGCAATTGCGGCTGTTGGTGAAAGCATTTCCCGCATGCCCGGGCCTCCCATGGGCCCTTCGTAGCGGATAACCACAACATCACCCGCCTGTATTTCTCCAGCCCGAATGGCTTGGCTGGCGTCCTCCTCCGAATCAAAGACGCGGGCCGGGCCTTCATGGATCATCATTTCTTTGCGAACGGCGGATTGTTTGACCACACAACCGTCAGGTGCCAGGTTGCCGAACAGAACCGCCAGGCCTCCAACCGGGTGATAGGGGGTGTCGATGGTCCGAATGACAGAGCGATCGATAACCCGCGCATCGGCAAGGTTGTCCCCAATCGTTTTAGCGGTCGCTGTCAATAGCGCTTCAGTTGAAGCAGGCCGGCCTCGGCCAGCTCTTTCATCACAGCCGGGATGCCTCCCGCACGATCCAGATCTTCGATATGGTGGGCTCCGCCGGGGCTGAGTGAACATAAATGGGGGGTTTTGCTGCTGATCGCATTGATGCGGTTTAAGTCTATTGGTATTCCGACTTCAGCCGCAATGGCGGTCAGGTGCAAAACGGTATTGGTTGAGCAGCCCAGCGCCATGTCTACGGTCAGGGCATTTTCAAAGGCATGGGCGGTCATGATCTTACGGGCGGTGATTTCGTTGTTGAAGAGCGTCATGATCTGCATACCCGCCGCCTTAGCCAGTCGAATGCGGGCTGCCATGACTGCAGGAATTGTTCCATTGCCAGGTAGGCCCATACCAATGGCTTCGGTCAAGCAGTTCATGGAGTTGGCCGTGAACATGCCGGCACAGGAGCCGCAGGTGGGGCAGGCCGCTTCCTCGATCGTGGTTAGTTCTTCAGAGGTCATTTTGCCGGCATGGACGGCGCCGACGGCTTCAAAAACCGAGATGAGATCGACCTTTGCAAAGTCGTCCCCCGTGGGTGTCGGCCGGCCAGCATCGCGCCGCCACTGATTACGATCGTGGGAAGGTCCAGACGTGCAGCCGCCATCAACATGCCGGGAACGATTTTGTCGCAGTTCGGCACCATGACCATTGCGTCGAAGGCGTGCGCGGTTGCCATCACTTCAATGGAATCGGCAATCAGTTCACGACTGGCAAGGGAGTACTTCATGCCGATATGGTTCATGGCAATACCATCACATACGCCAATGGTGCCGAATTCAATCGGTGTGCCGCCGGCCATGTAGATGCCGGCTTTAACGGCTTCGACAATTTTGTCGAGGTGAATGTGGCCGGGAATGATGTTGTTGTAAGAGTTGGCAATACCGATCAACGGCCGCTGAATTTCCGTGTCCGTATACCCCATCGCTTTGAAAAGGGAGCGGTGGGGGGCTCTTTCAATACCTTTTTTGATAACATCGCTTTTCATATGGGTTGCCTCCTGGCATAAGAACTGCAAAAAAAAATCCGTTATCACCTTTGGGGGTTGATAACGGATTTTGTGTTTTGCGGCTTGGTGTTTTTAGGCCATTATCATCCCCCTTCCTCGTAGCAGCCAAGTATCTCGACTACGAGGACAATAATAATGCTAATAAGGATGCTAAGGCCGAATATATTTTCCATGAGAATAACGCTTTTTTTAACTTGAACGTGTACATTTGACAGTAAATGGCAAGAAAGTCAAGCAATAAAATCATTACGAAGACCTTAGCGGTGTTAAAAACAGGCCTAATTTGGCGTCTGGACATTATTCTTCGTAGCCACAATCTTTCTGATAACAGGCCAAAAAGGTACCTTTGCGTTTCGTTCTTTTTTCTATCAAAAGGGGCGCATCGCATACCGGGCACGCTTTGTCTACCGGTTTGTCCCAGACAGCAAATGTGCATTCCGGGTAGCGGTTACAGCCGTAAAAAATCTTCCCGCGTTTGGAGGATTTTTGAACGATTTGGCCCTGACAATTCTCCTGGGGGCACGCGCACACCGGTTTCCTTGCCGTTGTTATTGGAAGCCAAAGATTCAGTATGCTTGCATTCCGGGTAGCCACTGCAGGCTAAAAATTTGCCGTATTTGCCCTGCTTGATGACCATCGGGCGACCGCACTTGGCGCACTGTTTGTCGGACAATTCATCTTCCGCGATTTCAATGGGTTGGATTCGCCCTTTTTCATCCCGGGTGTAGTCGCGGGAATAGGTGCAATCCGGGTAACCGCTACATGCCAGAAAATGGTCGTTGCGGCCGACTTTAATATGGAGTTCATGATTACATTTAGGGCACGTTAAGCCGGTTGGCAACCCGACGCCCTTCAGGCTCAACATCTCCTGGGTGGCCGCTTCGAGTTCTTTGGTAAAGCCTTCATAGAACTGCGTCAAAATCGTCTGGAGGTCCAGTTCCGCCGCTTCGACCCGGTCCAGATAGTCCTCCATGCGGGCGGTAAAATCGACATTGAATATATCGGCAAAATTAGCGACCAGCAGATCGTTGACAATAAAGCCCAGTTCATGAGGTCTGAAGTAACCTTTGATCAGATCGACATAACCTTTGTCGCGGATTGTCGACAGGATGTTGGCATAGGTGCTGGGCCGCCCGATGCCGTTTTCTTCCAGCTCCTTTACGAGGGAAGCTTCTGAAAATCTCGGTGGCGGCATGGTGAAATGCTGTTTGGGATCAAAGCGAAGCCAATTGACAATGCGTTTGCTTCCTTGAGCGGGGGGAGAGCCTGCTTCTTCTTGGCGTTTTCGATCTCTTCATCGACGGTCATGTACAGCGTCATAAAGCCGGGAAAACGGATCGAAGAGCCGCTGGCTGTGAATAGGTACGTCCGGGCCTCGATCGAGATGGTATTCTGGTCAACCTGAGCCTGCTGCATCTGGGAGGCGACAAATCGTTTCCAGATCAATTCATAAAGGGCCGACTGATCTTTCGACAGATGGGCAGCCACCTTGGCGGGCGTTAGCTGGACGGATGTTGGCCGTATGGCCTCATGGGCATCCTGGGCCTTTTTGCGATTTTTGAAAAACCGCGGCTTGGCGATCACGTACGCTGGCCCAAATTGGTGGTGAATGTACGTCAGGGCTTCTTCGGCCGCTTCCTGGGCGATTCGCGTGGAGTCGGTGCGCATATAGGTGATCAGGCCCACCGGCTCCCCCGCTTCCAGTTCAATGCCTTCATAGAGTTGTTGGGCAACAACCATGGTTTTACGGGCCGTGAAGCGCAGCTTGCGGATCGCCTCCTGCTGCAGTTTGCTGGTGGTAAACGGTGGGGGCGGGTTGCGCTTGGTTGTTTTTTGAAGGACTTTGAAAACCCGGTACTCGGCGCCCTGCAACTCGGCCATGATCGCTTGGCGGTTTGTTCATTGGGGATTTTTATTTTCTTGTTTTTATGTTTGACCAGTTTGGCGGTAAACGGCGGCGGTTCCGGGCCCTCCAGGTCGGCGGCAATCGACCAGTATTCTTCCGGATCAAAGGCCTGAATGGCCCGTTCCCGGTCACAGATGATCCGAACGGCAACCGACTGCACCCGGCCAGCACTAAGGCCGCCTTTAACTTTGCGCCAAAGGAGCGGCGATACCTGATAGCCGACAAGGCGATCAAGGATGCGTCGCGCTTGTTGGGCCTCATATTTGCTTTGGTTCAATTCCTCGGGCTTATCCATGGCTTCGAGGATGGCATTGCGGGTCAACTCATGAAACAGGACACGGTAAAATCGTCGCCCTTTCTTTTTAAGAATTTCGGCCGCATGCCAGGCGATCGCCTCGCCTTCCCTGTCGGGGTCAGGTGCCAGGTAGATCTCCGTTGCGTCGCCGGCCGCCTTTTTGAGAGACGTGATAACTTTACGTTTGCCGGGGATGGTGCGATATTGCGGCTTGAAACCGTCTTCAATTTCGATCCCCATCTCCTTGGGCGGCAGGTCTTTTATATGACCGACCGTTGCAGCGACATTGTACGCGCTGCCGAGATATTTTTTAATGGTTTTGACTTTGGTGGGAGATTCCACCACGACTAGCGGTTTACTCACGTTAACTCCTTTTGGTGCCGTTGCTTTGCAAAAATGGATACGCTGCGATCCAGATCAGTTTCGGCGGCCAGGGCAAAAAGCTTTCCAGGACTCTGCTGAATCAAGCCTTTTAATTCCAATTGAAGCAAAAGCCCGGCAAGCCTACCGGCGTCAATCGTCAGCCGGCGCACGAGGTCATCGATGTGAACCGGGTAAGGCTCGAGCACGGCAAGAACCTCGGCTTCGTCCGGGGAAAGAACTGGTTTCTCGGCCGGTTCAGCCGGTTTTTGGTTCACATGCTTCGATTGCAACGATCCACGCCCGGGCGGCAACTCTTCTAAGATGTCCTGAGCGTGTTCGACCAATTTGGCACCTTGTTTGATCAGCGTATGGGTCCCGGTACTTTTAAAAGATTTGATACTTCCAGGCACGGCAAAAACTTCCCTGTTTTGTTCGGCGGCCATGCGCGCCGTGATAAGCGAGCCGCTTTTACGAGACGCCTCGACGACGACCGTGCCCCAAGCCATTCCGCTGATAATGCGGTTTCTTTGGGGAAAATGATGCGGGTCGGGTTCGGCCTGGAGCGCGAACTCGGATATAACCGCGCCATTCTCAGCGATACGGTGAAACAGCTTCCGATTTTCAGCCGGGTAAATTTTTTCGAGGCCGCTCCCCAAAACAGCGACGGTTCGGCCGTTGCCCTTTAAGGCACCCACATGGGCGGCCGTATCGATGCCCCGGGCCATTCCGCTGATTATCGTGTGGCCCAGAACGGCCAAGTCCCGGCACAGGTTTTCGGTCATTTCAAGTCCGTAAGCCGTTGCGTTTCGCGACCCGACGACCGCCACCGGCTGACGGATCAGCTTCGAGCTTGCCATAGACGTATAAGTAGGGCGGCGGATCGGGGATTTGGCGCAAAAGTGACGGATACTCCGTATCGTTAAAGGTGATGATACGGTACTTGTTGGCGAGCACCTGCTCGACTTCCCGTTTGATTCGGTCCGGCGTCCGGTAGCGCCGAATCGCTTGGGCCGTTGGCTGCTTCAAGCCTTCGACCTGCAGAAGCTCACGAACAGAGGCGCCCAAGGCTGCCGCCGGTGTCTGGAAGCGGTCGAGCAAACGCTTGAAAAGCAGGTTCCCGACGCCCGGGACACTTTTGAGGGCGAACCACGGCAGAATGTCCGGCATAACGAATGGCGTTTACTCTTACGGTTTGCCAAAAAATACAATGCAAAGCCTTCCTCCCGTGAAAACGAACTACTTGCGCCGGGCGCGTCCTTGCCAAGCAAGGAGAATGGGGCTGGCGACAAAGATCGAAGAGTAGGTTCCAACCAAAACACCGATGATCATGGCGAAGGCAAAATCGTGAATGATGCCCCCTCCCCAGACAAACAGGGCAACGAGAACGATCAGGGTTGTCAAGGACGTCAGCAGGGTTCGGCTGATCGTCTCGTTAACACTCTTATTGATAATGATTGCCAGCGGATCCTTATGGTACTTTCGCAAGTTTTCACGAATACGATCGAAGACGATAATGGTGTCATTTAGCGAATAGCCGATAATCGTGAGCAAGGCGGCAATTATCGGAAGTGTGAATTCTTTGTCGAAAATCGAAAAAATGCCGACCGTGATGGCAACATCGTGAAGCAGGGCAACAATAGCGCCCATTGCATATTTGAGTTCAAAAAACCAAAAAAGAACCAGGGCCACGGCAAGCGCGGCGGCCATCAGAAAAGGGATACTGACGTCAAACAATTTGAAAAAATAGACGGCGCTCATCAGGGCACCGGCCATAACACCGCTTAGAATCCATTTAAGCTCGAACCGACCGCTAATATAAATGGTAATAAAGAGCAGGGCGTAAAACATCGCCAGAAGCGCTTTTTCACGCAGGTCCTTACCCACCTGCGGTCCTACCATTTCAACTCGCCGAACCTCGGTCGATACGCCGGTTGCGGTCTGCAGTCCGTTTGCTAATTGGGACGTAAACTTTTCATCGGTGGTGAGGGTGCCGTCGGCACGGATCAGGTACTCGTTGTCCTCAGTGGCACCGAATCCTTGAACCGCTGAAAATTGAAGGTCGATGCCATTCAGGCCTTGTTTGACATCATCGATTGCGACCGGCGCAGCAAATTTGACCTGAATGATGGTTCCGCCTGCGAAGTCGATGCCAAAACGAGGTCCTTTATGGATCAGCAGCGAAGCAAAGCTGACAAGCACCATTATAATTGAAAGCAGGAAGGCGATTTTTCTTTTCCCGATAAAGTTTATATTGATATTCGGTTTGATAAACTGCATTAAAATATGCCTCTCATACCATTTTTTAGATGCTGATTTTTTTGATCTTACGTTGCATCAATAAATAATCAAAGATGGAGCGCGTCAGAATGAGGGCCGTAAAAAGACTGGCCAGGACACCCAGGCTCAGGGTTACGGCAAACCCTTTGATCGGGCCGGTTCCGAATTGAAACAAGACCAGGGCGGCAATAAGCGTCGTGACATTGGCATCCAGAATGGTCAAGCTGGCTCTTTGATAGCCGGCGTCGACCGCCGCCCGTGGTGTTTTGCCGAGGCCGATTTCTTCACGGATGCGTTCAAAAATAAGTACATTGGCATCGACAGCCATGCCGATCGTGAGAATGATACCAGCAATGCCAGGGAGTGTCAGGGTTGCCTGAAACGCGGCCAATCCACCTGCGATCAGAATGATATTCAAGATCAGGGCAAAATCGGCAATCAGGCCTGAGAAGTTGTAGTAAATGAACATAAAAAGGACAACCAGCAGGCCGCCGACAAGCATGGAGATAATGCCTTTGCGGATCGAATCGGCTCCCAGAGAGGGTCCCACGGTTCTTTCCTCAATAATGATGACAGGCGCCGGCAAGGCACCAGCGCGCAGGACAATGGCCAGATCATGGGCTTCCTCGGCCGTAAAATTACCGGTAATCCGGGCCGAACCGCCAGAGATTTTTTCCTGAATCACCGGTGCTGAGTAGACTTTGTCGTCCAGAACGATGGCCAGGCGCTTCTTGACATTTTCCTCGGTAACCCGTTCAAAAATGCGGGCACCTTTTTTATCGAAATCAATGGACACATAGGGTTCATTGTATTGCGAATCGATTTGCACCCTGGCGTCGGTCAAATAAGCCCCGGTTAGATGGGCTCGTTTTTGGACAAGGTACGGGATTCTGGTTGTTCGATTGGTAGACGGATCCTCCTTGATTTCGTAAAGCAGTTCGCTTCCCGGAGGCAAATCCCCCTTGACAGCGGCATCGAGATCACCGGTTTCGTCGAGCAGCTTAAACTCGAGCAAAGCCGTTCGACCAATCAATTCTTTGGCGCGCTGGGTGTCCTTGATCCCAGGGAGTTGGATGAGGATCCGCTTTTCCCCCTGATTGCGGATATCCGGTTCACTGACGCCGAACTGATCAATCCGATTGCGAATGGTTTCAAGGGCCTGCTCAACGGCCAGTTTCTTAATGTGCTCCGTTTCCCTTTCTGGCAGGTCCAGGGTAACGGCCAACCCATCGCCGGTGGTCGACCTTTACAAGTCGCAGGTCCTTGAATTCATCGTCTAAAAGCTTTTCGAAGGCTTCGATATTTTCCGTGCCGTTTACTTTGACGACAATTTTGGTTCCATCGATCCGGTCAAAAGCGGAATAACGAATGCGCTGCTTGCGCAAAGCGCTCCGGAGTTCCTGTGAGATCCGTTCGATGGTGTTTTCAACCGCCTTGTCGGCATCCACCTCAAGGACGAGATGCATACCGCCTTGTAGATCAAGTCCCAGATTGATTTTTTTATATGGCCAAAAAGTCGGTTTGATCGTCGGCAGGAGATAGATAAAGGCCGCGACGAGAACCACCACGATCAACACCGTACGCCAGGATATCTTTTTCAACGGTTTATTCCTCTTTCTATTTTAAGGACCCTCAAATCGTTTTGCGGACCGGGCCAAATGTTTCCGCGGTTCTGAACCTGACTGTCATATAAAAGCCCCAATGTAGGAGTTAATGGTTAGCGGATTCAAACGGTGCGTAACGCTTTCTTTTGGCAGCAACCTGCTAACCACTTAACTCCGCGGTCTCGGGGCTTGCCTGATGAGGTGCCTATTTTGATTTATCCGATTCAGCCTTGTCCTTTTCGCCTTATCTTTTTAGGTGCCGGGTTTTGCGGTGTTGCCTGGACAATGGTGGCAACGTTACCACGGGCGACTTTTACGCGAACCTTGTAGGCAATTTCAACTGTCAGGGTCTGGTCGCTGACACCGGTAATCAGGCCATGAAGGCCACCGCTGGTGATGATGCGGTCACCCTTTTTTAAGGTCGTTGATCATGGCGCGATGTTCTTTGGTTTTTTTCTGCTGCGGTCGAATCAAGAGAAAATAAAAAATCACGAACATCAGGATCAGAGGGACAAACGCACCGAAACCACCTGCGCCCTCCGCTGATGCGCCACTTTGGCCCATTGCATATGCGATATTTGTTAACAAGATAAGCCTCCTTTCGTTCCCTTCACCCGGGATGAGGGTCCAGGAATCGATGTAATTGATAAAAAAAATCCGGCCTCAACAGCCGGGAAATACAAGGCCTGCTAAAAAAGGGTACAATATTATTTTCCAGACGACACTGTTTTCAAGGGTCGCAAGCGCATATCAGCGGCAATGTCAAAAAACCGCTATGGCCCCGGTTGATTAGGGTTCCGTCTCGTCGTCATCAAGGTGCCATTGCATTGCGGTCGTTCCCTGCACCCCTGTGAGGACTAAAGAAACCGTTTTCGTGTGGTTGCCTATGACCGGTTCTTCGGTTCCAGGATAGACCCGCGGGAAACGTACCTGGTAAACGAACTTCCACGGCGTGACAAAAGGGTAAAAGTGGCTGATGGTTGCATCCACTTTGCGCACCCGCCTTATTTCAACAGCTTCGAGATGCTTTTGGTCGCTCGTGGTGAGGTATATCTTCCATACCGAGTCCTTTTTATCAAAATCGTTCCACTTTTTTTCGGGAACAAAAGCGGCCAACAAAAAATCATGAAAAAGCTCGGCCGCGTCGATTTGATCATTCTGAGCAGCTTGTTTTTTTCAGATTCCGTCAACAAAAAGACCCGTTCGTATTCATCGGCAAAAGCTTTCCGAAACGATGCGGTCTTAAATGTTGCCGCGGCAATTAGCTCAACATCGAAGCCTCTGTAAATCCGTGCTTCGCGGGTCCATCGTGCGGAAACCGTTGGAAACTCACTGCCTTTATAAGGGTCGGCTGATTGGCCGGCGTTTTCAATCGGCGCCATCGCCTGGCATCCCAACAAGACAGGGATAATGAGCAGCCAGATGAGTCCCCTGAGGTTTGAGCTTTTTAAATGCGCATCACATGGTGGTGGCTTTTGCGTGCCGTTGCGCTGCCATACGTCAAATCTCATCCGCCGGGCTTGATTAGGTATCTTTTTAGACCGTAACCGAGCGTTTTGATTTAGGCATATGCGAAATTACCCAGTTGCGGCTATTTTTTTCCGAAAACCCGATCAAAAATGGCGGTGATATACTTTAAATGATAGCTTACGTCAAATATTTCTTTAATTTTTTCTGGCCCTAGCGTGTCGCAGATGCGAGCGTCTTCTAAAATCAAGGTTTGAAAATCTTTCTCGCTCTTCCAAACCCGCATCGCCTGATTTTGGACCAATTTATAAGCATCTTCACGAGTTACACCTGCTTCGGCTAACGCCAGAAGAATCTGCTGTGAATAAACCAGCCCTTTTAGACGGTTGAGATTCGATTGCATGCGCTCGGGATAGATCACCAGCTTTTGAATAATGCCCGTGAGGCGGCTGAGCATGTAATCGATTAGAATCGTACTGTCGGGAGCGATGACCCGCTCAACCGATGAGTGGCTGATATCGCGTTCATGCCACAAGGGAATGTTTTCCAGGGCCGCCATTGCATTGGCGCGTACGATCCGCGCCAGACCACTTAGATTTTCGGATCCAATGGGGTTCCTTTTGTGGGGCATGGCGGACGAACCTTTTTGCCCTTTGGAAAAATACTCTTCTGCCTCAAGGACCTCTGTTCGCTGTAGATGTCTTATCTCAATGCTCATTTTTTCAATTGACGATGCCATGATAGCCAATCGTGGTAAAGAATTCAGCGTAGCGGTCCCGCTGAACGATCTGGGTCGAAGCCGGGGCCGGTTTAAGGCCCAGTTTTTTACACACAAAGGCCTCAACCAGGGGAGGGATGTTGGCAAACGTGCCGACGGCCCCCGAAAGTTTTCCGTAACTAACCGTCTCAACGGCCCGTTTAAAGCGGGACCGGTTGCGGCGCATTTCGTCATACCAAACAGCCATTTTGAGGCCAAAGGTAATCGGTTCCGCGTGGATCCCATGGGATCGGCCAATCATGACGGTTTCTTTGTGCAACAAGGCCTGTTTTTTGATGGCTTTCATCAAGCCATCGATATCTTTTAATATAATTTTGCCGGCCTCTTTCAGGAGGCATGCCATGCTGGTATCGAGAATATCGGATGAGGTCAGCCCCATATGAATATAGCGGGAATCGGGGCCAACAAATTCGGCAACACTGGTAAGAAAGGCAATGACGTCATGCTTGGTTTCTTTTTCAATGGCATCGATTCGTTCAACAGAAAAGTTGGCTTTTTTCTTAATGTTGGCTGCCGCTTTTTTGGGGATACGATCGATTTTGGACAGGGCTTCACACGCGAGCAGCTCCACTTTCAACCAGGTGCGGTATTTATTTTCATCCGTCCAGATATCGCCCATGATTTTACGGGTATAGCGTTTGATCATAATTTCGTTTCCTTTATTATCGTGGCCTTACTGTACGGCTGGTATCCAGATTGTGTCGCCGTCAAATTCGATCCGGTTCACGTGTTCATAGTCGATTTGATTCAAAAGCGCAAACACTTGGGCCATGTTATAGACAACTATTTTACTCAAGGGATGAATCAGATTGAGATTGAAATCAAGTTTACGCTCCCTGAGATTATAGATATAAACCATGTTTTCAGAAAACTTCAGCAGTTTGCCAACACCCGAACTGAAACCCGCCTGGTTGGGTTCATCGGCGAGCGGTGAAATCGACACCCCTTTGTGTTCCAGATGGTCTTTTAGGAATACAAATGGATATTCCATATGTTATCATCCTGGTTGAACGATGTGGATGCCATAATCGTCTCCTAGGCGCGTTGGTCTCTCCCGCGACATCCTTCTCGACAAAGGTCCCTTTTTCCATTTGAATCTTGTCGATAATTTCCTGCATGGGCACTTTGGTGTCACCGATTTTTAGCGTTTCGCCGATTTTACAATAACATCGACGCCCTTATTGATATTGTACGCTTCCTTGCGTTTATCCATGAGCGCTTTAAGCGCTTGGTCTTTTTCCAGATTATCATAGTCTACGACCGGTTGGGGGTTCACCGTTTGGCGTGTTTTGGCTTCGATCGCGCTTTTTTCAGGCCCTGGCCATTTTTTTTCAACAGCTTCAAACCGGCCAGAACCCCGAAGAGCAGGAGCGCACAGACAAAAATAATCCCCAATATTTTGAAAGATTTGTCTTCATTGGCAGCCGGCATACGATCTCCTTAAAAGGACTTCAAACGGTTGGCCTCAGGTGCAAACAATTTCGCTTTGACCGGGCTTCATGTTGCGGTCGCCCTCAATTGTAATCGAAAGGGTGCGGCGGACTTCCAGGTCGAAAATCTCTTTTCTTTTTTTGTTCAGCAAATAATCAGCCACTTGAATCGGTACGGCGCCCTTGACGGCATTGATGTCCGGTTTGAGTGTCTCTAAGCGCAGCTTGCGCAAAAAACTGAGACTTAAGGCTTCGGTGGACTGGGTCAGGCCCTTGCCATGACAATGGTCGCAAGGAACAAAATTGCCGAACTCGATGGAAGGCCGTAACCGCTGACGCGACATTTCCATCAGTCCAAAGCGTGAAATTCGACCGATATTCGTTTTGGCTTTGTCCGGTTTGACATTGGCCTTCATGGCGCGTTCAATCTCCGACCGATGTTTGGCATCGCGCATGTCGATGAAATCGATCACGATAAGCCCTCCCAGGTCACGCAAGCGTAACTGGCGGGCAATTTCTTCGGCCGCTTCCATATTGGTCATCAAGGCGGTCTGCTCAATGGTCGATTTTTGCGTTCCCTTGCCCGAGTTTACGTCGATGGCAACAAGCGCTTCGGTTTGCTGGATGACGACCGAGCCCCCTGACTTCAATTTAACCCGGCTTTCAAATATGGATGCAATCTGGTCTTCCAGTTGAAACTTGGAGAAGATCGGTTTGTCACCTTTGTGTCGTTTGACGATTTTTTTGTGCTTGGAAGAGATGATCTGCATGAAGTTCTTGATTTCCTGAAACACAGCTTCATCGTCGATCAGGATTTCCTTGACATCCGGTGCAAAATAATCCCGGATGGAGCGCACAGGCAAGTTACGCTCTTTAAATAGCAAGGTCGGGGCTTTCTCCTTAACTCCCTTGGCATTTATGTTTTTCCACAACCGCAAAAGGTAGCGTAGATCTTTGGACAAAAGTGTCTTGGTTGCTTGAATGCCCGCCGTTCTTACAATCAAGCCGAATTCTTCGGGCACTTTCAGGGTGGCGACAAGCGTCTTTCAGTCGATTGCGCTCTTTCTCATCTTCTATCTTACGGGAGATGCCCCTGTTGACTGCTGCCGGGCATTAAGACGATAAAACGTCCGGGCAGTGAAATGTAGGTTGTCAGCATGGCGCCTTTCTGCATGAAAGGGTCTTTGGTAACCTGCACGAGGAGTTCCTGGCCCCTTTGGACGATATTTTGGATAGACCGATGCCCGGATACCAAATCCCGGTAATAGTCTTGATGGATTTCGTGTTTTTGAAGAAAACCATGCCTTTCGGCACCGTAGTCGACAAAGGCCGCCTGAAGGCTGGGTTCGACACGGGTGATGATCGCTTTGTAAATATTGCCATGGGTAATTTCGCGTGCGGCACTATCGATATGGAATTCCTCAAGCTTACTTTCCGTAACTTTGGCAATCCGGCATTCCTCAGGGTCTAGGGCATTGATTAAAATTTTACTGCTCATATCATCCTTCTCGGCTTGTTCTTTCTTTAAACATTGCGTCGGTTGCATGCGAAACCACGGTCAAGGATTGATCGGGTTGATATCGCGGCTTGAGATTCAATGGCTTGAGCTGCTGGCATCGGCGCGGTAATGGGATGTCAATTTTATTAATACAATCGAGTATTAAAATAGGAAATTGTAGAAATCAAGTCAAACGAAAAGATTGCTATTTGCATCATAGTGTGGCATGACGAATCACATTCAGGCGGATACTGCTGGGAGCGCAAGCACACGGCTGACGGCCATTCTGGGAGATGTTCGGTCCACACTTTCGCACCCGTCGACACGAGGTCGCTCACCCAAGCAAGAGATCCAAAGCCATTCCCGGAGAAAGTGGACGCGCCGCCGCTATGCCTAAAATTTTGATCGGTCGGTGGAGGAAAACATAAGCAATGCAAGCAGTGTATGACCCGAAAGAAATCGAAACCCGCTGGCAGACGGCCTGGGAAAAAAACCAGCTGTTCAAGGTGTGCTGAAAATCCATCGCAGCAAAAATACTATCTCCTTGAAATGTTCCCCTATCCATCGGGTAAAATTCATATGGGCCACGTCCGCAACTATACCATCGGCGATGTGGTTGCAAGATATAAAAGGATGCGGGGATTCAATGTCCTGCACCCCATGGGCTGGGATGCTTTTGGCATGCCGGCCGAAAACGCGGCCATCGCCAATCAAAGCCACCCCGCTAAGTGGACCTATGCCAATATCGATTCCATGCGGTCGCAACTGCAACGAATCGGTTTCTCCTATGACTGGGATCGTGAACTTGCCACCTGTCATCCGGCGTACTATCGATGGGAACAATGGTTGTTTTTAAAAATGTACGAGCAGGGGATGGCCTACCGTAAAGAGTCGTTTGTCAACTGGTGTGAAACCTGTCAGACGGTTTTGGCCAACGAGCAGGTCGAAGCGGGCTTGTGTTGGCGGTGCAGGGAACCGGTGCGCCAGAAGAAACTATGGCAGTGGTTTTTCCGGATTACCGATTTTGCTGAAGATTTGCTGGTTTACTGCGACAAATTACCCGGTTGGCCTGACAAGGTCATCACCATGCAGAAAAACTGGATCGGTAAGAGCATCGGTGCCGAAATCCGATTTCCGGTGGAAGCATCCGAAACGACCATATCGGTTTTTACTACCCGCCAGGACACCGTTTGTGGCGCAACCTTTATGTGTCTGGCGCCGGAACATCCGCTCGTTGCCAAGCTTTCGCAAGGAACTGATCAGCAACAGAGCGGTGGATGACTTTGTTGCCCGGATGGCTTTGCAGGATCGATCGGCCAAAGCGATCGAAAACTATGAAAAAGAGGGCGTCTTTGTTGGGGCCTGGTGTATCAACCCTTTGAACGGCCGGCGGTTGCCGATTTATACAGCCAATTTTGCCTTGATGGAATATGGTACCGGCGCTGTCATGTGTGTTCCTGCCCACGATCAACGCGATTTTGATTTTGCCCGCAAGTATGGCCTTGAAATCGTCGTCGTGGTTCAATCTCCAGGTGAAGAACTTCAAGGCGAAACCATGGCGGAAGCCTACACCGGTGAAGGACGGATGATCAATTCCGGCCAATTTGACGGCATACCGAATACCGATGCCTTGGACGCCATCGCGCTGTACTTGGAGGAAAACAACCTGGGCCAACGAACGGTCAGTTTCCGTTTAAGGGATTGGGGCATCTCCCGGCAACGCTACTGGGGCGCACCGATCCCGATGGTGCACTGTGCAACATGCGGGATCGTGCCGGTAGACGAAAAAGATCTTCCGATTCTATTGCCCGAAGATGCCGACCTGCTGGAAGGGGGGCGGTCGCCGCTGCCCGAATTGACGGCTTTTAGCCAAACCGCCTGCCCCCAGTGCGGACGGCAGGATGCCCGTCGTGAAACCGACACCATGGACACGTTTGTCGAATCATCCTGGTATTTTGAAAGGTATTGCAGCCCCCACTATAGATGAAGGCATGTTTGACCAGCAGGCCGTCGACTACTGGATGCCGGTCGATCAATACATCGGTGGTGTCGAACACGCCATTTTGCATCTGCTTTATTCGCGCTATTATACGCGTGTGCTGCACACCTTGGGGCTTGTCAATTACAAGGAACCGTTTACACGTCTTTTAACGCAGGGAATGGTCTGTAAGGAGACCGTCGCGTGTCGCGAGCACTGGCTTATTATTGCCGGAAGAGGCCGCGGGGGAAAAATGTTTGCAATGCGGCCGGGAGGTTAAGTGTCGGACGGGTCGAAAAAATGTCCAAATCGAAAAAAAATGTTGTTGATCCAAATATTTTACTGGACAGATACGGTGCGGACACCACCCGTCTTTTCTGTCTTTTCGCAGCGCCGCCGGAGCGCGATCTGGAGTGGAGCGATCAGGGTGTTGAAGGCAGTGCTCGCTTTTTAAATCGCGTCTGGCGCTTTGCCGCCGGCTGTATCGAAGCGATTGCGCAAGTTGCACCTTTTGACGGGTCGCCCAGCACAGTTGGATGACGACCTGCGGCCGCTGTACCAGAAAGCCCACGAAACGATCCAAAGGGTAACCCGCGATATCGAAGACCGCTTTCACTTCAACACGGCCATCAGCGCGGTAATGGAATTGGTCAACAGCCTGCACGGTATCGAATGGGGTCACGACCGACCCCACGAATCCGCTGTTCTGCGGTTTGCTCTGGAGACAGTGGTACTGTTGTTGTCACCCATTGTGCCCCATATGGCTGAAGAGCTTTGGCAGGCGCTGGGTCACGACACGAGCATACTGCTGGCTCAGTGGCCGCAATACCAGGAGGATGCCCTGGTCAAAGACGATATGCTGATTGTCATCCAGGTAAACGGTAAACTTAGAAGCCGGTTTACCATCGCGATCGATGCGGATGACGATATGCTCAAAGCCCGCGCCCTGGCAGATGACCGCATTAAAGCCTTTGTCGATGGAAAGCCCATTAAAAAGGTCATCGTCGTCAAGAACAAGCTCGTAAATATCGTGATTTAAATGGACAAAATCAAGTCCGCGGCTTTCCTGATAATATGTTGCCTACTCGCCAGTTGTGGATACCGTTTCGTTACGGAAACGACCCTGCCGGCCGGCTTACAGACCCTTCATGTCCAGGTCCTCGCAAACAAATCCGGCGAACCCGGGATCGAGACGATCTTTACCAACGATATTATTTTCGAATTTACAAGAGCTGGGAGGCACTTTGTTACGGATCGAAGTGCGGCTGAGGGTTTTCTGACGGGAACCATTACCAGCGTAAGCTACCAAACCGTTGCCCAAAAGGATACGCGGGTTTCATTGGAGCGACTTGGCCATTTGTTATCTCGATCTGAAACTTACCGATAGGGGCGGTGCGGTGGTGTGGTCGGCCCAAAACCTCTCAGGATCCGAATCGTTTTATGTGATAGCGGACAATAAACTGGCCACGGAAAAGAATCAAAAAGATGCGATTCGGATATTGTCGCGGCGTCTGTCAGAAAACATATACTATCGACTGACCGATAGCTTCTAGGCAATGCCATCCCTCGGGCAGGGATGACCATAGGAACCGCCCGTTGCCACATGCCGGTCGTGAACCTCAATCATAATAATTGGTTTGGACCGTACCGGTTCCGAAAGATTCAACGGGCGGTAAGATTCAGGAGGCGCTTGAATTAATTTGTTTGGTCAGGCGGGAGATTTTTCGGGCGGCCGTGTTTTTATGGAGCACACCCTTTTTGGCGGCCCTGTCGATAACGGATTTGGCATCATTCAACATTGCCACCGCATCTTCGGGAGAATCCCCGTTAAGCGCAATTTCAATACTTTTGGTGGCATTTTTCGTGCGGGTCTTGGTTGCTTTATTCCGCAGTCGTCTGATTTCATTTTGTTTCGCGCGTTTTAGCGCTGATTTGTGATTGGCCAAGGTTCGGACTCCTTTCAAGTCAGATCTTAATTAAGAAATTTTTCTAAATACTCGATGGAAATGTCTCTGTCAATAGTTAAATTAGAATTACTACGCTGAAAGCAGGATGAGATGAATTCTCTGTCAATACATTTAATTTGAAAACAATGCCATGATGACCGAAAAGAAGCGTGTTACCAAGGCCGCCGGCGTTGTTGGGAGCGCAACGCTGCTGAGTCGGATTTTTGGGTTTATCCGTGATGTGGTCATTGCTTGGTTTTTTGGTGCCGGCCTGGCATCGGATGCCTTTTTTGTTGCCTTTCGTATCCCCAATCTGCTGCGACGGTTATTTGCCGAGGGGTCGCTGACAATAGCCTTCATACCTGTTTTTACTGAGTATCTTGCCCGCAAAGGCAAGGCGGAAGCCTTTGCCCTGGGGCGCGCGGCCGTGCGCCTGCTGAGCGTTGTTTTAACCCTGACCGCGATTTTGGGCATCCTATGTGCCCCCCTGATTGTGGCACTGATCGCACCCGGATTTTCGGATTCACCCGACAAGCAGGCCCTTACCGTTTTGTTGACCCGTATCATGTTTCCCTATATCTTTTTTATCGGCCTGGTCGCATTGGCGATGGGGATCCTCAATGCCCTGGGCCATTTTGCGGCGCCGGCTCTGGCGCCGGTCATGCTGAATCTGGCCATAATCCTTGCGGCCTTGTTCATTGCGCCGCGAATGTCGGAACCGGTCGTCGGGTTGGCGATTGGTGTTATCATTGGCGGGATTTTGCAGCTGGCCCTTCAGATCCCCTTTTTAATTCGCAAAGGATTTGATTTCTGGGCGAAAAGTCGTTTCTGGCATCCCGGGCTTGCAGCGAATCGGCCGGCTCATGTTACCAGCGGTTTTCGGAGCGGCGGTTTACCAGATCAACATTCTGGTCGGGACTTTGCTGGCATCGCTTTTACCTGAAGGAAGCGTTTCGTACCTTTACTATGCCGATCGCTTGGTCCAATTTCCCTTGGGAATCTTTGCCATTGCGATGGCCACAGCGGTTTTGCCCAGCCTTTCAAGACAAGCCGCGGCCGGCGATCTGAACGCGCTGGGAGGGACCTTTACCCATGCCATGAAACTGGTCCTTTTCATTACCATTCCGTCGATGGTGGGATTGATCGTCCTGCGGGAACCGATCGTGGCGCTGCTGTTTAAAAGAGGTGCTTTTGACGGACGAACAACCCAGCTTACCGCCGTCGCGCTTTTGTATTATGGTATCGGGTTGTGGGCTTTTTCAGCCGTTCGAATCGTTGTGTCGACGTTTTATGCCTTGCAAGATACCAAGACACCGGTCCGCATGGCCGTAATTGCCATTGGCGTCAATATCGTCCTGGGGATCCTGCTTATGGGACCGCTCAAGCACGGTGGTTTGGCCCTTGCGACGTCCCTGGCGTCTATGGTAAATTTGGGACTGTTGATCCGGGCGCTGGGGAAGCGGCTGGGATCGATAAAATGGGCTTCAATCGGTGTGTCAACGGTAAAAACGATCATCAGTTCGGGCATCATGGGGTGGTGCCGTATGGATCGGGGCCAGGATGGTGCTTCCCGCAGCCGGGGGCTCCGCAGCTCGGCCTGCTGGCCGGTTTGGTGGGGATCATTCTGGCTGGTATCGTTTTGTACGGGATCAGTGCCTTTTTTTTAAAAAGTACCGAGCTAAAGGAAGTCTTCACCGTCTTTAGAAAAACGAGGGGGGAATGAACACACGGTTGACCATCCTCCTTTCTATGGGTATCGTCCTGCTCTTTGCGATGCTCCTTTTTATTGTGTTCAGTGACAACGGGCTGGCCGACCTGTATTTATTGAAAAACGAGCGGGATCGGTTGATCAGTGAAAATCGGCGGTTGACGGCGGAAAACCTGAAGCTGTATCGCTCGATCGAGCGTTTGAAAAACGATCCGGCCTATATCGAGAGTATCGCTCGTAAGGAACTGGGAATGATCCGTAAAGATGAAATCATCATCAAACCGCGGACCAGAGAGAAAAGGGAGTAAGGCGGCGACCAAAGCGATCCGGCCGGAGCAGCGACCGCCGGGAAGGGTGAACGATGAACGATGAGATCGAAGTCTACACCTTTACCATGGCCAAAATATATACCGACCAAGGGCACTTGTCCAAAGCCGAGGCAATTTATCGGCACCTGCTGGAAAAGGATTCCAACAACCAGATCCTCAAGGAAGCCCTGGCAAGCGTCGCAGCCAAGCAAACGTCCCGTGCCTCGCAGAAAGAAAAAGATTTGGCGCCGCTTTTTAAAGAGTGGATAACTTTGGCCCAGCAGTACAACCGGATGCAGCAACAAAAAAAAAGGCCGATCGCCCGAATAGAAAGGAAACATTTTGAACGCATCGAATTCACAAAACGGGCCCACCGTGGCCGTTATCGGCTCCGGGTATTGGGGCCGCAACCTGGTTCGCAACTACCATAATCTCAATGCGCTCAAGGTCATCTGCGATATGGATGACACCGTGTTGGGACAATTCGCCGAACAATATGCTGATGTCGAAACCTGTCCCACGGTCAGTGAGGTTGTAACAAGGAAGGATGTTCAGGGTGTCGTGATTGCAACCCCCGCGGAGACCCATTATACCCTGGCCCGGCAAGCACTGCTGGCCGGCAAGCATGTGTATGTCGAAAAGCCGCTGGTTCTCAAAGACACCGAAGGCCGTGAATTGATCGCCCTGGCCGAGCAAAAGAAACGGGTCCTGATGGTCGGGCATCTGTTGCAGTACCATCCGGTTTTCGTAAAACTCAAGGAGCTGACGCTGGGCGGTGAATTGGGGCGCATCAACTATATTTATTCCAACCGATTGAACCTCGGCAAAATTAGAAGAGAGGAAAATATTTTATGGTCTTTTGCCCCCCACGACATATCGATGATTTTAGCTTTGGCAGGTGAAGAACCTGACTCCGTTGTAGCGACCGGCGGGAATTATCTGCATAAAAAAATCGCCGATGTAACATCGACGCACTTAGAATTTCCATCGGGCCTGCGGGCGCATATTTTTGTTTCCTGGCTGCATCCCTTTAAGGAACAGAAACTGGTCGTGGTGGGTGAGCGCAAAATGGCGGTCTTTAATGACACCAGGCCGTGGCAGGATAAACTGTTCCTATATCCGCATAAAATCAATTGGGAGAATAACATTCCCATACCGGACAGAGCAGAGCCCGAAAAGCTTGACATCCCTGAAGATGAACCGCTCAAGCTGGAGTGCCAGCATTTTCTCGATTGTATGGTTTCCAACCAACGACCGCTTACGGACGGGTACGAAGGTTTGCGTGTTTTGAAAATATTGAACGGCTCGCAACAGTCCCTCGACAGTCACGGCCGGAAAGTCGACCTTGCCACATCCGCGGATCGGAATGCTGATAACGCGCAGAATGTCCTTGGTGAGCAGCCGCAACGGCAACCCGACTATTTTGTGCATCCCAGCGCTGTTATCGATGACAAAACCGAAATCGGCCAGCGGAACCCGGATTTGGCACTTTTCGCATGTGCTGGCTGGTTCGCGGATCGGCACCCAATGCAATGTTGGCCAGAATGTGGTCATCGGTCCCGATGTGGTCATCGGCAGCAAATGCAAAATTCAAAATAATGTCAGTGTATTCAAGGGTGTAACCCTCGAAGATGGTGTTTTTTGCGGGCCTTCCATGGTGTTTACCAACATCTACAACCCACGGGCATACTTGCGCAAAATGGACCAGGTTCGACCCACGTTGGTGCAAGAAGGGGCCACTCTGGGCGCCAACTGCACCATCGTCTGCGGGGTTACCATCGGCCGCTTTGCCTTTGTCGGCGCAGGGGCGGTGGTCACCCAGGATGTACCCGATTATGCTTTGATGGTCGGGAATCCCGCCCATCGTATCGGTTGGGCCTGTGAGTGTGGTGAAAGCTTGCCGGACAGCTTGGATTGCCCGGTCTGCAACCGAACCTATGCCTTGCAGCCGGATGGAAAAATGACTCACGTATAGAGTCTGCCAACAAAGGATGCTTTTACGCGGGTCTTCCGAGGTGGACAAGGTTCAGTGTTGGGCACCCGTCTTGGGTCGAAAACAACAAAGCGCTAAAATGATAAGATACCTTTAATAAAATGAACTATGAATTGATTTTTAAGGCCTTAAGTTGTAAATTAACGAAACGTATCAGGCATCTTACAGAGAAAAACGGGGAGGAGACACATGATGAGAAACAAAGGGCGCAACAGACGAATTTTAGCTGGTACGATTGCAGCAATGATTTTGATCTTGGTGCTGGGCGGTTGTTCCAGTTTGAAAAAGAATCAGGGCAGCGCAGGGGAAACGCCGGTCGCACCGGCCGACAAAGGCCCGGTACCGCTTTACCTCGATTTTGGCGATGTTCTGATTCCGCATGAACTATCCGTCGAAAAGGACTCATCTTTTGTTTTTCGGACGCCAGGGACTGTCGGCCGGCGTACTGGCTTTGAAAGGACGCGTCGAGATCAACTCCCTGATAACGTTTTTTGAAAACAACATGGCCAAGGACAACTGGCGAGCCGTGAGTTCTTTCAAATCACCCCGTTCGATGCTCCTTTATCAAAAAGAAAATCGCTGGTGCGTCATCAGTATTACTGACAAAGGCCTTTCGACGCATGTCGAAATATGGGTCTCACCGACGATCGGGCAGGCTGAATCGGGGTTGTTAAAGTAGCGTCTTTGCGTTCAGGCGTCCGGCGCTGTACGTGCATCGGCAAGAGGCTTTTACATTGGAAACCAACCTCAGCAATAAAAACATTATACTCGGGGTCTGCGGCGGTATCGCGGCTTATAAGAGTGCCGAACTTCTGCGGTTGCTGCAAAAAGCCGGGGCTAAGGTGCGGGTCATGATGACGGCCAACGCCCGGCATTTCGTCGGGCCAATGACCTTCGAGGCGCTTTCAGGACAAAAGGTTTGTAGTGATCTTTACGATCCGCAGGCCGATGCGGCCATGCGTCATATCGACCTGGGCCGAACAGGCCGATGCGGTGATTGTGGCGCCGGCGACGGCCAATATGATTGGCAAGTTGGCTCACGGTATTGCCGATGACGCTTTAAGCACCTTTCTGCTGGCGGTGACCGCGCCCGTTGTCCTGTGTCCCTCCATGAACACCAACATGTATGCCAGCCAGGTGGTGCAGCGCAACCTGCAAATTCTGCGTGACGATGATTATACGGTTGTCTCGCCTGAATCCGGGGAGCTTGCCTGCGGGACAATCGGTCCCGGGCGACTGCCTGAGCCGGACTATATTTTCGATCGGGTGCTCCGCCTTTTTTGCCCCAAGGATCTGCGAAGGCCGGTCCGTACTCGTGACGGCCGGACCGACCCATGAAGCCATCGATCCGGTCCGCTTTCTCGGCAACCCCTCTTCAGGGAAGATGGGCTATGCCGTCGCGCGTGCCGCTGAACACCGTGGCGCGCAGGTTATGCTGGTTTCAGGTCCGTCCTGCCTGGACTCACCGCCCCATGTGGAGGTCATCCGGGTCCAGTCGGCCTCCGAAATGGCCCAGGCCGTCTTTGACCGGCTGCCGCAGGTCCAGATTCTCGTTAAGGCCGCCGCTGTTGCCGATTACCGTCCGAAAGCACCGGCCACCCACAAGATCAAAAAGGGAGATGAAGAAATGTCTCTGGCGCTGGAAAAAACCCAGGACATCCTCAAGCAGGTGGGACGGCAAAAAGAAAACCGCTTTGTGGTTGGCTTCGCGGCTGAGACCGAAGCGCTCGATCAAAATGCTACCCAAAAACTGACGGAAAAGAACCTCGATATCATTGCCGGCAACCTGGTCGGTACACCTGCTTCAGGGTTTCAGGTCGATACCAATCAAGTGACGCTTTATTTCCGCGATGGGACCCGCGAACAACTGCCGGCCATGGATAAAGCAGGCCGTTGCCCATGTCATCCTGGACCGGGTTGTCGAACGCTTGGGCCCTGTGACCGAATGATTAACATGGCAGCGCAACACCCTGACAGCCGGTCCCACAAAAACGTGCGGACGATTTTTAGGGAAATCGAACGCACCCTCAAACAAATGGCCGCTAACGGATGCAAGGGCTTCGACTGCTCTTCGCTAAGCCTGGAGACTTTGGAGCGTTGGCAAAGGCCAGGGCCCGGGTCGGTTGAAAATCTTGAGACGATTCGTCGGGAATTGGGTGTGTGTCAGCGGTGCGCCTTGGCCGGGAAGCGTCAGCATATTGTTTTCGGGGCCGGGAGCGCTGGCGCGCGGCTTGTTTTTGTGGGTGAAGGACCGGGTTCCGAAGAAGACCGGCAGGGCCTGCCATTCGTCGGTGCCGCCGGGCAACTGCTGAGCAAAATCATCGTTGCCATGAAGTTGAGCCGCGAAGAAGTTTACATTTGCAATATCATTAAATGCCGCCCACCCGCGAACCGTAACCCGGCGCCAGCAGAAATCAAGGCGTGTTTTCCGTTTTTAGAAAGACAGCTGGCTGTCATTCAGCCGGAATTCATTTGTGCTTTGGGTTCCTTCGCTGCGCAAACACTACTGAACACATCAGCGCCGATCTCCAGGCTGCGGGGCTCTTTTCACGACTATCATGGCATCAAGGTTCTGCCCACGTACCACCCCGCTTACCTGCTGCGCAACCCCGCAAAGAAAAGAGCGGTGTGGGAGGACATGCAGCTGCTGATGCAGGCCATGGGAATATCGATCGACGAATAGCGACCATTCATTCTTTCGTTGGGGGAGTACTTTTTACGATGCGTCCGATCGAGATCATAACCATAGTGACCCTCCTGATTTGCATGAGTGTGCTCGGCGCACCGGGTGCGGCAGAGGCTGCCGATGAGGTCTATCTTATCAAGGTGGCCGATGCGATCGGTCCGGGCATTGCCGATCATATCAAACGGGCGATCGAGCAGGCTTCCCAGGCCGATGCGGCCTGTCTGATTATCGAACTGGATACACCCGGCGGGCTGGCCGAAGCGATGCGCACCATTGTACGTGCCATTTATGCCAGCGCCGTCCCGGTGATTGTGTATGTGTCCCCGAGTGGTGCCCACGCCGCTTCAGCCGGTGTCATGATAACCATGGCGGCCGATATTGCGGCCATGGCGCCAGGGACCAATATCGGTGCGGCTCACCCGGTTGGGGCCGGTGGCAAGGAGATCGATGAAACCATGTCGGCCAAGGTAGTCAACGATATGGTGGCTTACGTCAAGAGTATTGCCGATAAGCGGGGGCGCAATGCCGAGTGGGCTGAGAAGGCCGTACGGGAGAGTGTTTCCGTGACGGAAACAGAGGCCTTGCAGGCCAATGTGATCGATATCGTGGCCAAGGATCTAGACGATTTGATTCAGCAAATCAACGGGTATAAAGTCGCGGATAAGGGGGTCTTGGTTCTGGAGCAGGTGGTTTTCAAGCGCTTGAAACAAAGCCTCCGGACGAAAATTTTAAAAACCATCAGTGACCCGAATATTGCTTACATCTTGCTCATGATCGGTTTGGCCGGGCTTTATTTCGAACTGTCCCATCCGGGTGCGATTTTTCCGGGAGTTGTCGGCGGAATTGCCGTTATCTTGGCCTTTTTTGCGTTGCAGACCCTGCCGGTCAATTATGCAGGTATTCTTCTGATATTATTGGCAATAATATTTTTCATTCTGGAAATTAAGGTGGCCTCCTATGGCATGCTGAGTGTGGCCGGAATTATTGCGCTGTTGCTCGGCTCGCTGATGCTGTTCGAGGCGACGAGCCCGGAAATGCAGCTGTCTTGGAGTGTTTTGCTGCCGACCGTACTGATCGTTTCAGGTTTTTTTGTCGCTGTGGCCGCATTGGCCTTCAGGGCCCAGGTGGCGCGGCCTCAAACCGGCGCCAGTGGTCTGGTCGGGAAGGTTGGGGTCGTCAAACAGGCGATTGCGCCGGAAGGCAAAGTTTTGGTACACGGTGAGTTGTGGAAAGCCCGATCAAACCGGCCCATTCCGCAAGGGTCCCAGATCCGTGTCGTCAAGGTCCAAGGGCTGACCCTGGAGGTCGCGCCCCACGAAAATGAATAAAGGAGCCTATCATGTTTACGACCATAGCCATCGTCGTGCTGGTGGTATTGTTTTTGTCCGCCGCCTTACGCATTCTCAACGAGTATGAACGAGGGGTCATTTTTAGATTAGGCCGCGTCATTCAAGCCAAGGGCCCGGGGATGATTATTCTGATTCCGGTCATTGACAAAATGCTGAAAGTCAGCCTGCGACTGATCGCCATGGATGTCGATCCTCAGGATGTCATCACGCGTGACAACGTCTCCGTAAAGGTCAATGCGGTGATCTATTTCAGGGTTATTGACCCCATCAAAGCGATCATCGAGGTGGAGAACTACAGCTACGCCATGTCCCAATTGGCGCAGACCACCTTGCGAAGCGTCTGCGGGCAGGCGGAACTGGACGAACTTCTTGCGGACAGAGAAAAGATCAACGATGAACTTCAGGAAATTTTGGATACCCATACTGATCCATGGGGGATCAAGGTGGCGACGGTTGAACTGAAACATATCGATTTGCCCCAGGAGATGCAGCGTGCCATGGCACGCCAGGCGGAAGCCGAGCGTGACCGCAGGGCCAAAGTCATCAATGCCGAAGGCGAATTCCAGGCGGCCTCAAAGCTGGCGGAAGCATCGGTTATTATCGAACAGCACCCGACCGCCCTTCAGCTTCGATATCTTCAAACCATGAACGAAATGTCAGCCGAAAATAACACGACAACCATCTTCCCGATCCCCCTTGATCTATTTCGGCCATTTTTTCAAAAGCTGCAAGACCGCAAGGACAAAACGGAAGGGGATTGATGGCCCGAAACGGCCAATGACTCAAAAAAGCTTAAGTTGATATTGACATTCTTAAAAAAAATAGAATAATAATCAAGTTTTATAAAACTGGAGCGAGATTCGCACGGCGAAACACTGACCGGCCGATAAACAAGATACCGTTTTCATTAAGCGAGCCGGTAAAGAGCGGGGGCCTATGGTCTCCGCTTGTGCTTTTCGATGTAAGACCCAAGGAGGAAGGACAACCATGACAACTGAGAAGAAGACCGCTACGGAGAAGCCCCTGGACAAGATGACCGTCAAAGAGTTGCGGGAAAGCGCCAAGGAAATACCTGAAATCACAGGCGTGCATGGCATGAACAAGGCGGAACTGCTGAGTGCCATTAAAGAAGCCAAAGGCATCGTTGAGACCAAGGTACGGAAAACCGATGCGACGGTGAAGGAAATAAAAACACAGATCAAACTGTTGAAGGTTGAGCGCGCCACTGCCCTGCAAGCGAAAGACAAAAAAATGGCGACCGTTTATCGGCGCCGGATTGCACGCTTGAAGAAGAAAACCCGCCGTAGCGCAGCTTGAAATCGAGTGGCCGAGTCATGCGGCGAACAGGTCTAAATCCAGCCGGCAGCACAGCCCCAGCCCTCAGCCGGCAAGCAATGATCGATCCGGCGGCCGTGGCCTTTGACATCGATAGTGTCGTGGCCGACACCATGCGGTTGTTCGTGGCGATCGTGCAGGGGGAATTTGGGCTGCACCACATCGTTTATGAGGACATCACCAGCTACAACCTGTTGGAATGCCTTGAAATTGATGAAGTGGTTCTGGATGCGGCGATTGACCGTATTTTATCTGGTACGCACAAAGTCCCGCTCGAGCCGATCGATGGCGCGATCGACGCCTTAACGCGTTTGGGAAATCGTTACCAACCCCTGGTGTTCATCAGCGCACGACCGCATTTGGGTGGGATCGATGATTGGCTTAAAACCCATCTGCCGATTGCACCGGAAGCGATTGAAACCGTGGTAACCGGGTCATATGAGGCCAAGACCGAGGTTCTGAAGCGTTATAAGCGGACCTTTTTTGTTGAAGATCGCCTTGAAACCTGTTTTCTGCTCGAAGCCGCCGGTATCACACCGATTTTATTTAAACAGCCTTGGAATAGAAAACACCACCCGTTCATCGAGGTCGCCAATTGGGAAGAACTCGCGGACCTGATCGATTACCGCCAAGGTGAGATGCGATGACGTCACCCGCATTGCAGGACCTAATCGATGCCTTTATCGAAACCTTGTTTTCGGCCAAAGGGTATTCATCCAATACCTGCCGGGCCTACCGGCACGATTTGGAGGAGTTCGCCGGGTTTTTAGCTGGTGAGGGCGAAGAGCGCCAGGCGCCGCCACGCCAATCCTCACAGGTGCGGGCGGCCGATGTGGAGACCTTGTCGATCCGTGGCTATTTAGGGGTTTTGCATCGGCGCAACCAGAAAGCGACCATCGCCCGCAAACTGGCGGCCTTAAGATCCTTTTTTAGGTACTTGGTCAAGCAGGGTATCGTGACGGACGATCCGACCAGTTTGATTCTAACCCCCAAACATCAACGGACGATACCGACTTACTTAGCCATCGATGATATGTTTCGATTGCTCGATGCGGTTGAAACCGACACCCTTTTGGGACAGCGCAATCGCGCAATTTTTGAAACCATTTATTCCTGTGGCCTGCGGGTGTCCGAATTGGCCCAGATGAATGTGCAAAACGTCGATGTTGCGGGGGGCAGCGTGAAGGTGCATGGCAAGGGCGCCAAAGAGCGCATGGTGCCGATCGGGAAAAAGGCGCTGGCTTCCATCAAAGCCTATCGTCAACGGTTGCAAAAAGAAGCGGGTATTGCATCGACGGCCGAGGGGCCTCTTTTTTTCAATAAAAATAAGGGACGCCTGTCTCCTCGTTCGATCGCCCGCATTTTAAATAAACTGGCCCGGGATTGCGGCCTTGCGGTGCCGATTTCACCCCATGCCTTGCGGCATACTTTTGCAACCCACATGCTGGATGCAGGGGCAGATCTCCGGGCTGTCCAGGAACTGCTGGGCCATAAAAGTCTTTCAACGACGCAGCGTTACACCCACGTGAGTATCGACCGCCTCATGGAGGTCTACGATAAGTCTCATCCACGCAAGTAAAAGCGCTGCACGATTTTATTAGAGGTAAACGATGAATTTTCACGGCACAACAATCTTGGCAGTGCGCCGCAAAGGATCCGTGGCCATGGCCGGCGACGGCCAGGTGACGCTGAATAACACGGTGATCAAACACCATGCCAAAAAAGTGCGACGGATCTACAATGACAAGATTCTGGTTGGCTTTGCCGGTGCGACCGCCGACGCTTTGAATCTTTCCGAACGCCTGGAGGGCAAGTTGGAACGCTACAACGGCAATTTGACCCGTGCGGCCGTCGAATTGGCCCGAGACTGGCGAACCGATAAATATTTAAGGCGTCTCGAGGCAATTATGATCGCCGTTGATAAAGAACAAATGTTTTTGATTTCCGGCAACGGTGATGTGATCGAGCCGGATGAGGGTGTTATCGGTATCGGATCCGGCGGTGTCGGGGCTCAGGCGGCGGCAACCGCCTTGATGCAGCATACCGATCTGGATGCCCGTGAGATCGTGGCGGCCGCCCTGCAAATCGCGGCATCGATTTGTGTTTTTACCAATGCTGACATTACGATCGAAGTTTTGGAAACCAACAGGTAAGCGCATGAGTAATTTGAAACCATTTGAAATCGTTCAAGCCCTGGACAAATACATCATCGGCCAGGACAAGGCCAAACGGTCAGTGGCCATCGCCCTGCGCAACCGCTGGCGTCGGCGGCAGGTTGCCGATGACCTGCGGGATGAAATCGCACCCAAGAACATTATTTTGATCGGTCCGACCGGTGTCGGCAAGACGGAAATCGCCCGCCGCCTGTCGATGCTGGCGGATGCCCCTTTCAGCAAGGTCGAAGCGTCCAAGTTTACGGAAGTTGGTTATGTGGGGCGGGACGTTGAATCGATGGTGCGGGATCTATTGGAGCTGACCGTCAACCACCTCAAGCAGCGGGAACAGAACAGCGTGCGCGTCAAAGCCGGCCAGCTGGCCGAAGAAAGGATGCTTGACCTGCTGCTTCCCAAACCGGCGCCGTCCTATCCCCCTGACCAGCAAAGCAATCTGGGCCAACTGCCTGCCGGCGAGGCCGCGGCCGAAGGCAACGCAAGCGCCACCCGGGAGAAATTACGCAAGTTGTTACAGCAGGGCAAGCTGGATAACCGTGAGGTGGATCTGGATGTGGCCGACCGGGCCTCTCCCATGGTAGAGATATTCTCCAACGCTGGCATGGAAGAGATGGGCATCAATTTCAAGGACATGCTCGGTAATCTGATGCCCAAAACGACCAAGCGACGTAAGGTCAAAGTGCCCGAAGCCCTTCAGATCATGGCCCAGGAGGAGGCCCAGAACCTGGTTGATCTGGACAAGGTCGTCAAAATGGCGATTGAAAAAGTCGAGCAGTCAGGCATTATCTTCTTGGATGAAATCGACAAAATTGCCGGCCATGACGGTGGCCACGGACCGGATGTCTCGCGCGAGGGCGTGCAGCGTGACCTGCTGCCGATTGTTGAAGGTTCGACGGTTACGACCAAATACGGACCTGTCAAGACCGACCATATTCTTTTTATCGCGTCCGGGGCTTTTCATACGGTCAAGCCGTCCGACCTGATTCCGGAACTGCAAGGCCGCTTTCCGATTCGGGTTGAACTGGATGCGTTGGGCCGCCAAGAGTTTGAAAGAATTCTGGTCGAACCGCGCAATGCGCTTATTTTGCAGTACATGGCCCTGCTGCGGACCGAAGGGGTGGAAATTGTGTTTGAAGACGATGCGATTGCCGACATTGCCCGGATTGCCGAAGAAGTCAACAGTCGGACGGAAAACATCGGCGCCCGCCGGCTGCACACCTTGATGGAGTACCTGCTGGAAGACATTCTGTATCAAGCCCCGGACACGGCAAGCCGCAGAATCGTGATCGACGGCCGCTATGTGGAAGACAAATTGAATGACATCAAAGAGGATGAGGATTTGAGCCGCTATATTTTGTAATAAATCGAAGCGTTTCCAAGATAAAGATTTTGGCTCAAGGTCAAGGCGGGATCGAGGATTTAAAATGAAGACCCAACGCTGAGATTGGGCCAAAAGATTGTCTTGGGAACGCTTCTGAATCGAGGCAAGATGGACAACAAGAACGTCGCTGAAATATTGATCGAAGCGCTGCCGTATATCCGTCGCTTTTCCGGAATGACGATCGTGATCAAATACGGCGGGCATGCCATGGTGGATGCCCAGTTGAAGATTGACTTTGCCCGGGACATCACGCTGCTCAAGTTTGTCGGATTGAACCCCGTGGTCGTCCACGGCGGCGGGCCGCAGATCAACACGGTGCTTGAGCGCATGGGCATCAGCTCCACCTTTGTCAGGGGCATGCGCATGACGGACGAACCAACCATGGACGTGGTTGAAATGGTTCTGGGTGGTAAAGTCAACAAGGCCATTGTGGCTCAGATCAATCAGCAGGGTGGTAAGGCGGTCGGCCTCAGCGGCAAAGATGGCGGCTTGATTGAAGCCAAGAAGCTTCAAATCGTATATCAGGAAGATGAAACCAAACCGCCTGAGATTATCGATCCGGGCCTGGTCGGAGAGGTGACCCAGATCAATCCCCAAATCATCAACACCCTGACCGAGCAAGCGTTCATTCCGATTATTGCACCGGTTGGCGTGGGGCCTCAAGGCGAAACGTTCAACATCAACGCCGACCTGGTTGCCAGCCGCATTGCCATGGCGCTGGGGGCCGGGCGCCTCATTTATCTGACCGACGTTGACGGTATTTTGGATCCAGCCGGCAATTTGATTTCAACGATCGATGCCGCGGCCATCGAAAAAATGATTGCCGACCAAGCGCATTTCCGGCGGTATGATACCAAAGATCGAGTGTGCCCTGGAAGCGCTGCGGGCCGGGGTTGAGAAGGTCCCTATCATCAACGGTAAAAGACGGCATTCATTGCTTCTGGAGCTTTTTACGGATCAGGGGATCGGGACGGAAGTCACCCTATAAACAGTGCCCACCCACATATGGCTCTTTTACGTGATTTCGGCGTTGGACGCCGAGATTTGAATCCTCAAAATAGCTTGCTATTCCTCCGGTTCAAATCTGACGCCCGCCTTGAACTCACGCCAAATCCCTCATCTGTGGGCGGACCCTGACCAGGCATTTGAGGCGTTTTTGAGGTAGGTGTTGGAAACTGACCGCAGCATATTGAAAAAGGAAAATAAAAAGAGAAATTAAGCCAATGAGTCACGCTATCATCGATCAAGCCGACCGGGTCATGGCCGCCACGTATCAGCGCTTTCCAATCGTTATAACACGCGGTAAGGGTTGCGAGCTCTTTGATGACCAAGGCCGCGGCTATCTCGATTTCGTGGCCGGGATCGCGGTCTGTGGACTGGGGCATGCCCATCCAGGTGTGGTCCGGGCGCTGACGGCTCAGGCCGCCGACCTCTGGCACGTATCCAATCTGTATTACACCGTACCGCAGACCCAATTGGCCCGGTGGCTGGTGGATCACAGCTTTGCTGACCGCGTGTTTTTTTGCAACAGCGGCGCAGAAGCCAACGAAGCGGCCATTAAGTTGGTCCGTAAATATTTCCATGACCAGGGGCAACCGGAGAGGTTCCGCATCATCAGTATGGCGCAGTCTTTTCATGGTCGTACCATGGGAGCGCTATCAGCCACCGGCCAGGACAAAATTCGCAAGGGGTTCGATCCGGTTTTAGACGGTTTCGATTTTGTGCCTTTCAACGACATCGAAGCCTTGGAGGCTAAAATCGGTCCCGCCACATGTGCGGTGCTGATAGAACCGCTGCAGGGCGAAGGCGGTGTTCGCTGCCCTGATGCAGACTATCTAAAGGCAGTGCGGCGAGTCTGTGACCGAGCAGGCCTGCTGGTTATCTTCGATGAAATTCAGACCGGCATGGGGCGCACCGGCAAGCTTTTTGCCTACGAGCATTTTGGTATGACACCCGACATCATGACCCTGGCCAAAGCCTTGGGGAATGGCTTTCCGATCGGGGCCATGCTGGCCAAGGCTGAAGTGGCCCATGCTTTTGGAGCAGGTGCCCATGCGTCGACTTTCGGTGGATCCCCGCTCGCAACAGCGGCGGCCTGTGCGGTGGTTCATACCTTGGAAGCGGACCAGATCGTTGAACATTGCGCCGCGGTCGGCACCTACTTCAAGAACCGGCTAAGTGATTTGCAGGCGAGCCATGAATGCATCGAGGAGGTGCGCGGCAAGGGCCTGCTGCTTGGTCTGCAGTTGAACCAGGATGGCGGGCCGCTGGTTACCCGATGCCTTGAAAAAGGATTCTTGATCAACTGTATTCAGGAGCGGGTTTTAAGATTTGTGCCGCCGCTGATCGTTACGGAGGAACAGGTCGACCGGTTGGTCGCCTGTTTGGATGAAATACTGCCTTAAAGCGGCATCGGTATAACTGTTGTCAGAAATATGTTCCGATATGCCTTTTAAAAAAAAATAGGGCACCGCTCATCCCTACCGGAAGGTTATTTTGACGGGTACTATAAAACACCTACAAGGAGTTAAATATCGTGTCACCTAAAGTAAAAAAAGTGGTCCTGGCATATTCGGGAGGGCTTGATACCTCGGTCATCCTCAGATGGCTGATCGAAACATACCAATGCGAAGTCATTACCTTTTCAGCCGACCTGGGCCAGGGGGAAGAGCTGGACCAGGTCGAGCGTAATGCCCTCAAAACAGGCGCCACCAAGGTTTTTATCGAGGACCTCAAAGAGACCTTTGTCAAAGATTATGTCTTCCCTGCGTTTCGGGCCAATGCCATCTACGAAGGGCAGTATTTGCTGGGAACATCTTTGGCCCGCCCCTTGATCGCCAAACGTCAGATCGAGATTGCCCTGCAGGAAGGGGCCGATGCGGTCAGTCACGGTGCGACCGGCAAGGGTAACGATCAAGTGCGCTTTGAACTCGGCTATCTGGCGCTGGCGCCTCAGATTTCCATCATCGCGCCCTGGCGTGAATGGGATCTTGGTTCGCGAACGGCGTTGATGGACTTTGCGGCCCAGCATGGGATCGATGTGCCAACGACGCACAAGAAACCATACAGTACGGATGGTAACATCCTGCACCGCAGCTACGAAGGCGGCGTCCTGGAAGACCCTTGGACACCGGCCCCGGAAGATATTTTTACACTGACCCAATCGCCGCAGGAAGCACCGGACCAAGCTGAAATCATCGAGATTACCTTTGAAGCCGGCGACCCGGTGGCGATTAACGCGCAGGCGCTGTCACCGGCCGCACTGCTGAGCGAACTCAATCGTCTGGGCGGCAAACACGGGATCGGACGTGTCGATTTGGTGGAAAACCGCTTTGTGGGCATGAAATCACGCGGTGTCTATGAAACGCCCGGCGGGACCATTTTACGAACCGCGCACCTGGCGATCGAGACCCTGACCCTGGATCGTGAGGTCATGTATCTGCGGGACAGTTTAATCCCGAAATATGCCCGTCTGGTTTACAATGGATTCTGGTTCTCACCAGAGATGCTGGTGCTCCAGAAAATGATCGATGAAACCCAGGGAAATGTGTCAGGGGTTGTGCGCTTGGAATTATACAAGGGCAACTGCCGAGTTTTGGGGCGCAAATCCGAGCTTTCACTGTACAGCGAGGATTTTGCCACGTTTGAAGATGACGATGTTTACAGCCAAAAGGATGCCGAAGGCTTCATTCGTTTGAATGCCCTGCGGCTCCGGATTCAGGAAATGCGCGACCAAGCCAAGGCCCGGCGTTAAAATTGCCTCCTGGGCGTTGATCAGGAACGATGGCTTCTATCAATTATCTCAAGGACAATTTGACGCCGAGATTTTGACCGGCGTTGCCGAAAAAACATGACAGAGGAAGATACAATGTCCGATAAGCCCTGGAATGGCCGATTCGCAGAAAAAACGGACCACAGTGTGGAGGCGTTTACGGCCTCGATCGCTTTTGACAAGCGCCTTTATGCCTACGACATCCAAGGCAGTGTGGCCCACTGTAAAATGTTGGCCCACACGGGAATTATGACCGAGGATGAGGCCACCGCCCTGATTGAAGGCCTCGGACGCATCAAACGTGAGATCGAGCATGGCGATTTTAGCTACGACGACGGCTTAGAAGATATCCATATGCATATCGAAACCCGTCTGCTCCAAAAGGTCGGGAAGGTTGCCCAGAAACTGCACACCGCCCGCAGTCGTAACGATCAGGTGGCCCTGGATATACGGCTTTATTTAAAAGACGCCACCCATGCCATCATTGAGCAACTCGCAACGCTGCGCCAGGCGATCGTTGCGCTGGCCAAGGCGCATATCGCTGTTATCTTGCCGGGCTATACCCATACGCAGCGGGCGCAACCCATTCTCTTGGCGCACCATTTGATGGCGTATTATGAGATGTTTACCCGGGATGCCGAGCGGCTGGCCGATTGCCTGCAGCGTATCGATGTGCTGCCGTTGGGATGCGCTGCCCTGGCAGGGACAACGTATCCGATCGATCGCGCCTACACCGCCAAACTACTCGGGTTTTCAAAGATCGCGGCGAACAGCGTCGATGCGGTTGGCGACCGCGATTTTGCAATGGAATTTTTGAGCTGTGCCAGTATCACCATGATCCACTTCAGCCGTCTGTCGGAAGAGCTGGTTTTGTGGTCATCTTCCGAGTTCCAGTTTGTCGAACTGCCCGACGCCTTTGCTACGGGTAGCAGCATCATGCCTCAGAAAAAAAACCCGGATGTGCCCGAGCTGGTGCGAGGTAAAGCAGGCAGAGTTTTCGGCGATTTAATCACGCTTTTGACGCTCATGAAGTCTCTGCCGTTGTCTTACAACCGTGACATGCAGGAAGATAAAGAACCCCTTTTCGACGCCGTGGATGTTGTCAGCGCTTGCATTGACATTTACATTCGAATGCTTCCCAAACTGAAATTCAACCCAGAGGTTATGCGTGCGGCCGCTGCGGTTGGCTTTCTAAATGCGACCGACCTGGCCGATTATCTGGTTGCCAAAGGGGTTCCCTTCCGCGAGGCCCACAGTATTGTGGGGCAGGCTGTTGGTCAGGCTCTTCGACGCGGCAAGGAACTGCATGAATTCAGTCTGGCCGAGTTGCGGGCTTTTGACAAACACATTGACCAGGATGTCTTTGATGTCCTCAGTCTGGAGCAGATGATCGATCGTCGACAGGCGATCGGCGGTACGGCAACCAAAACGGTCCAAGCGGCCATCGCCGCGGCTGAAAAACAGCTCGCCCAAAGGGCTTGATGCAAGTGGTTGGGTACCTGAGGGGCGAACCCAATTACCAACAATACAGGATATTGACCATGGAAATCTGGACCGGCAATTTCTTCGAACAAAGCCGACCGGTAATCCGATTACCGCTGGATCGATGGGCTCAAATCCTGATAATTCTTATCCTGCTTGCCAGCGCCCTGGGGATCATTGGGTGCGGCAAAAAGGGGCCGCCGGTTGCGCCCCAGGAAAAACCAACGCCGGCGGTAAATGATCTGAATGGCCATCGGGAAGGGGATCGGGTTGTTTTATCATGGCATCAGCCGGCTGATTCAGATCATCAAACCTTTGAAACCGACGGATTCCGGGTGTATCGGTCAAAACAGCCATTGCACGCCGCGACATGTAAAGGCTGTCCCCTGATCTTCGAGCGTGTGGCTTTTATCTCCTTGGGCGGCCCCAAAACAAGCGGATCTGATGCCTCGCCGTACCAGTATAACGGAACGATTGAAAAAGGATATCGGTACATTTACAAGGTCGTCAGCTCGCGGCCGACGGCAGCGGAGAGTAGCGCGTCCAACCTGGTCGAAATCGTTTACGAATAGCGACCCGTATAAAATGGATCAACCGAAACAAGGGGTGTGAAACATGCTCCATTAACCTTCAATAATAGAAGCTATCTCAAAAAGAGGATCTTGGCTCAAGGTCAAGGCGGGGCTGAGTTTCAACCCGCAGTCATACTCAAGTATGTTGAGGACTTGAGACGAGGACCCAACACAGAGATTGGGCCAATAGACTTTTTTGAGATAACTTCTAAAAGACGCAAAAGCCATGCATCACTTCACCTACCGCGACAATGAAATGTATTGTGAAGACGTTCCCCTAAAACGCATCGCCACTGAAGTGGGAACGCCGTTTTACTTGTACAGCCATGCAACCCTGGTGCGCCATTTCAAGGCCTTTGACGGTGCCTTTGAAGGCGTGCAGCGACTGGTGTGCTTTTCAGCCAAAGCCAACACCAATCTGGCCGTCCTGAGTCTTTTTGCTGAATTGGGTAGCGGGCTCGACATCGTCTCGGGTGGCGAACTGTTTCGTGGGTTGAAAGCGGGGTTCCCTCCGGAACGGATTGTGTATTCCGGCGTTGGCAAACGCGTCGATGAAATCGACGATGCCCTGAAGACCGGCATTTTGATGTTCAATATCGAATCCCTGGAAGAACTGGAATTGATCGATCAACGCGCTGGCCGTTTGGGATGCCGTGCGCCGATCGCCATCCGCGTCAACCCGGATGTGGACCCGAAAACCCATCCCTATATTTCGACCGGCCTGAAAAAGAACAAATTCGGTATTGATACCGAAAATGCCCTGCGGGGCTACCAGAAGGCCAGCCGCCTGCCGCATGTCGATATCATCGGTGTCGATTGCCACATCGGATCCCAAATCGCGGAAGCCAAGCCGTTCGAGGATGCGCTGCTGAACCTCATGGGGTTGATCCGGGATCTCAAGGCGAATGACATTGCCATTTCGTATGTGGACATGGGCGGTGGCCTGGGGATCACCTACGATCAAGAGGCGCCGCCGCACCCCCGCGAATACGCACGTTCAATCATCAGCCAGCTAAAGGGGACGGGGTTGAAACTGATTCTCGAGCCGGGCCGCGTGATTGTAGGCAATGCCGGCATTCTGGTGACCCAGGTCCTGTATCGTAAATCGGGCAGCGGTAAAGATTTCGTGATTGCCGATGTGGGGATGAACGATCTGCTGCGACCTTCCTTGTATAAGGCCTACCATGGCATCCAACCGGTCCGCTTGACGGAGCGATCCAAAATTGTGGCCGATGTGGTCGGACCGATCTGTGAGTCCGGCGATTATATGGCCGTCAACCGCGAAATGCCGGATGTCAGCCGTGGAGACCTTTTGGCCGTGATGAGTGCCGGTGCGTATGGCTTTAGCATGTCCTCCAACTATTGTTCGCGTCCCCGTGTGGCCGAGGTCATGGTCAAGGGCGACCAGTTTCACGTGATCCGCAAACGGGAATCGTATGAAGATTTGATCAAGGGTGAACAGGTGCCGCGCGCCTAGCGTGCAGCCTCTTATGCCCCTTACGCTCAGCGCCATGCGCTTTGCGCTATGCGAACTCAGGAATTATAAGACCAAATTTAGGAATTGACTCAACAGCTCATGAGCTAACCAGCTCATTGCTTTACAAGTTGGATGATCATAAGAATCGTGACTTAAAAAAATAGATGGAAGCAGGCATCATGAAACCCCTACCTTTTTTCAAGATGAGCGGCAGTGGTAATGATTTTATCATCATCGATAACCGGATGGATATTATTGATGAGAACGATTTGACGGATTTGATCAAGGGTGCCTGTCGGCGTAAATTGTCCGCGGGCGCAGACGGCCTGATTCTTGTGGAAAATTCGAAAACCGTCGATTTCAAATGGCGCTTTTTCAATTCCGACGGCAGTGTTGCCGAAATGTGCGGCAACGGCGCCCGGTGTGCAGCGCGCTATGCCTACCTCAACCGGATCACGGGGCCCGAACTGGCTTTCGAAACACAAGCCGGAATTGTTGAGGCCCAGGTTGGGGAAGAGCGTGTTAAAATCAAGATGACGGATCCAACGGGTCTCCAAATTGACTTGGCTCTCGATTTGCAGCAAGGTCCGCTAAAGGTCAGCTGGGTCAACACCGGCGTCCCGCATGTGGTGGTCCCGGTTGCCGATATCAGATCAGGCGCCGGTTGACGCCCTCGGCCGCGAAATCCGCTACCATGCCCAGTTTGCACCAGCCGGGACGAACGTTAATTTTATTTGCCCCCAGGCAGATGGGACCATTGCGATCCGTACCTATGAACGGGGTGTCGAAGCCGAGACCCTGGCCTGCGGGACAGGCTCGGTGGCCGCGGCTATCGTCGAAGCAAGAAAGTCAGGCCTCCGTTCACCGGTCAACTTACTAACCAGAAGCGGGAGTGTGTTGACCATCTACTTTGAAGGCTCGGCAGATCATTACGTGAATGTTTATCTGGAAGGCGATGCCCGCGTCATTTATCAGGGGGAGCTCTGGGACGAAGCTTGGAAATAGAGAAGCTAACTGATTCAAGTTTTATAAGATCGCATAAAATCGTGTAACGGTTTTATCGCAAAAAGATATTGTGGCATGTTAAAAGGGAACAGCGCCTACATTTCGATTGGTTCCAACCTGGGAGACAAACTTGCCAATTGTCAATTCGGCATTGACGCTCTGGCGCGGACCACGCACACGGTCTTAATAGCCCAGTCGCCCTTTTACCGGACCGCGCCGGTCGATTACCTGGATCAGGACTGGTTTGTCAATGCGGTGATCGCGATCGAAACCCGGTTGGATCCCAAGCCGCTATTGGCCGAACTCAAGTCGATCCAGTCCGCTGCTGGACGAACCCGGGAGCACGTCCGTTTCGGGCCGCGGATCCTGGATCTCGATATCCTTTTGTACGGCAACCAGGTCCTGGCAACACCGGAACTAAACATCCCTCATCCGCGCCTGCATAAAAGACGCTTTGTATTGCAACCCATGTGTGATATAGATCCGGGAATTGTTCATCCCGTCATGAATGTCAGCATGCAAACGTTGTTGAACCGCCTGGATGCGAACGACCAGAAAGTTGTTGCGTTTTCATGAAATTACTCATTCTTTTTTTGATTGCTTACCTGGGCTACCGGGGCTTGAAATCCTGGATGCTGCAAAACACGTCGTCCGGCAAATCGGTTTCCGGTGGTACGTCGGGCGAGATCGATGACGTCATGGTAAAGGACCCCTATTGCGAGGTCTATTTTCCAAAGCGCAATGGTGTGCGCCTGCAGCACCAGGGCGAGGAACTTTTTTTTTGCAGCCCGGATTGCCGGGATAAATTTATCGTCGAACATGCGAAGCCCAAGGATTGATAGCGGCTGAATCCTGCACTGATCAGTGGCCGTTGACTTGGACAAACCCAACTTGAGAGATTTTTAAGGTTACAGGAGGATACTTCCAATGAAGTTTTTCATCGACACGGCAAACATCGAAGAAATCAAAGAGGCCCACAGCATGGGGATGGCTGATGGCGTTACGACCAACCCGAGCCTGATCGCCAAAGAGGGGCGCGATTTCGAAGAGATCATTCGTGATATATGTGCCATCGTGGACGGCCCCATCAGTGCCGAGGTGATCGCTCTCGATACCGAGGGGATGGTGAATGAGGCCCGGCATCTGGCCAAGATTCACGAGAACATCGTGGTCAAAATTCCAATGACGGTCGATGGCTTGAAAGCGACCCGGACGCTGACCGACGAAGGCATCAAAACCAACGTGACCCTGGTGTTTTCGCCTTTGCAGGCCCTAATGGCCGCCAAGGCGGGCGCGACTTTCGTGAGCCCCTTTGTGGGGCGTCTGGATGACCTGTCCCATGATGGCCTGTTGCTGGTGGAACAAATCGTCGAGATCTATAGCAACTACGCGTATGAGACCGAAGTCATCGTGGCCAGTGTTCGCAATCCGCTGCACGTGCTCGAGTCGGCCCTGATGGGTGCGGACATTGCAACCATTCCGTTCGGTGTTTTGAAAAAATTTGCTGCCCATCCGTTGACGGACAAAGGCCTCAAAGCCTTTTTGGACGATTGGAACAAGAAAAAAGGATAAGCGCTTACGCCCATGACACACGGTTCTAAAATCCTGGATGTCCTCCAGAATCCCAATATCCTGACCCTGTTTCGGGTTGCTTCGGCACCGGTTATCATTTTGCTGATGCTTTTCCCGAATCGCCTGGTGACGTTTCTGGCTGCGATCGTGTTTAGCCTGGCCGCGATTACCGATTACCTGGACGGTTATTATGCCCGTCAACGCGGTCTGGTGAGCAACTTTGGGAAGATCATGGACCCCCTGGCCGACAAATTGCTCGTATCGTCGACCTGCATCATGCTGGCTTCCCATGGCTGGATTCCCGCCTGGATCGTCTGTGTCATCATCGGGCGGGAAATGGCGGTGACCGGCCTGCGCAATGTTGTTTCGGCGAGCGGTGGTGATGTCTCTGCTTCCAGTCTCGGAAAATATAAAACCGGTTTTCAGATTGCAGCCCTCATCCCGTTGTTATTTCATTACCCCTACTTCGGCATCGACATGCATGCCGTGGGGCTGTTTTTTTTGTGGGGGGCGCTGATTTTTACCGTGTGGTCGGGCACGGATTATTTCTTTCGTTTTCGACACCTGTTCAAGGATTAATGCTGACACGACAAAATAAAAATTGTTCAATGAGTCAATAGCCCAGCTAACAGGAGCGACCCCGTCGCGTCATATAAAATCGCGCAGCGATTTTATTTGGGTTGACAAAGAAAAGCCAATTAGATAAAAAAACGTTTTCAATCTGAGCGGGAATAACTCAGTGGTAGAGTGCGACCTTGCCAAGGTCGAAGTCGCGGGTTCAAATCCCGTTTCCCGCTCCATTTTTTTTGGCGGCATAGCCAAGTGGTAAGGCAGAGGTCTGCAAAACCTCCATTCACCAGTTCGAATCTGGTTGCCGCCTCCATAAAACAATACAAAAGCCCGTAATCTTTCAATAGGTTGCGGGTTTTTTGCTTGTGGTAAATGGTCGTCGCAAAAAGACCCAAAAACGTCGGTTTCTTCCATATTGACTCCATTTTTAGTATGGCACCGCCTATGTTTACCATGTTAGACGCAACAAATATTATCCAACCCAACCTTGACAAATCTTAAACCATCCTCAGATTAGTAAATACTACATCGTGGTAATGGGAATGTGCAGCAAGTTTTTGACAACCGAATATCCCTTTGCCAAAAGACTTCCCAGTTATCATTCTGTAAATTACATAATATTCACATTAGGCAGATGACTATAACTTTTAACCATTTGATTTTATAAGAACAATAAACCCATGGCAATGTTGCACGGTTTGTTACATACGATATGATCACACCAATTTCCGGTGTAACAATTAGAATACAATTATTTAGATCAGAGGTGAATGTGATGAAAAAATTAATGATTTTCGCAGTATTTTTATTGGTTTTCGGAATAGTTGGAGGGACGTACGCCGTTCCAATACAAGTTGGCGAGAGTAGTCCAGGATGGGTTGGTCACAGCCGGTGGTAGCAGCAGTCCGTATACTGACAAGGCTTAATAGACGACTTGGAGACTATACATTGGGTCAACGATTAATAATGCGGGTGGAAGATTCTCAACAATCCGGCAGATAACTTGATAATTGCAGGCTTGTCAATTCTTATAATGTATGTCAGTGGCCAGATGACCTGGCTGGACAATTATCAATGCGGTAACGGTAATAGTATTCTATGGATATCGACTTGTTTAATATGTCAGCATAGGTTTAAAAGTTTCGGCCTATTGGACTCAGGATCACTTATGGATTGGAGTTAAAATTTGGCTTTTCACATGAGGTAATGGAATCCGATTTCCGTCCCCGAACCTGCCACAATGGTTCTTTTAGGCACAGCCCTTATCGGACTGGCTGGACTGAGGCGAAGATTTAAGAAATAGCACAGACTTTAAAAGCATAACATATAAAGGCGGGGTCTTAATTAGCCCTGCCTTTTTTTATTGCCTTTGACACAGGAACCTTAAATTTTGTACCGTTTGTTGATGAATGATATGACGCTACAAATAATACCCTGTTCCACAGGCTCGGATTACGCGGTTGCCAGAAAGATTTCAAAGGATTACGTCAAATGGCTCAACATGGATTTGAGCTTTCAAGATATCGAGAATGAATTTTCTGACTTCAGATCCATATACGGTCCTCCCCGGGGCACTTACCTGCTCGCTTTTCAGGACAAGCAAGCAGCCGGAGGCGTCGGCCTGCGGGAGTTTGAGGCCGATATATGCGAAATGAAGCGCCTTTATGTGTATGATGACTTTAAAGGTAAAGGTATCGGTACGGCATTGTGTACAGATCTCATTCAAGTCGCCAAACACATGGGGTATGCCAGAATGCGTCTGGATACCATTGGACGCCTTAAGGCCGCGATTCAACTATATGAAAAGCTTGGATTTAATGACATTGAGCCATACCGTTACAACCCGGATCCATCGACGCGTTACATGGAGCTGAACTTGGATCGGTTTTAAAAACGGCTGCAAGAAAAACCCGCTGAACGTGTCTATTTCTAATGAATGGATTTGGATGCACAATGAAAGCGGGGAATCTGAATGCGAGCTGAAGCCGTTGCCGAAAATTACCTTTTTGCCGCATGCGTGAACTGGGGAGCCTTCAAGTGCCCTCACCGGGACAGCGTCGTTTTGCTGTTGGCCACCATTAATGATGACAAAACCGTATTACTGCGCGACCGTTTGATTCAGGATCTGAACGGCCTGTGCGGTCACTGCCGTCTATTTAACCCCTTGGGAGCTTTGGACTAGAACGAAAATCGTTCTCGCTCGTGTCCACCCACGGATGAGGGCTTTTGCGCGAGTCCCCCTCGACAGGCTCGGAACAGGCAAGGCGGATGACAGATTTGAACCGGAGGTCCGCCTGAGGCGGATCGAGGAGTTGAAACAAGGTTCCAACAAAGAGATTGGGCTAAAAGACATTTTTGAGACGGCTTTTAATTGAGGTAATAGCCCGCCACCCGCCACTCCCCATCATCCACCATGGGTGTGATAATTTCTCTGGCCGCTGCCTTGTTTTCATAGACGGACTCGAGTTTGATCACGACGTATTCACCGTCCGGGGCACCTTTCAAAGTGGTGCGGTATTGTGCTGATTGCAATTCACGAGAGATGTTGCGGCCCAATGGTTGTCTGAGGGCCTGCATGGTTTCCAGCCATTTTTCCTTGGGCACGGCGTTTTTGAAAAACTGGGCGGTTTGATGCCAGCTTTCTTCGTATTGTCCGCTGTCCACCAATTCCAGCCAGTCAGCAGCAGTGTCCTGCGCTGCCAGTTCGGCCTGGGCTATTTTTTCATCCGCACACCCAGCCGTAAATAAAAGTATCAATCCTGCAATAACACAAAAATATTTTTTCATATTGTATTTCCTTTGACGCCCTTGCGTCCCGTTATATAAAATCGTTACACGACTTTATTTTGAAACGCTCAAATTAGATTTTTGGATGGTTATGAGCGCAATGCCAAAAAATATCAATACAATTCCGATTAAGTGGAAAAACGCCAGCGTTTCCCCCAATAAAATAAAGGCTAGCAGGATGCTGAAGACCGGCATTAAATGCATGAAAATTCCGGCTTTACTGGCACCTACGATGCCAACCGCTCGATTCCAGAAAATGTATGACAAAACCGATGGAAAAACAGCCAAATAGCAAAAACTGGCCGTAACTGCAGGTGAAAAATGAAACGTGGCTCCGGATCGCATTTCCCAGATATAAAACGGAAAGAGAAATGCCAGGCCGATTCCGATGATGGTGGCTAAAAAGGGCAGGGGAGCCAGGTTTGCGGGGCGCTTGCGGAGTAATACCGTGTAAAGAGCCCAGCACATAGCTGCAGACAAGGTCCACAGGTCCCCTTTTGAAAACCGCAGATCCAAAAGGACCGTCGGTTGACCCCGTGATACAATCCAGACGAGCCCAACAAACGAGATGATCACACCGATGGTCTGTCTGGTCGTGATGCGATCGTTGAATCCGATCCGGGCGACGATGACAATAAAAATCGGGATCATGGAGTTGACCAGGACGGTGTTGGCAACCGTGGTCGCCTGCAGGGCATGGTAAATAAAGGTATTGAAAGTGGTGACCGACAAAATAGCCAGTATGGCGAGAATCCCTAAGTTTTTGCGAATCTCGGCGCGCTGGCGAACCAGTCCTTTGATGCTGAATGGCAGTAAAATAACCAACGCCCCGGTCCAGCGCCAAAAAGCCAGGGCCACCGGCGGGATCATCTCGTTGACACCCCGCCCCAGGACAAAATTGCCCGACCAGAACAGAACCGTCAATATGAGCAGCAGATAGGCCATCGGTGGCTAAAATATCGATAGAATTATATAAGTGCGGTGCTGATACAAAGGGGTGCTACATAACATATAATTCAATAATAGAATAGTCATTAATAGCTTGAGATCTAAACAGCGGGAATGAAATTATGGTTTTTCAATCAGATGCTGTTATGATAAAAGAGTTCTTTCTTTTGGAATTAAAACAAACGCCTTGAGGAATTAAATATGAAAGCCGAGATCCTTGCAACCGGTGACGAAATTCGTTCTGGGGCCCTCATCGATAGCAACTCCGCTTATATTGCCGAAAAATTGGAACAGGCAGGTGTGGCCGTCACCCGCCATATAAGTGTGGGCGACGATTTGGAGGTGCTGGTTGATGTCATGACGGAGATCGGGCAGCGGGCGGATGTTGCGCTTGTGACCGGCGGTTTGGGGCCTACCACAGACGATCTGACGACCGAGGCGGCCGCCAAGGCGGCCGGTGTTGGCTGTCAACTGGATCCCAAAGCCTTGCAGGACATCGAGGCTTTTTTCAAGCAACGTCAGCGGCTGTTTACGGAATCCAATCAAAAACAGGCCATGCTGCCCAAGGGCTGTGTTCCCATGTACAATCCCATTGGGACGGCACCGGGATTTCAGATCAAAATCGGTAAATGCCAGTTTTTTTGCGTGCCCGGCGTACCGCCTGAAATGCGACTGATGTTGAAGCAACAGGTCTTGCCACGCATTGCAGCTTTGCAGGGCGATGCCAGGCAGTACTGTCTGATCCGAAATATCTCTACTTTCGGGCTGACCGAATCGGCGGTTGGTGAAGCCGTGGCGGCTGTCGTAAATGCGGTCCCGGGGATCAAACTCGGACTACGCACCTGGTTTCCCGAAATCCATGTCAAATTGTACGCCCAGGGCGACGATCAATCCCAAATGACCGAATTGCTGGATACGGCTACAGATTGGGTGACCGAAAAAATCGGTGACAAGGTGCTGTCCATTGAAGGGCGTCAAATGCCGCAGGTTGTTGCAGATCTCCTGCTCTCAGACCAAAAGGTGACGGTCGCTCTGGCGGAAAGCTGCACCGGAGGCCTGATTGCCAATTGGTTGACGGACATCGCCGGCAGTTCGGGTTATTTCCTGTTTTCAGGCGTGACCTATGCCAACCAGGCTAAAATGGATGTATTGGGCGTTCCTCAATCAATGCTGGAAGAACACGGTGCGGTGCACGAAGAGACGGCCAAGGCCATGGCAGCCGGTGCCCGGCGCGTGGCCGGGGCCACCTACGGCCTGGCAACCAGCGGCATCGCCGGTCCGGATGGCGGCACGCAGGAGAAACCGGTCGGCACCGTGTGCATCGGCCTGGCCACGCCCACGCAAACCATCGGTCGCCGCCTGTACTTCCCCTTCGGTAAACGTCTCATGAACAAGACCATTTTTGCGGTAGCGGCTCTTGACTTGCTACGAAAAGAGTTGATGAAGGACGCGTAGCGCTAAGCGCATAGCGCATGGCGCAAGACGCAAAGAGAAAAGCGCGGAGTTGTGGGAGACAAAAATATAGGAAGGAATTAGGGAATGGCCCGGTTTAGGTTCCAGGATCTGGAAATATGGAAAATGGCTATCGAAATTGCAGATGAGTTATTTACGATAGCGGACAATCTTGATGAAAGAAGGCGATATCGATTCGCAGAGCAGTTGCGAGGGGCCGGAATGTCAATGTCAAATAACATCGCGGAAGGAAGCGGGTCGGTTTCAAGTAAAGAGTTCTCCAACTTTCTAAATTATTCCAGACGTTCCGCATTCGAAAATGCCAATATCCTGATACTTCTATACCGTCGAAATCTGATTGAAAAAGAAATGCTTGATAGACTACTCGAAAAAATAGACCATCTATGTCGCAAAATTACCAATTTTCAAAAAGGATTAAGGTAGCATTACACTATCTGCCTCACGCTATGCGCTTTGCGCCCTGCGCTATGCATAATTAAATCAAAATCATGACCATCTTTTTAATCATCATCAGCACATCATCACGTACCTTCTCCTTTCCCTCCTCATGTTCTACCTGGTCCAAAATTATCCCCGCAATCCGGTAGACGATGTGCCGGATTGGGGCACGGTGACCGATACCTGGATACCGGCTATCGATGGCGGTCGGCTCGAGGTCTGGCGTGTTGAACCGGAGGGCCTTTCCAAAGGGATCGTGGTGATCGTCCATGGGTGGGGACGCAACCGGGGCCGCATGATTTATCGGGCCCGCATCTTCGGTCAGTTGGGCTTTACAACGGTCTTGCACAGTGCCAGGGATCACGGCAACTCCAGCCGTTACCGGAGCATGAACGCCTTTAATTTTGGTCAGGACATCGAAGCCGTCCTTGATTGGGTTGGTGAGCCGGTGATCTTGTATGGCCATTCGGCCGGATCGGCCGGTGCTATTATCGCGGCGCACCGCAATCCGGACAAAATCAAGCTGCTATTTCTGGAAGCAAGCTATGCCTACACGGAAGAAGCCTTGATCAGTCTGTATCGGTGGGTGAATCCGGTTTTCGGCCTGCTGTTTGCCCGCATGATTATTTTCTGGATGAACCTGTTCAACAACAACATGCTGGACAAGGTCAGTCCGGCCCGGCTGGCGCCGGATCTAAGCATGCCGGTCATGCTGATCCATGGCGAAAAAGACCGGCGCTTTCCCCTTGAATTTGCGTATCGGTTAAAGGACAGCTTCAAAACCGATAAAATTGAGCTTTTTATCGGTAAAGGCGCCAACCACAGCGATTCAAGCCACACGCCGGGATACAAAGAAGCCGTCAAGCGGTTCCTTGATCAGTATTGGGATTAAACACGAATTAACAAATTACGAATTTACATCGCTTAGCGCAAAGCGCGGAGTGCGCTGCGTAAAAACAACCGGCCCACCGCACTGAAACCGGCCTAACCGGCCAACCCAAGACAAACCCAACAAACCCAATGAACCCAACAAACCCAACAAACCCAACAACAGCCCTGCGGGTCGGCTGGTTGATCGATGGCACCGGCGGTCCAATTCAAAGCGACATGCTGCTGAAGATCGAACAGGGACAAATTCGCACCTTACGGCCCTATGCGCCGGAAGATGATCAAATACCCGGATTGATCGACTGGTCCCAATATACGGTCTTGCCAGGCCTGATTGACAGCCATGTCCACCTGTTTATGTCTGGCACGTCTGATCCCGATGTTCGACAGAATCAATTGAAGGCCGACTATTCCCAGGCCAAAACCGTTATCGCCATACATTTGGCGCAGCATTTGGGTTGTGGTGTCGTGGCCGTGCGTGATGGGGGCGATCGGTACGCTCACGTTTTGCGATACAAAAACCAGGAGCTACAACCAAGTGGCCTCCCGATTGCTGTTCGAACGGCCGGCAGCGCGTGGCGACAAGCGGGCCGCTACGGCAAACTGATCGGCCATGCGCCGGAAGGTGTTTCTTCTTTGGCTGAGGCGATTGGCCGAACAAGAGATCAAATTGATCATGTCAAGATCGTCAATTCCGGTCTCAACAGCCTGACCGTGTTCGGTAAGGAGACCGCCGCCCAATTTTCATTTGTCTGAAATGAAGGATGCTGTCGCGACTGGCCGAGCCAAAGGATGCCGACCATGGTGCATGCCAATGGCAAGCTGCCGGTTAAAATTGCGGTCGAGGCCGGGTGTGCATCCATTGAACATGGCTTTTTCATGGGGCGTGATAATTTGCAGCGTATGGCTGAACACAAAACATTCTGGGTGCCAACCGGATTTACCATGCAAGGCTATGCCAACCAATTGCCTTCCGGAACCTTGGAAGCGGACATGGCCCTGCGTAATCTGGAGAATCAGTTGCAGCAATTGATGTGGGCTCGGGAATTGGGTGTTCGCGTTGCGGTTGGGACGGATGCCGGGAGTCTCGGTGTCCATCATGGTTCGGCTGTATTGGAGGAGTTACGCTTGTTTATGCAGGCCGGATATTCCATTCAAGAGGCGATCCGATGTGCGACCCGTAATGGGGCCGCACTCTTGGGCTTACAAGATTTTGGTACGCTTGGCTGAAGGCCGGTCGGCTACTTTGGTTGCGGTTGCGGGTGCATCGTCCGGACTGCCTGACAGCCTATCGAAAATTGAACACCTCCTTGTCTATGGATGCGACATGACACCATCCAAGATCTAAAATCAGATCCCAGGTTCTCGCCAGCCGTTGACTCTTTTTCAACTTGGTGTTATCCCAATAAAATTGTGCACGGTGAAAAACAAGGACCAATTTTATTATGCTACCTGAAAAACAGGACCAATACATCAAGGCCCTGATGGATATCAGCCGGGCCATTACTTCGGATCAGTACCAGGAGGATATCCTGAAATTGATCGTCATGGTAACCGCCAAGGTGACCGGTGTTGAAATCTGCTCTTTGTGGCTGATCGATGAAGGCGTGACCCCGCCCATGATCCGTTTGAAGGCGAGCCAGACCATCGACCCGATCTATGTCAAAGACCGGTCGTTGAACATGGATGAAGGCGTGGTCGGGTTCGTGGCGACCAACAAGAAGCCGCTTATTATTGCCGATGTCCTTAAGAGCCGCGTTTCAAAGAAAAAGACATGGCCAAAAAGCTGGGCTTGGTCTCCATGTTGAGTGTCCCCTTGCAAGTGCATGACGAACAGGTGATCGGCGTTTTGAACTGCTTTACGGCCGAAACTCACGATTTTACCGAAACCGAGATCAACCTCATAACGACGGTCGCCAATCAGGCTGCGGTGGCCATCATGAATACCGAGTTGATGGTCAAAACCAAGGTAATTCAAGAAGAACTCGAAACCCGTAAACTGGTGGAGCGGGCCAAAGAAGTCATCATGGTTCGCAAGCAGATGAATGGTGAGCAGGCCTACCAGTGGATCAGAAAGCGGAGCATGGACACGCGCAAATCGATACGCCAGATTGCCGAAGCGATCATGCTTTCAGCGGAACTGGAATGACTTCTGAATCTTCAATAGGCTGGGTCCTAAAGGCCGGATAGGTATTATATGGGAAAAGAAAAAGTCAATCAGCCGATCATCCATAAAATTTTTCCATTTTTAAGCTGGCTCAAAGGGTATCAGTTGTCCTTTTTGCGTGGGGATGCGCTGGCCGGGTTTACGGTGGCGGTCGTCCTCATTCCGCAATCGATGGCCTATGCCATGCTGGCCGGCCTGCCGCCCATTTACGGGCTTTATGCGGCCACGCTGGCGCCTTTGATCGGTGTCCATGTGGGGGAGTTTGCGCCAGCTGGCGACCGGGCCGATTGCGATTATGAGCCTTTTGGTGCTAACCACTTTGAGCCCCATTGCCGAGCCTGGGAGCGCCGAGTTTATCGAGTTGGCTGTCTTGCTGTCTTTGATGGTCGGAATCATCTATCTGGGTATCGGGCTGGTAAAAATGGGTGAAATCATGTCCTTTATCTCCCACTCGGCGGTAAAGGGTTTTACAGCAGCCGCGGCCCTGATCATCATTGCAACCCAGTTGCCTCATTTCATCGGCATTCAGGTGTCCCGGCACGAGTATATTTTCCCCCAATTGTTAGAGATCATAACCACCTTGCCCAAATTGCATTGGCCCACCGTGGCGATCGGATGCGTTGCCTATGTCACTGATTTACGGCCTTAAACGGATCCGCCCCAATTTTCCGTCCAGTATCGTTGCTCTGGTAATCACAACCGTCGCGGTTGTTGTTCTTGATTTGGATCAAAAAGGGGTGGCGATTGTGGGGGAAACGCCCAGCGGTTTGCCGTTACCGCAGCTGGTGCATTTAGACTTTGAAGTGATCAGTTCGCTTATCGGCCCCGCGATCGTTATCGCCTTTGTGAGCTTTGCCGAGACGTATTCGATCGGCAAGGCCATATCGACGGAAACCAAACAACGTCTGGATGTTGACCAGGAGTTTGTCGGCCAGGGACTTGCCAACATTATCGGCTCTTTTTTCCAGGCCTATCCGGTCAGCGGCTCCTTTTCACGGACCGCAATCAATTACGCGGCCGGTGCCAAGACCGGGGTTTCCAGTGCGATTTCCAGTATCGCCGTTGTTCTGGCCTTGCTGTTTTTTACCCCGCTTTTAACCTACATACCCAAAGCAACCCTGGCCGCCTTGGTGATCAGCGCGGTTTTAATGCTGTTTAATCCCAAGGGGGTCTTTAATCTTTGGAAAATGAACCGTGACGACGGCATCGTCGCGATCACGGTCTTTGTCATTTCACTGTTGGCCAAGCCGGATTATGCCCTGCTGCTCGGGATCATGATGTCGTTGATGTTTTTCCTGTGGAAGACCATGCACCCGAGGATTGTTCGGATCAGTAAAGATACCGAATATAATTTCTTTGGCAACGCGGACTTGTTCGATTTGCCATCCTGCCCGCAGATTCTGCACCTGCGGTCGGACAATTTGATCTTCTTTGCCAATGCCGATTATACCATCGAACACATCCTCGAACAGTTGGATGATTTCGCAACCACGCCCAAGTTCTTGCTGCTCGATCTGCAGGCCATGGGCTTCATCGATATTACCGGTGTTGACGAGTTGCGCGTGCTTTTGGATGAAGCCAAGACACGCGGCGTTCGCGTTGCCTTCATGGGACTTCACCGTCCGGTCATGGATGTTTTTGAGAGCTCGGGTTTTCTAACCGAGATTGAAAAGGATTTGCTTATTAAATACCGGGGGGATGCGATCACGGTTCTCTTTGAGCAGATCGATCATGACTACTGCCGTAAGCAGTGTCCGCATGTCATCTATTTTGAGTGTTCTACAGTTAAATAATATCCAACCACAAATGGCTCTTTTCAAGTGACCTGGACGATGCAGTTAAAGGTCCCGAAGCGGTTGCGGCAGCGGTTCGCGTTGACTGGATCTTCTTTCCACTTCTCCGTCGACCAGAAATTTATATTCGTAGTGCCCTGGCGCCAGCAGAATTGTCTTTTTCCAGACACCACCGGCCTCTTTTTTCATTAGATGCTTTTTTTCGTTCCATTCGTTGAAATCGCCGACAAGGTAAACCTTTTGAGCATTTTTGTCAGCCAATGCAAACTGAGTCCGGTGCCGTTTGACTTTGGGTCGCTGTTTGGCCTGTTTCATGGCGAGGTCCTCCTTATCCTTTGTTTCGTTCCCGAAAGGTAGGGTGGGTCAGAAGGTGACGGAACGAAGTCATAGGTGGTATGAATCTATTATATCGATCTGTATCACAAGTTCCTAGCCAGGGCCAACTGGTTTTTGTTGATGGCCAGGTGCAGTTTGGGCAGCAAATATTCGTGGTGTCCTTCATTAAACGGCAGGTAGACCAGCAGGTAGCTTTTAGGGGAGATCGTTATTTCGGGGAGCCTTTCGTTGAGGGTCTGGCGTGGCTTCATAAAACTGGCCAGGTTGAGCTTCAAGGTTTCAACCGCCTCTTTTAGCGGCAGGTTAACCGGGATCACCCTGCCAGCCGGTAACTCGGGAACCAATGTTTCAGGTGGTTGGGAAAGGGTAATGCTTGAGGCCAGGCGCAAATAATTCTGTGGTCTGACTTTAAAGGCCAATCCCCAGAAATGGAAGCGTTGGGTATGCATGCCCTCCTGGGCCACCTTGGGCAGATTGGCCACTTTGATCAGATCGGCGTATGAGTCGAGCTGCAGCCCCGTGATTTCAGCTTTGATTCGCCAGAAGGGAAAGGAAACCAGATTTTCGCCTTCGCCCGGGAGATAAGCCACGGATAGTTTTTCCAGCTTCTTGTTGCGTGGCTCGCCAAGCCGTGTTGCAATTTTTACAATTCAGGGCCAGTGCATCGCGCTCGCCTTCCAAGTCCCACCCGCAGGCCGGGCACAAGGTTGGAAGGAAATCCATCCCCCATTCCGGTCGGCCGCCGCCAAAGACATCGAGGTCGAATTCATCCGGCAAAGATGACGAAACCGGTTTGTTCAATACGGCATCATATATTTTGTTATCCACATAAAAGGGCGCGTAAAGCATGCTAAGGGTGTCACCGATATAGGATTCGATGCAGGATCGGCTTGGGTAACGACGCCGTGAATCGGTTTTCAAAAATTTCCATTACCTTGTCCAGTTGCAGGGCCGGCTTTAAAAAGTGACCCTCGGTTTCAGGCGTGGCAAATTTGAGTTTGAGGGCCTGGCTGCGCAGTCCGACGGAGACAGGGAAAAAACGAGAATTGATGGCCTGGTAACTGGCGTCGATAAAGCGGTTTTTAATGCCGCTGGGAATACAGGCAAAAGCCATTCCCTTGAAGCGCCAGTAGGGAAAGTAGACCAGTTCTTTGCCGGCCGGGGCCTGGTTGGGGAGGTGATAGCGAAAATACCCCCGCTGGTACGAGATATGATTTAACCTGGCAGAAACCGCATTCAAATAAACGGTCGGTCTCCTGCAGGGTTGCCGGCGCGCCACATTGCGGACACTGATAGTCAATTAAAAGGTTAATACTTCTCTCCACATTGGTTGCAGAAAGCAGCGTCGGCCAGGTTTTCGGCACCGCACTTGGCACAGGCCTTGGGCTGCGGTTTTTCTTCGGCCGGGTGGCCGCAGCGGGAACAGAATTGGGCGTTGGCAGTCAAATTCTTTCCACAGTTGCCGCACTGTTTAATGACCAGTTGCTGATGCCCGCAATGGGGGCAAAACTTGGCACTGGTCGGAATGTGATTCTGGCATTCAGGACAGGCAAAGGGCTGGTCACTTTCCTTTTGCTGGGCTTCCGGTTTGGCGCTCGCGAAATACTGAGCGAACATGGCCGGCATCATCAACCCCATGCCCATACCCATACTGTCGCCGGCACCGCCTTCCGCTTCGGACGCTTTCTCCATGGCCATGGCGGCTTTCATCTTCATGAGTTTGTTCATGTCGTCGAACACGCCCATGCGGCTGCGATCGTCGATGGCCTTCTGAACTTCGGGCGGCGGCGTAATGGCATTCATGTAAAGGTGCGTCAAACCTAAGCCGAAATGGCTGAAATCTTCCTGCAGCCGTTTGGCCAGGCCTTCGGAAAGCTCATCATATTTGGCAGGCAAATTCAGGATCGAATCGATCGTTTCACCCATGTAGTCGTTGAAGCGTGACACGATTACCCGGTTCAAATATTCTTCGACCGCTTCGGTCGTAAAAATCCCTTGCGTACCGACCATGCTGTTGATGAACAGGACCGGTTGGACCACGCGCAGGTTGAAAACCCCAAAGGCTCGCAGGCGGATCAGGCCGAGTTCACTATCTTTGAAAGCGACCGGATCGCGGGTGCCCCATTTCAAGTTGGTAAAGACCTTCATGTTGACGAAAAATACCTCGGCCCGCAAGGGGCTGGTCATTCCCCAGGGCAGGCTGACGATTTTGGTCAGGATGGGGATATTCCCGGTCTTTAAGGTGTGCCGACCGGGTCCAAACGCTTCGATGGCTTTGCCTTTATAAAAAAAGACGCCGGCCTGGCTGTCCCGAATGGTGAGCTGAGCCCCCCATTTGATTTCGCCCGAACCTTCTTCCGGAATACGATGCACCAGCGCTTGACCGGTATCGTCGAACCACTCGATATTTTCTAAAAAAACGACATTATTGGTCCCCATGGTAGCAATCTCCTTCCTTTACAGCGGCTTTCATGGATATTTTCTATTTGCCGAAGTTGCAGCAGGGCCAAATAGACGTGTGGTGCAATATGGATATCGAAACAGCCGCTATTGAGTTAAAACTGTAAATCCTTTAACTTTGATTGTTTAAGAGCGACAATGTCGCGTCAAATAAAATCGTTTCGCGATTTTATTCATCAATCTGGTCCGGGTTCATCTGTTTGTGCGCGTAATCAAGGTACAGATTGGAAGCAATGAAAAGGTCTAAAATGTCGGGGTCGATGTGTTGGTCCTTTTTCATAAACCCCATAATTTTGATTGCCTGCGAAAGCTTCATCGGCTCTTTGTAGGGTCGGTCTTTGGCTGTAAGGGCTTCGAATATGTCGGCGACGGCCATGATGCGAGCCTGCAGAGGCAGGTCTTTGGCCTCAAGCTGGCGAGGATACCCTGAGCCGTCTAACTTTTCGTGGTGTCCGGAAGCATATTCGGGTATGCGCGTCAACTTGCGCGGGAAGGGCAGTTGATCTAAAATTTTCAAGGTCATCAAGGCGTGGTTTTCGATAATCTTGCGTTCTTCAATGGTGAGCGAGCCTTTGCGAATGGTCAGATTCTGGACCTCATCGTCTGTTAAATAAGGGTGCGCCACACCATTGATTTGATATGTTTTTTGGGCAAGCATCTTGATCCGGTCGATTTTAGCATCGTCCATAAACTCGCCCGGCAGGTTACTCTTTCTGATAAATTGAAGCTCATCGTCAAGCACTTTAAGATCTTCGATCAGGGCCAGATTCAATTTTTCAATTTGCTTAGCATTGCTCGTTGCGCTTCGTAAAAGGTCGATTTTGCGCTGCAGGTAATCATTTTCAATTGTTTTGGCAATCAGTTCAAAGCGGGTTTCGATCAAATCGATCCGATCGAAGATGGTTTCAAGTTTGGTTGATTTGTCGACAACATATTCGGGCGTCGTGATTTTTCCGACATCATGCATCCATGCTGCCAGGCGCAGTTCTTCCAGTTCATCTTGACTGAAAAAAACATCTTTGAATCGGCCATCTGTTGTTTGGTTGATTTTTTCGGCGATCATCATGGTCAAATCGACAACCCGGTTGATATGCCCGCCCGTATAGGGGGATTTTTCGTCGATGGCTGTGGCGATACTTTTGATGAAGGCGTACAAAAGGTTTTGGAGATCCTGGATGAGCTGGGTGTTTGTCAGGGCAACGGCGGCCTGGGAAGCCAGCGAAGCGACCAGATCGACGTATTCTTCCGAAAAGGGAATGACCTCTTTGGTGTGAGGGGTTTGGGCATTAAGCAGCTGTAAAACACCGATAATATCATTTTCGTGGTTTTGCAGGGCCACAACCAACATCGATCTGGGAACGGTATCCGGTCGAAGCGTCATAATTGCGGGGTCCCGTGAAATCGAATCCCTCTGCTTCGTATACATCCGGTATGTTGACCGTCTTGCCGGTCAAGGCGACATAGGACGAGACATTCGAATGATTGGGACGGTCGTCAACATAGAGCGGAACTGCCGGGAGGTTGATCGGCACGCCGCTTGTGCCGCCTATCCTGGTTTGCATGGTGTCGTTTTGTAATATTTCGAACTGTAGCTGACTGTTTTCGTTGTCAACGATATACAAGGTTCCGGCGTCGGCATGGGAGAGCTTGCGGGCTTCGTCAACGATCATTTCCAAGAGTTTATTGATGTCTTTTTCAATGGACAGGGCCAACCCGATCAGAGCGAAAGCCCGCTGGCGTTCTTTATTCGCCTGCAAGGTGGCTTCGGCCTTTTTTTGCTCGGCCGTATCCTGGAAGTCCTCGTCGTTTGGTTGGTTTGCTTTGACCGCATATTCCAACCGTGCAAGCCGTTGCCGGTAGTCGGCCAGCTTTTGGAGTAGCTGTTCTTTGGATTTTTCGGCGTCTTGCATGGCAGGCATCTCCGGTCTGGTATCCCTTATGGTTGCATAAGAAACATTACGAAGAATGTGTTCTGGCAATTTTTCGATAGGCGGTCCAATACCCTCGGTCCAAGTCAGTAACTTTCTAATATTTCAGTTTAAAAGTCAATATTTAAAAATAGTAGGTCAGTAACAGATAGACACTGTCCGCAGGCTTATACTGGCAGGGTATAACAGGAACAGGGAACCCGCCATATTCCGTACCGGTGCGCCCAAAATGCAGATTGGCCCCCATGGTGGCTTGCAGATCCGTTTTCAAATCCCATAACGCCCGTGGTTGGATGATTCCGCAAGGATCGCTCAGGTTGGTGATAATGGAAAGGTAGGTATTCAAGAGTGGGTGTATTTCTAACCGAACCTGTCCGCTAACGTAGTGGCGGCCCAGTGTAAAAAGCTCACCACGAACGATCCGCTCATTAATGTCAGGATGTTGTGAGAGCTTGGGAATAGTCGCTTTCCCCCAGGCCGTTATAAAAATATTCAACCAGACCGTACATGTTTTTTCCAAGCCAGGTCCACGAATAGTCGATGTTGGCGACCAATGATAGATAATCGTCGTTTGCACTGCCGCTATCCAAAAAGGTCCAGGTGCCATCCAAGCGCCAGGCGGTGTTCCCCCAATAGCCCATGCTGCCGATACCCACAATATGATCCTGATAGTGGTTGGCTGCCATCAGATCGAATTCGGTAATACCGGAAGAAAAATGCATTTTAGCGGCCAACGAAGATTGGTCCCATGCCACCTTGTCGTGTGCGGGATCACGCCGAGGCACGTAAAGGAACTGCGCATCGATACCGGGTGATAAGGCAACAGCGAGGTTGGCCATGTCGGCCCCGATTTTGTAATCGCGGATCACATCGGTTGGCTCAAAGGGGTTGAAAAGGTCCATGGGATTGAACAGCAGACCATTGCCCCACGTAACGGCCTGCCTTCCGAGCTTGGCTGCTCCCCATTCCGGCTGCCATGTCAGCACAAAGCGGTCAAGGCGCTGATAGAGAATGTAATTATCATTTTCCTCAATGATGTTGGTAAGGTTCATCAAGCGATGGTCATCATTGACCGATGCCTGTTTTACAGCCGCGCTTGATGTTAGGGCAGGGTAAAGGGTTTGAAGTTCATTGGTCTTGCGGCGGGTATCGCCCCCGCTAAGAATCGCTTCGTAATGGGTCTCAAAATTACCCCAGGTTGAAAAAAAAAGCTTGTTTTTCAAGCGCAAGTCCAGGCCACCGTCGTAATAGGTGCGCGTTCCAACATATTGAAAACAAGTTCGGTCATCCGGGCACGAGGCTGAGCCGGTCGCTTTGAAATGTCCGCTCCACGCTGCATCGATTGAGCGGTACCATGGCTGCGGGGAGTCTTCTGGGCCTTGCGCCAGGGAAACCGGACCCTTTTATGCGGCTGCATATGAATCGTCGTATCCGAGCCATGATGGAAAAAGCATCAACACCCATACGATTGCCGCAATGCAACGGCATAAAAGGGCGATCGATAAGAACGAAAAGCGTTTTATCATGAGTTTAAAGTGTCATTGGCCAGACGCCCGTCACGAATATAAACCAGCCGGCGGGCATAATTCATCACCATTTGATCATGGGTCGAGAAAATAAAGGTAACCTGTTTTTCGGTATTCATCTGCTGCATCATGTCCAGCAGGCCACGGCCGGTTTTGGAATCCAGGTTGGCGGTTGGTTCATCGGCCAGGACAATGGATGGATTGGATACAATCGCGCGGGCAACCGCCACGCGCTGCTGTTGACCGCCTGAGAGTTCGGCCGGGCGCCGGTCATATTTGCCTGCCAGGCCGACTTCATTTAGAATGGCCTGTGCGCGGGCACGTCGCTCGGCAGTCGGAATCCCTTGTAGCAGCATGACATATTCAACATTTTCAATGGCCGTCAGGACGGGAATCAGGTTGTACGCTTGAAAAATGAAACCAATATTATGGAGGCGCAGGTCGGCGAGCTGGGACTGACTCATTTGATCAATCGTATTGCCGTCAACGACGATTTGGCCGGAATCCGTTGCATCCAGACCGCCGATCATATTCAAAAGCGTGGTTTTGCCGGAACCGGACGGGCCGGCCAGGGCCAAGAATTCACCTTTATCAATCGACAGGCTAACCCCGCGCAAGCGCCTGAACGTCGACCTTGCCCTGTTGGTAGGTTTTTTTTACGTCGGTACATTCAACGATTTTCATGGAAAAACTCCGTGTTTCGGGTTTCTATCGTCTATTCATCACGCAACGGCGCGAAGACTATAAAATACATGGTTTCGCCAGTTTTGCCGGTTAGCCAGTAAACACGCAACTCGCAATCCGAAAGCCCCCCTTGATCCCCATCCGGAAACAGGTGTTCGTTGTCAGTTGTCCGTTGTCCGTGGCAATCAGCAAAGTTGTTTAGCTATTTAGCCAATTTCTTAATCTGTGCTCCCTTAATTCGGTGTATGTAGAGTTTGTCGGGCTAACCGGCTCAACCAACAACGGACTACTGACAATGAACACTGGCAAACTGGCTAACCGGCTCAACTGGCTCAACCGGTTTAACCTATGTATGGGACAGTGCGTCAACTACCGAAATCCGTGCCGCTTTAACAGCCGGGTAAAGGCAGACCAATACACCCAGAACAAAGACAACCAGATTGGCCAGGACAACATCCTGCCAGTTTAGCACGGGGACGATCATCCGGGACATGCCTGCGAATTCAGCCCCGGCCGCCAAGGCGGTAAGATCAATACCGTTTGGTGCCAACCCGGCGATGCTTAAATAGGCCAGAATGTTCCCGGTTATCACCCCGACGACCAGCATTAAGGCGGATTCCAGAAGGATTTGTTTGACGATATGTCCGGGTTTCATGCCCATGGCCTTGAGCAATCCGAATTCACGAATGCGTTCAAATACAGCCATGAGGGTCGTATTGACGATCCCAAAGCCCATGGCAATGAAAATGACCACAAACCAAACAAAAATAAAACCATCGTACAGCTTTAGATAGATCGTCAGAATCGGCAGCAGTTCTTGCCAGGTCAGGATCTCGAACCCCTGGCCCGCCAGGGCGGCCTTGAGGCCGGCACCGACTTGTGCTTCATCCGCCCCGGATGGAAGAACGATGGAGATTTCCGAAATGGCGGTGCCCATTTTCAGCATTTGTTGGGTCGCGGTTTGCGTTACAAAAACAAACTGTTTTTCAGTTGATGACATCTCAGATGTAAACATACCGACAATGCGAAACGCCTTGGAGGCAATGTCCCGCTGCGTATCCTGGGACATCAGAACCAGTTTATGTCCCAGCCGGGTCTCGAATTTTTCGAGTAAAGCCCGGCCAACAATGATACCGTTTGCATCCGCTGGATCGAGATATCGGCCATCTGCAACAGCCTTGCCAATGAAGGACAATCCGATTTCCTGGTCGGGCTCAATACCGACCAGTACCACCCCGCTGGCATGCCGGGCATTGTTGGCCACGGCATTGACCCGGACCCGGGATGCCCAACGACTGCCTGGCGGTAAGTGCTCATGCAAGACCGGAAAGATGGTGTGCGGGGTGGTAATGCTGTTCTCAATTACCGGATCGCTGCGATACCCTGTGACAGCAATTTTGATATGTCCGGTTAGGGTGGCGATCCCGTTATCGATCATACCTGCCATGATGCCGCGCATGAGGGCGCCCAGAAAGATCATGCTCCAGACACCGATAATCACAGCCAAAAGAATGACCGCCGTTCGGCGAGGATTGCGCCAGATATTGCGCCAGGCCAATTGGAAATGCATGTTTATTACCTTGGTTGAGCCGGTTTTACCGGTTAGGCAACCGGGGTTTGTTGTCCGTTGTCTGTTTGTCCGTTGCACCACCTAGCCAGTTAGCCGGTTATTCGGTTAGCCAGTTTCGACCCTGGAACTCGGTTTTGTTTTAATTCGCAATTCGCAATCCGGAATTCGTAATTTGGGTTTGCCGCAATTCCTAAATTCGATTTTGAATCCCTAAAAGAGCGGCGCAGCCGCGTCATACGCATAAAATCGCGAAGCGATTTTATGCGTGCGTTAATGCTTCCACCGGTTTTAGGCGCCGAATCTTTAGGGCCGGGTATAAGGCGGTCAGGGATGTTATGGCCATGACGAGTCCCGGGCCGATCAACAGAGACAGCAATGTTAGTTTGGGGTACATCCGCCCGGTGATGCCGAACTGACTCAGCAACTCAGACGATCCGGCAAAGTCGAGGCCGTGAACTTGAAAGTAAAAAGTGATCGCGGTCCCCATAAGCATCCCCGCCAGAATACCGATGGCGGTCAGGCTGATCGATTCAATTAAAAGCAGCTTGGTCAGCCGGCCGGGTGTCGTCCCAATGGCCATCATGACACCGAATTCACGCGTACGCTCGAAAATCGCCATCAGAAATGTGTTGAGGATGCTGAACGCCACCACCAACACCAGGATGCCGTAAAAAATGAGGCCTGAAATCAGGTCCAGCTTGATCGCCTGCACCAAGCCGGGCATCAATTCTTGCCAGTCAAGGGTGGCCAAATGCTCCGCTTGGCCGTTCGCGTCAAGTTGCTTCACAATTGCAGCTTTGATCATCGGGACGTCGCTCAGTGACGCGCCGATGACCACCACCTCGTGTACGGCATCTTGCATTGCGAACACTTCCTGAAAGGTTTTCAAGGGAATGTGGATGGCCGCGCGGTCGAATTCGTCGAGCCCTGAGCTGTAAATACCCTTAATTTGAACAACGGCCGCGGCAATGGAACCGTCGCGCCCTTGCCCCAAGAGGGTCAATTCATCGCCTATATTGACATTTAAGTTCTGGGCAAGCAGCTTGCCGATCAGGGCCTGATCGTAATCGTCCGGCGCCAGGTATTTTCCGGTGCGGATTAAATGGGTCAGGGTGGACACTTCCGTCTCTTTGAGCGGATCAATTCCTACCACGAGAACACCGTACGTTCGATCACGCGACGATACCAGCGCAAATGCTGTGGCCCGAAGCGTATAGGCTTGGACCGCCGGAATTTGATCTAGGATCCGGCTGATTTTTTTAGGGTCAGGTACAACCTGGCGGATTTCCTTTTTATCCTGGTATCCTTGTGCTTGTATTTGTAAATGCCCGGCCTGGATTTTGACGGAGGTATTGATCATGGTCTCATAGGAACCCAATTGAAAAGAGATCATGAAAATGAGCAAAAGGCTGGCAAAGGCAATGGCGGCAGCTGTAAGGAAGGTTCGTCGCGGATTGCGCCAGATGTTACGCCAGGCCATTTTTACGTCGATTGACAAAAGCCTATCTCCTGGGATTTTTCAGGTTCGACACGGTCAGGATGTTGGCCGGCAGGCTCGCTTTGAATTCCAATTCCCGGTAAACCAGTTCCGTGTATTGATCCGTTTGCTCGACTCTTGCGCATCCGCCAAACGCGGGGGAAAATTTTGCCACCCAGCATCTGAATTTGCGAGGCTGTCATGATCTTGACCGGTTTGAGGTCTTCATCGAAAAATTCCTGACTCAAAAAAACAAGATCCTGGCGGATTTTTAGCTTTCTGCATGCCCCAAATTACAGGGGCGCCCGGTTTGGGCATTGAATCGATGAGGTAAACGGTTTGCCCTTCGTGCGTCTCCGTGCCGGTAATGGTATGATCGTAGTCTTTGATGAGGCTGTCGGTTTTGGAAAGATCGTTGTTGGAAAAATCGGATCCCATCCAGGATTGCGACATCATGGACGGCGGGAGTTTGATCACCCGATTGATCTTGGGATTGAACATCCACATCTCTTTGCCTTTTTTCAAGGTGCCGTTGCCGTTGTCTTTGGAGGGTGCGATAATCCTGAAAAGGCTGTCAGCCTGTCCTAGTGTCCAGGCCTTGATTGTCACCGTTCTTTCCCAATCCGGTCGATGAACGGTCATGTCGACAACAGCAACAGACGCTTGGCCACGCCAGTAATTGAACCCGTCTTCAACCAGTTGCCGGGCATCGATGGCCCTCGCCGGAGAGACAACCATCGACAGAAAGGCCGTAAGTATAAGTAGTGCTGCGGCGATGTTTCGTAGCATTTTGATTCCCTATAAAATAGTATCAGATTTATTCCCCAAAAAATGAAAGGCGACCACCCCTGAGCAAATACACTTGCAATGTGTGAAAAACTCGGGCCCAAGTGACTGTAAAGCCGAACAGGACCAAACTTTTAAGTATTATATCAGATACAAACCCTCCAAAGTTACATCGCAACAATGTTTCGAGCTGTTCGGCATAACATTCACTAGCGCCCTCAAACAGTTTCACCCATTACAAGCGCATTCCCTCATGGTTGGTAACGGTGACCGTAAAAGCAATATTTTCGCCATAAGATAGAAAGAGCGGCGTTAGCCGCATCATATAAAATCGCGCCAGCGATTTTATTGGAGCATCCCTTTGATGAGAACATCCATAAACGCATCCGCAGCTGTTTTATGGTCGAAATCTGCATCGAACCAGGCTTGTAAAAGCAAGGCGTCCCAGGTCCCAACCAAAGCCGCAGCAACAGATGCAACCTGGATGTCCGCGCGAAATTCGCCGCGTTCGATGCCTTCACGGATCAGGGCGGCCACGATGGTACGAAATTCCCCATAACCCTGCTTAAAGACCTGTTTAAAGCGTGGTTGGGTTTTGGAGGAAGCCGAAGCGGCCCAAAACTCCATAAAAAGAGCAAAGACATCTTCCATTTCATCCCAGGAATTCATCAAGGAGGCACTGACCGCTTTCAGTTTTTCAGCGGCAGAACCTTTCAAGGTCGCGATGCTGACCATTACGGTCGCACCGGTTTTTGCCATGAACCAGTCGAAGACAGCAAAGTAGAGGTCTTCTTTGCTTTTAAAATATTCGTATATCGTTCCTTTGCCGATACCTGCCTGGATGGCGACTTCAGCAATGGTCGTGCGGGCAAAGCCCTTGAGGGCAAAGATCTCGCTGGCGGCCTCGATGATTTGAATTTTCCGGGCGTTTTTCTGTTGGTCGCGGTGTGTCACTGTAATTACCTAAGAAGCTAACTCAAAAATGTCTTTTGACCCAATCCTCCAGAGGCGGACAAGTCTCTGCGTTGGGCCCTCATTTCAAATCCTCAACATACCTGAGTATGCCTGCGGGTTGAAACTTGGCCCCGCCTTGCCAGTTCTGAGCTTGTCGAAGGGACCTTGAGCCAAAATCCTATATTTGCGATGGCTTCTAATAATGACCATATGGTCATATATAAAAAATAAGTAAAATTAAATATATAAAAATTATTATGGCCATCTAAATTAATTTGACCGACCGGTCAGTCATATAGTAGGCGTCCATCGTCGATTTGTCAACCGATTTTTCAAAATGGCGAAGATATGTTACCAATGGCGCTATGCGGCCTTATTTTATCCTGCCAATAATTTTAATGATTATCAGCATCCAAGGATGCTGCGCCATTCATACGCCTTTTGATTTAAAAGACGCATCGCCGGTTCCGATTGTTGAAAGTTATATCAGTCTTCAGAGCAAGGGAATCTTGTAACGTTCGTTCGCGTCGGCCGTTGTGATTGCGGATGGGTGGGCGGTAACCAACCGGCATGTTGTCGAAAAAGTCGATGCCATGCAAGGATATATGGCCGATGGGCTCAATTTTCCTGTCCAGAATGCCATTTTGAGTGAACGGTTAGATCTGGCATATTTTTAGAATACCGCATCGGGGTTGGCAAGCCGATCTCCTATCGGTTCTAGGGCTCAAAGGGGCGATCGAGTCTTCAGCGCAGGGACCACCTGCACTGAAATCTTGTTAGAAGGGGTTGTCGTGGCATCGGAATTCAAGTTTTATCATGTAGATATTCATTTGCGTGATGCTCCCCAAGATGAATTAAAGGGTCGGTCCAGTTACCCAGGGCTTCGTTTATCAAGGTAGTTTTATCAATGGGTTTTCCGGTGGCCCGGTGGTCAATGTGAATGGCGAACTGGTCGGGATCAATCAAGGCCGATTGATTAAAGTTTTGTCGGCCGACGACAGCCAGACGTTTGCATCCGGAAAGGTGTACGGACTGGCCTATCACATTCAAGATGTCCTGACCGAGGTGCGGCATTTGCTTCCGTCAGAATAATATCGTGAAATAATTTTATCTGGATATATAAAAACCTGGAGTGATTATATTGACAAAATTTAACCAACTGATTTATAAAGTATTATTGTTTTCCAAAAAATCCGGCACTAACTCTCGGCCCAAACAGAAACTTCAGGCCGCTTCCGCTTCTTTTATTACCCCTTTTGCGGGGCAGATGAACCACTCGTAAATTGAGTGATGGATTACTCCCTGAATTAGCTTTATCATAGGTCGAAAGGCGCTCCACGCTTTTCTGATCGAGTAGTTGCATTTAACACGATTCTTTTTGGTTAGACCAGACAGGAGGCAAAATGGAACAAGTTGGCTTAAAAAAATGCCGGCATTACCATGTCTATGCAATTTTATGCACCTGTTTGCTTTTACTTGCAGGGGCTTTAACGCAAAGTTGCGAGAGCACTGTCGATACGCGTCAATCATATAAAAAGGATGGTAAAGAATACGGCGTAGTCAGAGGCACGTTCAGGCATCGTTGGTGGAATTTCTATGAGCGAGGGCTTTCATTCGCTGATGGTGACTTTTACGAGGAGGCTATTAAGGATTTTAAAGAAGCGATCAAACAGCGCGATAAAGATCAACGAAGCGCTCGAACCTATGGGATGCACTTCGTAGACTATTTTCCTCACCGCGAGTTGGGGATTTCTTTTTATAACCAGAAGAAATTTAGCGAAGCAGAAGCTGAACTTGAAGTATCTCTTAATACGATCGATACGGGACGTGCGAAACACTACCTGAATCTGGTTCGCAAGGCAAAGCTTGAATTATCCCAGACAGACAAAGCCTCTCCGACGATCACAATGGCTTCTACAATAGGAGATGTTACCAATCACTTACAATTTGAAATCAAAGGAGAAGTCGAAGATGACAAGTACGCCCGCAAAATTGTTATCAATGAGACGCCCGAGTTTATCGAACTTTCAGCCCCTAAAATTCCATTTACCAAAAAGATAAAGCTCAAAAAAGGTCTGAATGAAATAACCATCAAGACGGCTGATCTACTGGGAAAGGTTACCGAGAAAAAAATCAAGGTGGTCGGAGATTTTGAAGGTCCGGCTTTCAATATTAAAAATTATGTGGACGGCGCAAACGTAGGAACCAAAAGAGTCGTCTTAAACGGTGCCTTGGCGGATGCGACGGGAATTACGGAACTGAAAGTCAACAACCAGGTTCTGGCCTACAACAAGGAACGTGAAGTCGAATTTGCCATGGCAGTCGATTTGAAGCAAGGCACCAATAAGATCGTGCTGGCTGCCACCGATGTGGCTGGTAACACAACAACCGGGGAACTCAATTTAACCTATGTTCCGCAACTGGCATTGCCCAAGCGAGGGCTTAATCCCGGTCGTGTGGAACCCAGAGAACCAATTTTGCTGGCCCTGGCGGGAACGGTCGTTTCCGATGCCGGGTCATCGGGGCTGTATGCGGCGGCGAAACCAAAAGCCGCCTTTAGGTTGCGGTTCAAAGACCTGACCGAAACCCAGACGGTCTATTACGATACGCTCTTCGTGGACGGGAATGCAACGGGTACCCATGCCATCGAGTCGGTTTCGATCAACGGTGAACCGCTTCTCATTTTACCCGGCCGTACCGTTTACTTCAATCAACTATTGGAACTGCAGGAGGGCGAGAATACCCTTACCATCGAAGTCACGGACAGTAAAGGCAACACAGCCTCAAAAACGGTTACCGTCGTTCGCAAGGTGCCCAAGGTGCACCAGATTGGTTCGCGCATGAGCCTGGCTGTCCTGCCCTTTGAGAAAAAAGGGCAGGCTTCCATGGCCAGTGACGTGGTTTATGACAATCTGATCGATGCTTTTATCGATCAGGACCGTTTCCATATCGTCAGCCGAGGCGATGCGCTCGAAGCCGTACTCAGGGAGCAGAAGTTGAGCCAGACCGATCTGGTCGACAAAAATACGGCGGTTCGCATCGGTCAACTGGTTGCCGCCGAAGGAATTGTTATGGGTACGATCCGTGAGACCGATGATTCGATCGAAATCTATGTGCGTTTGGTCAACACCGAGACCTCATCCATCCTTGAAGCCAAGGATGTCTACAGTCAAGACAAGGATCTGGGCCAGATTCAATATCTGACCAACGGTCTGGCCTTGAAGCTGAAACACAGCTTTCCGCTCATCGAAGGCTTGGTTATCCAGACCAAGGGCAGTGATATTTATGCTGACTTCGGTAGTTTCAAGAACATTAAAAAGGAAATGCGCTTTATTGTCTTCCGACAGGGCGAAAACATTGTTCACCCGGTAACCGGTAAAATACTTGGGAGTGAGACCGAGGAACTTGGAGTGGCGACGGTCGTACAAGTGTTTGAAGACATGTCGGTCGGTAAGCTTATCGCCGATTTTGATCCCAGCAAAATCGAAGTTAAGGATCTTGTAATTACAAAATGATAGACCTCAATTCCAGCGGGTAACCCTTTCAATCCCGTTTAGGAGCGTCAAAGGCTTGTTCCCTAAATTCGTGGAACGCTTTTATTCAAAGCAAGCATCAAGCAATTGCGATGAAAACCCTCATAAAGAAGACCACTACTGATCTGTCGGAAGATCGGAATCTAATCTTGCAGTGTATTGCCGGCGATCAACAGGCATCTGAAGTATTTGTCAAGGCGCACTCCAATTTAGTTTATCATTCCATCCAATATACGCTGCTCAGTAGAAATGTCGGATTTAACCCCCAGGACCTAGAAGATTTACATAACACAGTCTTTTTGAAGCTATTTGAGAAAAAATGTCATAAATTGAGACAATTCAAAGGCAAAAACGGCTGTAGCATCTCCACGTGGGTTCGCTTGATAGCGGTCCGGACGGTGCTGAATTTTCTCAGGCAAAAGGGGGTCGACAGTATTTCAGGCCAGCGCTGGCGAGTTTCCATCGAAGAAATTGTCGAACTCAAAGATAAAAATCCTGCAACATGGACGATGATGGAGAAGAAGGAACAGATTCGTCTGCTCAGCAAGGGACTGAATCACCTTGCGCCTAGAGATCGATTGTTTATGAAACTTTATATAGATAGTGGCTATTCGATCAAAGAAATTGCGGAAACGATGAAAGTCTCGGTCGATAATGTCTATACGATCAAACATCGTGCCATAAAAAAATTAAAAACCTACTTGCAAGAAAGAATTTAGCCACAATGCGTCTAAAAAACAATCGGGTCCATGCAACCTTCAGTTACCATGCCGTGATTGTTCTCCTGGTATGTTCATTATGCCCAACGTATCATTTGTACGCTTACGACAAAAACAGCATGCTTTCGGAGGCGGCTACCTTTGCCCAAAAGAAGCAATGTGGCAAGGCATTAGAAATTTATGAGGCAATACTCACGCGCGATCCTACCATTGTCTCTGTCTATTCAGCCGTCGTTAAGTGTTATAATGAGTTGGGCGATTCACAGGGGGCGTTCATTTTTATGGAAACACTCTTCCTTGACTATCCCAATCATGCCGAAGTCAATTATGGGTTGGGATATGCCCTTTTCAATAATCAGAAATATGAAAAGGCAGCGCACTATTTCGATCGAGCAATTGAGCTTAAGCCCGATCTGTCTGAAGCCTGGAACAATCGTGCCGCTATTTATCAATTCATAGAGAAAGATGCTGGTAAGGCCAGACAGCATTATGAGCGAGCGATTGATTTGGCAGAGAAAACCAACAATCACCGTGTTCTCAAAATCGCTCAAGAGAATTTATCTCACCTGCCGCAGGAAAAAGTGGTAATCCCGGTCAGTGAAGTACTGACCTTGGAGCAATTTCTCAATCGTTTCGTTAGGGCGGTTGACCTCCAGGACGACAAAGCGATTCGCGAACTCGTTATGGGACAAAAACAAAACTGCGAACGAGCGATGGACTGGCTTCTCGATGAGACACTTAAGGCATCGGTCCAAGGCGTGCAAGATGAGAATAATGCGGCGTTATTAATGGCGCAGACTACTTAGAAAAGTCCTACCGCGAAACCTTTAATGATCTTACCTTGCAAAAAAAGATGGTGCGCTTCGAAATTCTCGGCGACAAAGAACGGCACATATTGATCGAGGCCGAACACTTGTTGGAAGAGGGTCTGGCCTATGAGAAAAAAAATGCTTATCGAGATGCAGCTGAGCGATACCAAAAAGCCTTAAACGGATTTAAAAAATTGAAAATGAATCGTAAAATCGGCATAACGCAAGTATACTTAGGTGATGTTTACAGTAAGGCGCAGCAATATGCTGAAGCACAAAAGGCTTATGCCGAGGCCTTGTCGTATTTCGACCAAGCTACAGACGAAGCCTACAAAGCCCGTATACTGGCATCCCTGGGTCAAGCCTGCTTTAAAATGGAAAAATTCCAATACGCTCTGGATAACATGGAGTCGTCATTAGAAATCTACCGGCAATTGAAAAATATTGGCGAGGTGGAGAAGTTGGAGAGGAATATTGAAGTTGCTAAAAAGAAATTAGGGGATTGAGGAATTGCGAACTTAGAAATTCGCGCAACAGCTTATCAGCTTGGTAAACTCGCAACCCATATTGGTGTAAATATGACCGACAAAGTTCAAATCCAATGCGCTTCATGCGGCAGGCCGCTTCTTGTCCCAATAGAGGCCAGCGATCGGAAGCTGTTATGCAAAAAGTGCCGAGCAGCTCGTAATCAGGACCAGACATCAACCATAATCGACACAGGTGGACCTGAGCAGACGCACGCGGGTGATACGACGGCCGACATGGAAACGATCGTCGCCGGAATCAGGGACCCAAACTGTTTTCGATGATCGTAAAAGGGCTACGACTGCAGCCGAAACCATTACAGATACGAATATTCGTTTAGAGAAAAACATTGCCGCGATCAAGCTCATCCGGAACTTTTTGAATATCGAGCCGAGTATCGACCTGGAGAACAGTTCCCGGAGCTATTATGCTTCCAAGGCGACACTTGATGACAGCCCGACTGGCCCATCCGTAAGTGACATTATTACCCAGGCCAAGAAGGACACCAAATATATTTTCGACGATATGATCGGGCGGGGCGGAATGGGGGCTGTCATGGGGACGGTTGATCAGGATATCCGTCGTAAGGTCGCAATGAAGGTAATGCTTCCCCAGGACCGGACCAATACGCCCAAGGTCAAACGATTTCTGGAGGAAGCCCAGATCACGGGTCAGTTGGAACATCCAAATATCGTTCCGGTCCATGAAATCGGAATCGATGAAGATTCTAAAATTTATTTTACCATGAAGCTGGTCCAGGGCGAAGACCTTGAAATGATTCTCCAAGAGCGTGAAGCTGGGAATGAACCCTACGTGCAGCGCTACGGACTGGGAAATCTGATCCAGCTTTTCATGAAGGTCTGTGACGGAATCAGCTATGCCCACGCCAAAGGGGTTTTGCATCGAGATCTCAAGCCCGAAAACATTATGGTTGGGAGTTTTGGTGAAGTCCTGGTCATGGATTGGGGCATCGCCAAGATTTTGGGGGAGGAAAGCAAGGAGCAGACAATGCCGGAGAGATCTTGGAAGAAGCACCTCAGCACGATCAAACCATAGAGGGCAAAGTGATAGGGACGCCCTCTTATATGTCACCGGAACAAGCCTGGGGCAATATTTCGGAACTGGATGAAAGGTCGGACGTTTTTTCTCTCGGAGGAATATTGTACAAAATACTGACCGGACAGGCACCTTATGAGGGAGAGACCCCCGTGGAAAGGCTTGAGGATGCGCGTAACTATGAGCTCGTTTCGCCGGATTTGATAGTACCCGAGAAAATGATTCCCCCTGAGCTGACAGCCATTTGTATGAAGGCCATGGCCTATCACCAGGAGGAACGCTATGCCAATGCCCGTGAGCTGAAAAACGATTTGCAGCTGTATCTGGACGGTAAAAGCGTTTCTGCCAAAAAGGACAGCTTGCTGGTAAGAACCCGCAAATGGATCGTGCGCAACAAAGTTGCCACTATCGGAATCGTGGCAGCCTTGATCTGTTTGGTCGCGGGAGGTGTGTTCATGAGATTTTATGAGCAACGCAAACGACTTGAAAAAATTGCCATCCTGCTCGATCAAGGTGAACAAGCGAGTCAATCCGGTCGTTTTGAAACGGCCGAAGAAACCTTTTTTGCCGTTTTAGGGTTGGACAGTGAAAATCGTAAAGCACGCGAAGGGATCGGCCGGGTCAGCGGGAAAGCCTTGGCCATCAAAAACAAACGCCTGGCGCAGGACAAGCTTGAAACAGCGCAGCAGCTTTTCAAAGACAAGGCCTATATCAAGGCGTATGATGCCTTTGTGGCGACATTTGCGCTTGATCCGGAATTACAAGCAGCTCGGGACGGCATCAAGACGGCTGCTGTTTTGGCCGAAAAGCAAAAGGCAAGGGCCAAAATTGCTCCGGTCCTGGAGGAGACCAGGGTGTTGTCCGAACGGAATCAAAAATTCAAAGCAACCAAAGCGACACTCCTGGCAAAACTTAAAACCCTTAAAGCGCGCATCAAGGGCTATGAAGGCTTGGAAACAAAAAAAGATTACTGGGACGTAGAAAAAGAAATTCTGACAACCAAAATTGAAAATCTGAAAATTGAAGGAGAGATTATTTCCAAATATTTAACCGTCCTGAGCCACGACGGCACCGATGTTGAAGCCCGCCGGGCGCTTTCCCAGATTTATTATGATAAATACACCGCTGCTGAGACCGATCAAAATCAGGAGGAGATGGCCTACTACAAAGCCCTGGTGTTGACCTTCGATGACGGTCATTTTGAGCATCTGCTGACACAAGAAGGCTCTTTGACCTTGACGACCGCACCGTCCGCAAGCGCCTATTATTTATTCCGTTTTATTGAAGGCCCCGATCGTCGCATGCTACCGGCACCGTTTCATCCGGAGGCCTTCCGAAAGGCCGGTACCGACAATAATTTAGACATCCGTCGCCGAGGGGTCGACCCTGCTTTTAAACTGCAGCAGATGGCCTTTGTCTCTTTGGACCGGCTATTAAAATTCAGCGCATTCAATCGTTTCGACAAAATTGAGCAATTGGCCTTACCAGAAGGATCTTACCTTATTGTTTGTCAGAGACAAGGGTATCTGAATACGCGCGTGCCTGTCCGGATCCATAGGGGAGAAGCAAAAGTTTTGCCTGAGACGCAACTCCTTCGACCCGCGAACGTTCCTAAAGATTTTGTCTACATCCCCGGGGGGGATTTTGTTATGGGTGGAGATCCACAGGCTCCCTATGCGGTGGACCGAACCGTCAAGCAAACGCCGGCTTTCTTGATCGCCAAACATGAGGTCACGGCCGGTGAATATTTGCAGTTCATCAATTACCTGGAAAGCCGTATGCCGGGGTCAGCTGAGAAGTATCTGCCGCGCAAATCTGTATCATCTGGGTTTTATTGGAAAAAAAACGGAAGTCGCTACGAAAGTACCTTTCCCGAGGATTGGCCGGTGTTGGGTGTCTCATGGAATGATGCCAGAGCGTTTTGCAAGTGGATGACCAGACAAAACCGAAAAAAGGGTTGGACTTTCAGATTGCCGGAGGATTGGGAGTGGGAGAAGGCCTCACGAGGCGTCGACGGGCGCTATTTCCCCTGGGGGAATTATTTTGATTTCAGTTTTTGCTCGATGGCCAACTCCAAACAGGGTAATCGGGAAGGTCCTGATAAAAAGGGGAGTTTTGCTCTAGACGAATCTGTTTACGGTGTCATGGACATGGCCGGCAATGTCTCCGAGTGGTGTCAGACCTATTACGACCAGGATAAGAATATTCGTATCAATTGCGGTGCGGCCTGGAGTTATGTTGCCGAAGATTATGCCCGTTCTGCTGCCCGCAACGGCCATAGCCCCACCGATGTGGCCGATTTTCGCGGGTTTCGATTGGCGCTTTCAATTAAATAATAAAATCAAAGTCATAGGTGATAGTCTATTTGTAACCTTTTAGTTCTGAGTTCGAATAAAGAACCCAGCAACCGCTAAATGGATATTTCCTGGTATAGATGCAATTAAAAATTCAATTTTAATATTTAAACGCTAAACTTGGTGTAAGAAAGGATGCCATCTTGTGTCTATTTATTGTGAGGTAGATGCCATAATAGGCGCGGATTACTTTTGCCATGTCCGATGGAAAAAAACCAAGTTTAGGAAGTTATAAAAAATGGATAAAAAATGCATAGAAGAAGAGTTGCTGGCCGGTTATATTGATGGACACCTTTCGGAAAAAGAGAAGGCCAAGATCGAAAGGCACCTGTCGGATTGTGAAACTTGCCTGCAAGCTTTAGTGATCAGCGAAGATATGCTAAAGAGAACGGACTTATCGCAACTGCAAAATGTTCCGGAAAGACTCACCACTGCGGCCCTTAACTTGATCAGAACCAGGGAAAAGCCCCGACCAGAAGCCCTGAAAAATATTTTTAAACAGTCAACCCAGGGGTTGCTAACGAGAGTATCCGATATAGTCACGTCTATGACCGGGCCACAACCGAAGTTTGCTACCGTTCGGGGCGGGCGATCGTCAGCCAACAATGGCAAGGCAATGATCGAAAAGTCTTTCAACGGTCTTAAAGTCGAGATCGAAATTGAAAAAACTGCTCAGGCAAAGGCCCATATAAAGGTCCGATTCCCGAATTTCGATGGTCAAAGTGAAGGTATACGTGTTACCCTAAAGAAAAATGATCGCGAGGTTTCATCTTTCCTGGTGGACAACACCAAGCAAATTTTTTTCGAAGATATACCTTTGGATCACTACAGTCTCGTTTTCCTTAAAGCTGGTGAAATGCTTGGAATATACTTTTTCCAACTGAAGGAGTAGCGTTATGGATGAGGGCAATGACAAAAAACAAGCAAAACCCATGAGCAGCACTAAAATCGAAGACATTATGCGTGAAAGGGAGCGTCTGGACAAAATCCTGCAGACCGACTTCCGCAAAAAAATGGCGATCGTCTTCACCGATGTCTGCGGCTACACCCACTACATGGATACACGGGGAGATATCGCCGGACGGGCATGGATGCAGAAGCACCACGACATTGTGCTACCGACGATTGAAGGTCATGACGGCAAAGTCCTGGACATCATGGGTGACGGTGTCATGGCAGCTTTTGAAAGCACCTTGTCGGCGGTCAAAGCCTGCGTGGAAATCCAGAAAGGACTGGCGGCATACAATAAAGTGACGGACCCGGCGGATGAACTGCACGTGACCATTGGTATCAACACTGGTGAAATCCTGATTGACGAAAATCATATCGCCGGGGATGTGGTCAATGTAGCCTCCCGCATCGAAACCAAGGCGGATAAGGATCAAATCCTCATATCCAAATCCACCTATTCAGAAGTCCGTGGTTCCGAGGACATTCTGTGCCGGTTGCACGGGTCGGTGAGCGTCAAGGGTAAAACCGAGCCATTGGAGCTATATCGGGTCGTGTGGCAGGATGAAGATATTGTTTTGGACACCGCACCGCGGGTGCGTTCCCTGGCTGCAGCTGTTTTAGAGAAGAAGGTTCACAAGTCGCAGGAGATTCTTCAGCTCGAAATTACACGTGAAGAAAACCGCCTGAAGATCAGTGCTTTTGAGCAGCGGCCGGGCGAGGTCAGCACGGTCCGACGTTATGAAGAGATCCCGGTATCAATCGATAAAGTTGGAGACCGTTGCCGCGAAATTGTTGAAACTTTGAACAACACGAACCGCAAGGGACGTTTGTCCCGCGATGTCCTCGTCCGGCTACGTGAGATCGGACAAGTTTTCAGCGATGAGCTCTTTACCCTGAATGTAAAGGAAAAGATCCGGACAACAAATGCAGAGCATTTGATCGTCAACCTGGACGACCAACTGGTCCAGGTGCCATGGGAGCTTCTCCATGACGGACAGCAGTTTTTAAGCCAGCGGTTTAACATGGGGCGTCTGGTCAAAACAAGGCAGAACGTCATCAGTGCGCGCAGTCGCATGCTGGGTTGCCCTCTCAAAATGATGGTCCTGGCGGATCCCAAGGGGGATTTAAAAGGTGCTTATGAGGAAGGGACCCAGATCCGGGATTTTATGGATCAGGAGCGCGACCTTGTCAGTGTATCTTTGCGATCCGACAACATTACTCCGGATTTCATCAGGGAAAAGATCCGTAATTTTGATATGGTGCATTTTGCCGGTCATTCAGATTACGATATGGAGAACCCCGGTGAAAGCGGTTGGCGCCTGACCGAAGGGACCTTGAAGGCCAGTAGCCTGATGAAAATGGCCGGTACCGGCACCATGCCGGCGCTTATTTTTTCCAATGCGTGTCAGTCGGCCCGCACCGAGGGATGGGAATTAAAAGAGCATTTTCAGGATGAAATTTTCGGATTGGCCAATGCCTTTATTCTCGCCGGGGTCAAGCACTATATCGGAACATTTTGGGAAATATTAGATGAGCCCGGCCGGCGGTTTGCTCTTGAATTTTACAAAATGATGTTGGCCGGTTACAGTGTGGGTGAAGCATTGCGCCTGGCGCGCTTAAAGCTGATTCAAGAATACGGTGAAGAGACCATTGTCTGGGGCAGTTACCTTCTGTATGGGGATCCGACCTATAATTATCTGGACCAAATCACCGACGTATGTGGGCCTGAAGAAGAAGATTCAGATCAGCGACAGCCGGCGGAAATCAGAGAGTTAACTAGGTCCAAGGAAGAGGTCGTTGATTTTTCTGCAGAGGCAGCCCCTGCCAAGCGCCGCACGCCCTGGCTGCTTGCTGTCGGTGCAGCGATCCTGGTGATTGTGGTGGTTGCGTATTTGGGTGTTTTTAAAACCGACACAACCAAATACGAGCAGGAAATTACCAGCCTGTACAGCCAAGGCAATTTCGATGCCGCTTATCAAGCGAGTAAAGCTCTGGCGGAAAAAGCACCCAAGGTGCGTTTGAGCTACCTCATCCAGGGTGAAATACTGTTGCGTCAGGGCAAAATAGAAGAGGCCCAGGCCGCCTATCAAAAAGCCTTGCAAGCAACCACAGGGACCGAAGGCCAAAAAGCCCAGGCTTTTATCGGCCTCGGTCGGATCGCGTCTCTGCAAAAGCAAACTGACCAGGCCATGGGCTACTATCAGCAGGCCAACGCCGCTGCACCGGCCAGCGGTGTCGGATATCTGCCACAGGCCATGCTGCTCAATAACCAGGGCAATTCCAAGGAGGCCTTGAACCTGCTGGTCAAGGCCCAGGAAATGGTGCCCAATGACCGGATGATTGCGGTCATGACCAATGAAACCCGCAAAAAGGTTTCGTACATGGAAGATCGCGAACGCCAGGAAAGAATCGACGATCTGGTCAAAGAATTGGTCGCGTCCATGGATCAGCCGCCTCGGGAGCTACCGGGCGATGGTTGGACCTCACAGCCCCTGACGCTCTGGATCATGGATTTCAGCACCCAGGGGTATTCCCTGCAGGAAGGTGAGGATACAATTTTGACTGCGGGATTGACGGACTATATTTTGCAAAACGGCCGCATCGAACTGGTGGAAAGGGCGCTTTTGGACAAACTCATGGAGGAATTGAAGTTGAGCTCCACCAACCTGGTGGATCGTCGCACGGCCCTGGCGTTGGGCAAGCTCGTGGCAGCCAGGATGATGCTTTCCGGCAAGATCGTCTATGCCGGTCCCCAAACTCAGGTCAGCATGCGCCTGATCGAAACTGAGACAGGACGCATCACGGTCGCGGTCAGTGAAACATTCCCCAGCGCGGTGACAACCTCGCAGTTGTCAGAAAAACTGTCTCAAAATTTACTCTCGAAGATCAAGAAGCAATATCCTGTGCGTGGCAAGGTCAAACAGATCGACGGCGGAAGTATCGAACTCAATTTCGGGCAAAGCGCCGGCGCGGCTGAGGGCCAGCAGTACAAGGTCTTGAACGAAGAGATCGTCCTGGAAATCATTGCCGTCCAACCGGATGAAAGCGTGGCCAAGATCGTTTCCGGCGGTAAGGGTGTTGCTGAAGGACAGCGGGTGGAAGAAATAAAACCCTAAAAGACAAGGGCTGAGGACTAAGGACTCAGGGAAGAGGACTAAGGACTGAGCTAAAGACTGAGGACAAAGGCAGAGGACTAAGGACTGAGTATTGAGCTGTTAAACCAAAATTAAGTGTGCCCGGCTCCAAGCTGCAAAGGTTTTTTATTAAAGAACGCTCTTCTTTGCGTCCTTGCGCCTTGGCGTGATGATTATCTGGGAGCGGTAAGCCTCCAACTGACAACAGACAACAAACGCTGGCTAAACTGGCAAACCGGTTAACCTAATAAGGTCAAATCATGCCCCAATTTCTCTATCGTATTTCCCTTCAGCCTCTTGTAATCTTGTTCCTCATAGTTTTTTGCATCTGCCTCTCATCTTCGCCAGCACAGTCACAAGGCATCGAACGGATCGAAGCTTCCTCATGGAACCCCGTTGGCTCGGGCGCACGAGCGCTTGGCATGGGGGGCGCTTTTATTGCCGTGGCCGACGATGCCACAGCGGCTTCCTGGAACCCCGGCGGGTTGATCCAGCTCGAGCGGCCGGAGGTCTCGATAGTCGGGTCTTATTATAAACGGATCGAAGACAACTCTTTTGGCCAAAATCCGGAAGCGTCGGGGCAACAGGATTTCGCCAACACCGACCTGAACTATTTCAGCGTTGCTTATCCCTTTAACTGGGGTGGCCGCAACATGATCGTTTCCCTCAATTACCAGAACCTGTACAATTTTACCCGCGAATGGCAGTTCCCCTTCAACTACACCGAAGGTGCCTGGGATACGCGGCAGAACGTTGATTACAGTTCCGATGGTAGTCTTGGTGCCATAGGACTGGCCTACAGTATCCAGATTACTCCGGCTTTGTCGTTAGGTGTGACCTTCAATTTCTGGAACGACGGGTTGTTTGACAATGGCTGGGAACAGCGCACCTCTGCAACCGGATCCGGTACCTTGGGCGGTCTCCCGGTAACCACGACAGCAAGCAGCTACGACCGCTATACAATGAATGGGTTTAACGCCAATTTGGGCGTGTTGTGGAATATCGGTAGCCGGTTGACCTTGGGGGCCGTTTTTAAAACGCCTTTCCGAGCCGATCTGAAACACGAATATTGGACCTATTATCGACAGGAGGGTGCCGGGGCCATTGAAATTCCTGCTGAGAAACAAACCGAGGACCTCAAAGTGGATCTGCCCATGTCCTATGGTATTGGTCTTGCGTATCGGTTTTCAGACAGTTTTACGATGTCGTTCGATGCCTACCGCACCGAGTGGGATGACTTTGTCCTCTACACTCCGGACGGCGGGAAACAGTCGCCCATCACAGGCGCACCGATCGGTGAAGTCCATCTCGAGCCAACCACGCAATTGCGGGCAGGGGCCGAGTACCTGCTTATCAAAAATAATTACGTAATCCCACTTCGTGGCGGAACTTTCTTCGATCCTGCTCCGGCAGAGGGCAGCCCGGATTACTATTACGGTTTAAGCGCCGGCACGGGCATTGCCTATGGGCGCTACGTCTTTGACATCGCCTATCAATATAGGCTTGCCAACAACGCCACCGAGTTCGTTTTGGAATCCACAGACTTTTCCCAGGATGTCGAAGAGCACACCATCTACGCTTCTCTGATCATCCACTTCTAGCATGGAATCAATCCAAGCAATTTGATCCTGTACACTCTTGAGTTTAAATATACCCATATAGGTGAATGGTTTTTGAGCGACACCGAAGCGGGTCGCGACACATGATATTTTTTCGCGATTTTATCACGGGAAATATATTATGTAAAAAAGTACATAGGTATGTAAAAAAGTACATAGTAACTATGAAAGAAAGGTACTAAACGTATATTTGGTAATTTTCTGTTATTCTTTTTCATATTTGTCACCTGTTTTATGTGGTTTAATTTATTATGAATCCAACCTAATTTAATATATCACAAAAAAAATCTCCAAAAAAGCGGCCCTTGCACGGTCCTTGCATATTAAGAGAAAAACAAAAGTTTTTTTCTCCACTAATAGCTCCCCCTAATTTAACTGAAGTGTGCATTGAGTATGATTTTAAAGCGGGGATTATAAGAGCCAATCCCGCAATTAAATATATTAATCAATATTATCAAGATATTAAGCTATAACCAATCTAAATACATACAAAGGAAACGTATTATAAAAAAGGGGGGTAGATTATGTTAGGGAAAAAACGATTTTTATTAATTTTATGTTGTGTCTGCGCGGTGTTTTTAATAGGGACTACTGCCAATGCAGGTTACTACATTCCAACCAACGCGGGAGCAAAACTTGATGTGAGCCAATATGGTGCCTTAAGCCAGTCGATGTTTGCGTCGCCAACCTGCTGTGCGCCGGTGACAGCGCTTAACTCCATGTGGTACCTTCAGCAAAAGTTTCCATCGACCTATGGGACATCAATCATCGATCCGAGTACAGTTACACCTACAGGTGACCATGATCTATCCGGTAGCCTGAGCTACTATGATTATGTCTTCGAGGCAATGATGATTGAAGCACCAAAACTTGCTACTAAAATGGTCGTCACATGTGGTCAAGGCACGGATGTTACAGATTTCATTAATGGCAAACAGCAATATATGGACGCGCTCGGGGTGGGTTCTGGTGTAACAAATTTAATACCTCAAAACAAACCTGACGCGAATTTTTTTGTAAGCCATTTTACGAATGAAATGCCCATGGAAGCTCTCCTTATGCCATTAAATTACATTGGTACATCTCAAAAAGGGCTTGGCGTACCTCCAGATCCAAATGATCCAGCGGCAACAACAGATCCATGGATGAATTCTTCAGATGCTTCTGGGCTTCCCACTGGTCTACCAGCTGACGACCCAGATGTAACGGGTCACTATGTGAATCCATTTAGTTTTGAATGGCAAGATGATCCTAATGGCACCTCTGGTGTTTTTGAGTCGGGGGAAGAGGCCGAATTTGGTTTTCTTGATCCTTGGGGAGGAAGCCCAGCTGAAGTCAGATATGTTAAAGCCTACTTAGACTCATCCGGGTATATTGCTTTTGACACAGATACATTTTTGGGTACTGGTTTCAGCCACTTATGGCGTATAGACTGGGCTCTAGTGCAACACCGTATTCCCGAACCGGGCACTATGGTTCTTTTGGGAACAGGGCTACTCGGGTTGGCGTTGGCTCGACGCAGAAGGAACCAATAGCTTTAAAGGACTATATTACTTGATAATGATTAAAAAAGGAGCCCCAAAGGGCTCCTTTTTCTTTTGAAAAATAGTAAAGGAAAAATGGACTATCAATTACGCATTAATTCAATTGACAAAGTTAAAGCATTTTAGCTATTATCTGAATAACTTGCCAATACCCATAGACTTTTTGAATCCTAACTGTCAGACCTATCAAGACGGGATGGTGGTATTAAGCATCTCGGAATTACATCTAATATCTTTTGCTGATCAATTAGAGATACTAACTTGGACTAACTTGTATTTTTAGTAATGTATCATCTTTGAATGATTAAAATTAATGAAAATAATCATAACAAGTTCTAAGTTATTCAAATATAAAAGAAATTAAATAAAGTTAGTGGAGATTAGGAAAATGAAAAGCTTCTTAAAATTCATTTTAATCCTGGCTAATGTAAGTTTCATAACATTATTGCTCCCTATTTTTTCCTTTTCACAAACGCCAAATGCATGGACAAATTTAGATTTATATGGCGGGCAGATATATGATGTTACTATTGTACCAAACAATCCAGCGCAAATATTTGTGGGGAGTTACCAAGGTGATGGACTTTTTGTTACAGCTAATAGCGGCAATAGTTGGCAGGCTGTTGATACGGGCAATGACACACCAGCGGAAAGTACATTCAAAAACCAAAGTGTTTATGCTGTTAAAATATCACCTAGCAATCCCAGTGTGATCTGGGTGGCTCACAGCTATTGGGTTGAGAGAAGCATTGATGGGGGACAAACCTGGAGTCACATTTCCAACACAATAATACAAGGCGCAAATGATAATCAACGCTTCATCCAATCGTTGGAAATCGATCCGGATGATCCTGACACAGCCATAGTAGGGACAAGTGGGGTTAACGCCTAGCGACACTGATGGAGCTATCTACAAGACCGACGATGGTGGTCAGAGCTGGTTAAAAATGACAGGCCCCGTAGCAGGGAACTTTGATTTTAAGGTTGTCGATCTGGCGATAGACGATAGTGATCCTGCTGAGGTTATTATCTGGGCAGTAACAGGAAATGGAGGTATATTCAGTGAGGATGGTACAGGCTTTACGGGCTCAGCCAATGGAACTCTTTACCGCGGTACAATAGATAGAAATTCCGGTGTTGATTTATGGACCGTGATTTCTTCGAAACCTGGCGGAGAATTTTATGACGTTGAGATTAATCCCAATGATCCTAACTCAATCTTCACGGCTAATGACTGTGGGATATTTAGGCATTGGTTTGACAATGGTTGGCAAGAGCAGTGGATTCTGAACTACACGGGCTTTCCGAGTGCTCCTCGTCCTGAGAATGAGATTTTTGCTCGTAACGTCAGGTCCTTGGCGTTTGATCCAAACAATCCTGATGTTCTTTTCGTAGCTTGGAAGAATTCTCATTCCTTTACGAACGTCGATAGAGCTTCAAAGGTTGCCAAGCACACTCCTCCGGGTGCTGGGTCTTCAACATGGACTTTGGCAAGCGGTGAGTGGGATATTTATACGACTGATTATCAATTTGTAGACCTTGCAGTTCATCCTACCGACGGTAGTGTTATTTTTGGCGGTGAACTTGCCCGGGGAGTATTTAAAAGTTCAGATTTTGGAGAGAACTGGTCCGCAGTCAACATGGGCATAAATGCGGTTCAAGTATATGATGTTAAGACAGATCCAAATGACAGTACCCACCTTCTTGCTGCTACCTTATCTGGTGTTTATGAAAAGATTGGAAATGGAAGCTGGGTAAATACTTCTATGTTTGAATATACTGTAGCCTTATCGGTGAGCTTTGATCCATCAGATTCGGACGGTTCAACCTATTTTGCAGGTACTCAAAATCGTCTTGCACGGACTACGGATAACGGCGTGAACTGGACTTTTACTGATCCTGAGATTGCCGACACATATATCACGGATATTGCTGTGGTCCCGAACGGTAGCATTGCGTTTTTTACAACTCGGGTAATTGGTGGAGGTAGTGGCGGCGTCTGGAGAAGTACGACAGACCTTACTACCAACCCTGACCCTATTCCAATGGTCCAAGTTTGGGGCCAATCAGGAAGAGACTTCAATGTTGTCGTCATTGATCCAAGCGATCCAACCCATATTTTTGCCGGTTGTGGAAACCATGTTGGAACCGAAGCTGTGGGATATCTGGCTGAAAGTCTTAACAGTGGCGGGAACTGGCAACCAACTGGGCTAAGTAATGTCATAGTGAACACCTTGCTGATTGATCCTATTGATCCCAACATAATGTATGCTGGTTGCGGCTTTACCGGTAAAACGGATGTCCCCTTATATAAAAGCATTGATGGTGGATCCAATTGGTTCCCATCGTTTAAAGGAATACCTATCCGTGCTAGTTTTAATCTGCGCGGCATATGGGGAAGCTCTGACCAAGATATTTTTATGGTTGGAAAGAGCGACGCGATCCCGCATTTTAATGGTGATGCCTGGTCTGCTATGCCTGGAGGACGTCATAATTCACAAACAGAAACCTTATATGCAGCTTGGGGTAGTGAATCTGCCTCCTTAGTTGGCAAGGCAAATGATGTTTTTGCGGTGGGTGACAATTTTACCATTTACCATTACAATGGTTTCAACTGGACTGAACAACAACGTTTTCCAGGCTCTTTTCCTTTGTACGGAATCTGGGGAAGTGCTTCCATAGACCAAAATGGTATGGCGAATGATGTATATACAGTTGGAGAATACATATCTGGTGGCGTACCCTATGGTTATGTGTTTTATTACGATGGTAGCAATTGGACTGACCAGAATTATCAAAGGTTTGCATTTTATGACGTCTGGGGAAGCACATCGATGAATAGCGGCCTGGCAGACGATGTGTTTCTTGTAGGAAGATATTTCCATACAGACAATACGAATTACGGTTTTGTCCTTCATGGAAGCACAGCAGGTTGGACACCAACGTATTTAGATCCATTATATGTTCTCGATGATGTGTGGGGGAGTAAATCGGTAGACACTAATAATAGCGCAAATGATGTTTATGCCGTTGGGAAATATGTTAGTAACGGTGTGCCTTATGGCTACATATTTTATTATGATGGCAACAACTGGATTAAATTGATAGACTTTCTTCAATGGTACGGATTTCAGGATGTTTGGGGGAGCGAATCTGTGGATCCGACTACACGCTTGGCGAATGATGTTTTTGTTGTAGGGAATTTTACTTACCAAAATGTGCCATACAGCTTCGTTTATCACTATGATGGAAATAGCTGGTCTAATGTAACAGGCCACAGAGCAGGATATGAATTGTATGGCATCTGGGGAAGCACATCTTTGGATTCAAGCGGAAAAGCGAACGATGTTTATGCTGTGGGCGCTAGTGGTGCTATACTTCATTATGATGGTAGCTCCTGGGATCAGATTGGGCCATCAGGTGGGACAAAAAACTCAATAACAGATCTTAAATTTCATTCCGACCCGACTAAATCGAAAGGAATCTTCGCTGGAACGGTTTTACAGGGTGTATATGTTAGCCCCAACGCGGGTAATGATTTTCTTCTCTTGGGAACCCCAGAACACAACGTGAATGCTGTTGCAACAGGGTCTCTTTACGCGGGTACCGAAGGGGGTCTTTTACAGTGCAGCGGTACGGGGGTTATCGCCGGCAGGGTCACGGACGCGGCAACGGGAACTGATATAGATGGCGCCCTGGTCTACACGGACTTCGGCGTTCAGACGTTCAGCGTCAACGGTGAATACCTGATGGTCTCACCTTCCGGTATCTTCGATGTGACGGCCGTTGCCGCCGGTCATGCCAATATGACTTTCGATAATGTGCCAGTGCTTGGAGGTGATGTGCAATGGATGCAAGATCTCGCTATGGCAGCCGGTACACCAAACTTCAATACAACTACCAGATCATCCGACACTTCAGGAGGCGGCGGAGGATGCTTCATTGCCACGGCAGCCTATGGCTCGCCTCTGGCGGATCATGTCAAAATCCTAAAACAATTCAGAGATAAATATCTTCTCACGAATCATAGAGGGACAAAAACTGGTTGCCTTTTATTACAAAAATGGCAGGCCGGCCGCCATATTTATGGAGTCACACCCTTTCCTGAAACTTCCAGTCAGGGTATTGCTTTATCCGATTGTTGGATGTGCCTGGCTGATGCTGTCGACCAGTTTGATTTCCAAGGGCCTTATCGTCCTTTTTGGTTCATTATGCGTATTTGTTTTAATCAGAAAATTTAGCCCGCATCCAAGCTGAACATTTTAAATAACTCCAAGACTTCTGAAATGAGGTGAACTCTATGAAGAGATTTCATATTTGTGCGCTTGTGGTTTTGGTTGCTCAATTTGGCTTGTTTACTGGAGCGACCCAAGCCAGTACCATTTTTCAACAAACGGGAATTTCTTCTTCTCCCAACCCCGTAGGCTCAGGAGCCAGGGCCATGGGTATGGGTGGTGCTTTTATTGGCATAGCCGACGATGCGACGGCAGCCTCCTGGAATCCGGCCGGACTTATTCAATTGGAAACACCAGAAGTGTCGATTGTCGGTGATTATAGCCATTCAAGAGCATCCTATTCATCGGTGGATCATCCTGAAATTGCCAATACGAGTGATGGATGACAACGTTGATCTGAACTATTTCAGTGTCGCCATTCCGTTTCATTTTTTAAGAAATATGGTTTTCTCTGTAAATTATCAGAGACTATACGATTTTAATCGAAACCTGGATTACGAATACAACTATACTGATATCGGTGTGGATCTCATACAAGACAAACGTTATCGACAAAATGGTTCCGTGGGTGCCTTGGGTTTGGCAGGCGCGATTCAAATCACGCCAACTCTATCTTTGGGTATGACTCTCAATGTTTGGACGGACCGGCTATTTTGGGAAAACGAATGGGAGGGATCTTATATAGAGCGTGCCACTGGCACTATAGGTGGTCTCCCAACAGCCATAAATACAGACATCGATGAAAGATATTCATCATTCAGGGGCATAAACGCAAATTTTGGCGTCCTCTGGAATTTGACATCCCAACTGACTGTGGGCGGTGTTGTTAAAACACCCTTTACGGCCACTATGGTGCATGAATACAGTTTTCGACAAGAGCAAAACGGTGTGGCTGGACCACCTGTCGATATTAGAGAGGACGTCGAACTTGATATGCCTTGGTCATATGGTCTCGGGATTGCTTGGCGGTTTTCGGATGAGTTTTCCGTCGATTTCGACATCTATCAAACGGATTGGAGCAATTACACACTAAGGGACGGACAAGGGAATGAATTCAGCCCATTGACGGGCGTCCTATGAAAATATCCGATGTGTGCGAACACCACTCAGGCGCGGCTTGGAGGTGAATATTTGTTCATTTTACAAGACAGAAACATGGTCGTTCCGTTAAGGGCCGGATTATTCTATGACCCCGAACCATCTGAAAAAGACGTCAGGAAAGTCTATGGATTTTCGCTCGGATCAGGCGTCGCTTATAAGCAATTCATTTTCGACATGGCCTACCAGCTTCGATGGGGTAGTAGTGTCGATACAGGCAATATAATAGCCACTTCAGAAGCCGACGTGATCAACATTCGCTACTGGCCTCGGTGATTATTCATTTTTAGATTTGAATTTATGCCGCATTGTCTGCAAGGCGGCATAAATTCAAATTGTGTTAGAAGTTTAACCCGCCCAATACCGGCGGGTTAAACTTTACGGTCTTAGGGGCGACGCAGCAGCGTTATATAAAATCGCAGAGAAATTTTATTTGGTGCAACAATGACAGAAGACGGAAAGCGTTGGCAGTCAGGAGGCATGCGCAGTCCGCGGGTTGAATGTGATGGACCCTCCGATTTTTCGGTGGACGGGCGTCTTTATTCCGGCATCGTCAAGAACAGGAGTGATAGTGGTGTGTTAGTGGAGGCCCTCGACGCCTTTGAAGTGGGCAAGGAAGTCATTTTGAGTTATATGTGCCCCAACCAGGGCAAACCGATCAAACGTAAAGGCGTGATCGCGAGGATAACGTCCAATGGGTTTGGGGTGGAATATAAATTCTAGCATACCACCCAACCATTATGGAAAGTTTAGTTCCAAAATGGAATTTTTTCGATCCGAAATCCATCTCTGTGTTGGATTACATCTATCCTAAAAAATATGCATTTATCTTTACTGTTTAAATATATAATAGAAACAGTTGGTTGTATTTAAAAAATCAAGCATTTTTTTCTCTGTATCCTTATATCTGTTATTTGTCCCCACGCCCATTTGTTCCCCACGATTCCTCTCATTTATGACACAAAAATTTGGCAGACGCATACCGGTGGTATCTGCTCAAATCGTGGAAAAACGGGTGGTTGCCTCAATATGCCGTTGTTTTCAGGTGTTGGCATGATTTTTGTACTCTAGACCTCAAGCCGGTTAGAATAAAAACATTTTAAATCTGAACAGAAAGGAGTTTTACATGGGTCAGACACCTGAAACACTTGAAGGCGTGGTGGTTGTTTCCCCGTCGGAAGCGCTCAAAATCCAGTCTGAGGGGGGTATGCTCATCGCTGCCTTCACTCACATGACCGACTGGTGTATGAGACGTGCCGCGGGATCTGTCCACATCACCATGGATGTTCCCAAAGATCACAAACGGCCCGACTTTGATTTGGCCTTGGCCGAGTTTGACGTCGAAGCCCTGCCCAAAGACAAAGACATGCCCCTGGTTTTCTATTGTGCCGATAATCTTTGATGGAAATCCTATCAAGCCGCCAGGCTGGCGGTAACCCAGGGATACACCAAAGTTCACTGGATGCGGGTCGGGACGAAAGGATGGATGGACGCCTTTTATGCCATTGATACCGATTCCAAACTTCTTCAGAACATCATGTTTGCCAACCAAGGCAACCCCAGTGCATGGGTCATCGGAATTGACAAAGTTAAAGACCTGAGAAATCCAACCTTGGTTGACTTTCGTTCAGCCGCCAAATTCGAGCAGGGGCACGTAGAAAATGCCATCAACATTCCTCACGAAGAGTTGTGGACTTTTGACAACCTGGAAAAACTTAACAAGAGCAAGGAACTTGTCATTATACACGACGACATGGCAGTCGCGGGCGTTATCGCTGTTTCATTCAGGCTTCTCGATTACCAGACCTACATTTTAAGTTAAAAAGCCATATCCTCCTAATATCATCACCTCCGCCTGAAAAGGCGGGGGTGTTTGATTTGATGAGTTGCTTTTGTCAGGCGACGATCTGTAAAACCGCTAAGCGCTGTCATTTTTCAATTCCTTTTCGCGCTGCCACTCCATTTTGGTAGTCGTACCTAATTCCCTCTCAAAGATTATGATTAGAAAGTCTCTGGGCGCTCTGTGGGCTCTGTGGGAGATAAGAAATCTTAATGACTATACGATCTTTTTATTCTTAGCAGATCATTGACCGCACATGCTTCCGATAGCCTGACCCACACACGACTTCCGGGCTGGGCGAGATCCACTGGAAGATGATCCTGATCAGCCATAGTAAGGATCTCAGTTTGGCGCGCTGGCCCTTGCCGGCTAAGAACTTCCAACTTGTCTGTTTTAAAGAATTTATTACGAACGTCTATCAATACATTTTGTTTGTCAAAGCCAATGACTTTAGCAATAAACGTTGCTCCATTGTTTACAAAGCCCAGACTGTTGGCCTGAACCTGGTCAGGGTCACCGAAATAAAAGCCGGTGCAATAACCTCTGTGTGTCAGGCGATTGAGTTCGTCCAGCCATTCTGGCTTGACTTCGTAGGCATCAGGATCTTGATAATAAGCGTCGATCGCTTCCCGATAGACTTTGACAGAGGAGGCCAGGTAGTTGATGCCTTTCATGCGACCTTCAATCTTAAGGGACCTCAATCCAGCTGGAAATTAATGCCGGCAAGTGTTCGATCATGCAGAGATCGCGGGAATTGAAGATATAGGTCCCCTGGTGGATCTTCGGTAATGGGATAATATTGCCCGGGCCGTTTTGCTTCCATGACCGTGTAACTGAACCGGCAGGGGTGGCAGCACATGCCTTGGTTGCTATCCCGTTGGGCCATGAAACTGCTCAACAAGCAGCGCCCGGAATAAGAAATGCACATGGCGCCATGCACAAAAGCCTCGATTTCCATGGAACTGCGTGAGGTGATTTCCTGAATTTCCGCGAGGGTGAGTTCCCGGGCGGCATTAATCCTTTGGGCGCCCAGGTTCTTGCCAGAATTCAGACGATCTTGTAATTGGTCGTGTTGGCCTGGGTGCTGATGTGGATCGGTATGTGCGGAGCGATTTGCGGGCATACATAAAAATGCCCGGATCGGAGATAATGACGGCATCCGGATTGATGTCTCCCAGTTCCTCAAGAAAATCTTGGATTTCATCCTGATCACTGTTTCGCGAATAAATGTTACAGGTTATATAGACTTTTACATTGTGTTTGTGTGCCAAGGCAACCGCGGATCGCATCTCTTCCAGCGAAAAATTACCCGAGAAATTTCGAAGACTGAAAGCTTTGCCGCCCAGATAAACAGCATCAGCGCCGTAGTGGATGGCGATTTCGAGTTTTTCGGCATTACCGACAGGGGCCAGTAACTCTATTTTAGGGGTTTTCGTTGTCTCCATTAAACCTTGTTCCAATCTTATTTATTCATGATAAGTCATTTATACCCACAAAAAATTTTCGAGTTTATTGTATATACAAGGCACATGCAATATGCTAGGCAGCGAATAAAATCTTGACAACAATAGGCTTTTTTCATTATTGGAAGGGAAGTTTCAGGTGCCTTTATGGCTTAATAGGGAACGCCGTGAAAATCGGAGACGGACCCGCCGCTGTGACCTCCATCTTATTCAGTTGTGCCGGTTGGCCAGTTTTGCCCGTTTGCCAGTTGAAAAACCGGCTAACCGGCTAAACCGGTAAACAGGCTAAACTGAATAGGACAACACTTCTTTACATGTGATGCCACTGTTCTGCTTATACTGAACGGGAAGGTCGTGAAGAAGAGGGGAGGAAGTCAGAAGACCTGCCTGATAATGAGATGGGCCTTCGTGGATTGAGGTGATGAATCATTCGCTTGTTAATTCTTTTATCCCCGCGTCGACTCGTTTCGATACGGGATTTTAATTCCTACGCTTTCAGCGCAGCAATTAAAATTAGACATAAAATCGTGAACGATTTTATTATGAATGGTTATCGGATTTTTATCGTGATATTGGTTGCGGCAATGGTCGTGGGATTAAATTCAACGCCCATGCGGCTCGATCGGGACGTCATCGATTTACTGGGCCGGAAGGTCCAGGTCCCGGACAATCCGCAGCGGGTTGTCGTATTGGCGCCCAATATCACGGAAATCGTGTTTGCTTTGGGGCAGTCTCATCGATTGGTCGGTGTCACGCAGTACAGCGATTTTCCCGAGGCGGCCAAAGCATTGCCCAAGGTCGGTTCGTATGTGCACCTGGATCTGGAACGGATTGTGGCCCTCAGGCCGGAGCTCTGCATCGCTATCAAAGACGGGAATCCCAAAGAGGTTGTGGATCGTCTAGAGTCTTTGAATATTCCGGTGTTCGCCGTTGATCCGCGCAACCTGGATACCGTGATGCGCACCATCAGTGAGGTTGGATATTTGTTGCATGCCGAAAAGCAGGCTGATCAATTGGTTCGCAGCATGCAGACGCGCATCGATCGCGTGAAGGGGCTGGTTGCCCAAACCACCAGCCGGCCGCGTGTTTTTTTCCAGATCGGGATTTCTCCGATTGTATCGGTCGGGACCAAGACATTCATCCATGAACTGATCGTTTTGGCCGGTGGCGAAAATTTGGCGGCCGGTTTGGTGCCGTATCCCCGCTTTAGCCAGGAACAGGTTTTGAACCTGGCGCCCGAGGTCTTTATCATCACGTCCATGGCCCGTGGCGCCATTTTCGAACAGGTTCGGGCCCAATGGCGCCAATGGCCCGATTTGCCGGCGGTACGTGACGATCGAATATTTTTACAGGAATCAAACCTTTTTGATCGCCCGACTCCACGACTGGTCGATGGTTTGGAGCTGCTGGTACAAATGATTCATCCCGAGCTTTTTGACAAAGCACAATGACAACAAGGTGCCGATGTTTCTGAAACGACTTGCCGTGATAAGTGTTGTCCTGCTGCTGCTTTTGGGCTGCGCCATGTACCTGGGTCTTGCCATGGGTTCGGCCGGAGGCGGTATGGATGATGTGTATCGGTCATTGTTCCAAAAAGGTGACCAGGAATCGATGCTTAAAACGATCATTTGGCGTATCCGGCTGCCCCGTGTTTTTTTAGCGGCCCTGGTTGGGGCGACGCTCTCGCTGGGTGGCCTTGTTTTTCAAGCCTTGCTTCGCAACCCCTTGGCTGAGCCTTACATTCTTGGGATTTCAGGCGGATCGGCTATCGGCGCCATCATCGGGATTTTAATGGGTTTGTCGCGATTCCCAGGCGTCAGCTTGATGGCTTTCAGCGGGAGTATCGCGACGTTGCTGCTTCTTCTGGTCATGACATCGGGCCAGACCATTTTGAGAAAAGATGCGCTTCTGCTTTCCGGTGTGATGGTCAATGCTTTTTGTTCGGCCATCATTATGTTTCTGGTCTCCATGACGCAGGACGCCCGTTTACACAATATCATTTTCTGGCTCATGGGAGACCTAAGCCTGGTTGGAATGCGGCAGGTCGGTACGTTGGCCGGGATGCTGATTCCTTGCTTCATCCTGCTTTTCTGGCTCTCCCATAAGATGAACCTGCTGCAACTCGGCAAGGACATGGCCCAATCCATGGGCGTCAATGTAAGAGTGGTCAACCTTGTGCTTTTGGTGGTGACGTCTTTTATGGTCAGCGCTACGGTCAGCCACTGTGGACTCATCGGTTTTGTCGGTTTGGTCATGCCGCATTTACTGCGTCTGGCCCTGGGTCCGGACCACCGCATCCTGGTGCCGGCGTGTATTCTGGGCGGTGGTGCTTATATGGTCGTGTGCGATTTGCTCGCCCGCATTCTTCCCCAACAAGGTGAAATGCCGGCTGGTGTCATTACGGCCATGATCGGTGCGCCGCTTTTTATTTATTTGCTAAAGAGGTCGCGCTAATGAGTGCCCATCCACAAATGGTCTATTTGCGCGATTTCTGCGTTGGACGACCTGATTTAACTCCTCAAAATAGCATGCTATTCCTTCGGGTTAAATCTGTCGTCCGCCTTGAACTCACACAAAAATCCTCATTTCTGGACGGACACTAATGAAACCCGCCATCGCAATTAATAAAATAAGATATGCCTATGGCGACGTATCCGTTCTAAAGGCGGTTACATTCGATGTGGATGCCGGTAGCTTTTTCGTTATTATCGGGCCCAATGGTTCGGGCAAAACGACCTTGATGAAAGTGATCGCCGGCATCATCAAAAGCAAAAAAGGACGCATTAAAATCCAAGATCGGAGACTCGGGGCCTATTCCCGAAAGTCTTTGGCCCGCATCATCGCCTACGTTCCTCAAATGGCTCAGATTGATTTTCCATTCACGGTTAAAGAAATCGTTCTCATGGGACGCGCCCCTCATCTGGGGTTGCTGGGTTTGACCACCGAAAAGGACATCGCTTTGGCTGATGAGGCCATGACGTTTACCGGGATCGATCACCTGGCTGAGCGAAGACTGGACCAGCTAAGCGGTGGTGAATGCCAGCGTGTGTTCATTGCCCGTGCGATTTGCCAGGCACCCCAGATCATATTGCTGGACGAGCCAACGGCATCCCTGGATCTGGCACACCAGGTACGGCTGATGGATCTGATGCGGCGCTTAAAGGATGAAAAGGGTGTTACCGTTGTCATGGTTTCCCATGACGTCAACCTGGCGGCCATGTATGGCGATTGCCTGCTCTTGATGAAAAAAGGGCAACGTGTCGGTCTTGGCAGTCCCCAGGAGGTTTTAACACAAGATCGATTAGAAGAGGCTTATGGTTGTAAACTACTGATCGATGCAAGCCCCTTGGGAAAATTCCCCAGGATTACGCTGGTACCAGAAAAAATATTGGAGGAATAATTTCGGTGTATGAGGTCGCCTGACGCGAAAGGGATAATCGGGCGTTATGGTGGATATGATAGAAGAAGATTTAGGTTTTGGTTACGTTTTAAGCGTGTGTATCACTTTTGCGACTTTTTGCGGCGGATAATAAAAGTCATCTCAAAATAAAGATTTTGGTTCAAGATCAAGGCGGGACCGAGTTTTAACCCACAGGCATACTCAAGTATGTCGAGGACTTAAAACGAGGGTCCAACGCCGAGGTTGGGCCAAAAGATTATTTTGAGATGACTTTTAAATAATCCTTGGTGAACTGGATACTATTTTTTACTTCGTGGTGCGAGGTCCCTGGTTTCAGCTCGATGACGAGGGGCAAATCTTCCTGGATGTAAGGTTTTAAAGCGTTAAAATCGATCTCTCCCTGTCCCGGGGGTAAGTGATCTTCAAGTCCACGGGCATCGTGCCAATGCATGCCGATAAGGTTCTCCCCAAAAGCCTCTAAAAGGGCACCGGACTCGATGATACCGAGGAGCTCATTGGTACGGGCATGACCCGTGTCATGCCAGTAGCCGACGGGCCCACCCTTGAATTCAGATAACAGCGTTTCAAAGACATCCGGCGTCGGCAATTCATGATAGTGAACGCGATTTTCTAATCCGAGCATCACACCTTGTCTTTCAGCGTGGCTCATCAAGCGGTTCAGAGAGAACAACAGAGCATCGGTATGGCCGGCAATCAGTTGATCCCGTTCGCCCAGTTTTTTTTGCAGAAATGTTTCGGCTTCTTGGGAATCGATTTGTTCGTTTTCATAAAACCCATACAGCTTTTCTATTTCGGGAGGCATTTCGACACGCCCACAGTGCAGAACAACCACGCCTGCTTCAAGGTCGTTGGCATGTTCGATGGTCCGCAAAGTCCAATGTACAGCACGCTGCCGTTCCTCTGGGTCGAGAGAAGACAGCAGAAAAAGATCGCCGCCCCTTTAACCGGGGGTGTACAGCGTTGGGCTAGGAAAATAGTTGTGAATGCTGGCAACCTTTAGACGCGATTGCTTCAAGGGCCGGCGCATCTGCTCCAGGATTGGCATCGTGATGCGATATTCGAGTTCGAGACCATCGATTTCAAAACCTGCCATGGTCTCAACGAGACGTTGGCCGTTGTCGATCTGGCTGGATATAAATGACGTGGATAATAAAATCATTTTTGTTAGACGTGCCGATGCGGTTGATGCCCGACCCGATGTGCATGCTCGTGGACATGGACATGGAGTTCCTGGTCCATGAGAATTCGGCCTTTTTCCATGGTGAAAATATGGTCCGTTGTTTTACTCAGGAAATCATATTCGTGAGAAATTACAATACAGGTCAGGTTGAGATCGGCCAGAATCGTTGTCAGGCGTGTTTTGGTCTGGTGGTCCAGGCCGGTGGTCGGTTCATCGAGCAGAAGAACCTCGGGTTCCATTGCCAGGACGGTGGCCAGCGATACCAAACGTTTTTCGCCACCTGACAGCTTAAAAGTGATGCGGTCTTCAAAGCCGTTTAACCCCAGAAAGGAGAGTGTTTGCCGGGATATTTCCAGTGCTTCCGGTTTGCTCTTGCCCAAGGTTTAGAGGCCCGAAGGCAACATCTTCAAGAACCGTCGGATTGAAGAGCTGGTCATCCGCATCCTGGAAAAGAAGGCCCATACGGCGTCGAACCTCTAGAAAATCGCTCTCTTGGTTGCGCAATTGTCCGAAGACCCTGATTTCTCCTTGGTCGGGCTGCAGCAATCCCATGATAATATGAAATAGCGTGGTTTTGCCACTGCCATTGGGCGCTACAAGACCCATTCGGTCTCCTGCGAATAGTTCCACGCTGAGCTGTTCCAGGACTTTGTTCCCGCCTGGGTATTGGTAAGAAATATCTTTAAGCGCGATGATGGATTCATGATGATGCATAACAAAATCCCCTTTTGAGATAGTTTCTATTTAAAATCTTAAAGCAAATACTCTAAGTATAGGATGACGGTCAAGCTTCCTGTCAGTAATATGGCCAAGAAACAATCAGACCCCGTAACTGCGAAATCACGCAGGCAGTAAAACCGGCCGTTAAACCCGCGGCACTTCATGGCCTGATACACGCGGGTGGCTCTTTCGGATGCCTTCACAAAGAGCATGCCGACCAAATAAGCATAGGTTTTATAAGCATGGATCGAGGTTCCGGGTTTGAACCCCCTTATTTTGGCGGCGCGGATCAGACGCTGGGATTCCTGCTCCAGGACAAAAATGTAGCGGTAGGTCATCAATAACAAATGGACGAATTTGTCCGGGAGCCGAAGTGCATTTAGCACATGTCCCAATGTAGCCGTGGTCATGGTTGCAACCAGCGCAATCAGGATTAACAGAATCGCATTTGATTTGAGCGTAATTTGGGCGGTAATGACAACACCCGGCACTGTGGCGGTAAACGGTCCGACTTTCAAAAAGGGCCCGGCCGTCGTAGGAAAAGGGTAATACCAGCCATAGAAACAAGACAAAAGCATTAACCCACATAAGCCTTCGCGCCACGGTTCCGAGTTTCAGCCCGGCCAGGCCGATCAGCAGCAGCGCCAGCCAAGGGCCGTAATCAGGGCCGGGAAGGTGGTGCCGACTGCGACCACAATCGAAATCAGGATCGCAAAGACAACCCGAATGCGGGGGTCGAGACGATGAATGCAGGATTGTCCTGCGGCAAATGGTTCTTGATCATAGAAATTGTCTTATTCCAACTTTAACAGATAATCCAGCGCTGCATGGATAATCAGATGTTACGGTGTGCAAACTCGTTCACAAGGGTTCATAATGCCGGCGCCATCCATTATATGTACAATCAGGAATCGTTTGGGTGAATTATATCCACATTTGCGGTAAGCTGGACCACGCGCCGGCATAACGATCCCTAATTCACTCAAACAGTGCACACCTTCACTTCTGATCACCCATTCCGCTTAAGCGTATGCGTCGTGTTAATCGCTCCAATCTACAATTGCACCCGCAGGGTAGAAAATAGAGCGGCGCAGCCGCGTCACATAAAAGCGCTATGCGCTTTTATTGCGGCACCGAAAATAGGTCGCAACACCAACCAGACCGAAAATGTAGCCAATACCGCCCATGATGTCTTTGAAGGTCGGACCGGCAGTGTTTTTCTCCACCAGCATGCGAATAACCGGTTGTAGCTTTTTATCAACAGCGGCTTCGACCACCTGCTGCAATTCGGCGGCGCTGATATTGGACGTTGCTGTTGGTGCGTCCCTTGCGACGATCGTTTCCCTGGTTTGTGCCTTTGCGTCGGCCGAGACGAGCTCACCGGTTATGGTGTCACCAAAATCGGCCGCATGAACGAACCACTCGGCTTGGTGCCCTGTCCCGGCAACAAGAACGATCCTAAGATCCATCTTCCCCGGCGCCTTAAAACTGAATTCGCCCTGGTCGTTGGTCAGACCTTCAAGCAGCAGGTTGCCTTGCAAATCGTAGACCTGGATCGGGGATCCTTGGGCTTTGCGGCCGCCCCCGAATTTGCTTTGGGTGTGGACCATGTCGCCCTCGATCCACGCAAAAACCGTGACACGGTGAGCCTCAGCTGCCGGTAACATGACCGATGAAAGCAACAGTATCAGCAAAACAAGCCGGGATATTTTGGATGTTGTGGTTTCGAACATATTGGTTGCCTCCTTGGCAACAAGGAAAACGTTTAAAAGAAGTGATGATTATTAAAAAGAAACGCTCGGCTGATTAAAGCGGGGAGAGTTTCACTTTTTCATATTAATTTTTTGGGAGCACCCGGCAATAGTTGCGGATACACTTTTTTAAGAAACAAAACACAAAAAGCGGTAATAATACCTTCTATAATCATCACTGGTACGTGGGCCCCGATGACCAGGCCGCGACATTAAAAAATTTTCTTCCGTGAACACCAAGGCCAGTCCAAGAACAACGCCCCGCCAAAAATGGCGAGCAAACCACATCCAAAGGCAGCAACAGCGGCAACCCGTGAGGATATCAACATGAACCGCCGGAACAGATAATGACCAGGTAACCGCCGGCAGGGCCATGATCACGGTATTGACCCCCAGCGTCGTAATACCACCGAATTGGAACAGGACTGCTTGCAACAGCAGGGCCACCAGGATGATCGGAAAGGCCGCCCAGCCCAAAAGCAACCCCACGATACCATTCAATATGAGATGTACACTGGATGGTCCGACAGGGACATGAATCAATGCTGCTACAAAAAAAGAGGCGGCCAAGATGCCGGACTGGGCAATACGATCATAGTCCAGTTTTTTCAAACCCACGGCCGTGCCGGCGGCAGCCAATGTTGCACCGGAAATCAAAACCGGGCCGGATAATATGCCTTCGCTAATATGCATATAAAATTGCTCCGCAATTTTATGAAACGCGACTTCGTCGCTCTTAATCCAGGGCGAAAGATTTTCCTACAGAAATAAGGTGTCTTTCATCATTGCGCCTTCACGAAATCGTATTCCTTAATGGCTTATTCAAAGCAATTCGCAATCCGGTACTCGAGCTGCGGGCGTTCATATAAAAGCGCACAGCGCTTTTGCCATTCTTAAATGGACCCATAAAACGGCGCCGAGTTCGACCCCTTTTTCTTCACCGGACGTGGTTTTGAGTTTGAAATCCGCTTCGTTCAAGGCCGCAAAGCCCCACCATCCGGCTCTATGTGCGCGCATAGGTGAAAACGCCGTTGTGGTCTGCCTTGATGGTCTGGGTGATCATATATTCGGTCGGTGCCTGGGCTTTGCCGTCCTGGTTGTAATATTCAATCTCCACTTCGGCATAGGGCACCGGTTTGCCGTTGAGTTTGACAATGCCCTGAAAAATATTGCCGGCGTAAAGGCCGAAAGGTTTGGTCAGTGGAACGATTTCAGTTTTCAAGCCGATTTCGCCGTCCCAGCCTTCGTCATCACCAAAAGCGGCTACGACGGTTTTGGTATAGTGGACGATAAAGCAGTCTTCGGCCGGTTCCCAGTAAGGCTGGGGTTCCATGTAAAACATGTAGACACCCGGGCGCTTGACTTTATAGAAGGCCTGCCAGGCCTGATGGCCCATAACCTCTATTGCCTTCAAGGTTTCCAGTAGATTTGCCGAATGGCCGTCGGTGTATACACTGAACACTTTGGGTTTGACCAACTCCATCCCGATCATTTCAAAAGGATGTGAAAATGAAAGATCCAGTTCCAGGGTGCGATTGTCCTCCTGCATGACCATCGCATCCGAAGGAATGACCATGCCAAAATGGGCACCGGCCGAGCTTGCCAGCATCAGCATAGTTCCTATAAAACAGCCAATCATTAATATCCTGTTCATCGTAACCTCCTGCTTAGTAGCAATCTCAAAAATGCCTTTTGCCCCGATTTCTGCGTCAGAACCTCGTTTCAAGTCCTCAATCCCGCCGAAGGCGGAACCTGCGGGTTGTAGCTTGGCTCCGCCTTGCCAGTTCTGAGCTTGTCGAAGGGACCTTGAGACAAAATCCTATTTTTGAGACCGCTTCTGTCCAAAAAAAAACCACGAGCGGTCGTATCTTCTTGATACCCTTACCTTCGTGGTTGCTTATTGAATTGATTGGGTTGTTAATTTGCTCCGAAGCTTCAGCTTCGAATTGGCTCCTATTTATAATGGCGCATCGTGCGGTGTCAACTGAAAAGACAGATGCTTGCGAATCCTTTTTGCTTGACAACGCACCTGATATTCAATAATCACCCAGATTAACATAGATGTTAAAAAATAATTCCGTACAGGTGCCCGCAAGGCTTAATAGGGAACCCCGTTAAAATCGGGGACGGGCCCGCCGCTGTGACCTCTACTTTGGTCGGTTTAACCGGTTAGGCCGGTTAAGCCAGTTTGCCAGCTAAAGACCAAACCGGCTAAACCGATCAAGGTAACCTTATTACCACTGATGCCACTGTCACTAATTTAAAGGCAGTGTCAGATTGTTCAATTTGGTTTTAGATCAAGGAAGGCGATAATTTTAGCCGCAGGAATACATTGAGTATTTTGAGGACTAAGATTTAAGCCTGACGCCGATATAAGACCAAAGAGGACATTATGGCACGGCCTTTTGGATGGGAAGGCGGTAAAAGGGGAGGGAGTCAGAAGACCTGCCTGGATGGAAGGTGTGGCATCATTTCGCGGACGGAACAGTGCCAACGGATCTTGAGGATTAAAAAGGGCTATCCCCGGATCGATTAAAATCGGTCCGGGTTTTTTTTTCTCCGGACTTTAAAAACCCATTTAAAGGAGGGGGAAATGAAGTGTTTGTTAAACGGAATCTTTGCACTGATAATGGTGATGGGGATGGAGGGCGGTGTCGTTTTAGCGTTAGATCAAGTGGTGGATCCGGTGGAGACCTTGGACACGGTGGTTGTGACAGGCACACGATCGGAACAAAAAGTTGAAAAAATACCAGCGCACGTGACCGTTATTACAGCCGAGGACATTCAAAATTCCAATGCCAAATCCATTCCGGACCTGATGCGTTCGGAAGCCGGCGTAACCGTCAGAAACCTACTAGGGAACGGCAAAAACGCCCAGGTGGATCTGCGTGGGTTCGGCGAAGCCGCGGCCTACAATACCCTGGTGCTGGTAGACGGGCGGCGGGTCAACGGAATTGATCTCAGTGGTGTGGACTGGACCCAGATACCCATCGATCAGGTTGAACGGATTGAAGTCGTTCGCGGCACCGGCAGCGTGCTTTACGGCGATAATGCGGTGGGCGGGGTCGTGAATATCATTACCAAAACGCCTTCGGACACATTTTCGGCAACCGGCGGTGTCACTTTCGGCAGTTACAATCGCAATCGTTGGGAGGCTTCGGTAAGCGGGGGCTACAAAAAGGTTGCCGCCTCGCTGTCAGCGAGCCGTGACCAAACCGATGGTTATCGGGATAACAATGAATACGACACGCAGGATTTTGGTGGAAAATTGTTTTTTAACGCGACGGATTCACTGGCGCTGAACCTGGATGCAAGTTATCATGAAGATGAGTATGGTCTTCCCGGACCGTTGAAATACGCCCAACTGGAAGCTGATCGCAAGTCCACTGCCAATCCCGATGATAAGGGCGAAAGCAAAGACGCTTATATTAGTGGTGGCTTCGATCTGGCTGTCGGACAGGCTGGCGATTTTACGGCCGATCTGTTTTACCGGTCGCGAAATAGCGCTGCCGTTTTTCCGGACCCGACCAGCCCATTGGCGACAGACACGGATTCGTCGACCTGGGGTGTTACGCCTCGTTATGTCTGGGAGGGGGACCTTTCAAACCATAACAATACGCTGATTGTCGGGGTCGATTATTACGTTTCGGAACAGGATACCGATTCTTTTGGTGGCTTTTTTACTCCGATAGGCACCAAAACCGGTGTGGCAGCAATTCAGAGGGATTCGGTCGGCCTGTATATCAGCGATGATTTTAGCATCAGCAAAAATGTCATTCTATCGATAGGCGCACGCCACGAAAAAGTCAGTTACGATCTCAAACAGGAAGATCTGACCGGTTTTTTAGGGCCTTTGGATGATGACACCGAAGAAAGTGAAAATGCCTACCAGGCGGGGGTGACGTATTTGTATTCCGGGAAATCGTCTGTCTTCGTGCGCGCAAACCGAAGCTTTCGCTTTCCGCTTACCGATGAAATTGTTTACATCGACTGGAGCACCTTTAAAATTCAAGCCAATACTGACCTGAAACCCCAGATCGGTCAACATTATGAGACCGGCATCACGCATTATTTCACCCCCGGAAGCTTTGTCAACCTGACGCTTTTCCGTGCCGAGATTGAAAATGAACTGTTCTACAATCCATCGACCTTCGGCAATGAAAATCATCCTGAGACCCGCCACCAGGGAATGGAAGTTGGATTCAAAGCCCGCGTGTCGAATAAAATGACGGTTTTTGCTAACTATACGTATGAGGATGCTACCTTCCAAAAAGACCCTTACAAAAGTAACAATGTTCCGGCGGTACCGGACCAAAAAGCCAATATCGGTGTTCAACTTTTTGATCTGGCAACGTCGGGACTCAGCCTGCTGGCAAACTATAATTATGTCGGACCCAGCCATGCCATCAGCGACCAGGCCAACAAATTCGAAAAGCTGAAAGCGTATTACACAATCGATGCCCGCTTGTCGTACGAGTGGAAGATGCTCAAAGCGTATTTCGGGGTCAACAACCTGACCAATCAGGAATATTCCGAATACGCCGTGATGGATACCTTTTTGACGCAGCGCTATTTCTATCCAGCACCGGAGCGAAACTGGGTTGCGGGTTTGCAGTTCAAACTTTAAACGGACACAAATTTAGCATGCTTATCAACGTTGTCAGAAATACATCCCAAAAGGGCCAAAGCGGACGAGACACCCTTTTTTTGAGACAACTTCGAGACAATCACGATAACCCTGCGAGGGCGACAATATGATTGAGATATTTAACGATGGCGGTCCGGTGATGTATCCCTTGCTGCTGTGTTCGATCATTGTGCTGACCGTGATCATCGAGCGCATTATGTTTTGGATTCGAACCGGCAGGCGGCACAATCAGGCGCTCGTGGACGACATCCTCGAGCTTAGCCGGCTGAGCGACTGGGAAGCTGTGCGTGAGCGGACGACCGGGTCAAAGGACTACCTGGTTAAGATTTTGGTGAGCGGGATCCTGCATCGTGAGTTTTCGATGGCCAAAGCCATGGAGGCCGCTGCGGCGGATGAGATCAAGCGCATGCAGCGCTACATGAATGTCCTGGATACAATGATTACGGTTGCCCCGTTGCTAGGGATTTTCGGCACAGTCATCGGCATTATTTCCTCTTTTGAGATTCTGGGATCGACCGGTATTGAGCACCCTCAGGCTGTGACCGCCGGTATCGCCCAGGCTTTGATAACGACCGCGACCGGTCTGGGTATCGCGATACTGACCGTCTTTCCTTACAATTACTTCAACTCGCGCGTAGCGAATGCAGCCTTAACGATTGAGAAGTATGCCACCAGTCTCGAGATAGTCTACGAAAAGCTATCACAGCCGACCAATGCCTGTGCGAGGACGATCCAATGAAAGTTTATCTGCCAATCAAGAAGAGCGTGCGGATCGAGATGCTGCCCTTGATCGACATTGTTTTTCTTTTGCTGGTCTTTTTTATTTACGCCATGCTATCCATGGCCGTCCATCGGGGATTACCGGTTGTCCTGCCGTCATCGGAAACAGCGGCGGTTGACCGGCAGGAGGTGTTGTCTGTGACCATCAAAGGCGATGGGTCGGTGTATGTGGACGAGCAAATGACGGACCTCGAAAACCTGTCGGCTTTATTAAAGGAACGCGTGGGGGAAGAAAAGGACACCGGTATTTTGCTGTTTGCCGACCGTACACTTCCTTATCAAACACTTTTCAAGGTTTTAGACCGCATTCGCCTGGCAGGCTTGACGCGCATTTCCCTGCAAGCCGAAGCGGAGCAAGATGACCCGTGAAACGCCTTTTACCGGCTTTTATCATTGCCCTGGCAGCCCATGTTTTGATCCTGGGCATGCCATTCGAGCGGCTTTCCCTAGGCCCGCTCGAAACGGACCTGAAGCGTCCGCTAAGCATGACGTTTACCTACCGGCAGCCCGCACGAACCGCAGAACCAAAACGTCCGCCGCAATCCGAGGTGAAGCCGCCCGCGAAAGCAAGCGCCCCGCCTCCGAAAAAGGTTAAACCACAAGAACAACCGGTTAACAAGCCCGCAACCCAGGCAAAACCGGTACCCCCACCACCGGTTCAGCCGCAACCAGCGCCCCCTGAACCAGGGCCAAAACCTGAGCGCGAGTCGCAGCCGCCCTCCTTACAAACAGCCGTTCCTTTGACTATGCAACAGGTCGCTCCGGTCGTCGATCCTGCTGCAACGGGCGCTAGCCAATCCAAGACCAAGACGGCTGTGGGACCACCGCTTCGCAAAGCCCGTCCGCTATACCGCCAAAATCCGCCTCCCCGGTATCCGAGATCGGCCCGGCGCCGAGGTTATGAAGGCCGTGTGGTCCTGGAAGTCAAAGTTTTAAAAAATGGTGCCGTGGGAGATCTGCGCGTTGTCACTTCCAGCGGGTATTCCGTTTTGGACAAGGCGGCCGTTAAGTCGGTGCGCAACTGGTTGTTTGAACCCGGCGTACGGGGAGATCAGAAGGTGGATATGTGGGTTCGGGTACCGATCCGTTTCGAATCGAATCATCACAATAAAAGCGTATAACGATTTTATCTTACGCAACGTTGTCGCACTTTACCGACACCTATTTCCTTGACACAATTTTTTTTTAAAAGTAATTGTTCATGGTTATGCTTGAATGATAAAATTTTGAGACGATTGCTAATTCCCATATTCAGATTGGGTCGTTGTTAATGCGCGGAGGACGCAATGGAATACAAAAAAACCCTAAACCTGCCAAAAACGAAATTTCCCATGAAGGCCAACCTGGCCCAACGGGAGCCTGAGCAACTACGGGCCTGGGAAGAAAATGCCTTGTATGACCAGATCCGTAAAGCATCCGCTGGACGTGAGCGCTACATCCTGCACGATGGTCCCCCGTATGCCAACGGGCACATCCACATTGGTACGGCCCTGAACAAGATATTGAAAGACATCATCGTTCGGTCCAAGCAGATGGCCGGCCATGATGCGGTCTATGTGCCGGGATGGGATTGTCACGGGCTGCCCATCGAACACAATGTCGACAAGGAACTGGGCCCGAAAAAATCGAAAATGTCCCAAGCCGCTTTTCGCCGGCTGTGCCGGTCGTATGCGGAGAAATTCATCGACATTCAACGCGATGAATTCAAACGCTTAGGTGTCATGGGGGAATGGGAAAATCCCTATCTGACCATGAATTACCGCTACGAGGCAATCATTGCGCGGGAGTGCTGTAAATTTGGACTCGACGGCAGCCTTTTTAGAAGCAAAAAACCGATCCACTGGTGTTGCAGCTGCCAGACCGCTTTGGCCGAAGCCGAGATTGAATATCAAGATGAAGCATCGCCTTCTATTTTTGTCAAATTTGCCGTACTGGATGATTTGAGCCAGGCGTACCCGGTATTGAACGGAAAAAAGGTTTTTTTCGTTATCTGGACCACCACGCCCTGGACCATTCCAGCCAACTTGGCCGTGGCCCTGCATCCTGATTTTATCTATGCTGCTGTTGATACGGGACCAGACGGCGTCTATATTTTAGCCCGTGACCTGGTGGAGACCTGTATGCAGCGCTTTGGCATCAAGGACTACGAGATTATTGCCGAGATGGAAGCCGGTGCCTTGGAGCACAAACGGTGCCGGCATCCCCTTTACGACCGCGAATCGCTCGTCATTCTCGGTGAGCATGTCACCCTGGAGGCCGGAACGGGATGCGTCCATACAGCGCCCGGGCACGGCCGGGAAGACTATGATGTGGGCCTGCGATTATGGAATCGATGCCTATTCACCGGTCGATGACCAGGGGGTCTTCACCGATGAGGTCGATTTTTTGCCGGCCAATTTGTTTTCGACGCCAACAAGCAGATCAACGCCAAGTTAAAGGAAGTCGGTGCCCTGGTGGCCCAGGAATTCATGGAGCACGCTTATCCCCACTGCTGGCGCTGTAAGAAACCGGTCATTTTCAGGGCCACACCGCAGTGGTTTATTTCCATGGACAAGACCGATTTGCGGCAAAGATCATTGGAAGCGATCGACCAGGTAACATGGATTCCCCGCTGGGGCCGGGAACGGATTTACGGGATGATTGAGAACCGGCCGGACTGGTGTGTTTCGCGCCAGCGCGCCTGGGGTGTACCCATTGCCGTTTTTTATTGCGAGGACTGTGAAAGCTTGCACATTGATGAAGAAATCATCGAACATGTGTTTAAACTGTTCGAGGCGCATGGCGCAGATGTATGGTTTGAAAAGGATGTGACCGAGCTTTTACCCCAAGGGGCGAAATGCCGCCGTTGCGGGAGCAGCAACTTTAAAAAAGAGACCGATATCCTGGATGTATGGTTCGATTCAGGCGTTAGCCATGCGGCCGTGCTTGAGGATCGATCGTATTTGAAGTGGCCGGCCGATTTATACTTGGAAGGCAGCGATCAGCACCGGGGGTGGTTTCACAGCTCGCTTTTAACCGCCGTAGGAACCCGGGGCCGGGCGCCTTACGAGTCGGTTTTGACCCACGGCTTTGTGGTCGATGCCGATGGGCGAAAAATGTCCAAGTCATTGGGCAATGTCGTTGCTCCCAAGGAAGTCATCGATCGATACGGGGCCGAGATTCTGCGGTTGTGGGTTACGGCATCGGACTACCGGGATGATATCCGGATTTCGGAAAACATCTTAAAACAGCTGAGCGATGCCTATCGACGCATCAGGAACACGAGCCGATTCATGCTCGGCAACCTGTTCGATTTTGATCCGCAACAAGACATGGTGGCCTTTGAGGACATGCCTGAAATTGACCGGTTTGCCCTTCACAAATTGCAGGCCCTGTTGGAAAAATCTCTGAAGGCCTATGACACCTATGAGTTTCACATTATCTACCATGCGTTGTACAACTACTGCACGCTGGATTTGTCGGCCTTTTATCTGGATGTCCTCAAAGACCGTCTCTACACGTCACCGGCGGAATCAGCAGCACGTCGCAGTGCCCAGACGGTCATGTACCTTCAACTGGATGCCTTGGCACGGATTATGGCACCAATTTTGACGTTTACCGCCGAAGAGCTTTGGCGCTATCTGCCGCCGGCCGAGGATCGACCTGCCAGCGTGCATTTGGCGGCCATGCCTGTGGTGCCGGCACAATGGAAGGACGAGGCGCTGGGCGAAAAATGGATGCGTTTGATTGATTTGCGGGGTGAGGTGACCAAGGCGCTGGAAAAGGCACGTGCCGAAAAACTGATCGGGCATCCGCTTGACGCGGCCCTGACCATTTCCGTTACAGGTGAATGGTACGCGCAGGTTGCCCCCTATGCTGCCGAACTGCGATCCTTGTTTATCGTTTCCAAAGCACAGCTGGTTGACGGGGAAGCGCTTGCGGGGGCATATGAGAGCGACACCATTGAAGGACTTCTGGTAAAAGTTGAACCGGCCACGGACGAAAAATGTAACCGTTGCTGGGTGCATGACCCTTCGGTCGGAGACAATGCGGAACACCCGCAAATTTGTGAGCGCTGCCAAAAGGCCCTGCAAATATGAAAGTGCTTTATAAGTGAAAGCCAAGCAATCCATCGCCTTTGCCGGTACCGCCGGCTTGATTGTCCTTGTCGATCAGGTTGTTAAAGCAATCGTCTTGAAGGCGATGCCGCTATATCAATCCATACCGGTCATTCCGGGCTTTTTCAACATTACCCACATTCACAACCCGGGTGGCGCTTTCGGTTTTCTGGCCGGCAATAACTCCCATTGGCGTTTTGTCTTGTTCACCTGTGCCTCGACTGTGGCGATCGGCCTTATATTTTATTTTTATGCGAAGCTCCCACCGGGTTTTGCCTGGCTGAGAGCCGGATTGGCACTTATCTTCGGCGGGGCCGTCGGCAACCTCATTGATCGTCTGCGGTTTAAAGAAGTGGTCGATTTCCTTGATTTTTATCTGGGGACCTGGCACTGGCCGGCCTTCAACGTCGCGGATAGTGCCATCGTGATCGGTATCTTGATCTTCATCTACCATATATTGTTCAATAAACTGCCGGCATGACCCCAAACATCGGCGTTGATAACCGTGCTGTTGGACCGAGGTCCAGATCGGATTACAGCCACGCATGTACCCCTCATTTTTCAGAATCAACTCCGTTGTCGTGTCGACCTATGGTATAAGCCTGATGCTGGCCTTGGTCGTGGGGTACGCCATCACCCGCAAGGAAGCACGGCGATGCAACACAAACCCGGATCAATATACGGATCTTTATTTTTACGTACTGGTCGCCGCGGTGATTGGATCTCGCTTTTTTTACGTTTTGATCGACCCCGATCTGCTGGTGTATGATCGGCTGGCCGTCTTCAAATTCTGGCAGGGAGGACTGGTCTTTTACGGCGGTTTTGGCGCGGCGCTGATAACCGCTGTTTTGTACCTGCAGAACCACAGCCTGCCGATTTCAAAAACATTGGACATCATGGTGCCTGGCACGATTGTGGGCCAAATTATCGGGACCGTCGGATGTCTGTTAAGCGGTTGCATGCACGGTCGACCGTGTGATTATCCTTGGGCGGTTTCTTTTCAAAACGCCCAAACAATGGCCTTTTGGGGGGTGCCCTTGCACCCCACTCAACTTTACGCCGTTTTTTTTAGCCTCGCGATCTTTGGCCTCATCTGGTGGCGTCGCTTGGGAAAACGCTTTGATGGTGAGCTCTTATGGCTCTACATTTTACTCGATGCAATCAGCCGCCTGGTTGTCGATCATTATCGGGGTGATTTCCGCGGAAGGCTGGTAGGCGATCTTTTTTCGATTTCCCAGGTTATCAGCGGCCTATTCATCTGCCTGGCTGTCGTTATGCTGGTTAAATTTAAACGAGCTTAGCAGCGCTCACAAAAAATGTGTTTTTTCCAATTTTTGGCATGGCTGTGATTTTTTAAACGGAGTGATTTTCTTGTCGATTGTAAAGCACACGGAACTTTCGAAGTATATTGAGCAAACCCACCGGGAGCAATTAGCGCCCGTCTACCTGATTTGCGGTGAAGCGTACTTGTGCAAAGCAGCCTTCGACACGCTGTTGAAGGCCTTGCTTCCGGAATCCACGCACAGCCCCAACTATGAAGCCTTTGACGGTGGCGACGATGTTATCGGAGATGTGCTGGAACGCCTAAACACCTACGCATTGCTGCCCGGCACCAAGGTCGTCGCACTCCGTGACGCCCGCCTTTTTTATTCACGCCAGAATGATCGCCTCATCTTGGAAAAAGTTCGGGCGGCCTTCAAAGAGGGCCATTTGAAAAAAGCCGCCAAACTTTTTACCGGGCTGCTGGCCTTGTTAAATCTTTCTTTTGATGATGTTGCTCCGGGAACGTGCGTTAAAGCCCTGAAACTCGATGCGCAATCCGTGAATGATGGCGACTGGCTCGATCGGGTCATTGCCTTTTGCCGCGACAACAACATAATGGTCCCCACCGGACAAGATGCACCCAGTTTGATGCAGGCCGCGCTTGAAAAGGGCTTCCCTTCGAATCACCACCTGGTGCTGACTACCGATGTCTTTGATCGGCGCCGCAGTCTTTACAAAAGCATTCAGGGAAAAGGGGTGATAATCGATTGCAGCGTTCCCAAGGGCAGCCGACAGGCCGATAAAAGGGCCCAGGAAACCGTCCTCAACAACACCATGCAGGCGATCTTGAAACAGCACAGGAAGCGGATCGCACGGGAAGCTTACCAGGTGTTGCACGAGATGACCGGATTTGACCTGACAACTTTTACGGGTAATTTGCAAAAACTAATCGACTATGTCGGCGAGCGCCAAGAGATCACGGTTGAGGACGTCGAAGCGGTTGCCCGGCGGACCAAAACGGATCCGATCTACGCCTTTACCAATGCCCTGGCAGATCGTAGCACCGCCAACGCACTCTTTTTTCTAGATTCGCTGCTGGCCGACAACCTTCATCCGCTCCAGATTTTGGCCGCTATGACCAATCAGGTGCGTAAGTTACTGATCGCTAAAGATTTTGAACAGGGGCCCAATGGGAGGGAATGGCATGCCGGCATTACCTATCGCCAGTTTCAACAACGCGTGATTCCGGCCATTCAAGCGCATGACCGGGATCTCCAAGCTCATCTGGAAGCCTGGGAACAAGATCTCAAAACAACAGGACGGGCCGGTGACGGCTCTGCTAAGAAGCCAAGGCCCGCTGGACGACGGCAGGTGCCCAGCGACCTGATGCTGGCCAAGAACCCGAAAAATGCCTATCCGATCTACCAGACCTTGCTCAAGGCGGCCAATTTCAGCATGGCGGAGTTGTTGGCGGCCCTTGATCGTTTGAGTCAGACCGATCTGGCACTGAAGACGACAGGCCAGAATGCCAAAATCGTGCTCGAGGATACCATTCTGGCGGTTTGCGGGTTCGGTCGCCACTGATCCTGCAAATAGTCGCATTGCCGGGGAGATACTTATGCTTCGATTTATCCGTGAACAGGAAGAGCGCCTGGCCTTACGCCTGCTGGCCTGGCAGTATCAGAAAAATAAGATGGCCCCTCCGCCATCGACTGAACTGGCACACCAAGCCGCTAAACTGGTAAACGACGCCCACCGCATTGCACGTGAGCGGGGCAGCAACGTGGTCGCCATCATCAAAGAATTGGTGGCCGACATCCGAAAATAAAATCGTGTAACGATTTTATGCCACAATTTGAATTCATCTTACGCTGCAAAACCGCAGCGAGAATTAAGAACGGACATACCCGAAACCGAGAGGCGGGACGCAGCAATGAATTCAAATTTAGGTTGCCAATCTGAGAAAGCTTATGCTAACAATCATACCTTGAAATTTTTCCTGGTTAGGGGGTAGGACAATTGAATTGGACAAGCAAGAATGGAAGGAGAAAGTGATGCGGAAAGGAATCGTCTTTTTAATCGCGTGTCTGGTCGTCGGCCTGGTATTTACACCGTGCGCCTGGTCCAAAACAAAGACCATCAAGGTCGGTATCAATGCCCCGATTACGGGTGACATTCCCAAGGTCGGCGAGGGAACCAAGTTTGCAGCCCAGATGTGGCTGGCTGACATCAACGCTGCCGGCGGTCTTGAGGTTGGTGGCGTAAAATATCCGGTGGAGCTGGTAATCGAAGACAATGAATCCAAGGCTGAATCGGCGGTCAAGGTCAACACCAAGATGATCACCGAGGATGAGGTCTTGGTGATCGTCGGTCCCCAGTCATCAAAACAAGCCATACCGGCGGGAGACGTTGCCAACAACTACGGTACCCCGATGATCAGCCCATGGTCCACCAACCCGGATACCACCAACGATCGCCCTTTTGTCTTCCGGGGTTGTTTCCTGGATCCGTTTCAGGGACCGGTTCTGGCCAACTTTATGACCGAAGAATTCGGGTACAAAAAAGCCGCGGTCCTCTATGATGTGGCCAGCGATTATCCCAAAGGTCTGGCCGAGTTTTTTAAAGAGGCCTGGGAAAAACTGCACGGTGCTGGATCGGTTGTAGCGTATGAGAGCTTCACAACCAAGGATGCTGATTTCAGCTCCCAATTGACCAAGATTATCAAGTCCGGGGCGGATGTGCTGTTTACCCCCCAATACTACAACGAGGTCGCTTTGATCGTCCAACAGGCACATGAATTGGGTTGGAACAAACCGATCGTGGGCAGCGACTCCTGGGGTTCGGCCGAAACCGTCGAACTTTGTGGTAAAGACTGTTACGGACTTTTTTTCAGCACCCATTATGCCGCGGCCGGTGCCACCGGAGCAACCAAAGCGTTTATCGATCGCTACAAGAAGGAACACGGCTATGTGCCTGATGATGTCGGCGCCCTGACATGGGATTCCCTCGGTCTCGTTCAACAGGCCATTCAGTCGGCCGGCAAAATTACGGGCAACATCGAAAAAGACCGCATGGCCGTACGTAACGCCTTTGCCAAGATCAAAGAATTCGATGGCATTACCGGTAAGATGACCTTTACTGAAAATGGCGATCCAATCAAATGCGCGGTTATTGTCAAGATCAGTGATGCCGGTGAGTATGAATTCTATAAGTCGGTTTGTCCCTAAACGCATGACCCATCTGGTTTGAATGGCCCACCAAGGCATTTGACCTTTTTGCGAAAGGTTCCATTGATTGCAAATGCCGGGAGCCATGCCAAACTTCTGACAACCGTTATCCGTAAAAGGGCGATGCCACAGCCGCGAGGCTGTGGCATCTATTTTCATTCGGCGCTGCGTCTTGCCCAGCAAGGTGGGTGTGTCGCTCCTGAGTTTATCGGAAGATAGGTGCTGAGCGGCCGGCCGAACCTGCCGCGCTTCAGCTGCTAAACCTTTTCAGCGAAGGTGGGCTGAAAAGCGCCCCGCATTTGCGGTTGGCGGTGGCATCCTGAAATCACATGTGGTTTTGGGTTGCACGCATCGTATAAAAGGCGGACCAGGGACGTCTCCCCTGCGTCCGCCTTTTTGAGAGCGCAAGGAGTATTTTCAATGACATATTTTCTTCAAAACCTGGTCAATGCGTTGCAGTGGGGTAGCTTTTATGCCCTGATCGCGCTCGGTTATTCCATGGTCTATAGCATCTTGATGCTATTCAATTTTGCCCATGGCGATATTTTTATGGTCGGCGCCTATATCGGCTTTGGTGTTTCCACGGCCTTGGTGACCCTATCGGCCGCCGGCGCGATTGCCTTGCCCAACTGGCTGATTTTGGTTTTGACAATTATTATCGCCATGTTTCTGACATCCTTCGTCGGCATGTTGGTTGAAAGAATCGGTTACCGACCTTTGCGCGATGCGCCCCGGGCCTCGGCCGCCATAACAGGCTTGATGATCGGGATCATCCTTGAAACTGGAAATTTGGCCTTGCTGGGTGCGCGGCGTTTCAGTTTCCCTTCCCTGATCGAATCGACGACTTACAATTTTGGCGGGGTGTATGTAACCAACAAGAAAGATTCTGATCGTCGTGGTGTCCTTGTCATTTATGTTGGCCCTGCATCTGTTTGTGAAGAAAGACCAAGTGGGGTATGGCCATGCGGGCCATGGCGTTCGATTATCTGGTGGTTCCTCTCATGGGCGTGTCCATCAATACCATCGCCCGCATGACCTTTGCCATCGGATCAGCGCTGGCCGCCGTGGCAGGCATTCTTTTTGGGGTGGCCTATCCGGTCCTGGACCCTTACATGGGCATCTTGTTTGGCTGGAAAGCCTTTGTCGCCGCCATTTTGGGAGGGCGCGGATCGATTATGGGTGCGACCTTGGCCGGGTTCCTGTTGGGGTTTATTGAAATTTTTGTTGCCATGATTTTTCCGTCGACCTTGCGCGATTTGATCGCTTACTCGATCATCTTACTGATTCTGGTCTTCCGACCCCATGGTTTTTTTGGCGAGCCCTACAGTGCCAAATTGAGATTGTAGACACGAATTCGTGCCCATCCACCAATGGCTTTTTTTGAGGAATATGAATGGAAGTGAAAGACAACAACGTGGCGTCCGACGCCAAGGGTTTTAAACGAATCATCAGGGAATGGTTTGGAGAAGTGCCGTTGATCGGGTGGCTTTTCGGCATTTTGATAGCGGTGATTCTGGAACAGCTGATCGGCGATCCGCTATCCGAGATCCTCCATCTTCCGAAGATTCCGGTGCTGTTCGGCTGTGTGATCATGCTTAAAAAGCCCCTGCTGATACCCAGTGCGCTGGCCTATGTGATGCTGATCTATGTGTTGCCCATGGGAGTGATTGGCCGTTTGAGCGCCAGGCCCTTCAACGCCTTGGCCGACAAACTGCTCCGCTTTTCGTTGCCGGTAGCGGTCCTGCTCCATCTGGTACTGATCTATGCTATTTTGCACATCTGGGCCGATATCAGCGCCTATCGGGTGCTGACGCTTAAACTGACCCTGATTGCCGTCATGCTCACCTTGAGCCTGAATGTGATTAACGGCTATATGGGTGAGTTTTCCTGTTCCCATCCCGGATTTATGGCCCTGGGAGCCTATGGGGCTTCGGTCTTTACCGTTGTTTTGTTTGCCAATGACAAATTGTTCGGTCAGGCGCTGCTGCCTGCCGCTTTGGGACCTTTCCTGTTCCCGGTTGGCCTCATTGTGGGTGGGTGTCTGGCCTCGCTGGGTGCTTTGGTAATTGCCATCCCCTCGTTTCGAACCCGGGGTGACTACCTGGCGATCATTTCACTGGCCTTTTTGTTCATTGTCAAAAGCGTGATCGAAAATCTGGAGGTGGTGGGCGGTCCCAGAGGGTTGAGCAGCCAGCCGAACTACGCCAACCTGCCGACCGTGTTCATCTGGACGGTTGTGTGTGTATGGGTCATCAATAATTTTGTGCGTTCAACCATGGGCAAGGCCCTCAACGCCGTCCGCGACGATGAAATGGCTGCGGATGCCATGACCGTCAACACGCGCCGCACAAAAATGATTGCCTTCATGTTTTCAGCGTTTTGGGCCGGGGTTGCCGGCGGACTGTTTGCCCATGTGCTGAGATATGTCAACCCAGGGACATTCGGGATTCAAAAATTGGCAGAGGTGTTGGCCATGGTTTACTTTGGTGGCCTCAATTCGGTTTACGGTTCGATTATGGGGGCCGTGAGTTTGAGCCTTCTCGGAGAAGCGTTGCGGCCGTTGGAGCTTTTCAAATGGATTATCATACCCCTGATGCTTATCCTGGTGATGATTTTCCGCCCCACCGGTTTGATCTCGTTTAAGGAATTCAACGTCAAGAACCTCATCCAACCGAAAACCCGGGCTAAGGAGGCTTAGCACATGGCACTGCTGCAGATCGAAAAGATGACGCATTACTTCGGGGGCTTACGGGCGGTTCACGATTACAACCTGGCCATCGAGCCCGGTGAGGTGCATGGCTTGATCGGGCCCAACGGGGCCGGTAAAACGACCATATTCAATTTGATAACAGGTATCTACGTTCCCAGTGAAGGCCAAATTCGACTGGACGGCGAAAACCTGGTCGGCCTAAAACCGTATCAGATTGCCTCCAAGGGGTTAGGCCGTACTTTCCAGAATTTACAGTTGTGGCGCCACATGACGGTTTTGGAACACGTCAAGATGGCCCGATATTCAAAAATTGGTTACGGGCTGGTCGGGGCTTTTTTCGGTACGCCCCGGCGGCACCGGGAAGAGGCCGACATCGAAGCCAAGGCGTTGTACCTGCTTAAAATGATGCAGGTCGATCATTTGGCCGATCAGCTTGTGCCGAACCTTCCCTATGGCGCCCAGCGCCGAGTGGAAATGGCTCGCGCGTCTGGCAATTGAACCGAAGATTCTCTTTTTAGATGAACCGACCGCCGGGATGAACCCCGAAGAACTGATTCAAATGATGGAGATCATCCGCCAGGTACGGGCCGAACTGGGGTTGGCTATTTTTCTGATCGAGCATCGCTTGAAAATGGTGATGGAGCTATGCGAGAGTATTCAGACGCTTGTTTTCGGAGAGGTTATTGCCACGGGTGCGCCTGATGAAATTCAAAATAACCCCCAAGTTATTGAAGCATACCTGGGCAAGGAGACCGTTGAATAATGTTGTTAACCATTGAAAACCTGAAAGTTTCCTATGGCAAAATCAAGGCGTTGCACGGTATCGACTTCAATATCGATAAAGGTGAAATCGTCTGTATCATCGGTGCCAACGGCGCAGGCAAAAGCACCACCCTGCGCGCCATTTCGAGGCTTGTACCGGTCAGCCCGGAAACCAAGATGACCTATCAGGGTGAAGACCTGAACCGCTATTCGGCGGACAAGGTTGTCAGCAAACTGGGGATATCGCATGTCCCTGAAGGCCGCCGCTTGTTCGGTAACCTGACGGTTATGGAAAATTTAAAATTGGCTGCCTTTGCCCGCAAGGACGCCCAGGGGATCCAGCAAGACATTAAACGGGTATTCGCAATTTTTTCACGCCTCGAGGAACGGGCTATCCAGAAAGCCGGGACACTGAGCGGCGGGGAACAGCAAATGCTGGCCATTGGGAGGGCGTTTGTCAGCGGGCGCAAGGTGATGTTACTGGACGAACCCTCCATGGGCTTGGCACCCTTGCTGATGATGAATGTTTTCGAGGCTCTAAAAGAGATCAATAATGAGGGCACCACCATCCTTCTGGTGGAGCAGAATGCCAGACTGGCGCTCAAATTTTCCCAGCGGGGCTACGTTCTTGAGAGCGGCAACCTTGTGTTAGAGGGCGATTCAAAAATGCTGCTTGAAAACCCCGATGTTAAAAAGGCTTATTTGGGGGGTTGAATTTTTCCCAAAAATCGTTTTAAGTTTAAGGTGTTAGGTTTTAGGTTCGGCAAACTGGTTGCAGCGCTTAAAACCTAAAACTTAAAACCTAAAACCGGTAATGATAGGAAACACAATGCATCGTGTCGGTGTCGTAGGCGCAACAGGATATGCCGGGGCTGAACTGGTCCGCATCCTGGCGGGTCACCCGCAAGTCGACTTGACGATTTTGACATCGCGACAGCATGCGGGCGTGCGGTTTGATCACGTTTACCCGGCGCTGTACAATGTTGTTGCGCATTCGTGTGAAGCGCTTGATGTGGACCGGCTTTGTGAACAGGCCGATACGGTTTTTATCGCTCTGCCGCATAAGCTTCCCATGGCGCTTGTACCGGAATTGGTTCAGCGTGGCAAGCATGTCATCGATCTTTCGGCGGATTTTAGGTTTAAAAATGCCGCTTTGTACGAGGCTGCCTATCAGCCACATACGGCTCGTGAGGTGTTGAAACAGGCCGTCTACGGCTTGAGTGAAGTCTACGCCGACCAGATCAAAGCGGCAACCCTGATCGGAAATCCCGGTTGTTACCCCACGAGTGTGCTGTTACCTCTGGTACCATTACTACACGCGCGTCTGATCGATCCCCAGACAATCATTGCTGATTCAAAATCGGGTGTCAGTGGTGCCGGGCGTTCGCCCTCTCTGACCACCCATTTTTGTGAGGTCAACGAGTCTTTCAAGGCCTACAAAGTTGCTGACCACCGCCACAACCCGGAAATGAACGAAGTCTTGAGTCGGGAAGCGGGCCAAAACGTTGAGATGACGTTTGTTCCCCACCTTGTGCCCATGACCCGGGGGATGCTGACAACCATCTACGCAACGCCAACGGCGGGAACCGGGCTCGAGAAGGTCAGGGGTTGTTTGCAGTCATTTTATGCCGGGCGTCCGTTTGTTCGCATCTGCCCGGATGATCGCCTTCCGGACACGCTCCAGGTAAGAGGAACCAATTTTTGCGATATTGGTTTTAGAATCGATTCAGCCTGTAACCGGTTAATAATGATTTCCGCCATCGACAATTTGGTCAAGGGAGCGGCTGGCCAAGCCGTGCAAAACATGAATATCATGCTTGGCCTGGATGAAACAGCAGGCCTCTTGGCGCCACCCTTTCCGATTTGAAGCCGGTTGTTGGGCGGTGAAAAACGGGCAACCAAGAGGACTGCTTGACATAATAAAACATTCGGCCTATACCTTGGCCGACCCATTGAAAATCAATTAAGCGATTTGGCATTTAAACCGATCAATCAGAGTGAAAGGAGTTTGAAAATGGCAGCAAAACTAATCAAGGGCACTGAAATACGGGAAGAGATCCTGGAAGAGATCACCACCGAAGTCGCTAAGATTAAAGAGGAACACGGTGTGGTTCCCGGGTTGGTGACGATTTTGGTGGGGGAAAATCCAGCATCCATTTCCTATGTAACCCTTAAGATCAAGACAGCCCATCGGGTTGGATTCAAAGAAATCCAGGACACGCAGCCGGTGGACATTGCCGAAGAGGACCTTCTGGCCCTGATCGCTAAATATAACAATGATGACTCGATCAACGGTATCCTGGTTCAGCTCCCGCTGCCCAAACATATCGATGAAAAAAAGGTTTTAAATGCCATAGATCCTGATAAAGATGTGGACGGCTTTCATCCCGTCAACGTTGGCCGCTTGATGATCGGCGGTAAAGAAGTTAAATTTCCGCCTTGTACGCCGGCCGGTATTCAGGAAATGATCGTGCGTGCCGGCGTTGAAACCAGTGGCGCCGAGACCGTTGTGGTTGGTCGTTCCAATATCGTGGGCAAGCCGATTGCCAACATGATGCTTCAAAAAGGCCCAGGTGCCAATTCGACCGTTACCATCGTCCATACGCGTACCAAGGACCTCGCCGGCCATTGTCAGCGCGCCGATATTCTGATCGTTGCGGCCGGTGTTCCGGGCTTGGTCAAACCGGAGTGGATCAAACCCGGCGCCTGTGTCATTGATGTGGGTGTCAACCGCGTCGGTGAAAAGATCAGCGAAAAGACCGGTAAGAAAATCGCCATCTTGAGAGGTGACGTTGATTTCGATGCTGCCAAGGAGATTGCGGGCTCCATCACCCCGGTGCCGGGCGGGGTCGGTCCCATGACAATTACCATGCTGATGTTGAATACCCTCAAGGCCCTTAAATTCAAATTGGGGCTTGCCTAAATTGATTGGTCCAGATATGGGTCTGGACACTATATATGACGGAAAAGCGGCTGCGCCTCCCCATATTTTGGGGTATATGGGCTTAATTTGCTTGAAAAACAGGTTGTTAAAAAAATACCCGATGCTTGACAGCAAAATAATTCCGTGGTACCGTTGGATTGATTAAAATTTAGTTGTTCCTATAACCTATTGAAATAAATAGGAATTTTCTGTAGGTCGCCCTAAGGGGATTGGTGCCGAAATTCGGAGGACGGCGCTGATTACAACTGAAATTTTTATTAGGCTGAGTATTAATGCGTAAAAATTTTTCTTTTTTTCTCCTTTCAAATTCGGGGTCGCCGATAAAGCAGGTTACCTTTTCAAAGGGGGTCCTGTATTTTCTCGGCCTTAGCTGCGTTACGTGCCTGCTTGCAATCACCTATTTTACTTACGATTATATCACGCTCCGCCAGAGGCTTGTCAGCCACCACGTTCTCGAAAATACAGTTGCCGGTCAGTCGGATGAGATCGCTGAACAGCGCAGACAAATACAGAATTTTGCAGGTGAGATCAATGAGTTAAAATCAAAGCTGGTCGATTTGAATTCTTTTGAGAAAAAGATTCGAATTATCGCCAATCTTGACCAGGTCGGTGATACCGAAACCCTGTTTGGGGTCGGTGGATCGATACCTGAAGATCTTGATGCCAGCTTGGAACTCAAGAAAAGCCATACCAGCCTTTTGCGGGAAATGCACGAACAGGTCGGCCAGCTCAACCTGGCTTCGATTCAACAAGAAAAAGGGTTTGAGTCTCTTTTTGGCTATCTGGACAATCAGCGCAACCTGCTCGCCTCAACGCCGGCCATCCGACCGACCAAGGGTTGGAAGACGTCTAGTTTCGGATACCGAACCTCACCGTTTACCGGTCACCGCGAGTTCCATAAGGGTCTCGACATCGCATCCCGTATCGGAACACCGGTCATTGCACCGGCTGATGGTGTTGTTAAATTTGTCGGTATGCGGGGGCTGTTGGGACGTGTTTGCATCATCGACCATGGCCACGGGATGATGACGCGTTACGGGCATCTCAACAAGACCTTGAAACAACGGGGTGAACCGGTAAAGCGTGGTGATATCATCGCTGAAATGGGTAACACCGGCCGCAGCACCGGCCCCCATCTCCATTATGAAGTGCATTTGAACGGCATTCCCGTCAATCCTACCAAATACATTCTCAATTAAATTCGAATTCCCCAATCTGACGTGATTGAATTGCGCTGACCCGTCATCCGGCGGGGCACGACGCTAGCGCTGCTGATTCATAATGATATTACTTAATCGGGTAAAGCAAGCGTGGCAGAATCGGCTTGAGAATGATTCCGAAATGAGATAAACTAAACGTTCGAAAAAAAAATCAAAAGGAGCCTATAAAATCGGATGGTATTGAATTTACTCACCAAAGTTTTTGGAAGCAAAAACGAACGCGAACTCAAGAAACTGCAACCCCTCGTGGAACAGATCAACAGCCTGGAAAGCAACATCCAGTCCTTGAGTGATGCCGACCTCAAGGCCCAGACCGCCCGATTTAAAGAGCGCTTGGCAAACGGTGAAGCGCTGGACGACCTTTTGCCAGAGGCTTTTGCCACGGTACGGGAGGCATCCCAGCGCACCCTCGCCATGCGTCACTTCGACGTTCAACTGATTGGCGGCATCGTCTTACATCAGGGTAAAATCGCAGAGATGAAGACCGGTGAAGGTAAAACACTGGTCGCCACTTTGCCGGCATATCTCAATGCATTGACCGGCAAAGGGGTTCACGTCATCACGGTCAACGATTATTTGGCCAGGCGCGATACGGAGTGGATGGGACAGATCTATACTTTTCTGGGGCTATCGGTGGGGACGATTCTACACGGTCTGGACGACACCGAGCGGAAAGCAGGCTATGGTGCCGACATCACCTATGGGACCAACAACGAATTCGGTTTCGACTACCTGCGCGACAACATGAAGTTCGAACGGGAAGCCTTGGTTCAACCGGATCTCAATTTTGCCATTGTGGACGAGGTCGACAGCATTTTGGTCGACGAGGCACGCACCCCCCTCATTATATCCGGACCCGCCGAAAAATCGACCAGTCTTTATTACCAGGTCAACGGAATTATTCCGAGCCTCAAACGCGAGCGCGATTTTTCAATCGATGAAAAAGCGCGCTCGGTTGCCCTGACGGAAGAGGGCGTTGCTTCGGCTGAAAAGATTTTGAAGGTCGAAAACCTTTATGACCCAAAAAACATTGAGCTTTTGCACCATATCAACCAGGCCCTCAAGGCCCATACGCTCTTTAAACGGGATGTCGATTATATCGTCAAAGACGGCGAGGTGATCATTGTCGATGAGTTTACCGGACGCCTGATGCCCGGGCGCCGTTACAGTGAGGGGCTGCATCAGGCGCTGGAAGCCAAGGAAAATGTCAAGATTGAAAACGAGAATCAGACCCTGGCGACCGTCACCTTTCAAAACTACTTCCGCATGTATGACAAATTGTCCGGCATGACCGGGACAGCTGACACGGAAGCGACTGAATTTAAAAAAATATATGACCTTGATGTCATGGTCATCCCGACCCATCAGCCGATGGTCCGCACGGACAATCCGGATGCCATTTATAAAACCAAAAGAGAAAAGTACGAGGCCGTGCTGGACGAAATCGAGGAGCTGCATACCAAGGGTCAACCGGTGCTTGTCGGCACCATCTCGATCGATGTGTCGGAGGGCATCAGCAAAAAGCTGAAAAAGAGAGGCATTCCCCATTCGGTTTTGAATGCGAAAAACCACGAGCGCGAAGCTGAAATCGTTTCAATGGCCGGCCAAAAAGGCACGGTTACGATTTCCACCAATATGGCCGGGCGCGGCACGGATATTGTTTTGGGCGAAGGGGTTACCGATCTGGGGGGCCTGCATATTATTGGAACGGAACGCCATGAGAGCCGGCGGATCGACAACCAGCTCCGAGGGCGTTCAGGACGTCAGGGCGACCCGGGATCGTCACGTTTCTATCTGGCGTTAGAGGACGACCTGTTGCGTATTTTCGGAGGCGAACGGATTACCGGGATAATGGAGCGCCTGGGATTGGAAGAGGGCGAGCCGATCGAACACAACCTGATTAGCCGCGCCATCGAGAATGCCCAAAGCAAGGTTGAAGGGCACAATTTCGACATTCGCAAGCAGTTGCTGGAATACGATGATGTGATGAACCAACAGCGTGAAGTTATCTACCAGCAGCGACGCGAGGCTTTGAATGGGACAAACCTCAAAGCGAACATCGAAGAAATCATGCAAGATCAAGCGGATAACCTGGCGATGGATTTTGCCGATGACAAATATTTGCCCGAAGATTGGGATTGGAAAGGGCTGGACGAGGCCGTCTTCAAACAGTTCAATTTTCGGATCGGCCAACCCGACGAGAAGGTGCTGGATGGACTGACTGCCGACGGCTTGGGTCAAATGATATACGAGGCTGCGCAGACTGTCTATACGGCCAAGGAAGACTTGATCGGCTCGCAAGAGTTGCGGCAATTGGAACGTATCATTATGCTGCAGACCGTCGACAACTTGTGGAAGGACCATCTGCTCAGCATGGACCATCTCAAAGAAGGCATCGGCCTGCGAGGCTATGCCCAGCAAAATCCTCTGATTGTGTATAAAAAAGAAGGGTACGATATGTTTCAGGGCATGATCGATCGGATCAAGGAAGAAACCCTGGGCATCCTTTTTCGAATCCAGCTTGCCGAGCCTGAAAAAATCAATGACTTGCGGCAGCCCAAGCAGCAGGAGATGTTTTTTTCCGGAGGTGAGGCTTCAGCCCCCAAAAAGAAACCGGCGCGCCGCAGTAAAAAGAAGGTTGGACGCAACGCCCCCTGTCCTTGCGGCTCCGGAAAAAAATTTAAAAAGTGTTGCGGAAAATAAGTGGAAGCGCGAGCGCATAAGCAACACCTGGTAGGCGTTATTTCAGACACCCACGGCTTGCTGAGAGGGAAGGTGGTCACAGCCTTCAGTGGGGTCGACATGATCATTCACGCCGGCGATATCGGTACCCTGGAGGTGCTCCAAGCATTGCAGGAGATCGCACCGGTGGTTGCTGTACGTGGCAACATGGATGGCTACGGGTGGGCTCAGGAACTGCCTGAGACCGAGATGGTCGAACTCGGCAAGATCTATGTTTACGTCCTGCACGATCTTTTCCATCTTGATATTGACCCGCATACCAGCGGCGTGCGTGCCGTGATCAGCGGCCACACCCATCAACCTTCAACCGAAACGAGGGGCGGTGTGCTTTATTTGAATCCCGGTAGCGCCGGCTACCGGCGCCACAATCGGCCGACGACGATCGCGCGTCTTTATATCGAAGGGACGACGGTCAAACCGGAATTCATTCAGTTGGATCAATAAAAGCGTTTTCGGGTCTATTGGTCTGCTCCTCCCTTGGCAGGCAGCGCTTATTTTTGCGAACGGCCTTTACAAGTCCGACCTTGAGTGCTTATGTTTCTTAAAAATAACCTGTGGTAGCTAAGCAATGTGTGCGCATAACCCTGAATTCGAAGAAGAAATTGTCTCGGCGACCGATGAGGATGTGCAGGAGCCACCCATGTATAAGGTGTTGCTCTTGAACGACGACTATACTACAATGGACTTTGTGGTTGAAGTCCTAATGGTCGTCTTCCATAAGACGATCGAGAGTGCCACGGAGGTTATGCTGAATGTTCATCACAAGGGTAGCGGGGTTTGCGGCGTCTATACCTACGATGTGGCGGAGACCAAGATGCTAACCGTGGAAGCGTTGGCCCGTGAGAGGGGCTTTCCGCTCAAGTGTGCCATAGAGAAAGATTAAGATCATGATAAGCAAGGAACTGAGCGCCACCCTGGGTTTTGCAGTGCGCGAGGCCAAAAAGAGGCGGCATGAATACGTGAGTGTCGAACATGTGCTCTTTGCCATTTTGCACGATGGTGATGGCGCTGAAATAATTGAGAATTGTGGTGGGAATGTCGAGAGCCTGAAGCTCGCGCTCGAGACCTTCTTCAATCAGAAAATTGAAAGCATACCCGAGGGCAACGATTATGTGCTGCAGCAGACCCTCGGTTTTCAGCGGGTGATTCAACGGGCCGTCAATCATGCCCGTTCGGCTGAAAAGCAGGAGGTCGCTGTCAGCGATATTCTGGCCTCTATTTTTCAGGAAAAAGATTCCCATGCCGAGTACATCCTTGGTATCGAGGGGATAACCCGCCTGGATGTTTTGAGTTATATTTCACATAAAGTACCAAGCCTGCCGTTTAACGAGGAGCAGGACGGGTTTGCCAAAACCGAAAAAAGCAAACCAAAGAAAAAGACCGATCCACTGGAGGCCTTTACGATCGATATGATGGCAAGCGCTGCCGCAGGCAGGCTGGATCCCTTGATCGGTCGTGAATTGGAATTGGAACGGACAATGCAGGTTCTCTGTCGCCGGCGCAAGAACAATCCCGTCTTCGTGGGCGATCCGGGCGTCGGTAAAACCGCTCTTGCTGAAGGACTGGTTCAAAAGATACACGCCGGCGATGTCCCCGACCTCTTAAAAGATGTGCGCATTTTTGCCCTCGATCTTGGCGCCTTGCTGGCCGGCACCAAATTTCGGGGCGATTTCGAGCAACGCCTGAAAAGTGTCATTCACCAGATCAAAAAGCTGAAGAACGCGATTCTGTTTGTGGACGAAATCCATACGATTGTGGGTGCTGGGGCGACCAGCAGTGGTTCCATGGATGCATCCAATATCATGAAACCCTTTCTGGCTTCCGGGGAGTTGCGCTGTATCGGGTCGACGACCTACGAGGAGCACAAAAACCATTTTGAAAAAGATCGGGCTTTCTCCAGGCGTTTTGAAAAAATTGAAATCTCTGAGCCGCCGATTCCACAAACCATCAAGATCCTGAAAGGCCTGCGATCCCGCTATGAGGAGCACCACGGTTATGCTTACACGGATGGCGCTTTAAAAGCGGCCGTCGAGCTCTCCTCCAAATACATCAACGATCGCTACCTACCGGATAAGGCCATTGATGTTATCGATGAAGCGGGCGCTTATATAAGGTTGTCGGGCTCTCCCCGCCGGACCAAGATTCATCCGTCGGATATTGAAAAAATTGTTGCCAAAATGGCCCGTATCCCGACCCGCAGTGTTTCGACTTCGGACAAAGCCAAGCTGGAAACGCTCGAAGATCGGCTCAAAAAGGTCATTTTCGGACAGGATCCAGCCCTTAAGTCGATTGTAACGTCAATCAAACGCTCGCGTGCCGGACTGGGTACACCAGGACATCCGATCGGATCGTTTTTGTTTACCGGGCCGACCGGCGTCGGTAAAACCGAAGTGGCCCGGCAGATTGCCATGCTCTTGGGGGTCGAATTCATGCGTTTCGATATGAGTGAGTATATGGAAAAGCATGCTGTGGCACGCTTGATTGGTGCGCCTCCCGGCTATATCGGTTTCGACCAGGGCGGGTTGTTGACCGACGGAGTTCGTAAGCATCCCTATAGTGTTTTACTCCTGGATGAAATTGAAAAGGCCCATCCGGACCTGTTCAATATCTTGCTGCAAGTGATGGACCACGCCACCCTTACCGACAACAACGGGAAGAAGGCTGACTTCAGGAACGTGATTGTCATAATGACCTCCAACGCCGGCACACGGGAGATGGGCACCCAAACAATCGGGTTCGGCGAAGTCAAAGACGATGCGGCCTACAAAGGCAAAAAGGCCATTGAAAAATTTTTCAGCCCCGAATTCCGTAACCGCCTGGACGACATCGTGACCTTCAATGCCCTGACCATTGCGATCATGAAAAAGATTGTCGACAAATTTCTGGCGGAATTGAATGAGCAGCTTCAAACCAAGAAGGTGACGATCCGGCTGTCTTCCAATGCCCGCACCTGGTTGGCAAAAAAGGGATATGATACCCAATACGGAGCACGGCCCCTGGCCCGGCTCATGCAAACCGAGATAAAAGATGCCTTGGCCAATGAAATCCTGTTTGGTGAATTGATCAAGGGCGGTTCGGTGCAAGTTAACGTGGAAGACGAGGCCTTGACCTTTGATTGTGTTCCCAGAGTCGGTGTTCGGCATCGGGACAAAAGGAAAATTGAGGCCACGGAAGTGTCTTAAGATCTCAGAAAGCCTGCCTTTTTAATCACGGCCGCTACGCCGGCCCGACTTTTTTACATGCCTGTATACCTGTTGTCCGAAGATCTTGTTTTTCCATCGCCGCAGTTAGCCCCGAGCGACGGGTTGCTGGCTGTGGGAGGCGACTTAAGCCAGGAGCGGCTGCTTTTGGCTTATCGAATGGGGATTTTCCCGTGGTTCGGCGAGGATGAGCCGATTTTGTGGTGGTCTCCGGACCCACGCCTGGTTTTATACCCCGATAACCTGAAGATCTCAAAATCATTAAAGAAAGTGATAAGGCAAGGGCGGTTCAAGGTGACCATGGACCAGGCCTTCGACCAGGTTATCCGGGCGTGTGCCGACATTCGTGTTCAAAACGATGAGCCGACCTGGATTATTGATGCGATGATCGATGCCTACAGCCGACTGCATACTTCCGGCGCTGCTCATTCGGTAGAGGTCTGGGGTAACGGCGATCTGGCCGGGGGCCTTTATGGTGTGGCCCTGGGCAAGTGCTTTTTCGGCGAGTCGATGTTTACCCGGGTCACCAATGCTTCCAAAGTTGCGTTTGTGCACCTGGTCGACTTTTTGACGGCCCATACATTTGAGCTGATCGACTGCCAGGTGCCCACCGCTCACCTGGTGCGCTTCGGCGCCCGCACAATTCCCCGGGGCCTTTTTTTGGAACAACTCAACAACGCGCTGCAGGCGCCATCCCTTGAGGGGACCTGGAATCAGCGCTTCGAACAGGCTCTTCAGGCTGGAAAGATGGGCCATATCAAGGATCGCTAACCTGCAAAAGACAAGCTGGCCGCATTGATTTAAAAAATTCAACTATATAGATTTATGGGAAATATTTATAGTCTAAAACATTTTTAAAATTTAGAGGCTCTTTTGGAGGAATAGAAAGGAAGGGGATATAAAGAATGCAACAAGACTGCCTGTTTTGCAAGATCGCCAATGGAAAAACCGACACCGAATTTTTATTCGAAAACGATAACGTGGTCGTGTTCAGGGACATCAATCCCCACGCGCCGGTGCACCTCTTGATCGTGCCCAAACGGCATATCCGTAGTGTCAACGACCTGGTTGATACAGACGACCAAATCCTGGCCGAACTGATCATGGTGGCCAAAGACATGGCGGCTAAAGAGGGCGTGGCTGAATCGGGCTACAAGCTGTTGTATAACGTCGAAAAGGGCGGTGGGCAGGTGATTTTTCATCTGCATCTGCATCTCATGGGCGGGCGCAAGTGGTAGTGCCCATCCATAAATGGTCTTTTTGCGCGATTCCTACGTTGGGCGCCAGGCTTTAACTCCTCAAAATAGCAGGCTATTCCTCCGGGTTAAATCTACCGCCCGCCTTGAACTCCCACAAAAATCCTCATTTCTGGAAGGACACTAAATTTGGTATTTAGGAATTGCGAATTTAGGAATAGGCTTAACAGCTTCAATACCCGCACCCCGCGACGGCCAATCATATTTTTCACCGGCTCGATGAATACCTGCCGTGCGACGGTCCACCCGCTACAAACGGCATACCGGCTTTTGGTTTAGCGTTTTTGTGCAGCTGCCGTTTGGACCGGGCTCCCCTGCGAATCGTGGTACCAGGAAACGGTCATCGAACCGGTGAAAAAAACGATTGACCTTTGCTGGGCCGTCGAAATAACCCGCACAAAAAGACTATTTATTTATGATCACATGAAGCCGATCAAAGGTAGGATTCTGTTAAGGTCAAGGCGGTGCCGAGTTTCAGACCGGAGGTCCGTCTAAGGCGGATTGAGGACTGAAACGAGGACCCAACGCAGAGATTATTGGGCCAGAGACATTTTAGTGACGGCTTCTAATGGAAGACTGTACCTACGGCAATCGAATGCCCTCTTAAATAGTCTGTGATTGACAGACGTTTGCCTGAAGCACCTTGTATTTCGAGAATCGACAGGACCCCTTCGCCGGTAGCAATCCGCAACTCATCGGGGAATCCTTGAATGACCGTCCCCGGAGGGGCATTAGCGGTTGCTGCAATGGTGTCGGCCTTGAATATCTTTAAGCGCTTTTCACCGGCAAAGGTAAAAGCCCCTGGCCAGGGCGACATGCCGCGGATAAAGGTTTCAATGGACTTGGCCGAAGTTTTCCATTGAATACGGCCGTCCACCTTTTTGAGTCGCGGGGCATACGTGGCCTGTTTATGATCTTGCGGCTGGGGTGTGAGCGTGCCGGCTGTCAGTTGTGAAAGGGTTTCGATCAGCAATCCGGCTCCCTGTTCTGCCAGGCGGTCCTGCAAATCGGCGGTCGTATCATCGGGTTCAATTTGCGTCCGGGCGGTGAGCAGAATGGCACCCGTGTCCATGCCTTGGTCCATCAACATGGTTGTGACGCCGGTTTCAACCTCACCCTTGATGATGGCCCACTGAACCGGCGCTGGGCCGCGATATTTGGGAAGCAGCGAAGCGTGGATATTGACAGCGCCTAAACGGGGTATTTGCAAAAGTTCTTCCGGTAAAATGTGGCCTAATGCGATGACGACGAAGAGATCCGGTTGCAAACGCTCCAAAGTTTCTTTGAAACCCGGATCGGAAACACGATTCGGCTGCAGGCATTCATAGCCATACGTGTGCGCGCTCTCTTTAACGGGGGGAGCTACGAGTTTGCGGCCGCGTCCTTTGGGTCGGTCCGGCTGCGTGACAACCAGGATTACCCGGTGCTGACTTTGGTGCAGGGCTTCCAGCGTCGGTACGGCAAAATTCGGTGTGCCCATAAAGACGATGTTAAGGCTTTTTTTCACTGATGTTTCAGCTGTTTCTTCACGCGTCTTTTATAGAGTTGCCGTTTCAAGGAACTGATACGATCGATAAACAAGGTGCCGTTTAAATGATCGATTTCATGCTGCAATACGATGGCCAGCATGCCGTTGGCTTCCAAGCGCAGCGGCTTGCCGTCACGATCAACCCCTTCGACGAGGAGGGCGGCATGCCTTTGGACGTCTGCCCGGTAATCGGGCACGCTCAAACAGCCTTCATTTTCTGACAGGATTTCGCCCTCGGCGGAAATGATTTTGGGGTTGACGAGGACCTCCAGCAAGCGTCCTTGGTCCGGTTGTTGAATATCGTAGACAAGGATGCTCTGGTCGATACCCACTTGAATCGCTGCCAGGCCGATTCCCGGGGCGGCATACATGGTTGCCGCCATATTGCTGATTATTTCTTGGGTTTGACCGTCAATATTCGCTACCGGTTTGGTCGGCTTCGCAAGGAACGTGTCCGGATATGTTACGATATCGTAGATTGCCACACCTAAGACCTTTCTTGATATGATACCCGCCAAACGTTGACGCCTGTTACCAGAGCCGAAAAGAACCCCATCAGAATCACCGGGAACATTTGGATGGCGTGATTGGCCAGGGTGAAACCGGCGGCATCATTGATCGAGATCCCAAACAGGGTCAACGCAAAGACACCGCCTGCTTCCCAGAGTCCCCAAAAGCCCGGTACGGACGGCAGGGCAATAAAGAAACAGACGATAACCATGACGGCCGTCATTTCCTGAACCGACAGGTTCAAGCCCGGGCACCCCAAAGCGAAAACATACCAGGACAGGGCCGACAGGCCCCAGATCAGTACCGTCAGTCCTGCACACGCCATCATCTTGCCGGGGTATTTAATCAGACCAAACCCGATTGCAAAATTGTCGACCAATTTTACCAAGCGGACCGCAACCTTCTGCTCAATTTTAGTGCGCATGGCAGTCCCCAGGAAAAACAGGTAGCGTGGAGCAGCCAAAACGGTGCGATTGATCCACAAGCGGGTTTTCTCGATACCAACCAGGAGCATTCCAATGATAAGGACGATACTCAAATTAATCATACCCCCGGCAATTGTTTCAAGGGTCTTGCGATTAAGGTTGTACCGCTGAAAGGTGATGTCAAGTTCGGAATGAATCTGCACATTGGCCAGCACCACCGCAAACAGACCGATCAAAAGCAGAATATCAAAGATTCGTTCGGCGGCCACGGTCGCCAACCCGGTTGTAAAAGGGACCTTTTCTTTGCCGTTCAGTATCGCGGGGCGGGCGACCTCACCGACCCGGCCGGGTAGAACGCAGTTGATCATAAATCCGATCATCATGGGGTGATAGGCCCGCCAAAACTTGATTTGATAGTTCGAAGCGAGGATGATCTGCCAACGCCAGGCCCTCAGCAAGAAACTGATAACAACGATCAAGGCGGCCGGCCCAACCCAGATGTAGTTTATGGATGTTAGGTAGACAACCAGGTCGCTGAAAGGAACGTTGCGAAAGGCCAGGTAAAGGGTTACAGCCGATAAAATGATCCCCACCAAAAGGGAGGTCAGCATTTTTCGTTTCATAAAGATAAGATTTCACGCGCTTGAATCGCATCTTGTTTGATTTGGTCTGCCAGCTCGGGGATGGCCGCAAATTTTTTTTCGTCCCTGATACGCTTGACAAAGTTGACCCTGATTTCCTGGTCGTAGATGCGTTCATCGAAGTCAAGGATGTGAACCTCGACCGTAAACTGGCGATCGTCAAAGGTCGGACTGTAACCGATGTTGGCGACCCCTTTGTATTTTTTACCCAGGCATTCCACCGTGACCGCATAGATACCTGTTTTGGGGCATAGTTCATCATGCAGGCTGATATTCGCGGTGGGAAACCCCAGTAATTTGCCACCCCGGTTGCGACCGGTCACAACCGTGCCCCGAATCTGGTAAAAGCGTCCGAGAAGCTTGGCGGCGTCTTCCACCATGCCGTTCGTGACGAGATTGCGAATTTTGGTGCTGCTGATGCGTTCGCTGCGCCCATTCGCGGTTTTGATCCAATCGAGCACCCTGACTTCGAAACCAAGATGATCGGCATACGATTGTAAAAGATCCAGGTTGCCCTCGCGGTTGCGACCAAAGGTGTAATCGCGCCCCACAATGACCATGGACACACCAATACGTTTCAGCAGAATATCTTCCACGTATTCCCGCGCCGTTATGGCCGCAAAGGCCTGGGTGAAGGGAACACAGATCAGCACATCGATACCCGATCGGGCGATCAGTTCTATTTTTTGATGGTACAGGGTGATCAGCGGCGGGTTACCGTTTTTTTGAAGGACCCGGATGGGATGCGGCTCAAAGGTCATGGCGATCGAAGTCCCGCCGATGGCGTCGGCCTGTTCGATCACCTCGTGAAAAAGGGCCTGGTGACCAATGTGGATCCCGTCGAAATTGCCGATGGTGATGACACCCTTGTGAAACGGTTTGGCTATTTGATTTAAGTCTTCTATCAGCTTCATTTTATTGGTAAGTCTTCCAAATATTAGGCTTGACATGCATAACAAAAGAATATACTTAATGCAACTTATCTATTAGATTAATCTATTAGAAAAGCTTGTCAACGGGCCGAAGTGGCGGAATTGGTAGACGCGCTAGGTTCAGGGTCTAGTGGATGTATGTCCGTGGGAGTTCGAGTCTCCCCTTCGGCACCAACAAAAAATATAATTCATTAAAGGGGTTTGGCAATGCCAAACCCCTTTTTATTTGGTGTGTACTTTTTGACACACTTTAGCCGTTTTTTGCCAGATTTTGCGGTTTCAATGGCAGAAAAATGGCAGAAATTTTAGGTCACCTTTCAAGACAGAAGTATCGTACCTCCCTATCGTTGATTTATTAGCGTAATCAACGATTCCATCAGGCAAGCCTAATTTACCATATGTTGTGGTTTAGATTTTGAGGGACAAGACGACAATTCAAACTAAATCCACTATAGAACGCCCTATAGTTCCTTACCTACACATTATGAATAAAAACTCCCAATTTATGTGAAACTATTTACACATCCGGCTCATAGTAAACACAATCGAAATCTCTAACATGCTGAAATTATTGCTTCCCATATAACCAATTGACTTTGCACAGTTTTTGCATGTATATAACCCGAAGGCGGCACTTAACCGACTTCATTCATTCTTAAATTGAAGCCTGAGTTGCACGTTACCTCTCCTACATCTGTAGCCGACGAATCTTGATCTGTTTTTTTCGGTTCTTTAAATACAGTTTCTTTTCAACCAACTAAAGCATCGTACCATAGAGATTTTCTTAAACTGGGTCTTCTTCATACACAGAGAGGGGGAGTACTATGAAAAGGGGATTGTTTTTTATTGCGGTGTTATTGTCTATCTTCCTATGCGGCAACGTATGGGCTGTTGATGAAACAGCTATCCAGGAGCTGCAAACAGATGTTTCAACCACCAAATCAAAGGCAGATAAAAACAAAGCAGATATTGATAGCCTGAAGGGCGGTTTACCTGCCGAAATAGCAGCAAGGATAGCGGCCGATGAAGCGCTCCAGTTACAGATTGATACCATTGAGCTAACACCTGGTCCAGAAGGTCCAGAAGGCCCTCAGGGGCCACAAGGCCCACAGGGAGAACAAGGCCCGAAGGGCGATCCTGGAGAACAAGGACCAAAGGGTGACAAGGGCGATACAGGTGAGCAAGGTTTAAAAGGTGATACTGGTGACCAAGGACTTCCTGGTGATCCTGGTGCCGATGGTGTTGATGGCCTCTCAGCATATGAAGTTGCGGTCGCAGGTGGCTATGGCGGCTCAGTAACAGAATGGTTACATTCTCTGGTGGGGCCACAGGGCGACAAGGGTGATCAGGGGCTTCCTGGCGAATGCACCTGCCCAGATGTCCAAGACCTACTGGCAAGGATAGAAACCATTGAATCACAATTGTTTATTGGTTGTTTGGATAACGATGGCGATGGATATGGCATTGGTGCAAACTGCTTGGGTCAAGATTGTGATGAAGGGGATCCCGATGTATATTTTGGTGCTCCAGAAATCTGTGGCGATGGTAGAGATAACGATTGTGATGGACAAGTTGATGAGGAATGCAGCGTAACGCCTGAAGTGGCAATTGCAGCCGCCAGAGCTGCTGCTGACGGCAACACAGACATCACCATCGAAGGAGCGTACGTGACTTACATAAAACCGCCAATTGGAAATGATCTTGAAGGTTTCTTCATTCAGGGCAGCCAAACTGGCCCAGCTCTTTATGTTATATCTGATCAGTCTCATGGGCTGTCAGTCGGAGATGAGATTGAATTAACCGTACGAACAATGGGAACCTATCATTCAATGCGTCAGGTTGAAGAGTACTCAGACCTTGCAATTCTTAGTAACGGAAATTCGGTCGTAGGGCTTGTACAAGACGTAACATATGAAGGTGGTATTATCGCTGATGATTATGAGAGCGAGCTAATAACCGCAGAGTTCACGATTATGGAACAATTTAGTCCGGCTGGAACAGGATATGTGCAAACCCAAATAGCTACAACTGGAAGCCCCAATGATCCCAATCTAACATTTCGTATTCCTCAAGCATTACAAGAGTCACTGGGATTAACTGCTGACTGCGAAATTACGCTCAGTGATAATGGGGTGCCACTATGGAGATATAACGATATAGCTCAAGTATCAGCGTATGTTGCAGAGGACCTATCTATCATAAGTTGCCCACCTCCAGTTCATGAACCATGCGATGGGCAATTACCAATAGATTCGTCCGACGCATTCGATGCGGCCAGGGCCATAGGTTTATGTGAAGGAGTGTTGAATGCTCAGTGGGTACTTCCAGACGGTCAGACAAGCGCAACCCTTAATGATTTAGGGCATGGAATATTAAACGGCTTTGGTGCTAATATATACCCGTGGGAAGGGGATCAATTATTAGCCCTGTCGACGGGGACAGCCAGAAACCCAACAGATCCTGGGTTCGTACATCCATCGGGATATGATGCCGGCTACGAAAGCGGGTATCCTACAGGGTTTCCTATAGAGTCGCCTTCTTGTCCAGGAGTTATAACAGGAGCACCTCACGATGGAATTGGCCTTCTGTTGGAAATTGAAGTGCCAGCCTATGCAAAAGGATTCTCTTTTAATATTGATATGTACACATATGAGTTCCCAGATTACATTTGCTCGACGTATAATGACTTCTTTGCGGCATTTCTATCACCACCACCAGCAGGTAGTTTTGCAAATGGCAATATAGCTTTTGATAATCAAGGTAATCCTATATCTGTGAATGCTGGATTGTTGGAAGTTTGTTCCCCTCAAACCGCCGGTGGGCTGACCTTTGCATGTAATTTGGGTACAGCAGAACTTGAAGGAACTGGATTCGAAGAGCATGCTGCAACCGGATGGCTGGAAGTTCAAGCGCCAGCCGAACCTGGAACGACCATTTCAATCTTATTTACAACATGGGATTCTGGGGATGGAGTATTGGATACAACAACTTTGATCGATAACTGGCAATGGCTTACTGATGATACAACTGTAGGCACGATTCCGTTACCACAGTAGTATAGATGTCTAAAGATAGGAAATGAAGATAGATGGCGGATTCAGAACTGACTCTGCCATCTATCTTACCAACTCATCAGATACGGAATGCTCTAACATAACTAAAGATAAAAGTTTAAACAAACCCATAATTAGGCATATACAATATATGGTGTTTGTCAGGTTTCAGTAAAATCACTGATTACTGGCATGAATCAACGATTAGCTATTGATGAAATCCGTCTTGAACCCTTTTCACTGATTTATTAGCGTAATGTTGAGTTCTGCCCGACTTGCACCGACCACATGTAACAAAGCATATGGGGATGCTTTCCTATGGTCAGCCGTTGAAGTATTAAACTATCCTGATCTCCAAATGTTCATTACTGAACCATGAAGTAGCCAAATTATAAATACAACATGCCCTATCGATACGGCACCTGAATTGTATGACATTATAAACATTACAACGAGGCCTTTGATGGAAGCTAATGTGAAACATGAGTGTACCGATGTGGACTGGAAGGCGGTATCCGAAATATTGAAAAACGTTGGGATGGCATATCATGAGCCCGATGTGCATAGAAAAGCATTTGAAGCCAGTCACACAACCGTGTTCATCTACCATGCTGACCAGCTGATTGGCTTTGGTCGAGCGATTTCAGATGGTGCATACCAAGCTGCAATCTATGATTGCGCTGTTCTTCCAGATTTTCAAGGGAAGGGAATTGGCAAGACAATCATGAAAAACATTATGACCCGAATAACGAATTGCAACATCATATTATATGCATCACCCGGAAAAGAAGGATTCTACCAGACACATGGATTCCGGAAAATGAAAACCGGCATGGCCCTGTTTATGAAAGGCGCAGCAATGAGAGAACGTGGGTTTACGGATTGACACATAAAAATCCAAGTACAGCATCCCATATCGATGCTATAATGAAAAAGGCAGCCGCCGCAATGGCGCTGCCTTTTTTGCTTGTAAAAGATGGCCCCATTTGAATTAACCACGCCATTACAAGTCGGTTGACACCTTCATTAGGCCTTCTTTATAATTACATTTTAAAGTATAAGCAGATAAATCGTGGCATCGGGTACCTTGAGTTGGTCGGAAATCACGAGGCGATTCTAAAAAAAGAGGGGTCTTTGATCATATGAAAAAATGTCGTGAGTGTTCTCATGAAGTGAGTGAACAGGCTCTTGCTTGTCCCAATTGTGGCGCGCCCTATCCGGCGAAAGAGAAATGGGATGGGTGGGGATACGAGTATAAATCGAGTGCCACGATCCTTGGGATGCCGCTTCTGCACATCTCGTTCAAATACCGACCCAACAAAATGCCTGTTGTCGCCAAGGGCTTTATCTCAATTGGTCAATTTGGCGTGGGGGTCATCAACATTTCCCAGTTTGGCATCGGGGTCTTTAGTGTCAGCCAGTTTACAATTGCGCTCTATGCCGTTGCCCAATTTGCTTTGGCCTATTCGTGTATTGCCCAAATCGGAATCTACGTCGATCAGGGCTATGGACAGGTTGTCCGACAACTGGGGCATCTGCTGTCAGGCTTCTAGTGTCCATCGGTAAATGGTCTTTTCGCGCGCTGAGTGCTAAAGCGCCCCTCCATGGTAGGATATACCTATCAGTATGCCACAACATGATCCTTATTGCGGATTTGGTTTTGTGCTGTAGTTTATATCTAACAGAAACTAAAATGCATAAAACAAAATGGAGGTTCGCCATGATAGGAACGACGATTGTAATTTTGACATTGGCTTATTTTATCAACAATTGTATGACCGCATCCACCGCTACTTGCAAGCTGTAGCACAGATTCGGACGTCGCTTTAGCTGCGCCGGACATATGCTTCGTCACCAACCGTTATGCTGATACAATCAAAGGCAGGGCTTCTTGAGAGGCTTTGCCTTTTTTATTGAAAAGAAATATCATCCATAATCATACAAGGTCGCATTTGAGATCTAAGATAATACAATTTATTGAAATTATTAATGATTATAGCTGAATGCGCATCGGGTGGACTGCCAGTTGCCGGCCCCGCGATAAGGGTTGCAAGGCAGCGGATGATTGATGCGATTGACAAGTAGCTCTGTTTTTGAAATCCTATCTGACGCTTTCATAAAAATGTCTTTGGGCCCAGCGAACCAAAGGTAAGCAGATCTCGGCATCGGGCCGCAATCCTGTAGGTGAGATGGCTCAAGTCAACGTATAATTGGGTGATCGTCAAAGGTTAACCAATGAACGAACATGATAACAAACCGTTGGATGTGGTCAAGGGGGCCCATACGGACATGATCGGTCCGCGTGACTCCGACGCAAGAAGCGGCGGAGTGGAATTCATCAAAGATTTGTTAACCGGTTTTGGGGTCCTGATATTATTTATATTCGTTGTTTTTATCTGTCTGCCCTTGCTGATGATCGTTTTAAAGATCGGGCTTGTCGTTGCGATTCCGGTTTTGTACTTTGGGGTTTTCATCATATGCGTCGCACTTGTGGGAAGATTGATCAGAATTCTTTTTTTCAAGAAGTAGTGACGGCGACGGCCTAACACGTGCTGTGAAAATTAAAAATCGCTCAATTCGGGAAGGAAAATAGCTTATGCTAAGATCATTTGTCTTCGACTTGCCGGTAGACCGAGATATCATGTTTGCCGATCACAAAGGCAATTATAAAAAGCGCATCGAGAAGCAGCAGCGGGCTCTGATTGTTAAAATACCATTTATCAAACCTTTCCTTGAGCCGGATGAAAGCATTCTGCTCGTGACAACCGGATACTCCCTGGTCAATACGCTGGATCAGATCCTGACCGCCTGGATTTTTATTTATCTTAAGCGATCGCTGTTTATTTTTACCAACAAGCGGATTTTTCATGTTCCGACCACCGTCCGCTACGGCTATCGCCATTCGATTGTACAGATCCTGTACTCCGAAAGCCAGTCGATTGAACTAATTGGGCGCACGCTCATCGTGGAATGCAAGGTCTGCGGGCACCGGGATAAATTCGTGGGCATCCGGGGTAAGGAAAAAAAGAAAATTAAAGCCCTGCTTGGAAAAATAGAATTCAAAGGCCGCTTCCAGCCGGCCTCGGAAAGGGCGCACCTTTGTCCACGCTGTACAAAGGAATTGACCAAAGGGCAATATGTCTGCGCCCATTGTAAGCTCGAATTCAAAAAAAAGTCCTGGTTGCGTTCCGTGTTACCGGGCGTTGGTTATTTTTATGTTCGCCAGACTTTTCTGGGCGCTGTCAATATGATTGTGGAGTTTATCCTGATCGGGTTTTTGATTTCATCCTATTTCAAATTGGCCCAGAATGTTGAAACCGGAAGTCTGTATTTGATGGTGTTTGGGGCCCTGTTTCTTTTTGAAAAAACGGCGACCATGTACCATTCAAATCATTTTATCGACGAATATATTCCTGAAATAGAGGAAATTAAACCGCTATCAACCATATAGCGGGTAAGGGAGGTAATCAGGCATGTCAAATCATAAAGTATTCTTCGGTCTAGCAGTGACTCTAATCCTTGTATTTACGATGGTCGGTTGTAGCTCGCGTCCGCAAGTGACACGGATGGCGGTTGATGAAGAAGTTGATCTGAGCGGTAAGTGGAATGATGTGGATTCGCGCATGGTATCGGAAAAAATGATCGGGGATTGCCTCAACAGCCCCTGGGTCGCGAGATTTGAACAAAATCGTCCAGGACAACCACCGGTCGTTATCGTACAGAGTATTCGCAACCGGAGTCATGAACATATCAATACCCAGACGTTCATCAAAGACCTGGAAACGGCCATGGTCAATTCAGGCCTGGTGGATGTCGTTGCTTCAAGTGACGAAAGAGAAGAACTGCGGGTCGAGCGCAAAGATCAGTTCGCGGGCTATACCAGCGATGCGACAACAAAATCGTTCGGTGAGGAAATCGGGGCGGATTTTGCCCTCCAAGGCTCGATCAACACCATCAAGGATCAAATTAAAGGTCAGTATGTCATTTACTACCAGGTCAATCTGGAGTTAATCAACATCGAAACGAATCGCAAAGCTTGGATCGGAGAACAAAAAATCAAGAAAAATGTTAAGCGCTCCAAGCTGAAATTGTAGCCGGCATAAGGTTGCCGGCTGTAAATCCGCGTGTTGCGACACCATGAACCTTGCGCGCTAGCCTCCCCATTGCCTAAAAAGGGCCGGTGGCATCAAAGGCTTATATCTCGCGCTGCGATCGTGTGCCCTGGTAATCATTTGCAAGTAAACCTGATGTTAACGATGACGTGTCGACCTGGTGTCAAAATACGATCGATCCTGATCGGTTTGATTTTGCTTGGGCTACTAGTGAGCTGTGGCTCGCGCCACCAACTGCAGCGTGATCTTGACCAGATGGTTGCCGCCGGTCAATACCAGCAAGCCGCCCTCCTGTTAGAACAGAACCAAGACCATTACGCGTCCAAAGATGCAGTCCTTTATTATGCCGATCTGGGCGTTATGCAGCACTATGGCGGCATGTATCGAGAAAGCATTGCAAGCCTGCTTCAGGCCGAACAAAGACTGGAAGATCTTTATACCCGATCTATTTCAAGACAGGCGGCCACCTTTGTGATCAACGACACGTTGGCGCCCTACCGCGGGGAAGACTTCGAGAGTGTCATGCTGAATTTATTTTTGGCATTGAACTACCTGCAGATCGGTCAAATCGAAGACGCCTTGGTCGAAGCTCGCAAAGTCGACGCCAAATTAAACCTCATCAACAGCGGTTATCCCCCCGACAAACAAAACGTTTATAAAGAAGATGCTTTCGTCCGGCTTTTGATGGGTATCATCTACGAAATCGGCGGAACCCGGCCAGATCTGAACGATGCTCTGGTTTCTTATAGAATTGCGACCCAGTATTATGAGGAAAATTACCGTCAAAACTACGGGACACCCGTGCCCAAGCTTCTCAGGAGCAACCTTTTGGCTTTGGCGCATGTGATGGGCACCAATGAATTCAATGTCCCCAGAGACCACGATTCGGCCAGCACCTCAGAAACGGTCGGCGATCGACTTCTGCCCAGTGAGTTATATTTTGTCCATTACAATGGCCGCTCGCCCGAGAAAATCGAGGGCGCCATCTGGGCGCCCATGCCGGATGGTTATATCATGAAAGTTGCCTTTCCGCAGTATCGCCTGCGACCTTATTCGATCGCAAGGTCGCATATCACGATGACGGCCGCTGATTCCGGCCGAACCTGTTTTGTCGAGACCGAGCTGGGGGAAAATGTCGCCGCGATTGCCATGCAGAGCCTGCAGGATCGTAAGTTGCGTATTGCCGCCAAAGCGATTGCGCGTGCCACCGTCAAGTACCTGGCGGTCAAAGCGGCTGAGGAAGCTGCTCGCAAAGAGCACGGCAAAAAACAGGGCGACCTCGTTCGAATGTTAGGGAATCTTGGTACGTTGATTTTGGAAAGAGCCGATTTGCGTAGTTGGAAAACCCTTCCGGCTGAGATCAGAATTGGAAAATGTGTGGTGCCGCCCGGATCCTACCGAATCGACCTTGACCTTAAATCATCGGCCGGGGGGCTCGTAAAGAAAATGTCCTTGGCGGATGTTACGCTCGAACCGGGTGAGAAGAAATTGATTTATTTCAGGACAGTCGAGTAGAGAATTGATTCTATTTATAATCTAACCAGCATCTTTGGCGCGAGCCGCGCGAATCTGAATCAGTTCGGCCACAATGCTAACGGCGATTTCTTCGGGGGTCTGGGCCCCGATATCTAAACCAATCGGTGAATGAACCCGATCCAGCATTTCTTGCGCAACGCCTTCCTCCTGCAGGGCCTGATAGATCATATCCCGCTTGCGTCGACTGCCGATCATGCCAATATAGGCGTGGTTTAGATTCAAGACCTGCCGCAGGACCCCGAGGTCGTGAATATGGCCCCGCGTGATAATGACGATGTAGGTGGACAATGTCGGGATGTTTTTATCCAAGACCGTCTTCAACGGGCCGACGACAATCTCGTCGGCTTCAGGAAAGCGTTCCCGGCTGGCAAAGCCCTCCCGATCGTCGAACACGATCACTTTGAAGCCAACCTTGCGGGCCAAGGGGGCGACAAAGGTCGAAATGTGTCCAGCCCCAAAGAGGTAGATCGTATCATAGGGTTTGATGGTTTCGATAAAAAGGGCAGGGTGGTCTTCCTCAGCAGCCAACAGCCGGGGTGTCGTACCCCGGTGACGTTCAACCAAGTGCAGGCACGCTTCCGCGGAGAGCTCTCCGATGGATCCTGTTGTGGTCCCGTCGGCTTCGATCAACAAGCGGCCGGTTTCATCATGGTGGTGTAAACCGTTTTGGATGACGGTCAACAGCGTTCCGTTACCGCCTTTATCCAGTAGTTGGGCGATGCGCTTAAAAAGCTTGAAGGCTGTTGGATTTTCGGGAAAAACAGGTTCTATATACACATCGACAATGCCGCCGCACAGCATCTCGGTTTGAGCAACTTGATTGCCGGCCAGACGAAAGTTAAGGGTCTGGGAAACGCCTTGTTCCATTGTCTCGGCGGCTTTTGTTGAAACGCGGTATTCCAGTGCCCCACCACCGATCGAGCCGATGAGTGAACCGTCATCCAAAAAAAGACATTCGGTCCCCAAGGCTCGGGGAGCGGATCCGACCTGGTGGATGATGCGTGCCAGTACGGACCGGCGGCCGTTGCGCATCAACTCATGGATAGCGGCTAAATTGTTTTGCATGGGTCTCTCCCTAAAAGCGTGAAACGATTTTACAGGTCATAATACTCAACTACCGGCTGGAGATGCAAGACTTTCCCAACAACGACGCGATGCAACCTCCTTTTCGGGGGCGTGCGCTGCAGCAACCAGGCGATTCGGCGAGCCTTGGTCAACCGATTCCGCTGGTCGGCCATATTTAAAAAAGCAATTCGTTTGGCTTTCAAAGGGCAGCCTTGCATAACGCCGTTGGTGGCGCCCAATACCGTCGCAACAGACGCTTCCGATACCGTTTGCCCGCGTTGGAGCCCGGTCAGTTTCGCGTAGTGATCGGGTCTGAAGACCCATTCAGCGGTTAGGGGTTTCCCAACACTTTTCAACCCAGCCAGACCGATTACCCAACCTGAGCTTGCGGGGATAACCGGTTCATAGGATGCGGGTGCTTTCAAAGATCGACCTGCCGCCCCATCGGCCTCGACCAGGATCCAGCGGAATGTACCAGCAGCAAGCAGTTGGTCCACAGCCTCCGGCTGAAAGCCGGTCAGTTTCGGCCGTGCTGAAGCAACGGCTGCGGCTGCAGCCGTTATGTGCCGGTGATGCTTTAAAAACATTTGCGATTTTCTAATAACCTGATCGGGATCGGAAGATACGATGATATGGGGCGACTGGTGTTTGGCAGGTTTTAAAATCTTGGTCGTGGTTGTGGTCAGTACGGTTGCTCCTGCCTGGGCCAACTCTCCGGCAAGTTTGAACATCAGGCTGGTTTTGCCGCCGGAGCCGACAATGCTGACAACACCGCCGGTATCAAGAAGGAGGGCTTCAATTAGCGAGATCATAATAAAATCATTTCATGATTTTATGTGTCGCGACTGCGTCGCTCTTTTAATAGAAAAATCAACTTATGACGAAGATGGTCCGATTTCCATCAACCCGGCTTTCATGCTTTGCACAGCATCACCGGTGTCCAGTACAGTCAGGACTATAATCGTGTCTGAGGCTTGGGCCTGCTGAAATCCGCCGGATCCGGTGGCGGTTGATAAACTCTTAAAATCGCTTCTAAAACTGAACCGGAGATGGCTCTGGCCTTATCGGAAATGGTATCGCAGAAAGAGGGGTCCCCACGGGGATCGATATCCCCGAGTTTCATCCCCTGCGACACGTGCAATCCCGAGCGTATCAGACCTCTGACGACGCCGTCGATACGGGCCCGCACTTCGCTACCGTCAACATCACCCAAAAGAGCGTCACGTTTGACCATGGCACCGATTGCTTGACAGGCGTTGAATATCCCATCAACGGGAGCCCTGAGGACACGTTCTTCGGTGTATCCGCCAATACTGCCCGGTATGCCGGTATTGGGCTGGGCCGATCCTTGGGTGATAATCCGACCCAGATGATGCCCGCGATTGGTCTCGATTACCACGTGTGTATCCTGGCCGGCAGTGAATCCCGGTCCCAGGCCGATGACCAGCTCCGCTTCCGCCAGGGCGGTTCCCAGGTTGCGCTTGGCCAGAATGGCATCGATGACAACATCCGGATGTTGCACTGTAACCTGGTGCCATTCAGGATCAGCGGTCACGGCAATGCAGCCGTTGGTCCAGGCCGCTTGAATCTGTTGACGGGTGGCGGCCTGGATGGCCGTAACCCCTTCAATTGTTTGGCGGGAGGTATGCAGGGCCTCGCAAAAGGAAACCCGGCGACGGACCGCCAGAGGCAACGCGACCTCCATCATAAAGATTTGCTGCAGTTTGGCCTGGTAAAGCCGCCAGGCGACCGCGCTGGCCATTTCACCGGCCCCTTTGATGCCGATAACGATCTGGTTGAGGGGTTTGGTATGCATTTACCCTACCTACTTGCCAAAGGGACAGACGGGAAAACGGCAGGTGTCACAATTCAGGCACAGCCCCCCGTGTCCCAAGGCAGCAAGATCATTTTTGGTGATTTCATCACCGGCGAGAATGCGCGGCAAAACCAGATTGAAAATGGTCGTTTCGTGATAATAGACACAGGCCGGCAAACCCAGGATGGGCGTCTCCTGCAGCCGGGCATACAAAAACATGGCCCCAGGCAGAACCGGTGAACCGTAGGCCACAAGCCGTGCACCGCTTAGTAGGACCCCTTTTTTGGTGACATCGTCGGGGTCGACCGAAAGTCCGCCGGTGGTAATCAGAAGATTACATCCGAGCGCGGCCAAGGCCTGCAAGGCTGCAGCAATGGCCTCAGGGTTGTCGGGTGCCAGGATTTTTTTGATGACCTTGGCCCCGTAATGGTCGAGGATACGCTTGACCTGCGAATCGAAGCCATCGGGGATCAGCCCTTCGTAAATCTCCGTGCCCGTTACGACCACACCAACTTTCAGGGGACGAAAGGGTACCAGCTGAATCACGGGACCGCCTTGGGCGGCAAGTTTTTCCAGCCGCTCGATTTTGCTGCGTGCGATGGTCAAGGGGATGATCCGTGTTGCGGCAACAATCTGGCCCTTTGGGCATGGGAAATTGGTCTTAAGCGTCGAAACGATGATGTCGTTTATTTTGTTGATGCGCAGCAGGCGGCGGGTATCGATTTTAAGCAGGCCGCTCTTTTGGCTGACAATATTGATTTTGCCCTCGACCGGGTCCGTCTTCGACAAGGCGGCCCCACATATGGCCCGGGCAATACGTCGGGCCGCATCATCTTCGTGCAACCGTTTGGCGGACAGCTCCAGAACATAAAGGTGATGCTTACCGATCTTATAGAGTTCCTCAAGGTCCTCTTCACGGATGACATGCCCCTTCTTGAAGCCCACACCCTTAAATTTACCCGGTACGATACGTGTGAGATCGTGGGCCAGAACCATGCCGACGGCTTTTTCAACCCTAACTTTCTTCATGGAAGTCTTTGTTCCCGATGTTGTTTATGTTAATGATGGCACATGGCGTCACATGTGCAACCATCCGCAATGGTGAAATTGAACGACAGGTCGGAACCGCTCGTACAGGCACGAGGAGCAGACCGATGAGCCGCTGGAAACAGCCGACCGCGGGTATCGTTCTGGCTGCCGGGATGTCCCAACGCTTTGAGGGCACCAAGCAGCTTGTCAGGTTCAAAGGTAAATACCTGCTGGAAAGAGTGCTGGATGACGCGCTGAATTCCCAACTGGAACACGTGGTCCTGGTGCTGGGTCACGATGCTGACACCATTCTCAAGGCCTTGAACCTGGCCAGACCCGGATGCACGCCTCCAAATCGTCGTAAATCCTCATTTTCGCGAGGGTCTGAGTCGATCACTGAGCGCCGGTTTGGCAGCGGTCGAAGCCTCGCATCCCTCGGTCATGTTTCTCCTGGGCGACCAACCCATGGTCGGTACCGCCACCTTGAATTTCCTGCTCCAGCGTTTCTGGCAATCCTCCAAGGACATCTGCGTACCGGTGTGTCAGGGCCGGCGGGGCAATCCCGTTGTTTTCAGCCGCAACTGGTATGATCGGCTCAGGTCTCTGACAGGGGATCGCGGTGCTCGCGAACTCATCAAAAAACACCCTGACCAGGTGTTGGCCGTTGAAATCGAAAATCCGCTTTGTTTTATCGACATCGACACGCCGGCTGATTTGAAACGGTTTGAAAACAAGTAAAAGTGCTTAGCACTTTTACTTAATCAGGCTCGGCAAAAAGGTAACCAACGCCGGAAACGCCATCAGCAAAAGGATACAGAGAATATAGGCCGGCAGAAAGTAGGTGACGCCTTTGAAGACCTCCTCCAGCCGCACGTTTTTGGCCATCCCGCCAACCACATAAGTGGTTGCACCAACGGGTGGGGTGACAGCCCCCAAGGTTGTTACCACGGTAATCGTTACCCCAAACCAAATCGGATCATAGCCTAATTCCTGTGAGACCGGGAAAAAAATCGGAATCGTGATGAGCAACAGGGCCAGGGCATCCATCACCGCACCGCCGACGATGTAGATAGCGAAAATGATCATCATGATGAACGTACCCGAGACCGGCAGATCAACAACCCAGGAAGCGATGTCGAACGGAATTCGGGTAACCGCCAGGAAACGCCCAAAGATCATGGCTCCGGCCACGATCATGATGACCATGCAGGATATCCGCAAGGTATCGGTCACCGAGGCAATAAAACCCTTCCAGGAAAGCCGGCCTTGCAAGACACTGATAACGACAGCGAAAAATGAACCAGCCGCTCCGGCTTCGGCTGGTGTGAAGAGGCCGAAATAAAGGCCGAGCATCACCAGGGAAAACAATATAACCATCTCCAGCGCACCTGACAGCGCTTTAAATTTTTCCAGCCAGTTAGTCTGCGGCCCGACCGGCCCCCATTCCGGATATATCCGACAGACCACGTAGATGCTCAAGGTAAGCAGCAAGGCCAAAATCAGGCCGGCTCCGATGCCACCGTAGAAGAGCCTGGCAATCGATTGTTCGGTCGAAAGTCCGATGATGATCAGCACCACACTGGGTGGAATCACCACCCCCAGGGTTGATCCGCAGGCGATCGCACCGGTGCTGAGCTTGGGCTCATAGTTGAATTTGTTCATCTGGGGCAGGGCAACCGTTGTCATCGTAGCGGCGGTGGCGGCATTGGAGCCGCAGATCGCGGAAAAGGCCGCACAGGCCATGACCGTGGCCATGGCAATCCCGCCCCGGATTTGCCCCACCCATTTGTAGGCCGCATTGTAGAGCTTTTCGTTGACCCCCGAGTAAAAGGCCACCTGGCCCATAAAGATAAACAGGGGGATGACGGTCAGGCCGTACTTGGAAAAGGTGTCCCACAAGACAGCGCTGATCATATTGAGCCCCGCCTTGAAAGAGACCACATAGCAGAAACCGCAAAAGCCGACCAAAGCCATAGCAAACCCAACGGGCATGCCCAGGCAGAACAAAATCAGCAGGAGGGCCACGATGCCTAGGATGCCAACCGCTGTGAGACTCAAGATTGACTCTCCTTGGGGGGACCGAACAACTTGATGAGGTCGATTAGCAGGACCAGCGCCAGGACCAGACACCCCAAGGCCACGGCGTAGGTGAAAGGATAATAGATGATGCGGAGCGTTTCGGTGATTTCGCCGGTTTGACGAAGCGTGGTTGCTTTGACCGTGAGTTGCCAGGCGGTAAGGGCAAAAAAGATAAAGCCGACGGAAAAATTGATTGTTTGCACCAGTTTCTGAACCGGTTTGGAAAACATGTTGACCAGGACATCGACCGCGATGTGGCCTTTTTTGATTTGGGTGTAACCGAGCGCAAAGGCAGCGACCACGGCCCCAAAATAGCCCATCAGTTCAAACGTTCCCGGGATCGGTACCCATATGGTTCGGAAAAGGATATTGCCGCAGGTCAGCACAATCATGCCCACCAAAAAGATACCGCCGATGAAGATCAAGAATTGGTTGAGAATCCGGCTGATTTTATCCAAGGTTTGCATGCGAATCAATTCAAATGGGTGATCGAAAGCTTGGCCCGATTATAAGCGGGCCAATCTTTCGAATTAGAGCGACTTCGTCGCGTCATATAAAATCGTAAAACGATTTTATTATTTTGAGTACTTAGCGACAGAGGCTTTGATATCGCTGACGATTGCATCCGCCGGCAGGCCTTTCTCCTTGGCGCCCGCGACCCATTTGTCCGTCAAAAACTGCAGCTTGGCATCCCAGGCGGCTTTTTCCTCTTTGGAAAGGGTAATGAATTCGACCTTGTGTGTTTTTTTAGACCACGCGATCGCGTCTTTGACATGACCGTCCATGTAGTCCCCGGTCCATTCGGCCTGCTCTAAAACCAAGCCATCCATGACCTTTTGAACCTCTTTGGGCAAGGCGTTCCATTTATCCATATTCATGACGACGGCGAAGGGGTAGATCACGGTATCGGTCATCGTCACGTATGAACACATCTCGGCGAATTTAAAATCTTTCATGACTTCCAGGGACGAATAAAGGCCTTTGACAACCCCTTTTTGCAGCGCTTCCACCGTAGCCGGCATGGGCATACCGACCGGGTTGGCACCCCAGGCACCCAGAATCTGGGCGGCGCCGCCGGAAGCTCTCAAATCGAGGCCTTTCAGGTCGTCCATCGAGCGCACCGCGACCTTGGACATGATATTGGTCGGTGCCGTTGTGAACATGGTGAGAACTTTGACCTTTGAAAATGCCTCGGGTTGGTATTTCTTGTATAGGTCAAAAAGAACCAGGCTGCCGACTTTGGCATTGGGGATCCCCACCGGCAAGCTGGTGGCATTGGTAACCAAAAAGCGCCCCGGTTGATAGGCCATGCACAGGCATCCAATATCGGCCTGCCCGGCGATAACACCATCCATCATCGCTTTGGCGCCTAGCAACGTCCCACCCGGAAAAGTATTGATGGCGACCATTCCCTGGGTCCGTTTTTCCACTTCGGTTTTCCAGCGCTCCATTTGAACACAGGGGAAAGTGGGAGCTGGCGGAAAGTTGGCATAACTGAGTTTGACCGGTTCAGCCGCCGACCCTGCCGGTACAAATGCTGCCAGCATGAGTACGGTCAAAAGCCCGACGAGAATCAATACGGATTTTTGTTTCATCTTAAAGGTCCTCCTTCTTGGGTTGAATTTAAATTTCCCTAACACGTGTTTATATAAAGACTTTCATTTTCGGTCCGATGGTTGACCGTTCATTGTTACAGGTTAATCAGCGTTTTTTCAACCCTTATAGCGGTTGTCACCAATATGTTTGGCCGAAAGTGGTTGTTAAAACCACTTTCCGGTTGGGGTGCCTCACTTGCAATGATTCTTAGTGATATTATTTATGATAACCGGCTATGGTTTATGTTTCTCTTTAAGGGCCGCTATAACTTTTTCCGGAGTGATGGGGAGGTCTTTAATTCTGATCCCGACTGCATCGTAAATTGCATTGGCAATGGCCGGTGCGCTGGGCACACAACCCGGTTCACCAATACCTTTGGCACCGAAAGGCCCATAGGGGTCATGCGTTTCGAGGACCGGCGCCTCGATCGGTACTGCGTCCTTGGCTGTCAGGATTTTATAATCTCTAAAATTGGGATTCATGACTTCACCCTTATCCAAAACGACCTGTTCGGTCAACGCATAGCCGATGCCCATCATGACACCGCCGTAGACCTGTCCTTTTAGCAGCATGGGATTGATGGCCCGGCCGACATCATGTGCGGCCACGTAATTAAGAATTTCGACCTTGCCGGTTTCTTCGTCCACCTTGACACGGACCCCGTGCGCACCGAACGTATAGGTCATCGAGAGGTTGCCTTTAAACTCCCGGTCGAGGTTCTCATTGGCCGGGTCATAAAAATATTCGGACGTCAACATGGTCCCACCGACACCGAAATGGGTTTTGCGCAGCAGCTTGCCGATCGCGATGTTTTGATCGGGGTCTTCCCGGCAGACAACCTGTTGATCACGCAAGTCTAAAATTTCCGGCGGCGCTTCCAGGTGGTTGCTCGCCAACTCGAGAATCTGTTGCTTCAGCTTGCGGGCCGCACCCAGGGCGGAATTGCCGGCCACGAAGGTCGTCCGGCTGGCATGGGCGCCCACGTCCCAGGGGCAGACATCCGTGTCCGAATGAATCACGTGTACATCTTCAATCGGCAACGCCAGTTCCTCGGCCACAATTTGGGCGATGACCGTATCGGCCCCCTGACCCATGTCCGAGGCACCCGTAAAAACATTGGCCCCGCCGTAGTCATCCAGTTTGATGATCGTTCCGCATCCATCCGATTTGTAGACACGGGCCCCGCCGCCGACGTGGATCAGGGATGCGATACCGACGCCTTCGCCCGGGGTTTTGGGGCGGTCCCATTCAATGCGCTGGGTGACCGTGTCGATACATTCCGTCAGGCCACAGGTGGTAATGCGAAAACCCTGCGGAGAGACCTGGTTCGGTTGGTTGCTATTGATGCGGCGGAAGGTGACCGGGTCGCTACCAGCGGCTTCGGCCAGCATATCCATGGCACTCTCGATGGCAAAGGTAGCCTGCGGATTACCGTAGCCCCGCATGGCTTGGGAATAGGTGTTGTTGGTATAGACACACTTGGCGTTGTACCGGACGTTCGGTACGCGGTAGAGGGTCGAAATCGGCATCATCATGACCGAGGGTGTGGTGGCGCCCCAGGAGGTATAGGCCCCGTTGTCCAGGATCATGGCGACATCCCTGAAAACAAGTTTGCCTTCCTGGTCACACCCCTGGGAAATATCGATCAGGGCGGGCTGACGGGTGCTGGTGGCAACGAATTCTTCTTCCCGGTCGAATACGATTTTGACCGGTCTACGTGTTTTAAATGCCAGCAGAATGGCGATATGTTCGTAGGCGTAGGTGTCCAGTTTGCTCCCGAACCCGCCACCGATCACCGGCTTGATGACCCGTACGCGGCGGTTCTTGAGACCCATGGCCTGGAGGGCCGTTAAAAAATCCTTTTGCGCCAATGACGGAATCTGGGTGTTGGTGTAGATCGTCAGGTTGTTGGCGTGGTCAAACTCAGCGATTGCGCCGCTTGTTCCCAGGCAGCAGTGGGTCACCCAGGTCGTGCTAAAACGTGCTTTGATGATATGGGCGGCCTTTTTTTGCGCAGCGTCCACGTCGCCAAAATGCATCTTCCACGGCATCTTAAGGATATTGGTGCGGTGTTTGACATGAATCAGCGGGGCATCCTCACGCATCGCTTCCTGGGGATCGAAGACGCATGGCAGGGCCTCATAGCTGACTTCGATCAGGCTGAGTGCCTCACGGGCGATATCCGGATCCGTGGCTGCCACGGCGGCGACTTCGTCACGGTAAGATCGAACCTTTCCGGCTTTCAGCGGTCGGTTGTCCTGGTAGACGCCGAGCTTGATTTCCGGAATATCCGCGCCTGTCAGGATCGCGCGAACACCTTGCAGCTTCTGGGCACGGGAGGTGTCGATATTAAGGATGCGGGCGTGTGGATATTTACTGTACAGGATTTTACCGTGCAGCATGCCCGGCCGGCTAATGTCCTGAATATACTGCGCCCGACCGGTGGCTTTTTCCACGGCATCGCGTTTGGGAATCGATTTGCCGACGACTGTGTATTCCTGCATACCTCTTTAGCTCCTCAATCCGATTACTTCTCGGTCTGCCAGGCCACGACCTTGATGTCCTCGTCCGGATGGGGACTCACCGCTTTGACGGAATCGATGATCTGGACATACCCCGTGCAGCGACAGATATTGCCGGCCAGGGCGTGCTTGATTTCATTTTCACTGGGATTCGGATTTTCCGCCAACAGGGCCTTCGCGGCCAAGATCATGCCTGGTGAGCAGAATCCGCATTGAATGCCGCCGTTTTCGACAAAAGATTGTTGCAGCGGGTGCAAGGTCCCATCCGCAGCGGCCAGTCCTTCGATCGTCAGGATGTCCTTGCCATCGGCCTCAGCGGCCAGGTAAAGACAGGCATTGATGGCGATGCCGTCGATGATAACCGTACAGGCCCCGCATTCACCGCTGCCGCACCCTTCCTTGGTCCCTTGCAGACCGAGTTCTTCCCGCAGAAGATATAGCAGGGTCCAGTGGTCCTGCACCGTTATGGTGAGCTCGTTGTCGTTGAGTCGAAACGTGATTTCCCTACTCATGGCTTGTTTGCTCCCGTGTTTGGATCCGTTCTAAAGCCTTGCGGCCCATACGTTGGACCAGCACCTTGACCATATCTCTTCTAAACCAGGCCACGCCCCGGATGCTGTCCCGGACACGCGACTCTTCGGCGGCAATGCGCCCGGCTTCGGTCAGGGCGTCGCTATCGAGTGGCCGGCCCTTTAAATAGCGTTCGGCTTCATGCGCCCGGATCGGCGTCGGGGCCGCCACGCCGAGTCCGATGCGCGCTTTGGCACAGGTTGCGCGATCATCGGCAAGGCTCAACAGAACCCCGACACCCAGCAAGGGCAATTCCATTGCGTTGCGTCGTCCGAACTTCACATAAGCGCTGCCGGTGCGCGGCAAAAGGGGCGGCACGACAATTTCGGTGAGAATCTCGCTGCCATCCAAAACCGTCTGGCCAGGTCCCTCGAAGAAATGAAGCAGGTCGATGGTGCGCATACCCTTGGGGCCATAGATTTTGACCTTGGCGTCCAGAACGACCAGTGGAATGGCACCGTCAGCCGAGGGGACGGCGTTGACGAGGTTGCCGCCGATTGTGGCGATGTTGCGAATTTGAACCGAGCCGATATTTTTAACGGCATCATGCAAAATAGGATAGCGACGATGAACTGTGGTTGATTGTTCAATGCGGCGGTGGGTGACGAAAGCACCGATAAAAAGTTCACCTGTTTCGTGGTTATAAAGCGGGCGATCCTGCCCGATAATATGTTTAAGGGAAATCAGGTAGTCCGGCGCTGCCTTGCCCTCTTTGACCTTGATCAATATATCGGTTCCACCCGCGATGTAGCGCGCACGCTCACGGTGGGATTCATGCAGGGAAATCGCTTCATCCAGCGTTTTGGGCGTGAGATACCTGAATTTTTTCATTGCCTGTCCTTAATCCGGGCGGTTGTCATAAATACGCTTGGATTTTCTTTCCGACCGGGGCAGCCCGCAGTAATCGACGAGATCGACATCACAACTGACCATTATATGGTTCTTTATCTGCTTGGCTATTTTTTGCGCCAGTTCGTCGCTTTGCTGCGAATCGACTTCGTGCTGGCATTCCACCCGAATCGTCATGTAGTCTTTGCCGTCCGCTTTACGATCCAGCATGACCTGATACTCACAACTGATTTCCGGTATGGCCGAGAGAACTTCATCAATCTGTCCCGGATAGATATTAACAGCTCTGAAAATGATCATATCATCCGTGCGACCGAGAATTTTGTCATGCATGGGCAACACACTGCCGCAGGAGCAGGGGTGGTCGATCAAGCGGCTCAAGTCACGTGTGCGATAGCGGATCAAGGGGGCGGCTTCCTTGCAAAGCGTCGTCACCACCATTTCCCCTGTCTCGCCGGCCGGTACCGGCTGTAAGGTTTCAGGATCGAGGATTTCAAGAATATAGTTGTCGGCCCAATAGTGAATCCCTTCGTGAAAGGAACAATCCAAACCGGTCCCGGGGCCGTATAATTCGGTCATGCCGGTAATATCGAACATGTCCTCCAGCCCCAGAAGGTCTTTGATCCGAGCGCGCATGGCATCACTGCTTCTTTCTGATCCATAGATGAGTTTGCGCAGAGCGATTTTGGATCTGAGGTTGCGCCGATCGATTTCTTCGGCCATCAACAGGCCCATGGAGGCGGTGCAGCACATCACCGTCGATTGTAGATCGATCAGAAATTGACACTGCATTTCGACGTTACCCGGCCCGACCGGAATGGCCATGGCACCGAATTTTTCACAGCCCAGTTGAAAGCCGGCGCCGGCCGTCCAGATCCCATAACCCACCGCGATCTGAACGCGGTCTTCAGCGCTTAGCCCCGCCATTTCATAACAGCGCGCAAAAATGTGTACCCAATCGTCGACATCCTTTTGGGAGTAGCAGAGGACTTTTTTCTTGCCGGTCGTGCCGGAAGACGCATGGATGCGTACCACATCGGACAGGGGCACAGACAACAAAGGGAAGGGGTACTCGGCGCGCAGATCATCAGCCTGGGTGAAGGGGAGCTTTTCGATATCCGCTAAAGAGCGAATCGTATCCGGTTTGACGCCTGCGGCATCCAGTTTATTTTTGTAAAAGGGTGAGTTTTGGTAGGCATGGGCCACGGTCCACTGAAGGCCTTTCAGTTGATGGGCCTGTAATTCTTTTTGGGTTGAAAAAGGGGGCATAAATGTTTGCGTCATGTTTTTTCACTCCTCAATTAACGGATTGATTGCCGCAGCGCGAGCGTGGCCGCTTGGTCGACCTGCAACGTCTCGCTATCGATGACCACGCCGTAATATTTTTTTGCACCTGCAATACTGACATACCCGTTGTGCACGTCTTGTGCAACGATTTCGGGGTCTCTCTCAAAGGGCGGGCCGTAGCCTCCGCCACCCGCGCTGTGGAAGGAGAGCGCATCGCCAGGTTCGGCAAAAGTCAGTCCGCTCGGATCTGCGGGCTTACCGTTTAAAAGAAACTGTGCTTTGGAACTGGCCCCGCCTCCGAAAATACCCTGCGGTGGATAGCGAAAACGTCCCGCCTGAACGGCAATGGTCGTCGCTCCTCGTGGTCCCGACGGATCGGAAGGGATGCGGATCGTCATTTTACGACCGATCCCGCCCCGCATTCGGCCCGGTCCACCGGAATCACACACCAATTCACGTGCTTCGACAATCAGGGGGGTATCGCTTTCAAAGATTTCAACCGGCGTGTTGGCGCCATTGGCCGGAAAAATAGCGCAGTGATGGCCGTCTTGGCGATTCCCGGCCCCCATGCCGCCACCGCGGATTATCATGGTGTGCCAAGGCTTGCCGTCGTGCCGTTTACCGTAAAATATGTTGGTTTGAGCCGGCGTACCCCCACTACCGGCAATAATATTGTCGGGCGTGGCCGCTGCCAAAGCCTCGAATACCATTTCGGTCATAAAATGGCCGACCTGCATGCGGGCAGCCACGGCTGCCGGGAATTGGCAGTTGACAACCGTGCTTTCAGGCGCCGTCATCTTAATCGGCCGGATGGCCCCTTCGTTGATGGGAATGTCGGGGTCGAAAGCACTCTTGATCGCCATGAATACATAGGCGTAGGTAAAATTATAAACCACATTGACACCCCAGCCTACCTGCTCGGAGGTGCCCTCGAAATCGACAAGAATGTCGCTTCCGTCGACATTGACTTTGAAGCAGATATCGATATCAGGACGGTTGCCGGCGCCTTCGATGACGCCGCGATAAGGATAGATGCCATCCGGAACCCTGTCGATTGCCCGCCGCATACTCTTTTCCGTGCGGCTGATAATTTCGTCAGCCAATCCGTCAAGTGTGTCGAGACCTTCATCGGTCATCATTTCGATGACTTTGCTGGCACAAACATGGTTGGCGGCGACCTGGGACCGGATATCACCCGTTACTTCATCCGGGGTGCGTACATTCCACCGAATAAGGTCCAGCACTTCCTGGTTCAGCCGGCCGGCATCATATAATTTTAAGGGCGGAATGAAAAGCCCTTCTTCATAAACTTCACGGTTGTCCGAAGATACACGGCCGCCGATATCCGCGTGATGAAAAACGCAGGCTGTAAATGCGACCGGCCGATCTTTATGAAAGATCGGGCTCAAAACGCAGATATCGTTCAGATGTCCGGCCAGCAGCCAAGGGTCGTTGACGATGATCACATCGCCGGGTCGATAGTCTTTGAGGGGCTGTGAGCGGATGATTTTTTTAACACCCAAAGCCATGGCTCCGGCCTGGCCGGGGGTGCAGAAGGTTCCCTGGACCAGTTCCTGTCCGCGGCTATCGGTAAACATGCACGTATAGTCATGGGCATCGCGTAACAGGCTGGAAAAAGCCGTGCGCGCAACCGAAGCATCGGCTTCATCCACAATGGACACCAGCCGGCGCCACAGAATTTCCAATGTGATCGGGTCAAAGCGCTCGTTGGGAGTGCTGGGAGGTCCTGATTGCATGGATGCTATCCTTAACTATCTAATTTTTATAAGTAATATTAAGTAATTTGACAATTTAATCTAACCCGGCGCTATCTAAATGCGAAGCACGAAATCCAAAATCCGAAACAATAACTAAAACCCAATGTTCGAAACGGTACAAACGATGATTCCTATATGCCGTGTTTCGGTCATTTGAGAATTATGATTTTAGGTTTGTCCTTCTACTTGGCTCAGGACGGTGAGCCTGCCGAACCGTTTCGAATTTCGATATTCGAATTTCGGATTTAATCAAATTAACCAACTTGGTAAACTTGTATGTTGCTCTCTAATGCCTTTATTTTATCTCGATCCAAAGAAAACCATATTCGTCGACCGTCGCATGGGCGTCTTCGCCGATTACGATCGTTGATTCGCGCTCTTCCACAATGGCCGGTCCTGCCAGCTCAGCCTGTGGTGGTAAGGCCTGACGGTCATATACCGTAAAGGGGATGTAGTCCTTTTGCAAAAGCGAATAAGCCGGTCGCTGACCTTTAATGCTTGCCGCCAGATTTGTCAGGCTGGAATCGCGCTTGGGAATCTGAAACGGGCGCTCGGGCAGGGATGCCCTGAGCTTAAAGGTCACGAATTCGACTGGGTTATCGGGATACGTCCGGCCGTAAAGGCGCCGGTAGGCCTGGTCGAAAAGCGTTCGAATCTCTTCCTGGCGCCAGGTGTCAAAGGGTCGATTGTCGATGGGCAGGTCGGTCTCAGCGCCCTGGCCCACAAAGCGCATCATAATGACGCGTTCATACACAACGGTGTCAGTTGGCGCCGCGTTTTGAAGAATGGTGGTGCCGTCTTTTTGCAGGGCTTGAAACAGGGCCTCGATCGCGCCGAAATCAGCCTGATCAAGCCTGACCCGGTGACTTCGGGAGAGGTCGAAGGCGACCGGTGCCGTAAAAAAGCCGAGCGCTGACCCGACCCCTGCCAGCGGGGGGACAAGGATACGCGGTGCCCCAATTTTTTTCGCAAGGCCATAGGCGTGAACCGGTCCGGCACCGCCAAAGGCCGTTACAGTGACAATATTGGGATTACCCCCTTTTTCGGCAATGTGCGTTTTGGCGGCGGCTGCCATGGTTTCGTTGATCAGGTCATGTATGCCATAAGCGGCTGCCACACAACTGGCCTCCAGAGGTTCGGCCACCTTGGTGGTGATGGCCGTTTCCGCTGCGGTTTTATCCAGGGCCATGGCACCCCCCAGAAAATAATCGGGATCGAGGTAGCCCAGGACAAGATCGGCATCTGTTACAGTCGGGTCAAGTCCGCCCCGCCCATAGCAGGCCGGCCCCGGATCGGCTCCGGCACTGGCGGGACCCACCTGCAACAGGCCCATCGGGCCGATTTTGGCGATACTGCCGCCACCGGCCCCGATTTCCATTAGATCGACAACCGGCACTTGAATGGGAAGCCCGCTGCCCTTCTTGAATCTTTGGACCCGCCCTACCTCGAACGTCGACACCAGGCCGGCCTGGCCCTTTTGAATCAGACATGATTTGGCGGTCGTGCCGCCCATATCGAAGCAGAACATGTCTTTGATCTGAAACAGCTTGCCGTAGTATTGCGATGCAATGACCGCTGCCGTGGGGCCGGACTCGATAATGCGGACCGGAAATTCCCGGGCGGTCTCAACGGAAGTAATACCGCCGGAAGAAAGCATGATAAAAAGGGTGCCCTTAAAGCCCAAAGCTTCGAGACGCGTTGCAAGCTTCGCCAGATACTTGGCCGTGATCGGTTTGACGTAGGCATTCGTGACCGTGGTGCTGGTTCGCTCATATTCCCTTATTTGGGGTAGGACTTCAAAGGAGATGGAATGAAAGAGCTCGGGTGCTTCTCTGGCAACCAGGGCCTTGATGGCCTGTTCATGGACCGGGTTTTCGTAGGCATTGATCAGGCAGACAGCCAAGGACTCGACGCCCAGGTTGCGCATCTCGTCCAGGACGGCCGTTACCTCGGCCGCTGCAAGAGGTCTGAGTACGCGACCATCGGCCGCGATGCGCTCATCGACTTCCTTGCGCAAATGGCGCGGCACCAGAGGTTGTGGGTATTCGGCAAAGATATCGTAGGCATCATAGCGGATCTCACGCCCGAGCTCGAGCACATCCTTGAAGCCTTTGGTCGTAATCAACGCCGTTTTGGCTCCTTTGCGCTCAATGATGGCGTTGATGACCAAGGTTGTGCCGTGGATAAACTCATCGATCTGGGGCACGAAATCCGGTAAAGCGCCTTGGAGGGCTTCAATCCCGATGGCGACCGCCTCGGACGGATCCGAAGGTGTGGTCAAACATTTGTGTGTATGGATTTGTCCCGTTTGGCTGTCTACGAGGACAAAATCCGTAAATGTGCCACCAATGTCGCATCCAAGGCGCAAATTGCCGTGGGTCACGGAAGATCCTCCATCACATAAGTTTAAAGTGAACCAAAATTAAGCGCGCCCAAAGTACCGGTGTCGCTGGTGCAGCGCAGGCGCTTGCGCCGCGCGGCGCTCCTTCCAACAGGGATCAGGACATATTCGTTCGCCTGAGAAAACTTGTTTTAGAAGTCATCTCAAAAATAGGATTATGGTTCAATATCAAGGCGGATCCGAGTTTTAACCCGCAGGCATACTTAGGTATGTCGAGGAGTTGAAACAAGGGTCCAACGCCGAGATTGGGCCAAAAGACATTTTTGAGGTGGCTTCTAAAACAAGTTCGGTTCCTGCCACTCCCCATACACCTCCCTGAATACGCCGGTCATTTCGCCCACCGTGGCGTAGGCCTGGCAGCATTCGACCAATACCGGCATGACGTTCAGTTCGTCTAGCGCGGTTTGCTTCAGTTTTTTCAACAGGCCTGTTACCGCGCGGCTATCCCGCTCCCGCCGCAGTTGTTTGAGGTTATCGATCTGTTTTTCCGCCCAATCTTCGTTATACGCATGCAATTCAACTTCCGGGTGATCGCCCTCGGTATACTTGTTGACGCCGACTTTGATGGCTTCCTTGGATTGCAGCGCCTTCTCGAATTCGTAGGCCTGGTGCGCCACTTCGCGCTGGATGGCACCCGAGGCGACCGCACGGATCATGCCGCCCATGGCTTGAATGCGTTGCATTTCCTCCAGGATCTTGGCTTCCATTTCCTTGGTGAGGGTTTCGATGAAATAGGAACCGGCCAGCGGATCGACCGTGTCGCGTAGTCCGACTTCTTCCATTAAAATTTCCAGCGTGCGGAGGGAAAGCAGGGCCGCACGCGGGGTCGGGATGGTATAGGCCTCGTCAAATGAGCACAGCGCTGTGGTTTGGGCACCGCCCAGGGCTGCTGCCAGGGCGTAGTAGGCGCTGCGGATAATATTGTTTTCAGGCTGCTCTTTGGTCAAGCCACTGCCACCGCCGCCGAAGAGACCTCTCAAAAAAAGCTTTTTGGTCTCTTTAATACCGTATTCGGAACGCAGCATTTTAGCCCAGAGCTTACGGGCAGCCCTGAACTTGGCGACCTGCTCCCAGAGGTTGCCAAAGACATTCAGGTTAAAGGAAAAGCGCCCCACGAACGCCGCCGGATCGATGCCGCGGGCAGCCACATTATCGATATAGGTTTTGGCGATTTCAAAGGCACAGGCGATTTCCTGGGCCGGCGTCGCGCCCGATTCACGGATATGGTAGCCACAGATGCTGACCGGGTTGCAGCGGGGAAGCTCCTGCATGGCATACGCGATGGTATCGCCGACCAGGCGAACGGCCGGTTCGACGGGAAAAATCCAGGCCCCCCGGCCGATCATTTCCTTGAGGATATCATTTTGCGGGGTTGCGCTGATCTTCTCCTTGGCAAAGCCGAATTTTTGCGCCACGGCCTGATACATGGCCAGCATGACCGTGGCATTGGCGTTGATCGTCAACCCGGTGCCGATGCGATCGAAGGGGATGTCCTGAAATGCGATTTCGAAATCACGCAGCGAATCAACCGCCATGCCGACCCGCCCGATTTCCCCTTCTGCCCGGGGATCATCCGAGTCCAGGCCCATCTGGGTGGGCAAATCAAAGGCAACGTTCAATCCTGACTGACCGTGCGAAATCATATATTTGAAACGTTCGTTGGTCTCGGACGGCGTGCCGAAGCCGGTATACTGCCTGGTGGTCCAGGCACGGCTGCGGTACCCTTGTGGGTGCAGGCTGCGCGTAAAGGGGAACGCACCCGGTTCTCCCAGGTCTTCAGCCTCATCAAAGCCAATTGCATCGAGATCTTCTTTGCCATACACGGGCTTGACCCGAATACCGGATTGATAAATAACTTCCTGGATTGCATCTTTGTCGTCTTTTATATATCGGGCGACGCCCATAAGTTCCTCCCTAATCCCTCAAAGACGTAAAACAAGTTTTCGATCGAACCAACAATTTCTTCAAAGGGCGTACCGCCTGGAAAAACCCCTGCAGCGCCCATGGCTTTCAAAGGGTTAATGTCCTCTTTGGGAATGACGCCGCCGACAATCACCCGCACATGATTCATACCCTCTTTTTCCAAGCGCTCCAACAGGCGACGGCATATCTGCAAATGGGCGCCGGTCATGATGCTGAGGCCGATAAGATCGACCGACTCCTGGCTGGCGGTGGTAATGATCTGATCCAGGCTCTGATGCAGGCCGGAGTAAATGACCTCCATACCGGCATCGCGCAATGCCAGGGCGACAACCTTGGCCCCGCGGTCATGTCCGTCCAAGTCCGGTTTGGCGATTAGGATCCTTATTTTCTTTGGGGGTGCTGGCATCTTTTTTTCCTATCAATATTGGGTGTTGAGCGACAAAGTCGCGTCATATAAAATCGCAACGCGATTTTATTTACGATCGAATTCCTCCAGCACGACGGCTTGGCCTCTTAACAGGTGTTCCCGCACCAGCCGTTCGACACCCTCCCCATCGCGCTGCTTGATTGCCAGCAGCATTTGACGATGGTCCTCATTGCTTTGAATGGCCATGCCTTTCTTTTCAAGGATGATTTGCCGGTAGCGATAAATGTGATCCCTGAGCCCGTGGATCATATGAATTAATTTTGGGCTGCGGCTCAATGCATACAGCAAATCGTGGAATTCCGTGTTGATGCGGGGCAGATCCTTGAGACGTCCCTGATCCAGGCACACCTGGTAAGCCTCGATTTTTTCTTCCAGAGATTTTAGCTCATTGGCGGTGTGTTTGCGTGCGGCCAGCTTGGCCGCATAACTCTCAAGCACGCTGCGAATACCGAACGTTTCTTCAATATCCTCGCGGTTGAGTCCCAAAACGATATAGCCGCCTTTGGGCTGTCGCTGCAGCAACCCTTCCCGTTCCAGTTTGTGCATGGCTTCTCTGACCGGGGTGCGGCTGATACCGATCGTTTCGGCAATGCGGTTTTCCACAACACGGCTTCCGGAAGACATGTCGCCTCGGATTATGGCCATTTTCAGGGTTTCGAAAACTTGCTCTCCAAGTGACTTGCGTTCCTCGATGGCCTGCAAAGGGCCGAGGTCTAATTCATTTTGGTGTTCGCCCATGGGCCTTCGCTTATTCTGGCAATAAAACTTATACTGTTGGGTCGCCGCGCTCCGCCTTTATACGATCGACAGAATTCGGTCATTTAAATAAAAAGATAGCATTCCTTAACTTTAGGCATTTTTGCTCACTGGTAACTTGTAACTTTGTAATACTGAGGGCTAAAGGCCAACCCAGCGGGCAATGTTGGTCTGCAAAACTTCATGTGTACCGCCACCGTTGAGCAGAAAGCGTGAATCGCGGTAATACCGCTGGGCGGTGTACTCCATGGAATATCCGTAGGCACCGAATATGCGTGTACATTCATCTGCGGCGCTACAGGCCGATTCGGTGGCGAAGTACTTGGCCATGGTCGCCTCTTTGACGCATTCCTGTCCGCTGTCGATCATGGCTGTGGCTTTATAGGTCAACAGCTTGGAGGCTTCCAGGTTGGTGGCCATGTTGGCGATCTTGGCTTGAATCAACTGGTACTTGCCAATGTTGCGTCCCCAGGCGACCCGCTCCTTGGCGTATTTGATGGCATCTGTCATGGCCGCCCGTTGCAATCCAAGAGCCAAGGCCGCGGTCATGGAACGGATTTCGGCCAGAATCGACATCAGGGCGTTGACACCCTGGCCAGCCGGTACCAGGCAATAGTCCTCTGGAATCAGAACGTCTTTGAAGGCGACTTCGCAAATCGGTGTCGTGCGGGTTCCCAGGCAGTCAAAAGGGGGCCCGGTGGAAACACCCGGCAAATCGCGAGGGACAAAGAAAAAGCCCAAGCCGCGGAACTTTAGCGCCGGGTCGGTCTGACACAGCACCGTATAAAAATTGGCCTTGGGCCCGTCGGTGACCCAGGTCTTCATCCCGTTGATCAGATAACCATTAGACACTTTGGTGGCGCTGGTTGAAACAGCGCCCAGGTCTGATCCGGCTTCGGGTTCGGTCAAGCAAAAGCAGCCGATTTTTTCGCCTCGCATGGCCGGCATGAAAAAGTCAGCATGCATTTCATCGGTGCCATGATGAAACAAGAAATTGGTCCCCATCAAGCACTGCATGGCCGTAATCGCCGCCATGCTCATGAGACCGCGGGCCAGTTCTTCGCAGATGATGCAGTACAGCGTCGTGTTGCCGCCGGCGCCGCCTTTATTGCGTGGATAACGGATTCCGAAAACCCCCATCCCGGCCAACTCCTGGAACAGGGCCAAGGGGAATTCGCCCTTGTTGTCCAGGTCCTGGGCTTGAGGTAGCAATTCATTGTCGACAAAACGGGCGATGTTTTGTCGAATGAGTTCTTCGGGATTTGATCGTGTCATTGCCTTGATCCTTTTACACCCCGCTTTTTTTAGGTGTATCTACCCAACGCGTCAGGTGCACGTCAGCCCTCGTGACGCCTGCATTTCGATTAGTTGGTGGGTCAATTCGGGTACCACCTCAAACAGGTCGCCCACAATACCCCAATCCGCAACCGTGAAGATCGGCGCATGGGGATCTTTGTTAATGGCCACGATATATTTGGAATCCAGCATGCCGGCCCGGTGTTGGATTGCCCCGGAAATGCCGCAGGCGACATAGAGGTCAGGGCGTACCGTCCGTCCGGTCTGCCCGACCTGGTTTTCGGCCGGGATCCAGCCTTGTTCCACCGCGACACGCGTGCCGGCAATTTCAGCACCCAGTGCATCAGCCAGTTCGCGCAGAACCTTCAGGCCGGCCTTGTCCACAATGCCCCTGCCGCAGCTGACGATCGTCCTGGCCTCGGACAAGTTCGCAGGCGGTCTCTTTTTCTTTTACGATTTCAAGCAACCGGGTTCCGATCTGGGCTTCATCCACAAGGGGCGTGTGGTTGATGACCGTGCCTTGGTGGTCAGCGGACGGGCAGACCTCCATAACGCCCGGTCGTACAGTGGCCATTTGGGGGCGTGAGAAGCGGTTGGCGATGGTGGCCATGACATTGCCACCAAAGGCCGGCCGGGTTTGTAAAAGAATGCCCTCGTCAGGGTCGATGCTGAGAGCGGTGCAATCGGCTGTAAGGCCGGCGCCGACCCGGCGTGAAACCCGCGGCGCCAGGTCACGACCATTGACCGTCGCGCCCAGAAGAAAAACATTGGGCTCTGTAGGTGCTCACCAGTTCGTCGATGACCGCCGTGTAGGCCTGGGTCCGATAATCGCGCAAGGCCTTGGTGGTCGACCAGGTAGACTTTGTCAGCCCCATGCTCAATGAGGGTTGCGGCCAAAGCTTCGACCTGATGACCCAGCAGAAGCGCCGCAACTTCCTGGTTGAGCGTCTGGCCGAGCTCCCGGGCTTTGCCCAGCAGCTCGAGGCTGACCCGGTTTAACTCTCCGTCCCGCTGCTCGGCAAAAACCCAAATGCCCTGGTAATCACTGAAATCGGGAACCTCGCGCGGTGCGGCGTCCGTTAGGATCGCGTTGTTGCGGCAGGCCGCGATACAGGCACCGCAGGAACGTGCACCGGTCGCCGATGGCGGCTTTGTCATCCTTCAGATTTCCACGGCATCGTAGGGGCATGCCTTTAAACACCGCCGACACCCGTCGCACAAATCGATTTCAATCCAGACCGTCATGAATACCTTAAGTAATTTTGCAGCTTAGATTAAATTTTGGCTGATGAAGCTTGCCTACCAGTTCCCGGGCGACGGTTTGCGTGTCGCCTTTCAATATCTCACCTTGACGCTCGAGCTTCGGCGCGAAGGTCTTGATCACATGGGTCAGGGACCCGTCCAGTCCGATGTCCGCGGTGTTCACACCGATGTCGGCGGCATTCCAGATTTTGATGGGCGCTTTTTCCCGGCAGGCCAGCAGGAGGCGCGCCATTAGCGGGTAGCGCGGTGTGTTGATGGCACTGACAACGGTCAGCAGGGCCGGGAGACGACAGTGGATCCGCTCGTAGCCGTCTTCAATTTTACGCTGGACCACGAGGTGGTCGCTTGCCAGCGATTCGATTTTAGACACATAAGTGACTTGCGGAATGGCGAGAAACTCGGCCACCTGGGGTCCGACCTGGGCGGTGTCACCGTCAATGGCTTGTCGTCCGGCCAACACCAGATCATATTCGCCAATGGTCTGGATCGCCCGGCCCAGGGTATAAGAGGTTGCCCAGGTATCGGCGCCGGAAAACGCACGGTCGGAAAGCAGGACGGCCTTGTCGGCCCCCATGCCCATGGCTTCGGAAATGGCGTCAATGGCCTGCAAGGGGCCCATGGACAACACGGTTATTTTAGCGGCATGCGATTCTTTGAGTTGAACCGCTGTTTCAAGGGCGTGCCGGTCATCCGGGTTGATAATGCTGTCGATGCCCTCGCGAATCAGGTTTCCGGTTTTAGGATCCAGTTTCACGGCTGTTGTATTGGGGACCTGCTTGATCAAGACGATAATGTGCATGTTAGATGACTCCCTTTTCCTTCAGGCGGGTCAGATCTTCGGCACTGCAACCGATGCGGGTGTAGATCGCGTCGTTGTGTTCACCAAAACGGGGGGGAAAGGACATCTTGCGTTGGCTGGCTTCCAAATAGGGTGTCATGTGGGGTGGCGGCGCCAGGGTGATCCGGGTAGCGGTCACCGGATCTTCGGCGAATAGAAGTCTTTTTTTGGTTAAGGGATCTTCAACCACTTGTTCCATCGCTTTGATTTCGCTGACCGGAACGGTGATCGACAGCAGCATGTCGATCAAGGCCGCCGATGTGTGCTTTGCGGTGATGGCGTTGATTGCGCGGTTCAATTCCACGACATTTTCGATGCGCCCCTTGTTTTTTTGATACACCGGTTCGTCCAGGGCTTGGAAGGGTTCCAGGGAAACTAAAGCTTGCCACTGACGGTCATTGCCGACCGCCAGGTAGATGAATCCGTCCTGGGTGCGGTAAACGGAAACCGGACTGAAGAACTCATGGGTGTTGCCCCGTCGCGTGATATTTTTTCCGAAACTGGCGGTCATGGTAATCGGTACGGTGCAGCCAGGAAACACAGGACTCGAACATGGCCAAATCGATACGGGTCCCCTGGCCGGTCAATGCCCGCTGGTACAGCGCTTTCATCAGCAGGCCGTAAGCGTGTTCGCTGGTGCCCATGTCGGGCAGGGGAATGCCGACAACCTGCGGATCGCCATCCGCCTCCCCGGTCAGCGCCATCAGTCCGGAGCGGGCCTGCAAAATGGGGTCGTAGGCGCCTTCGTTGCTGTCAGGGCCAAAACCGGTGACCCCCAGCCAGATGATGTCCGCCTTGAATGACTTTAGGGTATCGTAGTCAATGCCCAGCTTTTGGTAATTGCGCGGCAACTGATTGGTAAGGAAGATATCGACCTGCAGCTCACGGATCAGGCGCCCGAGCAACTCCCTGCCTTCTGGTTCGGCCAGGTTGAGCGTCAGCGCCTTTTTCCCGGCGTTGATACACAAAAAATAGGCATTCATCCGTTCTTCGTTGAGAACATTTTCGCCGATCATACGGTTTGGGTCGCTGTAAACCGGATGCTCCAGGCGGATGATCTCCATGCCATCCATGGCCAAACGATAGGTCAGGTAGGGGACGACGGTGGCTTGTTCCAGAGAAAGAATTGTGATGTCCTGCAACGACTTCATCATAATCCTTTGGGCCTTAGCAGGCGCGATCAGATCGGGTTGAGGGGGCCGCTCGCGCGCAGAATCCAGTTGCGCGCGGCCGCGAGAAATATACTGTTGACTGTCAAAATTGTATACAGTATACAGGATACATTATGTATAGAGATGACAGGCGGTTGTCAAGTCCTTTTAGCGTGCAAGGGAGTATGTCACATGCGGTTGCCCAGATTCGAGTACCTGCGGCCCAGGACCATGGATGAGGCCTTGGAATTGTTACATCAGCATCAAGCCGATGGTTGCATCCTGGCCGGCGGAACCGATCTGCTGGTCCGCATGAAGCAGCGCCTTTTACAACCTGGAAATCTCATCAGCCTCAAATCAATCACCTCCCAGCGCTATGTCCGCCAGGCTAACGGCCAAATTCAGATCGGTGCCGGCGCGTCGCTGAGCGCTGTCCGTCATACCGAATTCGTCCAAAAGCATCTGCCGGGCCTGGTGTCGGCCCTGGAATCGATTGGGGCACCAGCGATCCAGCACCACACGGGAACCCTCGGTGGCAACCTATGCCAGGAGAACCGTTGTCTTTTTTACAATCAATCCGCCTTTATGCGGTCAGCCCGGCAGCCGTGTCACAAAGCCGGCGGCCAAATCTGTTATGCCTTGGAAGGGTCCGATCGGTGCCGGTCGACCTGCCAGTCCGATTGCGCTCCCATGCTGATCGCTTTAAAGGCTTCGGTCACGGTGGCACGCCAAGGCGGTCAACGAACGATTCCTTTGGTCGATCTGTATTCGGCCAAAGGGGAGCACCCGCTGGCCATTGAAGCGGATGAACTCGTGACCGAGATTCAGGTGCCGGTTCCCGATATCAAAAGCGGCCAGGCCTATGGGCGGCTATCCTTTCGTTCAGCGATCGACTTTCCGATGGTTGCGGTCGGCGTGTATGTCGAGACGGCGAACAACCTGGTAAAAGATGCCCGTATCGTCGTGGGGGCCGTCAGCAATGCGCCGCTCTTGCTGGCCAAAGCATCCGCGAGTTTGATCGGCCGAGCAACGACAGATCATGATGCATGGGCCAAAGCGGCAACCATGGCGCGCGAGCATGCTTCGGCCTTTGTTGTCAACAATGTCAACGCACCCGTTGCCTATCGCCAGCAGATGATCGCGGTGTTGGTCCGCCGCGCGCTGGCAGAGGCCCTCCACGGTGTTGGCTATGTCCCTTAACGGTCGGAAATATCATTTGAAATGCTGAATTTAGGCAGGAGATTTATATGGGAAAGATCGCCCTAAAACTAAGGGTCAATGAAGAAGCGATGGAACTCGAGGTTGAAGCGCACTGGACGCTGCTCGATGTTTTGAGGGAGCAATTGGGATTGACCGGCTCCAAAGAGGGCTGTGGTGAAGGGGTTTGCGGGTCCTGCACGGTTCTGATGGACGCTAAACCGGTCCGTGCCTGTCTGACGCTGGCCCTGGAGGCCGAGGGTTGTGAGATTGTCACGGTTGAAGGGTTGGCCGTTCAAGGTGAACTGGATCCGTTGCAGCACGCCTTTATCGAAAAGGGCTCTGTGCAATGCGGTTTCTGCACGGCCGGTATGTTGATGTCCGCCAAAGGGTTGTTGCTCGAGGATTCCCGACCGGATGAAAGGCAGATAAGGCGTGCTATCAGCGGCAACATCTGCCGCTGTACCGGTTATACCAAAATTGTCGAGGCCATTGCGGTCGCGGCCGAAAAAACCGATTCCAAAGGGTGATTGCAATGACGACCTACGAATACATCGGCCAACGGATGCCGAGGGTCGATTCCAGGGCCAAGGTCACGGGTGAGGCCCAATTTACAGCGGATCTGCAATTGCCCCGCATGCTGGTTGGAAAGATTCTGCGAAGCCCATTGCCCCATGCACGCATTTTGAATATCGATACATCCAAGGCCCGGCAATTGTCGGGAGTCAAGGCCGTGGTCACGGGACAAAACACCCACGGTGAAAAGTGGGGCGTGTTTCGCTATACGCTTGACCAGCAGTTTTTGCCCACCGAAAAAGTCCGTTACATCGGGGAAGAAGTGGCGGCGGTCGCAGCCGTGGACGAAGAAACGGCTCAGGAAGCCTTGGGCCTGATCAAAGTCGAGTATGAAGCGCTTCCGGCTGTATTCGACCCCATGGAAGCGATTGCGCCGGGGGCGCCCTTGCTGCATGACGATTTTCCCCAGAACATCAACATTCACGTACCCATTCATGTCGGCAACGTTGAAAAGGGATTCACTCAATCCCATCTCGTGCGGGAAGACACCTTCATGGCCTCCGAAGAGTCCTATTTCCAGGGAGAGCCGTATGCCGTGGTCGCGCGTTTCGACCTTGACGGGAATCTGGAGATATGGATGCCCAACGCCGGGCCCCACATGAAGGCCAAGCCCTTGTCCAATGCGCTTAAAATGCCGCTCAATAAGGTCAGAGTTCGCAAAATCGCCATTGGAGGGGCTTTTGGTGGACGCTCCGAGATTGCGCCGGGCGATTTTATCTGTGCGCTTTTGGCCCGGGAAACGCGCCGGCCGGTAAAAATCAGATATACCCGTGAAGAGAACACCATCGCCACGCGCCAGGGGCATGCGATGATTACCACGATTAAAACCGGCGTGGATAAAGCGGGCTGCGTCATTGCGCGGGATGTCACCTGCTATATGGATGGGGGCGCCTACAGCAGTACGGGGCCGATTGCCACCAGCGTTCCCTTTCTCTGTATGGAGCAGGCCTATCGGATGGAACACGTGCGCTACAACGGTTACCGCATCTATACCAACAAACCGGTTCGCGGCATGATCCGTGTACACGGCCGTGGCTTTGCCTGCGGGGTTGACACCCAGCTTGACATGATTGCCCAAGAACTGGACATCGATCCGGTAGAGATACGAATGCGCAATGCCCGGGAAGCAGGTGAATATACCAACACCCAATCGTATGTTGCCAGTTGCGCCATGAAAGAGACCATTGTCAAGGCGGCTGAAAAGGCCGAATGGACAAAGAAATGGGGCAAGTTGCCGCCCTATCGAGGCATCGGCATCGGGTGCAACTCGGTGCAGACCGGGTTTCCCATGGGTATCCGCGGCGGATCACAGGCCTACATAAAATTCAACGAAGACGGCGGTGTGACCGTGATATCCGGGGTGGTGGACAACGGCCAGGGCAATGACAACATGCTGGTTCAGATTGCGGCTGAGGAACTGGGTGTCAAACCGGAAGATATCCAGCTGATCACCGCGGATACGGAAGTGACGCCGTCTGATCCAGGTGCTTATTCGCAGGTGTCGACCTTTATCGGCGGACACGCCGTGAAATTGGCGGCCCAGAAGGCCAGAGACGAAGATTTTCGCCATCGCTGCGGAAAAGCTCGAGGCCCGCGAGGAGGATCTGGTCGCCCGTGACCGCATGGTCTTTGTCAAGGGCAGTCCTGAAAAAGCGCATCCCTCTCAAAAAGGTGCTGCGCATGGGCCTGGCCCAGGGGCGACCCGTAAGCGGAGAAGGCTCTTACTGGCCCAAGGTCGATTCCAAGCGGGAGTGGGTTACAAACCCTTTTGGCCAGATGTGTGGCGCCTTCTCGTTCGGCACCACCATCGTGGAAGTGGAAGTCGACCCTGAGACAGGACAGGTCAAAGTCCTCGAGGTCACGGCGGCCCAGGATGTGGGTCGTGCCATCAATCCCATGGTGCTGGAAGGTCAGTTTGAAGGGGCCGTTGCCATGGGCGGGCAGGGCGGCATCCTGACCGAGCAGCACATATGGGACAAGGGCTGCACGCTCAATCCCACGCAACTGGAATACCGGGTGCCACTGGCCTGTGACATGCCTAAAATAAATTCGATCATCGTGGAATCGCACGATCCGGATGGTCCCTACGGCGCCAAAGAAGCCGGCATGTCGATTGCCATGTCCGCAGCCCAAGCCTACAGCGCTGCCATCAGCAATGCCATTGGGGTCTATCTGAATGACTTTCCGCTCACACCGGATAAAATTTTGGATGCCATCCGCAATAAGTCGCAGCAAGGAGGCTGCCTTGAAAGCCCGTAAAATCGACCATATCTGTATTGCCGTAAAAGATCTTGCACAGGCTTGTAAAATATATGAAGATATGCTGGGTTTGGAACGGGCCGGCGAATATGAGGCTCCCAGCGAGCAAATTCGGGTGGTGCGCTATTACTTGGGGGACGTGGCGCTGGAGTTGATGGAGTCGATGAGCCCGGAAGGCGAAGTCGCCAAGTTTATTCGCAAGAAAGGTGAAGGTGTTTTTCTGATATCCTACCGGGTGGATGACGTCGCGGCCGGGCTGCAGGAACTCAAGAACCGAGGTGCCAACCTGATTGACACCGAACCCCGCCATTTGATGGGCAACCGCTACGCCTTCATCATGCCGCCTCATGAAACCTGCGGTGTATTGACCGAGATTGTGGATGGGGAATATGATCCTGACCAATAGTTTCCTGAAGCGTGCCCGTGGATCGATGCCCAAATATAAATGAGCAAAGAGGGTGGCTGAAATCATTAAAACCATAGGCCCTTTAAAAGGAGGATTTAAGCTGTGCGTCCGTCATCTGTCTTTACTTCGATCGATACCGTTTTAAAACAACTGGCCACGCATCGCTATATATGTGATGCTTCCTTGGCAACCGTCATCTATCTGGCCTATCATCTCTCCAAACCCATCTTCCTGGAAGGCGAGCCGGGCGTCGGTAAAACGGAAGTCGGGATCGTTTTGGCCGAACTAATGGAGACCGACCTGATCCGTTTGCAATGTTATGAAGGTCTGGATGCCGGCACGGCCTTGTACGAGTGGAATTACGTCAAACAACTCCTTCGCATCAAGATGGAAGAGCGGTGTCGCAAAGACCCGGACGAAATCGGAAATCTCATCTACAGTGAGGAATATCTGATTAAACGGCCGCTGCTCAAAGCCATCCAAAGCGCCACTGATCGGGCGCCTGTCCTTTTAATCGATGAACTGGACCGTGCGGATGAGGAATTCGAAGCCTTTTTGCTCGAAGTGCTGTCCGACTTTCAAATCACCATACCAGAGATCGGTACGCTCAAGGCCACCCATCGGCCTTTGGTCGTGATCACCTCCAACCGTACACGCGATATTCATGATGCCCTTAAACGGCGCTGTCTCTACCACTGGATCGATTATCCCGAATATGAAAAAGAGCTTCAGATCATTGGTGCCCGTCTGCCCGGTATCGAGACCCGCATGGCCGCGAAGGTGATCCATTTCATGCAGACCCTTCGCCAGCAAGACCTTATCAAAAAACCCGGTATTTCGGAGACGTTGGATTGGGCCGAAGCGCTGGTCAAGTTGAGCGTCAAAGACCTGGATGAAGCGGTCGTGGAGCAGACCGTCGGATGCATTCTCAAATACCGCGAAGATTTACAGCAATTCCATACCAATATCTGGTCAGATCCCCAGCAACGGGCAAGCCTGCTGAATGCATCCGAAACAGGGTCGATAGGACCCGCATGGTATCTGAAGGTTATATGCCATGGCGCCAAAACCACACACGCAAAACAGCGGCCGGCCAGCCGATGAAGTTCTTGCTTCCCAATCGGGTTTGCCCGCCAATATCGTCCGCTTTGGCCGTTTCCTCAGGTCGCAGGGTCTGCCGGTGGCCTGGTCGCAGGTATTAGATGCCCTCCACAGCATTGAACACATCGACATTGGTCGAAAATCGCTATTTTTATGATACCTTGCGCTGCAACCTGGTAAGCAGTTCGAACACTTAGCGTTGTTCGACCGGTTGTTTCGGGCCTACTGGACAGCTGATGCCGATGCTTTCCGGGCGACTGGCTTGCAACCGGGAAATGGGACCGGAAAACGATAATGGTCAGTCTTCTGCTTGGCGCAGGGAATCTTTTTTCAGCCAGAATGCAACCGGCGGAAACACGGAGCAAGAGGAGGTTGCCTCCCTATCCTACAGCCCGCGAACCAGCGAACACCCAGCCGGCTCTGGCCCAACACCCTTCGAGAGCTTCATCCAAGCTTATACGATAACATGGTAAAACTGCTCGAGCGCCTGCAGCGTCGCACCAGCCGGCGCATGCAACCCAGTCGCCGCGGCAGTAAGTTGAGCTTACGTCGGTTGTTGCGCAAGAATATTCAATTTGGCGGTGAGCCTTTGGTGCTGGAATATCAGAAGAAAAAGATCAGAAAACGACGGGCGGTGATCTTTTGCGACATCAGTGGCTCGATGGATATCTATACGCTGATGACCCTGCAGTTCGTGCATGCGCTGCAACGGATCATTCCCATGGTCGAGGTTTTCTTTTTCGGAACCGCCTTAACGCGCGTGACGCCCTTGTTACGAAATGGTGATTTTGCCACGGTTCTTGGCAGTTTGACGCGAATCCGTCAAGGATTGGGGCGGCGGTACTCGAATCGGTCACTGTTTAAATACCTTTACAACGACCTATGGGCGCCGCTGGCTTTCCAGTAAACCATCGTCATGATCTTCAGTGATGGATGGGATCGTGGCGAAACCGATCTGCTGAAGCAACAAATGGGCCTTATAAAAGGGCGCGCCCATAAAGTGCTGTGGTTCAATCCGTTGGTCGGCACCCGGGATTATCAACCGATCTGCCGCGGCATGCGCGCCGCCCTGCCATTCATTGATTATTTTCTCGCTTCAAGGCGGATGTACGATTTCAAGACGATTGGGAAGGTTCTGGGAAGAATTATGGTTTAAAGCCGATCGCTCATCTGTGAAATCAATCTTCCTTTTTTTAATAGCGACGTCATCCGTTGATATGGCACCGATCAGAGGTTATTTTGTCTTGACGTGGGCCTTGCGATACGGTTCATAGGTATCACATCTATCACAAATGTTTTTTAAATCTTTAATCAATCGATCCTTTAAATTGACGGTATTTTTATCATATATCGTGTGGATTAAAGATGTAATACTGGTTCGATGCGGGCATCTGAATTCGTCCCAACTTCTGCATTCCCTGACCAAAGAGTAATCAACAGTGGCATTCGTTTTCATCGGTACCTATCAGTTCTTTTTATGGCTGATCCATTAATTGAAGCCCCGAAGAAGAAGAGATCCTCTTAAGGGCCAAAAGACATTTTTGAGATGGATTATAGTTAGTGTCCATCCACGGATGAGGGCTTTTGCGTGAGTTCAAGGCGGGCGTCAGATTTGAACCGGAGGAATAGCGGGCTATTTTGAGGATTCAAATCATGGCGCCTAACGCCGAAATCGCGTAAAAGAGCCATTTGTGGATGGGCACTAGTTAAATACATCCTCAACTTGTCTAAAATCAATGGTTTATTGCGATTAAATCAAATTATGCGAGATGGTGAGAATATAATGACGATTACCAACTGGAATTAACAACCATACCCCAAAATACGATAGTGAATCCCCATGATGAATGCTTCATTGGTGTAAATAATGGTTTGCCTGTGAGATGGGGACGTTATCGGCAGGTCGCTGGTGGTCGCCCCTGTTCAATGACCTCAGGACACAGAGATATAAAAATCTTCAATGAATATCATGAATTCAGCGTCATCGTTGAAGTTAAAAATCGTCAACTTTTAACGAAACTGACCAGCACCACATCTTGTATTTAGCATATCACCACTAATTAAAGGCAGCTTAAAGTCCAGATGTATACAAGTTATCGGCAGTTTCGCTAAAACTTTGATTTGTTGGAGGTATTTGTACTTTAACGTGCGCATGAGTGGCGGGGAAAAGAATACCCAAGATTCGATAAATGAGACGTTTCTTCCGGTAAAATCTACGAAGAAAAAAGCCGCTCGCTTTTCCCCGTCCAACTCCATGCGCTGGTTATGTGGTCTTTTATAAAAAAATCTTATCTGCGTTTATCTGGGTTTAAACCATTGTCGGCACAGATATTATATTTTTTATTTAAGCATCAATCTTTCATCTATATTTTCAGAATTATCTATCAATGCATTACGCGGAAGATTCGCTTGAGTACCTAAAGAAGTTAGGAGCTGAGAAACGGGTACATTTCCGTCCTTGCCTCTAAATATGACTTTCACCAGGCTATTGGCTATCAGCTGCTCATTCTTTAAAAATGTTTGTTCAAAATATAGCCACTTATCATCACAATAATGTAGTTGCGATCTTAATTGAAACCTTTCAAACCGTTTTAAAGGTTTTTTGTAGATCATTTTTTGAGATCCTACCAATGGAAACCAGTGATGTCGGCGGCATATCTTGAAAAAGCCGGTCCTGAACAGAAAATCCATCTGCCCCATTTCAGTAATCGTCCAGTAGCTTGCGTTGTTCATATACTTTATATCAGCTTCTATGGGCCAAACTCGGAAAGATAGATTAGATATGTCGGTTAGATGGATCTTTTTACGAAAAATTGCTGAAATGAATATTATTAGAAGTCGCAACCATCTTCCCATGCCACTTTCCTTATTTGAGATTTACTCTGATCAATTTTTTAATGTTAAACACATAAGCTGATATTACATAGATTCTATTTTCATCCCTAGAATCTATAGAAACAACAGAAAATAAACGCTTTTTGGGTAACTTTGGTCCATTCAAACTGATTTTTATCGATTATATCCATATTAGATAGAGTCTACATAAATACGTTTATCTATTATTTCGGCCAACTACAGATATATGGAGACTATCCCATGTTTATCGGCTTTGTCAAAACTTGGAATAGCTTGCCATTATCTGAACTTAGGCGATAGTTTTGATGTCATTAGCTTTCTACGTTAAGCCATGAAATTATCTCTGATGTATTTTTCAGCGAGCCCATAGCTATCGTGATCAGCGAGTTTTTCTGCCAATGTTTTACATTTTTGTTTCATTTTTTCATCTGAAACGGCAACTTTTATGGCGGCAGCAAGGTTTTTAGACGTTAAGTTTTTTCTCCAGATGGATTCCGGCGCTATGCCTACCTTTGGAACCTGCTCAGCAAAATAATACTGATCTGTCATATGGGGGATTATTACCTGTGGTACGCCAGCCCGCGCTGCTGTCGCGGTGGTCCCACTTCCGCCATGATGAACAATTGCGGCCACGTTAGGAAATAGAAGCGGGTGTGAACATTTACCAACGACATAGCAATTTTGATCAACTTCTTGATCTACACCCAAATTCGCCAACCCGCTTGAGAGGATGGTTCTTTGTCCAGCAAGCTTTGCCGCTTCAATTACAATCTGGGTCGTTTTTTCAGGTTCCCTGGCGGTCATACTACCAAAACCAATATAAACCGGTTTCGATCCTGAATTTATGAATTGCAATAAGACATCATCGAGATCATCATATTGAGGTATTGGGAAATATCCCGCATGAAAACATTTTTGTTTTATGTCAGCAGGTACCGTAGAATACTCACCATCGCAAGCCAATAGAATTTTATCGCCCAATACATGGTTCCAGCAATCCTGAACCGGGGGAAGATTCAAATTCTTTCTATTTTTATTGATGACGGCTCTATATGAAAGATTGAAAATCTTTTTGAAAAACTTCCAACTTAACCAATTAACGACCTTGGAATGTCGATGGCTTCTTACGAACAATGCGGGATGTTCGTTGGATTGAAGAACTTGGGGGCAGTAGCTAATATACCCAAAAGGCTTTTTCAAAGCTTCCGCAACGGTTGCACCTGCGAAGCCAAAGGTTGCTGCTAATATTAGATCGGCGTTAATTGCAATTTCTGGAAGTTTGCGAAATTGAAGCGCCATCTCCCTTATAACGAAGTCTGTTAATGCTTTTGTTGCTTTTATGGGTTGATTTGTCGGATCCGGGGCCCGGGATACGAATGCTTCGCAATCTTCGCCCATCGGAACAAACGCACAATGATAAGCTTCGGCCAAAGCTTGAATATTCAAGCCTCCGCAAATTGTAACCTCATAATCCTTGCTGCCCAGGTATGATAATAATGAAACTGCCGGCTGAACATCTCCTCTTGATCCACTTGCGACAGCCACAATATGTTTCATTATTTTTTCCTTCGGCTGCTTATTTTGCCGATCATCATTTTATTACGTACAGTTGAAAATAGAACCGTGGATACCATCCAAAAAAGATTTTCCATCCGGGCTGGTCACACGGAAACGAATATTGGATTCTACCAAATCTACAACATTCCATGAAACACCGCTGGAAACCATCCCACCTTCTGCCTTCCAGCCCTTAGGTATCAAGATGCTGAATGCATCTTGATATTTTTCGCGGTAAGTCGTGAGTAATGCACCGCTACTTTCACCAGACCAGGCAAACTTCGCCTTTGAGATTTCGACTGACTGAAGAATGAGGAAAATGAGCAAAAAAGTGCTGAACAGTTTCAATTTCATGATAAACACCAACTCCTAATCATACAGATGAACAGAAATATGATGTGCCAGCTTTGGATGTAAAATTACACAACAGTGATGTATCGAGACCATCCTGACTTTTAACCGTGTATATGAAAATATCTACTTCTCAGCTGAATATGCTTTGAATTCCCCCAATTCAAGATAACCGCTGCTGCCATGGTTGGAAAGAAGGCGCAACTTGATATATTGCGTCCGAACAGCTGCAATGTCGAAGCATTGGTCAGCAGGCGGGATCTTTTTTGCCTGGCCCATGTGGTTGTGCAAGGTGAATTCACCGACGGGCGAAAACCCTTTTTGGGGTCCCTCGGTGGATACTTCAACGGCAACGTTTTTGGCCCACCTGTCAGATGATTCCACGGTATAGGGATTAAAACAGAGCTGCGTTAGGAATTCTGCTGCGGGCAGGGCAAATACAATTTCAACGGGTTTGCCGTGTTGGTTGGCGTAGCCGTGCCCGTCGCCCAATTGACTGTCGATGAGATTTCCGGCCCCCCATGCCGTCTGATTGTACTGACTGGAACAAAAGACCACCCGGCCGCCATTTTCAGCCGCCAGCACATTCAATCGATCCGTCTTCGACGGGCCGCTCTGGGCCATCGGCATTGAAGGGTCGGATGCCGCAGCCGCAGGCATTTTTTTCATAGCTACATGAATACCCAATAATTTCCACTCGGTTTGCTCCAATATATAAGTCAGCCGGAATGTTGTCGCTTGGGGTTGGGTGGGGTACTGGCCGTTCAATTTTAATCGGCCGTCTTTGTCGAGACAGGCCCCCTTTTCCAGAACCGGGGTGTGCTGGCTCAATCGCTGCAGTTCTCTCAAGGCGGCTAACCCCCTGAAGGTCTGTTCTAATTTGGCCGGTGTTGTCTGCACCTTTAAATGGCTGGAGCTGTCCACATAAAAATCATCGAAATTCCCATTTAGCACAGATCCGGCAAAGGCCTTCATGGTGCCGTCGGCCAGGGTATTGCATTGTTGATCCGCGGGCAGCGAACAATTTTTCAGTTTGGTCAGGTGAACGGGTGTTCCGGTCAGATCTTCGGCGATGCGTTCAAAAACCCTCCAAGTGTGCAACCATGCCAGCATGTTGTCCTCAGGCCGCATGGAAATCAGCCCTAAAGCAACGCATGTGTTCCCTTTGGGCAGCACCAGATAAGCTGCCTCGCTCGAGGTTCCGCCGATGGTCACATCCCATCGCTCCAGTTTTCCCAAAGGGGCTGTCAGTTTGGGAAGAAGATCCGCTTTGAGCGTGCATGTGTTGAAGGCAACAGTCCTGTCCATACCCTCAAAATCTTTTTTCAGATCGCTCAAGATTCGGTCCGGCGTCCGATCTAAATGGTCTGCAACCGCACGCGCGTGAATATATCCAAATGTCGTTCTTTCCTGGGTGTCCCCGGCCGGCAGGTTTAGCTTGACATCCACAGCCGCCAGACCTGCCACCGCCCCTGGCACCTCTTCGGCTGTCCAGTCCGCAGGGTAGCTAAATGTCAGCTTGGGCTCTGCTTTGGAGGTGAATGTGGCCATTTTCCCACCCTGGGGGTGGGGGCCGTTCTGGTGCCTCTCAAAGGTGACCGCCGCCACAATGAAAGGCTCTGTAAACCGGAGGAATTCGGATTCCAGGGCCGAGGCAAACACACCAAAAAACAGATCGCCGTGCTGGGAAAACGTCACCCGTACAATGTATTGCTTGGAATCCTGCCCGGATCGCAACAGGACCTCTTCTACCTTGCGATTGTTGTAGCGACCTTCCCGTCGTGCAATGACCGTGAAGACATTTTCATAATTCTGCAGAAACAGATCCACAAAGTCATAAAGGCTGATATCCAGGTCCATGCGCATGTAGACCACCTCGATCTTGGCTTCGCCCTTTTCGTTTTCCGGCGCCATTTGTTTGGCAAGGGAGATCAGATGCAGGTTGTCTTCCTTCAGATTCTCGGGTGACAGTGCGACCGGGATATCGCGCCAGTCGCTTTTGGGGATCGCCAAATGAAAGGTGAGGTCCTTGCGGTCAAGAGGGTGGTAGGTGAAATTGGCATAGGACTGGCGAAGTTGCTGCGTACCGGGCATTTTACTTTTATAAAATGCATTCAACAGCGTGATGTTATCTATGGCAAAAGCGGCCGGGGCCATCGCCAGGACAAAAAGGGTGGCGCCCGCTACCATTGTGTAAAAAAAACCGCGCTTCAATGGTTCCGTCAGGGATATCATGCTCGTGCCTCCTTTCATGCGTCTATTGTTTATAAAATAGTCCAATGTAAAAGGAGCCGGTCTGTAGGCGCGGGGCAACGCATTCTGTGGTTAAAGTGACCCCGGTACAGTTCTGTGTTGGTGGAAAAGGAGTAAAGGGGTCAAGTCTGCCCTTGACTCTTGTGTCTCTTGATAATATGCGTGTCATTTTAATGACACATTCTGCTATCTTTAGATCATCGCACATCCGCATGCAGTTTCTTAATCTGAGGTTTTTTTGGCACTGCCTCGATAATCTCGATAGGTGGCTTGCACCCAGCCGGAAAAGCCTCGAGGACCAAACGGTTCATGACATGTTACAAGCATGGGGAAATGTTATCCGAAGATGGCATGACATAGATTAATCAGTAACAGCGGTACTATGGTGAGTCAAGGGCAGACTTGACCCCTTTTACTGGAATCAGAATTTCGTTCCGCCTTAAGAACCACGGCATGAATGGAGAGTTATATCGAGCCCATATGGGATCACCTACGATGGTAAGGCCAATTCTGTGAATCCATGACTCCAGTTCCACCTTGTTTCGCAGGTAGCCCTTTTCGCTCCAGAAACCAGAGTAGCGCACGACGGCCATCCGTCGAGCTGGAACCTGACGCAATGAGACCTTTGGGTCATCTGGTTCTGGAAGGGTATCCAGAGTGTATGAGCCTGGCATCATGAAGCTTACCACCCAGCTTTCATTGACACTCTGCTGTGTTACAGGAGACGTCATATTGATCTTTTTCCCCATTGGCTGTTGGGATACAGGGGCCGTCATCGCCACTTTGTCCCGTGACCGATTGGCGCCGGAGATGTAGCGAAAAAGCCTTTTGAATGCCTTGTTGCCGGCATCTTCCAAATTTCCTTCCACAACGGTTTCGGCAAGGATCTGGATTCCATAATCACGAATCTCAAATTTGGTGTCTTTTTTTATCACTTCGTATTTAGCTTCTTCGATCGCCATGGCATCTATGGCTCCAATTAATATGAACACTGTTATAAATGTGATTCTTAAAAAATGCTTCATTACTAACACCTCTAAAGGAGTAAAGGGGTCTAGTTTGCTCTTGACGCTTGTGCCGCTTGATAATAGGCGGTTCCATTTTATTGGCACGTTCTGCTATCTTGGGATCATCGCACATCCGCGTACATTTTCTTAATCTGAGGTTTTTCAGCACTGCCTTGATAATCTCGATAGGTGGCTTGCACCCAGTCGATAAAATCTCGAGGACCAAACGGTTCATGACATGTTAACAAGCACTGGGATATGTTATCCAAAGAGGGCATGACATAGATTAATTAGAAGCTATCTCAAAAATGTCTATTGGCCCAATCTCGGCGTTGGACGGCATGATTTGAATCCTCAAAATAGCCCGCTATTCCTTCGGTTCAAATCTGTCGTCCGCCTTGACCTTGAGCCAAAATCCCATTTTTGAGATAGCTTCTAGTAACAACGGCACTATGTTGAGTCAAGGCGGACTTGACCCCTTTTACAAAGGAATCTGCCTGCCTGTTTTTAAGCCTGGAAACATAGGTTGAACCGCAGATGCTGACTTCATCCTGTATGCCCTGACAGTGAACCACAAAGGCTTTAAGCCCGATGGATGACTGGAGCGGGTCTTGAGCCGTATCCAAACAAACGAAGGATCGGGCGCGAATTGGGATTGAAAACAATATCGAACTATAGTGCAAGACTGTAAATGATTGCTCAGGGAGAAGTATTTTTTCTCTTGACTAACGCTTTAATGGATGACCCCTTTTTAATCAATTGCCAAGTTTTAAATATCTTGCTATTTTCATAATTTTAGCCGGAATTTTAATATCACTATAATTAATATAGGTCATGGTTAGAAGGCGTATCTTACGCCCCAAGCAAAAGACGTATACCTTAGATCAGATAGAGTGGAGTGAGGGATAACATAACAAAGTTCCAGGGACAACGCCCAGGTTGGGTTGATATGAATGTCAGTACCGACACCGAATTTGGTGATGAAGTCAGTGGCGTCATCAAGTGTGGCATAGGTTCCGGAGCAATACCAGCCCCAGTACCCGGGGACTCAGTAATATCCCGACTGATAAGTTGCCCGGACTCTACTGAACATAATTCCCGCACCAGCTAAGGCATACGGGTCCAACCTACCCAATGGCCAGTGAGCTTTTAAGTTGGCAGTGAGATTCGTGATGTCGAAGGCTACTTTGTCCGTACCTGAAAGATTTGGATTTACTTTGGATAGGTCTATAGTCGCATCAAAACCGGTCAACATGTTTAAATCTCCCTCGGCGGCAAAATACTTGTTGAATCGGTGACCGATCCTAAATTCAACGCCCCAAGCCTCCTGGAAATCATCTGCGCCCGTGTCCTTGAAATCTTCGAAGCCCGTCAGACCTCCTAGAATAAAATATGTACCGGGAGAAGCATCGTCATCAGCAAAACATAGGCCTTTTATGCATAGCCATGCTATGAACAAAACAGGGACCAATTTCAATATATAGATACACTTGCTTTTGTCCATGAGCTGCCTCTACTCCTTCAGATTAATATCATTTCACTAGTGGATGGGTTTTGGTCTATCACCACTTTTTATGGACAGGATAAAGACCTGATTCATGGAAGAACTGCCAGGTCTTGCGAGTTGTATAAAAACAGGCAGGACCATATCGGTCCCAGCCTGTTTTTTAAATTGGCACTTAATGATTTGTTAACCAGATAAGCTCTTAATTAGTTCCTCTGCTTCATCGGCGGTGGCAATCGGGTGGGTTTCAAAATCTACATAGGGTACAAATTGTTCAGTTGTTTTCATAATCTCAACATTGGTGCCTTCCAGAATACTATAGCCGGCCCCTTCAGAAGGAAAGAGGCCCCAGTCTTTGGTTACACCTTTCTGCATATCTTGTTTAACCAGTTCCATAAGTAAACTCCAGCCACCAGCTCTTTCTTTGGGATCTGCAGGTATAAGACTTTTATCCAAACTCCAAAGCATAAGATATTTTGCCATGCCAGTTCTCCTTTCTTCATCGATTTTTCAGTTGGAACTTTTTTGAACGACAAAAAATACGGTTCCCTCCAAAGACATACAAAGCCAATCCCTGGAGGCGGCGCATCGGAAATTTTAGGTGACCGATCGTCAGATAGAGATCCATTTCTTCCTGATTTTAAAAGAAAGAGATTGAATATTGGAACCAAGACTTTTCAGCGAGAGGTATGGTTGTCGGTCCAGATTTCAGGTTGAGTCAAGGTTTGTGCTAAAAAGAGGATAACGATTCGGAGTCGCTTTATACAGGTCCTTGGATAAGACACATTGCGCCTGTTTGTCAAGGGTAACTTATGAACTTTTTAGGGTGGTTGATCTTGCCTTCACAAATACATCCAAAAGCTTAAACAAATTGTTAACATTACGCATTCAGTCCTCCGACCAGGGCTTTTTTACACAATTTTTAAAAAAGCCTCCAGCTGAATTACACCAAACCAGACTAGCAGAGGAACCGGCAAAACCGACACAATGACCGTTAGTAAAAACCATTTCCACGAAATACTTCGGCTGATCCCGCAGGCTAAAGATATTCCACCTCCGCCTCCAATGAGATAATTTCCTGGAATATTAAACAAAATACCGATAGCCGGATAGCGGTGCTTTGCTAAAAAGGAAATAAACCGCTTGTGGTAGAATTTTTGGTTAACAGAGATGTTTTCCAGCATGCCGCTAAGGTTTTCAAGGTAGCATTCGGCATGGACGAAACCAATTTTTGCCAAGCCGGACCCCACCCACTTAAGCGACAGCTTGCGGCCGATTAAAAATGCCAAGCTTAAGCCCGAAACGGTTGCAACATAAACAAAGACAACCCCCTCTTTTCCAAATATGCACATCAGCAACACCCCAAGCTCCACGCCTGGTACGAAAGGCAGACTCAGCAGCAGTACATAAACGATCGCGCCGCCGATCAAGACACGCATACTCCATTGCTCCCCGACATATTCTGCAAACTTTTTGGCAATTCCAACATCTCCTCTTAACCAGTGATCCATCCAAAAAGCACCAATAATGACAATGGACACAATAAAAAATACATGAAAGTAGCGATTGGCCCTGTTTTTTTTTGCTGGCTTAAATTCGTGCGTACATTTATCAGTGCCCATGGCGCGTCTCATTTTTATTAGAAATATAAAACAAAAATATATAAAGATTAAAATAACTTATTTGATAGGCTAAGTCATCTGCGAAGGTTAAAACTAATCGTGTTCGGCATCAGCGGGTAAGAATTATGAAAAGAGCATCAATCCGGTTGCAGTGCATATAATCAGCTTCTGTTTGCGTTGCCGGTCAAAGCGAATTGTTCAAATGAATTTTTCGACGCTTGATGTTGTTTACCACATAGTGGTACTATATAGAATATAATTTTTATGCTTTTTGTCAAGAGGGATGGCAAAAGATTATAGTGATTCGGTCATTGATAATCCACTTCATCCTCGGGTAGTGAGCCTTGGCCGGCTTACAGATTGAACCGGACTCAATGAAAGGATTTCTCGTTTTTATCAAACGGAAAGAAAGCTGTATCCAATTATCCCAGAAGCTTCGGGAAAAATCCTCTTGGCGTTAGAATTCCTTGCGTACGAAGGATGAGCATTGGGATGTGAATTCAACCAGGGTGTCGAGTTTTTGCTTGGCTTGGCCGGACACGATAATTTCTTCGGCGCGTTGAACGCCGTCCTGTAGGTCGCGGTCCAGGCCTGCGGCAACAAAAGCGGCGGCGGCGTTCAATACGACGACATCTTTTTTGGGACCGGTTTCCCCGGAGAGGACGCCCTGGATAATTTGAGCGTTTTTAAGGGCATTTCCGCCTTTGATCGCTTCGCGCGCAGCCCTTTTAAAACCATAGGCTTCCGGTTCGATCACAAAGGAATCTACCTGCCCATTCTTAAGCCTGGAAACATGGGTCGGGCCGCAGATGCTGACTTCGTCCTGGGTCTCCTGGCCGTGAACCACAAAGGCCTGCTGGGCACCCAGGTTCAAAAGCACCTGCGCCATTTTAGCGGTTAGCGAGACATCGTAAACGCCGAGGACGTGTGTCGAGGCACCGGCCGGGTTGGTCAGGGGCCCGATCAAATTGAAGATCGTGCGGATGCCCATTTCTTCACGCAGGCGGGCGACATTCCGCATGGGGCCGTGCATCAGAGGGGTAAACAAGAAGCCGATACCGACGTTCTGAATACACCTTTCCACGTCCGAGAAGGATATGTCCAGATTGACACCCAGATTGGCCAGCACGTCCGCCGCGCCGAAATAAACCGAGGATGCCCGGCTGCCATGACGCGCAACCTTGATACCGCCTCCGGCAACAACAAATATGGTGGCGGTTGAAATGTTAAAGGTACTGGTGCCTTGGTTACCCGTATCACTGGTTTCCAGAATGGTTTCCCCTTCGACGTTGATATCATCTCGGTCAACAGCCAGCAGGTGATTGCCGAGGTTCATTTTTTGGACCCGTGATCGCAACGCTTTGGCAGCCCCGGTGATTTCATCGATCGATTCACCCTTGAGCCGTAAGGCCGTGACAAACGTTGCGGTCTGTGAAGATGACGCCTGGCCGTCAAACACTTCACCCATAGCTGCTTCAATTTCGTCGGCCGTCAGATCTAAACCGCGAACGACTTTGGCGATGGCTTGTTTAATCATGTTGCCCCCAATTACGAAAAATTGATTTTGTGAAATTAACAAGGCAAAAAAGCCGTGGTGTTTGAACTCCACGGCTTAGGTAAGATGAATATAAAAAACCGTGAAGCCTTTTCGGTGGCCCACGGTTTAAAATGCAATTATGTGAAAGTTATGCCTAAACGTTTGGGCGCGCCGTTTTCATTTGGCTGCGCCAGCACCAATGATTTTTTAAGGTCAGATTAAGATTGGGCTTGAATCGAATCATGCCCCTTAAATAATTGTGTTTATCGATAATGTCAAGCGGTAAATTCGTACGGCAATTTGCCTGCAATTGAGGATCGATCCGCTAAACACCCGTTTGGTCGGCGCATTGTCTTGCAGGTGTCGAGCCCCGTGGCAGGCTGGCTCGCCAGGTGATCGGACAGTTCCGATAAAACTTGAGGGCGTTTTCCATTTTCTTTGACACCTAATTCGTTTTGGTATACCCATAAAGAAATGTGGTTTTTCACACATAGCTGGAGGATGAACTGCAATGGCGCGTAAAAAGAAAACCAAGGATGAATCAGATCTAAGGGCCTATGAACGCTTTGACCATGAAGCGCCCATAAAATATGCATTGTCCGACATCAGCGATTACAAGGGCGCCACGATGCAGAATTGCAGTGAAGGGGGCATGTACTTTGAATCCTCCAAGTCACTCAAACCGGGTGAAGACATTCATATTACCCGTACGGATGTTTTCGAAGGCTGCCGTGCCGAAGTCCGCTGGTGCCGGAAGAAAGGGTCAAAACCGGAAAAAGTTTTCGGTGTCGGTGTTCAATACCAGGACCCGGAGAAATGCAAATAAGCACCTGCACCAATAACGAATCGTACGGACGCCGTTCCTTTTTAAGCGCTTCTTTCAACTGCCAAAAAATATTCGCCCAGCCTACCAAACCGACTTATTGAAACAGCCATAAAGCCTTTCTCATGAAAACGCCTGGCGTGTCCTTTCGAAGCCCTGGCGCTATAGATCGTATCGGAATCCAAAAGGCCGGCCGGGGATTTACCGTTGCGCTTTTAATCCATTGAATATATATCAAAAGGCAAATCCAACCCAGGCCCAACAGGACCTGGGTATTCATGCGCCTAAGAGGAGCCGTTATGGGGTGGTTAGGAAAACTGGTTGGAGGGACCATCGGGTTTGCATTGGGCGGCCCGTTGGGAGCGATCGCCGGGGCCGCATTCGGGCATGCGTTCGATAGCAGTGAGCAACGGTATCTCGGTGACGAGGGTCTGAGGTCTGGCCGGGCAGGTCGCCTTTCGAACGGGGAAGAGGCCCAGTTGACGTTTTTTGTGGCGGCTTTTTCCATGCTTGCCAAACTGGTCAAGGTCGACGGACGCGTCGCCCGCGAAGAAGTTGCTTCCATCGAACAGTTTATGGTTTACGATCTGCAATTAGATGCCCAGAGCCGAATGGTTGCAATGAACATCTTTAATACGGCCCTGGACGCGCCCGGTAGTTTCGAAGATTTTGCAGCTCAATTTTACAATCAATTTCAGATGCAGCCGCAGTTGCTGGAGGTCATGGTAGATATTCTGCTACGGGTATCGATTGCGGACGGCGCATTAAGCCCTGCGGAAGAAGAATTGATCCTCAAAGCTGTCAGGGCCTTTCATTTCAGCGATACCCAGTACCGGACGCTGAAGTCAAAATACATCAAGGATATCGATAAACATTACGCCACATTGGGGACAGATCGGACCGCTTCAACCGAGCAGATCAAGAAACAGTACCGCAAACTTGTGCATGAGTACCATCCGGACAAAATTGCATCCAAAGGCCTACCAGAAGAGTTCACGCGATTTGCCGAGAATAAGTTTCGGGAGATTAAAGAGGCTTACGATATTATCAAGAAGGAACGTAACATTAAATAAAAAGGTTTCACGTTTTTATTTCAATCCGTTTTTGAGTGGTTGGCCTGGAGCGAGCCCATCAGAAACATGTCGCGGGAAGCGTCAAGGGTCACCGTGGCAAACGAATTTTTCCACCTATCTTCAGCGTCGATCAAAACCGGGATGTAATTGGCGGTCAATCCCTTTAAAAGCCCGGATGACCGTTCCCGCTGCTCCTCGATCAGAATCTCCACGGTTTTACCAATCTGTTGGCCATAAAAGGCGCGCTTTTTTTCTAAACCCAGTTCGCGGAGGTTGCGGCAGCGCTGCTTGATGATTTCCGCTGGTACCGGGTCAGGAAAACGGGCAGCTGGGGTTCCTGGACGCGATGAAAAGGGGAAAACATGCAGATAGGTTAATGGCAAGCCCACGATGAGGTCATGGGTGTTTTTAAAGGCACTTTCGGTTTCACCTGGAAACCCGACCAGGACATCGACCCCGATAGCCGCTTCCGGTACCGTAAGATGGATCCGGTTCACCAGGTCGATGAAGTCGTTGCGGGTATAAGGACGGTGCATTCTTTTTAGCACGTGGTCGTCGCCGCTCTGCAAGGGTATGTGAAAATGGTTACAGAGCTTGCCGGGTCGCGTGTCCGACCGGGCTGCCAGTTGAAGAATGTCATCGCCCAGTTCGTGCGGTTCGATCGAGCTCAGGCGCACCCGTTCGATGGCCTCGGTGGTATGGATTTGATCCAGCAATTCTACGAGCGTCGCCGGGGGTGTAAGGTCCTGGCCGTAACATCCCAGATGGATCCCTGTCAGGACAACTTCCTTGTAACCATTGCGCTGGATGCGGCCGATGTGTTCCATCACACGGGATAACGGCATGCTGCGGCTGCGCCCTCGGGTATAAGGCACAATACAGTAGGTGCAAAAGGCGTCACACCCGTCTTGAATTTTTAGGAAAGGCCGGGTACGGACCCCCAGAATGGCCGGTTCCAGCGGGTTGAAGTCCTTGCGAGCAGATTCCTGCTGGGTTTCGAGTGGTGTTTCGGTATGACCGGCCGGCTTTAGGGTTGTTACAATTTCAGGAATGGTGTGCTTGAGATTTTGACCAACAACTGCATCAACGCCTGCGATACGACGGAACTCGTCTTCGTGTATTTGCGCATGACAGCCGGTTACAATGACACGCGCATCGGGATTCGATCGGATCGCCTGACGGGTTGCCTGCCGTGACTGCATGGCGGCTTTCTGGGTGACGGTACAGGTATTGATAATGATGACATCCAGCGCTTCAGCTACGGCGCCCGATTCCACGCTAGCGTAACCCATGGTTTGTAATTGTTGGGCGATGACTTCGGATTCGTACTGGTTAACCTTACACCCCAGTGTTTTGATACTAAATTTCTTCATCGGACGATCCACCCGCCTCCCAAGACCTCGTCTTCATCATAAAACACGGCGCCCTGGCCTGGTGTAAGGGCTTTCTGGGGCACGTCGAAAACAATATCTGCGGCGTGCGGACCGCGGGGCACGAGCATGGATGCAGCCGCGCTATGGCGGTAGCGAACGCGGGTAAGAACCTGCAAAGCTTTTGCGGGCGGAGGCTGGATCCAGTTGATTGCCTCTACCCGGCAGCGGTCGGTCGTCAGGTCTTGTGAAGTGCCGACCGTCAAACGATTGTGCTCGGGTTCGATCTTAACGACGTAATAAGGGTGCGCGGCGGGACAATTGATACCACGGCGTTGGCCGATGGTATAATGGTGCAAGCCCTTGTGCTCGCCCAGTTTGTTTCCTTGTAAATCGACAATCGGGCCCGGTTTAAAGGGCATACCGTGTTGCTCCAGGAAAGCACCGTAGGTCGTGCTTTGAATAAAACAGACATCTTGGGATTCTTTTGAGCTAAGGGGCTTCAGTCCCTTTGCCCGGGCCAGGGCTTTGGTGTCGGCCTTGGTCATTTGTCCCAAGGGGAAGACGGCGTGGGCAAGCTGCTCGCTGGTTAGCCGCGCCAGAAAATAGGATTGATCTTTTTCAGCATCGACGCCGCGATACAGGTGGAGCCCGCCGTTATCGTCCTTGCGAACACGGGCATAATGCCCCGTTGCCAGGCGGGCCGCTCCCAGTTGGCGGGCGAAAGCGAAGACGGCTCCGAATTTTATGGTCGGGTTGCAAACCAGGCAAGGATTGGGCGTCAGGCCCCTCAGATAGCTTTTGACGAAATAATCGACCACATCGGTCTTGAAGGCTGCGTTGCAGTCCACAATTTCAATGGGGATTGCCAGTTGCTCGGCGATGCTTTGTATCTGCCGCTCGATCGTGTCCGCCGCACGATCGCTCGCTTCGTAACCGGTGAGAAAATGAATGCCGATGACCCGCTGTCCATCTTGTTTCAAAAGAAAGGCGGCTGTCAGAGAGTCGATGCCCCCGGAGATGGCAATCGCGGTGAGCGGCTTCATTCGAAAAAGACAGTCTGAATCGGACGAATTTCCATGGCCCGCGGGGGGCAAGCCGACACGCAAAGTTCACAAACACTGCACTTTTGTTGATCAAACTCCACTGACATTTCAGGGCGTTTTACGGCCAAGGCACCCGTGGGACAGACAGCCGTGCAAGATCCGCAGTGTGTGCATTTGTGCTGGATACGCTTGACTTCCTGGGAAGCGTTTTGAACATTCACGCCTTGTTCTTTAAGGAAGCGCACCCCTTCTTTGAAGTCCTTTTTGGAGCCGGAAAGCTCCATCACCATGTAACCTTCTCGGCGGGGGAGGATACCGGCATTCAGAATATTAAAGGTCAAGGCATAGTCCTTGGCAAGATAGCAAACCACCGGCTTTTGGGAAACTTTGGCCGAGAAACGGAGAATTAATATTTTTGAGTACATGTCTGACCTCCGGAAATGACTTTATTTTTTCATAAAAAAAACGTATCTTAACGTTAATCACCCATCATGTCAATTTCAAGCTGAAAGCCCAGCCATGAATCGATTTGCATATCGAACAACCGCTTTGGCCATAAAGACCCTCGAAAACCTATCAAAAGCACGTTTAGGCCTGCATGGCACGGACAAGATTCCCGATGGCAACAACATCTTCGTGATCAACCATTTTACGCGGCTCGAAACCTTTGTCATGCCGTACCACATTTCCAAATTAACCGGTGTCCCGGTCTGGTCCCTGGCCGCGGCCGAACTTTTTAAAGGGACCATGGGAAATTACTTGGAGAAGGTCGGTGCGGTTTCGACGAAGAATCCCGACCGTGATCTTTTGATCGTTAAAAGTCTTTTGACCGGCGAGGCGATGTGGATTGTTTTTCCTGAAGGGCGGATGGTCAAGAACAAGAAGATTGTCGAAAAGGGCCGTTTTATGATCTCCTATGCCGGGGGTAAGCATCCACCGCACACCGGTGCCGCCACTTTGGCCTTGCGAACGGAATTCTACCGGCAACGACTCTGAACAAGCTGGCAACGATCTTGCCCGATGAAGGTGAGCGTCTTTTGGAACGCTTCGGCATCGATGGGCTCGAATCCGTTTCGGAAAAGGGCACATATATCGTTCCGGTTAACATTACCTATTATCCGATCCGGGCCCGTGAGAACCTGTTGAGCAACCTGGCCCTTAATCTTGTGGACAACATCCCGGAACGGGTGATCGAAGAACTCATGCTCGAAGGTTCGATGCTGTTGTCCGGGGTTGACATGGATATTCGATTCGGAGACCCGATCAACACCCAAGCCTTTTTGGATCGTGCTGCCATTCAACAGGATATTGAATCCGAGCGTCGCTTCGACTTTGACTATCGCCTACCCTCACGAGGGGCAATGCGCAAAGCGGCTTTGCAGATGATGGAACAATATATGGCCGCTATCTACAGCATGACGACCGTCAACCACGATCATCTCTTTGCCGCTACGCTCAAGTTTCTAAAATACAAAACCACCGATGATTATGACCTGCGCCGCCGGGTTTTCTTGGCTGCTGACCGTGACCTCGAACAAACCCAGGTTTGTCTTCACAAGAGCCTGGTGACGGATCAAGTCCACCTCCTGACCGATGATCGCTATGAAAAATTCAAGGAGTTTATTGCGGTTGCGCTTGAAACGGATGTTGTCCGGCGCCAGGGCAATACCCTGCTGAAGGATTTTAATAAATTCACCTTTGGCTTCGATTTTCATCGCATTCGGATCGAAAATCCGGTTGCGGTTATGGCCAACGCAGTGGAGCCGTTGACATTGCTCAACAAGCGTATTCGGCGTTTGGGCTGGATGCCGTCTTTTTGGATCAGGCACAAGGTGGCGCGTTATCTGCTGGGCAAGGCCCAGGGCGATTTCGAGGCCGATTATAAACAATTTTACGTTGACGGCGAAGCCAAATCCCAAGCGGTCGGTCGACCCTTTCTGATTAAAGGCCGTAAGCGTGATCTGGGGGTCGTACTCTCGCACGGTTATATGGCGGCGCCTCTGGAAGTCAAGGCCTTGGCCGAGTATCTCGGGCAAAAGGGGCTCTGGGTTTACGCGCCCCGTTTGAAAGGCCATGGGACCTCACCCGATGACTTGGCATCCCGAAACTATCAGGAGTGGATTGCTTCGGTCGAAGAGGGGTATGCAATCATGAGCAGCATTTGCCAGCGGGTGATCGTGGGGGGCTTCTCAACCGGCGCTGGTCTGGCCCTTGAGCTGGCCTCGCGGGTCAAAGAAGTAGCGGGTGTGTTCGCCGTTTCAGCACCCTTGCGCTTGCAGGACCTTGCCTCTCGATTCGTACCGGCCGTGGACACCTGGAACAAGTTGATGGATTTGGTTAAGCGTGATGGTGCCAAAAAAGAGTTTGTCGAAAACAACCCGGAAAATCCGCACATCAATTATTTTCGCAACCCCATCGCAGGCGTACGGGAACTTGAACGGTTGATGGACGCCTTGAGGCCTCGCTTGGGACGGATTAGCGCACCGGCGCTGGTGGTTCAGTCCGATGGCGATCCGGTCGTAAACCCCAAGGGGGCCAAAAAAATATTTAAGCGTCTGGGATCGGAAGATAAAACCTACGTGTTGTTCAGCTTCGACCGGCACGGTATTTTACTCGGGGAAGGGTCTTACCGGGTACACCGGGCGATTGGCGATTTTGTTGACCATCTTAAGATAAAAGCGCTTGGCGTTCTTATTTAGCGTCCATGATCAGCATCGTCGCCGGATCCAGGCGCAACTCAGGCGCGTCATCGGCTCCGGAACCGCCTTTCAAGGCCTTGATAAAGACTTGTTGGCCTTCGGGCTGCAGTTGAATGATCACGTCAAAAAGATCGCCCACATTAAGAAGCTGAGGCGGCAAGCCGTTCGGCCCAGGCGTTTCGTGACGATGGGTCTTGACGGAAAGCCAGAGCTGCATGGCATATTTTTGCGTCAAGCGCCTCAACTCGGCAAGTGAGTTGCGTGCCGCCTTGTTGAAGGGCAGCCCATCGATCAGAATCATGTGCGGTGTGAAAATGTTTTGCTCGGTGAGGTCGGTCAGCCGTTCTTCGAATTTCGGCACACTAAAGCTTTCGATCTTGAACGTCATGATAAAACGGTGGGGCAGGATTGTGTCCCAGAGCCGATTGATTTCGCTCACATTGTATTGCTGGGCCAAGCGATGGAAGACTTCCTGATACCAGAGGGTCACCTTGTCGACCGGGTCATTCAGACTGATATGGAGGACGTTGCGTCCTCGCAGCAAGCTGTTCAAGGCCAATTGAATCATAAGGGCGGTTTTACCGACGCCAGCCCGGGCCAGAACCGCACCACAGCCGCCAGCGGGGATGATACCTTCGGTTTCCTGCCCCATGAGCCGCAAAGGGTTACGGAGGATCAGATCTTTTTTCAGCATTAAAAAGCTCCTCTCTCTTAATTGGATTACCGTAGCCGGTAATGGTTGTGAGGACGGCTGCGGTGGTCCGGTAATGACAAGATTTGGGTTTGATTTATTTATATCAAGTTTCAAGTCTTAGGCCACGCTCTTTTTCTCTTCGGCTGCCTTCTTGACGAGCTCTTCAGCAATCGATTGCGGAACCTGTTTATAGGTCGAGAACTCCATGGTGAACTGGGCTTTGCCTTGGGTTAATGATCGCAGCACCGTAGAGTAGCCGAACATTTCCGACAGAGGGATCAGGGCTTCAATGACACACATGACGCCTTCGTCCTGGGACCCGACGATCATTCCGCGGCGCTGGTTCAATGAACCCATGACAGATCCCTGGAATTCCGTCGGTGTTTCTGCGACGACTTTCATGATCGGTTCATGAATGACGGGTTTGGCTTTGGCATAGGTCTCCCGAAAGGCGCCTCGCGCTGCAGCCTGAAACGCCTGGTCGGAGGAATCGACGGCATGGGAGGCCCCGTCATTGATAACGACTTTTACACCGGTAACCGGGTATCCCATTTTCGGGCCTTTGGCCATACAGCCTTGGAAGCCCTTTTGACAGGCCGGAATAAACTGTGTCGGTATCGCACCCCCGGTAATCTGGTTGTCAAAAACGAAATCCGCTTCCGTGGTGGGTTCCAGGTACCCGGCGATGCGTCCGAACTGGCCCGAACCACCGGTCTGCTTTTTGTGGATATAATTGAATTCAGCCCGTCTGGTGATGGTCTCACGGTAGGCAACCCGGGGCATGCCCGTTTCAACTAGCGCGTCATATTCGCGGCGCATCCGTTCAATATACACTTCCAAATGCAGTTCACCCATGCCGGAAATGATGGTGTCGCCGGTCTCCTCGCTAACATAGGTCTGAAAGGTGGGATCTTCTTTGGTAAACCGGTTGAGCGCCTTGGACATGTTGTTTTGGGATTGGTTGTCTTTGGGTACAATGGCCAAAGAGATCACGGGCTCCGGAACATACATGGAAGTCATGGTCACGTTTAGCCCAGGCGCAGCGAACGTATCGCCTGAGGCACAGTCGACACCAAACAGCGCACCGATATAGCCGGCTGGAATCGTTTGGATGTCTTCCATCTGGTCGGCGTGCATTCGAGCCAGACGACCAATCTTTATTTTCTTCCCGGTACGGACGTTGATGACCGTCAGTCCCTTGGACAACACCCCTTGGTATACGCGGATATAAGTGAGTTGACCATATTGGCCATCCTCAAGCTTGAAAGCGAGGGCGACCAGCGGTTCGTCGGCTTGTGCCTTTAAAACGATCGGTTTTTCATCTTGGTTGGCATCGAGGGCTTCATTGACCACGTCCGTGGGGCAGGGCAGCAACTGCGTGACACCGTCCAAAAGCGGCTGAATCCCTTTATTCTTATAGGCCGAACCCATGAAGACGGGGGTGATTGCACGGGTCAAGGTTCCGGTTCGCAGCGCCTGGACCAAGAGGTCGTTGCTCACGTTCCCTTCCAGCGCGGCTTCCATCAGCTCATCCGAAAACATGGAGGCCACATCGAGCAACTCTTCACGGTGCGCTTCGGCTTCGGCTTGCATGGCCGCAGGGATTTCTTCAATGCGGATGTCTTCTCCTTTTTCTCCATCAAAATAGATCGCCTGCATGGTTACCAAATCAACAACACCTTGCAAGTCAGCTTCAAGGCCGATGGGGATTTGCATGGCGATTGCATTGTGACCCAGTTTCTCTTTGAGTTGTTTGATAACGCGAAACGGATTGGCACCACTGCGGTCACATTTGTTGACAAAGGCAATGCAGGGGACCTTGTAGCGTTTCATTTGTTGATCGACCGTGATTGATTGCGACTGCACACCGCCAACGGAGCAGAGGACCAGGATCGCACCGTCTAAGACCCGCAGCGAACGCTCGACTTCAATGGTGAAATCGACGTGGCCGGGTGTGTCGATGATATTGATTTCGTGGTCGTTCCATTGGCAAAAGGTCGCCGCCGATGCGATGGTGATGCCGCGCTCTTTTTCGAGTTCCATGGAGTCCATGGTGGCGCCTACACCGTCTTTACCCTTAACATCGTGAATGGTATGGATGCGCTTGGTGTAATAGAGAATTCTTTCCGTCAATGTTGTTTTGCCTGAATCAATATGGGCGCTGATGCCGATATTTCTGACTTTCGCAATATCGCTTTCCATTGTTTCGTTACCTCACGTCTAATCGTACCGATTTTAAAAATAAAAAATCCCGCATTTGGAATGAATTTGCCGAATGGGGGACCAGATAATTATTTCAAACAAATAAATATATATATTTACATAAATCTTGTCAATATGTTTTTAGAATAATATCCAACATAATATACCATGTTCAGAACCGGACCGATCAAACATGAATGGAAAGCGCTTCCTTTTTAAAGGAATTTACGTTATAGGGCAGAATTCAAACGGAATCTCATCATGATATGCCTTTTTAATAAATAGGGTGCCCCTCTGGCCGTAGCTCTATCGGATTTAAAAAATAGGGTGCCCCTCAGGCCGTGGCTCTATCGGAACATATTGAGGACAGCCGCTTCTAAAGAACGGGAGTGTGATGAACAACAGCGCACCACAACCGCCCTCAAAGATCACATCGGTTTTGCAGCCCGGCCTGATGGCCGGTTGGCCCATCTGCTTGGGCTACGTGCCGATCGGCCTGGCCTTTGGTGTTTTGGCGCAGAAAGCCGGACTGAGCGCTCTTGAAATTGGCCTCATGTCCATTCTGGTCTTTGCCGGCAGCTCACAGTTTATCGCCGTGTCGATGCTTTCGGCCGGCGCTTCTACCCTAGCAATCGTCATGACGACCTTTATGGTCAATTTGCGCCATATCCTCATGAGTTCTTCGCTGGCGGTTTTTCTTAAAAATATTAGCCGCTTCAAGGTTTCCCTTTTGGCTTACGGCGTGACCGATGAAAGTTTTGCCGTCAATCACCCCCGCTGGGATCAGGGGCAGTGGAATATAGACCGGGCCTTGGTTGTCAATCATACCGCCAATTTGGCCTGGATCATCAGCACGGTGCTGGGCGGGGTCGGGGGGCAGTTTATTCCGGCCGGCGCCTTTGGAATCGACTATGCCTTGATTGCCATGTTTATCTGTCTGTTGATTTTTCAAATCAAGGGCCGGCTTTATGTGATTACGGCCGTTATTGCCGGTGTGGTCGCGGTGGGTTTGGCTCTGGTAATTCCCGGCAATTCGTATATCATTTTGGCAGCGATCATTGCCGCCACGGTTGGCCTGATGGCCAAGAGGTATGCCCAATGATATCAAATGACTATCTATTGCTGGTGGTTGGCATGGGAGCCGTGACCTTTCTGCCTCGCTGGGCTCCGCTCTTTTTTCTTTCCCAACGGAAACTGCCGGTCTGGTTTATCGAATGGCTCGATTTGATTCCGGCCGCCATCCTCAGCGCGCTTCTTGTCCCGGCTCTGGTTACCTCGGGTGACCCACGTCAATTGGTTTTGAAAACAGAGCTGTGGGTTGCCGTGCCGACCTTGCTGTTTGCCCTTAAAACAAAATCGCTCGGCGGAACCGTGGTTGTCGGTATGTTTCTTTATTGGCTGGCTGGCAAGCTATAGCTGGTGTCAATAATAGCTACCGAATATGCCTTTTTTAAAAAATAGGGTGCCCCTCTTGCGTCATCGGAAGGTTATTTTGACAATCATGATGTTATGAAACGCAGGTGCGGCCGTTTTCAAGTTTAAGGATGCCAAAATTTAAAACGCTCGGTTTAGTTCGCCGGTTTTTTTTGCGATAACGACGGGTCAAAGGACGCTTTCGAAGAAGGACACAGGTAGCGCCCGTGCCACCGTCGCAGGAGCGTGCACTGGCATAGGCCATGACCCACTTGCGCCAGGGACCGCGGGTCAACCACTCGATTACCTGGGTTTTCAACACCGGCGGACCGGGTGACGAAAGCCCGCGACCGTGTATGATGAGTACGGCTCTTTGGCTGTCTAAAACGGCCTTCTTTAAAAAGGCCGTAACCGCGTCCTGGGCAGCAGGAACGCTAAGCCCGTGCAGATCGATATGTCTTTGAATCGCGAAGTCGCCTCTATGGAGCCGTTCAACGATCAATGGGCTAACCAGATTGCCTGCCCCCGCGACATATTCCGGGGTGTCGGCAACCACAAACCCTTCACCGTCGCTAATCAGTTTTTGAAGCTTCAAGAGCGTTTCGGTTTCATCGGTGGGCTCGGAATCGCCAGGCGGCTTGCAGGCGTTACCGGCAGCTATCCGGTGGTCGCAAGCAATCGGTCGAACATCAGCCATCGCCTGTTTAAAGAGCCGGCTTTCATCTTCGCTCTGATCGTCAGGAAAGCATGCTGGTGGTGCGGTTGTGTGTCGGGTGTTTGGGGGCGGCGGTGCGATCGGTCGTGTTTCTATAAGGCGATCTAATTTTCCGAAGGGTTTGAAACCACCCGATGATTTGGAGGAAGACATTTTTATCGCGCCAAGGTTTTTCGTTGTCCGCATATAAAATCGTGAAACGCTTTTATTACGTTATCGAACCCCGGTGCTTGGCACCGAGATAACACGCAAACGTGAGGCCACTGACGTGTCCTTTTGTTTCGCACGCTTTGCGGAAGACAAAGCCACCCGCCAGGCGGGTGCTGGTTTACTTGTCGGGCAAAATGATTACGCCCCCGTCATCGCGTTTGATTTGGGTAATGCCGGGATGTTCTTTTTCCATTGAATCGAGCAGGGTGTCTTGGGCTTGCCGACTGGCGAGGTTCTTTTTCTCGTTGAGGGCTTCAACGATGGTGGCCGTCAATTCGTCTATTGTAAACGGTTTGGTAAAAAACCGGTGAATTGCACCTTTCTCGATCGCTTTAATTAGGGCCTCGGTGCTGGCTTGGCCCGTAAGAATGATACGAATCGTTTTGGGGTATTGTTTGCGCGCAATGGCTAAAAATTCGGTGCCGGTCATGCCGGGCATCACTTCATCCGAGAGAATGACGTCGACCGTTTCTGTTTCGAGCAACCTGAGAGCCTCTTGCGCCGAATTCGCTACCAGAACCTCAAAATGCTCCCGTACAAAGACCTCCCGGAGCATATTCAGGATAATCTGCTGATCATCGACAATTAAGATACGCGCCCGCATATAGGTAAAGTATCATAAATAATTCAAAAAAATCAACTTATTTCGTGTATATATGCCAATTGCGGTCTTGACTCGGCCAATGGTTTGAATGGATATATACGTTATAAAAATCCAAAATTAATGCAAGTTTGTGATAATGGGATTTAGCGAGCGAGGAGATTGACATGGACGTGCATGCGTATTGCCCGGAAAAAGTCGTCGACGCTGGTGCGGCGACGGCGAAAATAAAAAGGGGCAGCCGTGTTTTTATCGGAACCGGCTGCGGTGAACCGCAGCATTTGATTCGGGCGATGGTTGCTGATGAGCGGTTGCAGGACATCATGGTCTACCAGATGCTCTCTTCGACTTTTTCGGAATTCATTGAGGACCCGTCTTTTTGGCAACGGTTTTCGCTAAAGCTGTTTTTTATCAGCAGTAGCATGCGACAGGCCGCTTTCGAGGGCAAAATCGATTATATTCCCGTTTACCTGTCCCAGATCCCGGCCTTGTTTGCCAGCAAACAAATCGGCCTGGATGTGGCCCTGATTCAAGTGAGCCCGCCGGATCGGTTCGGCTATTGCAGCCTGGGTGTTTCGGTCGATATAACCCGCGCGGGTATGGAGAATGCCGGGCTGGTGATTGCCCAGGTTAATCCACGGATGCCCCGCACCTGGGGGGATAGTTTCGTTCATCTGGATGACATCGACTGGTTGGTATTGCACGAGGAGGCTTTGGTGGAAGTCTTGCCAAGCGTCAAGGATGAAGAAATCACCCGCCGTATCGGCCTATACATCTCGCAACTGGTGGATGATGGCGCTACCTTGCAGATCGGGTTCGGGCATTTACCGTATTCGATCCTGAAATTTCTCGATAAAAAAAAGGATCTGGGGATCCACACCCAGCTTATCACAGACGGCTTTCTGCCCTTGTTTGAAAAAAAGGTCATTACCAACAGGAAAAAAAAATTACTACCCGGGCGGGTCGTGGCTTCACTGTGCATGGGCTCCAAAAAGATATATGATTTCGTAGACAACAACCCCATGTTCTATTTTCGTTCCTCGGCGTATGTGAACGATCCTACGGTGATTGCCCGCAACAATAATTTAGTATCGATCAGCTCCGCCCTTGAGGTCGATTTAACGGGCCAGGTTTGTAGCGACTCAATGGGCTATTTTTTTTACAGCGGAATCGGTGATCAGGTCGATTTCTTGCGCGGAAGCGCTATGTCCAAGGGCGGGTTTTCAATTATCGCGCTGCCCTCAACCGCCCAGAATGGAACAGTTTCGCGTATTGTCTCGCACCTCAGCGAAGGGGCCGGTGTGGCCACCACCCGCGGTGATGTCAATTTCGTGATAACGGAATACGGTATTGCCGAGTTACACGGCAAGGGCATTTATCAACGGGTGATGGAATTGGCCCAGATTGCGCACCCCAAATTTCGGGAAGAACTGATCGCAACGGCCAAACAGCACCATTACATCTTTGCCGATCAGCTTCCTCCCTCGCGCGAGGACCTTCTTTTTCTGGAAGGATACAAGGACTCTTTGAAGCTTGAAAATGGACGAACCGTTGATTTCAGGCCACTTTTACCTTCCGACGAATTCGCCTACCGGAACTTTTTTTATTCGCTGCAGGATGAAACCATTTATTTCCGGTTTTTCTATCGGATGAAGCTCTTTTCCCATGAAGTCGTGCAGCGGCAGTGGGCCAGTGTCGACTACCGCAAAAACATGTCATTGATCGGTCAGGTGCGCTCAGGGCGGCACAAGGAAATTATGGCGATCGGTTCCTACGCCAGAGATGAGGGGGACTGCGCTGAGGTGGCCTTTGTGGTGCGGGAAGATTTTCACAATCTGGGAATTGCGACCTATCTGTTGGGTGCGCTCGAGAAAATCGCTAAGGAAAATGACTACCGCTGTTTCAAAGCATCGGTGCTCAAGGAAAATACGGCCATGTTGCAAGTTTTTAAAAAGCGTTACCCCCATTTGGAGACAACGCTCAGCGGCGGCAGCGATATCACGGTCCGCATGAACTTCGCCGATGCTGCGGCACCTGGCAAAGCCCTTTCAAAGGCCGACCCCAGTTGAGCCTTTAAGATATTAGAAATCGTTGATATGGAGCTTGGATCACAAGAATGGAAGGCGTTGATCTTAGACGGGGCGAAACAGCTCGGTGTTCCGCTCCAGGCCGCAATGGTTGACCAATATGCGGTTTATGCAGCCGAGCTAGCAACATTGGAACCGCACCATCAATTTAACTTCAATTACCGAACCGAAAGAAATCGCACTAAAACACTTTCTTGATTCAATTGCACCGCTGTCTGTTCTGCCCCGGAGGGGCGCTCTGCTTGATGTCGGAACAGGGGGCGGGTTCCCGGGGCTGCCGCTGAAAATTGCCTCGGCATCGCTGGCCGTTACCCTTGTCGATGCCTCGCGCAAAAAAATAAATTTCATCAAGCACATCATTCGGGTTTTGAAACTAAAGGAGACCAAAGCCATGCAGGCGCGTATCGAGCAACTGTCCCTGCAAAAGGCTTTGCGGCAACACTTTGATGTGATTGTGTGTCGCGCTTTCAGCAGTTTAAGGGACTTTATCGCGCAAGCCCTACCATTGCTGGCACCGCAAGGGATCATGGTGGCTCTGAAGGGCCGCCAGGTTGATCAGGAAATAGACGGCTTGGGCGCGACCATTAAAAGTTTTGGAGACGGGATCATCCCGGGTGCCGGTGATCCCAAACTTGATTTCCAGGTGGTTCGCTACACGCTGCCGTTTCTAGAAATGAAACGGGCTTTGATCATCGTAAAGCCCAAACAATCAGGGTAGGATGGGACATCTTACGCTTTGATCCAGGAAAGGACAACGGTGCCCAGGATCAACGCGAGAATACCGAAAAGGCGAAAGGTTTGATCCGAGTTGGTTTCAAAATACCAACGGTAGATACGGGCGTAAACATTACCGGGGTTGAAAAACAGCACGGCCCCTTTGACAATTGCTAGAATTCCCAAAATGCCAATGACCATTGGGTTGAGGGTGTTCGCGGTTGACAAGAGAAACAAAAGACCAACCAGCGCAGCAATAATTCCGAAAACTTTGCTGTAATTTTCATTGAACAGATCTCGCATCACGTGACGGCTTTGTTCCGTGTAGAGAATCTGCCAGGCGCCGTAGGCAATCCAGATGATGCTGATAATGTAGAGAAACCATTTCATAACCACATCCTCCTAAAACAGGTGACAAATTATTAGAAGCCACCTTAAAATTCTTTTGAGATGGCTTAAATCCTTGGAAAACATAAGAGAACAGGTTGGCTAAGTCAAGATGCTTTCTATCTAACTGAGGGATTTTGATTTTAGTCCGCTTTCGGCGGATCAATTACCGTCGCGCCAATTTGCATACCATTTTCAACTGTGTTAATTGTTTGAAGATGCCACCGACGACTAAGACAGCCCTTCGATTTGCCAAGCAAAAGGTTGTGGCCCGTTTTGTCGATCCGTCCGGAGCAGTGGTCGCGCGCGAAATCGAAATCCGCACCAATCCGATCAGTGGGCGTACGAGCCGGATTGCGTTCAGCCGGACGGGCGAAAAAGAGGCCGGCACCGAACGCCTGCCGGACCCGCCACCGGATGCACTGGAGACCACCGCCTGCCCGTTTTGTCGGCCCCAAGTGAATACCCAGACGCCCCGTCTGCACGAACGGCTGTCGAAAAAGGCACGCCTTGAGCAAGGGGCATCCATTTTGTTCCCGAACCTTTTTCCCTACGGCACTTATTCGGCTGTCAGCCTGATCGATAACACCCACTTTGCTGAAATCGGCACAGCGACGTCGGAAAGCTATACCGACAGCTTTTTGAACGCAGCAATCTATTTAAAAAAAATCAAACAGCAGGACCCGGAAGCGTTTTACATGGCGATTACACAGAATCACCTGCCATCGGCCGGTGGGTCCCTGCTGCACCCCCATCTTCAGATCAATGCTGATCCGATTCCTTCCAACCACCATCGATTTTTGGCCCAACGAACCCAGGCCTATTTTGAAACCCACAACCAACGGCTTTTTGAAGATTATCTGAGTCGCGAAAGAGAAGATGGGTGCCGCTTCATCGGTCAAACCGGACCATGGCATTGGATGGCGGCCTACGCACCCGAGGGCTTTTTTGAAATCTGGGGTATTTTCCCAGGTGTCACGTCGATTGCCAAACTAACCGAGTCTGATTGGCAGGCGTTGGCGCAAGGTGTCTGCCAAACCCAGAAATTCTATCGCAGCCTTAACCGCAATGGCTACAATCTGGGGTTGTTGACGATCGAAAAAGACCGCAGCCATCTGGAACTCAGGATTACCCTAATGGTGCGATCCAACCATGCCCCCTGGGTGCGGAACGATCACACCGGTTTCGAAGTCATGCTGGGTGACATGGCAACCTTCACGGCACCGGAGGAGACGGCTGCCATGGCACGTCCATTTTGGACTCTTTAGGGCTAACCTGAAAGTAGACTGCACTTATAAAGCCTCAGAACACTTTAGCAAAGAGTGAAGGGTTATGAAGCTAAAAGCGGTACTTATTGCCAATGCCGTTTTGCTGGCTCTTTTATCTTTTCCTCGGAGTGCTTGCGCGGACGGCTGCGCGCTTCCTGAGTTGAGAATGGCATTGCCGACTATGCCGGTCCAAAGAGCCCTGATTCGTTATCGTGACGGCCGCGAAACATTGGTTATCGAACCGACCATCGATGGTGAAGGTAGTCGTTTCGGGTGGATCATTCCCTTGCCCAGCGTTCCCAAACACTATGAAAAATTATCACCCGGCCTGTTAAAGACCCTTTCCTTCCAACTGCAGCCGAAAATTAAACACCAAACGATCGAAGAAGAAGACCTGGCTCTTTTGGCTTTTTTATTGTTTTTGTTGGTAGTGGTTCCGTGTAGTGTCGGTTTAATGTGGGGCGCGCTTCAGGGTGTCTTTGTTTTTATCGGGCTGGCTTCTTTGATGTGTTGGATAATACCCAATTTTATTGCCTATCGAAGCGGTTCGTCAGCAACAATGATCATTAAACCATCGGTCGTTATTGAAAACAGGCAAACGATCGGTAGTTATGAAATATTTGTACTCCAAGCCCAAACAAGTGTTGACCTCAATACATGGCTACGAGAAAATGATCTAAGTTTGTTACCCCAAAAGGCCCTCCCCATCATTGACGATTATATCGATAGAAAATGGGTATTTATCGCTGCCAGGCTGGTCAGCACAGCCGAGGGGGTGTCTACCCCGCATCCCTTATTGCTCGCGTTTGACACGGGTAAACCGGTGTACCCCATGAGACTCACGGGTTTGAACGCCGTCAATTTACTGCTCGAGTTATTTGTCATTGCTGATCATGAAGCATCCCCGGTTGGATACAAACTTGAGAAAGAATATTGTAATGTTTTTGAGACCCAATCAATTCAGGAATATGACGACGCGTACAAGGTCGGTATCAAAAGCGTTTTTGAGGAACGTAAACGTTTCGAATTATACGCCCGACGGATCGGCCATAAGGATGCCGACAAGCTGATGTGGGACACCTGTGTGGTAACCAAGCTGGTAGGGAAAATTGGCGGCCTTAAAATGAAACGCGATATGCTTATTAATTTTCAGCCGACATTTCCGTTCCGGGCAGTTAGGTATAGCTATGAAGGTGCGTTCGAATCGGCTTTTCTGCTGGCTTACAGCATCTTTATCATTGGTTTTGTATTTGTGACAATTTTTTATAGCGAACGTTCCACCTTCAGGACAAAACGCCCAAATCATCCGGCGCCATCGTTTTTTAAAATGCTTTCAACCCTTATCATGGTCTGTTTTATCGTTGGGCTTTGGGTATATATGAATACGGGCGAAAAAATTGAGGTAAACACCTTTTATTCAAAATTAGAATCCGAATGGAAAACTTTTAGGTCTCACGCGGCAGATGTTTTTAGGGCAGAGGACGTAACTGAATTCACCGATGATGAATTACTGACGTTGTTTGAAAACAATGATTTGAGAAATCCGTTTACGCTAGAACCGGTAATTTTGGAGGATTCTCCTGGCAACATTACGGTTGAAAGAGAGAACGGCCAAATTATCAAAGTTAATTTTTTTAGGCGTGATGGGATTCCGGGTGGGTATTAAATCTCTAACAATTTGGGTCATTAAATTCGACTAGAAATAAAGCATCCCCACAATCGCTCCGGTCATGCAGGTGGCCAGGGTGCCAGCCACGATCGATTTCAATCCCAGCTGAACGATTTCCGCACGCCGGTCGGGGGCCATCATGCCAAGACCGCCGATCATGATGCCCAAGGACCCGAAGTTGGCAAACCCGCACATGGCATACAGCATGATCATATGGGAACGCGGCGAAAGCGTGCCGGCCGGCAATTGACCGAGCTGCAAATAGGCCAGAAACTCGTTTAATATGGTTTTGGTTCCCATCAGGCTGCCCGCGGCCACACACTCCTGCCACGGAATACCGATCAACCATACCACCGGCGCCATAATCCATCCTAAAATCAATTCCAGGGTCACCGGCTGACCGCCGATGGACGGCAACCAGCCCATGGCGACATTGACGAGTTTGACCAAAGCGACCAGAACCACCAACAGGGCAATGACATTGATGAGCAGTTTTACGCCATCGATGGTCCCGTTGGTAATGGCTTCCATGGTGCTGCCGGCCGGGGAGGGCGCTGACAGGATCGCTTCGATGGGGCTGCTCGCCGATGTCGGGATCATAATACGGGCGATGGCGATGGCTGCCGGTGCGCTGATGATCGAGGCCACCAGCAAATGCCCAAGCGCATCCGGAATGATCGGCTTCAGGATGCTGGCGTATAGAACCATGACGGTGCCGGCAATGGTGGCCATGCCGCAGGTCATGAGGGCAAACAATTCCCCTCGCGACATTTTGGCAAGGTAGGGTCGCACAAACAGCGGGGCTTCTACCATACCGAGAAAAACGTTTGCAGCAACGGCCAAGCCTTCGGCGCCCCCGATGCCAAGTGATTTTTTTAGCAGCCATGAAAAGCCGCGCACGATATACGGCAGAACGCGCCAGTAAAAAAGGACCGAGGACAGCGCGCTAGCCACGAGGATAAGCGGCAGGCCGCGAAACGCAAGAATATAAGCGCTGGTTTGATCGACCGTTTCAAAGGGTGGCGCCGCCCCTCCCAAATACCCGAAAACAAAGGACGTGCCGGCCTGAGTGGCCGTTTCGAGGGCAAAGACGACCTTATTTAAAACCAGAAAGAGCTGCCGGGTACCCGGTAATTTGAGGAGTACGACCGCCAAAAACAATTGCAGTGCAACGGCATATACAACCGTTTTCCAAGGAACCGCCTTGCGCTGTTCCGAGAACAGCCAGGCGAGAAGCACGAGAGCGCAAAGGCCGCAGGCACTGCGCAAGACGAGAAGCATCCTGATCACTCCCAAAAGTTGAAGAAATGGTGCACCGGTCCATGGCCGTGACCGATTTTATATTCCGAGCCGGCTTGGATGGCTTTGGAAATATATGCTTTAGCCGCTTCAACGGCTGCTTTAAGGGCTTTGCCTTGGGCCAAATAGGCTGCAATGGCCGATGAAAGGGTACAGCCCGTACCGTGGTTGTTACGGGTTGCGATGCGATTGCCGGCCAACTCAATCCAGCGGTCTTCGTCAGTCAGGTAGAGGATGTCCGTGGCTTTTTGAGCCTCACCGTGGCCGCCCTTGATGAGAACGCTGCGACTACCGAGCAGAGACAGCTTTTTGGCCGCCCCCCGAACAGTATCAGGGTCATCCAGCGATTCTCCCAATAATACTTCCGCTTCCGGAAGATTCGGTGTTACCACATCGGCCAACGGCATAAGGTAGGTCTTGATGGCTTCGATGGCATCGTCCTTCAGAAGCTTGTCGCCGCTTTGGGCCACCATGACAGGGTCCAACACGATGTTTGTTGCCCGATACTTGACGAGCTGATCGGCAACCGCTTGGATCAGGTCCGATGAAAAGAGCATGCCAATTTTAACGGCATCTGTACCGATGTCGCTGAAAACGGCATCCAGTTGAGCGGCGGCAAACGCCGGCGGGACCGCATGGATGTCGTTTACGCCAAGGGTGTTCTGGGCGGTTAAAGCCGTGATGGCCGACATGCCGTAACAGCCAATCGCAGCGAAGGTTTTGAGGTCAGCCTGAATGCCGGCACCGCCTCCGCTGTCCGATCCGGCAATGGTCAGGACGCGACAGTAGTTTTTAGAAGCAGGCGGTTGAAGGGTTTTGGTTTTCATGTACGAGGTTCCTTTTGAAAATGATCCCAGCCGGACCGGTCCAATAATTGGGTTTCGCCATTCAGGCTTACAATTTCAAGCCGTCCGGAAGGGGTTATGGTGCCAATATTAAAAAGAGGTTGCCCGAACCGTCGTTCGAACGCTTGGGCAACCGCATCCGCGTGTTCAGGTGCGACCGTACAAACAAGGGTATAATCTTCACCTCCGGCTACGGCGTAGGCCAAAGGATCGAGATCCAAATACCGGCAAAAGCGCTGCAACTGCTTCGAAATCGGTATATTCGCGGCCTTGAGGAGTGCGCCCTTGCCACTGGCCTTCAAGATGTGGGCCAAATCGGAACTCAGTCCGTCACTGACATCGATGGCGGCGTGGACCGAGGGTTGCGCTGCCAGGAAACGGCCTTCGTCAAGATGCGGCCGAGGGCGCAGGTGGGCCTGTTTTAATTGGGTCCAGGATTCGAGCTCGGTATCGGATGGGTTACTAAGGAGGTGTAATCCGGCCCGACTGTCACCCAAAAAACCGGTCGAAAAAATCAGATCGCCGGCCTGTGCCTGGTCACGTTCGAGCATCTCATCGGGCCTCACCGACCCGACCACCGCAATATTTATAATCAGATCCGTTTTTGAACCGGTTGTATCGCCTCCCAGGATATTGACATCAAATTCAGCTGCCAAGGACTTCAGGCCACGGTAGAAATCCTCGATATAAGCGATGCTACTTTTGGCAGGGATACCGATGCTGACAAAGGCCTCCAGGGCCGTGCCGCCCATGGCGGCAATATCGCTCAGGTTCACCGCCAGGGCCTTGTATCCCAGGTCAAACCCCGAAGTTGTCTTTTTGATAAAATGAACCTGCTCGATCAAAAGATCGGTGGTGAGCAGCATCACTTTATCGGATGCCACGTTAAAGGCGGCCGCATCGTCGCCAATCGCCTTGATCACGCGCCCAGGTCGCCGCAAACAGCCGGGACTGATTTTGTCGATGAATTCAAACTCACCAATCTCATTGAAGGTCTTGCTCATCGAACTAAATTCCGTTGAATTCCAGCAAACCCTGAAATTTATCCTGATCCGGAAACTTGGCGAATACAGCAAACGCCCCCTTGGGGATCCGAATAGGACCCTCGAACACGGCATCGGTCTTGTGCAGGTAGTGCCAGTTCGATCCGATGACAACCGCTATTTTTTCAGCATCAGGAACTTCAAGCTTAAAATTTTGATCGTGACCGGCCTTAAGGTGTCCGTCCATCGGGCGATGAAGGTAAACCGCATACTCATTGAACGGGGCATAGGTTTTTGGAAACCCGCTGTCGACGTTTGATCCTTGGGCGGCCTGGATAACATAGTCGAGAGCTGACTTGTAATTACCGGCCAGGCCCTTGGATTTGACATAAATCCGCAAGCGGTACTGACCGGCGCGCGGCAGCTTTACATGGATGTTTACCTGGTCCGCATCTTTCTGGACAAATGTGTAGCGTTCATCGAGTTTTTGCTTGCCAATTTCCAGGCGGGCCAGCAGTAGCACAGATTCCGGCGCCTGAAGCGTGATCAATGTCTGGTCGTCGGTTTGAATGGTCGCCCGGGTATGGCTCACCAGACGCAAAGCGTGGTTGAAGAAATGTTGTTTCAGCCAGACCTGTTCTTCAAACGCCTGTCGTGACACGGGTGTGGCAAGTAGTTGCCAGCGCGTATTCAAGGGGAAATGGTCGTAAATAAAGGCTTCGGGGGGTGTCAGGAAATAATAGGCTCGAAATTGGCGGACCAGTTGGCCTTCATGATTCAGGTATCCTGACCCCATGGTGGCGTCCAACAGATGCCACTTCCCATCAAGATTAACGGCGTTCCAGGTGTGGTTAGCCGGATCGCGAAACCCGGTCCCCGGGAGATAGCCATACCCTTTGGCATACCCTTTAATGGTTGCCGCTTGAAGCCCGGCATTTAAGGCCAATGCTTGAAAAAGCCCGGCAAACCCTTCGCACACCGAGGAACGGCTTCGCAAGACCGCTTCAGGCGTGAAATTGGTGACCTGACCTGAAAAGAAGCCTCGGGTATCATAGACAATCTTGGCGGTAATCCAGCGATAGAGCGCGCGTGCTTTTTCATGGTCGTTCTTGGCTGGCTGGCTGAGATAGTCGGCCAGGCTTGCCAGTGAGCGTTCCGCCGAAGCCGGCGCAGACAGGGCATGTTGATCGATGGCCAGGTAGGGATCAGCCGCATTAAGAGCAAAGGGACTGCCAGGCGCAACGATCATGCTTCCCACCAGAAAAAAACCAGTCAGCGCGCAGATGCGCACAAGAAAGCGATGGCGCATCATGTTATTGACCTGTGTGCGGTAGAAACCCATAGTGCTGATAAATCTCTTGGGCGGTTGATGATTCGATAAAAGCGAGAAATTTGGCTGCATTTTCAGGGTTGGGGGCCTTTTTTAATCTGCAGACATAATAGTTGATGTGTTTGCGCTGGTCCAAGGGCGAGCCGGGTTCCACCCCGTCACATGCCAGGCCGGACATGCGGGCATGGGTAATCTCGGTGGCCCAGACCGGACCCACATCAACAGTTTGCTTGGCGATTCGCAGTGGGGTTTCACGATGATGGACGATGGTCAAGATCGTGGTTCCCTCTGCCCGCTTGGCCTCCATAATACGATGAACCAGGTCTTCACCACCAGCCTGTCGATACATATCCAGTATATGCCAGGCGATGTCCTCGTTTTGCGGATCGGGCTGGGAAATGCGCACATCGTCCCGTCCCAAATCGGTGATCGATGTGATCCCGGCCGGATTGCCGGCGGGGACCATCAGGGCCAGGCGATTATGTAAATAACGCCGGCTATCGCCGGAGTCGATATGTCCGGCCGCTTCAAGCTGCTGCATTCCCTGACGGTTGACAGATGTATAGATGTCCGGGCAACCGGGCAGCGTTTGATCACGAAAGCGTGCCCCGCCTGCCAAAATCTGTTTGAGCTCCAGACCGGGAGGCAGCGTTTCATAGTAAATGCTTTTAACCTCCGGATATTCAGTCTGAAAGGCTTTTACCAGGGCTTCCATGGCCATAAATTGGTTGCCGGCCATAAAAAGTAGCAGATCGGCCGAAGCCGCCAATTCAAGGCTGTGAAGATCATCGATGCGATCCGGTGGAATGACGGGAAACGTCGCGGTTGTCATCAGACCACCTCGTGTGATTGCGGAGTCATTTTAAAATTCAGGCTTCAAGAGTGCATTGATTTCTTCGGGGAAAGCCATGCACAGCGTCTCATTGAACAGATTGCGCAAGGCGCCGATGTCGGGGGTGCCCAAGGCCTGGTTGAAAAACGTGCGGGGCGAGAAAAGCAGGTGGAAGCGAGCGGCATCGTCGTCTGCGGTCCCCGTGAAGAAATTCATGTTGAAGCTGTAAACACCCATCCGATCATAGGCTGCCATGAGGCGGGTAAGGCCATCGGCCAGGTCCTGAAGATCGTCATGGGTGAGTTCCAGCGTGGATCGAACCCCGCGACCACGGCCAGCACATCGCCGGCAACACCCATGGGTGCATAAGCTGTCAGCCAGTTCGTGCGGCCGATCGTGCCGAGATATCTCTGGCCGTCTGTTTTTTCGTGCGCAACCAGATCCTCCCAGAAGTTGGTCCCCTTGGTATCCAAATAGGTTTGCCCTGCTTCCAGTTCTTGACGCATCAGGTTGGGGGCCGATGAAGTCGAGAAAACCTGCAGATGGGGATGAATCAGAGAGCTTCCGGCCGGCGGCATATAGTTCCAGTTGATGAGATGGTAGACCGCCTCGGGATGGCCGACCGCCTGAACCCGACGGAAAAATTCAAACGCCAGGTTGAAAGATTTGACAATGCGGTCGCTGGTGATTTCGGTCATGGGGATGTAATGACGGCTGCCCATGGTGGCCACTGCCCCGAGACTGTCATAGGGTGCGATATTCGGAAAGAGGATGCGGTCTTCGGAAATCAGCCGGCCTTCCGGTAGGATCTCCTCCGGGAAAAGGGGTGTAATTTTTAAAACTTTGTCAGGGCAAAAGGGGCAGAATTTTTCGGTCCCTCGATCATGCGTTCGAAATCGGGTTTTTCCCACTGCAATTGCATGAAGTGGCAGATGCGGGCCGTCCGGCCGGTAAGCGGGTCGCGACGAATTTCACTCGGAATGGATCGACGTTCCATGTCTTTGGTTGGATTCAGGATATGGGTTTCTTTGCGGGATGCGCTAAATTCCATCGATACGGTCCTCCTCACTCGTCGGGTAGAATTCGTTTTACGATCTTGGAACGACACCGTGGCGTTATCTAAAAGCGTGCAACGTTTTGTTCTTATTTAAAGTAAGCGCTTCACTTGGATCTTACTAAGTTATTGATGGATAAGCAAGTCAGATGATTATACTTTCAGGCAGGGTTCGGGCCGCTTAGCGCATGGCACACATGAACATGTCAGGTCGCGTCCAAAGCTCCCGGGGTGCCGCTTTGATTGGTTCATAAAGGCTTTTGTCCCTAAATTCGGATCTCTTTGATTTCCTCTAAGCATTGTGATAAATATGAGCTCGCGACCATCAGGAACCGGTAAAAGACACGTTCATAAACCACCAGAAAAGCCAACCAAGGATTCTTACCCGATGATACGATCCATTATAAAGAGCACCGGCAGGTATGTTCCCGCTAGACAAGTCGCCAACGAAGAGTTAAGCGTATTGATGGAAACATCAAATGAGTGGATTGTGCAACGCACAGGCATCGAGTCCAGGCACTGGGTCACTGAAGGGGAGGATGTCGGGACATCGGATCTTGCGTATGAGGCTGCGGTTATCGCACTTGAAAGAGCCGGTTGGAATTCCGAGGACCTGGATTTAATTGTATTTGCAACCATGTCACCTGACGTGAACATACCGGGTTCGGGAGCCTTTCTGCAAAACCGGTTGGGTGCCAAAAGGGTACCTGCTCTTGATATCCGTCAGCAATGCACCGGGTTTCTGCATGGTTTGGAAATCTGCGATGCCTATATCAGGAGCGCCAAAGCACAGAAAATCCTTTTAGTAGGCGCTGAATATCAAAGCCGCTACTTGGAATTGACAACCGAAAATCGTGATACGGCGGTGATTTTTGCAGATGGTGCCGGTGCGGTTTGCATCGAAGCGGTAGATACCAGCTAAGGATGTTGGAATCATAACATCGATTCTGCATGCGAACGGAAAATATTCAAGCGCCTTGCGTGCCGGAATGCCTGCCCGAAAATCCGGGAGGGCAATTAGTCAAACCGTGATAAACAACAAGGAACATTTTCCTTATATGGACGGCAAGGCCGTATTTAAATTGGCTGTGACCCTTTTGCCCAAGGTAACAGCGGAGCTTTTGGGTAAAGCGAACATGGGAATTGAAGATCTGGATATGGTGATTCCCCATCAAGCAAATCTGAGAATCAACGAAGCTTTCAGGGAACGGATGAATATTCCGGAAGAAAAAATATATAACAATATTCAACGATATGGAAATACAACGGCGGCCACCATTCCGATTGCACTTGACGAACTCATAGAAAAAAACATGCTCAAGCCGAAGGACACCATCATGTTCATTGGGTTAGGAGCGGGACTTGACCTGGGGTGGTGTGATCTATAAGATGCGCTAGCCGCTATTGTTGATCACTTTCAATTGATCAATCAAGACAGCAATACACTGTGTCCCCCTTTTCTTCGAGGGCGAGCGATAACTTTGAAACCGGATTGAGATGCCAGTTTAACCGTGGCCTCAAATTCGGCGTGTTTTACATGAAATCTTGGTTCAACCGCCAAAAACAACCCCGCCTTTTTTCAGTAGCGCCTCTAACTTCTTTAAAAAAACCAGCCGGGTCAGGGGTCTCATGGACCATATAAAAGGCCAAGATAAAATCGGCCTTGGCTTTCAACCCAAGGCTGTCCGGGCCGCATCGATGCAGGGTGACTCGATCGGAAATGTTTTTTTTAAGCGCCTGGCGATTGACATGCGCCAACATCTGCGATTGCAGGTCCACAGCAATGACTTGCCCGGAATCGCCCAACAAGTCGGGCCATGTCAATGGTGAAAAAGCCGGGACCGCAACCCAGGTCGATGACCGTCGCCCCGGGCTTGATGTAAGGCCCCACGATTCTGCGTGGATTCTGGATGAGTCGACGGAGCGGATTATTCAACATAAAAGCGATGGTGTGGGGGCACACGCGGTTATTTTGTTTGGCATGCGCGCTTGTGTTTGGTTTTGCTTGCATGATGACACCTCTGATTCATCAAATCGTCACACGAAATGATTGGTTAATGCGTTTAAGTGTTTAGGTACTATACGATTAAGGCAAAAAAAATTAAATGTCGGCTGCCAGGCGCTTTTTTAGAAAATCTTCGATCCGGGCTAAAAATTCAAATAAAAAATCAATCTTGTCGGAATCGAGATTGAGGTAATACTCACGGAAACCGCCGTCCATGGTTTCGTGCCAGTGCTGATGAGCAAAAAAGGCAGTCTTGCCCTTGGAAGTCAGCGAAACAATGTAGCGCGAAAGGTTCTGCGGGTCTTGGGTATTAACAACAAAACCTTTATTTCCAAGCTTTTTAAGGCGTTGAGAAATAGCTCCTTTGGTGACACCCAAGGTGTCGGCCAGGGCGGTAACGCTGCTGTTCTCGTTTTCACCGATCACCTCGATCAGGTGAATTTCAGCACTCGTCAGTTGTTCGTCCGTGCCAAAACGGCGGGGTCGTTTTTCGAGTTTGGCGGCCAATTGCATGATTTGCTGAAAGCGCCCATATAGTGCCAACGGGTGTTCGTGTTTCATGGACTAAAAGAGTATATATGCTAAACACTATTGTCAAGCTTTTTTATTTTGTCGCGTACGTCAATTTAAAGGGGAATGTTTAGCCCTGCAGCGCGGCATCGAAATCAGCTATCAGATCATCGGTGTTTTCGATTCCTACGGAAACCCGGATTAGGCTTTCGGAAATACCCTGGGCCTTGCGTTCTTGGGGCGACAATCCGGAATGGGACGTCGTGGCCGGGCGCGTGAGTAACGTTTCAACCCCCCCCAGGCTGGGGGCGACGGTCGGCAGTACGGTGGCGTTCATAAAACGGTCGGCTGCGGCAACCCCTCCTTTAACCTCGAAGCTCAACATGCCACTGAAACCATCGAACAGTTTTTGATTGCGTTGATACGTGGGGTGGGTTTTCAGACCCGGGTAGTTAACCTGCACTACGTTGGGATGAGCGGCCAGAAATTCGGCGATCTTTAGAGCGCTTTTGTTGTGGTGCCGCATCCGGACGGCCAGCGTTTTCATGCCGCGATGCAGAAGAAAACAGGCATGGGGGTCGAGCGACCCTCCCAGATGATTGAGCTTGGGAAGAATTTTGGCCGATCAGATCGGCACGGCCGATAATCGCACCAGCGACGATGTCCGAGTGGCCATTTAAATACTTGGTGCAACTGTGCAAGGACAGGTCGAAGCCCCACTCGGCCGGCCGAAAGTTGATGGGGCTGGGAAAGGTGTTGTCAATGATAGACACAAGCCCGTGTTTTTGGGCAAAGGCGCTGACTGTTTCCAGGTCGATTACGCCGAGCAGGGGATTGGTCATGGATTCAACATAGATGACCTTTGTCGTCGGCCGCAGCAGCTTTGACCATTTAGCGGGATCGGTTTCATCGATAAAGTCGAATGTGATCCCTAATTTCGGCAGATCATGGACAATAAAATCATAGGTGCCTCCGTACAGGCATTCCTGGATCAGCAAATGATCGCCCTGCCTGAGCAAGGACAGCAGGGTTGTCGAAATGGCTGCCATGCCGCTGGCGGTCACAAGGGCGGCTTCCGCGTTTTCTATGGCGGCCAGCTTTTGATGCAGGGCTTTATGATTGGGGGTGTTGTTGAGGCGGATATATTTTAAATCGTCATATTGACTCTGGCCAGTGTATTCAAAGGTCGCGGATTGAAAAACCGGCAGGCTGACGGCACCTTCGATAAGGGGTTGCGGCTCACCGGCATGGATCAGTTTGGTTTCGATGGTCATGTCCGCTTTTGTCATAATATTTACGCTCCTTGGCTCGCTATGATCTTTCGTGATCGAACGTTCCTTGTCATCGGTTATGTATCATGGAAAATGGGGATGGTGCCTGGAAGCTTCGATGCAGGCTGCAATCGCCCGAAGACTATGAGAGAACTTCACCCCTCGTCAAGTCTAAAGTTGCGTGGTTAAATAAAATCCGTTCACAGCTGTTCGAAAGGCAATCTTGGGTTCTCGATTCACCTCGTTGAAAAAAAATAAAATCCATGAGATAAAGCAGTCATGCGGAGCAGCACCCACGCCCCAATGTTTTTCAACCGGTAAAGGAGCCACCCATGATTCAACTGGCTGAGATTGAACATGCCGCACACATGATTGGCGACCAGATTTTAAAAACACCCCTGGCGTATTCACCCACATTAAGCCGAATGTTTGGAGAAGAAATCTACCTTAAGCTGGAGAATCTGCAGAAAACCGGTGCATTTAAAATCAGGGGCGCGCTGTATAAGCTGCTGTTGCGTCTGGATGCGATTGGTCCCCAAGGTGTCGTAGCCGCATCGGCCGGCAATCACGCCCAAGGGGTCGCGCTGGCGGCACGTCAGGCCAAGCTGCCGGCAACAATCGTCATGCCGGAGTGGGTTTCCATTTCAAAGCAGCAAGCAACGCGCAATTACGGCGGGCAGGTGATTATATACGGGCAGACTGTGGGCGAGAGCCTGGCCCGCGCCCAGGAATTGAGCAAGGACGGTCGTACCTTGATTCATCCGTTTGACGACAATGATGTGATAACTGGCCAGGGAACTATCGGGCTTGAGATTTTGCGCGATTTGCCGGATGTCGATCTGATCGTTGTACCCGTCGGTGGCGGCGGTTTGATTAGCGGCATCAGTGCTGCCGCCAAGGCGTTGAAACCGGATGTCAAGGTCATCGGGGTTCAGGCGTCTGCGTGCCCTTCGGCTTTTGAAGCCATGCGGCAAAAGAAGATCTGCCAGGTAGAGACCACGGCAACGATTGCCGATGGTATCGCGGTCCAGCAAACTGGGAACTTGACGTTCGACCTGATCAAACATCTGGTCGATGATGTCGTCCTCGTAGAGGAAGAGCATATTGCCGCAGCGATTCTGATGCTTTTAGAGCGCAAGAAAACCCTGGCCGAAGGCGCCGGGGCCGTCCCTTTGGCGGCCCTCTTAAAGGGCGTCATCCCCTTGCCGCGTGGTGGTAAGGTGGTTTTGGTTATCAGTGGGGGTAATGTCGACAGCCCTCTGCTGGGAAGGATTATCAATCAGGGGCTACTGAAAAACAGCCGCATCATGCGTATCAGGGTCTGTCTGGACGACACCCCTGGGTCTTTGTCGCGCCTGCTGGCCCGTGTGGCTCGATTGAAGGCCAATGTGTTGAACATTGTTCACGATCGGAATGTCCCGGACCTTCCGATCAATGTCACCCGGGTCGACCTGGAACTGGAAACCCGGAGCCGTGAGCACGTTAAAAGCATTTATGAGGACCTGCGCAAGGCGGGCTACCTATTGGAGTAGGCCCTTGTAATCAGGCTAAATCAGGCCGAAGTGTTTTAGAAATCGCGTAAAAGAGCCATTTGTGGATGGACACTACGAATGGTCACAACACCCATCACCACAACACCCATCTTCACACCCGGATGTGCTGCCTGCCATGGCCTTGATAATTTCCCGGTTACCGGGCGTTGAGACCGCATCGACAGACCCTTGCAAATACAGATCGCAGTCGCACCGGCCGATGATATTGCGAATCGGTTGGGTGAAGTGCTCAAAAAAATGGCTAAATTCCTGATGCCGGACCTGGAATTGAAACTGATCACCTGGCGCCTTGTTTGCCAACTCGTATTCGAAAGGGGTGATCCCGTTGGCACCGATACCGAAGATGAATTCGAACGTTTCAGGCCCGGTTGTCAGATCCATTTTCGCGGGGGTGTTGCCCGCTTCAATTTTAAGGGAAATTTTCTTGAGATTGTCTACTTTGGTGCTGTCGGTTGCCATATGACCCCTCTGCGATTTAAATCATAATAGCGCTACAATAATCACTTTTTTAAAAATGGCAATTGATCGCAGTGTTTCAATCCGGGCGGTTGCTTTTTTTTTCGATGGCAGTCAGAATTTCTTGAATAAGATCGTTTTTAATATCGAACCCGACCACTTTGATGCCTGCCACAGCCATATCCTCCACTCGAATCCCGATTCGGTAACGATCCTGGCCTTTTTTGCGGTAACCGAGCACCCATGAAACCACGCCGCTAAAAACAATTTCCTTTTGGGCTTTGAAATAAATCGAGACGTGCGTCTCCGGCTCGATGGGCAGATACGTTTCGAGGCGGATCCCTTCGACCGAAATGTCGACAATGGTGCCATTTAAATAGTAGGTCGCTGTGTGGATTTTGGCATTGGTCTGGAGCCAATATCTGGGCACCCGACGACGTTCATGCAAAGTGGGCATATTCAATGATCCTCGGTTGAATATGGCATATTGTCGGTAGCCTACGTTAAGCGCCGGTTCTTTTCAATACTTTCTGTCCATTAAGACCGAAAAATTTAGATTTAAAATCCCTAAAAAAATAAAGAGTGTGACCGGATCTGTCAAACAGCTGTGTTATTTTTTAGGCGCAACAAACAATCACACCTAACATTTTTAAAGGAGGTGTCCCATGACATCGATACAAACAGGCCCTGAATATGAGGATCTTTTCGAGTATCACGGCAATACGATGATCGAACATACCCGCACGCAGGGGGAAGCTGTTGTTTGGCGGGATTGGATCGTGTTCAATTCGGTTGAGGAAGCGCAAACATATTTTAATGCGTGCTGTTGATTGTGGATGCACGCGAAATTTTGGAAGTTGCGCCGATTAGAAGCCATTTCAAAAAATAGGGTGCCTCGCTTTCCAATCGGAATATTCTTTTGTCAACCGCTATAAATAAATGAAGGTTTGAGGGGGAAATATGCTGGATCGTCTTTTGGATGGGATTTTGGACTGCCTGGGAATGATCGTTTTTATGATCCTATCGATCTTGGTCACGCTGGTTGTGGGGCTTTAGATGATCGGTCTTCGTCGTGGCGCTGCCGGCCGCTTTATCAGGCGGCCAGATTTTTAGAAAGGTAACGCGAAATTTCATTGCGGGAAACTTTATCCACTTCCAGAAAGGAAATACCGATATCCCAGCGGTCTTCCCCCAATGCTTCTACGCGGACAACGGATCCGATCATGGTTAGCGACTTTTCTTGTTTACTGACGGGTATCAGCAGCTGAACCTTGGTGCCGATTTCCATATAATTGGGGCTTTCGAATAGAATGCCGCCGGTGCAGATATTTTTCGGTCTGGCTGTCAGGTTGAGGGTGCCGTTGAAATCGATCGTGCGCACATTAATTTCAGGCTTGAAATCGACTCGCAGGTACTGACGCTGCTCGGTCGAAAAGAGAACGATATTATTTTTTCCCTTTCCTTTGGCCTTATACATGGCTTTGTCGGCATTTTCGAGCAAGGGGGAAGCTTCGGTTCCGTCAATGGGTGACGATGAAATACCGCCACTGATGGTCATCTTGACGATGTCCCCTTGATGCTTGATAGCGAGTTGTTCGACTCTTTCGCGTATCCGCTCACCGACAATCAGGGCCTTGATTTTGCCGGTTTCAGGCAGCAGAACAACCATCTCCTCACCGCCAAAGCGCGCTGCCGTATCCTCGGACCTGATTTCATCCTGAATGATAATGGATACCTCTTTTAGCGCATCGTCACCGGTGAGATGGCCGTAGGTGTCGTTGATTTTTTTAAAATCGTCGAGGTCAAAGAAAATCAGTGACAGCTCTGAGCCATAGCGTTTGGTGCGGGCCAGTTCCCGGCTAAGCATCCCATTGAAAAAATCGCGTGTATAAAGCCCGGTCAAACTGTCGTACTTATAGGCATTCAGTCTTTTTTCGAAGATGCTGATTTCGACGACAACCGGGTTTTTAAATGATTTGTTGATCGTGCAAAAATAGTCACAGATCGCGGTGCGCAGGTTGACCTCGCGGTTTAAGGCTTTGGTCATTTCGGAACGGTGTCCGACAATTTCATGCCAACACTTTTGCGCTTCGCTCGGTTCAATGCTTAGGTGGGTCAAAACATGAAAAATAACCGAATAAGACTCGGGCCCGGTTGCTTGCACAATTTCATTTAAAGCCTCGACAAGCTTATTGTCGTTGTCGACATAATTGAAAATGCATTTTAAAACCGATTCCCTTATCGTTTCCATAGACTACCTCCATCAAGGATAAACACCAAATTGACCTTTGGCTCCTGCGGTTAAAGCGAATGTTCTTTAAGCGGTCGTGCGCAATCAGGCCTGCTATTGAACGACCGCCGAAGAGCCTTTCGCCGCAAGATCCTGAACCGCAGTTACCAGGTCTTTAAGCTGGAAAGGTTTAGGAAACACAACATCAAAATCGCACTCTTTTAGAAGCCATGGGGTTCCGGAAAAACCGATAATGGGGGTCAATCCACGAGCGGAATTGCGGATGTGCTGCAGGACGCCGATACCGTCAACTTCGGGCATTTTTAGATCGGTCAAAACCAGGTCAAAGTGGCCCTGGTCGAATTTTTGAATGCCTTCTTTTCCGTCTGAGGCGACTTCGACTTCATAGCCAGATCGCATCAGCACCTGTTGAATAACCGCTAGAATCGGTTGTTCATCATCAATGACTAAAATATGATTCATGGCAACATGGAAGAATAAGTTTCAGTATTAACCGTTTCAGGTCGAAGGGCTGTGGTCTGATCACTACAAATTAGAGCTTTTTAAGAAGTTAGCGGCATTGTGTCAAATCGGATGATAACGAATTATTGAAAAATTTAAGCGATGGCGGTCACCTATTATAAGACAATGAAATTTTTGACTAAAAATGGAAATATGAACTAAGGTCTTAAAATCAATACCTTTTAGGGAATTCGTATTTTATCAGCATTGTTAATGAGTTCTGATCGATGGATCCATTGCAGCCGCTGCCGAGCTTCTTGGATAAGCTCTCTTTTTCTTTAATTTTCGTTTATTTTTGAACTATAATGGCGAATCGATTCCCGGGTTGACTTTTGCGGATTCAGAGCCTATGGGTTTTATCTTTAGAAACGATCTGACCCCTGAGGTACAAATGAACGAGAGCCATATTAAAAAAATCGCAAGCGTGATGAGATTGCAAGAACAGCAGATAGACGCTGTTGGCCGAATGCTGGCCGATGGCGCCACGATTCCATTTATCGCGCGCTATCGTAAAGAGGCCACCGGAGGCTTGGACGAAGTTGCTTTAACTTCGATTCGCGATCATTTCAGCCGGCTCGAGGCTTTGGATACGCGACGGGCTGCGATTCTGAAATCTTTAGACCAAAACGGACACCTTACACCTGAATTGGGCCAAGACATAAGCGCGGCCCAAACCCTGGCCGCGCTGGAAGATCTCTATTTGCCCTTTCGTCCGCGACGCCGAACCCGAGCTACCATTGCCCGCGAAAAAGGCTTGGAACCTTTGGCGCGATCTTTGTTCAAACAAACCGGCACGAACCCGCATGTTATAGCGGCAGACTATATAGACCCCCCAAAAGGGATCGAATCGATTGAAACGGCTTTGGCAGGGGCTCGGGACATCATGGCAGAATGGATCAGTGAAGACTCAGCAGCCCGTTCGCGCCTGCGTCGATTGTACCGTGATAAAGGTGTGCTTCAAAGTTGCGTCGCGGTTGGAAAAGAGGATGCCGGCGCCAAATACCGCGACTATTTTGATTGGAAAGAACCGGCTGCCGCCGCTCCTTCACACCGGGTGCTCGCCATGCGGCGGGGAGAAAGCCAAGATATCTTAACCTTGAAGCTGGCACCCCCATTAGAAGAGGCCCATTCCATATTGGAAGCGCAATTTGTCAAAGGGGAGGGCGAAGACAGCGACCACGTGCGACTGGCAGTTATAGACGGGTATAAGCGTTTGTTGTCGCGGGCCATGGAAACCGAAATGCGCCTGGCCCTCAAAGCGCGTGCCGATGGCGAAGCGATCAAGGTCTTTGCTGAAAACCTGCGCCAGCTCCTGTTGACACCGCCATTGGAAGCCAAACGGGTTATGGCAATCGATCCCGGGTTTAGAACCGGCTGTAAGGTCGTGTGTCTCGACCGTCAGGGCAAATTACTTGATAACCAAACGATTTACCCTCACACGTCGCCTGCCAAGCGGAAGGTTGCGGGGGAAGCGGTTAAAGCGATGTGCCCGGCTTTCCAAATTGAGGCGATCGCGATCGGGAACGGGACGGCCGGCCGTGAGACCGAGCACTTTATCCGGGATCTGACCATTGAAGGTGTTCTGATCGTCATGGTCAACGAAAGCGGCGCATCAATTTACTCGGCCTCTAAAATTGCACGCGAGGAATTTCCAGATCTCGATCTTACGATCCGTGGTGCCATTTCAATCGGTCGGCGCCTCATGGATCCCCTGGCCGAACTGGTTAAAATCGACCCGAAGGCAATCGGTGTGGGACAATATCAACATGATGTCGATCAAACGGCCTTAAAAAAGGCCCTGGATGACGTTGTCATCAGTTGCGTAAACAAGGTCGGTGTGGACGTCAATCGGGCCAGTCCGCAACTTTTGGCCTATGTATCGGGGCTTGGTCCCCAGTTAGCGAAAAACATCGTGGCCCAGCGGGACGCCCAGGGGCCGTTTCAATCGCGCGAAGCACTTAAGACCGTGCCGCGTCTCGGTCCCAAAGCGTTTGAACAAGCGGCCGGTTTTTTACGAATCAACAACAGCGCCAACCCTTTGGATGCCAGCGCCGTCCATCCGGAAAGCTATCACATCGTCACTGCCATGGCAGGGGATTTGGCTTGCACGGTGGCCGATCTCGTGCAAAATGCAGACTTGAGAAGCAAAATAGAAATAGAACGCTACCTGACCACGAAAACGGGTCTGCCGACGCTCAAAGATATTCTGATGGAGCTCGCCAAACCAGGACGGGACCCGCGCGCGAGCTTCAAACCGTTCGCCTTTGCCGAAGGTGTCCAAGCAATTAAGGATTTAAACCCCGGAATGCAGCTACCCGGGATCGTCACCAATGTAACGGCGTTTGGCGCGTTCGTAGACATTGGGGTGCACCAGGACGGGCTGGTCCATATTAGCGAACTGGCGGATAAATTTGTCAAAGACCCGGCCCAAATCGTCAAGGTTCATCAGCAAGTCATGGTCACTGTGCTGACCGTTGACCTGGAACGCAACCGGATCGGCCTTTCCATGAAGCGCTTGCCAGGCAAACGAGTATCCACCAAGCCCGTACCTGCCGGAAAAAAGACGGTCAAACCAGCGGCCAAATCCAAACCGACGCCCTTCAACAACCCCTTTGCAGAATTGCTCGAGCGCTCGTAAACGGGTTAGCCCCACCCAAGTTGAGTGCCGTTTTCAGCCTCTGGGCATGATGGAAATTCATGTTGATTACGCATTGCTATCAGCGGTATAATCGGAACGCTGGTCGCGGTTTTCCGAGGTGTCAGATTGATTTGTTCCTGAGCCTGCAAACCAGGCATCCCCAATTGCCACAACCTTTACAGACAAATCGAACAATTTCAGTCAATCCTGCTGCCAGAAAGAACCAGAAGACCAGCAGCGAACCGAGATGTTCCAGCAACCAACGGTGGGGATAAACAATCAATACAATCAGAACCACGCCGACGGTTAGGTAATCGGGCAGCGTATAGGCTGTTTGTGGGCGGGCGGGAAGCCAGGCAGTCAATTTACCCGGGAAAATGTGCCGGCAACCGCTTGTTCGGATCGAACATTTGGTACAAAAGGCGTAGACGATCACCAGTGACCCGATCAAGACCAGCGCTCCGTAAAGCAGTCCGGCAAAAATGCTTGATTTCAGTATGATCAAAAAGGCGATTAAAAATGCCCCTGCGATGAATACCAGGCTGACGATGCCATGCAAACGATTTTCCATTTCAAACCTCGTGTGGGTGCCGATGCAACTTCAATTAAAGGTCAGGGCGGTTAAAAAAACAAGCTAAAAATGGCCCGACCTTTTTGATAGGAAATGCCTATCACAGAACTTGTATTATGCCATTGTTGTAATCATAAACATCGTGCGTAACTTTATAACACAAGAAAGGAGCTTTTCATGGAACTTAAAGAATATTTTGAAACAGAACAGGGATTTGGGGTTTTGGCAACAGCCGATGGTGGGGGCCGTACCAATGCAGCGGTTTATTCCCGTCCCCATTTTATGGAAGATGGGCTGTTGGCGTTTATCATGCGTGATCGCTTAACCCATGACAATCTCAACACCAACCCCCATGCGACCTATTTATTTAGAGAAGACGGCCCGGGTTACAAAGGCAAGCGCCTTTACTTGTCTAAGGTGCGCGAGGAACAGGACACGGAGTTGCTGCAATCCTTGCGTCGCCGAAATTACCCCGATAAAACCGAAGAGGCGAAGTTTTTGGTATTTTTTGAACTCATCGATGAACTTCCGCTTGTTGGTGCAGGTCGTTAAGTAAGCCTATCAAATCGATCTATAAGGAGAAAAAAAATGGTTTCAAAAAATAATAATGCTTATGTTGTTGTCGAAGATGAAAATCAAACCGATTACCTTTGTCCTTTGGATGGCGTTAAAGCCAGTGACGCGGCCACGAGACAGGTGTCTGATGACTGTCTGGAAAAAGATGTTGCTGAGAGATATTCCGGTAACATTGAGATCGCCCCCGCTGACTGAACCGATATTGGGGGTCAACGCGACCTTTGACCATTGCTGGTGAACATGAACGGTCGCATGTCGATAGCCCCTTTTGCTGATTCTGCGCGCGTCGAGGAGCAACCATGAAACCGCACCAGGCTATCTTAGGGCTATCGCTGCACCGACCCGAGATGTTACCCATCATAGAAGAATGGATGCGCCGCTTTGAGGTTGTCATTCTTGAAGAACCTCCGGACGTTGCTTTTAAAAAGATGTTGGCGGGAACCATGGGTGTGGGTGCCTATGTCAGTCAGCTGGACTCCGAATACCCGTCTTTTAGCCACGCGATGTGTTTTTTGCTCAGAAAACTCCACGCAACTGGGGTCAAGATTTTACAGGTCGAGCCATACTTGGAGATTCTTCTGGACATTCATAATCTTTTCGCTGAAGGACACCGACCTCAGGATCTAAAAAAACATTCTATCCAATATCCGGTTTATCTGGCCGAAAAGAACGCCACGGGGGCGCTTATCGCTTATTACCAGGCTGCTGCCCGGGCTTCATTCGATGATAGCATCGAGGCTGTCCTTCGCTTTGCACGCTTTGATGCGGCGCGCTTTCGCTTACGCGACTCGCTGCGGGCCCAGGCCCTGGCGCTGCTTATCAAGCAGCATCCAGCCGTATATATTGAAGCGGGCTTAATCCACTACCCCTTATGGCAACTGATCAATAAGCACGGACAAAACCAATTGAAGGTACGGCCGGTATTTCTGGCGGATGATGCCATTAAAGCAATGGGGGCAAAAGGCCACCTGTTTGGGCCTGGGGATCAGTTAACCCTGCTTTATATGCTTCATCCTGGAATGGTTGGGACAGCGCGGGCAAAGCTTTTAGCAGCCCAGTCAATTATCTACTCAAAAATTATCAAAAAAGAGGAACAGAAAGATAATTTAAAAGATTTTCCGCATATCCGGGATGAACTGGCCTGCATCCAGGCCGCGAAACGACTTTCATTTCAGGATTGTGGCCGTTTGTTTCCGCTGATTCGTCGTGCAAAGAGCGCCGCGGCACGTCAAATTGTAACCGGTTACCTGGCCGACAACATACAGTATGGGTCGATTCCAAATAAAGTTCACCCATCTGAAACTTAAACCCGGGTTAATGCCGGTAAAGGCTCCAACAAGTCTTTTATCCAGCGCTCTGGAAATTCATTGACTCCGTGGGCGGCTCCCAAGAGTGCGCCCAGAACCGAGCCACGCGCTGCGTTGTCACCTCCAAGGTTGGTGTTGACGATTAGGGCTTTCTCCGGATCATCGTGGTATTTCAACGCCAGGTATATAACCGCCGGAACGGAGTCCTCCACATAACATGCCGAACTAAATCGCGAACCGATGACCCAGTCATCCGGTTTTGCCATCCATTTCATAAAGGGATGGCCTAACAAAGGATTATTTTGGGCCTCCAGATTCTCTAAAATGGCCGCCTTCAGTGGAATGCCTTTGAGCACCTTCAGCAAGATATCAATGACGAGGGATCCGGCGGTCACCATTTTAGGACCGGGATGTGTTAGAGCCAGGTGGGTCAAAGCGGCATGACGTGCGGTATCGGGATGGTTGTAATAATAGAGCACGATTGGAAAAATTCCTATTAACCCACCGATGTGTTTTTCCTGGACGCCACATTTGTGTGGGGGTTTTCCTGCGGCGAAGTTGGCGAAGAAATAGCGATGGCATTCTTCGATATAGGTATCCCGATGGTTACCCGGAGTGGTCATGAAGGCAATGTACTTTTCCAGAAAAGCATCCACGTCATAGCCGCTATTTTGGTTTATCGATTCAATGAGCAACCGGCAAATCTTGACATTCAGCGTGTTCTCGCCGGCCTTGAGAAATTGATGATAGTGGATGTCCCTTTGCCCCCAAAATGGGGCCTGGTCGTGCAGTATTTCGCCTTTGGAATTGGGAGCCACATACCGGGATCGCCAGAGAATGCTCTCTGGATGGGGATTGCGAGGTCCCAAGTAGTCCCTCACCCAGCCATAATCATTCTGAAGCGTCTGCCGGTTGTAGTACCAGTGTACCGGCATTGCCAGGGCGTCTCCAATGCCAAGGCCCAAAAGGGTGCCACTGGATTTGGATTGAATTGTTTCGACCATGCATCACCTGCTTCCTTGTATTTGAATTAGCTGAAACCGATGTGAAGCCAACAGTCCTCTGGTTGGATCGTCACATTCACTTTAATACAATAAGTCCGGTCGACGATCCGGGCAAGTCTGAATGACCGGAGGCGTGTCCCTCAACATTGTCATTTTAATAAATGACAGTGTTTTACCATCATATTACCCTTAAAAATTGTCTATTGATGATCGTCTGCGCATGATTAACTTTTTAACATACTAATTATGCACCATACGAAATATTGAGGAGATGCTCATGAAAATCAAACTTAAATGCTTCGCAAATTTGGTAAATCCTGAAACGTGCAATTTTAAAGAAAGTTCCGCTTATGATCTGGCTGATGGGCAGACCGTTGCTGATCTTGTTGAACGGGCGGGAATTGCCCGGGATGGCGTAAAGATAGCTTTTGTCAACAACCGGATTGTGGATCTCAACACCTTGCTGTTTGATGGGGACCGCGTTGGATTAGCTCCGGCTGTGGGAGGGATGTAAAACTGGGTCGTTTGTTACCAAAGGCGTCTAAAAGGGTCGGCTTTTTTTGGTTTTCACATGGCCGTCCGAAATCGTAGAATTCTTGGCCTGCTTTCATTTCTCACCACATGCCAACGATCGACTTGAGGTGTTTGCTCTCTTTAAAACTTCTTTTTATTTACGTCCTTTCTATCCGTTTGTTCACTTTTTCGACATAACCTTGGATGTCACACTTACGTTCCAAGCCGGAAGCGGCCATGTAGCGGATTTTGCCAAAGATGGGTCGTTCGCCCCAGGCCCGGTCATGCATGCCAAAAATCCAGGCCACACCCGTGTAGGAGTTGGGGTCCCGGCCGTCTAAAAAATATTTGTTGTTAAGGGCCAAGGTCGTTCGAAAAGCGTGCTCGGGGGTTTTCGACCATTCCAAAATTTTCTTGCCCCAATACATGCGCATGTAGTTATGCATAAAACCGGTAAACTTCATCTCCCGCATGGCCGCATTCCAATAATCATCGTGGGTTGTGGCGCTTTCGAGCTTCCGGCGGGAATAGACGTATTCGCGTGGGTCATTTCGGTGTCGCTTTAACGTTATTTGGGCCCATTGGGGCAGACCGGTGAAAGAGCTGTATGCAGGGGCGTAAGTTACAAAATTCATGGCCAGTTCACGACGCACGATCAATTCTTCAAGATAGGCCGTGCGAGCTTCCCGCAGGTGGTCAGCGGATGCATTAATTCGCAATGCCAGATACAGCGGGGCAATTTGTCCGAAATGGAGATAAGGGCTCATGTGGGAGATGTCATCGGTCTGGGGTTGATTGCCGTTCTTTACATAGTGCGCTAAGTGCTGATTTATAAATTTATCGAAGGTTGCTTTACCCTGGGAAGGGCCGCCTTTGAAAAAAGGGGTCGCCGGACCAACATGGGGGTCAAGGGAAAGCTTTTTAAGGGCAGCGCTGATATCTTCTATATCCAGCGTGTTGATTTTTAAACCGATTGAGGGCTTTCTAACCGTGCTGGACTTGAAGGGTACCAAATAGTCTTTGAGTTGTTTGTGAATTTTGGGACGGATCGTTCGGGCCGCGTACTCGGCTTTATTGGAGACAACTTCTATGGGCACGACCACATCGCTTTCGACTTGTACCACACAACAGGTTGCCGACCGGGCCACCTGGGTCCGCCAGGCTTTTTGGTGTCTGAGGTAACCCCGATCGCACACGATCAAAGCGGCTTTACGGCCAAGAGCCAGGGCAACATCGGGCGGAGAGCCTAGCTGGACCACCATTTTGATTCCCTGCGCGGCAAGTGCAACCTGAGTTTCCTGCAGTCCTTCCAGCATGAAGGTATAATGGCGCAGGTTGGCCTCTGGATAATCATCCATCAGACCAAAACCAACGAGCACGCCTTGCCCCATACGATTTGCTTCTTGAATCGCGTATTCAAGGGCATGGTTATATTCGGCCCGTTGCGACTGCTGCATCCAATAAAGCACATACCTGCCTTGCTTGATCGCACGATCATTCAAATGCTGGATGCGGGTGGCCTGAACGGGTTGGGTTGTCATGCTGCACATAATTAGGGCGCCTCTCTTCCCCATCAGAATTGTATTTTTACAATCGCAATATCAGCTCGGAAGGGGATCGAACCATCCAAATTCTTTGCTTCGGTCACGATGCAAGGCATCACGTTTGCGTTGGTGGAAGGGCGCAGGTGGTATGCAATTTGGGGGTAAAACGTTCAGGGCCGTAAAAAATGGGCTTGTTGATGGATTTGGCGATTGCTTTGAGCATTCCGAAAAAAATCCACTGATGAAACGGATATAATGCATACCAGTACATAATACCAAAGATGCCCTTGGGTAAAAACCGCGAAAGCATTTGTAGCTCGACCTGATCTTTGCCTAAAGAAGTGATTTGAAATTCGAGCAAGGCCTCACCCGGAGTCTTCATTTCCGCTACCAGTAACAAGCGCCGGGGCGCCTCGACTTCTAAAACCCGCCAAAAATCCAATGCGTCACCGACACCGATCTCGGAAGGATGTCGGCGACCGCGGCGTAAGCCGACACCCCCCACCATCCGATCCATGAAGCCCCGCAAGCGCCAAAGGAAGTCGCCGAAGTACCAACCGGTTTTGCCACCGATACGGCTGACAGACCGCCAGACACCGGGGGCGCTTGCTCGCAGCCGGGCCCGATAACCACATTCCATGATGGTTCCACCAGCCCAATCGGCATCACCGCAATGGGCCCATTCGGGTTCCAGCAATTGGCCGGCATCTATCCAGCACGTGTCCACCTGTTCCTGCTTGACCCGATCAAGCGCCAACCGGATGGCTTCGCGGCAGGATAACAATTTTTGAGGAATGATCGATTGGATCCGACTTTCGGTGCAGACCGCATCACTGGTCAACCCTTCGGTCAAGGGCAGGGCAATTGATTTGGGAACGGGACTGATCAGATGGATCCACAAGGCGCTTAGCGTCGGGGTAAGAACCGGCACGGGGAAAATCAAGCGCTTGGGGAGACGCGCTTCCTCGGCATAAATATCCAGTAAATCACGGTAGGTCAAAATGTCCGGCCCGCCGATATCATACGTTTGGCCGATGGTTTGATCATGCGCCAGGCATCCCACCAGATAGGTGATCACATTGCGGATGGCAATCGGCTGGTTCAAAGAGTGCACCCAGCGGGGCGTGGTCATAATCGGCAGGCGTTCCACCAGATAGCGTAAAATTTCAAAAGAGGCACTTCCCGACCCCAAGATCATGGGCGCGCGTAGATCGGTTGTGGGTATGGGGCCGGATTGTAAAATCGCGGCCACTTCGAGGCGCGACTTTAAATGTTTGCTTAAATTGCCATGCTTGGCCTCGGCCAGTCCGCCCAGATAGATGATCCTTTCAATCTTTGCTTCCGCTGCCGCTGCGACCATGTAACGTGCCGCTTGCCGATCGGCTTCGGCGAACTTTTCTTTTTGGGCGATCATGGAGTGGACCAGATAATAGGCGGCCCCGCATCCAGTGGTCGCTTTGGTGAGGGATGCAAGGTCAAGGACATCGCCCTCAACCAATTCCACCCGATCATCTTGGGCCCAGGGACGACAGGCCATCTTGTCCAGGTTCCGGCCCATGGCGCGCACCCGATAGCCGGCCGCGAGCAGTGCCGGAATCAGACGGCCGCCGACATAGCCGGTGGCACCTGTGACGAGGGTGGGTTTTGAGTTCATAACAGTCCTTAGATAAAATCGTGAAACGGTATGAAAAAGAAACTATCTCAAAATTTGGATCAAAAGACTATTCTGAGACAGGTTCTAAACATGGGTTCGTAGTTGCAACTCCAATGGATGCGGATTCAAGTAGGTCTGCATTTGGAGGTACGGTTGATTATATTTGCGCACATAATGATTCATCAGGGTCAGGGGAACGAGCAGCGGTACAAAACCTTGTCGATACTGCTCGAACACCTCCAGCAGTTCCTGCTTTTCATCGGCGGTCAATTGTTTTTTGAAATAGCCCATCATATGTTGCAGGACATTGGCGTTTTTCTTGTCGGTCGTCTTTAAAGCCAGGGCTTCCATTAAAATGCGTTCATACTCAGTGAGTCGATCGTCAAGCGTGTCCTTTTTACCGCCTGCCACCAGTTTGCCCATTAAGCGATAGTGTTTGGGGCTGTGCGATAGAATCAAAAGTTTGTGGCGCGTATGAAAATCGACCAGTTTGCCCATGGTCGGTGATTTGGCGACACTATCCCGCCACCGTTTCAAGGTAAAGATACGCTCGATAAAATTTTCACGAATTCTGGGATCGTGAAGACGGCCGTCGTCTTCAACCGGTATGAGCGGAAAATGATTCATAAACGCCCGGGCAAACATGCCAACCCCCTTTTTTTCAGGCATTCCCTTGGGATTGTAGACTTTCACGCGGATCATGCCGCTGCTGGGCGAGTCGCTTTTGAATATAAAGCCGCAAAGATTTTCTTTTTCGAGTTGTTTGACGCGCTTTTGAGCCCAGCTTAGCATTTCATCGGTGCGATCGGTTTTGCTTTTGAACGTTATCAGACGCGGGGCGGCAGGATCGCCTACCAGACGCAACGATTCCCGGGGTACGCCAAAACCGGCTTCCACCTCGGGCACACAGCAACATATTCCACGAACTGGCCCAGGGTATTTAGCAAGTAGCGATCGCATTTATGGCCCGCATTCCAACGTACTTTATTTCCAAGTAGACAGCTGCTAATGCCAATTCTGAATTTTTCATGCATGTCAAACCTCTCTACCAAATAAGTCAATTGACGGGTCAAACGTTTTAATCGGTTTCTATTCGATATCCTTTTCTTATATCAAATGGTATCGTATCTACAATACCAAAAAAAATAAGAGGTCAATTCACCCTGTTAAACCAAATGCAAACACTGGTTGAAAAAATATATGCGTTCAGGCCCGAACCGTGGCAGGATTTCACTGTAAGAACGAGGACGCGGTTAAACGCGCCGAGAAAAAAAATGCTCCTCAAGGCACACCCCCATTTAGTAACCTTCGCCAATCATCCGGATGCCGATGTTTTGTGTGTCAAAGTCGGCTTTTTCTTACTGCTCAACGGTACCAGCGAGTCACATTTCTAGCCGTTGTAATTATCAGCCACCGTATTTTTTTTAACCCATCAAGGCCTAATTTAGTTTTTGTGGCCCCAAACCGCATACAGGGGGTCGGAGTATTTGATAAGCCGGAAAGTATTTGTCGTGATGCGGACGTGGTAAGCCTCGAATGGAGTAGGTGTGCAGATCATCAAAAGCATCTGCTTGGATGAAATATTCGAGGACCAGTCCCATGCGCTCGAATTCGTGCAACTCGGTCCATAATCTAATCGCTTTGGGGGAAAACCAGCGGTTTGAAAATGTTATCACAAAATATCCATTGGGGTTGAGAACCCGCGCCACTTCGTTGAAAATGGCAAAAGGGTCGATAAGATACTCGATAGAAGCCGTACACAGTACGGCATCGAAGGTGTTTGCATCGAAAGGCAGGGTTGGTTCGGCATTGAGATCATGGACGATTGTATCGGTTAACAGCGCATTGCGCTTGAGTTCCGTATGGTTGAGACCCAAGCCCACAAGACGCTCTAAATTCAGGTTTGCGGGTACGTGGGACTGCCAACTGCTCATCAGGTCAAGGACACGCATGCCGTCTTCCAAAAAACGGCCATAGGTGTTCCGTACCATTTCCAGGGCGGTGTCGTCCAGATGTTGCGTCATGCGGGGTTTTTGATAAAACCGCGAATCTGGGGCGGTATCTTCCCGCAAGAAAGCACTGTCCGAGAAATACTCGGATTTTCGGTCCCGCCAGCGGGCCTGCATACCGGGACCGTCGGTCAGTGTCTCGATCCAATCGACACTGGTACCGCCGCGTTCAATCTGCTTGGGTTCGATTTTTCCGACAATGGTCGATACCCGGAGGTCTTTTTCAGCCAGCGGATGATTAAAATCGACCGTCATATGGCCATTGTTCTTTTCAACGCAGCGGAAAGGCGCCATATTCGCGCTAAAAATGCCGGCAACGTCTTTTAAGACGCCTTTGGGATAGAATCGGCCGACGCGCGGCTCGGTCAGCAGCTGTCCGAAGGCAGGTGCATCGAACTGGCTCGTCTTGAGCTTAAGTAAACTGCGGTCTTGGAAACCGGGCACCGCTTTTCCGGTGTTAAAGATCATATCCAGACTTTCACTCGAGCTTTTACCCGTCAAACCTTCGAGCATCGAAGGGGGTAAAATATCACGCCACACATTGACATTATTGGCTTGAAAGCAATCGGTGTGAATGGCCTTTGGGACTGTTCCATTTCAGTTGAAAAAAAAGATCGACGACGCTTTCAGAATTAATCGTATTCATTTCATCTCCTTGTTGGATAAGCATTTATTCTATAGTTAAAAAATAGAGATGAAAAGAAAGAATTCAATAGGTGAGGTATAAGGTCTCTTTAGTAGGTATATCCTATCATCTAAGGGCATTCTAATTTCATATGTGGCGCAGAAATCATCAGCTAAAATTGCGAAGCAATTTTAGCTGATGGACATGAGATACGCCCGCAAATTGGTTTGTTTGTTGGTAAGACCGAACTTGGTGCGCAGGTTTTTGCGGTGGAAATTGACCGTGGCTTCGGACACGAAAAGGATTTCGGCGATTTCTTTGCTGGTCTTGCCATCTTTGACCAGGGAAGCCACCTGCATCTCCTGGGGCGTCAGCAGAATGTTGGCATTGGTCAGATTTTGCATCAAAGGCGTAATGATATCTTTGAGGTGGGTGTCGATGATTTCTACTAACGTTTTGGACTGCGGTTTCAAGCGCGCGCTCTTCAGTTTTTCAACATAGGGCAGGACCAGCCCCTTGACATTGGTCAAAAAACGCTTTTCGAGCTCCTGCTTGTCTTCCTCGCGTTGTTTTAAAAGAACTTTTAAGGCCACATTGGCTTCTTCCAAACTTTGCTTTTGCTCATGCAGATCCGCTTGGCTATCGCGCAAGGCCTGTTCGGAAAGTTTCAAGGCTGTAATTTCTTCATGACTGACCACGATTCGTACAGGGTCGGTGTCCGGTATGCGGATCACGCGCATGTAAAACCAGTGCTGGCCGTCGGGTCGATGACAGGGATAGTCGTGCAGAAATTCATCTAATTCCTTGTCGATCACAGCGCGAATTCCGGATGATACCATACAGGCTTCGTCGCTTTCATCTCCGCCCGTCAAATCGCAGGTCGAGAGATAGTTCGTGCCGCGATAGTCGTAATCCGGCGACACGCCGCCGAGCACGGAATGATTATGCCAGGCACGGTTGGTTGCGAGAATGACACCATTGTGGTCGAGAATGGCGATGTGAGCGGACAACGCATCGAAAACGGAACGGGCGAGCTGATCGGTGAATTGGATCTGATCCTGGGTCGGTGTGGATTGGTCAGAAGAAGCCGTCATCGTATGATCCTTTGCTTGGTTGGTTTTCAAGGCCGCAGCCGTTGGTTCAGGTGCAACCATACCTGAATTAAAGCGCCGTTGCAACAAGTTGATAGGTTTGTCCTATCAAGTGAGGGCGCCGCTGTGTTGTGTTATCAAAAACCGATGCTTAGCACTGGAATAACACGGGAACTTGCGGCCCTGTCCGTGTTTTTTTATGTCTCCCGCTGTGCGGGTTGATTCAAGCCACCCGCCAGACCGGTGTTGTTTACTTCGAGCCATCCCTTGTTTGGCGGCCCTGGTGCAGGTTTGACAACCGGCGGGTAATTGGCTAATACAACAAAAATTACCGAGGTATGATACGGCAGTCGTTCCGGAGAAGCGATCCATGCAGCGTTCATTCTTTATCTCAATTATCCGCTGGTTTGATTCTGAAGCCATGGTTTCAGATATTGCGGTCGAAGACCCTAAAAAAGTCGACTGGTATCGAATCGTGCCCTTTATTTTTTTACATTCAGCCTGTATCGGGGTGTTGTGGGTGGGATGGAGCTGGATCGCGGTTTTCACGGCCGTGGGTTTGTACCTTGTCCGCATGTTTGCCATCACCGGCTTTTACCATCGTTATTTTTCCCACAAAGCCTTTAAGATGGGTCGCTTCTGGCAGTTCGTTTTCGCTGTTTTGGGCAATGCTTCCGTGCAGCGAGGCCCGATTTGGTGGGCCGCCCATCATCGCCATCACCATCGCTACACGGATCTGGAAAATGATGTCCACTCCCCGTTCCAGCATGGCTTCTGGTGGAGTCACATCGGCTGGTTGACGTCGCGAGCCAATTTTCCGACACCCAACAAGTACGTCAAGGAATGGCTCGCCTACCCGGAACTGCGCTGGCTGAATCGCTTTGATACGGTGGTGCCCATCCTTTTGGCAGGGCTGCTGTTTGTCTCCGGAGAAATTCTGGCGCGCATCGCACCGCACCTTGGCACCAATGGTTTGCAACTGCTGGTTTGGGGTTTTTTCATATCTTCAGTGGTTTTGCTGCATGCAACCGTAACCATCAATTCCTTGGATCATATGTTCGGTTCGCGCAGGTACGACACGGCGGATACGAGCCGCAATAATCCCCTTCTAGCGGTTTTGACCTTGGGGGAAGGTTGGCACAACAATCATCACCACTATGCCGTGGCCGCGCGTCAGGGCTTTTTCTGGTGGGAAATCGACGTCACCTACTACGTTTTGGTAATCCTGTCGTGGTTGGGGATCGTCAAAGAACTTCGATCGGTTCCTGAAAGGATAAAAAACAGTAACCGAATTATATCGAGTGCCTAAAAGGAGGGCGCCGTCATGCGCATTGCTGTAATCGGTACGGGAATCGCCGGCCTGACCAGCGCTTATTTACTCAGTCAAGAACACGACCTTGTTGTGTATGAGGCCAATGATTACATCGGCGGACATACGCACACCGTCGATGTGCCGGTAAATGACCAAACCTATGCCGTCGACACCGGGTTCATCGTGTTTAACGAGAATACCTATCCGAACTTCATCAAGCTCATGGGAAAATTGGGCATTGCCTGGCAGCCCTCCAATATGAGCTTCAGTGTCCAGTGTCAAAAAACAGGGTTGTATTTTTGTCCTACCAGCTTCAACACCATGTTTGCACAGCGTAAGAACCTCTTGCGTCCGGCCTTCTACCGCATGCTGACGGACGCGTTACGGTTTCGGCGCGAAGCATCTGAACTGATTGAGAGCGACGACTACCGCATTACCCTTCAGGAATACCTGGAAAAAAGAAACTATAGCACCTTTTTTATCGACAACTTCATCATTCCCATGGGTGAGGCGATCTGGTCGGCCGATCCGGTACAGTTCAGGGAATTTCCCGCCCGCTACCTGGTGGAATTCTTCAACAACCATGGCTTTCTGAATATCCGTAACCAACCCCAGTGGCTTGTGATCAAAGGCGGATCCCGGCAATATATCGAACCGCTCAGCAGACCTTTTCGCGATAAGATCCGGCTCCGTACCCCGGTGTCTTCTGTCAGGCGCTTCGAGGAAAAGGTGGAAGTTACAACAGCTTCTGGAGAGACGGCGTCCTTTGACCGGGTGGTTGTGGCGGTGCACAGCGATCAAGCCCTGGGCCTGTTGGCAGATCCGACCGATCTGGAGCGTGACATCCTCAGCGTTATCCCGTACCAGGAAAATTTGGCGGTTTTGCACACGGACGCATCCCTGCTGCCACCCAAAAAGATCGCCTGGGCAAGCTGGAACTACCACATCCCTAAAGAGGAAAAGGGACGCGTGGCGTTGACGTATGACATGAACATTCTGCAGACCCTGGCGGCCCCAATGGAAATCTGTGTGACGCTGAACATGCCGGAACAGATCAATCCGGATAAAATCATCGAATCGCTTGTTTACCATCATCCGGTTTACGACCCCAAAAGCCTCAAGGCGCGTCGCAGCCAAAACGAGCTGAACGGTCAAAACCGAACCTATTATTGTGGTGCCTACTGGGGATACGGGTTTCATGAAGATGGTGTCAACAGCGCCCTGGCCGTTTGCAAGCAGTTTGGGAAGCATTTGTGATGATACAGAGCTGCATCTACGAGGGTACCATCCGGCACCGACGTTACCGGCCCCGCCCGAATGCGTTCCAGTATCGGCTATTTTTTGTTTTTTTGGATCTGGCGGAACTGCCGAACGTGTTCGATCTTCATCCATTTTGGTCTTACAAACACGTTAATCTGGCCTATTTTCGTCGCCGGGACCATTTTGGAAATCCGGCCGTCTCCATTGAAGACAGTGTAAGGGACCTTGTCCAGCAACAAACGGGAAAGCGGCCCGAGGGTCCCATCCGCATGCTGACCCATTTGAGATATTTCGGGTTCTGTTTCAACCCGGCCTCCTTTTACTACTGTTATGACAGGGACGCTGCCAGGGTGGAGACCATTATCGTTGAAATTCACAACACCCCTTGGGGGGAGCGTCACTGTTATGTTCTGGAAGACCGACACAACGAACACCCGCACACATCCTGGCGTCGATTCAGATTCGATAAACAATTTCATGTGTCACCTTTTATCGACATGCAGATCCAGTATGACTGGCGTTTTCGGGTACCATCCGAAAGGCTGAATGTGCACATGATCGATTATGAGAACGGCAATCAGCTGTTCGATGCGAGCTTGGCGCTGCAGCGTCGTGCCATCACTCGCCAGGCTTTGTCCCACATGCTCGTGAAATATCCCGCTTTGACGGCGAAGGTGAGTGTGATGATATATTTCCAGGCCTTGCGCCTAATCCTTAAAAAAACCCCCTTTTATGAACACCCCAGCAAACGCGGGGTCCCCGGGAAAAGGTAGATCCATGAAAGCAGACATAATACCTGTTGAAGCACCCGCTTTGAAGGAACTCCGCGAGCGATCGATCGATCGGTCTGGCCCGGCGATTCCTGTTCGGCAAATTAAACGCCCTGCGTCGAGGTCGCCTGGCGATTGTGGATGGCGGTCGGTCGATTACTTTTGGAGAAAGCGCGACCGTTTTTCCATTGCAAGCGACCATTACGGTTCGGCACCCGCGCTTTTATACCTACACGGTTCTGGGCGGGAGTATTGGCGCGGCCGAGGCCTACATGGACGGATTGTGGTCAACGGACGATTTGACAACGGTGGTTCGTATCCTGGTTCTGAACCAGGCGGTATTCGAAAAAATGGAGAAGGGCTGGGCCTGGCTGTCGCTTCCGCTCTATCAGGCGTATCATTTTTTGCGGCGCAACACCCTGGTGGGAAGCAGAGACAACATCGTTGCGCATTACGACCTGGGCAACGATTTTTACAAACTCTTTCTGGATGAAACCTTAACCTATTCATGCGGCATCTTCGAGAAGGATGATAGCAGCCTGCAAGAGGCCTCCTTGGCCAAATACCGGCGCATTTGCGAAAAACTCCAGCTCACACCGGACGATCATGTTGTCGAGATCGGTACCGGCTGGGGAGGCTTTGCCCTGTACGCAGTGCAAAATTATGGCTGTCGGGTGACGACCACCACCATTTCTAAAGAGCAATACCGGTTGGCCGCCGAACGGTTCCAGTCGGCAGGCCTGACCGATAAGATCACGCTGCTATTCAAGGACTATCGCAAACTCAACGGCCGTTTCGATAAATTGGTTTCGATCGAGATGATCGAGGCGGTGGGTCATCAATTCCTGGATGCTTTTTTTGCTGCCTGCAGTCGACTGCTGCGCGAAGACGGCATGATGCTTCTCCAGGCCATCACCATCCGGGATCAGGTTTTCGAACAGCATAAGCGGTCGGTCGATTTCATCAAGCGGTACATCTTTCCGGGAAGTTGCATTCCATCCATTACGGCCATGAGTGACGCGATTGCCGGCACCACCGATTTAAAATTGTTTCACCTGGAAGACATCACACCCCATTACACCCGCACCCTGCGGACATGGCGCGAACGCTTTTTCAACAATATCGAAAAAGTGAGGGCCATGAACTTTCCAGAAACCTTTATTCGCATGTGGGAGTATTACCTGTGTTACTGTGAAGGAGGGTTCGCCGAACGCTATATCGGCGATGTGCAGATGCTGTTGACCAAGCCGTTTTGTCGCCGGGCGCCGCTGCTGCCGCCCTTGGAAGGTTGATAGCGGTCGTACCCGTTTTGAGTTACACCACTTGATCCCGCTGCTTTAGGCGGTAATGCGACACGACCCACTCTTCGCCTGCGTTGTATCCCCAGAGTTCGGCACACGCCATGAAAAAGATGCGCCAGCGCTGTAACCAACGTTGGGCGTTACGTGTACCGTAGACATCCTGCATAACCGCTAATATTTGACGACGATTGGCGTCAAGGTTGTCAAGCCAGGCCTCAGCGGTTTTCTGGTAATGAATCCCATTGAGACGCCAGTGCGATTCGATTGCCAGATGATCTTGCAAGTGGACTAGCAAATCATCCGAGGGCATCATTCCACCGGTAAAAAAATAGCGTCCCATCCAATCGTCATCACCTTCAATCTCGAAAGTGTAAGCGGCCTCTTTGTGGGCGAAGTAATGAAGAAACAGCTTGCCGCCTGGATTCAGCCAGCCAGCGATACGCTCCAAGAGGTGCGGCCAGTTGCGCATGTGCTCGATCATTTCGACTGAAACGACACGATCGAATCGAGCGCCGGGAACAAAAGCATTCATGTCGCTGGTGATAATCCGCAAATTTTCTATCCCGCGCTGCGCAATGCGGGCATCGATGAATTCTTTTTGCGGCCGCGAGTTGGAAACGGCCACAATCTGGCTGTGGGGATAATGTTTGGCCATCCAGAGTGACAAGGAGCCCCAGCCACAGCCCAGCTCCAAGATCGCGTGCCCATCAGACAGGTCGGCCCGTTGGCACGTCGTCTTGAGCATCAGTTCTTCAGCCTGATCTAATGTTGCCGTCTCATCAGACCAGAAAGCGCTGCTGTATTTCAGGTGTCGCCCCAGCACAAGTTCGAAAAATTCTGGTGGCAGTTCGTAGTGTTGCTCGTTGGCTTTGTGGGTTTCAATCGCAATAGGGCTTTGGCGGATGGCGTCAATAAACCGCTGTTTGGCTGCCTGAGCTGTTTCCTCTTCAGCATGGGAAATTTCGCTCAAACGCGTCCGGTTGAGTCGGCGGATGCCAAAGCGAATCAAACGATCCGGCAGCCAGCGCCTTTCTGCTAATTCCATTCCAAGGTTCATACGGTCTCCTTTTTCTTTGGAAACCACGGCAAAAAGGCGTTGGTTTTGGCGATGTATTCACTGTAGCCCGGACGGGTATGGACGATGGTCTTTTCCATCAACGTAACGCCGGTCATTTTCAGCAAAACCACCGTGATGATAATCGGGCTGATAATGGTCCACCAACTTCCAGGGGTTGCCAGCGTAGTCAGGAAAATTCCCCACCAGATGAGGGTTTCGCCAAAGTAATTGGGATGACGGGTGTAGGCCCAGAGACCCTGATCCATGACAAGTCCTTGGTTGTTAGGATTGGCTTTGAAGCGCGCCAGTTGCCAATCACCCACCGCTTCGAAGAAGAACCCGACCATCCACAACCCAAGACCCAGATAATCCAGCCACGTCAGTCTTTCCGGCTGGGAAGAGAGCTGGCCCCACTGCAAGGCCAACGCAATCGCCCACAGAAAAATGGCCTGCAGAATGAACACCTTGAACAGGCTTACCAACCAGAAACGGTCTCCGCTTTCCTCCCGCCAGCTGCCATAGCGGGGATCTTCTCCGTGGCCCCAATTGCGCCAACTCAGATGCAGAAAGAGGCGCAGGCCCCACAGGCTGACCAGGGTGGTGATCAGAACCTTGCGGCCACCGAAACCCTCAGCCATGAAAAAGGTTAGCCACGCGATCAGAACAAAACCCAAACCCCATAACGAATCGACAATCGTGACATTCCGATAGATCAGGCTGATCACCCAGCCGAGCAGCATCATGGCCAATACGGCTAAAAAGTTTATCCCTAAAATTGTTATTACATCCATGCGATGACTCCTCATGTCTTCGAAACGGTTTTGAAAAACATCGCTCTATGTTTCGATAGACGGTTATAGGCGATTTAAAATCAGCGATCGTGTCTAGGTTGCTATCTGAGCGTTGGTCAGCGGGTCCACAACGACCTCTCCAGAATGCCGCTTGACAATCGCCGCTCTTATTTTCTGGTGAATTTTGTCGTTGATCGGATAAGCCAGCGCAATAATTAACCCCAACAAATTACACAAAGACGGTACCAGGGCATACAACGTCCGCAACACCAGCTGCACTTGAGGGGTTTGTTCAACATTGGGCGTGTAACCTGCCATCCCCAGGATTGCAAGCCCGGCACCGATGCCGATTGCCGCCGCCATTTTTTTCGATATCGACCATAGCCCGATATACTGGCCCTCGCGTCTTTCGCCGGTCAGTAGTTCATCATAGTCGATTACGTCGGCCTGAATTGCAGACGGTATCGCCAGCGTTGCGCCGAATCCAATGCCGGACAAAAACACCAGGATGCCGTAGATCACGGCATCTCCGGGACCAAGAAAGAAGACGCCCACAAAGGCGCCACTGTTGATGGCCATCGAAACCAGCCAGGCTGCCTTTTTGCCGGTACGACGGGAAATAAAGATCCAGCCCGGCAGAAAGATGATGCCGGTGACAAAGTACAGCAGCAGAAAAAAGTCGGCCAGTTCGGACTGCAGCACATATTGCACGTAAAAAAGAATGAGCGTTGCCGGCAGGTTGTTGCCGATAGCGCTGATCGTGTACGCCACCAGAAGAATGATAAACGGTCGATTGCGAGCGACCTGGCGAAGTCCGGTAAAGATCCCGCTGGCATGGGGCCGCGCGTCGGGGACCAGCTCTTTGATGGACAGAACGCACCACCATGCCGTTCCGATCAGCAGCGGTGCATATAAAATAGAAATCCAAAAAAATTTCATTCTTTCACCCGCGGCATCGTCCGACAACCCAAAAATCCACTGCACCAGGGCAGGGGCGCTGGCGGCTGCGAGCGTTCCTGCGATCAACAGGCCGTCGCGCATTCCGAAAAGAGACGTGCGTTCGTGGTAATCGAATGTGATTTCAGGACCGAGCGACTCATAGGGCACCGTAACGATCGTCCAGAAAAGGAAAAGGGCATAGATACTGACACCGAACCAAACGGTTTCAAAGGATGGTGTCGCCTGCGGCGGGTTAAACAGCATCACCATCATGGCGGCAATGAATACGGACCCAAGCGCAATGTATGGCCTCCTGCGACCAAAACGTGTCTTTGTTCGGTCGGATACATAGCCGATCACCGGATCGGTGACGGCGTCGAATATGCGTACACTAAAAAGGATATAACCGAGCAGGACAACGTTGATACCGACGACGTCCGTATAAAATTTGGGGATATAGACATAGACTGGAATACCAACCACGGCCAGCGCATAAGCCGGCGCGGAGTAGGCTAGTCTTCTTCCAAAAGGGAACTTTATGGTGCGCTTCAGAGCTCATTAAATCCCTAACAATTGCTCACGGAATGATTTGTTCATGGGGTTTTGACCCAACCACATGGCATAAATTGCCGAAGCAAAATCAGCACCTTCAATCACGCCCCGGGGCTCCCCGTTCAATGCCAACACCGTACCCTTGCCCGGGACATACGTTAATGAATATCGGTCGCCCGGCTGGACATCCACATAGAGCGAGTTGTGATATTCAATCCGGGGCCACAGTCGCTCAAGGGTTTCAGGATCGGTGTTTTTGACAATGACCTTGTTGGTTGCCGGCCCAAAATCTTCGCCTTTGATGGCGTGGAAATATTCAATCTCAAGGCGCTTGGCCGTGTCTTCGAGGACCGCATCGGTCGGAGCACCTTCTTCGACATAGAGCGCTCCGACGTAGGCCTTGATGACGACGAGATACCGAAATAGGCCCGTACCTCGTAAAGATAGATTTTTACCTTCGACCACGACGTTTTCTTGAAAACCGACGCCTTCGATTTCAGCGCTATAGACTTGGGGTACCATCAAAAAAAAGGCAATCGCCAAAAGCGCAACGTATATTTTTTTGGTATTCATCATGATTAACCTCTTGTACTTTGCGTTTCAATTGAATTTCGATTTTGTTTAGCATTAAAGATGGGCACGATCGTTTGAAAAACAAGCGGAGACAATCAGGGGGTTATTGGTAGTTAATACCTATCAATTATCAAACCGGCGCCTGTCTATTGCACGCCAGAATTGAAGGCGCTTTATATGTAACGGTTCAAGTCAGTTATGAAAACGTTTGTTGCATTTGAACCGATATTTCTCTATGCTTGTATAACATGGCTCTGGACCCGTACATGGGTGACCCCGGCAGGTATGCCTGCCAGGTGGATTGCTCCTCGGGTTTGATCGCCAACGAACGCAAATAACGCCAAAATACCAACCAGCCCGCTATCCGCATATTCGGATAGGAGGTAAGCATGCATGTCTTATTCTACATCAAGCTTTATCTACTGACCGTTCCTATCTTTTTTTTGATTGATATTATTTGGTTAGGCTATGTTGCTAAAGGCTTCTACCGTCAGCATTTATCCTTTGTGCTCAGTCCGGAAGTGAACTGGTGGGCGGCCATCACGTTTTACCTGATTTACATTGCCGGTATTTTGTTTTTTGCGGTTGTACCGGCACTGGAAAAAGCATCTTTGATGCGCGCCCTTGTTTGGGGAGGGCTGTACGGCTTTTTTACCTACGCAACCTATGACCTTACCAATATGGCCCTTATCAAAGGTTGGCCGTTAAAAATTGTCGTGGTTGACATCTTATGGGGCATGGTCTTGTGCGCCACGGTGGCCATGTCGAGTTTTTATATTGCCAAATGGATCGGATAAAGGAGGAACGGCATGTATCAATCTTGGGGGCGATACTTTCTTGCACTGATGCTGGCAGCTTCTGTTAGTGGTTGTTCCAGTCCCAAATCTGATGGGCAGGGCCTTAAACCTGAAAACCTGGCTGGTTGCCCTGATCGACCCAATTGTGTCTCGTCCGAGGCTCAGGATGCCGAACATGCGATTCACCCGTTTCGTCTGAAAAATGATCCCGCCGCAGGATGGCAGGCCATCCGGAGGGTCGTCGACAGCTTGCCGCGCAGTACCGTTGTCGAAAACACCGATCGGTACCTGCATGTGGAATGTAAAAGCCGCCTGTTTGGTTTTATTGATGATCTGGAACTGCAACACGATCCAAAGACCGCTTTTATCGCGGTCCGTTCGGCCTCCCGGGTCGGTTTCTCGGATTTGGGGGTCAACCGTCGCAGGGTCGAAGCGCTGCGCCAAAAGCTACAGCAAGCCGGTATCATTTACTGAGACGGATGACGGGGGATGTGCGTCCGCTTGGTTCGTCACCTTGGATCAAATGATTTCCGCTCAGCACAAGCAACTGATATCTGAAGGGTTGCTGTCGGGTTGTCAGGATGCGTCAGCGGCTTGGGGCCTCTTTTTTCTTCTTGATGGCCAAGGCCGTGCGCAGCCCCTTTTCACGGATGACCTTGAGCTTCAATCCAAATTCGGTCAGCTTGAAAAAGCGTTTGCCATATTTACGCAGCAAATTCTGGTCGATATCGAAGCCCAGGCCCGGCCGAGTAAACGGATGCAGCCGGCCTTGGTTGTCCAGCAGAATCGGTTTGATAATTCCTTCCCGAAATTCCGGAATCCAGGATGGCTCCTCTAAGGGGTACTCCAAAGGCAGCTCATTGGTGGGGTCGGCCAGGACCATGTTCCAGTTCACGTAGAACCCGATGCCGTTGGTCCAGGTATGGGGGGAGAAGAGACGGCGCTTCCGCTGGCACATGTCCATCACCTGCTTAACCTGGGCGATGCCGCCGGCAAACGTGGCATCCGGTTGATAGACGTCGAAACAGTCTTTTTCGAACATGATTTTGATTTCATCCCAGCCATAATTGAGCTCGGCTCCGCTGATTTTGATTTCGGTTGAATTCTTTAACTGGGCATTGCCATCGTAATCTCTGGCGTCCAGCGGCTCTTCCAGCCAGTCGATACCGTTTTGATAGCAGGCCCCAGCAAATTCGGTGGCCCGCTGCAGGTCCCAGGCCGGGACCCGGTCGACGATGCTGACCAGCCAGCCCTGATTGGCATCGACGCCCAGCACGAGTTCGTCTCCCACACCCTTGCGAATCGCCTCGATAAGCCGGATATCCTCTGCGAGCGTTGCATTTTTAACCCGCAGCTTGGCGGTTTTAAAGCCCCGCTCCTTCATTTTGAGCAGGTCTTCGATGCGCTTTTCCGGAGATCGCAGTTCACCGGTCGAACAATAGGCCGGAATCGTGCGAGCCTTACCGCCCAGCAGTTCGTAAACCGGTTTGCCTTGTTTTTTGCCCAGGATGTCCCAACAGGCCGGTTCGATCCAGAAATTACGCCATCCTAAAAACCCGGCCTGCTTTAAAAGGCCTTGGATCCGATCGATGTCCGTGGGATCCGCACCGATCAAATACCCACCCAAAAGATCACCCAGGCCGGCCCGCTCCTTGCCCATGGCCGAGCCGGCCGAGTAACCTTCGATACCCTCATCGGTCACGAGTTTGATCAAGGTAAAGCGATTGTGGGTCTGGGGATAGCCCGGAATCCAGGTGGGCCAGAAGGTTTCTTTTAAAGGGATTGAGACGTGGTACAATTCAATGGCCGTAATTTTCATTGCCTTCTCTCCATGTTAGACAGCGGTTTTTCAATTTACGAAGCATCGTCTTGGGCTTTAAGTGAATTGATTTAACGATTGCGGCTTAGCCAATATTGGGCAAAGCGTTTGGCCAGGCTGATAATGGTCAAAACCGTTGGCCGATCCAAAGACTCGGGAAAGACACTGGCATCGCAAACATAAAGCCCGTCGATTTCGGTTTGCAAATTGGTGCCCAGCATGGTCCCGATGCGGACCGTGCCGCTGGGATGCGTCCCGATAAAGGGGCGCATAAAGATCGTTGATCGGCGGGCGCCGGCCGCAACCAATGTTTTTTTGCATGCCGTGTAAGCCAGATTCAAGCGTTCGTTGTCGCCAGGCGTCAGGGGCTTGCGAATCTTGCCATCCGGGTAGACACCGCCGGAGATATCGTCTTTGAGCTTGATCATGATGCCCAGCATCTTATGCCAGCGAAGCCACCTCAGGGCCGGGCCGAAACCTTTGCGGATGGCTGCCAGTGGGTACATCAACCAGGGGTCCGTCAAGGTGCTCAACATGAAACCGGCGTCACTGTCCTCATAGGACCATGTCATGGGCGGTTCCAGCCCGGTTCCCGGATGCCGGGTAAACCCATACACCATGGTGGTCGTGTCCATGGTCATGCCGATACCGGCTTTGTCCAAACCCGAGTTAATAAGAATGCGGGGCGACCCGATTCCACCAGCAGCCAGCACCACCGTGTTGGCCCGTGCGATGAACTTTTTGAATCCAATGCGGCCTTCCACCCCGACCGCTTGTCGGTTTTCAATCAGCACCCGCTCAACGCGGGCGGTCGTTTTCAGCCGCGCCCCATGGGCAACGGCGTCATCGACCCATTCGGCCGCGTTCCATTTGGCACGACAGGTGCACCCCAGCATGCAGGTGGCCTGGCAGTCAAACGTGCGGCCATGGGCCTTGCAGCGCTCCGGATTCATGAATTTCGGTTGCGCAAACCACTTGTAGCCAAGGCCTTGGCCTGCTTGGGCAATGCGGGTGGAAGCCTGGCCGCGCAGATGGTGTGGCAGGGGTTCGATTTGGAGCTCGGCAACCGTGGCCTGCGCCTCGGTGTCAAGATCGATTCCATACTTGCTTTTGAACCACGGTGGCGGTAGGGCCGAACAGCCGGTGTACATACCGGTGGCACCGCCAACCATGATCGGTGCAATAATATTCAACCCTTCCTCGGTAAATAACAGCGACATGCGATCTGTATAACGCAATGCGCCGAGATAGGTACCATAATAAAATTTCGATCGGTGATCGTAGCCTCTTTCCAAGAGGAGGACTTTGCGGCCGCGGCGAGCCAGTTCGCGTGTCACGGTCGCTCCCCCGGGACCGGATCCTACCACGATGACATCCGTATCAATGATTTTTTGCGTGCGCATTCTATACCTCAAGTTGAATTTGTTTTTCGATTTCGTTGGCCCGCATAAATGGCTGCAGTTGTCTTGGCAATTCACGATCTTTGACGGATTGCGCTTGCTTGGAAAGATCGACGGAATTGTAGGTGTGCCAGTACAATGTTGGACCCGATTGGTTGCGATGGTCCCGGGCGTAATCCAGAACAGCGGCAAAGGTTTTGGCGGTATAGGTCGGGTCCAGGAGCATCGCCTGCTTGTCTTTCAATAACTGATAGGCCTCTTGGCCGCGTGCGGTGGGATAGCCGTAACCGTCACCCACGTAGTCATGCAACATGACCGGTTCCGGTAGTGCCATGGATTCGAGATCCGGAAGCCATTTTTGTAATAAGCGCAGAGTTTGGTTCATCAAGGTGCGAACCGTGGCAGGGGTGCAGCTCGGGAAGGGCCCACAGTGCGAAAAACTGACGCGCACGCCGATGACAGTACTCGTGAGGCCGGCCAGGCGGGCGCCCAAGGTCAGGCCTGCCAAGGTTCCGTTGGATCCAACCGGACAAAAGATTACCGATGGTTCTGGCGCCTCCCCGGCGTCGATCTGCTCCTTTAACTCGAAAGCGGCATTGACGAAGCCCAGTGTGCCCACGGCGTTGGAACCGCCTGGACCAAGAAAGTAGGCGCCCGGATGCCTCAGGCGCTGTGTCATGTAATAAGTCAGAACAGCACGGATCAATGATGGGCGGTAGAGCACGTTGGCTCCGTAATATTTAAAGAGTCGCAGATTCTGTTTGACCAGAGATGTGACGGGTTGTGGAAACAGCACCAGCGTGCACCGCAGCGCCAACTGTCGACCGTAAATTGTGGTTGCCAAACCATGGTTCGTTCCGATGCCACCTAAAGTAACCACATGGGTTTTGCACTGCTGCTTGACCTGGGCCAGGATAAACTCCAGTTTCCTGACCTTGTTGCCGCCATAGACCGGGGAGCTCAGATCATCTCTTTTTACCCACAAGTCGGCAGGGCCTACATCATCCAGAGGTTGGATCGGCGTTGGGAAGGTGCCGAGGGGCATCCAGGGCAGGTGGGCACCCAATTCAGGGTAGGCACGCAAGAGGGCCGGAAAGTTTGCCTGTTTATTCATCCCAGTCGTGCTCCTGGCCAATGGTTTGCAGCAGATCGATGCCCTGGCGGTGCAGATAGGTTTTGCGCAGGTGATAATAAAGGCCACCCGAAAAGATAAAGACGAGGAAGCAGCCAATTTTAACGATTGTTTTTAGCTCATGCAGAATAATCACGCCGAAAAAGAACACCATTAAAATACCACTCAGCGGGCAGACCCAAAACCAGAGGCCCTTGAGTTTAAAGCCGGCACGGCGATAGCGGTCTGGATACAAACGGGGCAGTTTGAGAGCCGCAACCTGAATCGGCAGAAAAATAATCAGGCCTCCTAAAGCGGCAAAGGAGGCCAGCGTTTCAAGTGAGAAGCCTGAAATGATGCCCAGCAGGGACAGCAGCCAGATGGCGGTCAAAAGAATGTGCGGGGTCTTGAAGGTGGGATGTATGCGGCCGAACTGGATCGGCAAGAGCTGATCGGCGATAATTGTCAGCAACGATTTGGTCCCGACAATAAACAGGGCGTTCAAAGTCGTGGTCAGGGCTAAAATAGCGCCTCCGAATACAAAAAACAAGACACCGCTGGGGCTCATGGTCAGATGACTGACGCGCATCAGCGGTTCTTCAGAGGCGGCCAGCATTTCCGACGGGACGGCACCGACCGTGGCGACCGCAACGGCAATGTAGATCAGGGCGACAACCGGAAAGGCGATCATGAAAGCACGCGGGATCGTTTGACCGGGATCGACGATTTCACCCCCCAGTTCGATTATGGCGTTCGACCCCAGATAGGTGAAAGTCAAAAGCGCCGTGCCCAGCAAAAAAGCGGATAAATTTGTTCCGGCGACCGGAGCGAAGTTGGCTGGCTGAAGGATACGCAAGCCTGACAGGGCATAGAAAACCAGAGCCGCTAAAAGAATCAAAACCAATACTGCTTGGATTTGGGCGGCGATGCGGACGCCCATCAGATTGACAAGGTAAAACAGGGTGACCACGGCGATCGCCAGCCAAGTGGTTGAAAGGCTCGGGAAGTAAACCTGGGCATACTTGGCGCAGCCAATGGCGTACAAAGGAATCTGGCCAAAAAATGTCGCCAGGGCATAAGTCCAGATGCCGATGAAAGCGAGGCCCGGGGAGACCATTCGGCTGGGATATTTGTAGTTGCCGCCGGTCGTGGGAAGCGCAGAACCCAACATGGCCAGCGGCAGCATGCTCATGAAAACCGGGATAGCCGCTAATGCATAAGCCCACGGTAAGGTCGGTCCCGCAATTTTATAAACCAGGCCCGTGAAAATAAACACGCCACCGCCGATGGTAAAACCGATGGCAATAAAGACCACGGCCGGTAATGTCAAAACCCTTTCCAGGGCTAATTTTTGTCGGTTGGCGGTCACGGGTGACGTGTCTCCAGCATGGCATCAACCAGCATTTCGATGGCGCGACGGTGCATCTGCAAGCGATCTTCCCAATCCAAAACCGTCGGGGTTTCAATCGTGAACACATTGGGACTGTTGTACAAGCGACCGTAATTGGTAATACTCAGCTGGCGGGTCAGCTTCATGTACCACAAGCCCCACATGGGGGCGTCGATGATCCCGTTTTGGGTTTTGAGGGTTACCATTTTAATGTCTTGCTCAATCGGATGGCCCATTTCCGCAACCGTTGTGACAATCGGCGCGACGGCCGTTTTGTCGGGACGGCCGTATTGATACATGTAAAAGCCACGCGCGTCAGGATCTTCATGCAGGTCGATTATCAGGTGGTATTGCTTGCGCTGCAGATAATCTTGGATGATCCGGGCTTCTTGGGAAGCCAAGGACGTGAAATCACGGTTAACATCGATGCCCTGTTGGTTGAAGCGAATATCATGGGACCAGCCCCATGGATTTACGACCGGGATGATCTCCAGGGCGCAGGCCTTGAAGCGCTGCGGGTTGCGCGCCAGGCGTTCGACCAAACGCACAGCGCCTTCGACCCCGGCCGGCTCATTGCCGTGCACGCCGGCGGTCAGCAAAATTTTAGGCGCGTCGGCCGTGCTGTTCACAAACTGTATCAACGGTACCGGGAATTCGAAATTAACGTAGCGAACCTGTCCGATAATCGTCATGCTAAGGGCAGCGGAATCTTCGACAAGCGAGCGTAATCGATCGGTGATGACTTCCGGACTCCGCACGACCGGCAGGCTGGAAGGAAAGGGTGGCTGATGACCGCTGGCACAGGTCCACAAGCTCAGACAAGTCATGATGATCAGAAACAGACGGCTGGCAGACATGGCATTCCTTAACGGTCTGTTTACGGCAAGGGGTTGCCGAGCAGTTTTAAATATTGCCAGGAAACAGTCATCGAACCGGTGAAAAAACGATTGCCCTAAGCTCGCGGCCCACAGAAGAAGGGATCATATGCCAAGCGCTATGCGCGACACCCTCAACCCGCGCCCCGCAACTCGCACTTCGCAACGGCCAATCATATTTTTCACCGGTCCGATGAATACCTACCGTGCGGCGGGCCACCCGCTACAAACGGCACGCGAGCTTTGGGATTAGTGCTTTTGGGCTACCGCCGTTTGGACCGGGTACCCCTGCGATTTGTAGTGCCAGGAAACAGTCATCGAACCGGTGAAAAAAACGATTGCCCTAAGCTTGTGGCCCTCGGAATAAGGAGACATTTGCCAAGCGATTTGCGCAACACCCTCAACCCGCGCCCCGCAACTCGCACTTCGCAACGGCCAATCATATTTTTCACCGGCCCGATGAATACCGTCCGTGCGACGGGCCACCCGTTACAAATGGCACACCGGCTTTGGGGGTATGCTTTTGCGCTGCAGCCGTTTGAACCGGGCGCCCCTGCGATTTGTAGTGCCAGGAAACGGTCATCGAACCGGTGAAAAAAACGATTGCCCTAAGCTTGTGGTCCTCGGAATAAGGCGTCATAGGCCAAGCGCTCCTGCGAACATTCGCAACCCGCAACTCATAAACCGCAAGCCGCACCCCGTAACTCGTAACCCGTCTCAATAAAGCCGATCCGCGTGGACTGACGGGAGGCCCGCCGTAATAATTTTGATGGCCACGGAAACGTGGTCATAGGGAACAAACCGCACCTCAAGACGGTTGGTCGCTGTATCCCAGATGACATATTTGGCATGATTGGTTGCATCGCGCGGCTGGCCGACGCTGCCGGAATTGATAATATAACGCTGTTGCGGGTCGAGTTCAATGGTCCCCTGTTTAAGGCGCGTGCGCGTTAATTGATCGCCGTCGAATCCAATTAGTTCGAGTTTGTGGGTATGACCGACAAAGCAGAGCCGCTCTTTTAATTGGGCCAAAGCGTGTTCTATTTCTGGTTTCGAGACTTCAAAAAGATAAGTCGTTATGAAATCCGGGGGGAAACCATGGACAAAACGGCAGTTATGTTCGGTCAGGGTTTTCGGAAGGGCGAAGATGTCATGTCGGGTGGCGTCCGACAAAGTGCGACTCGTGATATTCAGCGATTCACGGGCCAGAGGATTAAACCATCTCAAATAGGAAGGGTCCAAAAGCGCCAGTTCGTGATTCCCCATTATGGAGGGGATCTTCCGGCTGCGAATCAGCGCCATGACCTTCTCCGATTCGGGCCCGTAACCAATGTTGTCGCCCAGGCTGATGATCGTCTCAACACCAGCCTGTTCAATATCGGCCAGCACTTGTTTGAATGCTTCCAAGTTGCCGTGTATGTCCGATACAACCGCGAGTTTCATGATGATATTTTTTATTACTTACGAGCCAGTTTGCTTGAAAGGCCTTTGATGTTTTAAATATGAAACACGCATCCTAAAACGTGTTTAGGTACCAATAGATCAGCGTTTCACCCCAAAAGATATAGACCAGGGCTCCGGTTGCCAGGAAAGGGCCGAAAGGGATCGCTAATTTCAGGTTCCCTTGGCGCGCTATGAGCATATGCACAACACCGGCCAGCGTGCCGGTCGCCGAAGCAACGAAAATGGTGAGCAGCACCCCTTGCCAGCCAACCAGCGCACCGATCATGGCCAAAAGCTTGATGTCTCCGCCGCCCATGCCGTCCTTGTGCGTAAGCAGCTTATAAACCAAGGCCACAGTCAGCAGGCTGCCGCCTCCGACCAAGACACCCATAATTGAACTGATCAAGGTGATTTTGGACAATACCAGGGAGGCGGCAACGAAAATGGGAATGCCTGGTAATGTAATAATATCCGGGATAATGCGGTGATCCAGGTCGATGAAGGTGATGACGATCAGGGCGGCAATAAATACAAAATAGATCAGACTATCCCAGGTGGGGCCGAATTTTAGAAAAGTGCCCAGAGCAAGGAGGCCGGTCAGCAGCTCGACCATGGGATAGCGCAGCGCTATTTTTTGGCCGCAATGGCGGCAGCGGCCACGTAACAGCAGGTAACTGATAATCGGCAGGTTGTCATAAAATCGGATTGGGTTCCGGCACTGGGGGCATGCAGAGCGGGGGTGGACAATCGATTGACCTGCGGGCAAGCGGAAGATGCAGACATTGAGAAAGCTGCCGATGCAAAGCCCCCAAACCAAGATTAAGATTTCGATATAGCGATCATAGATGTACATATTTATAACATATCGGATGGACACTTTAAGGTTTTCAGCACTTTAGGGAGCTTTTGCAAAAAAATCAAGATTGATATTGTAAAGAAACGATTTGGTCTTATATTAATGACTTACTCCGTGCCTGCCTTGGAACCACAAACGATTCCATTCCGTAGGCGGATAAACCTTTTACCTAAGAGCGACAGCGTCGCGACGCATAAAATCGTTCCACGATTTTATCAGGAGAATCAATGGCAGAAACTGACAAAGATGATCTGATCAGTATCATCGAAGAAGACGACTCTTTCGAAAACATCCCCACAACCCTGCCCTTACTACCGGTTCGGGACATCGTCATATTTACGGATATGCTGCTGCCCCTCTTCATCGGAAGGGAAAAATCGGTCCATGCAGTGGAGGAGTCGGTCAACAAAGACCGGTTTTTGATTGTAGCGACCCAGAAAGACCCCGCGATCGAAGACCCCCAGCCCAAACAGATCTACAGGGTAGGCACCGTTTGCCGCATTCTGCGCATGCTGAAGCTGCCTGATGGCCGGGTCAAAGCCCTTGTGCAGGGATTGGCCAAGGCCCGTGTTCGCAGGTATTTGCGAAAGAAATACCTGTATCGGGTAAAGATCGAACTCCTTGAGGAGCCAGCGGTCCAAGCGGTTGACCTGGAGATGGAAGCGCTGATGCGGAACGTGCGTGAACACTCCGAAAAAATATTGGCCCTGCGCGGCGAACTGACCGGAGATGTGGGCACGATTCTGGAGAGCATCGATGACCCCGGTAAACTGGCCGACCTGGTCGCTTCCAACCTGAAACTTAAAATCGATGAAGCCCAGGTTCTTTTAGAACACATCGACCCGACGGAACGCTTGAAAAAGGTAAACGATCTTTTGGCCCACGAGGTGGAGTTGTCCGCCATGCAGGCTAAAATTCAATCCCATGTAAAAGACGAGATCTCTAAAAGCCAACGGGACTATTTTTTAAGGGAACAGGTCAGGGCGATCCACAAAGAACTGGGCGAATTGGATGAAAAGACCCAAGAAGTCGAAGAGTACCGGGCCAAAATTAAAAAGGCGCGGATGCCTAAAGACGCCAACCAGGAAGCTGGAAAACAATTACGGCGCTTAGAACAGATGCACCCTGACTCAGCGGAGTCGTCGGTTGTCAGAACCTATCTTGACTGGCTGGTGGAGCTGCCCTGGGCCAAATCTACCCGGGACGTATTTGATATCAGCAAGGCCAAAAAAGTTTTGGATGAAGACCATTACGGGCTGGACCAAATCAAGGATCGCATTCTGGAACACCTGAGTGTGCGCAAGCTCAATCCCAAGATGAAAGGTCCGATTTTATGCTTTGTCGGCCCCCCGGGTGTGGGAAAAACATCCTTGGGGCAGGCGATTGCGCGCGCCATGAAGCGTAAGTTTGTGCGGATTTCACTGGGCGGCATCCATGATGAAGCTGAAATTAGAGGACACCGTCGAACGTATATTGGGGCCTTGCCGGGAAGAATCCTGCAAGGTCTAAAACAATGTGGCGCATCAAATCCCGTGTTCATGATGGACGAGATCGATAAACTGGGGGTCGACTTTCGTGGTGACCCGTCATCTGCTCTGCTCGAAGCCCTGGATCCAGAGCAGAACTTTGCCTTCAGCGACCACTATCTTAACTTGCCTTTTAACCTTTCCAAGGTGATGTTCATCCTGACGGCGAACTTAACCGACACCATCCCGAGTGCGCTGCTTGACCGGATGGAAGTGATCAATCTTTCCGGTTATACGGAGGAGGAAAAACAGGTTATTGCCAAGCGGCACCTTTTCCCGCGGCAGATTAAGGAAAACGGTCTGCTGCCCAAACAGATATCCTTAAGCACAGGGGCACTCATTAAAATTATTCGTGAATACACTTCCGAAGCCGGGGTTCGTAACCTGGAGCGGAAGCTGGGGGCCTTATGTCGCAAGGTGGCTCGCAAAATCGCTGAGAAGGAAAGCGGTCCGTTTGTCCTTACCCGTAAAAATTTGCATAAATATCTGGGTGTTGCCAACTACGGCCCGGAACTCGACCAGGAAGAGAGTCAGGTCGGTTTGTCGACTGGTTTGGCATGGACGCAGGTCGGTGGTGAAGTTCTATACGTTGAAGCCACCCTGATACCCGGCAAGGGCGAATTGATTATAACCGGACAACTCGGCGAAGTCATGCAGGAATCGGCACGTGCAGCGCTGAGCTATGCGCGGGCGAACCTTGAGGCCTACGGTATCAAGGCCGCTATCTTAGAAAACACCGACGTACATATTCATGTCCCGGCCGGCGCAATCCCCAAGGATGGACCATCAGCCGGGATCGCGATGAGCACGGCGCTGATTTCAGCCCTGTCCAGGCGACCCATCCACAAAGACGTCGCGATGACGGGTGAAATTACGCTGCGAGGCCGCGTGCTTCCAATCGGTGGGTTAAAGGAAAAAGCCTTAGGGGCTATCAGGGCTGGGATTCAGACTGTGATTATTCCTGAAAAGAACAGAAAAGACCTGGCCGAAATGCCTCCCATTGTCCGACGGAAATTAAAATTCATTCCTGTGAAGAATATGGACGAGGTCTTGGCGCTGGCCCTCGAGGACCGGCCCGACCCACCTGTTGGCCGCACCAAAACCAAGGCGCGTCGTAAAAAATGAAGATCCTGGCTGTCGATACTTCCACCCAAACCTGCAGTGTGGCTCTGATTGACGACGAGGCCCTGATCGGGGAAACGACCACGGGCTTACATCAGACCCATTCCAAACACTTGATGAGCCTGATCGAGCAGCTCCTCGCCGTCGCCGGCCTGCGTATTGACGCGGTTGACGCCTTGGCCGTTGTTCGGGGGCCGGGGTCCTTCACCGGTTTACGGATCGGCATCAGTTCAGTAAAGGGACTGGCAGCGGCCACCGGTAAACCGGCGGTCGGCGTATCGAGTCTGGAAGCACTGGCCTGGCAGTGCTCGAGTTACAATGGCCGTATTTATCCGATGATCGACGCCCGTAAAGCCGAGGTGTATGCGGCCGGTTACCTTGCCGCCAATGGCTGTTTGCAGCGCCTGGACGCCGAGCAGGTCAGCACGCCGGCTAACGTGCTGACAAGCTGCGAAACCCCTTGCCTTTTTGTTGGCAGCGGGGCGTTGCTCTATCAGGATATGATTCGGGATCGCCTGGGAGCAAACGCGTTCTTGGCGTCGACTTTGCAGCACCATGTGCGGGCATCAGCGGTCGCCCATCTGGCCTGGCAGGGATTCAAACAGGGCAAATTCGGTGAAAACGGACAGCTTATACCGGATTATGTTCGAAAATCGGATGCGCAAATCAATTTATCGCCAGGCCGCTAAACGAGCCATCAGCCAATCACAAGCCATCCAACGGGATTTACTGAGAATTTTTATCGCCGGCCTTATTATTGACAAGGCTGTTTTTTTTCAATATAAATAAAAATTTTGGAATTAGGTCGGAAGTGGTATCATACGGATATTGTGCTAACAGGGAACTTAAAATGGATAAATATGGCTGGTCGGATCGTCCCAACCCCGTGGCGTTTCCGATCGAGAGGTCCGGTTATGCCTTTATTTTTGCGGCGGCCTTTGTCACGGCAGTCATGGCATTGCTGGAGTTGACCTTCCTTGCTCTGGTCGGTTTGGCGGCAACTTTCTTTATTTGCTATTTCTTCAGAGACCCAGACCGGGTTATCCCTCAGCAAGACAACTGGGTCGTGTCACCGGCTGATGGTAAAATTATTGCCGTTGCAAAAATAGCCGAAAGCCCCTATTATGAAGGATCTTGCATAAAGATCAGCATCTTTATGTCGATTTTCAATGTGCATGTGAACCGCATTCCGCTCGACGGCGATGTCAAACGCATCAGTTATTATCCGGGGAAGTTTTTTTCGGCGAATCTGGATAAGGCCTCGCGGGAGAACGAGCATAATGCCGTGTGGGTGGAAACGAAAAACGGCACACACGTTTGTTTTGTCCAGATTGCCGGTTTGATTGCCCGACGCATCATCTGCCGGGTGCAAGAAGGCGATGCCGTTAGGCGCGGGCAACGGTTTGGGTTGATCTGTTTTGGTTCGCGCCTCGATGTCTATCTTCCGGAGAACACCTCTTTAAAGGTAGCGCTGGGTGAGCGGGTAAAAGCTGGAACTTCGGTCTTGGGAGCGTTGTCATGATAAGAAACAAGCGCTTAGAAAAGGAACGTCCGCGACGTGGCATCTACTTTTTACCTAATTTTATCACTTCGCTGAACCTGTTCTGCGGCTTTTATGCGGTTATCGCTTCGATCAACGGGAAGTTTGTACCAGCGGCAGTGTCAATCATTATTGCCGGTGTCTTTGACAACCTGGACGGCAAAATTGCCAGAGCCACAAACACGACCAGTCCTTTCGGTGTCGAGTATGACTCTCTGGCTGACCTAATTTCCTTCGGGCTCGCTCCAGGTCTCCTGATCTATCTGTGGATTCTTCAGCCGCTCGGGAGAATCGGTTGGCTGGCGGCTTTTTTATCGGTCAGAACCACGCCAAGCAGCCCGGGCGTCAGCCCCGGCGCGCTCATGGGATCGATCCCGAGATTCTCCAGCCGCGGCATGCGCCACGACTCGAACGTCACCGCCGCGCCGAACGCGGTCAGCAGGATCGAGAACCAGAAATCCGCGCGCGGTGTCCGGGTCATGGCGCCTTCGAGATCGCGCGGGCGGGCCGCGACGCGCGCGGCCCGCGGCGTTTCACGGCCTCGGAATGTCCAGTTCGTCCGGCGACATCGTCGTCCGCCCGGCCGCGTCGAACGACCAGGCGTCGGCCTGGATCTCGGGCCAGACCTTCTCGCGGGCCGCATCGCCCGAGGCCGGCGTGAACAGCGCGCCCTTCTCCAGCGCGTATCCCTTGAGCGCCTCCGAATTCGCGATCACGTCGGCCCAGATCATGTCGAAGGTCTCGATCACCTCCGGCGGCGTTCCCTCGGCCGGAATGAAGATCCCGAACGCAGTCGACAGGATCGGCAGGTCGCCCTCGATGAAATCCGTCACCGGCGGCACCGTGCCGAAGCCCTCGATCTCGAGCGGCTGATCCGCAAGCACCGCCAGCGGCCGCAGCCGCCCGCCGCGGACCATCTCGGCCTGCTCGCTGGCGAGCTGCGTCGTGGCCTGCGCCTCGCCCGCGACCGTCGCCACGACCGCAGGATTGCCGCCATCATAGGTGACATGCTTGTAGCCGCCGCCGACCACG
>CAWDIC010000006.1:0-89133 GCA_963802265.1 uncultured delta proteobacterium
CGGTCAGTCTTGGCTGTCTTTGGGTTTTTTAGTACCGTAATTCCTGGACTCCAGGACCAATTTTTTTCCTTGCGCAATCAGACTGCCAATCGTAATTTTATCGAGGCGTTCAAACATGGCCTTGCTGGCTTCGATCCAGACCCAGCGGGAGAGGCAGTCGCCCGCCTGGTTGCACACCCCGCATAGCTGGACGTCCCTTTCGGCACAATCCGTAATAGCAGAAGATTCCTCGAGTGTCCGCACAATGTCGCCGACCGTTATTTTATTGGGCGCTTTGGCCAGCATGTGTCCGCCAAAAGGCCCCCGATGACTTTTGACCAAGCCCGGCCTTTTTAAGCTTAGTAATCAGTTGTTCCAGGTATTTTAAAGAAATGTTTTGGCGTTTGGATACTTCACCCAGGGGCACCGGACCAGCCTTGGCATTTGCTGCCAGGTCCAAAATCAGCCGCGTTCCATATCTGCTTTTGGTCGTGAGTCGCATGGGGACCTTGTTGTTAGGAACAGTTTGCTTGAAAGCGATCTCAAAATTATCTATTGGCCCTTCAGGCCAAGGGATCAAATCCTACAGATGCGGTTCAGTCGATCATGTCCGGTTTGTGATCAGGGAAATCAATAGCGCGCGGTAGCTCCGGACGGTTTTGGGGCAGGCAGATCTTGAAGGTTGTACCTGCTTGAGGTTTCGATTCTACTCGGATCTGGCCGCCGTGCTGTTGGATGACCCGATTGGCGATAAACAATCCCAACCCGGTACCTTGGGAGCCTTTGGAGGTGAAGAAAAGGGTGAACATTTTATCCTTGGTTTCGCGGTCCATGCCCATACCATTGTCCTGGATGATAAAACAGATGCGATCAGGCTCGGCACGGAAAACCTTGAATGAAACCACATGCTCGGTCTTGTTACGATCATACGTGCAGGCGTCGACCGCATTTTCCAAGAAGTTGATTAGCGCGGCAGGGACCCAATTGGGATCGATCTCGATGGTTCCCAGGTCCATTTCAATATCGACTTCGAGGGTGATTCCGTTTTTATCAGCCAGAGCTTTGATCGGATCGGTAACCCGGCGGGCCAGTTGACTGATTTCCACAGTATCGTAACGCAATTCCCGTGATTTGGCGTAATAGAGGATCTCCAGGACCATCTTTTTAATCCGGCCGGTCATCTGCTTGACCTGCTCGAACGCACGGCCGGTGCGTTCACAATCTTCCTTAGCAAGGCCGGTTTCCAGTTGATAGATGCCGCCATCCATGGCCGTCAACATACCCTTGACCCCATGGGACATGGATCCCAGCATCAGCCCGAGGGAGGTCAAATGATCCTGAAGCTGCCGGATCTGGGTGATATTGGTCGCCATTTCCATGACTTGGGTGATACGACCCTTTGAGTCGCGGATCGGGGCGGTCGCGGTCAGGACGTTGTATTGTTTGCCGGATTTGGAAGTGACAATCTCTTCCGTATGATGAGGGAGGCCATCCCTGAACGTCGATGCGACCGGGCACTCCTGGCATCGAGAGGTGCGATGTTTATAAATTTGGTAGCAATAGGATCCGATGGCGTCGCCGAAGTCTTTTTTAAACATCCGGTTCGTGGCCGTCAGCCGAAATTCGCGGTCTTGTACGGATATATAGCAGGGCACTTCATCAAATAGCTGCCGGTAAAGGTTTTGATCGCTTTGGAGCTCTTTAAGGCGGGATGCATAGCGGTCCAATTTTTTATTTAAATCGATCCACCTTTTGGCCTGATGCAGCCTTAACTCCAAGCCGCGGCTTTTGACTGGCTTGATTAGAAATCCGACAACATCATAGCGCAGTTCTTCCAGCGCCATATCGATATCATCTTCATCACCCATAAGAATTATCTGGGTGTCAGGATGTGAACTTTTGATTTGCTTGAGAAGATGAACGGTTTCAGGTTCTTTGACGTCCGGATGGGCCAGTACGATTTTGGTGCTCAGATTATCTAATAGAGATAACAATTCATCAAAGCTGGCCGCAATATAGACCTTGTAGCGCAGACGTTTCAGATAAACGCTTATCGCTTCAGCATGTTTCTTGTCGCTGTCTATGAGTATAATTTCATCTGCCATGATGAGTGCTAACGCTTGTAAAACCACTCAAATTGGATTGGTGGTTTGCCAACTTCCTTAAAGGGTGAAAATTTAAAGCAGACCTTTTATTAAGCCCGCACGATGGTCAAGTGCGCGCTGACGGCATCTTCTGCTCGAAGATTATTGAAGATTGTCAGCGACAATTCGCAAAAGTTCATCCCGATCAAACGGCTTGTTGATCGTGGCAACCGCTCGGCCGATGGCGTGCTCGATACCGGACATACCGCTGATAACGATAACGGGAATATTCTTCAGGCTTTTTTCCTGAGACAGTTTGCGATAAAAGCGAGGACCCCATTCACCAGGCATTTCCAAATCCAATGTGATCAGGTCCGGCTCTTCGCGTTTGGCGGTTTCAAGGCCATCCTGGACATTATTGGCTGAAACAATTGTGTAGCCGTTGTCTTCGAATAGCGTGGCAAGGTAATCTACGATGTTGGGATCATCATCGATGATCAGAATTTTCTTTTTCATGCATAACCTCTTTTCATTTAATCGGGTCGCTCAAATAACGGTTCTCGGGTTCAGAATGGATGTCGCGTCATCGGTTGATGCTGATGACAGGGCACCCGGCCCTCAGAATTACCTGCTCGATGTTGCTCCCGAGCCGGGTGTCTTCTGCCTCTGTCTTTTGGGTGTGGTGGGCCATGACAATCAGGTCCGCATGGTTCTCCCGTGCGTATTTAACGATTTCGACATACGGGACCCCCTCCCAGACATCGAAAGTGAAATCCTTGATACCGTCCAAATGAGGGACGTATTTGCCGCGAATAAGCCTGAAGGCTTCACGAATTTTGCCTTCGATTTCATCTTGGGTCAAAATGCGGCCCATGTGCATGCTGCTGATGTCCAGCGCGTGGAAAATAAGTAGTTCACAGTCAAGGGCCTTGACGATCTTACAAGCAAACCGAAAAGCGGCCTCGGAAGCTTTTGAAAAATCAGTGCCGAAAACGACCCGGGACATGCCGCCCCAAAATGAGGCCGCTGGACGAGTGACCGCCAGAATCGGGCAGCGGGCAGCCTTGGCGACGCGTTGGAGCGTCGATCCAACAACGCTTTTCTGATACACCGCAACACCTTCTTCGTCCGTAGTCCCACCCAAAACGATAAGATCCGGATCAGACTGGCGCGCTTCCCGCAATATTTCGCGATGCGGAAACCCGACCGTTACCTTGATTTCAAAGTCTTTGGCCGTCGCGATTTGGTTCGCATAATAGGTCTGAACCTCCTCCTTGACCCAGGCGATATATTCATCGTCGATCTCAACTCTCTCGCCGGTCTTGATATCCAGTACCACCTGGCTGTAACCCCGTGTCGGGACGCCCAAGACATGAAAGATGCATATGTGGGCATCGTAGCGTTTGGCCATGTCGAAGGCGACGCGGGCAGCGTGGTCGCTGGCTTCGGTAGCAGATGTGGCAAACAAGATCTTCTTAAACATGTTTCACCTCATAATTGGGTGCGGTGCGTGGTTGAAACCGGGCACCCTATTCTTGGGGTTTTAAGTGCTCGGGGACCTCGACCATGCTGATCACCAAGGGCTTCAGAAACGACCACTCGATGCCGATTTTATATTCTTCCTCAAGATCGCGAATGGCGTCCCAACAGTTATGGCAGGGGGCCACAACGAGTTCGGCGCCACAACTGGTTAGCTGATCGCGCTTGGTGATCAAGGCTTTATTGCGTTGTGGGCGGAAAACACCTATGCCATTGAAGCCACCGCCGCCGCCACAGCAATAATTATGTTCTTTGTTGGGCGCCATTTCGATAAAGTAACCAGGTTCGACAATGTAACTCATTATCTCTCGGGTGACTTCTTTTAAGCCGTTATTACGGACGTAATTACAGGAATCCTGGAGCGTCACCGGTCTTTTCAAGCGTTTGGCCGGATTAATTTTAAGTTTGCCTAGACGCAAAGCTTCGGCCAACCATTCGACATAGTGGATTGATTCGGCCGGCGGTTTGCCGTCCGATCTTCCGGCCCAATAGGGACCTTCGATGACAGTGGCACGATGGGCATGTCCGCATTCCGTGCCGACCATCCGTTTGGGTTTCAAGCGTTCCATGGCAGCATACACATGTTCTACTTGCATTTTGCAAGCGGGCCAGTCGCCGGCAAACATCGCCAAACTGGTTTGTTCCCATCCACTGGAAGGTACGGTCCAGTTTTCACCGGCCAAATGAAAAAGAATGGCGGCTTCGGCCAGGTCTTCAGGATAATGTTTCACCTCCCGGGCATTGACCGTATACATGATGTCGGCACCTTCCTTGTCGACTGGAACCGTCAGGCCGGGATAATCTTCCTCGTACTCCTCAACCATCCATTCAAAGGTCTCGACAAAATCAACATCGGTCACGTCCATTTGAGCACGGTAAACACGATGCATACCGGCACCGATTTTCAGTTCCCAGGGAACGAACCCCTGCTGATAGAGCAGGCCGCGCAGGTAGCCGAACATGATGCCCATGTCGATGCCGTGTGGACAATACATCCCACAACGGTTGCAGCAGGTGCATTTGGCCCAGGCTGTTTCCATGGCCATGTGCATGAAGGCATTATCGACCTTGCCTTTGCGCTTGACGATTTCTCCCAGGGTCGACTGGATTTTATAGGCTGGCACCTGTTTTGGATCACGGTCGTTTATGAGATATAAAAAGCAGCTGTCCGCGCACAGGCCGCAATGGGCACAGATTTCAAGCCAGGTTCGCATGCGCGATTTCAACGTATTCTGAATCGTTTTCCATAACAGGTCACTGTTGACTTCCAGGGCCTTCATTTCTTCATAATAGGTCCGACCGCCGGTATCGCCCAAAAGGGCCTTGAGCGCCTCTTCGGTATCGATCGGTGTTTTATTGCAAAATATTCCTTCAGGCATGAGACGAATCTCCTTAACGAGTTATAATCAATGGCTTTTGCGCTACCAGGCCATGCCTTTCCCCTTCATACCGCCACGCTTGATACCGTAGTCCATTCCAAGCTGGGCACGTGAGGCAAAAAATAAAACGATATGTGATAATTTGGTGAACGGAATGGCAATCAAGAGCGCTTCACCACACAGGATATGAACTGTCAGCCAAAAAGAGTAGTTGCCGACTTCATAGCGTGCAATCAGGCCGGTTATGAAAGGCGCGACCGATAGTGCCAGGATGAAGTAGTCATAGGCGGTAGTCAAAATCCGAACCTCAGGCAAGGCGATACGCCGCAGGGCCAAAAAAACGGCACTGACGACAACCATCCAGGTCAGGACATCCGCTATGGTTGGATTCAGCGTAATAAGCGCAATGCCGATTTTTTCTTTCAAAAACACATTATGCGCCAGCAGGAAGAGCGGTACTATTACGGCACCGATATGAAATCCGAAAAAAATGACCGTCATAAAGGGTTGTCGTCTCCAGCCATAGGTTCCAAAGGGGATCAGCCATTTTACAATCGATCTTAGCGCGCCTTTGAACCCTTGGGCTGGAAAAGCCTTATACGCTACACGATCCAGCTGCCAGCTGAGTCCCCTGAAGTACATGACGACCCGAACGAGCATGCCGATCAGACAGATGCTGATGGACAGCCAGAACATGGACCCGGTTAAAAATTCGTACATTGAAGCCTCCCTAAATATGTTGCCATGATGTCGATCTGCTCTTTATTGTTTTATGCAACCCGGTGCTTGGCACCGGAATAAAACCAGACGTGAGGCCACTTCCTAAGCGGCGAATCGTTTGCGCCGTGAGTCTCAATAGGTCCGCTTCTTCTCATCCCGGTCGGTTAAAAACCGCCAGAAAAGAGGGAACACGACCAGGATTAGCGCCTAAAATGATATACGTCACGTTTTTGGTGTGAAGCATGAAGTCGTGCAGGGTGTAAAAGATGCCTTCCATTTTTTTATCCTTTAATTTAGTGATCGTGCTGATAGTCCGGATGTTCGTACAAAACGGGCATGCGCGTACAAATGAAACGGTAGACCACGACACCTAAGGTAACGATAAAGATTGAAATACCGATTTCCATCCAGCTCGGGAAATAACGCTGAGCGGAGGGCAGTTGCCAGTTAAAGGCAACCAACGAGATGTTGAACCGATTCAGAACAACACCTAAAACGGATAGCCCTGCTGCCCAACGGATCAGCCGTACATTCCGTTCGCGCGCACCCAAAGCGTAGATAAAAGCCGGCAGCGCGACAAAGCCGATCAATTCCAAAAGAAACCACAGCCCCCATCCGGTTGTCAGGTGGTGCCAGTTATTGTCCATGGCGACACCAATCAGCTTGATAGCGAGGTAAGCCATCATGACGAATGCGGCGGCTTTGCCAAACCCTAAAGTCACCCCCTCGCTTTCCTTTAAGTGCGTGGCGTCCATTTTACCATGCAAGTAGCGATGCGACAGAGAGCTTTCGAAAATCACCATGGAAAGTCCGGCAAAGATACTCGAGATGAAAAAGTAGACCGGTAGATAACCAGAGTACCAGAGCGGATGCAGTTTGGACGGGGCGATCATGAACAGGGCGCCTAATGATGACTGGTGCAGGGTCGAAAGAATAACACCAAAGATGGTCAGCAAGAGAGTCAGGCGCACAATCAAGTTGCGGATGCGCTTCAAACCCAGCCATTCCAGAGCAACCGGGCTGTACTCGATAAACAGGACCGTCAGATATAAAAAGACGCATAGACCAACTTCATAGAGCAGGGACGTTGTCCCTGGTGAGAGGAAAATGGGATATGGCAGGCGCCAGGGACGGCCCACGTCGTAATGCAAAGCAAAGACGACCAGGGCATATCCAAGAAAGGCCGTCAAGATTGCCGGTCTAACAGCGGAATGGAACCGTTTGAGTCCGAAAATGTAGCAGGCGGCAGAGGTCACGTACCCTCCGGCCGCAAGGGCGACACCGCACAACAGGTCAAAGCCGATCCATAGACCCCACGGGTTGTTGTCATCCAGGTTGGTGACGGCTCCCAAACCACCGGTAAAACGCAGAAACGTCAATACGAGGCCGATACAAATGATCAAGCCGGATATGATATTAAAGGGCGTGAAGATCGTCTTCGCGGCAGGTTTTGTTTCCTGTGACATCTATTTATCCTCCTCCGGCTTGTCCGCAGATGCACTTGCGTCTGCTTGTTGCGCCGCTTCATCGAGGGCTTTTTTCACTTCAAGATTTATGGCCGCTTCCTTTTCCTTGGTCATTTTATCTTTCAGGGCAGCCAGTTTGACCTGCATCTCTTCGTTGGCGTCAGCCACCGTACTGGCGACCGCTTCGATTCTTTCCTGCTGGGCGATCTTGTCTTTACGTTTGGAAATGGCATAGATGCCGGTCAGCAGAACGGGCCACAGGCCAACCACGATGGGGACCGCTGCCAGAGGGCCAGCCGTTAGACTCGGTGCTGGTTGAATGCCCAGGTCTTCACGCATGCCCAATTGGCCGAACGGTTGGCCAGCAATATACAACCAGCTGGTGCCGCCCATTTCATGCTCGCCGTAAATATGATCCTGGTAGCGATCCGGGTGCTTTTCAATCCGCTGCCGGGCTTCTCTGATGAGCCTGTTGCGCGGCCCAAAAGTTAGCGCTTCTTTGGGGCAGCTTTCGACACAGCCTGGTAGCAAGCCCTTTTCGAGTCGTGGCTGACATAGGTGACATTTGCGGATGCGCGGAGTCAGGGGTTCGCTGTACTCATACGTCGGGATGTTGAAAGGGCAGGCGATCATACAATAACGGCAGCCGACACACAGTGACGCATCATACACGACCGCTCCGGTGCTGACTTTGCGTAGCGCCTTGACGAAACAGGCCGAGGCACAGGCCGGCTCCAGGCAATGGTTGCACTGATCCTTCACAAAGGTTGGCTGGCTGGAGGGCTCTCCATCGAAACGGTTGACAACCGTGAAGAAATCGGGGTCGGTCCGGCGAACATTGTTCAGAACCGACAGGTCGTCAAACGGTTGGGCCGGAGCGGACAGCTCGTTAACATGATGGCAGGCCTCTTCGCATTTACGGCAACCGATACAGCGCGTAATGTCGTGTAAAACGCCTTGCGCTGCAGGGTAACCTGAAAAGTGCTTGTTGGAAGCGGCACGGGCTTTGGAACCAATTACCGTCGTTGCGCCTGCGGCAGCGCCGCCTATCCAGCCCAGGAATTTTCTGCGGGATATCCCCATATTTCTACCTCAACTTTTGCTCGTCTGCTAGGCAGGTTAAGATGTTCTTTTTTTATGGCATGCCGTGCAATCGGTTGCCGCTGGTTTCTCAATCTGCATTGCCTGATGACAGGTGATGCATTGTCCATGATAAGCGCCCATAAGTCCTGGTCGTCCGTCATCTTGCCCCGTTTTGATCGGTTCACCGTGGCAGGCGGCGCACTTGGGCGGCTGGGTTGTCGCCGGGCTATTGTGATGGCATGCCTGGCACAAAGTTGTGCCCTGTCCATGGAAAAGGCTTGCCATGCGGTTGTCCTTGATCTGGTTGGCCAGCGTATTGACAATTTTGCGATGGGGGAAGGTGGCACCCTCGTACTTGTCTACCATGACCTTAATGGTCACGTTTTCCGGAATTTTTTCATCCGGAACCATGGTGAAAGGAGACTGTCGTGCCTGTACCGTCTTTCGGGCCAAGGCTGTCATGGTCTCTTGGTTTATTTTCGAAGGCGTGAGAGCGGTTTTGTCAACAGCGTGGCATGTAACACAGGCTGAATCCGCAAGCGGCTTGTCGCTGATCAAGGTATGACAACCCGCACAATTGGGCGATACCTGGTTCTGTTTATGACATCCGATACAGCTTTCGGTAGATTTTTGGTTGTGCATGGCCTGCGCAATATTGATAAAGCCGCCTTTTTCGGATCCGGTGTTGGTGTGGCATTCACTACATTTTTCCAAGGAAGCGTGGTGACAGGACTTGCAATTGGCTGCTTTTTCTTCATGGCCGATGTGGTTGAAGGCAACCGGATTCATATGTACGGTGTGGGTGGTATCGGAAAAGTCGGCCACTCTGGTCCAGCTCGCCAGGAGGGTTACATCAGGCTGATTTCTTTTCATCCGTGGAATATCTTTGACGCGTTCGATCGTTTGTTGTGCGCTCAGATCGTGACAGCTCCGACATTCAACGGGGCCGGCTTTTACTTTACGGTCGGCCATTTGCAGGTGACAGTTTACACACGCATCGTGGGAAGCAGCCTGGAGGGATCGGGCTTCATCCGTTTTTTCAGCCTTGTGGCAGTACTGGCAACTTTCTTCTGTGCCCTGTAGATAAACAATTTTCTGGGTTGTTTTATCAAATTTGTGGTGGCAGGCACTACAATTGACATCATAGCGCGCCTGAGTCGGTCGAATTGTTTGGGCCGCTGAATGGCGGTAGTGAAGCGATTTGTCGAAAGTGAGCGGTTGCCAGGAAGACGTCAATGGGGAGGTTGTTTTGTGGCAGGAGCGGCAATCACCTGTAACAGGACCCGCCGGTTCGCCGCCAGCGGCTGTCTCCGTATGGCAACCGATACAGTTGTCATGGTATATATCCATGTCTTTGGCCGTGTCGCTGTTTTCCAGCCGCTTAAACTTAAAGACCACTCGGTTGTCTTTTTGTAAGTGACACGCGCTGCAATCTTTTTTGCCTTTCAGGACTTCGGTGTGCCGGTCATGGAGGAACTGGACCGCTGCCATCTGTTCGCCACCAGGGATGGCTGGCAAGTCTATCGTAACGATATCAGGTCGTTGCGAGTCGATCTTTGATTCACTGTGACCACTTAACAATCCAATGAGTGCCAGTATGAGAAAAACAGTCAAAAGTCCGTTTTTCCATTGTTGGTTAGATGATATCTTTGCCATGGCCCCTTCCTATGATAGTGTTCGAAAAATCCGATTTTGCAGACCCACTCAATCCCCATCTAATAGGTAGGAATGATTCCTACCTATTAGATGGGGATATTTCCTACCATTTTTATATGGATTGTCAAGAAAAAAAGCGATTTTTGCTTGTTTGTATTAAAAAGCCCGGTGGTTGGCTCTGGAACAACCAAAAATTTAAGCGACTGACATGCTTGTTTATCTCCTGTCAGAGAGTATTGCGCTCTAATTAAAGAGGCCCATCAATAATGGTTGAGACGGTGCTGTGGCCTCAGAATCTTGGCAGCTTGCCAAGTGGGTGAATTTATGCTTTGCTTATGATCGCTAAAGAATCCATTTGTGGAGTGCCAAATGAGTCTGCGGTATAAATTTAAAACGGCCGGCAATATCATTAGGGGATTGAGCCCTGGAGAGCGGATGAAGCTGGGCAGCATCTGCGGCGATATCCAAACGGTTGAAAAACAGCTCCTTGAAGCCGCTCAAGGGATTTTAGACGATTGCGGCCGAAAATGCCGGGGATTGTGTTGCCGCAATATTCATATCGATGATATTATGACGCTTTTAGACTGCGTCCATATTATGGCGACCGCCCCTGCCATGGCAGCGCCAATCAATGAGGCGCTTGTCAAGGAAGGCTTGTATTCGGCTGACTGCATCTTTCTGCAAAAAGGGGCCGGGCCCTGTATGTTTCCTCCTGCTTCGCGGCCGGAAAAATGTATTGTCAGCTTTTGCCGTGGTGATGGACAGGTTGCTGCCGAGATTCGCCAGGTGCGAAAAAGTTTCAATCGACTGGCGCGCTTTATTTATCTGCAGCGACTGCGAGCGGCCATGCGTTTCCTGTTTTCAAGCGGAGCCCTTGAAAAACGGCCGGCTCCCAATGGACCACCGCCCGCATAGCGGGGGAAACAAAAGGACCCGGTAGCGGACTTAAGTCTCCGTTTGATCTTGTTGCCAAGCAGCGGGTTTTTAAAACCATAAAGGGATGTTTGAGCGCCGAGCAGGCGTGTCTTATCGGTGAACAATCCATCCGAGGGGAGGGCCCCAATGAAAGCCAGCCACAGAGTGCTATTGATCATCGATGGCGTGGTCAACCTGGTTTTGGGCTGTTTGCTTTTGATGTTTCCCTTCGGCCTGGCCTCCTATTTGGGGGTTCCCCAGGCGCAGTCCTCTTTCTACCCCATGCTATTGGGCGGCGTCATCCTGGGGATTGGAATCGCCTTGCTGCTCGAGGTCTATGGCAATAGATACCCAATCCGAGGGCTGGGACTGGCCGGCGCCATCGCCATTAACTTTTGCGGGGCCGGAGTGCTCATCGGTTGGCTGCTGGCAAGTCCTTTAAATATCCCGACCAGGGGTTATGTCGTTTTGTGGAGCATTGCCGTCATCGTCCTTGGTATCGGTGCGGTGGAATTGTTGACCGGATCATGGAAACAAGGTAAGTTTGACAGTGAAACAAAATAAAATGGTCCTTTTTAGATGCTCGGGGTATTTTAAAAGGCGATCCTGAGCCAAAAAATTAAACAAGGAGAAACGAATGAAATTCAAATATTCTGTTCTGGTTGTCATGATTGTTTTGCTCGCGGCACCTGCCCTGGCAGCTGAAGAGCGAACCTTTGGAATCGGTGTTATCGCCGGTGAACCGACCGGCGTTACAGGCAAATACATGCTCAATGAGAGCAACGCGATCGATGGTGGCATTGGATGGAAGACCAGCGGTGACAACGAGTTTCACATTTACGGGGATTACCTGTTCCATATTTACGATCTGATTCCGGTCACAAAGGGTTCCTTGCCGGTTTACGCCGGTGGCGGACTGCGCTATGTCGACCGGGACAAAAAAGACAACAAATTCGGGATTCGCATTCCGGTAGGCATCGAATATCTCTTCGAGGATGTTGCCCTGGGAGCCTTTGCAGAGTTGGTTCCCGTTCTTAACCTGTCTCCGGACACGGATTTCGACTTGGAAGGCGGAATCGGCATCCGTTTCTATTTCTAACCGCTACCTTAAAATGACGTTTTGGCCCAACCCGCCAAAGACGGATATTCCTCGGCGTTGGGCCATCGTTTTAAATCCCGACCTGCTTGAGGTGGACCGTGAGGTTAAAACTCGGTCCGGCGTTGACCTTGCAGCAGCTAATTGAGCATCTCTTCCAACTCAGGCAAGCCCAATTCATCGAGCGTATTCAAACCACTCATATCAATTGGATGTCCATTCTCAGGCGCCTTGCGTTAAGTTAAACTATATATTGCATTTTATTGTGACTGTTGCTAACAGCATGTGCGTACAATAATGCCTGACAACGATCGCTTTAGCACGTATGGGAGGGATGTTTAGATGAACGTGCAGACCATTTCGGAAAAATTGAAACAGACCGATGCGACCAAGATTTTTTTTACGGATCTGCATGGCCGGATCATGAGTCTGCCGATCAATCCTGCCAATATCGATGCCATTGTTAGAAACGGTATTGGCTTCGACGGCAGCTCAATTGCAGGTTATGCCACGGTGGAAAGCAGCGACCGACTTCTCAAGCCAATGCCTGAAAGTTTTAAGGCGGTGTCTTTTGCTGATGAAAATCTGGGGTTTTTGATCGGTAATGTCTTCAACGAGAAGGGCCAGAGGGCGCAAACAGATCCGCGAGCGGTTCTGGAAAAAGTCGTTGCAACCGCGGAAAAAGAATTCGGCTATCGATTTTTGGTAGGGCCGGAACACGAATTTTTCTTGCTGAAAGGGGATGAATTCAGTGACGACTTGCATACGGACAAGGGGCTTTATTTTCAGGCCAGCCCGCATGATAAGGGCGAGGTCGTTCGAAACCGAATCATCCGTATTTTGAGTGCCTGTGATATCGTTTTTGAAAAAGCCCATCATGAGGTCACGGCGTCACAGCACGAGATTAACTTTGAATGTGCCGACCCCATCAGCAGCGCTGATCGGACGGTACTTTTTAATTATGTCACCCAAAAGGCGGCAGTGGAATTCGGATATCATGCCACCTTTATGCCGAAGCCGTTTGACGGACAAAACCGCAATGCTTTTCATATTCACCTTTCGATGCAGGACCTGCAAGGCAAAAATGTTTTCCATGAAGAAGGTGCCGAGCATAACCTCGGAACAGTGGCCAGGCAATTTATTGCCGGAATCCTCAAATACGCCCGCGAGGCGTCGATTGTCATGGCGTCGACCTTCAATTCCTACAAGGCTTATGTCCTTGAAAGAGAGGCACCGATCATCAGAAATTGGGGCTATTGCAACCGGAGTTCCATGATTCGCATTCCTTTCGCCAGCGAGCCGCACGCCACCCGCATTGAATTGCGAAACCCGGACCCGACCGGAAATGTTTACCTTCAAATTGCGGTTTTGATTGCCATGGGATTGGAAGGTATTCGACAGAAGCTCGATTGCGGGCGTTCGGTGTCGGGCAGCACATACGCGAAAAATTACGGCATGAAGGTCTGGGATAAACGTTTTCTGCCCAAGAGCATGTATGAGGCGCTGGTTGAGGCGGAACGGAGTAAGTTTTTAAAACAAGCGCTGGGTGATCGGATTTATGACAACTATATGACCTTGAAAGTGAAGGACTGGGAAGAACATCGGACCCATGTTACACCGCGTGAGCATCGCAAGTACTTGAGCCGATAAGTGCCCATCCACTAGAAATAGAATCCGGCGGATGTCCTGATCGTTGCTGATAACCGAAAAAAGAATGCGCACCCGCAAGGAGAATAGATATGGCAGAATGGATCGAACAGCTTCAAAACAGCGTCAACACCCTTGAGCGGTTGAAGGAATTTATCAACGTTACCTCAGAGGAAGCTGAAGCCATCACGACCCTTAAGACCAAGTGGGGAACGACACCCTATTTTGCATCTTTGATGGACCGGGATGATCCCCATTGTCCGATTCGAAGACAGGTGTTGCCATCGATGCAAGAACGCCAGAATAAATTTGGAGTCCCCAATTATCTCGTGTGGAAGGAAAATAGGGATACCGCAGAGATTCGGCCCGACAGCATCGCCCGGCAGTACGACGACCGTATTGCCTTTACGGTAACAGATGTCTGTGCCAATTATTGCCGCCACTGTTTTCGCAAGGAACTTGTGGTCGATCGCGACCTGCAGCTCCGGATGGATGTGGACGAAGGTTTAAAATGGATTGATGAGCACACGGAAATCAGGGACGTTCTGATCACGGGAGGTGATCCTTTCATCCTGTCCGATGACAAGATAGAGTACCTGGTTCGGAAACTGAGAGAAATCACGCACCTGGAAATGATCCGGTTCGGAACGCGCACTCCGATCGTTTTACCACAACGCATTACGCTCGGCTTGAAAAAAATTCTGAGCCCCTATCATGAGATTCCGCTTTGGATCAACACCCAGTGTAACCATCCGAACGAGATTACCGAGCAGACGGCTAAAGCCGTCTTCGACCTGTTGACCTGTGGTGTCAACGTCGGCAACCAGGCTGTATTGCTGAAGGGCATCAATGACGACCCGGAAACTTTTAGAGAATTACACCAGAAGTTGTTGCGAATCCGCATTCGTCCCTACTATGTCTTCTACTGCGAACCGGCGCCCGGTATCGATCATTTCCGCACACCGGTCGAAAAGGGGGCCGAACTGATCCGTGATGCCATTCGGGGCCACACCACCGGACTGGCCCAGCCCATGTATGTGATCGCAACGAACATCGGCAAGATTCCCCTGATGCCCGATTATTACATCATGGGAAAAGACGATAAGGAATACACCCTCAAAAACTACAAGGGCCTGTTGACCAAATGGCCTAACATTCCGGAGTAAAGGACCCTTTCCAGTCCCTTTTTTTGACCTACCGATTTTTTTGACTCAAGTATTTGCCCACCAGCATGGCAACCAGGATGGTCAGGTAGAACTGCCCGGTAACGGCGATAACCAGAGCGATCGATTTGGTGGCAGCCGCTACAGGTGTAATGTCACCGTACCCGAGCGTCGTCAGGGTAACGAAACTAAAGTACAAATAATCATGAAAACCTGGGACCGCGCCACCGGTAAAATTAATGCCGGGAGGGCCAGAGCCTGGGGCGACAATGCCGCCTGCGGTATCAGCGATGTCCAACAGCAGAGCACCGAGCAGGCCCAGCAGAACGATGTTATTGCGCATCAGTGTTTTCATGGCTCTCGTTGTTTAGGACTGCCTAGCGTCTGCGCGATTTCGCGGCTGAGATCGGCCAGGATGCGGCTTTGGGCCGCAACCAGAATTTTATAATCCCTGGATTCGTCCGGTACGGTCAAATTAAAGTTCTTGGGTCGCAAGCTTTGGTTGGTCTTGTCTCCTTTCGCTAAAATCCCCCAAGTTGCGCGAAGGGTAACGCTTTGGCCGGGAGTACTATCGAATTGGGTGATGTCGATGAACACTTGATAATCGATGGGCAGCGAGGACGGAAAGGGACGTCGTACGACGATCGCATTGCGGAGCAGGGCTGACAGGTTTTGAACGAGGACATCGTTAATATTGTGTTTAAAGGAACCGGTCCAACGGTTGAATTCATCGAGCCGAAGTTGGTTGGGGCCGATACGGGTGACAATCTGGGGCCGATCCAGATAGTGCGCGAGTCTAACCTGCACATCAACCACCAAGGTACCTGCCTTCGGGTCTGGCTCTGGAGCGGCCCCATCCTGCTCTGCGATGGATGCGAGGAAATAATGCTGCGAAGGGGAGCTGGTCGAGCAGCCGGCTGTGATCAGCACGGCCATGATCAAACAAAAACATGAGTAAGAATTACGCATGCTAATTTCCTCCCGATTGGGCTTTGCCCCGTAACAGGGCTTCAGGGTGACGTTCGAGGTAATCCGTAAGCGTACGAAGATTGCGGATCGCATCGGCCAGTTCAACGAAGGTCTGATTGATATTATAGGAAAGGACCGTATCGCCGTCGATAAAGGCTTCCAGTACGGTCATTGATCGCCGGGCCTGTTCCAAGCTCGCCGTGGCAGCCTCGGTCACATCGGATACGCCTGCTGCCATGGGGACGACGGCGTCGTCGATATTGCGAATCATTCCCTGGGCCTCAGTCAGGGTTGCATCAACGCCGGAGGTGAGCTTGGCCGTGCGCTGATCGATATTAGCGACCATTGTATTCGTACGGGTTACGGCGCGATCAATCTGCGACAAGAGCGGCCCTGCTTTGGTTTCGATGGCCCGCATGGTGTTACGCAGGCTTTTAATGGTGGCACTTAAATCCGTGACACTGGCATGTAAATCCTCGGAGGTGGTCAGCCGCTCTAAGCCATCAACGGAATTCGCCAGCTTTTCCAAGGTTTCTTCGAAGGGGAATTTTTCCAGTTTCTTGGCCAGAGCTTCGATTGGCGTCGGTATGGTCGGGATTTCCAGATATTCAGGGTCTAAGCCTAGCAGAGTGATGGGTGAGTCGGGGAAGAAGTCGATTTCGACTTCCAATTGGCCGGTGATCAAGCTTTGCAGTCCCAAGCGTGCCCGCATACCATTGGCGATCATAATACCGAGGGCTTCTTTCGCGGTGAGATCGTCCCGTGGGTCATCATATGCATGAAATCTTTCGGTGTTGACCTCGATAAAGACCGGAATGTTGAAAGTCATTTCTTGGCCTCTCACGCGCACCTGGATATCATTTACGGTGCCGACCGGAACGCCCCGAAAAGTGACTGGCGAGCCAATATTCAGGCCTTTCAAAGAGCCTTCGAAATACATGACGTAGGGAATTGTCTTGGACAAAAATTTTCCGGAGCCAAAAACCAGGACCCCGATGATCACGAGAGCGATGGCTCCGACAACGAAACTTCCGATCATGGTTTTATTTACCTGCTTTTTCACTAGATCGATTCCTTTACATCATGCCACAGGGTTTGGCGCCAGTGATTGAGGGGCCTCCGACTGCCCACGTGTTAGAAAACGGATGATCTTCGGATCATTGCTGGTATTCAGAATCTCGTGGGGATCACCTGTTGCAAGCATGGTTTTGGTCTCTGTATCCAGAAAAACCGAGTTGTTGCTGATAGCAAAGATGCTCGCTAATTCATGCGTGACAATGACCACCGTTGCACCCAGACTTTCGCGCAGCTCGACGATCAGTTCATCCAAAAGGTGAGCACTGATCGGGTCCAGGCCGCCCGAGGGCTCGTCGAAAAAGAGAATTTCCGGGTCCAAAGCCATGGCGCGGGCCAGACCGGCGCGTTTGCGCATGCCCCCGCTGATTTCGGCGGGGTAGTAGTCTTCGAAACCGGCCAGGCCGACCAGGGCCAGTTTCAAGGCAACGATATCGGCAATGGCATCGGATGCCAGGTCGGTATAGGTCGCCAGCGGTAGGGCCACATTTTCGGACAGGGTCATGGAACTCCACAGTGCGCCGCTTTGATAAAGAATCCCGAACCGACGCATCAAGCCGGCTTGGGCTTCTTCCCCGGCATCCCAAAAACTGATGCCACCGTAAAGCACGCTTCCTTTGGCCGGCGCTTTGAGACCGACCATATGCCGCAGCAGGGTACTTTTGCCGCATCCACTGCCACCCATAATAATGAAGATGTCGCCCTTGTTGATGGTGAACGTCAGGTCTCTTTGCACCACGAAATCCCCGTAGGCCATGGTCAGTTCCTGAACCTGTATATGCGGCGATAGTTGATTCATATGCCGATCACATTACACATGAGCGTGATGATCGCTGTAGCGACAACGATACTGACAATACCTGTGACAACCGCGGAAGTGGCGGCGGCACCCACCGCCGAAGCGCTGCGACCACACTGTATGCCACGCAAACAGCCGGCCACGGCGATGAGGACGCCAAAAACCGCGCTGTGAAACAAGCCGATCCACAAATTGTTCAAGCCGACCGACACCTTGGTCATGTTGTAATATTCGATGACACTGATGTCGAGCATCCCCACGCCCACGATCATGCCACCTAAAATGCCCATAAGGTCGGCATAGAGGCACAGCAGCGGCATCATGATCATCAGGGCCAGCATCCTTGGCAGTACCAGGAATTCGATGGGTGAAATGCCCAGGGTCTGGAGCGCATCGATTTCTTCATTGACCTGCATGGTGCCCAATTGGGCTGCGAATGCGGCGCCGGTGCGACCGGCCATGACAACGCCGACCATCACGGCACCCATGACACGGACCATAGAGATGCCGACCAGGCTGGCAACATAGATTTGGGCTCCGAACATCACCAATTGGACGGCCCCGACAAAGGCCAGGATCAAGCCCACCAGCAAGCTGATGAGCGAGACAATCGGCAATGCATCGCTTCCACATTCCTGAATGATCATGATCAGATCGGATCGTCGCATGCGGGTGCTGCCGCGGACCAGGGCGATTAGCGTTGCAAAGACTTCGCCAATGAACGTTAGCATGTCCTTCGCGGATTGTTTAAATTCAATGGCGGCATTCCCGACGCGTTCCAGCAGAGCAATGCGCGGATGGCTCCGACGGGCGCCTTGGCGTTCCGGCACGGTGGTGGCCAGATGCAGTAAGCGCTGGACACCCGGCGGTAATGTTTCGGCCTTGATTGCAACGCCGGCCTGGGAACAGCCTTCGGTCAGTTTCAGTAGAAATGTCAACAGACCACTGTCCCAAGCGGTTAGTTCATTGGTGTCAAAGTGAATCTGTCGGGCTTGAGGGGAGCTTTGACATTCTTTGATCGCCTCTGCAAAAGCAGGGAGACGTTTGTCAATGGTCCATGCGCCTTTCAGTTTAAATTGCAGAGTGTCACTGGACAGCCGGCGGCAAATCAGCTCACAAGCATCGGAAGGCGAATTGATGGTTGCTTTCATGTTTAAGGGTCTTGTGTATCTTGGTGTTTTGGCTAATTGTAATACCTGTCGTCAAGCGGTTGTAGGCCGGCATTTAGGTGATGAGGGTTATTAAAAATATTTAGCATGCCTTGGTTTTTGCGGAACAATTTTCTGACAAGGATGATATTTTTTGAGTATGTCAAAATGACTGCTGTGTGTCAATGACCACTGAATGCTATTTTGCGGTGGGTACCGGCTTTTGCCCGGCCAAGGCGCAAGCCATCGCTGCCTGTTGCGGTCGGGCCAGCAGGGCTTGAAGCTCTTGATCCAAGGCCGCACCTACCGTGAGCTCTTCGTCGAGCACGACCGTGGCCCCGGCTTTTTTCAGGTCAGCAGCATGGCGGTGGTAGCGTGCTCGCACGATAATGGGCGTATCTGGGACGAGCGTTTTAATGTTGGCGATCACATTTCGACTGGTGGTCGGATCCGGGAGGGTCAACACCACGGCGCACACGGAGCGGATGCCAGCGTGCTCGAGGACCTCGCTGCTGGCGGCATCACCGATGTGTACGGTCAGGTTCAGATCCTGGGCCTGTTGTGCGCTTTGGGGATTGAGTTCGATCACATGCGGGCGGATTTCCCGCTCGATCAGGGCCTGAGCTACGCGCTTTCCGGCTGGGCCGAAACCGATGATCAAGATATTCCCATCACCGGCACCATACCCGAGGATGGGTGGGTTGCAATGGGCTGGCGCGCAGGGAAGAGACGTCGCACCAACCATTGAGCCCATACTTCGGCGTAGGCCACCATGTAGGGCGCCAGGAACATAGACACGATGGTCACTGAAACCACCAATGCAAACTGGTTGGTGTCAATTAAACGTCCTTCACGGGCAGCGCTGGCCAAAACGAAAGAAAACTCGCCGATCTGGGCCAGGGTCAGGCCTGTGGCCAGGGCTTGGACGGGATTGTACTTCAAAAACCGGGCGATGGCGTAAATAATAGCAGCCTTGCCGGCCACTACCAAGATCGAACAGATGGCAACCAGGTGCAGATGGCGCAAGAACCAATCAGGATCGGCCAGCATGCCCACGGAAGTGAAAAAAAGGGTCACGAAAAGGGTGCGAATACCGACGATGTCGGAGCGAATCTGTGTGGCAAAAGGCGATTCGGCCAGCAGCATGCCGGCTAGGAAACGCGCCCAAGGCAGGGGATAGCCCCATGGCGTGGGCACTCCAGATCGAGCCTAACGCCGATATGATGGCCAGCATGACCACCAACTCCCGATTGGCAAAGACGCCGCGGGTCATGAGAATCTTGGGCGCCAAGCGGTAAAAAAGAAAATAAAAGGCGACCACTAAAAACATGGCGCCCACCAGCGTTTTGGCGATGTGGGTGGCGATTTCCTGACCGCTGCCGCCTTGGGCCATAATGGTGACCAGCAAAACCAAAGGGACTACCGCGATGTCTTGCAGCAGCAGAATCCCCAAAGCGTTGCGTCCATGGACCGAATCGATCGCCGCCCGGTCCACCAGTACGCGCAGCACCACAGCGGTGGAACTCAAAGCGACCATCGCACCCAATACCACCGCCGCGGCGATGTCCATGGCGGCACTTGCCGCTAAGGCGTACACGCCCAGGGTGATGATAACCTGGGCCGTCCCACCCACCAGCGCGATTGTGCCCAACTGTCGTAGACGGGAAAAAGAAAACTCCAGCCCGATGGAAAACAGCAGCAGCGCCACACCCAGTTCGGCCACCTGTTCGACCGCGTGGGCGTTGAACATCAGCGGCCCCACAATGGCCCCGGCGATCAGATAGCCTATAATAGCGCTTTGTTTGAGCCGTTGGGCAATGGTGCCCAACACGAAAGCGGTTGCCAGCAACAGCACGATTTCCATTAATAGTTGCCACATCTGTGCGTTTCTCCTGTAATTTGCAATGGGTCGGCAGTTTTAAAATTTAATTTAAGGCAGCACTAACGATATGGCAATGGCCAGGGTGGGAGCAAGTTAAATATGGTTGGGGGTACGCGGCAAACTGGAGTATTGGTGAATGTTGTTGGTTCTGTGAATCAGCGCGTTCGAGGTCCAAGGCTTGGATCCTGGTTCTAAGGAGCGCTTATTTTGTAAAAGTTGGCATATGAATGCTGATGGCCTTTCGGATTACTTCTTCAAAAGATTGGCTTTTATCCATTCACGGCCCTGACCGCTTTTAAGGAAGCGTTCTCTTCGCATCGCTTCGGCGCGAGTGGAAAATTCTTCCGAATAAATGAGACTCCATGGGCCTTTTTGTTTATGGGTATATCTCATTGATCCGGGTTCTTCTGAGTTGTGACGCTCAATTCGTCTATCCAAATCTGATGTTTGACCTTTGTATAATTTGCCGGTTGTTTCGTTTTTAAGGAGGTACACCCAAAATTTCCCTAAAAAAAAGGCCAGGATTTGCCTGGCCTATTGATTTTTGGCTCCCCAGCACGGACTCGAACCGCGGACCCGATGGTTAACAGCCATCTGCTCTGCCAACTGAGCTACTGGGGAAAAATTGTTTGCCAGTAGCATCCCGTCATCCGCCGGGCTGATACGGCCCGATGGTTAATCCCGCCTAAGGCGGACTCTGCCAACTGAGCTACTGGGGAATAAATTGTTTGCCAGTAGCATCCCGTCATCCGCCGGGCTGATACGGTACCCGATGGTTAATCCGCCTGAGGCGGGACTCTGCCAACTGAGCTACTGGGGAATAATTAAAGACAAAATTCCTAATAGAGGGGCTGGAAAATGTCAAGATAAATCTGATGGCCGAGCAAAAATTATGGTGATGCCCTTGCGCGACCGCTCAAGACCTGAACGATCAGACGGGCAGTGAAAAAAAATGAAAAAATGCTTGATATTGAAATTTATTTTCTGTAAAAAAGGGCAACATGTAAAGTGGGGCCATAAAATGAATATCGTTCATTAAATGCTTTGTGGTTTAGCGCTTGCGACATATCACCAAGCAAAAAAGGAGGTCTTTGAAGATGAACCAACGCATGATGCTCTTTATGAATTTATTTTTGATTGTTGCTTTGAGTTTGACAACGCTCAGCTGTGGAAACAGCAGTGCTGGTGGAAACAAGTTGGCGGACCTATCAGGCGTCTGGAAAGGCAAGGAGTGTGACTGTGAGATCGTTATTGATTTGGCGAACGAGACCAAATCCATGACAATCGAAGATCAAAAACTGGCGGTATCGGTCAAAGAGTTTGTTGACGACAAAATTTCCTTGAACGTCGATGACGGTAGTGGCAAAATCGATGAATGGAAGCTCTTCCGGGTATGGGACGACAATGGGTCGACGTTTTCGCTGGCTTTAATTCGCAATGGAAAAAGGGAAAAGCTGTCTTTAGTTAAAAAATTATCATAGCCTTCACGGCGACAGTGCGCAACCATCGATTTATATTCTTCTGATAGTGGTGCTGCGGGTCGTCGGAAACCTTGATTGATACATTGGAGTGGCAACCGCGGTAATTTGTGGCAGGGCCTTGCTGGCCCTGCTTTTTTTTGTCCCACAGCTGCAGGAATCGAGCGGAAGTGCCATTTAGGTTGAACCCCAATGGCTTTTGGGTATAGGATAAAGATCTATTTCAATTGCTCCGCTTTGCCGGTGGTGGTCGACTTTCAAAGGTTAAACCATGGACGCTTTGTTAATCAATTTTCCTGTCGTCATCGAACTTCCCCTTGCCTGGGGGGAGATGGATGCGTTTCAGCATGTCAACAACGTGGCGTATTTTCGTTATTTTGAAAGTGCCCGCATCGCTTATTTTAGCAAGTTGGATCTGCTCATGTTAATGAACCAGACCGGCATCGGACCGATTCTCAAATCGACTGGTTGCACATTATAAGATTCCATTGACCTACCCGGACACGATTTCTGTGGGGGCCCGGATTTCCGAAGTATACGAAGATCGCTTTGTGATGAATTACCGCGTGATAAGCCACAAGCATCAAAAGATCGCGGCCGAGGGTGAGGGCGAGTTGGTAACCTTTGATTACAAGGCGAACCATAAAGTAAAGATGCCGCAGCAATTGCGCGAACGGATCGGCGCTATCGAAAATGGAAGATTATGATTTCAACACCATTGTGAATCGCAAGGAAAGCGCGAGTCTGAAATGGGAACGCTACAAAGGACGGGATATTCTACCTTTTGGGTGGCGGATATGGATTTCAAATCGCCACCAGCGGTAATTGATGCGCTGAGTCAGCGGGTATCACACGGTATCTTCGGTTATACCATCCCCAGCGACGAATTGATTGAGGTGTTACGGGCACGGCTACAAGCTGACTTCGACTGGATCATTGATGCTGACTGGCTTGTTTGGCTGCCGGGCCTGGTAACCGGTCTGAATGTCAGTTGTCGTGCCGTGGGTGATGACGGCGATGATGTTCTAACGGCCATTCCGGTGTATCCGCCTTTTTTGTCGGCGCCTGCGAACTCGCGACGCAACTTAAAAACGGTTGCCCTGACCTATACCGATAACCGATGGCTCTATGATTTTGACCGTTTTGAAAAAGCGATTACCCCGCGGGCGCGCCTGTTTATGCTATGCAATCCACATAACCCGGTGGGACGTGTTTTCACCCGCGCCGAACTGGAACGTTTGGCGACAATTTGTGAACAGCGCGATATGGTGATTTGTTCAGATGAGATCCATTGTGATTTGGTACTGGACAGCGATAAACGGCACCTTCCGCTTGCAACCCTCGATCCATCGATTGCCAAGCGAACGATTACGCTGATGGCTCCCAGTAAGACCTATAACCTACCTGGACTGGGTTGTTCGTATGCGATTATTCCGGATGATAAATTGAGGCGCCGTTTTCAGCGAGCGATGGCCGGTATCGTACCGGGTGTTAATCTAATGGGATTTAGTGCCGACTTTGGCCGCCTTGCAAGACGATCGCCGCTGGTTGAAGGCCTTGCTGCATTATTTACGTCAGAATCGGGCGCTGGTCTCCGAAGCCGTCGAACAACTGCCTGGATTTATTATGAATCAGGTGGAAGCAACCTATCTGGCGTGGATCGATACGCAAGCCAGCGGCATTCAAGACCCGGTTTCTTTTTTTGAAAAAGCCGGCGTCGGTCTGGCTGAGGGGAGTGCCTTCGGCGATGCACGTTTTGTACGGCTCAATTTTGGTTGTCCCCGTAAAACCCTGACAACCGCCCTGCAGCGAATGGTGGGCGCATTTACAAACAAGTAAGGCTGCTGGCTGCGGAGTAGGGTCGCCGCAAAAGTGCTTGGTTCTTGACATCCGATCGGGATTGGCTTAAAAAAGCAAATCTTCGCGCAGGGCCATCCAAAATACTGCTGCAGCGAAGGCCCCCGGGCGATGGCGCTGCGTGTTTAGCCCGACATAAAAGGGAAGTGACAAAGATGCGCGGGAAACATTATATTCTGAGCATCGCGCTAGTCTGCTGTCATTATCGGTGCCATCATAATGATGGTAACCGATCAGTCGAGACAACGCGCAACGGACGATGGCCCGCGATCAAACCAGCGAGCCATTGTGGAACAGCCGTTTGAAAAGACGACCGCGCACCTGTACTTTGCCGACAAAGACAACAATTACCTGATTGCGGAACAACGGGCCTTGCCGCATTCGGACGATCCGCTGGCTTTCGGACGTTCTCTGGTGGAAGCCCTGATCGAAGGACCTCAAAAGGGGTTGATGCGCACGCTTCCCGAGGCAACTGAAATTCGAGCGCTTTTTATGGTCGCCGAACGAAACCCTGTGCATCGATCTGACGGAAACGATCAGGGAAACCCATCCCGGTGGCAGTCAAACTGAATTGTTGACGATTTATTCGCTTGTCAACACGCTCGTTTTGAATCTACCCGACGATCGATCGGGCCAAAATCCTGATCGGAGGTCGCGAGACCACGACCTTGGCCGGTCATATTGATTTACAGTTTCCGTTTAATGCCAATATGCTCTTAATCCGATGAAAAAATATAAAATCAACAATATTCGCAATATCGGTATTATCGCTCACATCGATGCGGGTAAAACCACGGTAACGGAGCGCATTCTCTACTATACCGGTCGTTCGCACAAAATCGGTGAGGTGCATGACGGTGAAGCGGTCATGGACTGGATGCCCGACGAACAGGAACGGGGAATTACGATTACTTCGGCAGTTACCACGTGCGAATGGGACAACAATCAAATTCAGATAATCGATACCCCGGGGCACGTTGATTTCACCATCGAAGTGGAGCGATCTTTGCGAGTTTTGGACGGCGCCATCGGTGTTTTTTGCGCGGTGGGCGGGGTGGAACCCCAATCCGAAACGGTCTGGCATCAAGCCGATAAATACAAGGTGCCCAAGATGGCCTTTGTCAACAAATTGGATCGGATCGGGGCCGATTTTTTCAATACGGTTGCGATGATGCAGTCACGCCTGAATGCCAACCCGCTGGTATTGCAGCTCCCCCTGGGAACCGAGGACGAATTCGTGGGCATTATCGATTTGTTGAAGATGCAGCAAATCCGGTGGGATGACGACACCCTGGGGGCGACTTACACCGTTGAAGAGATCGATGCGGACCAGCGCAACCTGGCTGAGCGCTATCGCGAAAAATTGGTCGAAACCGTGGCTGAGCTCGACGATGACTATCATGGAAGCGTATCTGTCTGAAACGCCGATCGATCTGGATCAGCTGAAAAAGGCGATCCGGCGTGCAACTATCGAACTTGAAGTGGTGCCGGTGCTGTGCGGTTCAGCCCTGAAAAACAAGGGGATTCAACCTTTGCTGGATGCCATCGGGGCCTATTTACCCAGCCCGGCTGAGGTTCATGCCATTGAAGGGATCGATCCGGAAACCGGAACGGTCATTAAATGCAGTGCCAAAGATAGCGCACCGCTGGCGGCCCTTATCTTCAAGGTTTCCATGGTTGAAGGGCGCAAGCTTTCCTATGTCAGGGTTTATAGCGGCCGGCTCACGGCCGGTAACGAAGTCTACAACCCGGCCTTCGGAAAAAAGAGAAACTGGCCCGGATCCTCAGAATGCACGCCAACAAGCGCGACCGCATTGATGCGGCCGGTGCCGGCAGTATTGTGGGCGTTATCGGCCTGAAGGACTCCTCGACCGGTGATACCCTGTGTACCAAGGAAGAACCGGTCCTGCTGGAAAAGATCGAGTTTTACGAGCCCGTAATTTCCGTTGCCGTTGAACCCAAAACGATTTCGGATCAAGACAAGCTGGAACAGGTGCTGGCCAAGTTTATGGCCGAAGACCCGACGTTGAATGTCAGAAAAGATGAAGACACCGGTCAGACGATTTTGTCCGGCATGGGTGAACTGCACCTGGAAGTGATCATTAGCCGCATGCAGCGTGAATTCAACACCCGCGTCAACGTCGGAAAACCGCAGGTCGTCTATCGCGAGACGATCGAAACGGTGGCCGAGGCCGACGCGGTCTTCGACAAGGAAGTGGCAGGGCAGCGCCACTTCGGGAATGTCCGTTTGCGCTTGACGCCCAGGGACCGGGGCAGCGGAAACCGCTTTCGTGCCAAAGTCAGTGAAGAGATGATCCCCAGCCAGTTCGTTCCCGCCGTTGAAAAAGGTGTCATGGAAGCACTTGAAAGCGGCGCGCTCACCGGCTATCCGGTAATCGATGTCGAAGCGGTCCTGATCGATGGATCGTATAAAGACAACCTGGGATCGGAGTTGGCCTATACCGTAAGTGCTTCAATGGCCTGTAAGGCAGCCTTATCAAAAGGGGGGCCGTTTCTGCTTGATCCGATTATGAAAGTCGAGGTTTTGGTGCCGGAGGATTTCATGGGTGACGTGATCGGGGATTTGAACACCCGCAGCGGTAAAATCGAATCCATCGAAGCCAAGCTGGGTATTCAGGAAATCCGGGCCACGGTTCCCCTGGCCCGCATGTTCGGCTACTCCACCGCCTTGCGGTCCGCGACCCAGGGGCGGGGGACCTTCACAATGCAGTTCTCACACTTCGACCGCAGCTAACCTTCAAATTTTTACGACGGTATTTTATTCGGATGTGGATTTGGACGGATTCGGGTTCGGCATTTTCTTGAGTTTGCTTAAAATATCCTCAATTTCTTGCTTTTTACGCACGTCCTGGATGTCTTTGGAAGCCCGGGTAAGATGAAAGATCGCATTTTTGCGTTCGCCTTTGTGCAGGTAATATAACCCGAGGTTATAATGGGCCAAGGGGATTTCACCGAGTTTACCGTAGGTTTCACCTAAAAAATAGAAGGCCTGGGTGTAGTTGCGCGATTTTTTGATCAAGGCTTCCAAACCGGTTGCCGCCTCTTGGAACTGGCCCTGCTCCATCTGGGTTCGGGCCAGGTAAAAAAGGCCGTCCGGATCATCGGGCGCGAGGCTGACGGCCCCTTTGAGGGCGCCCAAGGCCTCGTCAAAGCGACCGTCTAAGTAGTATATACGACCGATTTCTTTGAGTAAATCCGGATCTAAAGCGTTTTTTTGCAAAGCGATCTTAAGGTGGGTGATCGCCTCTTTGTGGCGTCCGGCGCGGGCGAGCACGAGTCCGTAGCCGTAGTGGTTCATGGGGTCGGTCGGCGCTTGCGCGACCGCAGCGGCAAAAAGTCTGAGACCCGGTATCCTCGTCGCCGTAGAGGGCCTGAAGGCGGGTGTGGGCCTTTTTAAATCGATCCGGGTTCGGTCGCGGCTTGGAAACCGCTGTTTTCGTGGGCGGCTGGCCGGCAATCCAGGCATCGATATAGATGATGCGGTCTTCGGTCCCCGGGTGGGTGGACAGGTAAGTCGGCATTTGATTGGAATCGAACCACTGCTTGGTACGCATTTTTTTCAGCATGGTCAACAGGCCTTCGCCCGTATACCCCGCCTGGGTTAAATAAAGAAGCCCCAACTGGTCGGCTTGGACTTCGTTGGCGCGGCTAAAGGATAAGGCGAGGGATTGACCGGCAGCCATGGTTCCCATTGTAACGGCATTGGCAGCGGCGGCCGAACCGCCCACCCCGAGAAAAACACCGGCCACCAAGCCCGCCAGGGCAGCGTAGCTGAGTTTTTTGGAGTGTTCGATGTTTTGAGACACATGTCGGGCGGCGGCATGGGCAATTTCGTGCGATAGAATCCCGGCCAATTCCTCTTCGCTTTCCATGGCAGCGAACAAGCCGCTGTTGATGAAGATCTTACCGGCGGGGCTTGCAAATGCGTTGTAGACCTCGCTTTCGATTACGTAAAAGTTGTATTTGAAGGGCTGGGGCGGAAAATAAGTTCAGCAGGTTTTGGCCGACCGACTCAACATAAGCCGGCGATCACCGGATCCTTGATAACTTTGTAATACTGGTTCACGACCTTCATAAATTCACGTGACAGATCCTCTTCTTCCTGCACGGTAATCCCGGCCGCCTGCCAGGGAAAGCAGACGGTCAGCGAGAGGAAGACCATGAACGCCACCCACCACGGGCGGCGATTGGATCTGCACAACGCATTGTCTAAATTGGGCCGCAAGGCCATGCCTATATCCTTTTCAAACGTCCTATTTTATGTTAGCGTCGCCCATTATGGCACAAATTATTTGCATAGCCAACCAGAAAGGCGGTGTGGGCAAAACGACAACAGCGGTCAATTTGGCGGCTGCCTTGGCGGTCGCCGAAAAACGGACCCTTTTGGTCGATTGTGACCCCCAGGCCAATGCCACCACCGGTATTGGAATCGATAAAGCCAGCCTCGTTAAAACCCTTTATCACGGAATGATTGGTCAGGCGGATGCGCAAAGCCTGATCGTGGACACTGAAATTGAAATGCTCAAGGCTATTCCGGCGCAGGGTCGAACTCATCGGCTTCGATATAGAGATGCTGTCCCAACCGGATCGGGAAAAGGCCTTGAAGCGCCTGATGGATCCTTTAACCAGTTATTATGATTATATTATCATCGACTGTCCACCCTCGTTGAGCTTGTTGACCGTCAATGCCATGACGGCCGCCAATGCAATCCTGATTCCATTACAATGCGAATTTTATGCGCTGGAAGGGCTCAGTCAGCTTTTGCAGACAGTCAAACGAATTCGGCAAGGTCTCAACCCCACCTTGGAGATTGCGGGGATCCTTTTGACCATGTTCGACAAACGAACCAATTTGTCATACCAGGTGGCTGAAGATGCGGAAAATCATTTTAAGGCCTGGTCTTCAAGACCATGGTGCCCCGTAATGTTCGTCTGGGAGAAGCCCCGAGCTTCGGGAAACCGATCTTACTGTATGACGCCACGTCCATAGGCGCTCGAAGCTACCTGGCTTTGGCAAGCGAAATCATCAACGGCAGCAAATGACCTGCCAACGGTTTTTGAGATAGTAATTAATCTGGCGCCGAGCATAACCAAGGCCCGCTGCCCAGGGGGATGGGCACCACTGAGGTAATTGAAGGCAATCCATGCAAAAACAAAAGACAAAAAAGAAGGCGGCTCCCCGGCCGCGGGCAAGGAAAAAAAGAGCTTTGGGGATGGGGCTGGATGCTTTAATCCCGGACATTGCGACCAGCAATAGGCCAACAACCGATTTTTTTGAATGCGCCATTGAACTGATTCAGCCCAATCCTTTTCAGCCGCGTATGCGCTTCTCTTCAGAGGAATTGGCCGAACTGGCCGAATCGATCAGAACGCAGGGCGTCATACAGCCGCTGGTCGTCCGCAAAACAGACACCGGGTATGAGTTGATTACTGGGGAAAGGCGGCTGCGGGCATCGAAAATGGCAGGACTTGATCAGGTGCCGGTTGTGGTCAAGACTGTTTCGGATACGCAGATGCTGGAGATGTCGATTGTTGAAAATATCCAGCGGCAAAATTTAAACCCGATCGAAGAGGCCGAAGCGTATCACCGTTTGGTGACGGAATTTAATCTAACCCAGGATCAGGCTGCGCGACGGGTTGGCAAAAGCCGCCCGGCGGTCGCCAACTTTTTAAGGTTACGTCAGTTGCCGGAACAGATAAAGGCCAGCCTCTTGGATCGTACCTTGAGCATGGGGCACGCCCGGGCCCTGCTGGGGACTGAAAATTCGGCCCAACAGCTGGCCGTGTGGCAGGCTGTTAAGGCCCGTGAGTTGTCGGTACGCGACACGGAAAAACTGGTCAGACGGCTTAAAAAGGCTGGCCGGAAACCACCGGCACCTTCCAGGGATTCCGAACAGACCTATTTCGCAAGCCTGGCCGATGACCTATCGCGCCGTTTTGGAACCAAAGTCCAAATTCGACGTCGCGGTCAAAAAGGCAAGGTTGAAATCGCGTTTTACAACGATGACGATTTAGATCGCCTATTAAACCTCTTGACCGCGGGATAGGTACTCACCAGTACTGACGCATGCCCATGCATATCATTATCGACGGGTATAATCTCATCCGACAGTCGGCAACCTTGAGCCGTCTCGATTTAGAGGATCATGCAATCGGGCCGGGAAGCCCTGATCGATACCCTGGCGGAATATAAGCGGATAAAGCGCCATCGAATTACCGTGGTCTTTGACGGCGCCGGTGCGCCCTACGGTTCGCCTCGCCGGGAGTCGATCAAAGGCATCGCCGTCAGGTATTCGCTCCCAGGGCGAATCGGCGGATGCCGTTATAAAACGGATGGCGGCCCGGGAACGACGGGCAAGCCTTGATTGTCTCCTCAGACCGGGATATCATGACCTATGCGGAATTAAAGGGTGCGGCGACCATCGGTTCACCAGCGTTTGAAGAAAAACTGACTTTGGCGGCCTACCTGGCGATCAAGGGGAGCGATGCCGAAGCAGAGCATAGCGGCTGGCAACCAACAACGCGCAAGAAAGGACCCCAGCACAGACGTTCGAAAAAGGAACGTCGCCGCCGCATCAAGACCAACCAGCTTTAATACGACGTGCGAGAAGATTAGCGAGGCTTTTGAAAGATGAAACGAATTTGTGTAATCGATGGGCAGGGAGGCGGTATCGGGAGCGTCATCATCAAGCAATTGCGCGAGACATTTGATGCAACGATTGAGATTGTGGCCCTGGGCACCAATGCCATTGCGACAGCACAAATGCTGAAGGCCCGGGCCAACCGCGGAGCGTCCGGTAGCAACGCCATTATTCAGACCGTCAAACAAGTCGATGTGATTATTGGCCCCATCGGCATCATCATGGCGCATGCCATGATGGGTGAGGTGACACCCGCCATCGCCGAGGCTGTCAGCAGCAGTCCGGCTAAAAAGATTCTGATTCCGCTTTCAAGGGAAAATATTGAAATCGTAGGAACGATCCCGACACCGCTGCCGCGGCTCATTGAGACCATGATCCAGGAAAATCTACAACCTATTATTAAATCAGATAGCTAAGGACAAATCAGATGTGTGAAGCCAATGCGTACCTAATTGAAGATGATCAGGAAAAGCTGATCATGGAGTCGGTTGATACAGTGGAACCGGAAGGTGATGAGATGAAGCTGGTCAACATCTTCGGCGAACAGAAGTTCGTAAAAGCCAACATTTACGCCCTTTCGCTGAACGACCATAAAATTTTCCTGAAAAAATAAAATCGCCCGGCGGTTTATATACAGGAAATGAAAATCATTGTCGCCAAAACTGCGGGTTTCTGCATGGGGGTACGCCGAGCGGTTGAAATGGCCCTGGATGCTCCCGGTAAGCACCCGCAACCGATCTATGCTTACGGCCCCCTGATCCACAATCCCCAGGTCTTGAAGCTTTTTGAAGAAAAAGGGATTTCCATATTACATGAGATTCCGGACCAGGGTGCCGGAACCGTTCTGGTACGGGCGCACGGTGTGCCGCCAGAAACCAAACAGGCTTTGCGCAAGGCCGGTTTCCATGTCATTGACGCCACCTGCCCACGCGTGATCAAGGTCCAGACGATCATCCGCATGCACGCCAAGCAAGGCTACGCGTCAATCATTATCGGGGACCGGGACCATCCCGAGGTGATCGGCTTGCTGGGGTATGCCGGTGAAATGGGGTATGTGGTCGGATCGCAATCCGAGCTGGAAGCCCTGCCGGTTTTCGACCAGGCAATCGTCGTTGCGCAAACCACACAGAGCACGCGCTTTTTCAGGGATGTCAAGGCATGGTTCGGGCGTAAATTTCCGCATTACAAGGTCTTCGATACGATTTGTGATTCCACCGAGAAGCGCCAACAGGAGGCCTATCAGATGGCGCGCCAGGTGGATGCGCTCGTCGTGGTGGGCGGACATGCCAGCGGCAATACCAATCGTCTGGCCGAGATCGTCGAGCAGACCGGTAAACCAGCCTACCACGTCGAGACCGAGGCCGAACTGGACCTGGAGGCCTTGGGAAATACCCACAGCATCGGTATTACGGCGGGTGCGTCAACACCCAATTGGGTAACCAAACGCGTTTTCCGAGCCCTGGAGGCCATCCCCGTGCAGCAAGCCGCCGGCTGGCGCGGTCTTTTTTTCAAGCTACGGCGCGTGCTGCTCTTGACCAATATTTATGTGGCGCTGGGTGCCGGGTGCTTGTGCTTTACGTGTACCAAGCTGCAAGGCATAAGACCTTCCCCTTTGCTCGTACTGATTGCTTTTCTTTACGTTCTGTCCATGCACACCTTGAACCATCTGACCGGGACGCAGGCCGACCGGTACAACGATCCGGACCGGGCTGCCTTTTACGGAGCAATCGCATCGGCTTGACGCTGCTGGCAATCGTGGCCGGTGCCGCCGGGTTGCTTACCGCCTATGCTATCGGAACCCTGCCCTTTCTGGCCCTGCTGACCATGAGCGTTTTGGGCCTGTCTTACAATTTAACGCTGATCCCGGCGGGCTTGCAAAGTTGGTTTAAATACCGACGCATTCGTGATGTGCCTGGATCCAAAACGGTTCTGATCGCTGTTGCCTGGGGTGTTGTAACTTCCATTTTTCCGGCTCTGACGGTAACCGGTGAAGTGGGCACAAGCAGTCTGCTGGTGTTTTTCTGGTCGATGTGCGTGGTTTTTGTTCGAACAGCGTTTTTCGATGTGCTCGACATGCAGGGGGATCGCATCGTCGGCAAAGAAACCATCGCCGTTTTGCTGGGAGAGTGGCGGTCAATGCAGCTTTTGAGTTCCTTGGCCATCGATTAGTCTGGCAGCCCTCCTTCTGGGCTGTGCGTGCAGCTCTTTACCAACCTCGGGGTTCTTCTGACCGTCAGCCCGCTTACCATGCTGTTGATCCTGAGTGCCTATAACCAGGGCTATCTGCTCCCAGGTGTGCGGCTTGAGTTTTTGGTCGACACACACTTTGTAATCGCAGGATTGGTGACGCTGCTGTGGTTGCTGATCGGCGGATGAGTTCCCAGGCTATCAGTGGTTGTCGTGGAGGCGGGTCGGCCGGGTGCATGTAAAACAAAAGCGCCATATGCACCGTAAGCTTGGTTGCGCTGTTAAAGCTCGGGTTCCCGGCCGGATAGCAGCCGCTTGATATTGTCGCTGTGGCGATAAACAATCAAGGCGGCAATCAAGGCGGCACACACGGTTGTTGCTGGCGTTCCGGAGGCTTTCCAGACGGCCAGCGGCAGAACGGCGGCGGCCGCAAGCGAGGCGACCGAGACACGGTTGTACCAGCAGAGGCCCAGGGTAAAAACAAGCAAGGCGACCAGCGCGGCCCAGGGTGACAGCACCAGAAAACATCCCGCCGCAGTGGCAACACCTTTGCCGCCGTCTTTGAATCCCAGATAGATTGGATAAAGATGTCCGCAAAAGGCCGCCAGGGCAACCAGCGCTGTATAGACTTCTCGGCCGGGCAATGCTTCAGGTAGCAGGCACAGGGCCAGATAGACGGGTAGGGCCCCTTTTAAAAGGTCACCACCCAGGGTGAGGGCGCCAAGGAGGTTGCCCGCCGTTCGACGGACATTGGTGGCACCGATGTTGCCGCTGCCCTGTTTGCGAATGTCCATGGTGGTAAAACATTTGGTCAGGACCAGGCCGAATGGAATGGCGCCGGACAGGTAAGCCACCAGGACCAGCAAAATCACTTTCAGGGTGACGATCAATTCCATATCCCGTAGAACCTTTCGTATCGAGAGCCGATGAATCTATGGAACCAATTGTAATGCCGATTGAAGATGTTCTTGACCTGCACACCTTTCGGCCCCAAGAGATTCCGGACCTTTTGGACGATTATCTGAGCGCTTGCCGTGAGGCCCAAATCCTATCCGTCCGCATTGTTCACGGCAAAGGCCGGGGTGTGTTGAAAAAGCGGGTTCGGGCTATATTAAAGCATCATCCCCTTGTCATGTCCCTTGCGGATGCCCCTCCTGAGGCCGGTGGCTGGGGGGCGACCATCGTCGAACTGAAGCGCTGATGTCCATCACCAGCGAAGTGCCGCAGCGCCAAAGGCACGGGCGCGTGCGACCCATCCCAGCTTTAAGAGGCTTCGCGCGTTGAGCTTGAGGTCGTCGAGCGGGACCATGATCTTGTTGACCCGGTTCGCAGGCAGCAGAAAAGGGAATTCGTTTTCGGATGAAAGCGCCGGGTAAGGCCCGTTTTCCGAATCCTGTGGTGCAAACAGCGTGAGTGTGTATTCTTGCAGCCCTTGAAGCGCCAGCGTGAATATGGGTTTCTGCAGGTCGTCCTTGGTCCGATCGTAAAGATATTTGTCACAGTTGAGACGCGCCAGGGTGTTCAGCAGGTTTTTGATTTTGGCAGGCATCTAGTTTTACCCCTTCCGCCGTTTGCCAAAGTGGTTCCGGCGCTTGATCCGAGGCCGCTTGGTCTTGGTTGCCGGGCTTGACTTCCACCGGGACCTGGCTCCGGGTGATCAGGGTTTCCGTGTCTCCGCTGTGCCAGCCTGATTGCTTGGATGGTGTCGGCTTCAAAGGCCAATACTTGTTTATCGTGCAGGCTATCAATGGTCTGTTCGAATTTGGGGCGGAAGTTTTCACGGGCATGGTAGACCCGGTCATCACCAGCGATTTTGATAAACGTGTGCCGAAACGAGGAGGCGGCTTTACCGATTTCAAAATCGCGTTTGAGGCGTATCTCCGGCCCAGGCTTTTACATGAATACGTTTGTCCGGCTGCAGGTCGTAGCGTTCATAATTTTTTGATTCGGAGACCATGGCAGTCAGTGTCAACCCATCCAAAACACGCGAGCATGTCTTGGATGCGGCTGGCCGTGACCGGATACCCCTGAGGGGCTATTTCCCATTGTTCACCTGCTTTTGACAAAATCAACGTTTTGTCCGGCTGGATGATTTCGAGCTTGGTCAGGTTGTCCGCCGTCAAGGGCGGCAGTACCGGCAACTGGTAATGCGTCCGGTCGGTTTTATGCAGCAAGAGGTACAGCGACAACAGGCCGATAACTGCTATCAGGATTACGTATTCGACTTTTATCTTCATAAGTCCCCCATCTTTACTTTTGAAACATCGCTTGAATACGCTTCTTACGCGAATGACGGCGCAACCAGACACCCAGGCCGAAAAGGACCACCAGAATCGGGAGGCCGGCGATGTTGAAGGTCTTGACGAACGTTTTGGTCCCGGCATCGGTGTCGTCCAACGGATTGAAGCGCTGGGCTTTACTACGCATGACCGCGACTGTCTTCCCGCCCGTTCAGATAATCAATGATGTTCATGATGAACATGTCGTTGGGGTTACGTCCTTCGGCGTCGATGACGTTGTCTTTGATCATTTCAGTCGAGGCCAGGAGGAAAATTTTACCCGGCTGGCCCTGGGCCACAAAGGGGCGCTGGTCTTTGATTTTGGACAACTCGGCGGAAGCCGGTTTTTCAGAGCCGTCGGAGGTCAGCGCTTTTTGCGGATCATCTGTTTCAACAATTTTTTCGGGCAACGGTTTGCCGGCAAAATAGCTGGGGAAAGCCCCTTCAATCAGATAGGCCAGTGGAAAGGACTTTTGTTTTTCACCGGCTTGGGGCGGTCGTATAAACATGGGATTTAGGTTGATTCGTCCTTTCATTTCCCATGACTTTTCGGAAGAAGAAAAGAGCGGGGTCGCCTTAAGGCCGTTGGCTTTGATGCGATTGAGGTCGAGGGTCAAGGGGTGAAAGCTTGACGGCGATCAGACCCTTGATGTTCTGCATGAAGGCCAGGTCGTTGTTGATGTTTTTGTTTCTGATCAGAGGGTGCGAAATAGATCGGCCTTTCCCCACCGCCGAATTGGGCGCCCATCTTTTGTTTATAGCAGTTTTCATCCATGACCAGCGATTGGTTGATGCTGAATGCCGTAATGGGCCAGCAGTTTTTCGAGGCCCGTTTTAAGGGGCAGGTAGGTGGGCCCCTGCATGCCCATGTTCATGCGTTGTTGTTGATCCGGCATGACCTCCTTGAAGGCATCCAGGAAAATGGCCAGACTTTTACCTTGCATCAGGAACTGATCGATTAAAAACAGATCATGGTCGCTGAGGGGTTCCGTCGGTCCTGGAATAACCAGACACTGCAGGCTGTCCGGCAGGCCTTCCTCGGCCAGATCGATGGCTTTGATCGAATAGTTCTGGGAGGCCAGGGCGTTGAAGCTGCGCTGAGCTTCGGCAGCCTGCTGGCCGGGGGGGCTGGCGGGGCCGAACCGGTCAGGTCAACGCTACCAAAACCGGTTAAAAGGCCCAGGTCCTGGTTGATATCGATCAGTGCTTCCAGGCCGCTGTTGATGACCGTCTTCCATCTGATCCAAATTGGACAGCTTGTACTGGGTTCCGATGATCGGAATTTTGAAAACCTGAATCAGCGGGATGTTAACCGCTTTTTGCTGGTATTCCATCACCAGGCCGGCATAGCCTTTGCCGGCCGCGATATTGCTTTTTTGTAAAGCGGGCCAATTGAGCTGCAGGATTTGATAGCTCTGGGCAACTTCCTCCAGGCTTGGATCGCGCGAGGGGTCTAAGAAGCGATAATCGAGCTTACCGTAAGTTTTTCCGTTGGCGCTCTGGACAATCCGTTCAATTCGGGCAGGTACTTCAGGCAGTTGATTCAGTCCCATAAAAGGGGCCACCCGGTTAAGCGAAGAAGATAGAAACAGCTTAACGTTGATTTTATCCGGCAGCGCCAAAAGGGCACTGACTTTGTTGTTCAGTTTTTGAATGGCGGTTGTCAATTTATATTCCAGCCCGTCAGTATTCAGGATGTTCGGTACCTTTTCGATAATGTCACCATGGATCAAAACCAACCCCATGTAGGCCTTCAAAAATTTGACTTCATCTTTTTCAATGGCCTGAATCTGGACCGGAAAAATGCCGTAGTCTTTGGCCAGGTCCTGGTTGCGTTTGGTCTCGGGGCTCACATCCCCTTCATCGGGATTGACATCGTAAAAGCGATAATTGAAAAACTGATTGGCATGGTAGGCGTATTCTTCCAGCAGATCATGCAGGTAGCGTTCGGTATTGTTGTGCGGAGCCGGCAGATTTTTGGTAAAAAAGACATTGATTGTAAGGGGTTCCGAAAGGGTGGCGACAACCTGGCGGCTGGCGTCAGAGATCGAATAGACCTTGTTTGCGGTCAGATCCATCCGGAAAAAGAGGGTCAATCCGACGAGGTTGATCAACACCACAATTGTCAGATAAACGGTGAATTTGATATACTTTCCTGAAAACTGTGAAAACCTCATAGATTCTCCTTAATATTTTTCCTGCATGGCCAAATGGGCCCCGTAAAGTCCGATAAAAATCACACTGATGAAATAAACAACGTCCCGACTGTCGATGATGCCCTTGGCGATATTACGAAAATGAAAATCAGCGCCCAGATAGGCCGCAAAGCCGAGGATGTTTTGGGGCAGGACCATGAGCATTTTGTCGATCAGGGTCAGGCTGAAACAAATGGCCATGCCGATAATAAAAGCGATGATCTGGCTGCGCGTCAACGATGAGGCAAAGAGCCCGATCGCCGTAAAGGCAGCCCCCAGAAAAAGGGCCCCGAGGTAGCCGCCCAGAACCGGACCCCAGTCCAGATCGCCTAAAAAAGATACCGTTAGCGGATAGGCCAGCGTCGGTATCAGCATACAGGCGATAAAGGCAACACCGGCAAAAAATTTACCTAAAATAACATCGCGAAACCGCACCGGCAGGGTCAGCAGTAGTTCATAGGACCCGACATTCAGCTCTTCGGAAAAGAGTTTCATGGTAATGGCCGGGACGACAAAGGCGAAGGTGATGGGCAGCAGGCCGAAAAAATTGCGCAAGTTGGCCTGATCGAACAGAAAGAAGGTTGAAAAAAAGAACCACCCCGTCACAATCAAAAAGATCGCGATGACGATATAGGCGATGGGGGAGATAAAATAGGTTTTGAATTCTTTTTTAAAAATATAAATCACCTGACGCATGCTAATTCTCCCTGGTAAGGTTGCGGAATATGTTTTCAAGGGATTGAGTTTCCTGATAAAATTCGAGCAAAGTCCAATCGGTTTGTTTGATGGCCTGATAGATGGTTCCGCGCAGGTCAAGGGCCGAACGGCAGGTCACGGCGATGTTCAAGAGCCCGTCATTTTCGGATTGCAGTTCAACTTCTTTGACATCGGCGATGGCGGTCAAGAGCGACTGCACCTGTGCTTCGGCCGCATCCTGCAGCACGAGGTGGATGAGGCTGTCCTGGCCTTGCGGTCTGCTTGAGGCTTTCGGCATTGCCGTCGGCAACGATTTTACCTCTGTTGATGATGATGACCCGATCGCAGGTCGCTTCCGCTTCACTGAGGATGTGGGTCGATAGAATGATGGTCTTCTCGCGGCCGACACGACGAATAATTTTTCGAATTTCAACGATTTGGTTCGGGTCCAGACCGGAAGTCGGTTCATCGAGGACCAATATCTCAGGATCGCTCATCATGGCATGCGCCAGGCCGACGCGCTGCTTGTAGCCCTTGGAAAGTTCGGCGATCGGTTGATGCATGACCTCGTTCAGGCCGCACAGATCGGCCAGGTATTTGATGCGGGCCAGCCGATCCTTGGGGGCGATCGCCCGGATGGCGGCCACATAATCCAGGTAGTCATATACGATCATATCATGATACAAGGGGGCGGATTCGGGAAGATAGCCTAAGAGGTTTTTAATTTCAACCGGATGCTCGTCAATGCGATAATCCTTAACCCGCACAGTACCGGAAGAGGGGCGCAGAAATCCGGTCAGCATTCGTAAGGTGGTTGTTTTCCCGGCACCATTGGGGCCGAGTAACCCCAGGATTTCACCTTTGGGGATGTCGAAGGTGATCTGATCCACCGCGCAGAGGTCTTTGTAATATTTGGTCAGATTTTCGACATGAATCATGATTATTTCCTTTTCTTGAGATAGCGTCTACGAATAATGGGCCAAAGCGGATTGATCCTCCCGCAAGCAAAAGTGCTTTCGCGAGGAGAAATATTTAGAAAAATGTGCATGAAATGTCAAGTTTCAAGGCAGATAAAAAAAGCGGTTTCGGAAAGATCCGTAACCGCTTGATTTTTTTGGTGGAGCTGAACGGGATCGAACCGTCGACCTCATGACTGCCAGTCATGCGCTCTCCCAGCTGAGCTACAGCCCCGTCATCGTAGGGGCAATTAACAAAAACCATGGGAGGTGTCAACGGTTATTTTGGGGGTGGAGCAGCGCTGTCAATGGCCGGCGTTTGAACTGATGATCAGAGTCGGCGTGCAACCTGCGCGAAATATTATTGACAAAATCGGTGATAAAAAATATTATAGATAGTTTAAAAGTTTGTAATGGTCTGAATACATGACATGTTTTGGTTCCGGCGCTAGAAGCGGGCCGGTGATTAACCAAAAATTAACCATCGAATGATTTCTGATATCATATAGAGGTGATAAATAATGCTCAGGTTGATGCGGGACTATGCGACGAGTTGGATGATCAAGTTTATTTTGGGAGCAATCGTTATTGTTTTTGTGTTTTGGGGCGTGGGTAGTTTCCGGTCACAGAGGGCCGGCCGGGTTGCCAGTGTGAATGGTGAAACGATTACGTTGGAAGAGCATCGCGAAGCCTTTAATAACCTGCTCGAACAGATGCGACAGCAATTCGGTAATAATTTAAACGACGATTTAATCAAAACATTAAACCTCCAACAGCAAGCCCTTGACCGTCTCATAAACCGCAAGCTGCTGCTACAGAAAGCCCAAAAACTTAATTTGCAGGTTTCGGACAAGGAATTGGCTGATGCCATCACCGCCATTGAGGCTTTTAAGGCGGCCGGTGTTTTCAACAATCGTCAATATCAACGCGTATTGAGCAATTACCGCTTGACGCCGGAAGCATTTGAACAGCAGCAAAAGCAATCCATGCTGATTGAAAAACTAAGTGCGTTCATTTTCAGTGAAGTCAAGGTCTCGGACGCTGAGGCGCTGGATTGGTTCAACTGGCAGAATGCAACGGTCGATTTGGATTTTATTTTGATCGAACCGGGACGCTATACAGAGATCGCGCCCGAAGCTGCCGCAATTGATGCTTATTTTGAAGAAAATAAAGAAAACTACAAAACCGAACCTCAGCGCAAAGCACGCTATCTTTACTTTGATCCAAAGGTCTACGAACCCCAAGTCAAATTGATCGAGGAAGAGATTCAGGATTATTATACCGCGAATCATAGAGGCGTTCAAACAACCACAGACGGTTGAAGCAAGGCATATTCTGATCAAGGTGAGCCAGGATGCAACGCCGGAACAGGTCGATAGCGCTCGCCAAAAGGCAGCCGACATTCATGCCAAAGCAGTTGCGGGTGAAGATTTTGCCGAGCTGGCAAAGACCTATTCCGAGGGGCCGACCAAAGACAAGGGCGGCTATCTCGGGACGTTTGAACGTGATCGCATGGTCAAGCCGTTTGCTGATAAAGCCTTTGCCATGTCGGCCGGTGAGATCAGTGAGCCAGTAAGGACCCGTTTTGGCTGGCATGTGATCAAGGTCGAGCAAGTCAACCCAGCATCGACAGCGACACGCCAGGAAGCTGAGCCGGAGATCAGAAAAAAGCTGACCGAGCGGAAAGCCAAAACCGTTGCCTACGATGTGGCCGAAAACCTGCTGGACCGGTTTTATGACGCCGATGACCTGTTAGAACTGGCGGAGGAGCCGGATGTTCGTGTTGCGACCACGTCCTTCTTTACACGTACCCAAGGCCCGACCAAGGGGTTTCAGACAGGGCGCAGTTCGCCAAAGTCGCTTTTGAATTGGCAGAAAAGGATGTCAGTGACATCCAGGAGTTTACTGATGGTTATTACATTATCCAGGTGATTGAATTGCTGCCGCCGCGTGTGCCCGACCTGGATACCGTGCGCGCAAAAGTCCGAGAAGATCTGATTAAAGTGCAGCAAGAAGAAATGGCCCAACAGACGGCTGATGAATTGTTGGCAGCTGTAAAAGGGGGGGCGGCTCTGGAAGAAGCGGCCGCGAAGCAGAATTTAGCGGTGATGACGACGGGTTCTTTTAAACGCAGCGGCGCCATACCGCAAATCGGCTATGAGCGCGAAATCGCTACCCAGGCGTTCCTGTTGTCGGCACCTGGGGACATTGGCCAGGACGTCTACAAAGGCAAGAATGGATTTTACCTCATGCGGTTGCGTGAAAAAAAATTACCTGATCGTGCTGGATTCGAAAAGGAAAAAGCGAATATTGAGCAAACCCTGTTGCAACAGAAGCGAAGTCGGACTTTTAACGAGTGGCTGGAACAACTCAAGGCGCAGAGTGAAATTCTTATCACTAAAAAGTTTTCAGAATAGTTTGGATCGATCCATAAATGGTTATTTCGCGCCGTTGTTGACGCGTCGCAAGAGGGAGGGTCGCGTTGGGAAATCATCAAAAGAGCAAAGAAGCTTACCAAACCAAAAAATGTCCCGAGTGCTTCACACACCTTCCATTAAATGCAGAAAAGTGTACGGTCTGCAAAACGCCGGTTGCCGAGGTCAATCGGCATGGCACGGCCAAAAAGCCGATTGACTGGCGCGGTTATTCGCTCTGTTTTCTGGCGTGGTTGATTCTGGGGATTTATATCTGGTGGGCTTTCTTGAAGGACTGAGCGGCCGAAGACGATTGCGGACACGGCTCAAAGCGGCAAGCTTTAGGAACGCGTTGATTTGTTATGAGCGGGCGCTTAGCCGTCGTCTGTTTTACCCCGGGGTTCGTACGCGCCTTCGTTGTTTCTAACAAGAGTGGTTGTCATGCACATGTTCCGCTAGAGCCACGGCTGAGGGAACCTGTTTTTTAAAAAGGCATATCACTATAAAACCTGGCCGTGGTCCTGTTAATCAGGAGGCCCGAACGACGATGTTAAAATTAACAGCACGGGATAAGCAATTTTTGCTTGCTTTGGCCCGATCAACGGTGGCGGCCCGGTTGAATGCCGGAGCGCAGATTACGCCACCAGCGAACCTTTCTCCCGTCGTGCATGAGGCCAGAGGTTGTTTTGTGACGCTGCATAAAAATGGGCGTCTTGCGCGGGTGTATTGGCACAATTGAACCGATGCTCCCATTGGTTGAAGGGGTTGCTGAAAATGCGATCAATGCCGCTTTCCATGACCCCCGCTTTCCGCAGTTAGAAAACGACGAGCTATCCCAAGTCGCATTTGAAATTAGTGTTCTGACGGTTCCGCGTACAGTAGCTTTCACTGATGGGGAAGATCTGAAGCAAAAACTTAAACCGGGCGTGCACGGCGTTATTTTATCCCGCGGTCGATTGCGATCTACTTTTTTACCGCAGGTGTGGGAGCAACTCCCTGATCCAGACTCGTTTTTAGGACACCTTTGCCAAAAAGGAGGCCTGGAAAGTCATTGCTGGCAGGACACCCGCACGACGGTCCAGGTCTATGAAGCCGAGTATTTTGGAGAGTAATTAAAAACCTTTCTTTGCGAGCGCTTCTAATAGGAAGCCGCCTCCCTCCGTAGAAAATCATCATCAATAGATCCAGAAAGCGTGAAGGTTGCGTCAGCAGCATTGCTGTGCTGCGATCGTAGGCTTGGGCAGGGTGCGTAATAAAAAGGTTTTCCTGTGCCCGTGTCGTCGCCACGTACATCAATCTTAGTTCTTCCTCAAGCTCCTCGGTATTCTGCAGGGCGCGGACCGAAGGGAACCGACCGTCTAAAGCCCATATAACGAAAACGGTATGCCATTCCAGTCCTTTGGCGGAGTGAATCGTCGTTAGGGTCAAGCGTTGATCCATGGAGGACCGGGCCGTAAAGGTATCATCGATGCTCGTGTTGGGGGGTTCCAACGCCATGTCGGCCAGAAAGTCTTCAAGGCGATTGTAGCGTTCCATAATCGTTATCAGATGTTCCAAGTCACGCAGGCGCTTGGGGTGGTCGTCGTATTTATCTTTTAAAAGAGGCGCATAATATCTTAGGATTGCCTCACCCAGGGAGGCTACCGTCATCATGTCCGGATCGCAAGCTTCAAAGAGCATTTTCAATGGGTTTAGTTTTTTAGATAGGCTGGATTTCAAGGGTGCTGTTAAAAGCCCTTGTATCCGGTGCCAGCGTTATGGATCGCTTCATAAATTTGCAAGGCCGTGCGGGGACCAACCTTTTCAATCAGAAGTAATATTCGATACCAACTGACCCGATCGTCCGGATTGACCATGACTTTAAAATGCGCCAGACACATCTTTGATGTGGGCGGCTTCAACGAATTTAAATCCGCCAACCTTGATAAACTGTATATCGGCACGAGCAAGTTCGATTTCTAAATCGAAGGAGTGATAGCTGGCACGAAAAAGCACGGCCATCCGGTTGTAAGAGATGCCTTGCCGGTTCAGGTGCTTAAGTTTCTGGACGATGTACTTCGATTGACTACTCTCGTCATGCGCACGCACCAACAATGGTCTAGGCCCCTCACTTTTTCGGGAAAAAAGTACTTTCGTATATTTATCCCGGGCCTGATCAATGATGGCATTGGCCAAATCCAAAATGGGTTGCGTGCTGCGATAGTTCTCTTCCAAGCGGATGATGTGCGTGTTTTGAAATTGGTCGGGAAACTCGAGAATATTGCGGATATCAGCCCCCCTGAAGGCATAGATACTTTGGGAATCATCACCGACGACCATAATGCTATTGGCGTTGCCGGACAGTAGGTAAACGATTTCAGATTGGATGGGATTGGTATCCTGATATTCATCAACCATAATGTGGTCATAGGTTGATGCGATGCGGTTACGAATTTCGATGTTTTCATTTAATAAGCGATGCAGGTAAACCAAGAGGTCGTCGTAATCGAAAAGATTGAGTTCGGCTTTGCGCTGATGATACCGCTGAGACAATTCTATAATTGCATCCATATAGGACGCAAAATGAGGATAGTCATCGAAGATGACATCGTCGACCGATGTGGCTTTGTTAATCGCACGGCTAAAGACATGGGCAAGGGTTTGCTTGCGAGGAAAGGCGCGTTGTTTGGAAAGGGGGCCCAGTTCTTTCCGAAGCATGCTTATTAAACTTTCGGAATCGGAACGGTCCATTATCGAAAACCCGTTATTGAAGCCTAATTCGATGCGCATGGCGCCGAAGAATCGTGTTGGCAAAAGAGTGAAAGGTGCCTCCGGAAACTTGTTCACAGCGATGATCCAACAGAGAAGATGCCCGCCGCAGCATTTCTTGAGCTGCTTTGCGCGTGAAGGTTAACAACAAGATACTTGACGGTGTAACCCCTTCTTCGACCAGACGGGCGACACGATAGGTCAGCGTTCTTGTCTTGCCGCTGCCGGCTCCGGCAATTACCAGCAGTGGGCCATCCTTAAAAAAAACCGCTTCTCGTTGAGGTGGATTCAGGGCGGATTGATATGAAATTTATAATCTCCGGCGTCAGGTCCTCTATGCGAAGTTCTCGTCACGTATGCCTCAGCTGCAATTATATGTGCTATCTCAAAAGTGCTTTTTCATCCAAGAATGTATTTTGGGCTGGCCTCTAGTAATAGACAAATTTAGCGTTGTTTATGTTTCACATGCGCAGCGCGATGTCAATAACTCCTATCTCTTTTTTCTTACTTGTTAATTTTGTTGACTTTTCTCATCGAGTATTATATCTCGACTAGTAGTTGAAGAAATTGCTTGCTAAAAGACAACTAGCCGATAGGGAGAAGCCGATGAAGAAATTGCAGGATCAGTTAAAGACCGTATCTAAATCGCTTGCCGTCCTTTCCAAAAAAGTAGAATCCATAACGAAGCAGGTAGAAAAACTGCAGGCCAAGCAAAAGGTAGCTGCCAAAAAGAAGCCTGCCAAGAAGGCGCCGGCCAAGAAAGCCAAGGCTCGCAAGAAGGCGCCTGCCAAGAAAGCCGTAGCAGCAAAGAAAAAGACAGCCAAACAGCTGACTGTTCTCGAATCTGTTCACAAGGTCGTCAAAGCCAGCCGAGCAGGCGCAGCCATCGCCCAAATCAGAGCAAAAACCAACCTGAGTGCCCGCCAGCTTAGCAATGCCCTTTATAAACTCGCCAAGCAGGGTAAAATCGTTGCGGCCTCGCGGGGTGTTTACAAAAAGAAATGATGCCAGATTCTGACGGTTGGTGCGGTCCAAGGCTCTGTATACCGAAAGAGGAATATTATTAAGCGACTCGCGCACCAGATTTCTAACGAATGATTGTCGCCCATATCGATCAAACTAAAAGGTGCCGCCTGAGCGGTGAGAAAACATGGTTGCTAAGGGCGACCTATGGGTTTGTATATAATACTACTTAGGCAAAAAAGTCTTTGGCTAACATTGGGTCTGTCAAGCCAAAGGCTTTTTTTATTGAAATTCGTTGCCAAACCTTCCCGTGGGTCTTATCTTTTTCCAATGTCGATTTATGTTAAGGAATGTTAAGATGTGCGATAAGAGAATAAAAACCTCATGTTTCGTGTTGATCGCCTTTTCAATCGGCCTGGTTATGAGTGCTGTGACCCTCATGCCGCCGATTGCCCTGGCCGACAGCTCCGACCGCCTTGAAGCGGGCAAGCAAGGTTCGACCGAAATTAAGAGCGCTTACCGGCCTGGCCGCATGCAGCCCAGTGACCTGCAACCGGATCCGAAACTCATTTTTGGCCGATTGGCGAATGGCTTTCGTTACGTCTTGATGCCCAATTCTGAACCCCGCGACCGCGTCAGCCTGCATCTCAATGTCCAGGTGGGATCGCTCAGTGAAAGTGATGGGCAACGGGGGTTGGCCCATTTTCTAGAGCATTTGATGTTTAACGGTTCGACCAACTTCCCACCGGGCGAACTGGTCAAGTATTTTCAAAGAATCGGAATGCAATTTGGTCCCGACGCCAATGCCCATACCGGATTTGAGGAAACGGTTTATGATGTCCTGCTGCCGGACGGCAAACCTGAGAGCCTCGCGAACGGTTTACTGGTTTTAAGTGATTATGCCCAGGGGGCGCTGCTTTTACCTTCTGAAGTGGCGCGCGAAAGTAAGGTAATCCTTTCCGAAATGCGGGCGCGTGATTCAACTTCCTACCGTATTCTGGATGCCAGGTTCCAATTTGAGTTTGAGGGCACCCGAGTCGCTCAGCGCCTTCCGATTGGTTTGAAAGAAGTCATTCAAGGGGCCACGTCTGAAGATCTCAAACACTTCTACGACACCTGGTATCGGCCGGAGACAATGATTCTGGTAATGGTTGGCGACATCACCGAGGCAACTGTCGAGCCCCTGATAAAAAAACATTTTTCTACCTTTGCGTCCACGTGCACCGGCGCTGCCCGAGCCGAAAATAGGTCAATTGATGCATGCGGGCGTCAAAAGCTTTTATCACCATGAAAAAGAAGCCGGCAAAACAACGGTATCCATTGCCACCCTAAGGCAAAGGTGCACGGTCCCGGACACATCAGCGCTCCAACGCACATTGATCATTCAGGATGTCGCCGACCAGATCGTTCAAAACCGACTGGACCGCCTGGTCACCTTAGGCGCGTCTCCCTGTACAGTCGGCCAGCAATCGGGTCCGGTCTATACCTGCGCCGATTTGATTATACGGAATTGATGGCCGAATGCAGTCCGAGACAGGTGGGCTGCGAACCTGGTTTTTTTGGAACAGACCTTGCGGCAAGCCGTCCTGTTTGGGTTCACGGCCGAGGAGCTGGCGCGTGTCAAAAAGGATTATCTGGCGGACCTGGAAGTTGCCGTTAGCAAGGCGGCGACCCGAGATAGTCAGGCCCTGGCGCGGCAGATCATATGGCATCTGAACAATGACCGTGTTTTTCAATCACCAGCCCAACGGCAGCAACTGTTGAAGCCGATCGTTACCTCATTAACGCTGCAAGATGTTCATGCGGCGATGAAACAGGCGTGGGCTGAAGACCATCGCCTTGTCCTGGTAACCGGCAATGCGCTGATTGACAAACCTGGCGTTACACCTGAGCAGACGATTGCGGGCGGTCTACAAACAAAGTGGTCAAGAGCGTGTTGTTACCACCGGAAGCCCCCGAGAAGGCTGTGTTCCCGTACCTGCCCGAACCGTCACAAAGCGGACAAATCGTTGCCAACGTTACCCATGCGGATTCTGGCATTACGCAGATCAGATTTGACAACGGTGTCTATCTCAATTTTAAGCAAACCGATTTTAAGGCCAATGAAGTCCAAGCGGCGCTTTCTTTCGGATCGGGGCGTATGTCGCAGCCCCTATCTCAACCGGGACTGGCGGAGTTGAGCGAGGCTGTTGTCAATGCCAGTGGCTTGGGGTCCTTGGACAAGGAGGCCCTCAACCAGGCCTTGGCCGGCAGCAATACGAAAGTCACCTTTAATATCGCCGAGGACCGTTTTGTATTCAAGGGTCAAACCGTCTCGAAGAATCTCGAACGCCTTTTTCAGTTGCTCTACGCCCACTTTCAGGATCCGGCTTTCCGCCCTGAAGCTTTTACGCTCTCCACCAAACGCCTTCAGCAACAATATGAAACCTACAGTGGCTCGGTCGAAGGCAGCTTTGCAATCGCAAGGCTTACGCTTTTTGGCCGGGGGGGACCGTCGCTTTGGGTTCCCAAAACCGTCTGAATGGGAACAACTGTCTCTTGATCAGGTTCGTGGCCTGGATTGGCAGCGCAATCGCCAACGAGCCGCTCGAAGTGTCCATTGTCGGCGATTGTGACCGCGATGCGGTTGTGGCGTTGGCTGCGCGCTATTTCGGGACCCTTAAATCTCGACCAGCCTGGCACCATAAGCCTCTTATACAGCCCGCCCCCTCCTTCCCGGCGTCGCAGGAGCGCAAAATCGAGGTGACCACGAAAATTCCCAAGGGTCTGGTCGTCATGGCATATCTAACGGACGATTTCTGGGATATCCAGCGCGTACGTCGCTTGGCCGTTTTAGCGGAGGTGCTTTCGGATCGCCTGCGGATTGGAATTCGCGAAGAGCGCGGGGCTTCGTATTCACCTTTCGCCTTTAACCGTTCCAGTCGGGCGTTTGCCGGCTACGGCCTTTTCCAGACCTACATCCAGGTTGACCCTGAAGCCGCTGCCAAGGTGATCCAGGCCGTCAAAGCAATTGTGGCCGATCTCGTGAAGCAAGGGATTTCCAACGAAGAACTGCGTCGCGCGGCCTAGATCCGATTTTAACCGGCCTCAAAGATTTACGACGCTCGAACGCGTACTGGTTGAACAGCGTCTTGGCCAGCGCCAGCCGGCATCCGCAGCAGATCGAATGGAGCCGGACAATCGTGGACGATTACGCCGCCGTGACGGCTGCCGAATTATGGCGTTGGCCAAAAAATACCTGCAAAACGATCAGGTCGCTGTCGTAACATCCTTCCGGCGTTGCCCAGGATAACGTCTAGCGAAAACGCTTTTCAGACGGTGCTCAGTAGCTTTCCTTCGATATCCTCCAATACTTAGTTTTAAAAAAGCCTATCAATAGCCTCCATCGTTCGGGCGGAGCACGATGAGCACGCCGTTCCGTGACCGTGTTCCATCTACCAGAGAGCGCCGTTTCGCGGGCCCCTAACGACCGGTTTAAGCGCAGCAACGGGCCTGTTTTAGTTTCTTTAGGCGAAGGCTCGGTCCGCCTCGGGTGAAAACCAGGCCGCCCTGTCCAAGGGCTAAAAGGGGCTCATTTTCCCTTGACAAAAATAGGAACTACAGGTACAAGAGCGCATGCTATTATTCCCCGGTTATGCGTGAATGCATTACCTTTATTAGAACCCATCGTAAGGATAGGATCAGGACTCAGGGAAGGGCGGGATTTGGCAAAAAAAGGGCGTTCCGGTGCGAACGGTTACGCGCATTTGCGTTGACCCGCGGTCCCTTCAAGGGCCCTGAAACTATTTTTAAGATGGGTTCTAATAAAACGGCCGGGCTTTAGGCTTATTCTAAGGTGAGTCGGATCATCAACTAAAGAATTACGGAGTATTCATGAGCACACCAGATGATAAAACCAATGCGGTTTCGACCGAAGAAACCGGTGAGGCGACCGAATCAGCAGCCCTTGAAAGGGAAAAGGATCAGGATAATGGGGCCGGCGGGCCGATTATCCTGTTTTTTATTCTGGGGCTTGCAGCCAGTCTTGTTGTGGGATGGATTGTTTTTCCAAAAGCACTGTATTCCCAGAAAAAGCAGCCGATCGATTTTAGCCATGTACTCCACATGGAAGAGGTCGATAATGGCTGTGAAAGCTGTCATTATTTCAGGGAAGACGGAACCTACGCAGGTGTTCCCAAACTGGCGGATTGTATCGATTGCCATGAGGAAGTAATGGGCGAATCCGAAAATGAGGCCCGCTTTGTCGAAGAATATGTCTCCCAGAACAGGGAAGTTCCCTGGTTCGTTTATTCCCGGCAACAGGATTGCGTTTTTTTCCCACACGCCGCCCATGTCATCAAAGCCCAAATGGATTGTGTTACCTGTCACGGCCACATTGGTGAGTCCGAAAGCCTTCCGATCTATGAGGAAAATCGCCTTACCGGTGTCAGTCGTGATATTTGGGGCAGGAATATATCGGGTATCAAACGGAATACCTGGGACCGGATGAAAATGGATGACTGCTCCGAATGCCATGTAAGAGAGAATGTCAAACAAAACAGTGTCCAGACGTTGAAGGGCGGATGTTTTGTGTGTCACAAATAAGATCACGGGGTATTGCTGTTCGATAATAGATTGAATGGCGTTGTAAAGCACGTACCTTGTTCAAGTTAAGGGGTAAATTCATGAAAATAGACAGGAGAGCTTTTTTGTCGTTTGCAATTGGCGGGGCAGCGGGTACCGCCCTTTCGCCGTTACCGTGGAAACTGATGGACGACTCATCCATCTGGTCCCAGAACTGGCCGTGGACCCCGGTTCCACCGGATGGTGAATTTAGTTATGCCAATTCAACCTGTACCCTCTGTCGGGGGGGGTGTGGTATTTCGGTCTGTAAAGTGGATGAACGGGCCATTAAAATTGAAGGCTTGCCGGATCACCCGATCAATAACGGTGGGATTTGCATTCTGGGGTTGTCGGGTCTTCAATTGCTTTACGGCCCTACCAGAATCAAAACACCGCTCAAGCGCATGGGCAAACGCGGCGAAGGCCGCTGGGCGGCAATCGACTTGGCAAGCAGCCATTGCCGAGATCACGGACAAGCTGCAAACCCTGCGCGCCAACGGCCAGGCCCAAACCGTTGGCTGTATCACTGATTCGGATCGGGGTACCGTGGCGAGCCTGTTGAGCCGTTTTATGACGGTCTTCGGCTCACCCAATTATATGCGGACCCCTTCGATTGAGGATTCTTATGAAATGGCCTTGTACCTGATGCAAGGTGTTCAGGCCACGGCTGGGTTCGATGTGGAGCAGTCCGACTTTATCCTCAGTTTTGGCTCCGGCGTCATCGAAGGCTGGGGGTCACCGGTTCGAATGTTCCAGGCCAACAGCAAGCGGGTTGCAGGCCAGGCCAAGCTCGTTCAGATCGAGCCGCGTCTGTCCACTACCGCTGCCAAAGCGGACCAATGGATAGCCATCAACCCCGGAACGGAAGCCGATCTGGCTTTGGGGCTGGCGAATATCATTATCAGAGAAAACCGTCAGAAAGCCAATTTTATCGACATGTACACCGAAGGTTTCGATGACTGGAAGCAGGCGGTCCTCGGTCGCTATAGCCCGGACGAGGTTGTCCGCATCACGGGTGTCGACAAGGAAACCCTGGTGTCGTTGGCCCGCAGTTTTGTGAGGGCTTCGCGACCGCTGGCGATCTGTGGACGGGGCGAGGGGCGGAGGCCTGGTAGCCTACGCGAAGTTATGGCGGTGCATCGCTTTAAATGCACTGGTTGGGAACATAAACAAACCCGGAGGTGTCTGGGCCGTTCCGGAAGCCGATTATATCGACTGGCCCGAGGCCGAGATGGATCGCGCCGCTTCCGAGGGGCATGCAGCATGCTCGGATCGATGGCGCCGGTGGCGATCGATTCCCTTACTCGCGCTATCTACTCAATCGTTTGGCTGAAAGGGTCAATGCGGGTAAGCCCTATCCCTTGCAGGCCCTGTTCGTGAGCAACGCCAATCCATGCCATACCTTACCGGGTAGCAAGGATGTCAAGGCGGCCTTCGATAAAATACCTTTTGTGGTCAGTTTTTCATCCTACATGGATGAAACCGCAATGAATGCGGATCTCATCTTACCCAATCACGTATATTTAGAACGCTACGAAGACGTAGCGACGACCGCCGGGTTGCCTTACCCGATTATCGGTTTAACCCAACCGGTTGTCGAACCCATGTTCGACACCCAGCATACCGGCGACACCGTCATCCAAATCGCTCAGGCCATGGGCGGAACCATCGCTGACGCCTTTCCATGGGACAGCTATGAAGCCTGCCTTGAAGAAACGCTCGGGGAAAAATGGGATGTCCTAAATGAAGAGGGTTACTGGACTGACCCGGATTTCAGCGTTCCCGATTGGCCCGACGCTTTCGAAACACCCTCGGGTAAATTTGAATTCAGCAGCCGGGATATTGCGGCGCTTGACATCGCTACCACCGTGGAACCGGAAGGCGAGGCCAAAGCATTTCCCCTTGCTGTTGATGCCTGTCGATTCAATGCGTATCTGCGGGTGGTTTTATCGGTGATCCACCGTTCATGGTAAAAGCGATTGATGACACGGTTTTGAAAGGTAACGATCTACTCGTCGAAGTCAATCCTCAAACCGCCACGTCCTATGGGCTGAAAGAAGGCCAACATGCAAAATTAAGTACTCCCAAGGGTGAAGCCCGTGTTCGCGTTCATCTATATGAAGGCGTTCGACCAGGTGTTGTCGCGATGCCGCAAGGGTTGGGGCATACAGCGTATGACCGCTTCCTGGCTGGAAAGGGAGTTAATTTTAATGAACTCATCGGCCCGGTCGCCGATCCGGCTTCCGGCCTTGATGCTGCCTGGGGAATAAGGGCCCAGTTGAAGAGTGCCTAATGGCTTGTCAGCGGCGACTCCATTGCTTGGTCAACGTTGACCGCACCACGTGCTTGAAGGCTGAACGCTTAAATAATTGTAAGAGGTTCTGATGAAAGAAGCGCACAATAACAGTAACGCCAAGAAGTATGGAATGGTAATCGATCTGGACAAATGTACCGGGTGTGGTGCCTGCATGGTCGCTTGCATGTCGGAGAACAATGTGCCGTTCCGGGAGGATGAAACCGATAAATTGCTTAGTTTGGCATGGCTCCGTATCTATAAATTGACCAACGGCAAGCCCTTCCCGGAAACCGATGTCTGCTATCTTCCCAGGCCATGCATGCACTGTGAAGGGAGCCACGGGCATTCGCCGTGTGTTTCGGTGTGTCCTGCTACGGCGACCGACTATGATAACGAGTACCGGCATTGTCAGCCAGATCTACACGCGATGTTTCGGATGTCGCTACTGTATGGCCGCCTGCCCCTATCATGTTCGCCTTTTTAACTGGTGGGATCCGGTTTGGCCCGAGGGCATGACCGAATATCTGAGCCCCAAGGTTTCGGTCCGCATGCGGGGCGTGGTAGAAAAATGCAGCTTCTGTTTTCATCGTTATCAGGCCGCCATGGAGAAGGCGCATTACGAAGAGCGGGACGATATCGAAGAGCACGAATATCAGACGGCCTGCACCCAGGCCTGCCCGGCCGGTGCAATTACTTTTGGCGATCTGAACAACCACGACCACGCCGTTTACGCGCTTAAGAAGAAACCGGACACGTTCCGCCTGTTGGAGCGATTGGGGACCAACCCCAAAGTTTATTATCATTCAAGTCGTGAATGGGTCCGACGCGCTGGCGATAACTATCTTAAAGGTGAAGGGCTCATCAAAAGCCATTAGTTGCAAGCGTATAAAATTATCTTTTTCGTACGACAGGAAGTTTGAGGAGCACATATGGATTCTGCATTAATACCCAAGGGAGTTAAACGCTGTCCATTTCCGCAGTTTTTAATGGGACTGGCGATCCCCGGTGCCGTGCTATTGTGGGGCGTTTTTGCCGCGTTGCTTTGCTGGTTTAAGGGCCTCAACCAGACCAACATGAACAATGCCTACGGTTTTGCAATTTGGATCTGGGCCGACCTGGCGGTGATTGCTCTGGGCGGCGGCGCTTTCTTTACCGGTTTGCTGCGCTACATTGTCGGCAAGGACGAACTTAAAAATATTATCAACTATGCGGTTTTGATCGGTTTCATTTGCTATAGTTCGGCGTTGCTGATCCTCGGAATCGATGTGGGGCAACCCATGCGGGGCTGGTTTATTTTCTGGCATGCCAATGTCCATTCCATGCTGACTGAAGTGGCCTTTTGTCTGACCTGCCTATTTCGGGGTGTTGTGCGTAGAATATTTGCCCCTGGTTCTTGAAAACCGCCAGATCGACCGGGTACCTTTTTTCCACAACCTGAGTCATAACATGCATGCGACCATGGCAATTTTCGCAGCGACCGGTGCTTTTCTGTCCTTCTTCCACCAAGGTTCGTTGGGCGGTGTGGCCGGTGTATTGTTCGGGCGCCCCTTCGGCTTTCGTGAACACATTCTGATTTGGCCCTGGACCTTCTTTCTTTTCACCTGGTCGGCCGCGGCAATGGGGCCGTGCTTCACGATCTTCATCACCAAATTGACGGAAAAGATTGCCGGCAAAAAGTTGGTTAAGGACAATGTCATCGAACTGTTGGCCAAAATAGCCGGATGGATGTTATTAACCTATATTATCGCCAAGATAATCGACACCTGGTATTGGGCAACCGTAACGGCGCCATCCAAGGGCATGCACTTGATGGATTTTTACTCCAATAACGCCATGTACGGGATCTGGATTTTGATTCTGGAAATCGTGATTTGCGGCATCGTGCCGGCGTTGATTCTGATAACGAAAGTCGGACGCCAAACCCAGTTTACCTTGTGGCTGGCGGTAATCCTGGCGGCTTTGGGGGCGTGTGTCAACCGTTGGGCCATGGTTCTGCAAGTGCTGGCGATTCCGGTGCTTCCTTTTGAAGACTGGGCGCTTTACTACCCCAGCTGGCAAGAAGTGGCAACGACCATCCTGCCGGTTGCCTACGGTGTTATCTTGATTATGATTTCATACCGTTATATGCCGATTTTCCCCCAGGAACAGGAATTGAATCCGATTGTAATAGATGAACCGGAGGGCCCTGAAGCGGTCGAGGTCGACACTGAGACCGTTGCCCAAGAAGCGACACCCGAAGAAGTCGGCGAGCTAAAACCGGCCGAGGCCTAAACGACGATAGAGGAGAGAAACGATGTTGCCTTTCAGTTTTGAATGGGTTTGGGACATGACGCACCTGGTCTTTCATGGCGGCCTATGGTATGCGCTTAACATCATTGGTGCGGGCATGACCTATTGTATTATCAAGGCGGTTATCGATACGGCGAAGGGTAAGGGTGCCCATCACCATTAATACTGATCGCCTTGAGAATTTAAAGCGCTTACCCCAGGGGATCGATAGGGGAAGCGCTTTTTTTTAAGATCAATATACTATCGTCGTTGTGAAAGGTGTGTGTTGCTAACGCCAAGAGTTGGGAGGTTGAATTAACAATCACGATAACCCAAGCCGAGCAAATCAAATTTTAATATGGATAAAATTATCATAAACGGTGGTCTGCCGCTCAAAGGGCAAGTCGCCATCAGTGGCGCCAAGAATGCGGCTCTGCCGATTCTCGTCGCGGCCCTGTTAACCGACGATTGGAACACATTTTCCAATGTTCCCCAACTCCAGGATGTTCAGAGCACTTTGCGTTTGCTCGAACATCTCGGTGCCCGGATAGCGGTCGAAGGCGATTCCGTGCGTATCGATGCCGGAGGGATTAGTACCCACGAAGCCCCCTATGACCTGGTGCGCAAAATGCGGGCCTCGATTTTGGTTTTAGGGCCCCTGGTCGCCCGCCTTAAAAAAGCCCGGGTTTCACTGCCGGGCGGTTGCGCCATCGGGGCACGGCCGATCAACCTGCATTTGAAAGGCCTTGCCAGTTTAGGGGCCCAAATCGAATTAAAGCACGGCTATGTCGAGGTTGAGGCGGAGCGCCTGATTGGCAATGAAATTTATTTCGATATGGCGACGGTTACCGGGACTGAAAATCTGATGATGGCGGCCGTTCTGGCCGAAGGGACGACGATCTTGCGAAATGCCGCCTGTGAGCCGGAGGTCGCCGCCCTGGCCGATGCATTAACCCGCATGGGCGCCAAGATACAGGGTGCCGGAACATCTGAAATCAAGATTCAAGGTGTTGACGGCCCTCAAGCCCGCCGAAATCCGTATCATACCCGACCGCATCGAGGCCGGGACCTTCATGGTTGCGGCGGCCCTGACCGGGGGCGACGTTGAGATCATGGGCTGTGAACCGGAACATCTCGAGGCCGTCATACACAAACTGTGTCTGGCGGGCGCGCATGTCCGGGTGGCGGGAACGAGCGTGCATGTCAAAGGACCTGCAAGAACTACGAGTACCGATCTAAAGACCCTGCCATATCCAGGCTTTCCAACCGATATGCAGGCCCAGTTTATGGTGCTCATGTCGGTCAGCAGCGGACTGAGCATCATTTCCGAAACCATTTTTGAAAACCGTTTCATGCATGTCAGTGAACTCAAACGCATGGGGGCGGACATCACGATTTCCAGCAACGCGGCGCTGGTCAAAGGGGTGCCAGACCTGTCAGGCGCACCGGTTATGGCGAGTGATTTGCGAGCCAGTGCTTCGCTGATTCTGGCCGGTCTGGTTGCCCAAGGGCAGACCGAGGTAAATCGGGTCTATCATCTCGATCGCGGTTATGAAGCCATCGAGAAGAAGTTTACCAAGCTGGGGGCGCGCATCGAAAGGGTAAAAGTCTAGCCTCGTCCAAGTCCATTTTCATAGAATTATTGCTCGCATTTAAGTGAGGTATTCCCATTGGATTAACCCCGACCACATACGCCCGCCCTGTTATTCCTGTTTTAACGGCCTTTATTGCCGGTTTGGCCATGGGGTCCGATTTCCGGGCCTTGGACCATGGATCTGGATCCCTACCGGCCTCGCTTGGCCGTTCTCGTCTACAAAATAGGGCGTCAGCAAGGTGCCGCATTTACGCCCCTGATTCTTTGCGGGTTATGCGGGTATTTGGCAATTCAACCGTGGTTGGCCCCCATTTTCCTGAAAACCATGTGGCCCATTTTGTGAACTCCCATCCGTGGCGCATATCCGGTATTGTCGCCAATGCACCCTTACACCAGCAACGCCGAACCAAGCTCATTTTAAGGGTCACCCGCTTGAAGACAGAAAAAGTTTCCCGGTCGGTCCACGGACAAATCCGTGTCACTGTCTACGGCATTCCGCCTGCATTCGAAAGAGGTGATGCGCTCACGTTCAATGGCCGTATTAGAGCGATCCGCAATTTCAACAACCCCGGTGCTTTTGATTACCAAACCTTTCTGGCGCTCAAGAAAATATGGGGATCGGCTTATACGACAGTTGACGCGCTGCAGATTGTGCGCAGCACGGAGGATGGCGGATTCCTGCGTGCGCTGGATCGGATTCGAAAGCCGCATCGCCAGCCTGATCGAGGGCATCGAATCTGATCAGGTGTCAACCGCCAGCAAGGCCGTCTTAAAGGCTCTGATTATCGGTGACCGCAGTGGAATTACCCCGGACGGCCGCATGGCGTTTAACCGTTCCGGTGTCGGACATCTTGCTGGCGATTTCGGGTCTGCATGTCGGTATCATTGCCGCGACGGCCTTTTGGATATTACGGTGGCTGATGTCGCATTGGCAGGTTGCCTTGTGGCGAGCCTGGATCAATAAAAGCGCCGCTGGCTTAACGCTGATACCGGTAGTCGCATATGGGTTGCTGGCGGGGTTGTCGCCGTCGACCCAGCGAGCACTCATCATGGTCAGCGTCTTTCTGGGGGCCTTCTTGATCGAGCGGGAACAGGATCTCTTAAACACCTTGTCGGTGGCGGCCCTGATCATTTTGATCATCAATCCACCCGCCCTTTTCGCCGTGTCGTTCCAACTGTCTTTTGCTGCTGTTGCGTCTATCCTTTTAGGCCTAGCGCTTATAAAGCACGGGGTGCGTCGGGCGGACAGGTCGCTTGTCCTACGGATTTTAAAAAGTCTAACAACCATGGGACTGGTTTCGCTGTTCGCAATGCTGGGCACCCTACCGCTGGTGATGTGCTATTTCAATCTGGTTTCACTGGTGGGGTGGGGTGCTAACGTGGTCGTGGTTCCCTTGATCGGATTCACGGTTATTCCGCTAGGTCTATTGGCGGTCGGTGTCTATCCTGTCAGCGCCGCGCTAGCGCTGCTGTTGTGGCAGGGGTGCTTGATCGTGTTGTCGAAAGTTTTGACCCTGATCGACATCATCGCTGCTTGGCCCTGGGCCGCAGTGCGAACCGTTACGCCGACCACTATAGAAATCGCAAGTTATTACGCCCTCCTTGTGGGGCTATTCCTGTTGGCCAAAGTGCGATTGGAGCCGCAGGCTGCGAATCGGGCGCGGCTGGCTTTATGGGGGAGGGGCGTGGTCATCGGCGTTCTCCTAGTAGCAAGTATCGATGTCGGCTACTGGGTTTACCAGCGCTTCGGTCGCTCCGATTTAAGGGTAACGGCCATTGATGTTGGACAAGGCAGCGCGACCCTGGTGGAGGTCCCTGGCGGGCATACGGTTTTAATCGATGGCGGCGGTTTCAGCGACAATGAGGCTTTCGACGTGGGGGCGCGTGTTGTCGCGCCTTTCTTGTGGCGCAAAAAAATCAAAACAGTCGAGACGCTTGTCCTTTCACACCCCAACGCCGACCATCTAAATGGGTTGCTGTTCATCGCCGACAACTTCAACACCAAAGAATTCTGGGCCAATGGTGAAGCGGTCGATAAAGCCGGCTACCGAAAGTTGGTGCAGGTTTTGAAGCATGCGAACATCGCTGTACCCGCTTTTGAGAATTCGGCTAAGCGCAAGGTCATCAAGGGGGTGACCTTTGACATTTTATATCCTCCCCAGGGGTTTTTTGCAACGCCGCACAGTGGATACCTGGCGGAACAGCAACAATAACTCCCTGGTTTTGAAAGTAAGCTATGGCCGACGGTCTGTTTTAATACCCGGGGATATCATGGCCCGCGGTGAAGCTGAATTGGTCTCACTAAAAGGCACCGATCTGCGCAGCAGCGTTCTACTGTCCCCCCATCATGGCAGTCGAACCGGAAGCAGTGCCTTGTTTTTGGACCAGGTCAAGCCCCAGATCGTTGTCATCTCGGCAGGGTGGCAAAACCGATTCGGTTTCCCCCATCCATCCGTTTTAAACCGTTACCGGGATCGTGGTTATCAGGTTTTTCGTACGGATCAACATGGGGCCATCAAGATCATTACAAACGGTTCCGAATTGGAGGTCATGCCCCTGTTGCCACCGACCTAGTGCCATCCATAAATGGTTTAAGGCGGTTAATTATTTGTTAAGCTTTACAAATTTACAATATCCTGATAAAATTCAATTTTATCTGGCAGATGCCGGTGCTCTCAGCCATAAGCTGGGAACGGACGTGCGCACGTGGGTGACATGCTGAAAAAGAAAAAAGAAGCTCAAATTTGGGCCGTCGGGGGCGGCAAGGGCGGTATCGGCAAAAGCTTCATTGTCAGCGCCCTGGGAAACCATCTGGCCCAACAAGGCCACAAGGTCATCCTGGTGGATGCCGACCTGGGAGCCGCCAATCTGCATACCTTTCTCGGTGTTGGCAAACCCCATACTTCCCTTACCGATTTTTTTGAAAAGAAGCTTCCGTTGGCGAAGCTGGTCGTGCCGAGCGGCATTGAAAACTTGGGACTGTTGGTGGGGGCCATCCATTCACTGGCAGCGGACAGCATCAAGTATGCCCAGAAGATAAAACTGTTGAGGCATATCAAGAAGCTGGATACCGATTACGTGCTCATCGACCTGGGTGCGGGCGCGCACTTCAACACGATCGACACCTTTTTGCTGGCCGACCGGATGATCGTCGTTATCATGCCTGAAATCACGGCGATTGAAAACATGTATTATTTCGTGAAAAATGTATTTTTTCGGCAACTGATGAAGACCTTAACAGCCAACGGGCACAAGGAGGTCTTCCAAGATGCCTGGTTGAACCGTACGACCTACAAGATTACCAACTTACGACAACTTATCGATCACCTGGCCGATACATCTGAGGACGTTCAAGCGATCATCGCCGGTGAGCTTGATCATTTCTGCGTCCAGATTATTCTCAACCAGGTCCGGAACAATCAGGAGATCATGATCGGCACTTCGGTCAAAAGTGTGTGTTTGAAATACTTTCGGACTCAAAGCCCGCTATGCGGGCTTCCTCGAATACGATGATTTTATTCCGCGTTGTATCAATAAACGGCAGCCTTATCTTCAAGCCTATCCTGAATCGCGCTGTGCAAAAGAGCTGGAATCCTTGGCCGCAAACCTTATCGAGGGCAAACAGGTTGAAATCTGAAAACCACCATCGTGAGTATCGGCGTTACTACGATGTCTTGGAACTGGTGCCGGGCGCCTCGTTAACCGATGTTCGCAAAGCCTATATACGGCTCAAGGAATTGTATTCGACCGAGTCGCTTGCAATCATAGCGGTTGAAGACGAGCTCCCAGGTGATCACAAAACACAAATTCTGTCCCAGGTACAGGAGGCTTATCATCGCCTCCGGTCTTTGCTGGAAAAGGATGCACAGGCGGCGAACCAAAGAAAATCTACTGCGCATAAGGCCGTACACGCAACGGCCACAAGTACCGAACAGCAGGCCTTTGATGGTCAGAGCCTCAAGCGGATCAGGGAGGAGTTGAAAATCAGCCTTGAGGCAATCGCCGCTGCAACCCGGGTCCCGCTTCAGCATCTTGAGAACATCGAAGAAGAAAACTTCGACGATCTTCCAGCCGAAGTATTTACGCGAGGTTTTGTTGTTGCCTATGCCAGGCATCTGGCCCTTGATGTTGAAAAGGTGGTATCGGATTACATGCAGCGCTACCGCGAAGGGAAAAGTGTTCAGGTAAAAAGGCCCGGGTCGCGTTTGCTGGCGCGGCTTACTGGCAAAAAGTAGCTAAAAGGCTTCTCAAAATGACTTATAATTTTGATGCAGATCGTTGGTATGAAAGGGAATGGTCGATTCTCAAGGCCCGCCGACAGTCAGGCGCCTTGAGCCAGGAAGATTTCGAGGCCGCCAGCGAAGAGATCAATCGCCGCTATGATGAGATGGTAAAGCGCCTGGATGGGACGTACCGTATTCCTTCGCCCGGCCCTCGGCCATGAGCGGCAGGCGGCCAGAATGCATGTCGAAGGCGGGCCGAACGGTCGGCGTGAATGTTTCATCGGATTTATGAATCGATGGGCCTGCCGTGGATTGTCCGTAGCGGTGCGCGGGTCAGCTTGCCGGCGGCCTGTTGTCCGGCCTGACTGCCCGGTGCAATGTCTGAGGCCTTTTGCCAGTAACTGACCGCTTTGGCTGAGTCATCCGCCAATTCAGCATAGACATTGCCGATGCGATAGTACATCTCGGCCTTGAATGCTCGTATCCTGCATACTGTTGGCCGCCGCTTCATACCCTTCAACTGCATAGGGGACCAGCTTGCGGCCCTTTCTCCCAATTTTTTGGCCATATTCATAATTGACGTCACCCTTGAACACCAGGGCGTCGATGTATTTGGGGTCGTAGTAAATTGCTTTGGCCAGCGACTTGTTGGTTTTACGTAGATTACCCGCAACATTGAATGCTTTGGCGTAATAGAACCAGACTTCCGGAGCCGTGGGATTTTGGGCGTAAATGTATTTCAAGGCGACCAGTGCCTCTTTTATCCGCACTTCCCAATTGACATTACCCGCTTCTTTCAACTGTTTGACTTCTTCCAGTTTGGGGTCGAGATCAGACAGTTTGCGTAATAATTCAGCGTTCCGGCCGGAGTCAAAGGCCGACGGACCGGTATACTTGCCGAAATCGGTTTTGGGTTGGGACAGACTTCGTACCATTTGACCATAGGCAATCGTCTGTGGTGCAGCCTCTTCCAGAATTTGGGCCTCGGCGATGTTGTTGCGAACCTTGGAGATTTCGATTTGGCCTGTTTGAATCCTTTCGATATCGAGCACCTCGCCGGTCTTGGGGTGTTTGATGACACTGCCTTCTCTGAAGACGCTGAAACGCATACCCGCTTTAACGCCGGCATAACGGCCGAGGTCGATGGAAACTTTTTGATCGTTACGGCTGACCACGTACCCTTCCAGGGGGAAATCCTTGATAATTTTTTCAGCCATCTGCATCACCAGTTCTTCGAGTCGGATCGCGGTGGTGCTTTTTACACTTTCAGCGGTAATGATGGAGGCACTGGTCACATCGATGATGCGGGCGTTGACTTCCAGCACGTTTTGAAAACTCACGACCGTGCCGGAAATAATTATTTTAACTCCGAGCAGTTTGCCGAGTTCGGAAGCACTGGCTTCATTGACCACGCCCGTCATGACCAATTGTTGCTCGCCTAAAACTTTTTTTAGCAAGCGTCGTTCAATGACATCAAAACGGCCGTCTTTCACGAGGGCGGTAATCAGCCATTCGGCTACGATGGCCCCCATGTCGGAATTTTCATACTGGGAGCCCTGGATCTGAAAATCGACGACCGCGACTTTGGTTTTCTGGAATTCGGCCAGTCCCAGGGCCGGGAGGCCAGCCGTAAAAGCGAGCATCAAGGTGATGATCAAAAAGCGTTTCATCCGTAACCCCCGTCAGGATAGTTATTGCAAATGGATCGTGACCCGACTACCAACGATATCGGTCACCGATAGCCTTTGTTCCAGAACCCGTTGTCCATCGACGCTCTCACTAAAAGCGTCCGCATTGCCTTTGAATACAATAGCAAGTTTCAGTTGCCCTCCGCTGAACGCCTTTTTGGATACCGAAACCACGTCGGCCAGGCCGGCTAAAACTTGCCGGACGGCTTTCTGGGTCTTGAAGTTGGAGACGTTCTTCACGGTGATGTCCAAAGCAATGCCGTTGTTGATCATGTCTTGAAAGGATGCCACGATCGTTTCGAAGAGATCGCGATCCATCAGTTTGCCAGCCGCCTTGGCCGTGGCCTGGTTTTGGGCCGCATCGGCGGAAACGTGTACTGCTGCGCTGGAGGTTGAACTGGCGGTAATGACCTTGGCGGTGGAACAGTTGACGACTTTGGCGCTGATCGTGGCCTGGCCCGAAACCATTCCGGATTCTTTCAAAAAGGCACTTTCTTTGAGTGATTTGGTGACCATGCCAACGATCACGTATTCGGCGCCATTGGCAGCACCGATTTGGGCAGCGGCAGCCGGGTTGCCTGCTGCCGCGCGCCCGACGAACTTTTCCTCTTTTTGCATCAGCGCCGCCACGGCGGCGGCATCAACAAGATCGAACCCTTTTTGGCGCAAAAAGTCGATGATGGTATTTTCAGCGGTTTTGCCGTCCTGCTCTTTGATCACGACCATCATGCGTGGTTTGTCCATCGATTCAAGCAAAATTTTTAGGGCGGCCAGATCGGCTTTAATATTGGCCAGCGAAACCACGGCACGAATTCTGGCATAAAAATCTTTGGGCCCTTGTTGCTTTTCTTCGAGCAGATCGTATTGTTTCACCGATCCCATTGTTTTGGTGAGGATAATATCTTTTTGAAGCTCGTAATTTTTAATTTCGGTCTCTGATATAAGGAAGGTGCCGATGCCCTTTTCAACAGCATTCCGCTTGGCTTTGAGCAGGGCATCATTTTTTGATATGCCATAGCCGTCGGCCTGAACCGTGATATTACCTTCAGGCGCTTGGGCGTTGAGCAAACCAGCCCATAAAATGAAAATCATAATAAGGGTTAAGGAAGTCAGCTTCACGTTTTACCTCCCGGTCGGCATTCAACAGGTGCGTCGCCACGCCGAGGGCCTGATTTTATCACGGTTGCTTCGCGTTGCCCAACGGCGCTGAATCGAATAGTAAACGACAAGAATTTCTTTTTATGTCGGGCCAGTATAAGAGAACGACACTTCGATGTCAAGGCGCCATACCAATCCAGGATGGCCCTTAAGGGCCTTGAACATGGCGCTCTAATCATGAAGCCTAAACCCGTGTGACTTGGTTTTGCAAAACAGTGACAAATCGTGGTTAAGTGGAATAATGCTTTGACAACGTTTAGTATATTAAATAGGTAAGTTGTGAAACGCTCGTTGAATCTGAAATGTAAGCAGCAAGGGAGGCACTTTATGAAATTATTCACCAAAAAGGTTATGCTGGTCGGGTTGCTGCTTTTGCTGGGGACCATAGCTGGAAATTCCGCCAATGCCGTCATCTGGCAAGAACACCCATTACTGCCATGGGAGCAAGATGCGTTAAGGGCTTTTGGCAGAAACGATTACAACGGCACCATCCAAAAGGCCCAAAACCAACCCGAAGACCCCAACTGGAATGCGCCCCTGATTATTTATTTCTGCCATGCCCAGAAATATTACCTGGAGCGCAGCCAGGATTCAGCCGTATATTACAAACAGCAATATCACGGGATCTACAATCGTCTTTCAGGCACCAATTTAGCGGTGCTGACGCGCTTGGTCGGCATGCCGCAAATGAGTTGGAACAAAAAAGTCAATAAAAAATTTATGGATGCCGCCTTTAAAAAATCGGGAACGGACGAGCATCTGGGGGCGCTTTTATTCTATATTGAAAACGGAGCGGCGGATGTTTCCAAAGGGGCCGTTAAAGGTTTGCAGGTTTTGTTGCAGAGCAAGCGCAATATCGTGGAGAATGGCGGATGCGTTGAGCAAGGAAGATCGGAATTGGATGAAGGATCCCAAAATGCTCAAGCTTCTGGTCCGTATGGCCGGCGAAAATGCGAGTCCTGCGGCCGGGTTCTTGTCCAAAATGCCTGCTTTTGCACGTAAGAAGGTCATGACCGGGGCATCGGCCTGCTTGGGCCTGATTCAAGACCCGGCCCTGCCAATGCTGAAAGATGCGGCTGCTATGGGTAATACCAGTGCTGCCGCGACAATTCAAATTATACAGGATGCGCGTGGGGCGCGTCTGGCCAAATTTCCAAACAGTACTTGGTACAGTGCCACTGGAAGGTAGCACTTAAAAGTTAAACGCTCAATTGAGATAGGATGCAATTATCAAACAAGGAGGAAAACATGAAAGTTCGCGTTACGAGTCAGTGCATGGGGGATCGAAACTGCAACAATCTTTGCCCGGACGTGTTTCAATATGATGAAGACCAGCTGATGTCAATCGTCAAGATGGATGAAATTCCTGAACAATACAAGGATCTTGTTCGACAGGCGGCTGCCGAGTGCGGCGCCGATGCCATCGAGATCATCGAAGAATAAAAATCGTTTCTCAATTTTTTTATGAGAAGCGACGTTGTCGCTCCAAAGGGAAACGTTTGCCAGCCGCCGGCTAGCTTATCCGTCGTTCTTTTCTTCAGCTAACACCAGGGATCCATTGGCGATCATACGGGCATGCGACCGTGGCCGCCACGTTGAAGCGAAACAGGTGGCCGTAGGCTTTTTTGAGCTTGGCTGTCAGGGCCAGGGTTTCTCCCGGAAAGGCGGGTTGAATGAACTTTAGGTCCACTTGGGCCAGGTATAGCTGAAAATCCATGCGGTCACCGTAGGTCAAGCCGATTAAAAGCCCGCTCGCTTGGGCCAAGGCTTCCGCCACGAGGACCCCGGGCATAATCGGGCGACCCGGGAAATGACCGCAGAAAAAAGTCTGCCCCCGGGTCGAGTTTTTTGTTGGCGGTAATCTGGACACCGGCTTCGAAGGTCATGCACGTGATCCACGAAGAGAAACGGGCTTCGATGGGGTAGGATTTTTTTTATCAGCGCTCGGTCGTAATGGTATCGGCTTCGGCATCACTTTTTCCTTGATAGGCGATTTCCGGCCTTCCGTGCTAAGGCCTTGGCCGAGTCAATCGGGGTTATTTTTATTTGACGGTCGATCCAACGCACGGCACGTGAAATGGCCGCGCCCGGACCGACTTCTAAAAAGCAGCTTGGGCCGTTCGCGCTCAGTTTGCGGATCAAATCAAACCATCGCACGGTGACTTGCCAACTGGGAAGCCATGGTTAAGGCAAGGGCTTTTTTGTCTTGCGCCGTATCAAGGGTGGCGTAGGAAACAATCGGTATCTGCGGGTCTGATAAATGCGCCAGCGCTATTTCATTTAAAAAGCGCTTACAGGCTGCGGTCATAAAGCGGGAGTGGTAAGCAGTCTCAGCCGGTAAGAGGTAGGCATCGAGAGCACCCGCCGCCAGGCAGCGCTCCATGGCCTGTTTAACCGCCGGGGCGTTGCCGGAAATGATGACTTGGTGCAAGGTGTTGATGATGGCCACATCGACTTCGCCGGTTTGGATGCAGATCGCCGCCACGTCTTCATAAGGAAGGCCAAAGATTACAGCCATTTTACCCGTGATCCGCTGGCCCTCGTCCAAAAGAATTTTGCCGGCCAGCTTGACGGTGGCAAGCCCTTCGGCAAACGGCAATCCACCGGCTGCATAAGCGGCCGCATAATACCCGGAACTGTATCCCGCCACCGCCTTCGGAACAATACCGGCCTGTTTTAAAAGGTCACTTAGAATGCAGCTGACCGTATAGACCGCCAATTGCGCATTCAGGTCGGTGTTTAATACGTCGCGGGGCCCTTCAAAACAAATGCGGCTTAGTTTGCAGCCAAGCACCTCGTTGGCCTGGTCGAAACGGCGGCGTGCCTGCGGATAGATTTGGTAGAGATCGGCCCCCATACCCACATGCTGTGAGCCCTGCCCAGGAAAGAGACACACAATCCTTTCGTTCATTCGCCCTACCATCATATTTGTCGTTTAGAAATACATCCGGCAACTCAATGTCAAAGACGCCGGCCGGCAATGGTTCATTGATCGAGATAAAACGTAACTGCAGCGAGATGCGGTCGTGTTTTGTTGTTTTGAATTATAATTTGCTCTGGGAGCAGCGTACCCGTGTTTATCTCGATTTCAACAACGGCAATATGCCGGGCAATTTTTTCCTCTTTAGGCGCCATCGCTAGCCGGTAGCGGTTAAGATTCACTAACTTCGTGAGCCGTAAGTCGTAGTGCTGCTTTATTTTTTCGATCGAAGCCTCCCCATCGAGCCACATTTTGATCATCTGATCCGACCGGGACAAGCGCCTTTTTTTAACCACGCCTAATTCGGGATTTACAACCGTCACATATTGGTCCTCCATAAGAAGCTGCAATGCCGCAGGGCTGTTAACCCGGGTCAGCATTTTACCGTCGCGTTCGAAATAGATCAACCCCTCTGAAATGAGCGGTTTCCGCAGAAGCCTGGAAATCCGTTCTTGATTAAATTGCACCACCAAAGTTTTGATGGTTGACGCCTGCGTCTTGATGTCGGCCAGCACCTGATCCGGATCCGTCAAGGGCTGACGATTCGGCGGCCGAAGCGCAGGCGGATTGGATGCCAGGATCGTAATCACAGCAAACAACACAAGCAAGTCGCATACGAGAGTGATCAATTCTTGCCATCATAGGCTGTTAAGGGTTCTTTTCCAGGCCTGACGAAAGCCGTAATTTTGAATGCCGAAGAACAGGCCGTTGCGGTGAAACGGAAACAGCCGTTTGATGATCGATGGATATCCATACAGCCGTTTGTAAGACCAGTTGAACCCCTCTTGTAATGTCTGCGGGGTCATTTTTTTGGTTTAAAAACGACGTGATTCATATCGTATTTTTCCCAGTCAGTGTGCAGGATACGGTTTTCGCGCATCAGCGCTTCGTGGATCCGCGTTCCGGGAAAGGGTGTCAGGATTGAAAAGAGCGCGGCTTCCAGGCCCGTTTTTTCGATAAACCGCAACACATCGGAAAAAATGGTTGTATCATCCTGGTCGGTGCCAAAGATGAAGGAGCCCTGAATCCCGATGCCGTGATCATGAATTGCCTTGATGGCTTCCCGGTACTCACTGACCCGATTGACCGATTTGCCCATGGCTTGCAGGCTCTCCTGGGATAGGCTTTCAAATCCGATAAACAGCCCTTTGCAGCCACTTTTTTGGGCCAAATCAAGCAGCTCCTGATCTTTGACAATGCTCAGGGATGCCTGGCTGAACCACTTGAGCTTCAATGGGAATCAAGGCCTTGAAAAGTTTTTTGGCATGCGCCGGTTTGCCCACAATATTGTCGTCAACAAAAAAAGTAAAACCGCCTCCGGTCTGATCTAATTCATCGATAATGTCCTGGACCGTGCGCATCCGATAGGTGCGACCATAAAAAGAAGTAACCGAACAGAACTCGCAGTCAAAAGGACAGCCCCGGGTGGTTTGAATCGTGTTGATAAAGAAGTAGGCCTTGTGCTGCAAGAGATCACGTCTGGGGATGGGCAACCGATCCAAACTGCAAAATCCGTCCGGACGGTAAACGGGCTTAAGCGCTTGGTTGCTAAAATCAGCCAGGACCTGCGGCCATGTGGTTTCGGCTTCTCCCTGAACGACCGCATCGGCATGGCGGGCGGCTTCATCGGGCATCATGGTGGGATGAATGCCCCCGAGGACGACAGAAACCCCTTTGGATCGGTAGGTGTCGGCGATTTTATACCCGCGCTGGGCCAAAGGCGTCATGATCGAAATGGCGACCAGGTCTGGCAGGTCTTTAAAATCAAGCGGACGCACATTTTCATCGATGATGGTGACTTCCCATTGATCATCGGTTAAAGCTGCCAAGGTTGTCAGGGCAAGATAAGGAAAGCGGAAGACAATCTGCCCCCACAGGCTGTTTTCAGGCCACTTGGGTGCAATAATGAAGAGTCTCATGGGCGTTCGCCTTGGGCACCTGGCCGGTTAATGGGATCCGGGCAATACCATTGATCCGGGTAACGGCGGATATATTTTTCAAATACACGTGCAATTTTGGCCAGGTTGATTGCGATGACCTCGTCACGGTCGCCCTCGGTTTCCAGGGCGATCGCTTTTTCCGTGATTCCGAAGTAGCGGTCGTCGTGGCCCTTTAGAACAAATGCGGGGATGAGGGCGGCACCGGATTTGCAGTGCCAGGGTAATGGGCCCGACGGGAAAATTAACGAGCTGCCCGAAAAAACGTGTCGGCTGGCCGCTACCGAAAAAATCTTTGTCACCGACCATTGCCACGACCCCGTTTTGTCGGAGATGCTGCAGAATATCGATGCCTGCAAAGGGCGACCCCGTGACTTCGATTATTTTAATGCCCGTGCCTTTTCTGAGCCTGTTTACCAGCGCGTTGGTGGACGAGGCGTTGTGCGGCAGCGCAACCACGGCCAGGGAATAATCGGCCAGGCGCATCATGGTGCCGCCGAACTCCCAGTTGCCGATATGCGCCGATAGCAGAATAACGCCCCGCCCTTTGGCCAAGGCCGCATGCATGATATCTTCACCGTAAACGGTTTTGAAATAGCGCTGGACTTGGCCCGGCGGTAATTGGGGCATGATGAAAAAATCGGCCATGTATTGACCGTAATTATAAAAGGTGCGGCGTACGGTCCGCCGTATGAAGGGGTCGCTCGGCGAGCGATCGAAGGCCAGTGCCAGGTTGTGGGCCAGCCCCTGACGATCCCTCTTCGAAAAGGCATAAACGACAGATACGACGATCTTGGCGATCAAGCGGCATAGGCCGACCGGCAGCCGGCCGGCGGTCAGATAGATGGCATAATAGGAAATTGGGCGGTCTAAAATGTGTTTTCGCATTAGGTCAAGGTGCCGTAGGTTAAGTCAAGATTTTGGGCGACGGCGGTTTTGACGGCGTCCATCAATTCACGGGCTTGGCCAGGATCATAAAGGGTCGGGTCAATCGGGTCGCCGATGATGATTTCCATTTTTCCGGGCATGAGCGCCAAGGTTCCCTTGGGTAGGGCGAAGCGGCCGCCGTTCACCGTTACGGGCAGGACCCGGAGGCCGGAGGTTAACGCCATGGTCGCACCTCCCAGCCGGAAGTCACGCAAGCGGCCGTCCGGGCTGCGTGTTCCCTCAGGAAAAATGACCACGGATGTACCCTTGTGAAGACCAACGGCCTTGGCTTTAAGGCGCTGGTAGGCTTTTTGGGGGTATTTACGATCAATATAAATATGCCCCATGCGTTCCAGGGCATAGCCGAAAAGCGGCACTTTACGGAGTTCCTTTTTAACGATCCACCGAATCTGCAGCGGGAGCTTTCCGATCAGGGCCCAGACATCGAACAGGCTTTGGTGGTTGGACATCACGATATAGGTCTGCTTGGTGTCGATCTTCTCACGGCCTTTGAGTTTAATCCGGGTGCCTGAAAGATAGAGGTTGAGAAGCGACCAGAAGCGACCCACAAAGTGAACCAAATTGCCGTGACGGTCGAAAAGTGACATGAGGACGACAACTATGGCCAGAAGGGCGGTATTGACAAACAGCAGGATAAGGTAAAAGGGGCGCCATAAGGGATAGATGACCCATAAGAGAATAATTCGCATTTTGTTGTTTGCCCGTGCATGGCTGTTGCTGGCGGTAAAGGTAATTTATCCTTTACAGTCAAGCGGTATTGTATTAAGGATCGCCTTTGGTTAGCGGTGTGCCCCTTGTACCAGGGCACGATCCGGATACGCTAAACCCTTCCCCGAGACGATGCCGGGACCTATGTCAATTATGCCAAAGACTGCCAAATGTCAAATTGAATAGTATGCGAATTACGATGCAGCAAACCATCCCAGGGATCGCAGGTGCGGGCTGCTGGCGGATCTGGGCCGCAGCAGGGGTCGTTAGCCTGTTCCTTCTAATAGGGTGTTCAACCAAATATCGGGTGGAATCGACCCGCTACGCCGAGTTTGATGGCGAGATCAATCAGCACTCCCGTTTGATTCAAGCACCGGCACACCGATTGTTTGAGATCGTCACGGATGCAGATCGTTTTCAGGCAATTTTACCGGAAGGGACCGTCTTGACCCATGAAGACCCGCCCCCTTATCAAGCCGGTGCAACGGTGCGCATGCACATCAACCACATTTTCAAACTTACCTGGCAATCACAGGTCGAGGAAGTCATACCGGACAAGAAAATCAGGCTGACTTTTTTAGATGGATTTTTTGCCGGAGGGGCCGAAATCTGGGAGTTTGAAAAACAAGCTGACATGACGCGCACAACCCACACGATTATCGTCGATCCCAAAGGCTTCTGGCGTAAGTTCGCCTGGAATCTGAAAGTTCGATTGAAGCATGATAAGATGGTGGAACAGATGCTGGACAATCTGGAACAGGTTGCCACGGAGCCACCCTAGTTTAGACAATGCCAAAGCAACGACCGAAATACAACAGCGATTCCGCATGACCTCTCCGTCACCTTGCATTTTATGCGGCGCCGATCGTATTCAGACCATCCTGACCCAGGGAAGATGGCACTATCAGGCATGTTGTAACTGTGGTTTGGTCGCGCTACACCCCCGTCCCAGCCTGCAAACCCTGATGCACAATTATGACGCCTATTTACCGGACGATACCGCGGCTATTCGGCAGTGGGAAAAGCTGGTCACACCGGTTGTCGATGTTTCCGCTGAGTTGATTGCTGACCGCATGCCCAAAACCGGTCGGTTACTGGATGTTGGTTGCGGGTTTGGATTTTTCATGGAACGCATGTGGCGCGCGGGTTGGTCCGTAGAAGGGATTGAAGTGTCGGCGACCGGCAGGTGTTATGCCCGCCAACGCTGGGGTTTTGACATCCACCCACAGCCTTTAGAAGAACTGGCCCTTGCCAAGCATCGTTACGATGTCGTCACCCTGTTTTATGTGATCGAGCACGTCGACGACCCCATCCGGGTATTAAAAACCGTCAATACGCATTTTAAAACCCGGAGGCTTGGTTTTGTTGCGCTGGCCGCATACCACCCCCATTGTAAAACTGCTGAGACCGTGGGCTCACCGGCTGGACTTGTACCACACGCCCTATCACCTGTACGACTTTTCGCCGACGAACATGACCCGGTTATTGGAATTGACGGGTTTCAGCGCGATTGAAACGGTCATCGGCGGCCATACCCACCCCAATCATCGATTGAGCCGCTGGGCAACGACCGCCTTTGGTCGCCTGGCGCAAGCCCTTTATACGGTTTCCAAAGGCCGATGGCTGCTGCCCGGTGTCAGTAAGACAACCCTGGCCCGCAGTTAACCTGCGCCCCAACCCAGGTTATAGTTATTGCCAAAACAACTTTCGAATTGGCCTGAGGGTCACCCTATTTTTTTAAAAAGGCATATCATGATGAATCGGCACGGCTAGCGGAGTGCCCTGCCGGATTGATGATGTTTCCACGGCCTCATTTTACGACCATGCGGCCTACTTTCATCATCAATCCGGTGGGCACAAGTTCAGGCTTGTGTTGATATGCCTTTTTAAAAAATAGGGTGCCCCTCAGGCCGTGGCTCTATCGCCTTGGGAGACAACGCTTCTACTGTTTTAATTCCATGATTTGAAAAAAGGCCGGTAGAATGATCAAAGAGGCGGCCATACAGGCCGTGATGCCGAGCACGGAGACATAGCCCATACTCCGCAGGCCGGGATAATGCGAAAGGGTGATCGATCCAAACCCGATCAGCGTGGTCAATGATGTCAGGACAACGGCCCGCCCGGTTCGACGCAGCCCATCCGGCCGATAAAGCGGGGCGGTTTGGCGGTAGGTATTGGTGAAATGAACACCGTCATCCAGACCGATGCCCACAATCATGGGAAGGATCATGATATTGAGGAAGTTATACTCGATCCGCAATACGGCCATCAGGCCTGAAAGGACGGCCAGTCCGGCCATCAAAGGCAACAAAGACAGCAGGACCGCTGCCAGGTTACGGTAATAAAGCATCAACACGATCAGGATGCTGATGCCGGCCAGCCCAAGTGATGCTCGCAGGTTTTTAAAATGAGGTCTTTCAGATCGCCGGTTAGGAGATTGGCACCGGTCAGGATATAGCTGTCGTCTGCGATCCCCTCTTCATTGAGTGCATGCATGAGCATTTTTTTAAATTGATGCACGTCGGCCCGCAGCCAAAGATCTTTGGCCGGTTGAATGTAAATGACCGTTTTAAGCGGTTGTCGGGTTCAAGGACAAACGTCTTGAGCAGATCTTGCAGCCCCATGGCCTGAAGGGTTGAAGGTAACAGAACCTCTTGCGCGGCGAATGCCCGGGAAGGCTGGCAAAGTAGGGTTCGTAGAGGTCGGCTACCTTGAAACCTTCCTCCTGCATGACCCGGTTAAACGTTGTCTGAATGCGGTTGATATCGAAACGGTTGGGCTGTTGCCGAATCACAGCCAGGTTGCGGTGCTGCTGCTCCGGCGAGGGCAGATATTGACTCAGCGCCTTGATACCGGCGATATGACCGGCCTGTTCGAGTGCGCGCAAAGCGTTATAGGCTCGGGCATCCGCTTCAAGGACCTGCGTTTTCGGTGTCCCCTGATTGACCAACAGGATGGTCCCAATCGATCCGCCCAGCCATTCGCTCACGCGTTCCTGCAAAGCCAGGGTTTCGTTGTCAAACGTTCGAAAGTTTCTCAGGTTGTCGTCGAAGGTCACCCCCCATCCGGCAATCGTCAACCCCCCGATCAAGATACCGGTCAGGATCAATACCAGCCGCGGGATTTTTCTGCAGGTTATGCAAGCAAGGTTTTAAACCGAAATCGGCAATGGTGATCGGTTTGGGTCTTCGTGAAGGATGTTCAAAGAAGACGAGCAGGGCCGGCAGAAACAGCGTCATGGCGGCAAGACTGAAAACAAGACCGGTACCGGTCATGATTCCCAATTCGCGGAACCCTCTGAAATCGGATACACTAATGGCAAAAAAAGCGACGGCGGTGGTAATACCACCGATAATGATCCCCATCCCGGCTTCGTCAAAGGTCTGTTTGAGCCGCTTTTGGGGTGCCAGCGATACGCTGTGAGAATCAAAATAACGGTTAATGAAATGAATCGCAAAATCAATCCCCAGCCCGATGAGGACGCAGGCGAAGATGCAGGTCAAAACATTGAGGCGTCCAAAAACGATCACCGCGAATCCGATCGTCCATAAAAGGCTGCAAATCAAGGGCAAACCGACGTAAAAGAGAATTCGTATGGTTCGAAACGCAAGTGCAAAAAGGATCATAACACCCACAAAGGAGGTCAGAAGCGTGATCTGGATATCTTTTTTGGTCGTGGCTTCGTCGCTGATCGCAATGGGATATCCGCCCGTATAATGGACCTTCAGCTCTTTCAGGGGACGCTAGCAAGCGCTTATCCGATTCCTTAAGGGCCGACTGTTCCTGTTTCCGCACCGTTTGCATCAGGCGTTTGCTGAAGGCAATGTTCTGGGGTGGTTCGGTGGGGGTGATAAAAAGAAAATACATACCCTCATCGGCCGTGCGATAGATTCCAGGCGAAGGCGACAGCGCTTGTTGCGGTCCAGTTCCCAAGTCGCGGCGAGGGCCAAGAACATCTCTTAATCCCAAGGGATCAAGCGCGATTAGTTCTTGCGAGGCGATGCCCAACGGGGTCATTAACAGCTGTCGATTGGTGCGAACCTGGGTGGCGATTGCTTGGTCGGAGAGCTTGTGGGCCAGGTTTTCCAGCTCCTGTGTATTCAACAAAAGCGGCAGGTATGCCAGCAGATGGTCGAAGCGTTTGGGCCAGTCGATTTCCGGGGTTCGATAATTGACTGTTTGTATCAAAGGACTTTTTTCAAGTCGGTGCGCAAACTTTTCGACGAAGGCCTCGGCCGCTCCAGCCGCAAGGTGGTCCGGTCTCTCGACTACAGCGATCAGTCGTGACTGAAAGCCGATTTCATCTGCAATTTCGAAAAAGGTTTTGACTCCCGGGTCCGCGCTCGGCAGGAGTGAGAAAAAATTGGGGTCCAGGCGCAAATGTAAGGATAGCAGGATTGCGATTAATGATAGCGCCGCGGCAGCAATCAGGATGATTTTATGAAAACGGTAAACGAATTGGGACACAGGTATCTCACCTTCGGCAGGTTTTAGGACCTAAAACGATGCCAGAGTTCCAAAATAGCCTCACCAACGCCCAGGAGCAATAGGCACCCCAACAGACTTCCAATGATCAAAAGGAGATAGCCTATCGGCTTGGGGAGCCGTAATAATCGGGCCAAAAGGACGCCGCTTAACATGCCGCAGCCCTTTAACGGCAGCATGGTTACCAATACAACACCCGGAACACCGGTCAATTGAAGCCAACGCAGCAGCTTTGAGCGTTGCAGGGCTTCCTTGTGCCGCGCGCTTTTGAAGCGAAAGCGCCGCAGCAGGGTACTGTTTCCCAAGGCGCTGAAAAGATGATAAAATAGTGGAATTTGCAAGGTGTCCAACAGGACAACCACAACCACGATAAAGCTGATTTTATAGCCGAGGAGCTGCGCACTTAGGACGGCTGCCGGGCGGCCGCCCAAAATATAAAACGGAATAAAATAGATGACAAAATGGTCTGCCAGGTTCTGTTTTAAATATGCCAGGAGGTCTACTATCAAGTTAGAGGCCTAATTATGCCGTGGCGCGGGTTTGGTATTTGGTGATTGTTTCAAAAAATAGGCCATCGATGAAAACTGGAAATCATCGAGCAAGCGCATCAGCCGCTTGGCCGTCGTTTCGATGCACGCTTCCAGAACAAAACGTTTCGCCAGGGGTAAGGCAACACGCGGGTTGTTGCGATCAAATTCTCGGGGATGCAAAAAAATTACCGCCGGATGGCCTTGGGCATTCAGCTCGCTGATGGATTTTTTGATCAGCCGATACGGGAAGACACGTAAACCCCAGCCGCCGCCAATCGGAAGATTCCCTACCCGGGTACGGGCCACCAAAGGAGGCAGCTCCCAAAGGGGTCCCGCCGCCAGAAGCTTGCGATGCGGAATCGAAGGGTACTGCGGATTGCCGATAATCGGTAGCGGCGTCATACTCGAATCGTAAGTGAATCCTTCTTCGCAAAGAATATCGAGCGCCCATAGAGAATCGTCCCGGATCGACCACTCCGGAGCGCGGAAGCCATAAACCTTTTTACCTGTAATAGCGGCGATGGCCTGGACGGCCTTGCGCAGGTCTTGCCGGAACTGGACGGGGGTCATGCGGTAAACCTGCTCATGGCTGTAACCATGCGCAGCAATTTCATGCCCCTGAGCGGCAATGTTACGGATGAGCAGCGGATGTCGGTCAGCGACATACCCGAGAATGAAAAAGGTGGCTTTGACTTGCCGCTGTGCCAGAAGATCGAGAATCATACGGGTGTTGATATCCACGCGGCTTTCAAGGGTGTCCCAGCGTGAGGCTGGCAGGTGACGCTCGACACCACAGATATGAAACCAGTCTTCTAGATCAATGGAGAGGATGTTCATGGCGGTCATGCTTTCCTCATTTGCAGCCGCTGTCGCATGTCCGGATCGTACAGAAACGTCAGGGGCGTCAGACCGCGCGCGATGGTCGGCAGCGGATCACGCAGGGAGAGAATGTCGTAAACCGTGTCCGCACGCCAGAACTTGAAAAAGGGCGGCTGCAGCCGGGCGCGGTGGGGATTGTCAATAAAATGAAGCAGATCGCCAGGAAGCAGCCAGCGACACTTTTTCCCGATTTCATACCGCTCAACCGGTTTGAACGTTTCACCGCGAGCCATCCTCAGCAGCAAATAGGGAAAATTGACGCCCGCTTCGATTGCCAGTGCCAGGGAACCCCAGAAACGGGGGTTGATCTCCATCAACCGGGGTGTGCCGTCGCGCGGATCAATTTTGAACTCGACCATGGCGACCCCAAACCAGTTGAGTGCTTTTAACAGCGTTTCGCCCATGTCCCGCAGGGTATCATGGCGCACGCTTTCGCGCAATGTACTGGCGCCGCCGGAGACGGGGTATTCTCGGAGGCGTTTGTGCACAAAGGCGGCTTTGACGGTACTGTTTTCGTCCATCAAGAAGGAAGCGCCATACCCGGCGCCTGCGGTTGGGATTTTTTCCTGGATCAACGGAAAGGGGAAGCGTCGATGCACCGCGCGATATTTGTGAACCAGTTCATCGGCGTTGCGGGGGTAGGCGATCCCAACAGCACCGCCCCCGACCCGGGGTTTGATAACGACCGGGTAGGGCAAGGTGTCTTTTAACCCGTCGATTTGAGACAAGGCGTTGACATACCATGTTTGGGGTATCGGTATGCCAAGCGTGGTGGCCAGCTTGAGGATGTTATCTTTACGTTGGGCGGCGCGCAGCTGCGCATTGGTGACAACCGGCAGATACGTCCAACGAGCAAATTGGTCCCGGTGACGGCTGATCAGATCAAGGGTTTGGTCCTCCATCGCAAGCAGCATTTCAAAAGAGTTTTGTGAAAGAAAATGGGAAAGATAAGCGACAAAGGGTTGCGGTTTTAGACAGGGCGAAGGGTATACAACTGCACGGTGACAATATTTGGAGAAGGCGGCCGTAGCCAGCCGGGTGGTCTCGCCGACCGTGACGTGGACACCATGACGTCCCAGTGCGCGCGTGGCGGCCAGGGTTTTCCGCCAGTGACCATCCGTAATGAATACGCTCGCGCTCATATCGGGTTCTACTCGACCTAAAACTTAAAAAAACCGGCCGGCCTGTAAAGGTTACCAGGCGCTACCGGCTGGTTAAAAAATTTTACTATTTATTGACAATACGGTAAATTAGGGCGATTGTAAAGCCTTGGTACACGATCGTTGCCTGTCCGGCCTGATGAGTCGCTAAAGATTAAATCAGGTGACGGTCACGAGCGCTGGAAGGAACTGCCATTGCAATCAAAAATCTGTGTTGTGATGCCGGCCTATGATGTCGAAGGGACGATTGGGGAGGTTGTCACGGACACATTGAAATATGTAAATAAGGTCTTCGTCGCGGACGACGGATCGAGCGACCAGACCGCCCGCATCGCCTCCCACGCCGGTGCCGATGTCATTTCGATAGCAGAAAACCGTGGCAAAGGGCACGCTTTGAAAGTGCTTTTCCAAAGGGCAATCGACGAGGGGTATGAGGCTGTTATCAGCATGGACGCCGACGGCCAACACGATCCCAAAGAGATCCCCCGCTTTATCGAAGCGCATCGAGCCGATCCCCAGGCAGTCATTGTCGGCTCACGCATGCATGCCAGTGACAAAATCCCGCGCGCACGCTATAATTCCATGCACATAGCGCGCTTCTTCATTTCCTATGCGGCCAATCAGTTCATCGAAGACACCCAGTGTGGATACCGGGTTTATCCGCTGACTTTGATCAGCAATTTGCGTCTGACCCAGGGACGTTATGTGACCGAATCGGAGCTGTTGATCAAAGCCGGTGATTCAGGGGGGCGGGTGACAACGATCCCCATAGGCACGATCTATGGCGATCATGTCAGCCATTTTCGACCCGTGCTCGACGTGACCTTTATAACCGCATACATTATTTCCTATCAGTTGCTTAAATATGGTATCGAAACCTTTTATCTGAACCGTCCCTATAACTATTCCAAAGACAACCTCCGGGACCGGATTGCGCGCAATCCGGTCATCGACTATATTTTCAAAACCATTACACCGTGTATTTATCTTCCGGGTATGTTCGTTTATACAAGCGTGAGTCTCTTGGTGGCGCCGTTCAAACTTTCGAATTTAGTTTCGGTACGACGCCATAAAGGCGGTATTTATCGGCTCACGTTGGCTTCCGCCGTGCTCCCGCTGATTTTGGTGATCATTATTTTTGAGAAATTGATGAGTTTTGTCGGTGTCAAAGTCCACACGGTGGATAAATTTATCCGCACGTTCTACCCCCATGTATGGGCTTGAATGAGAATGGTTTTTATGCTTGTACAAGCAAGGGTGATTTGTTAGACAATTGTTTCCAATTTTTATTCGTTGCGATATGACGGGTTGATGGATTTCACGGATCGAACGATCATTGTAACCGGTGGCACAAAAGGGATTGGTAAAGCCATTGCCCTTGCCTTTGCGCAGCACGGTGCCAGGGTCGCTGTTATTCATGCGGCCGACGACCATGCTGCGGCCGGCATGCGGGCCGAATTGGAGACGGTGGCACCCCATTTTTTGGTTTTAAAGGGTGATGTCGCTTTGCGCGAAGCGGTTGACCGAATGATCGGCGAGGTGTTGCAGGAATGGCAACGGGTCGATATTCTGGTAAACAACGCGGGCATTGTTCGGGATAAGATGCTGATGTTCCAGTCCATGGAGGACTGGGACCGCGTCCTCGATGTCAATTTAAAGGGGACGTATCTGTGCTCGAAAGCCGTTATCAAGCCAATGGTCGCTAACCGTTGCGGCCGTATTATCAACATTGTTTCTCCGAGCGGCATCACCGGCCGAGCCGGTCAGACCAACTATGCGGCTTCCAAAGGCGCGGTGATCGCTTTCACCAAGTCCCTGGCTCGGGAGGTTGCGCGCATCGGGATCGGCGTCAATTGTGTCTGTCCGGGTGTAATCGCGACCCCGATGACGGAAAAACTGGAGCCGGACAATCTGGAAGCGCTGCGGGGCATGATCCCCATGGGACGGTTGGGAACGCCTCAGGAAGTGGCCGATGCGGTGCTCTTTTTAGCCTCGGATCTGGCGACTTACATAACGGGCCAGGTTTTAGTGGTCGATGGCGGGTTGATTTGAACCATATTTGAACGAGGGGCAAATTGGAAAAAATAGTTAGTGATACAAGTGCGTTGCGATCTTTTCTGAAGCAGATGATTGTTGAAACCCTCAAGCTGGAAGACATTTCTGCCGCTGATATCGATGGTGACATGCCACTCTTTAGAGAGGGCTTGGGGCTCGACTCGATTGATGCCCTTGAATTGGTGGTTGCCGTTGAAAAACACTTCGATATCATTATCGAGGATGAAAATGTGGGCAAACAGGCGTTCGCTTCGGTTAACGTCCTGGCTGCTTTCATCCAAGATAAAGACACTGGTTTAACCAAAACACCCATACGTGTTACCGGCTGATCGGAAGCCAACCTTAACTGGAATGAATACGTCATGCAGTGGATAGAAACGGAAGAGGTCGTCCGTTTCAACGAGGTCGATGAGTGGGGGATGGCTTGGTATGGGAACTACATGGCCTGGTTCGAAGCCGGCCGCATGGCGCTGTTAAAGCGTTTTGACCTCATGCCGGGCCAGATGGTCGCCCTGGGTTTTATCGCACCGATCATTAAACTAACCTGTGATTATAAAAAACCGGCTGCCTGCGGGGACCGCCTCGTCATACGGACAACGGTCGTCAAACCGGAAATTGCCGCATTGAATTTTATCTTTGAAATCGTGCTGCAAACGGACCGCAGCCTTTTGGCGCGGGGTGAGACCACCCAGGTGCTATTGACCACAGATAAGAAGATGATTTATCGACTTAGCGGAGAACTCGCCGGGCGCGTGAATAAACTGGTCGATTACTGCCGCCAGACCTGATCGAAAAGAGCTTCAGCAGTGGTAAAACGTTGCAGTTATTTTCTCCCCCTAAAACCAATATTCCATCATTCCAGCGTTCCAGTTTTCCATCAGTAAGTGAATTTCCGAGACCGATTGTATGAAAGCAGAGACTCTCAAGCGGGTAGTGGTAACAGGGATGGGGATTATTACCTCGATCGGGGCGTCGCTGCCGGCCTTTGAACAAGGCCTGTTTGAAGGGCGCTGCGGACTGGGCCCCGTGACCTTGTTCGACACGGCCGGTTTTACCGCTCAGATCGGGGGGCAGGTAAAAAATGATAATTTGGCGGACTCTTTTACGCCACGGGAAATTAAACGGGTTTCGCGCTGCGACCTGTTGGGCTTGATCGCGGCACGGGAAGCCTTGATGCAGTCAGGACTCAACCTGGATCTTTGTGACCGGAACGGTATAGGGGTGGTTCTGGGGGGCGGCGCCGGGGGCATGCTGGAGTGGGAGCGCTACCGCCGTAGCCGGTGGGCCGGCCAGAAATGGACGGCACCGTCAAAATTGTTGGCTTCCGCCCCGTGTACTTTGACCGACTTGATTGCCGGACACTATGGCTTGGCAGGCTCCCGCGCAACGATTACAACGGCCTGTTCATCCAGCGCCACGAGCCTTGGCTACGGTTTTGATTTAATCCGCAGCGGTGATCAGCAAGTGGTCATTGCCGGCGGCAGTGAATCGCTTTCAGAGTTGACTTTTGCGGGGTTCAACGCCTTACGCGTGATGTCGCCGGAAGGGTGCCGACCTTTTGACCGCAATCGGCGCGGGCTTTCGCTCGGCGAAGGTGCTGCAATCCTGGTCCTGGAGGCCTTCTACCATGCCCGCCAGCGGGGTGCGCCCATACTGGCGGAAATTTTAGGATACGCTATCAATTCAGACGCTTATCACATGACTTCGCCGGACCCCGAAGCCAAAGGGATGCGGCGGGTCATGGCACAGGCCCTTGCCAGAGCGAATGTGACCGCTGAGCAGATTGACTATATCAATGCCCACGGGACCGGGACAAAAATCAATGATGCCACCGAGACGGTTGCTATCAAGCAGGTTTTGGGCGTCGACAGCCGATCCCGCCTGACCGTCAGTTCGACCAAGTCGATGGTGGGCCATTGTTTGGGGGCCGCCGGCGCAATCGAAGCTGTGGCGACGGTCTTGGCCCTGCAACGGCAGGTCGCCCCGCCGACGATTCACCTGGAAGATCCGGATCCGGCCTGTGATCTGGATTATGTGCCACGCGCAGCGCGGCCTCAAAAAATCCGTTGCGCCCTGAGCAATTCATTTGCGTTTGGGGGCAACAATACGGCCCTGGTTTTGGGGCGTATGGTTTGAAAAGTTACAAGTGACTAAAGAAAAAACAGTGACGCGTGACTAAAACGACAAGTTGGAAATGCCTGAAGTTGGAAGTGCCTAAAGTTCATGTCTCGCTGCGCTCGGTCGTTTATACAAAAAGATAGAATACCTTAACTTTAGCGCACTTCCAATTTTAGCTCACTTGTCATTTTTTTTGGGTGCCTGGACTGTCGGGATTAGAGGCACGTGAAGTGCAGGGCCCTGGAATTGTGTATCTACAGCAGGAAAACATGCAAGCAATCGCGGTAACAGGAATCGGTGTGATTAACCCTTTGGGGATCGGGCGGGAGGCCTTCTGGCAAGGGTGCCGGCAGGCCCGATCGGGCTTGCAAAAGATCGAGGCCTTCGATACCACGGGCATGACTTCAAATGTCGCCGGGCTGGTGGAGGACTTCGACCCTGCGCGTTTCATGTCACCCCGCCTGTATCGGCGCATGAGCCGTATTTCCAAGATGACGGTTGCGGCCAGTATCGAAGCAATCGAAGATAGCGGCCTGGACCTGGAGGCATTGGATCGTGAGAAGATGGCAATCGTCGTGGGAACCGCCTACGGCGGAAGCTCACACGTGGAAGCTTTTTTTGTCAGCCTCCTGCAGGACGGGCCTCGCGGCGCCCAGCCGTTATTGTTTCCAGAGACGGTCCCCAATGCGCCGGCCAGCCATGTGGCCATGTATCACGGCATTACCGGTCCGAACAGCACCTTTTGCCAAAATTCAATTTCCAGCGAAACGGCCCTTCAATATGCCTGTAACCTGCTCAACCAACAGATCGTCGATGTTGCTTTGGTCGCCGGCGCCGAAGAACTCTCCGAGATCCTTTACCAATGCTACGATGCCGTCGGTACATTGAATCCTGTTTTAGGGGCGGTGGGGGACCGGTCAACACCGTCGATCGGCAGCGGTTTGGTTCTGGGCGAAGGGGCGGGAATGCTCGTGATGGAACGCGCGAACGACGCCGCTGCCCGGGGTGCCGATTCCTACGGTATTCTCAGAGCAATTAAGATCACCGGCGGTGCCGCAGCGATGGGGCACTATGAACGGGACGGGCAGCAAATGTTGCGCTGTATGAAGCAGGCTGTCCGCCAAAGCAAGCTTGAGCCGGTCGACATCGATCATATCAGCACGTCTGCCAATTTTTCAGGCGAACTGGATCGGATGGAATACGAAACCCTCATACAATTTTTCGACAGGGCGCCGCAAGCGTTACATGTGACCCCGCTAAAATACCTGATGGGCGATTTCGGTGGTGCCGGTGTTACCCGTGCAGCGGCTATATTGCTTAGCTTTCGTAATCAAACGTCGCTGCCGACCCTCCCCGCGGAAGTGCTGCGCCAAAAAGGTCAGGTGTCCATGCAGTGGGGCCTGCATTCAAGCATCAAACCGCACAACGCTCTGATGCTTAGCGGGACCTTTGGCGGTGGCAGCAGTTGTATCGTGCTGCAATGCCAAAATTGAAGACTTTGACGTGTAACTAATTAATGAGCGACTTCGTCGCGTTTTTAAAATCGTAACACGATTTTATTGGGCAATGAAAGTTCTCCTCATCTCACCGAATATCGAAACCCTGCCAGACCCGGTGTTTCCGCTCGGGATGGCGTATATTGCCGGTGCGCTGAAACAACATGACATTCCCTGCCAGATGCTTGATCTGTGCTTCATCGGTGATTATGAAAAGGCGCTGAATAACGCCATCGATGCCATGCAGCCGGATCTTGTGGGGTTGTCACTGCGCAACGTCGACAACGTCTCCTACCCCATGTACACCTCCTACCTGGCTTTTTACAAACGGGTCGTAAATGTTATTCGGCAACGCTCTCAAAGTCCGATCGTTGTTGGCGGCAGTGCCTTTGCCTTGATGCCGGAATCCATTCTGACATATCTCGGGGCTGATTACGGCATCACCGGAGAAAGTGAAGTCGCCCTGATCAAACTCATCCGACGCCTCGAAAACATGACCACGGCAACGACCGTCATCGGCCCGCAACTCATTGATGGCCATTCGGAAATCGTTGCCAACTTAGACAACCTGTCCAGTCCAGACCGTTCAGGCCTTGACAATGCCGCCTACCTGAAACTGGGCGGTATGGGCAATATTCAGACCAAGCGAGGGTGTCCCTTCAAGTGCATCTATTGTACCTATCCAATCATTGAAGGCCGCCAGGTAAGGCTACGAAGCCCCAGGCGGATCTGTGACGAAATCGAGGTAATGCAAGAAACCTATGGGGTTAAAAATATTTTTGTAGTCGACAACGAATTTAATTTCCCCATGGAGCACGCCGCGTTCATCTGCCAGGAAATTGCCCAGCGGCGGCTCGATATTCAATGGAGCTGTTATGCCATACCCGGACATATAAATGCCAGACTGGTTGAAGCGATGCAGACGGCCGGCTGCAGTAGCGTAGAGTTCGGGAGCGATGCGGCCGAACAGGCCATGCTGCAGAACCTGGGTAAAGATTTTACAGTCAAGGCCTTGGTGCAGGCCTCCCAGATTTGCCGGCAGGCGGGGATGCCTTTTTGCCATTCCCTGATGCTTGGCGGGCCGGGCGAAACCGTGGAGACGGTTCGTGCAACCTTGGATACCGTCGATGCCATGTCGCCCACAGCTGTGATCTGCATGATCGGCATACGGGTTTTTCCGCACACACGCTTGGCCCGTATTGCCCTGTCAGAAGGCCTGATCGAACCCAATGAAGATTTCCTCAAGCCGGTATTTTATCTGTCACCACACATCAAAGATGAGATTCTGCCGTTGGCGGAGGCGTTTGCCCAAGACCACCCCAATTGGATTTTTCCGGGAATGAAAATCAACATGAATACGGAACTCCAAAAGAAGCTGCGCCGCTTTGGCATCAAAGGGCCTTTATGGGAGTATATGGGGAGGGGGCGGCACTACCGCAAACAATGAATTATTCCTAGCGTGCTTGCGCACAAGGAATAATGGTCAGTTGTTTGTTGTCCGTGGTCCCTTGCCATCAGTGAAAATCTAACGCGGGTTGCATTCTTACATTGACAACGGACAACGGACGACCGACAACTGGCCGTTGTGTCATGCTACCAGCTGTTAAAGGTGTGCCATAAGGATAAGAAAGGAAAAGATGCAATGACGGAATTTAATTTTAGTGCGATGTTTGACCTGGGCGAAGACAAAACGGAATACCGTCGACTGACCAAAGAGCATGTCTCTTTAGAAAAGGCTGGTGGCCGGGAAATATTGCAAGTGGCACCCGAGGGTCTGACCCTGTTGGCCCAGCAGGCCTTCAAGGATGTCTCGCACCTGTTGCGATCATCGCATCTCGATCTGCTGGCCAAGATATTTAATGACCCGCAAAGCTCGGACAACGATCGCTACGTGGCGTTGGAAATGTTGAAAAACGCGGTTATATCCGCCGAGGGTGAATTCCCCATGTGCCAGGATACCGGGACCGCGATCGTGATGGGCAAAAAAGGCCAGCAGGTTTGGACGGATGCCGATGACGAGCAAGCCCTGGCGCGTGGTATTTTCAATGCCTATACCCAAAACAACCTGCGCTACTCGCAGAATGCGCCCCTGTCCATGTTCGAAGAAAAGAACACGGGCTGTAACCTTCCGGCCCAGATCGAGTTGTATGCCGTCCCGGGGGACACCTATAAATTTTTGTTTGTCGCCAAAGGCGGCGGATCGGCCAATAAATCGTACCTGTACCAGGAAACCAAGGCAACGTTGACACCGGAAAACCTGATTCCGTTTTTGACAGCTAAAATGAAAACGCTGGGAACCGCTGCCTGCCCGCCTTACCACCTGGCGATCGTGGTGGGCGGCACCTCTGCTGAATTTACCCTTAAAACCGTCAAGCTGGCATCAGCCGGATATCTGGATGGGCTGCCGACCACGGGCGAAGAGACGGGGCGGGCTTTCAGGGATTTGGGTCTGGAAGCACAAATTCTTAAGATCTCCCGGGAATTGGGGATCGGGGCGCAATTCGGGGGCAAGTATTTTTGTCACGATGTGCGCGTGATTCGATTGCCGCGGCACGGCGCTTCGTGTCCCATTGGAATGGGTGTCTCCTGCAGTGCCGATCGCAATATCAAGGCCAAGATCACGCGCCAAGGCATTTTTCTGGAAAAACTGGAAACAGATCCCGCCCGGTACCTTCCGGCGCCCGTAACGAGCGCAGCCGAAGCGGTCCGGATTGATCTGAACCAGCCGATGGATCGCATCCGGGCGGTGTTGACCCAGTATCCGGTCGCCACCCGCTTGCTGCTGTCCGGCAAGATCGTCGTGGCACGCGATATCGCGCACGCCAAGTTAAAAGAGCGTTTGGATCAAGGTGACGGCCTACCCCAGTATTTCAAAGATCACATCGTCTACTACGCCGGTCCATCCAAGACGCCGGAAGGCTACCCGTCCGGATCTTTCGGCCCCACCACGGCTGGGCGGATGGACCCCTACGTCCCGCTCTTTCAGGCGCAGGGCGCCTCCATGGTCATGCTGGCCAAGGGCAACCGGTCAAAAGTCGTTACCGAGGCCTGTAAAAAATACGGGGGCTTCTACCTGGGGTCCATTGGCGGCCCTGCGGCCCGCCTCGGCAAAGAGTGCATCACGCATTCGGAGATAATTGCTTATCCGGAACTGGGCATGGAAGCGATCTACATGATTACGGTCAAAGATTTTCCGGCTTTTATACTGGTGGACGACAAAGGGAATGATTTTTTTGAAGGCTTGCTAGAATAATGTTGTTCCGGCTGAATACAAAATCAGCCGGAACAACATTATTGAAGCGGTTATTCCGTGATCGGCAGGCGAACAATTCCATTGCACCCCCAAGGAGGTTGTTATGAAAAAAACTTTTAAGCTATTGATTGTTTTGGTGGTATTTATTCTGGCGGGCTGTGCCTCTTAGGCTTTTGACGCCATTGAACCATCCCTTCAAAAGCCCCTGAATCTTCCCGTGTGGCATAAAATCCTTGTTACCCTCAAATAAGCGCATCATCTAAAACCAAATGTGTAATAATTGGTAATGATTTGTCATTATAAGAAAATCAGATACTTACACCAATAAAGCATTGACACAGAGGAACCTGTTCCTGTAGAAATTGACCGCTAAGTACACTAAAAATATCGACAAATTTGAGGAGGCATGGACTATGCGAGGGATTGGAAAAACGGTTTTGGTTGCTTCGGTGTTTTGTTTGGCGTTTGGTTTGGCCCTACCTCTTTCGGCTGAGGCGGGAAAATCCTTACTTATGGCAACCACGACGAGCACGGACAACACGGGGTTGCTGGATGAACTGGCACCTTTATTTCAAAAGGACACGGGGATCGAATTGAAGTGGACGGCGACCGGCACCGGCAAAGCGTTAAAGCTGGGCCAGAATTGTGATGTCGATATTTTGATGGTGCATGCTCCCGCGGCTGAGAAAAAATTTGTCGCCGATGGTTTTGGAACTGACCGGCGTGAGATTATGTACAACGATTTTGTCATTATCGGTCCTCCAAGCGATCCGGCCCAAATAAAGGGGCAAGCGATCAAAGAAGCGTTGCAAGCCATCAAGACCCAACAGGCGACCTTCGCCAGCCGGGGAGATAATTCTGGAACCCACAAAAAAGAGCTGTCGCTCTGGAAGGCCGCCGATTTGCCAATTCCCGAAAAGGAAGGCTGGTACGTTCAGACCGGCCAGGGGATGCTGGCGACCATCAATATCGCATCCGAACGCAATGGCTACACCATGACGGACCGTGGAACCTATATCAAGTATGAAGCCAATCTGGGGGGCAACCCGCCGCTCAAAATTCTCGTCGAGGGCGATGCGGTCCTGCTCAATCAATACAGTGTGATCGCGATTAATCCCAAGCATTGCGCCAAAGCCCAATACGACTTGGCGATGGAGTTTATCCAATGGATCACAGGCAAAAAGGCCCAGGTGCACATAAAGGAATTCAAGCTTTTGGGCAAACAACTGTTCACGCCGAATGCCAAATAGCGTTCATACGGCAATGATACAACTTTGCGCATTCTAACTTATAATTTCTCTTAATGAAAAATTTTACCATAGAGCGACATCGTCGCGTTAAACAAAATCGCGTCACGATTTTATCATGGAATTTATACTAGACGGCTTTTTACAAGCCATTGATTTGCTGATCAGCGGCAACCCGGAAACCTACTCGGCCATGCTGGCCACGATCTTTGTGTCCAGTTATTCGATCGTGTGCAGCCTTTTGGTCGGTGTGCCGCTTGGGTTCTGCCTCGGCTACTACGATTTCAAAGGGAAAAAGCCCCTGCGGACCGTGGTCGATACATTGATGGCCCTGCCGACGGTATTTATCGGCCTGCTGGTCTATGCCTTTCTAACCAACCGCGGCCCGCTGGGCGATTTTGGCCTGCTGTTTACGTTGCCTGGTATTGCTATCGGGCAGACAATTCTGGCCTTGCCGATCGTTGTTGGCCTGACGTCCACCGCGGTGGAAAGCATGGACGCCAAGCTCCGGATTGCGATCATGTCCATGGGCGCCAACCGCAGGCAGCTCTTTATCAGTACGTTGTGGGAAGCACGCCACGCCATCCTGGCAGGTGGCATTGCTGCCTATGGACGTGTTATGACCGAGGTGGGTATTTCCATGATGGTGGGGGGTAACATAAAGTGGCATACCCGTACCATCACCACCGCCATTGCCTTGGAAACCAACAAGGGGCAGTTCGGCATGGGCATCGCGCTCGGTTTGGTCCTTTTGCTTGTCGCCTTTTGTGTCAATGCGTCTGTCTCGCTCTTGCGTCGAAGGTATTGATGTGGTGCCGCCAATTTACGAGATCAAAGCCCTGAAACATTCCTATGCCGATCAAACGGTCTTGTCTATCGATCATCTGACCGTCCGACCGGCTTCAATTCTGGGCCTTGTGGGCCCGAATGGAAGCGGAAAAAGCACGTTATTACGATTGTTGGGTCTTATTGAGAAGCCGACGCACGGGTCAATTTTATTCAACGGACGGGCCGTTGAACCATTTTCAGATGAAGCCCGATTTCTCATCACAATGCTGCCCCAAGAGCCCTTCCTCATGAAGCGCAGTGTCTATAGGAATGTCTCTTATGGCCTCAAATTGAGGGGCATCACCCAGGGTATAGCGGCGCGTGTCAACGAAGCGCTTGCCCTCGTTGGGTTGGCGGGTGAACGTTTTGCCCGAAGACCCTGGTATGCCCTTTCCGGAGGCGAGGCCCAGCGCGTTGCCTTGGCAGCCCGACTGGCATTAAAACCCAAGGTGCTTTTATTGGATGAGCCGACGGCCAGCGTCGATGCCGCCAGTGCCCAGCGCATAAGAGAGGCATCCCTTCTGGCGCGACAGGAGTTAGACACAACCCTCATTGTCGCCAGTCACGATTGGCAGTGGATCTATGAGGTTTGTGATGAAGTTTTACACCTCTTCAAGGGCCGCATGTTTGGGATTGGTCATGAAAATATCGTGTTCGGCCCCTGGGCCGAACTTGAGAAGGGCCTTTGGGGGAAGTCATTTTCAGATCGTCAGCAGCTTATTGTTCCACGCCCGCCCAACGATGAGGTGGCCGCGATTATCGATGAGCTAAAGATCAGCATAAACGCAACCCGAAGAGAGGATGACGAGCGTGTCCTACAGGGCACGGTTACCCGGCTCAATCTGGCAAGAAACACCGGCCAGCTTTTTGCCACGGTCCTGGTTGGAGATCAAACCTTCACCATCCAGCAACCCCTTAAACCGGCGGCTGACCAGGTGATCTTTCCAGGCAAGACGATCTTTGTTCACTATCGGCCAAGCCAAATCAGATGGATTTAAGCGATGAAAGTTTACTTTGGATTCGATTGACTATGATATCATATCGAAACTAAAGTTTTAAAAATCGAGCATTCGTAGGATGGTTTCAAGAAGAGCCATGGCCGCAAAAAATAAGGCCATCCATACAGGAATTATCATTACCCACGCTAAAGAGACAACCGTCCTTAAGGCATCTTCATTGATGCCATGGAAAAATGGCAAACTGGGAACCTGGTAAAACAAGTAAATGCTACCAGCACCGGACCCGAAAAAAAATACGATAGCCAGACACCGATACATTTTAGACCTGTTGACGATGAATTTCATTGCAACACGGCTATTTGAGAAGAACTACCTTTTAAGATCTGGTATTGATTTCCCCAACCAAGTTGAAAAGTAATCGAGTAGGCGCTTCAGACAGAAAAGTAATTAAGGAGCTTTTGAAAGGTAAAAGCTAAATTAGCTCAAGGGGGATTATATTTTGCTATTCTAAAAACTCTTGGCAGTCAAGAAAATTGAATGTGAATATATAAGTTACGATTCCGCAAATAAATCTGCAATAGCGCTATTCAACTATTAATGCCAGTAATAAGCGATTTCTATCGAAACTGACCTATTCAATATCTTATGTTCAGCATATCACAACATTTAAGCAATCGCTTGAAGCTT
>CAWDIC010000007.1:0-207176 GCA_963802265.1 uncultured delta proteobacterium
CCTTTGATGGCGTGAAAATATGAAAGCTCAAGGCGCTTGGCCGTGTCTTCAAGCACCGCATCGGTCGGAGCCCCTTCTTCGACATAGAGCGCTCCGACGTAGGCCTTGACGACCACGAGATACCGAAATAGGCCCGTACCTCGTAAGGATAGATTTTTGCCGTCGACGACGACGCTTTCCTGGAAACTGACACCTTCAATTTCAGCGCCCTTCACTTGCGGCGCCACCAAAAACAGGACAGTCGCAAAGATCGCAAAGAATATTTTAGTATCGTTCATCATGATTAACCTCTGACGTTGATAATTCAAGTAAATACCGGTTTAAGCTAACACTAAAGATTGGCACGAGATAAGTCTAGAAATCAAGCGGAGACTATCAAGGGGGTATTAAGTAGAGGTAATACCTATCATCGAACATGTCGGCGCCTCTCTTTGGCACCAGAAATAAAGTCACTTTATACGTAACGGTTCAAGTCAGTTATGAAAACGTTGCTTGCGTTTGAGCCGACATTCTCCTATGCTTGTGAATAATGGACATGAAACCGTGACCGTCCCCGGCAGGTATGCCTGCCAGGTGGCTAAATCCTGGGACGTGACCGACTCAGCCAAAACAAACAACGCAAAAAACCAACCAGCCGGCTGGCCTCATCATAAGATAGGAGGTAGCATGCATGTTTTATTTTACATCAAGCTTTATCTGCTGACCGTTCCTATCTTTTTTTTTGATTGATATTATTTCGTTAGGCTATATTGCCAAGAGCTTCTATCGTCAGCATTTGGCGTTTGTGTTAAGCCCGGAAGTGAACTGGTGGGCGGCCATCGCGTTTTACTTGATTTACATCGCCGGTATTTTGTTTTTTGCAGTTGTCCCGGCGCTGGAAAAAGCATCTTTGATGCGAGCGCTTGTTTGGGGAGGGCTGTACGGCTTTTTTACTTACGCGACCTATGACCTGACCAATATGGCCCTTATCAAGGGTTGGCCGCTAAAAATCGTCATGGTTGACATCTTATGGGGCATGGTCTTGTGTGCCACGGTGGCCATGTCAAGTTTTTGTATTGCCAAATGGATCGCTTAAACTGGAACCGACAGCAGCGAACCCAATTGCGGCCGATGCGCTGGAGAGGCATCTAAGGTCAGCGCTGTTTTGTTTTGAAAGGCGCTCGTTAGGGCCGATTTCAATGGTTAATTGGGATTCCAATAGAAGGGAAACGACATGAACCGACCTTGGGGGATATACACGCTGGCTCATGATGCTGGCGGCCTTTGTGAGTGGTTGTTCCAATCCCAACGCTGATGGGAAAGACCTTAGACCTGGACACCTGGGCGGTTGCCCGGATCGCCCAATTGTATCTATTCCGAGGCTCAGGATGCCGGACATGCGATCGATCCGTTTCGTCTGAAAAATGATCCGACAGCAGGCTGGCAGGCCGTCCGGCGGGTCGTCGACAGCTTGCCGCGCACGACAATCGTCGAAAACACCGATCGGTATATGCATGTGGAATGTAAAAGCCGTCTGTTTGGTTTTATTGACGACCTGGAACTACGAACTCGACCCAAAGAGCGCTGTTATCGCGGTCCGCTCGGCCTCGCGGGTCGGTTTTTCGGATTTGGGGGTCAACCGTCGCCGGGTCGAAACGCTGCGCCAAAAATTACGGAGAGAAGGTATCATCCAATGATGCCTTAGCGGCTTGGGGCCTCTTTTTCTTCTTGATGTTCAGGGCGGCTTGAGGCCCTTCTCCCGGATAATCTTCATTTTCAGCTTGGTTTCGGTGAGGCGGAAAAAGCGTTTGCCATATTTTTTCAGAAGTCCCTTGTCGATCTCGAATCCGAGACCCGGCCGGGTAAAGGGCTGAAGCTGCCCATTTTCATCAGGAAGGATCGGGGCGATAATGCCCTCCCGCAACTCCGGTATCCAGGAGGGTTCCTCCAGGGGATATTCCAGGGGCAGTGTGTTCTGGTCGGCCAGGACCATGTTCCAGTTGACGTAGAACCCGATACCGTTGGTCCAGGTGTGAGGGGAAAACAGGCGCCGGGTTTCGCGGCATTTGTCGATCACCTGTTTCACCTGGGCGATGCCGCCGGCAAACTGGCATCCGGCTGGTAAATGTGAAAACAGTCCTTCTCGAACATGATCTTGATCTCATCCCAGCCGTAGTTGAGCTCGGCCCCTGAAATCTTGACTTTGGAGGCTTTTTTCAGGGCCGCATTACCGTCATAATCCCTGGAATCCAGAGGCTCCTCCAGCCAGGCGATATCGTGATCCGCGCAGGCATCGGCAAAGGCTTTGGCACGTTTCAGGTCCCAGGCCGGCACCCGGTCCACGATGGATACCAGCCAGCCCTGATTAGCATCCACACCGAGCGTAAAATCGTCCCCCATGCCCTTGCGCACCGTGGCGATGTGTCGAATATCATCCTGCAGGGTGAGGTTTTTGACCCGCAACTTGGCGGTTTTAAACCCCCGGGCCTGCATGGCCAGGAGTTCTTCGACCCGTTGCTCGGGGTCGTGCATCTCGCCGGTGGAGCAATACACGTCCACCGGGCGGGCCTTGCCCCCCAGCAGTTCGTAGACCGGCTTGTTGATGGCCTTGCCCATGATGTCCCAGCAGGCCGGCTCGATCCAGAAATTGCGCCACCCCAGGAACCCGGCCTGCTTGAGGAGGCTCTGCATCGCGGTCGATGTCCGTCGGGTCCGCGCCCATCAGATACCCGCCTAAAAGATCGCCCAGGCCCTCGCGCTCCTTCCCCATGGCCGCCCCGGCCGAATAGCCCTCGATGCCGTCCTCGGTGACCAGCCGGATCAGGGTAAACCGGTTGTGGGTTTGCGGATAGCCGGGAATCCAGGTGGGCCAGAATGTCTTCCGCAGGGGGATGGATACATGGTAGAGCTCGATAAGACTGATTTTCATGCGCGTCCTCCACCATTTATACACTGATCAGCTATTGCGGCTCAGCCAATAATTGGCAAATCGTTTGGCCAGGCTGATAATGGTCAAAACCGTTGGTCGATCCAAAGACTCGGGGAAAACACTGGCGTCACACACGTAAAGACCGTCGATTTCGGTCTGTAAATTATTGTCCAGCATGGTGCCGATGCGAACCGTGCCGCTGGGATGGGTACCGATAAAGGGGCGCATAAAAATCGTTGATCGGCCGTGCACCGGCTTCAACCAAGATTTTTTTGCATACCGCGTACGCCAGATTCAAACGTTCATTGTCGCCCGGCGTCATGGGCTTGCGAATCTTGCCATCCGGGTAGATGCCTGCCGGAGATGTCGTCCTTGAGCTTGATCATGATGCCCAGCATTCGGTGCCAGCTCAGCCACCCCAGCGGCCGGGGCCGAACCCTTTACGAATGGCGGCCAGCGGGTACAGTAACCAGGGGTCCGTCAGGGTGCTGAGCATGAATCCGGCGTCGTCGTCTTCATAGGACCAGGTCATGGGCGGTTCCTGCCCGGTTCCCGGTGCCGTTGGTAAACCCATAAACCATGACGGTCGTGTCCATGGTCATGCCGATGCCGGCTTGGCCCAAACCGGATTCATAAGAATGCGGGGCGACCCGATTCCGCCAGCGGCCAGCACCACCGTGCTGGCCCGGGCGATGATTTTTTTGAATCCGATACGGCCTTCAGACCCCGACGACCTGTCGATTTTCAATCAGTACTTTTTAACCCGGGCGCTCGTTTTCAGCAAGGCGCCATGGGCAACGGCGTCATCGACCCATTCGGCCGCGTTCCATTTGGCACGGCAGGTGCATCCCAGCATACAGGTGGCCTGGCAGTCAAACGCACGGCCATGTGCTTTGCAGCGTTCCGGATTCATGAATTTCGGTTGCGCAAACCACTGGTAACCGAGGCCTTGGCCGGCCTTGGCAATGCGGGTGGAAGCTTGGCCGCGCAGGTGCGGTGGCAGGGGTTCGATTTTAAGTTCGGCAACCGTTGCCTGCGCCTCGGTATCAAGATCGATGCCGTATTTGCTTTTCAACCATGGTGGCGGCAGGGCCGAGCAGCCGGTGTACATACCGGTGGCACCGCCGACCATGATCGGCGCAATAATATTCAAACCTTCCTCGGTAAATAAAAGCGACATGCGATCCGTATAACGCAGTGCGCCGAGATAGGTCCCATAATAGAACTTCGATCGGTGATCGTAGCCTCTTTCCAATAGGAGGACTTTGCGGCCACGGCGCGCCAGCTCGCGTGACACGGTCGCTCCGCCGGGACCGGATCCCACCACGATGATATCCGTATCAATGATGTGTTGCGTACGCATGGTGCCCCTCAAGCCGAATTTGTTTTCAATTTCGTTGGTCCGCATAAATGGCTGCAGCCGTTGTGGCAATTCACGATCTTGGACGGATTGCGCTTGCTTGGAAAGATCGACGGAATTGTAGGTATGCCAGTACAAGACAGGACCGGACCCGTTGCCATGTTTACGACAGTAATCCAGAACAGCGGCAAAGGTCTTGGCCGTATAGGTCGGGTCGAGGCGCATGGCCTGCTTGTCTTTCAATAACCGATAGGCCTGTTGGCCGCGTGCGGTGGGAAAGCCGTAGCCGTCACCGACGTAGTCATCAGCATGACCGGTTCCGGTAATGCCATGGATTCGAGATCAGGAAGCCATTTCTGTAACAAACGCCGGGTTCGGGACATCAAGGCGCGAACCGTGGCGGGCGTGCAGCTTGGAAAGGGTCCACAGTGAGAAAAACTGACACGTACTCCGATGACAGTGCTCGCGAGGCCGGCCAGACGGGCGCCCAAAGTCAGGCCTGCCAAGGTTCCGTTGGATCCAACCGGACAGAAGATTACCGATGGCTTCGGTGCCGCCCCTGCGTCGATCTGCTCCTTTAACTCAAAAGCAGCATTAACGAAACCCAGCGTGCCCACTGCGTTGGATCCGCCTGCATAAAGAAAGTAGGCGCCGGGATGCCTCAGGCGCTGTGAAAGATAATAAGTCAGAACGGCACGGATCAGTGATGGTCGGTAAATCAAGTTGGCGCCGTAATAGTTAAAGAGCCGCAGGTTTTGTTTGACCAGAGAGGTGACGGGTTGCGGAAACAGCACCAGCGTACACAGCAGCCCCATTTGCCGACCGTAAATGGTGGTTGCCAAACCATGGTTCGTTCCGATGCCACCTAAGGTAACCACATGGGTTTTACGCTGCTGCTTGACCTGTGCCAGGATAAACTCCAGTTTCCTGACCTTGTTACCGCCATAGACCGGTGAACTCAGATCATCTCTTTTTACCCACAAGTTGGCCGGGCCCACATGATCAAGGCGTTGGACCGGCGTTGGGAAGGTGCCCAGGGGCATCCATGGCAAGTTGGCACCCAATTCAGGGTAAGCACGCAAGAGGGCCGGAAGGTTTGTGTGTTTATTCATCCCAGTCGCGCTCCTGGTCAATGGTTTCAAGCAGGTCGATACCCTGGTGGTGCAGATACGTTTTGCGCAGGTGATAATATAGGCCACCCGAAAAGATAAACACGCAGAAGCAGCCAATATTAATGAGTGTTTTAAGTTCGTACAGAATAATCGCACCGAAAAAGAACACCATTAAAATACCACTCAGCGGGCAGACCCAAAACCAGAGGCCCTTGAGTTTAAAGCCAGCATGGCGATAGCGGTGCGGATACAAACGGGGCAGTTTGAGCGCGGCAATCTGAATCGGTAGAAAAATAATCAGGCCCCCTAAAGCGGCAAAGGATGCCAGCGTTGCAAGCGAGAAGCCGGAAATGATGCCCACAAGGGATAACAACCAGATGCCGGTCAAAAGGATGTGCGGGGTCTTGAATTTAGGATGTATGCGGCCGAACTTGGTCGGTAGAAGCTGATCGGCGATAATGGTCAGCAACGATTTGGTTCCGACAATAAAAAGGGCGTTCAAAGTCGTGGTCAGGGCTAAAATGGCACCCCCGAACACAAAAAAGAAGACACCGCCGGGGCTCATGGTCAGATGACTGACGCGAATCAGCGGTTCGTCAGCGGTGGCCAGAAATTCTGACGGTGCGGCACCGACCGTGGCAACGGCAACGGCAATGTAAATCAGGGCGACAACCGGAAAGGTAATCATGAAAGCACGCGGGATCGTTTGGCTGGGATCGACGATTTCGCCCCCCAGTTCGATAATGCGTTCGACCCCAGATAGGTGAAGGTCAAAAGCGCCGTGCCCAGAAAAAAAGCGGATAAGTTTCGCTCCGGCAACCGCAGAGAAGTTGGCCGGCTGAAGGATACGAAAGCCTGACAGGGCATAGTAAACCAGAGCCGCCAGGAGAATTAACACCAAGAGCGCTTGTATTTGGGCGGCGATGCGGACGCCCATAAGATTGACAATGTAAAACAGGGTGACCACTGCGATCGCCAGCCAAGTGGTTGAAAGGCTCGGGAAGTAAACCTGAGCATACGTGGCGCAGCCAATGGCGTACAAAGGAATCTGGCCAAAAAATGTCGCCAGGGCATAGGTCCAGATGCCGATGAAAGCGAGGCCCGGGGAGACCATTCGGCTGGGATACTTGTAGTTGCCGCCGGTTGTGGGCAGCGCAGAACCCAACATGGCCAGCGGCAGCATGCTCATGAAAACCGGGATAACCGCTAATGCGTAGGCCCACGGTAACACCGGCCCTGCAATTTTATAAACTAGGCCCGTGAAAATGAACACGCCGCCGCCGATGGTAAAACCGATTGCAATGAAGACCACGGCCGGTAAGCTCAGAACCCTTTCAAGGACTATTTTTTGGCGGTTGGCGATCAAAGGCGACTTGTCTCCAGCATGGCATTCCTTAACGGTCCGTTTACGGAAACGGTTAAAGCGAATGGCTTAACAGTTTAATAGCTCAACAGCATTTATCCCGCAACCGGCAACGGGCAATCGTATTTTTCACCGGCTCGATGAATACTTACTGTGCGGCGGTCCACCCGTTACAAACGCATTCCGGCTTCAGGATTAGCGGTTATATGTTGCTGCCGTTTGCACCGGGCTCCCCTGCGAAGCATGGTGCATAGAAAACAGTCATCGAACCGGTGAAAAAAACGATTGCCCTGAGCAGAGGACTGCTAAAGCGCTTGGCTTAATCGCTCAACCGCGTAACAGCTTTTATCTCGCAACCCGCACCCCGTCTCAATAAAGCCGATCCGCGTGGGCTGAAGGAAGGCCCGCCGCAATAATTTTGATGGCCACGGAAACGTGGTCATAGGGAACAAAGCGCACATCAAGACAATCGGTCGCTGCATCATAGATGATATATTTGGCATGATTGGTTGCATCGCGCGGCTGACCGACGCTGCCGGAATTGATAATGTAACGTTGTTGCGGGTCGAGCGCAATTGTCCCTTGGGTCAGGCGCGATCGCATCAATTGATCGCCATCGAATCCGATCAGTTCGAGTTTGTGGGTATGACCGACAAAGCACAGCCGCTCTTTTAATGTGTCCAAGGCCTGTTCTATCTTGGGCTCCGAGACTTTCAAAAAGGTAAGTGCTTATATGATCCGGGGGGAAACCATGGACAAAACGGCAGTTTTGTTCGGTCAGGGTTTTCGGAAGTGCGAATATGTCATGCCGGGTGGCGTCCGACAAGGTGCGGCGCGTAATATTCAGCGATTCACGGGCCAGAGGATTGAACCAACTCAAATAGGTAGGATCCAAAAGCGCCAGTTCGTGATTCCCCATTATGGATGGGATTTTGCGGCTGCGAATCAGCGCCATGACCTTTTCCGAATCGGGCCCGTAACCGATGTTGTCACCCAGGCTGATGATTGTTTCAATACCAGCCTGCTCAATATCGGCCAGCACCTGTTTGAATGCTTCCAAGTTGCCGTGTATGTCCGATACAACCGCGAGCTTCATGATGATGCTTTCGTTTAGCTTACGATCGGGCCGACTTGAAATGCCCTGGGTGGTTTACATTTGGAAAGCGCCTCTTAAAAGGTGTTTATGTACCAGTAAATCAGCGCTTCACCCCAAAAGATATGGACCAGGGCACCGGTTGCCAGGAAAGGGCCGAAAGGGATCGCTAATTTCAGGTTTCCTTGGCGCGCTTTGAGCATGTGCAAAACACCGACCAGTGTGCCGGTCGCCGAAGCAACGAAAATGGTGAGTAATACACCTTGCCAACCTACCACAGCACCGATCATGGCCAAAAGCTTGATGTCTCCGCCGCCCATGCCATCCTTGTGCGTTAGCAGCTTATAAACACAGGCAACGGTCAACAGGCTGCCACCGCCGACCAAAACGCCAAGAATTGAACCCATCAAGGTGATATTGGACAACACCAGGGAGGCGGCAACGAAGATGGGAATGCCTGGCAATGTAATCAGATCAGGGATAATGCGGTGATCCAGGTCGATGAAGGTGATGACGATCAGGGCGGCAATAAAAACGAAATAGATCAGACTATCCCAAGTGGGACCGAATTTTAAAAAAGTGCCCAGTGCCAAAAGGCCGGTCAGCAGCTCTACCAGGGGATAGCGCAGCGCTATTTTTTGTCCGCAATGGCGACAACGGCCACGTAACAACAGGTAACTGATAATCGGTATGTTGTCGTAAAAACGAATCGGGTTTTTGCACTGAGGACAGGTGGAGCCGGGGTGTACAATGGATTGGTCGGCGGGCAAGCGGAAGATACAGACATTGAGAAAACTGCCGATGCAAAGCCCCCATGCCAAGATCAAGATTTCGATATAGCGATCATAGATGTGCATACTTGTAACGCCTTGGACACTTTAACGTTTTCAGTACTTTAAGGAGCTTTTACAAAAAAATCAAGATTGATATTGTTAAAGGGGCGATTTGGTCTTATATTACTAAGTTACTTCGTGCATACCTTGGAACCACGAACCGTTCCATTCCCAAGGCGGATAAACCTTTTACCTAAGAGCGACAACGTCGCGACGTATAAAATCGTTCCACGATTTTATCAGGAGAAACAATGGCGGAAACCGACAAGGATGATCTGATCAGCATCATCGAAGAAGATGACAATCTGTCGAAAAATCCCAACAACCCTGCCGTTAATGCCGGTGCGGGATGTGGTAATTTTTACCGATATGCTGCTGCCCCTTTTCATCGGGCGGGAAAAATCGATCCGTGCCGTCGAAGAAGCGGTCGGCAAAGACGGTTTTCTGTTCTGGCGACCCAGAAAGACCCCGCCATTGAAAACCCAAAGCCGGAGGAGATCTACAGGATCGGGACCGTCGGCCGAATCCTGCGCATGCTGAAGCTGCCGGACGGAAGGGTCAAAGCCCTGGTCCAGGGAGTGGCCAAGGCACGGATCGTGCGATATGTGCGCAAAGAAATCCCTGTATCGGGTAAAGATCGAACTATTTCGAGGAACACCGGTTGAGGATGTAGATCTGAGATCGAAGCGCTGATGCGCAACGTGCGGGAGCAATCGGAGAAGATCCTGACGTTGCGGGGGGAAATGACCGGAGACGTGGGCACCATTCTGGAGAGTATCGAAGACCCCGGCAAACTGGCCGATCTGGTGGCATCCAACCTGAAACTGAAGATCGAAGAATCCCAGGTTCTGCTGGAACTCATCGATCCCATGGAGCGCTTGCAGAAAGTCAATGATCTGCTTTCCCGGGAAGTCGAACTCTCCACCATGCAGGCCAAGATTCAGTCCGATGTCAAGGATGAAATCTCCAAAAGCCAGCGGGATTATTTTCTGCGGGAGCAGATGCGGGCGATCCACAGGGAACTGGGCGAACAGGATGAAAAGACCCAGGAAATCGAGGATTACCGGCAAAAGATCAAACAGGCCAAAATGCCCAAGGACGCCAACGAAGAGGCCGAAAAACAGCTCAAGCGGCTGGAGCAGATGCATCCGGATTCGGCCGAATCTCGGTGGTCCGGACCTATCTGGACTGGCTGGTGGAAATGCCCTGGAGCAAATCCACCAAGGATATGATCGATATCAAAAAAGCCAAAAAGGTGCTGGATGAAGACCATCACGGGCTGGATAAGGTCAAGGACCGGATTCTGGAATACCTGAGCGTGCGAAAGCTGAACCCCAAGATGAAGGGGCCGATTCTGTGTTTTGTCGGCCCGCCGGGGGTGGGCAAAACATCCCTGGGGCAGGCCATCGCCAGGGCCATGAAGCGAAAATTCGTCCGTATTTCCCTGGGCGGCATCCGGGACGAGGCCGAGATCCGGGGGCATCGGCGCACCTATATCGGGGCGCTGCCCGGCCGGATCCTGCAGGGGCTGAAACAGTGCGGCACCAACAATCCCGGTGTTCATGATGGATGAGATCGACAAACTGGGCGCCGATTTCCGGGGTGATCCGTCATCGGCCCTGCTGGAAGCCCTCGATCCGGAGCAGAATTCTGCTTTCAGCGATCACTATCTGAATTTGCCCTTTGATCTTTCCAAGGTCATGTTCATCCTGACGGCCAATCATGACCGACACCATTCCCTCGGCCCTGCTGGACCGGATGGAGATCATCAATCTTTCCGGATATACCGAGGAGGAGAAGAAGATCATTGCCGAGAAACACCTGCTGCCGCGCCAGATCAAGGAAAACGGGCTGAAGCCCAAACAGATGTCCATCAGCGACGGGCGCCCTGGGTCAGATCATCAATGAATACACTTCCGAGGCCGGGCTGCGAAACCTGGAACGCGAAATTGGGACCATGTGCCGCAAAGTGGCCCGCAAAATGGCCGAAGGTGAAAAGCGGCCGTTTGTCATTACCCGCAACAACCTGCACAAATATCTTGGTGTTCCCAAGTATTATCCGGAGATGGACAGGAAGAGAGCCAGGTCGGGTTGGCCACCGGACTGGCCTGGACCCAGGTCGGCGGAGAGGTGCTATACGTGGAGGCCTCCCTGATTGCCGGCAAGGGCGAGCTGATCATCACCGGGCAGATGGGTGAAGTGATGCAGGAATCGGCCCGGGCGGCGCTGAGTTATGCCCGGGCCAACTTCGGGACTTTCGGTGTCAAAGCGAACATTCTTGAAAACATGGATATTCATATCCATGTTCCGGCCGGCGCGATTCCCAAGGATGGCCCCTCGGCCGGTATCGCCATGGCCACGGCGCTGATTTCGGCGCTGACCGAAACAGGCCGGTCAACAAGGACGTGGCCATGACCGGTGAAATCACCCTGCGGGGCCGGGTGCTGCCCATCGGCGGGTTGAAGGAAAAAGCCCTGGGGGCCCTCCGGGCCGGCATCAAAACCGTCATTATTCCGGAAAAGAACAGAAAAGACCTGGCCGAAATGCCGCCCATCGTGAAGCGAAAAATAAAGTTCATCCCGGTAAAAAATATGGATGAGGTCTTGGCCCTTGCCATCGAGAAACGGCCCGGCAAACCGCCGGCCGCACCAAAACCCAGGCACGCCGCAAAAAATGAAGATACTGGCTGTCGATACTTCCACCCAAACCTGCAGTGTGGCCCTGATGGACGGCGAGGCATTGATCGCGGAAACAACCACGGGATTCGCACGGCAAACCCACGCCAGACGCTTGATGGGCATGATTGTCCACCTTCTTGCCGAGGCCGGTTTAGCGTGTCGACGCGGTCGACGCCTTGGCCGTTGTTCAGGGACCGGGTCCTTTACCGGTTTGCGGATCGGCATCAGTTCAATAAAAGGGCTGGCAGCGGCTATCGGAAAACCGGTGGCCGGCGTATCAAGTCTGGAAGCGTTGGCCTGGCAGTGTCTGGCCTACAATGGACGGATTTACCCCATGATCGATGCGCGTAAACCGAAGTGTACACGGCCGGTTATCTTGCCGCCAAATGGTGTTTGCCGGTGTTGGACGCCCGAGCGGGTCATCACGCCTGATAAAGTGCTGACAAACAGCCAGGCCCCTGCCTCTTTGTTGGCAGTGGGCGCCTGGCTTTATCGGGATTTGATTCTGGATGCGTCTGGGAACCAACGCCCGTTTGCGCCGGCCTGGCAGCATCATGTCCGGGCATCAACGGTGGCCCATCTGGCCTGGCAGCGATTCAAGCAGGGTAAAGTCGGTAAAAACGGACAGCTTGTACCGGATTATGTTCGAAAATCGGATGCGCAGATCAATTTGTCGCCAAAGACATAAAACGGCCATCCGCCCAGTCATGCCATGCAATTCACGCAGAATTTTTATCGGCAGCCTTATTATTGACAATGCTGTTTTTTTTCAATATAAATAAATGTTTTTGGAATTAGTTCGAAAGTGCTTTGATGCGGATATCGCGCCAACAGGGAAATTTAAATGGATAAATATGGCTGGTCGGAGCGGCCCAGCCCCGTGGCTTTTCCGATCGAGAGGTCTGGTTATGCCTTTATTTTTGCAGCGGCCTTTGTTACGGCGGTCATGGCATTGCTGGGCTTGACCTTCCTCGCGCTGATCGGTTTGGCGGCAACTTTCTTTATCTGCTATTTCTTCAGAGATCCAGACCGGGTTATCCCTCAGCAAGACAATCGGTCGTTTCACCGGCTGACGGAAAAGTGGTTGCCGTTGAAAAAATAGAGCGAAAGCCCGTTATTATAAAGGTGCCTGTAAAAAAATCAGCATTTTCATGTCGATCTTCAATGTCCATGTGAACCGGATACCGCTACGAGGGCGACGTTAAACGCATCAGCTATTATCCGGGAAAATTTTTTTCGGCGAATCTGGACAAGGCCTCCAGCGGACAACGAACACAATGCCGTGTTGCTGGAAACCAAAGACGGCGAACAGATCTGTTTTGTTCAGATTGCCGGTTTGATCGCCCGACGAATCATCTGCCGGGTCCAGGAAGGTGAACCGTTCAGCGCGGGCAACGGTTTGGATTGATATGCTTTGGTTCGCGCCTGGATGTCTATCTGCCGGCGGATACAAAAATAAAAGTCGCGCTGGGTGATCGGGTAAAGGCAGGAACATCAGTGTTGGGAGAATTGAACATGAAAACAAAAAAACGCTTTGAAAGAGGAACCTGCGACGGGGCATTTATATTTTGCCCAATTTCTTCACCTCCCTGAATCTTTTTTGCGGATTTTATGCGGTGATTGCTTCCATCAACGGCAAGTTTGTTGCCGGCGGCGGTGTCGATCATGATTGCCGGTGTGTTTGACAAGCTGGACGGCAAAATCGCCCGAGCCACAAACACGACCAGCAAATTCGGCGTCGAATATGATTCTCTGGCTGACCTGATTTCTTTCGGGCTTGCTCCGGGTCTGATGATTTACCTGTGGGTCCTGAAGCCGCTTGGACGAATCGGCTGGCTGGCGGCTTTTTTATTTATGGCCTGCGGTGCCCTGCGCCTGGCCCGTTTCAATACCCAGGTCGGGAACAGCCAACAGCGATCATTTTGTCGGCCTGCCCATACCGGCGGCTGCCGGCATGTGTGCGGTGACGATCTTGATTTGCTACAAACTGGGTATCGCGAACAAAATAAATCCGATCGTGGTTCTGGTCATGCTCTATGTCCTGTCGTTCCTGATGGTCAGTTCGATAAGATACAACAGTTTCAAGAAACCGGAGTTGTTCAAAAAGATGAATTTCAATGTACTGGTGTGCCTCAATTTTAATACTGATTTTCATTGCTGCCCAACCATCCATTGCCCTGTTTATGGTTGGTGTTGTATATGTCCTCTCGGGCCCTGTCACCACCTTTCGGTATCTCCGTTCAAAAAAAGACCCGAGATCCCCAAATCCAGGAAGGTGAGGAAGAAAGTTCAAGCCCGATCTAATCAAAGTATAGGCTGTCAGATGATCAAGCCTTAGACCGATAAGGTCGACCGGGTTTCTATTGAAAAATTGCAAGGTGTCAGGTATGACCAAACAGATATAAAATTGCTGTTATCCCGGGTGACGGTACCGGGCCGGAAGTCGTGGCCGAGGGCATCAAGGTTCTTGAAACGGTTGCCCGACACGAAGGGCCTGGATATCCGTTATAAAAACTATTCAATCGGTGGCGATCATTATCTGACAACCGGTGAAATCCTAAGCCGGATGAGACTTGCTGACACTGGCCGATTACGATGCCATGTATCTGGGGGCCATCGGTCATCCGGATGTAAAACCCGGGATTCTGGAAAAAGGAATCCTGCTGAATCTGAGATTTCATTTTGACCAGTATATCAACCTACGCCCGTAAAGCTGTATGAGGGCGTGGAAACACCCTTGAAGGACAAGGGCCCGGAAGATATTGATTTTGTCGTGGTCCGGGAAAACACCGAGGGGCTTTATGCCGGTGCCGGCGGATTTTTAAAACGGGAACCCCGATGAGGTTGCCGTTCAGGAATCGATCAATACGCGCAAGGGCGTTGAGCGCTGCATCCGCTATGCTTTTGAATACTGCCGGCAACGAAACAAGGCAAAAAAACTGACCCTTTGCGGCAAGACCAATGTTTTGACCTATGCCTTTGACCTCTGGGAGAGGACATTTAATGAAGTGGCCGAAGAATATCCCGATATTGAAACCGATTATGCCCATGTGGATGCCATCTGCATGTGGATGGTAAAAAATCCGGAATGGTTTGATGTGATTGTGACCGACAATATGTTCGGTGATATCATCACCGATCTGGGCGCCATGATCCAGGGCGGTATGGGCATTGCCGCGGGCGGCAATATCAATCCCGAAGGGGTTTCCATGTTCGAGCCCATCGGCGGTTCCGCGCCCAAATACACCGGAAAAAAGGTCATCAATCCCATCGCGGCCATCATGGCCGCTCAGATGATGCTGGCAACCATCGGAGCAGACCGAAGGCGGCCGACAGGATCGAAGAGGCTGTGATCAAGGTCTTGCGGGAAGATATCAAAGATGTCGCGGCCGGTAAAATGGGATATACAACAGCTGAGGTCGGTGACCTTGTTGTCGCTCACATCGAAAAAAGCTATCAATAGTAGAATCGTGACATCGAATCTTAATCCAAAACATACGGAGTAGTGACTTGGAACGAATACCGATAACAAGAGAGGGCTATGAGGCTCTAAAGAAACGAGCTGGAACATCTGAAAACCGTTGAACGACCAAAAAATATCAAGGCCATTGAAGAGGCCCGGGCGCATGGCGATCTTGTCTGAAAACGCGGAATTTCATGCTGCCAAGGAACGCCAGGCATTTATTGAAACCCGTGTCAATGAACTGGGCTATAAGCTTGGAAATGCCGATATCATCGATACCGGATGACATCCCCAAAGATACGGGCTGTGTTTGGCTGCCGGGTCGAACTGGAAAATATTGATACGGGTGAAACGGTTGAATATCAACTCGTTGGGCCGGACGAATCGAATATCGACAATGGACGAATTTCGGTCACCTCGCCTCTGGGCAGGGCCATGATCGGAAAAAAAATGGGTGATGAGATTATTGTTCACGCGCCGGCCGGCAAACGGTGTTATGAACTCGTAGAAATATCATAGCGTTAAACTAAAAAAGGCGGATTTTACGGATAGATACTTTCAATAAAAAGACATGATGATAACCGAATGGAGGTATAATCGTGGCGCGAATTACAGTCGAAGATTGCTTAAAACGGATTCCCAACCGATTCATGTTGGTCCATATGGCTGCCAAGCGGGTTCGACAAATCCGGGAAGGATCGGAGTATCTGGTAAATGCTCCGAAAAATGAAGATATCGTCATTTCATTGCGAGAAATTGCTGCTGGCAAGGTGTCAGTCAAAAAGCCCGAGACAGAGGAGATTGAACCTATTTAGTGCCCATCCATAAATGGTCTTTTTGCGCGATTAGCGCCAACAGCTTCACTTCGTGCCGGCGTTGGAAGCCATGATTTACCTCCTCTCATAAAATCGTGGAACGATTTTATTTGCCGAAACACAGCTATACATATAAGTTATTAAAGCGGGTGATTGGCAGAGCGCTCCACCGGTACGCAATGCTCGCCGATGGTGACCGCGTTGCTGTCGGGCTTTCGGGAGGTAAAGACTCTTAACCCTTCTGTGGTTTTTGCAGGAGCGCCTGGCGCGGATTCCGATCGCGTATGAGTTGATTGCCGTATATATCGATCCTGGGTTCGCGGGCGGATTCGGTCCGCAACTGCAAGCGTACTGCACGGACCGCAATTGCGAGTTGAAAATTGAATATACGGATTATGGTGTTCTGGCTCACAGTGATCAGAACCGTGAAAATCCATGCTTTTTGTGCGCCCGCTTGCGACGCAAGCGGCTATTTGAGGTAGCTGCTGACGCCGGGTGTAACAAAATTGCCCTGGGGCATAATAAGGACGATCTCATCGAGACGTTGTTCTTAAACATGTGTTATGCTGGTGAAATTAGCACGATGGCCCCGGTTCAATCTTACTTTGGCAATGAATTCGAAATGATACGCCCTTTGATGTACGCTGATGCCGATGCCATACGGCGGTTTGCCCGCGAAAAAAGTTTCCCGGATTTTATCAATCCGTGTCCTTCCGCCCAGGCGTCTAAACGAAGTGAAATAAGAAGCCTGTTGGATCGTCTGTACCGCTCCAATCGCAAAATCAAAGGCAATCTTTTTCGATCGATGCACAACGTCAAAATGGATTATCTCAATAAAAGCGCCTAAAGAAACGAAACTTCATGAAAGACATTCAAAGCGAGCGGGATTATCGCAACATCCCCATTGATAAAGTCGGTATCAAGAATCTGCGTTACCCGATAACGGTCCGGGATCGTCGGGAGGGGTTTCAACAGACCGTTGCCACGATTAACATGTATGTGGATTTGCCCGATAAGTATAAGGGCACCCACATGAGTCGCTTTGTCGAAATGCTGCACCTGTTCAAGCCGGAGGTGTCCTTAAAGAAGTTTTCGGTTATTTTAGAGCAGATGAAGCACCAATTGAACGCGGCCTCCGCCCACATTGAAGTGGAATTCCCTTATTTTATAGAGAAAAAAGCACCTGTCAGTTCCTCTCCAGGCCTCATGGACTATACCTGCCGAATCATCGGATCAAGCAACAATGAAGACAAAATCGATATTATTTCGGAAGTTACCGTTCCAATTTCCTCGGTGTGCCCCTGCTCCAAAGAAATCAGTGAGCACGGGGCTCACAATCAGCGCGGCGAAGTCAACCTCAAAACGCGGTTCAACCGTTTTATCTGGATGGAAGATATGATTGAACTCGTAGAGGAATCGGCGTCGTGCGAAGTTTATTCGGTATTAAAGCGGGTCGATGAAAAACAGGTCACGGAAAGAGGGTTTCGCGAATCCCAAGTTTGTGGAGGACATCGTACGCGACATCGCTATCCGGCTGAAAGCCGATGAGAACATCACCTGGTTTGCGGTAAGCGCAGAGAATTTTGAATCAATTCATAATCATAGTGCTTATGCCCACATTACTTCCGAATAAATTCGTGATACGATTTTTGGGCACCCGACGAAATCGCGTCAGGGCAAACTTTCCAAGATCAGTTGTACCAGCGGTTCGACCGATTGGCCGGGCGTATTGACCAGAACAACGAATCGATAAAATCCTACCCCCTGTTTTTCGATGTATCCCACCCGCGTATGGATGCCCTTTAATGTGCCGGTTTTGTAAAACAGGCCGTTTTCGTGGCGCATGAGGTTGTGATGCGGTTCGAATTTTTCCAAAACCCTGTCCAACTCGGCAGCGCTCACACGATTTTTTCTAGATATCCCAGAACCTTCAACGATCTGTAATGATTCGATGGCAAGCTCTGGTGCGCGTATTTTTTCGCTGCCTGCACCCCTTTGGGCAATGTCCCGGGCGCTGAATAGGCCCTGGCGCCTGTCGCTATCAGAAGCTGATTGGCGATAAAGTTGTTGGAATATTCGAGCATGCGGGCAATGACCTGCTCAAGATTGAAGCGCGACGGGTAGCGGTAAACCAACTTGTCTTGATGCGGACGCATTTGCCCCATGCGGATGCGGCCCTTGACCTGGACACCGGCCTGTTGCAGAAAAAAACGCAGAAGATGGCCCACATAAAGGGGGATATCGTCCTGTTTCTGTGAAAAGGTGAGTCGCTCCTGTTTTAAGCCCGAAAATTTTATTTTTTCCATGACAAAGGGTACCAGGGGGGTCTGCGGTTCAGCACTGATATAGTGGCCCTGGTGATATTTGAAATAAACGGTATTGAAATTGGCGCACAGGGCGCCATTGGGCGCATCGTAAGGCTGGGATGATTGCGAGCGGCCCGGTATGTGGACCGGCCGTTCAAAAAAAGAGCTGTCCAGAACAATGTCATGAATAGGGTCGACCTTGCTGGCCAGGACCCGGGCGATATCGGACAGGGCTTCGGATATCAGCAAGGGGTCGCCATACCCTTTGACGATCAGATTCGATTTTGCATCCACAAAAAAATCAGTCGGAAAACGGTAATCAGGTCCCAGGTAATGAATGGCGACAAGTGCGGTAAGGACTTTAAAAGTGGACGCCGGTATCAGCTTTTTATCCGCATTCCGAGCAATAACGACTTGCCCAGGGGATCGGTGACGAGCAGGGCATCCTGTTGACCGATTGAAGACCCCTCCGGTGATTGCGTGCCGGCCAATGAATTATGCGGGGACAACAACTGCCACACCAGCACCAGGCAGATGAGCGCTCGGGTCGGCGTGTGCAAGGATGCGCATAAATACGCCTTCCCAATTGTATACCAACCGGCCATGGCTCTATTTGCTCTCCACGATAAACGTAACGGGGCCGTCATTGATCAGTTCGACCGCCATTTTGGCCCCAAAGCGTCCTGTTTGTACCTGGATGCCATAACGGCTCGCATGTTCATGCCCTATATGGGTTACAGTTCTCGATCAAAGATAATAGTTTGGCGGCCATCCCCTTGTCAAAGCAAAAGCACTTTTGAGGTAACGTCATATGAAGACCAGGCTTGTCCGATCTTGACAAGCAACGCGCTCAGAAGTTATCTTGCCAGCAGGCCATCTTTGTGGGCCGGTACACGTTAATGGAGACACCCATGCAAGATCAAATATTAACCTCGTTTAAAGGCCAATTTTTAATTGCCATGCCCGGCCTGGCGGACCCCAATTTTTTTCAGACGGTTACCTGTATTTCGGAACATACCACGGCAGGCGCGGTCGGTATCGTCGTCAATCGGGTCCACCATACGTTGAAAGCCCAGGCCATTTTCCAAGAACTGCAAATGGAATATGTTCCGGCAACTGAATCGATCCCGGTACACATCGGCGGGCCGGTTCATATGAATGAGATTTTTGTGCTGCACGGTCCTCCGTCGACCTGGGAGGGTAGCCTAAGGATCACCTCGTCACTTGCCATGAGTAATACGCGGGATGTGCTGAGCGCCATCGCCAGGGGGCAGGGGCCCGAACAGTTTATCTTGACACTGGGATGCGCCGGATGGGGACCCGGCCAACTTGAATACGAAATTAAGGAGAATGCCTGGCTTACGGGACCGGTCGATACCGAGGTCATGTTTAAGATACCGGTTGAAGATCGTTGGGCTGAAGCGGTCAAGCGAATGGGAATCGATCCGATGCTGCTTTCGGAAACTTCAGGGCATGCTTAATAGAAGCCAATCTTAAAAAGAGGCTGATGGTTCAAGCTTGAGATTGCTTTTAGGGTGACAAGCGTGTGGCAAAAATAAAACAGGGGCTTGGGCAGCCCCTGTGATGTATTTGGATCACGAACTTTTTTTCTTGGGTTTGGGCTTGGGCTTCGGTTTCTTTTTTTTCAAACAGACTTTGTCTTTTCGTACGAATGCGCACAATTTGGGGTTGTAATACTCCTTGCAATTCAAAGGATTATAAAGCGGGCATTCAGGATGCTTTTCTGACATAGATTCATTTTCCCCTTTGTCTATCTGTGCAGGCTTTCCTTTTTCACTGCGGCGATGTCGTCAAATGGCGTTGTAAAGCGCTTTCGCCAGGGCAGCGATCTTTGCCTTGTATCTGCGGCAAACTTGAAAATCGCTCAATTTGGGTTACTAATTACATAGCATAAAGACGCTCGCTTTACAAGCCTTAGTGTCCGATTGTTTTCAATAATTAAAAATGGTTATGAACATCTTGAAGTGAAATCATTTTGACAATCAGGTCTATCAAGTGTAATAAACAGCGCGGACGTCCCAAGGGGAAGGCCTTCCCTTGTCAGTGCGCACTGGCCTAAGTGGTAGCGTGGATTTTGCTTGGGCGGTTGAACCAGGAAAGCACGCTGAATCTTATATATCGCGGTTTGATCAAAGTTACGGCCCCGCTTTAGCGGTTTGACCCCTTTTGCATAAGGCGTGAGCAACACAAATCAGAACAGGATTAGCGAATTTCGATGGATTTATACAACGCAATCAAAGACGGGCTGTTGGATACAAACCACAAAATCATGCAACAGTTCCGGCAGGCCAGGGCGATCCCGGGTATGGCCGATCATAATTTCGGCGATTGGGAAAAGACCTGTAAACGGGTGGGGGAACAAATCGCCGAAGAACTTGTCAGGGTGGCGGTTGTCGGGTCGGTCAAATCCGGCAAGAGCACTTTTGTCAATTCCCTTTTTAAGGGCGACTATCTTAAACGGGGGGCCGGGGTCGTTACCTCGATTGTGACCAGAATACGCAATGGTGGGCAATTAAAGGCGAAACTTTTTTTCAAATCTTGGGATGAAGTCAATGCCGAAATGGAACAAGCCCTGGTGCTTTTTCCTTCCTTGAGCTGGCGGACGGAGGAGACGTCTTTCGATATACGGCGGGAGAAAGATCGGCATGAACTTTATAAAGCCCTCGAGACCCTGGATGCCGATCAGCTGATCACCGGCGGGACGTTGAATGTCAACAGTGTTCTTTTGAAATCATATCTTTTGGGCTATGAAGCGGTCAAAGATATCGTTTCAGCGGATACGGAAATCCGTGAGTACACAGAAGTCGATTTTAGTGAACAGCGACGTTTTGTCGGCGACGACAACCTGGCTGTTTATCTCAAGGATGTCGAACTCAATATTGATCACAACCGGTTGGGGCGGGACATCGAGATTGCGGATTGTCAGGGGAGCGATTCACCGAATCCACTGCATTTGGCGATGATTCAGGATTATCTTCTGGTGACGCACCTGATTATCTATGTGATCAGCAGCCGTACCGGCCTTCGACAAGCCGACATAAAATTTCTTTCCATGATTAATAAAATGGGCATCATGGATAACATCCTTTTTGTCGTTAACTGTGATTTCAGTGAGCATGATACCCTGGATAATTTGAAAGCGTTAACCGGACGCGTCCAAGACGAACTGGCGCCGTTGAAATCGGAACCCGAGATTTATACATTTTCAGCCCTGTTTAATCTGTTTGTAGCCACGGCCCCTGAGCTACCTGAAAAAGATCGCTTGCGGCTGGAATATTGGCAAAAAGAAAAGACCTTTGTCGAATTTTCGGAAGATCAAACAGAGCAGTTCACCAAAGCCTTTACCTATAAATTGACAAGTGAACGATATGCGCTTTTGTTAAAAAACCATCTCGAACGTCTGGCAGTTGTTGCCAGCGGGATACGTCACTGGATTCGGGTCAATCAGGATCTTCTGTCCAAGGACCGCTCGAGCGCGGACGCCATTATTGTGAAGCTTAAACAACACAAAGAACGGATGGATCAAGTCAAATCGATGATTCGGAGCACGCTAGACGGTGCTGTAAACAAGATTAAACGGGAACTTAAAATTGAAATCGATCGGTTTTTCGATCCCCGTGCAAGCCAGACCATGGAGGTGATGATCGCCTTTATCCGCAATTATGCGCCGGCCCTGGAGTCCTATTACGAAACCCTTGAAGCGTCCGGGTTTGCCAATACCCTCTATCTGGTCTTTCAAGAATTCAAACAGGCCCTCGATACACACATGGCCGAAGTTTTGAACCCCGAGGTTGTTAAGTTTACAAGAAACCTTGAGAAGCAGGTGGCCTCACAACTGACTTCGATCGCCGGACCTTACGATGCCATGGTTCGCGATGCCCAAATCGAATACAACCAGTCCCTGGGTGCCTTGGCGATCAATCTGGAAATTGAAGACTGGCCGGCCTACCAACTTCAGGATATAAACACCATCAAAGAAATCATCGGTCTAAAACTCCCCCCGGCCGTTGCGACGATGCGGTATTCGGCACGCATTAAGACCGAAGCCGTGATGCGTCTGGGGGTTTATACCCTGGCCCGCGTTTTGAAAAAGCTGCTCAAAAAGCCGCTCAAAAATAAAAGCGAAGAAGGGCTCATGGCCTTGAAGGATGGTGTTAAGCGCATGAAGCGCGAAACCGAAGCTTCGGCGGTCGCTCATTTTAAAGATTACTGTGAGAACATCAAGTTCCAATACGTCTTCAAACTGGTGGATGCCCTGGCGAACAGTCTCTACGATGGATTGCTCGACCGATTTCAGACCTACTTCACCGACCATACGCGGATGGTGGCCCTGGTTGGCGAAAGGCGCTTGGATCGCGAGCAGGCTTCGGGCGCACTGGAAACCATGATGCTGACTTCGAAAGACATCCGAACGCGAATCAACGGGATCCGGGAGCAGATCGAAAGCGCGCTCGAAATCGACAAAAGTGAGCATAGACATTCAACATCACAATAGGAGGATCCGATGGGGAAGAAAAAGGCCAGAATTATTGCGGTTGCAAATGAGAAGGGCGGCGTCGGCAAAACGGTCACGGTGATCAATCTGGGGGCCGCTTTGTCCCAGATGGACCAAGCCGTCCTGATCGTTGATATGGATCCCCAGGCGAACGCCACCAAAGGGCTTGGCGTAGCGATCGAGGAAGGGGAGCCGTCCATATATGATGTGTTGATGGATGGACAAACCAACACCGCCGAGCGCGCTGTCATTGCCACGCGGTGGCAACACCTGGATCTAATACCATCCCATGTGGACCTGGCCGGAGCGGAAGTCGAACTGATCAACGAAACCGGGCGTGAAAATCGATTGAAAGAAGCGTTACGGGACATCGCTGGTGATTATGACTTCGTGCTTCTGGACACGCCGCCCAGCCTTTCGCTTTTGACCGTCAATGTTTTTGCTTATGCCCAGGAAGTGATTGTTCCCTGCCAGACGCATCCATACGCTTATGGCGCCCTGGATGAGCTATTCGACACCATCGCGGCGGTAAAACAGGAAATAAATCCGGATCTGGCGGTCAGCGGTATTGTTCCTACGCTGTTCGACCGGAGGACCAGAGTCAGTCATCAGGTACTGGAAAAGCTCCGCAATGATGAAACCTATCGCGCTTTGCTTTTTGAAACGCTGATTCGGGTCAATACGACCATTGCCGACAGTGCCGAAGTCGGCAAACCGGTCATTTTTTATCGTTCGGGGAGCTACGGCGCAGCCGACTATCGGGAATTGGCGCGGGAAGTGCTGGCGCATTCGGGTTAGATTTTACGGCGATACAACCGCAGACTGTTCGAAACCACGGTAATGCTGCTGAAAGCCATGGCCATGGCTGCAAGCATCGGATGGAGTTGGCGCAAGAATGCCGGCATGAACTCGAAGGGTTGCAGAACACCGGCGGCCACCGGTACCAGAACGATATTATAGACAAAGGCCCAGAAAAGGTTCTGACGGATGGTCCGCATGGTTGCCCGGCTCAAAAGAATTGCCTGAGGAACGCCCGTCAGACGACCGCTCGACAAAATTACATCGGCCGTTTCGATAGCGACATCCGTCCCGGTTCCAATGGCGATACCGACATCCGCTTGAGCCAGCGCCGGCGCATCGTTGATGCCGTCGCCCACCATGCCGACCCGTAAATTTTGCTTTTGCAAGGCTTTAATCTGGGCGGCTTTGGCTTCCGGACGGACTTCCGCCAACACTTCGTCGATCTTTACCTCGGCGGCGATGGCCCGGGCCGTCTGAGCGTTATCTCCGGTCAGCATGAGAACTTTCAGATTTTGTTGATGCAGGGTCGCAATCGCCCGACGCGATTCAGGTTTCAGGGTGTCGGCTACCGTAATCAGGCCGGCCGGTTTATCGTCTGCGGCAAGGACCATGACCGTTTTGCCTTCCGATTGCAGTGCACCAATTTGATCAGCGTGGCGATCCAGGTCGATGTTCAATTCAATCATCCATCCGGGTTTGCCCACCCGGATCCGTCTTCCGTCGACCTGGGCTTGGACGCCTAAACCGCCAACCGCTTTGAAATCTTGTGGCTCGAAAAGAGGGATCCCTTTTTCCAAGGCCCGTTCGACAATCGCCTTGCCCAGAGGGTGTTCAGACCCGCGCTCGACGGAAGCGCTCCACGCCAAAACCTCTTCTTGCGTGGTCGCCATCGGTGGCAGCGGGACAATATCGATGACCGCTGGTTTGCCCATGGTGATGGTTCCGGTCTTGTCGAACACCACGACATCGAGTTTGGTCGCTGTTTCCAGAGCCTCACTGTTTTTAAACAGGACTCCCTGTTCCGCGGCTTTGCCGGTACCGGCCATAATCGCGGTTGGTGTTGCCAACCCCAGTGCGCAAGGGCAGGCGATGACCAGAACGGCCACCATGCGAATCATGGCGGGCACAAAGTCACCGCTTACGGCCCACCAAACACCAAATACCAGCAGGGCAATGGCGATGATCACCGGCACAAAGACCGCCGCAACGCGATCGGCCAGCGCCTGAATCGGTGCTTTGCTGCCCTGGGCCTCTTGAACCAGGCGAATGATCTGGGCCAGAACCGTTGCTTCGCCGACCCGGGTGGCTTCTATTTTTAAAAGGCCGTCTGTGTTAATCGTACCGCCCGCAACCGGGTCGCCCGTGGTTTTGTCGACCGGCAGCGATTCTCCGCTCAGCATCGACTCATCAACGGCTGCGTGCCCCTCTAAAATAATCCCGTCAACAGGAAGGCGTTCGCCCGGGCGCACCAACAGGATGTCTTTTTGCTTGACCTGGCTTCAGGGGCAGGATTCGTTCAACCCCATCGACCAGCAAGGTCGCTGTTTTGGGGCGCAGACCCAGTAGTTTGCGGATGGCGCCACCGGTACGGCCTTTGGTGCGGGCTTCGAGCATTTTTCCAAGTTTGATCAATGTGATAATAACCGCCGAGGTTTCAAAATAGACGTGTGTCCCCCATGCGGGCCAGATCAAAACTCCCAAAGAATAAAAATACGCCACGGAAGACCCCATGGCGACCAGCACGTCCATGTTGGCACTGCGGTTGCGAAGGCTTTTGAAGCCACCGACATAGTAATCCCAGCCCGTGTAGAATTGGACCGGTGTGGCCAACAACCCAAAGAACCAGCTAACCCAACTTGCATGGCTCCATGCACCGATCAGACCGAAATCGCGTCCCATGCTGAGAACAAAGAGCGGCAGGGCGAACAGCACACCGATTAGAAATTTACGGGTTTGATCCTGAATTTCGGCCTTACGGGCCGCCTGTTCGGCGTCTTCAGCAGCAGGATCATCAACCGGTGGCAGGGCATCGTAGCCGGCTTTTTGAATGGCCGCGATCATGTCATCGACCGTGGCGACACCAGGAATATATTCAGCCGATGCCCGCTCGGTCGCAAAATTGACGCTCGCGCTCAGAACACCCGGCACCTTGCGTTTGAGGACGTTTGCGATGTTTGTCGCGCAGTTGGTACAGCTCATGCCGGTGACCGGCAATTCGACCCGTGCGCTCCTGACATCATACCCGATAGCCTGAATTTGGCTGACGACCTGCGCAGGGGTGGCCTCTTGGGTGTCGATACGCACGGTAGCTGCTTCCGATGCAAAGTTAACAGCCACCTCTTTGACGCCATCCAGCTTTTTTAAGCCGCGCTCGATGTTCATGGCGCAGTTGGCACAGGTCATGCCGGTAATCGGTAATGTCAGGGTCGTCTCTGCCATTTCAGCTCACACTTCCAATCTTTTTGTTTTGACGACAAACCAGGGGTTCAGCAACGCTTCCTTGTTGTAGGTCAACGGATCGGACGAATTCCAACGCAGGACTTGGGCGCCGGCACATTCGACAATCGCCTGTCCCGCAGCGGTGTCCCATTCCATGGTCGGCCCTAAACGCGGGTAGATGTGCGCACGGCCTTCGGCCACCAGGCAGAACTTGAGGGAGCTTCCGGCGGCCACGAATTGCAGGTCAGGGTATGTTTGTCTCTGTTCTTCGACGAATTGCTTCAATTCCGGGGAGGCATGGGAACGACTGCCGACGATGGTGTAAGTCAAATCAGCCTTGGGAGGATGCGGCAGGGGCTTAGCCGCAGTTATGATATCCTGCAGGCTGACTTTTGCTTCCGGATCCGCCAATTCGGCAATGAACTGTGGTTCTTGTAATCGGTAGGCGCCTACCTCGGTGGAAGCAAAGTACAGGGTATTTTGAACGGGCACATAAATAACACCTGCAATGGGTCGTTCCCTTCGAACTAGGGCGATGTTAACCGTGAATTCGCCATTGCGTTTGATAAATTCTTTGGTCCCGTCCAGTGGATCGACAATCCAGAGCGTCTCCCAGACACGTCTTTCGGTAAAGGGGATGTTGCGCCCCTCTTCACTCAGAATCGGGTAGGCGGAAGCACTTAAACGCTGCGCAATGACATCGTGCGAGCGCTTGTCCGCCTCGGTCAATGGTGATTTGTCATCCTTGACAGATACTGCAAAATCCGATTCGTAGACCCCAAGGATGACATTACCGGCCTCAACCGCTGCTTGAATTGCCTGTAAGAGATGTTCGTCCATTCATTTGGCTCTCTTTCTGGCCTGGTATTCACGTTTGCGACAGTGCTGTTTTCTCAAAAGGAGAAATTTTCGCACGTTAATCCAGCGACACCGCCGCGCTACACCTGAAATCGTGAAGCGAATTCAGGTGGCAGGATAATTAATTTCTGTCAAGGTCGCTTTGATCTTGTCCAGCGTTGCCGGCGCATCCCATTCAACTTCAACCTGCTTGTTTTGCGGATCGCCGGCGATGGATTTGACGCCTTCCAGTTCGCTCAATTCATTTTTAATGGACATGACACAATGCCCGCAGGAAATGTTCGGTATATTAAAGGTTTGTTTTTCCATATGTCCGCTCCTTTTGTTGATTCCATAATAGACTATGTTTTTTAACGTGTCCATCCACAGATTGAAGGCTTTTAGGTGAGTCCGAGCGTGTCCAAATATCAGCAACCAAGTGCAGACGTTTGGCCTGTAATCACTTCAAAACGTCATCTGGCGGATGGACCAATGCCGTATCACTTAACCTAAGGATAGATTAATCAATTGCAACCAGCCGGCAACGTCCGTGTCTATAAAATCGTGCAACGATTTTATGGTTCCAGCTTTTCCAGATTGAGGCGGGCAAATTCTATGGAGGGATCGAGCGACAAAGCGATTTTGTAAAACTGAATGGCAGCCTGGCGGTCACCCATGTCGCGGTAATTGGAGGCGATGTTGGCGTAATCGATGGCCGAGCTCGGATCGAGTTCGATCACCTTGTTGAAATTTTCGATCGCAGCTTCGTGCTCCTTGAGCATGAAGTGACAGAAGCCCATTAAATTGTAGATATCGGTACGATCAGAATCGAGGGTGGCGCCGGAATGGAGAACCTTGAGCGCCTCACGATATTGCCCCATCTCTTTCAAACAAACACCCATGTAGGAATAGATGCTGGGGATGTCCTCGGCCGTGGGTTCGAGGTCAAGGGCCTGTGTAAAATGGTCATAGGCCGTGGCGTGATCATTCAGGGCCAGGCAGCAGGTGCCCTGATAAAAATGGACATAATATTTGCCGGGCAATTCCTGGTTGATTTTGGCAAGTTCCTGTAAGGCAACTTCAGCCGAATGGTTGGAAGTGATCAGTTTGGCCGCAAACATGCCGACACTGGTGCCCGCCGCCCGTTCTCTGAAATGGGCCCCCGGGACAATGGTATAATAGGCTGGAATCTGCAGTTGGGAATGCATGGTGTCGACGACAATGACATCCAGATCGCGTGCCGCAAGCGCGGCGATACAGTTTTGCACTTCGACCTTGATATTGTCATCCGCAAGATCCGGCATATCGGTTACGCTGATCATACGGGGCGGGTTGATGATAAAATCGGCTTCATCGATCGTTTTGAACTTGGGCAGACCGCTGGCCACATAGTTGGCATTGGAGTTGAAGTCACCGGCCAGCTGGGCCACTTCCGTCAGGGCCCGGCTGAGGGCTTTCTGTGGGTCGGGCGTCGTTCCGGCAGTCCAGACGATTTCACTTTTATGGGGGAACGTTGATGGGTCATAGGCCATAATACCAATCGAAGGAATGCCCATGTCGAGTGTAAAATCGGACACAAATAGCTTGATTCCGGCGTGCCGGTATTTTTGAACCATTTCGACAACGGCCCCGTCCGTCGCTGAGTCGAGATCGATACCGGGCACGGCCTGGCGGTTTTGGCTGATTAAAGACGAAACATGGCGTTCCACGATTTCACAGATACCTTGGCTCAGCGCCTCCTCGGAGCAATTACCGGCCGAGGGGCCGTTAAACTCGTTGATGGCATAAAACCAGTCAAAAGGGATAAGGACCGCTTCGGCCCGGGTGAGGTTGTAGGCCCAGGTCCATCGCATGGGCAGGCGATCGAAGATCTTTTCCGTGATGGCTAGCTCCTCCGAGGTGTCATGAACCGACTTGGCGATCATTTCGAAGGGCAGCATGGTCTCATGCAGGTCGCAGCGGCGGGCATAAGTGAAGTTGCTGGGTGTGTCGCAAAAACTGAAAAAACTAAATCTTTCGGCAAGTTCCATAACGGCGCTCGCTTCGGCCTGGGCCGGTGTGGCGCCTTTGCCCATCTGTTTCTTGGTTCCGGTTACAGCCAGCGCATCGCGGCCGCAACGGCTGAAATAAACCGGAATGTCAAGGCGTCCGTTATCGATCCGCATGGTTCGTTCTAAAATCTCTAAATCGATTTGGCTTAGTTTCGTTTTAAACCGCTGGACTGTTTCTTCAGGCGGCATTATTTTGTCCTGGTCGAGCGTAAACCGTTTATAGGCATCTTGCAGGGTGATCGTAGGCGGCATTTGAATCCTTTTTAAATTGACCCGTTAGGTTCATTCTGCTATTGATAGCGACACCGTGTGGGGATGTAGCTCAGTTGGGAGAGCGCGGCGTTCGCAACGCCGAGGTCGAGGGTTCGAATCCCTTCATCTCCATATCCAAACAATACAACCCTCTGAACGCAGAGGGTTTTTTGTTTTATAGCGGTTGTCAAAAGAATATTCTGATTGGGAACATATTTCTGACAATGGCTATAATCCACTTCTATGTTTGTATAGCCCTTCCTCGCGAAACAGTTCTGACACACGTTTAGCCTGGGTTCATACCCGCTAAACAACGTAAAGTCTTATCGGTATCTTGTCAAGAAAGCGTATTCATGTCTTGAAGCGAGGCCTGCAATTCGGATACCGAGCGATCCTCTGCCTTGGGGGTGGCGCTGTCCTCAACGCAGACACTTGACCATTCAGAGATTCTGACGCATTCATTGCGCCGTTCTCCCGGTGCACGGCGACCCTCGAGCCTTCTTTCGCGGCCCTCGTTCGAAAAGTAGGCGATTGAATACACTTCACGCCGATCTTCACCGGAGCGTCGATCCAGAAATGGATCCCTGCTGCGTCTCTCTTGTGCCGGACTTTTTTGCATTTTAATTCGGGTGTTCATGATGATTTCTTCTCCGTTAATTTGTTATATACACGCTCAGCTAAACAGTCGTGTGAGAGCGCCGATTCCTTACACTTATCCTTACATGGTCGCTTAGAGCGGTTGTCATAAATAGGGTGCCCCTCTTACCAATCGGAAAGTTGTTTTGACAATCACTATAACCTAAAAGGGTAATCGAAGGAAAAATCCAGGGAACCCTTTAATCCCGGCGACGGCATGGCACCGGATCGGAATCGATCGGGTATAATGGAAGAATCGATCAGGCAAGCCCTATCCAAGACCACGCCGGCGACGAAAGCGCGATCACCTGCTTTGCTTTTAAAGGCATCCTCTTTAGGAATAGGGGGTGTTTTTCCTAAGCATGAAAATAAATACCTATATTTTATTACCTATAATTCACAGTGCGATTGGGCTTTTTAAGGAGGGTCAGTTTAATCTACTGAAATAAAAGGTTATTAAAAATATGATCAATTTGGCATGTATTATGCTTTGTATGAGAGTAAATAGAAATTAGATATTTGTCACCCAACTTCAACACCTAAATAAAAACCAAGTGAGGGCCAAGGGCCTCCAAGGGTTAAAAATAAAAAGGAAGTTGGCGGTGACATCTACAAGCTTCTCGGGTGTACGTGTAACGGCATCGGGGAAGCTTTTCTTTTGAGCGATTGCCGATCTTGCCGCATCTACGGCTTCAGATGTCGTCCCGCATAATGGGCTATTCAGTCTTCGCTCTTCGAGCTTCGCCACGACAAGAGCGGAACACCATCTTCATTGTAGCTGCGGCAAGCTCGGCAATCGCTCGGCGTTGGGCGCCATGACTTAACTCCTCAATCCGCCTGAGGCGGACCTCCGGGTTAAATCTGCCGCCCGCCTTGAACTCACCCAAAAATCCTCATTTCTGGACGGACACCAGCCTAAGAGCGACATGGTCGGGACAGATAAAATCGTGCAACGATTTTATTGTTCGTTGAGGATAATATGGCGTTGTTCTTTTTGGATGATATCAGAAGGGATCAGAAACTCAAAACTGAGGCCAATCTCCCCGTTTTCTTGCCATTCCACCTTCCCATCGATTTCGATCACGTCGCCATTGAGAAGGGTCATCGAGCCTGCCATGCGATCATTCAAAGGCACATGCTTCAGGTTTTCTAAACGCATGCCGCCTTCGTTGATGTCCAGAACCTCAAATTGGTTGGCTCCTTGGGTTAAAAACGGTCTGAGTTTGGGTTTGTACACGATGCGGGCATAACTGCGTCGCTCAGGTCCTTGATAAGAATCGGTTTTCATCATATTCGCCTTTTACAGGTCGCCGTGGCAGTCTGAGGTCATCAAAGGAAATCCCAATTCCATTCATACGTATGAAACCGCTTGAATGCAAGCACATAATACACCAAGAGCTTAAACAAAACCTTGATTTTTTTGTATTATCGATGTATTCGTTGCGGATAGTCAGCCAAAGCGCAGGGACCTTTTTCGCGGACCTGCCGTAAACTTGAAAATCGCTCAATTTGGGAGATATCCTATGGCGCGCCTTGCTAAAATTGACCGTAAGACCAAAGAGACCGATATCACACTAAATTTAAACCTGGATGGACAGGGGGATACCGCTGTTCGTACCGGTGTTCCATTTTTTGACCATATGTTGACCCTTTTCAGCGTTCATGGCTTCTTTGACCTCGAGGTGGATGCCAAAGGCGATCTGGAAGTCGACTTTCACCACACGGTCGAGGACGTCGGTTTGGTGTTGGGCGATGCGCTTGACCAAGCCTTGGGCAAGCGCAAGGGCATAACGCGCTATGGTTACTCGGTTACGCCGATGGACGAAGCCCTGACTTCGGTTGCCGTTGATTTATCAAAACGCCCCTATCTGGTTTACAATGTTCCCAACCCGCCCGCCGGCAGCAGTAATTTTGACACGTCCTTAGCCAAGGAATTTTTCAGAGCGTTTGCAACCCGCGCGGGAATGAACTTGCACATCAATGTGGCCTATGGTGAAAACGAGCACCACGTCATCGAGTCGATCTTCAAAGGGGTTGGACGCGCGTTGGACATGGCCACGGCTTTTGATGGCCGGATTACATCGGTTCGTTCCAGCAAAGGTGTGCTGTAATTATCGCCAGCAAACCCCGTCATGAGGTGTGGGTTTTTAACGACCCGGTTTGGGGGCCTGATATACGATGGGAACAAAAGGTCGTATCGTTCCTTTTGTTTCCTTTGCTTGGCAGTGCCAAAGAAGCCATCTGCTAAGCGCACCAATAAGAAATCACAATGGATCGATTAACTCGATTGATAAAGCATCCGGGGCCGCTCAAAATTGTATTGGTGGTCCTTGTTTTATTCGGGGCCGTTAGCCAATCGACGGCTTTCGATGCGGATGCCACACGGTCGCAAAAAGACCGGCCCAAGTTGCTCATCATGCCGTTTAAAGACATGTACCAGGTCTATGGCATGGACACCTACCGATGTCCTTTTACGGGCAGGATGCATGAGCTCGGGGTTGTCGCAGCATCAGCGGACGACCTAATGAGCGAACAGCTGCTCATATTCATCAAGAATCTTGAGCATTACCGCCCGGTTCTGGCCGATAGCGCCAGCGGGTTAATCGCTGAACACATTGCCGGCCAAGACCGAATCTCTTCCGAGATGGACTATTTGGTGGCCGCCGGTCGCGATTTTGGGGCCGACCTCCTTTTGGCGGGTTATCTTTATCGCTTTGAAGAGCGGATCGGCAGCAACTATGCGGCCGAAGCACCCGCATCGGTGGCTTTTAGTCTTATATTGGTCGATGTCAATGCCAGAAACCTGCTTTGGGCTCGCCATTTCAATAAAACCCAAAAAGCGCTATCGGATAATCTTTTTGAGCTTTCTGATTTTATCAAAAGGAAGGGTCGATGGGTTACGGCGCGTCAAATGGCGCTGGCCGGTTTGGAGGAAATGGTATTGGCCTTACCCCAACCCTAAGGTCGCCTGCGGCTGGGTGTTTGATAAAACCATAACCATTTGTAATTTTTACAATTTAAAAAATGACCCCGGTTCTATTGACAAAAGTTCAATCCAAACTTATATTAAAGATTTTATGAGTCGCGGATCCTGCCGATGATTGCCTTCACCCGTATTCAAATTTTGGAGGGCGCTCTTCCAAGTGGTTTATATTCCTGAAGATACGATAAATTCCATAAAAAACACTGCCGATATCGTTGAAATTGTTTCCGAAACGGTTATTTTGAAAAAGGCAGGCAAGAATTATCTTGGGCTTTGTCCGTTTCATTCGGAGAAGACACCGTCATTTACCGTGAGTCCGGACAAACAGATCTTCTTTTGCTTCGGGTGTCGGGCGGGTGGCAATGTTTTCAGCTTTTTGATGAAACAAGACGGGCTACAGTTCCCGGAAGCGGCCAGGATGCTGGCGCGACGCTATGGGATTGAGGTACCCACCACCAAGCCCACGGCCGCCCAAACTGAGCGGGCCAACGAAAGGGAGCGTCTCCTTGCGATCAACAGGCAGGCCAGAGATTTTTTTCATCACTGCCTGGTAGAGGAGCCTTTGGGCAAGCCAGGGCGCGAATATCTAAACAGGAGGCAGATCTCTACCGAGATTATCGAAAATTTTCAAATAGGTTTTGCGCCGGCAGGGTGGGACAACCTTTTGAACTATTTTAGGAAAAAGCGCACCTCGCCCAAGCTACTCGAAAAAGCGGGGTTGGTTGTACTTAAAAAAAACCAAAAAGGATATTACGACCGTTTCCGCCACCGAATCATATTTCCGATCTTTGACGTCAGCAACCAGGTGATCGGATTTGGCGGACGCGTCTTGGACGACGCGCTTCCCAAGTACTTGAATTCGCCCGACACCCCCGTTTACAACAAGAGTCGGTCTCTTTATGGATTGAACCGGGCCAAGCGTCAATGCCGCCAAACCGGCCAAGTCTATATTGTTGAGGGCTATTTCGATCTTTTGACGCTTCATTTGAACGGGATCGAAAATTCGGTGGCGACTTTGGGAACCGCGCTGACCCCCGAGCACCTTCGTTGTCTGAAAGGGTTTGCCGAACAAGCCATTTTGATCTTTGATTCGGACGAGGCTGGCATTAAGGCCGCCAAAAGGAGCACCGGTCTATTCAGGCAAGAGAACCTTGAAGGTCGGATCGTTATCTTGCCAACGGGCTATGATCCGGATTCCTTTTTGAGGAAACACGGGACGAAAGCCTTTCACCAGGCTTCGGGCAACTCTTTAGGTGTCATGTCTTTTTTGATGCAGACGGCTGAGAAGCGGTATGGCCGCTCAATCGAAGGCAAGATACGGATTGTTGAAGAGATGATCACACCGCTGGCTACGATCGGCGACAACGTCGCGAGGTCTTTGTACATCAAGAAATTGGCCGAGTGGATTGGCATTGAGGAAACAGCCATCATTGAAAAGGTTCGACAGGCGCTTGAACGCAAGAAAGCACGGGCCAGCAGACGTTCCGGTCCTGTTAAATTGTCTGGGTCTAAAGGTGCCGGCAAAAAGGATTTGCCTCAAGGTGGACGGGGCGACCGGATGGGTGGCGATGCGAGTCGCCTTGAACGTAAAATCATTGCCATGTTATTACAATATCCCGAAATTATAGACGAAATAATAGAAAAACAGGTGCTCACGTATTTTTCGGACGCTTGCTTGAAATCGATCGGCGAAGCCGTTGTGGCCGATAAATCGTACACGACCACGCATATTACTGACATCATAAACAAAATGAAGGACACCGAGTCTAAAAGCATCGTAGCGGCACTTTCGATTCAAGACGATTCATGGGATTATGAAGGGTGCCGCCGCCTGATTGCCCAATTTTTAGCCAGCCGCACCAAACGGCAAAACAATTTGCTGCGCAAAATCAGGGCTGCTGAGGAAAACAATAACCTTGAGTTGCTGCTGGAACTGCTGAAACAAAAACAAAACCAGGCTCGAGATCGTCAAAGAAGCGACCTGAGTCCTGCGGGAGGTTAAGTCTCATGACAAAGAAAACCGATTCCAAACCCAAACGTGCATCCCGGAAACCTGCTGTGCGGGCGGGCAAAGGCAAGGAAGCCAAAACCAAGCGTGCCAAAAAGCCGGCTCCAAAGAGATCAACCGCCCCACGTGCAGATAAGACCAAGGGCACGCAAAAGCGGACACAAAAAGTATCGGCCAAGCAAAAGATAGTGAAATCAAAAGCAACCAAAAAAAAGGCCGCCCCCCGGGCAGCGCAAAAGGTCAAGAGGACCAAACAGATTGCTCCCACTCAAAAAAAATTGAAACCAAAGAAAAAAGCTCAGGCTGTCAAAAAGGCCCCGAAAGCTTCTCCGGCCAAGAAGGCCAAAACCAGCACGCCCAAGACCAGTAAACCAAGAAAGCAAGCGGCCGCCCCAAAAGCGAAGTCGAAAGCCGTAAAAAAAGCGCCGATGAAAAAACCGACAATCAAAAAAGCATTAAATCAACTTGGCAAGTTGAAAAACCTTGATAAAGAAGCGGCCCAAGCGTTGATAAAAACCGGTAAGCAGCAGGGCTATCTGACCTATGATGAAATTAACGAGGTCCTTCCGAATGATATGCTGTCCCCTGACCGGATTGATGACACCCTGATTCTTTTTGCCGACCTGGGTATCGAAGTCATCGACAAAAAGAAACGGGTCGCAATGGCTATTGCCAAAAAGGCCAAAGAAAAGAAAATAAAACAAATTGAGCGCTCCATCTCTGAGTTCGGCACGGTCACGGATCCTGTTAAAATGTATCTGCGTGAAATGGGTTTGGTGACGCTATTGAGCCGGGAAGGCGAGGTGGTAATCGCAAAAAAAATTGAGGCGGGTGAACAGGATGTTCTAAAAGCCCTGTTGGAGACGACCATTGGTGCCGAAAGTGTCCTTGAACTCGGCGATCGGATCGAAAGCGCGGCGTTGCGGCCGAAGCACGTTCTGCGCGATGTTGATGAGGGCGATACCTACCTTGATGAAGTTGTCCAGATTGAAAGCTTCTTAAACACCATGCGGGCCATCCGCGAAGTAAACGAAGAAAACCGTGCTTACCGGGAAAAACTGTTTGCCGTCATCCTCAAACCGGACGAGAAACGTCGCACCCGGCGGTGTATCGCGCGTCGAAACAAGAAGATTTTTGAACTCCTGAAAGATTGGCGCTTTGAAAGCAGTGTGGTTGACGGCATTGAGGAGGAAATCCGGGCCTTGATATTCTGGTTCGATTCCATGAATAAAATGATTGTCATGTGTGCCGACACGGTAAACGCATCGGTTAAAGACCTGCGCCAACATTTATCAACAGAGGCCAAATTTGTTAAATGGGCACGTAAGCGCTGTGCGTTGGATAAAGATGATCTTGAATTGTTGTATAGTGAAATTAACAAGGTGCTGGAACAGATAATGGTCAAAGAGATGGCAATCAAGGCGAATAACCGCTCCTTGAAGCGAATCATGACGAGTGTTGGAGAAGGGCGGCTACGCGCCAAACTGGCCAAAAGCGAGCTGATCAAGGCCAATTTGCGGTTGGTTGTGAGTATTGCAAAAAAATACACCAATCGAGGGTTGCAGTTCCTTGATTTGATCCAGGAAGGCAACATCGGGTTGATGAAGGCGGTCGATAAATTTGAGTACCGTCGAGGGTATAAGTTCAGCACCTACGCAACGTGGTGGATTCGACAAGCGATCACACGGGCGATTGCCGACCAGGCTCGTACCATTCGAATCCCGGTCCATATGATCGAAACCATTAACAAGCTCATTCGAACTTCGCGATACCTCGTGCAAGAACTCGGCCGTGAACCGAAACCCGAGGAAATTGCAGAGAAAATGGAGATACCTTTGGATAAGGTGCGGAAAGTCTTGAAGATCGCACGGGAACCGATATCGTTGGAAACGCCGATCGGCGAGGAGGAAGACAGTCATCTGGGCGATTTTATTGAGGATAAAAAATTCATGCTCCCGTCCGATGCGGCGGTTAACCTAAATCTTGCGGAACAGACCCGTAAGGTATTGGCAACCCTGACCCCCCGTGAGGAGAAGGTCCTACGGATGCGTTTCGGAATCGGCGAAAGAGCTGACCATACTTTGGAGGAGGTCGGCCAGGATTTTACGGTAACCCGCGAACGAATTCGGCAGATTGAAGCCAAGGCCCTGCGGAAACTTCGTCATCCGACCAGGAGTCGTAAGCTGAAGAGCTTTATCGAAACCTAAACCTTGACAAAGCGGATGCGTCTCGTTAGTTAGTCAGACGCCCGATTGATTTGTGGGCCCATAGCTCAGCTGGCAGAGCCACCGGCTCATAACCGGTAGGTCCCTGGTTCGATCCCAGGTGGGCCCATATCAACAACCCACTAAAGCGGGTGATGGTTCGGATGAAAACGGTGGTGCAAAGGTGACCTCCCATGGGAAAAGCGTTAGGCCTGAACAAGAGATTCATGGAGGCGTGGTTGAAAGAACCACGCCTTTTTTATCCTCATGGGCGGGGCCCATGCGCAGGTGGTAGTATGCGCGCAGGTAAGCGAACGCCATGACTGTAACGGTAGCCGATATCGTCAAGCGGATAGAAACCTTGGCGCCGACCGGGTTGGCTGAAAAGTGGGACAATGTCGGCCTGCAAGTCGGGCAAATGGACTGGCCGGTTCATCGCGTCAGCGTGGCTTTGGATCCTCTTCCGCAGGTTGTGGCCGCGGCCTGTGCGTCTCATACCGACCTTTTGATCACGCACCACCCCTTAACCCTGAGCCCTTATAAGACGATTGATTTTGGTACACCGCTCGGCGCGATCATTCAGCAAGCCGCGCAAAATCATCTGGCCATTTTTACGGCGCACACCAATCTGGATAGCGCGCTTGGGGGCCTAAATGATCTTTTGGCGTCCAGGCTGTCTTTGAAGAACCCAACGCGTCTTTTACCCGCTGAAGCTTCCGGCGCTTGTAAACTGATTATTTTTGTGCCCATCGAACATGAACAGGTCGTTTTGGAGGCGTTGTTTGGGGCCGGTGCGGGTACGATCGGGGCCTATACCAGTTGTTCGTTTCGAATGCGAGGCACAGGCACCTTCAAGCCCGGTGTTGCAGCCCAGCCGCAGAGCGGTGCGCGAGGGACCCTTTCACAAGTCGATGAGGTCCGCATTGAGGCCGTCGTTCAAAAAACACAATTGGCTCATGTCATCGCGCATGTCAGACGGCACCACCCCTATGAAACCATGGCCTACGATGTTTATCCGTTGGTTTCAACCGAATCATCAGACGGCCTGGGTTGCATCGGTGAGCTCGAGGACCCGATGGAACTGCAGTCGCTGGCTTTGAAGATAAAGGCGGAGATGGGATTGCCGGCTGTGAAGCTGGCAGGGCGGCCTGATTTAAAGGTCCAGCGGGCTGCCGTTTGCTCAGGCAGTGGGGCCAGCTTGTTACCGTTGTTTTTGGCCGCGGATGCCCAGGTGTTTATCAGCGGTGATTGGCGTTATCATGATGCGCGCCAAGTAGAGGCCTGCGGCCGGGGATTAATCGATCTCGGGCATTTTGCTTCCGAACACATCATTGTCAGAGATCTTGCCCGTCGGCTGCAAGATGAGCTGGATAAAGCCGGTCTGGCTGTCCGTGTTGAAGCGTGTGAACTGGAAAAAGATCCGTTTTACATTTTATAGTAGGAACAATAAAATCGAAGGATAGGCGACAGACACAATGAATATTAAAGAACAAATCGAAACCCTTATTAAGCTACAACGAACATCGAGCGCGATTGCCGCTATGACGACCCGACTCCAAGGCGTAGATGCCCGTATCCAAAAGCTCGACGAACGGCTGGTCGCATTGGTCAACGAGTTGAACCTGCTTGAGACGGATGTGGAAGAATACCAGAAAACCTATCGTCAGCTTGAAGCCGATGCACAGATGAATAGTTCACACGCGGCGAAAAGTCAGGAGACGTTGAGATCGGTCAAGACCAACAAGGAATATCAATCTATTATAAAAGAGATTGATGAGATTAAAAAACAAAACTCTCGAATCGAAGATGAGATGCTGCAATGCCTGGAACAAATAGATGTTTCCAAACAAACGATGGCCGAGAATCAAGAATCCTATCAGCAAATTGAGTTGCAGGTCCAAACCGAGAAGGCTTCGATCGAGGAGGAGGCTTCACAGGATCGTAAGGAAATGGAGCGGTTGCAGGGTGAATGGAATGAGATCTCTCGTACGGCCGACGCATCAATACTGGAGCAATTCGAAAAGGTGGCGCAACAGAGTAATGGTATTGCCGTTGTCGCGGTTAAGGCTTCTGTCTGTCAGGGATGCTATATGAATATTCCCGCTCAAACGTACAATGAGCTGCACCGTTTTGACAAGTTGATGTTTTGTCAGCACTGCCAACGAATCATCTATCTCAACGAGGGCGAGTAACAACCAAAAAGTATTAGAAGTGGTTTCAAAACCTTCAATCAGGTTCGAGGTCACTTCGACAAGCTCAGAACCGGCAAGGCGGGCGAACTGATTCAAGCGCAGGCATACACGAGGTATTTCGAGCATTGAATCATTCGCCCAACGCCGAGACCTGTCCGCCTTTGGAGGATTGGGCCTTAGGCGAGGTTTTGAAACTACTTCTAAGATCGCAAGGCCGGAGTAGCCCAGACGATCGCGGGATCCTGATCATAGGGATCCTGAGGAAAGTCCGAACACCGCAGGGCAGGGTGCTCCATAACGTGGAGTCGCGGCAACGTGAAGGAAAGTGCAACAGAAAGCATACCGCCCGTCAAGGGTTTTCCAGCATGCTGGAAAATTCTTTTCAGGTAAGGGTGAAAAGGTGCGGTAAGAGCGCACCAGTTCTTCGGGTGACCGGAGAAGCTTTGTAAACCCCACCCGGTGCAAGACCAAATAGGGGAGTGCTTGAGAACGGCCCGTTCGAACTCCCGGGTAGGTCGCAAGAGGCAACGGGCAATCGTTGCCCTCAGATGAATGGTCGTCACCTGATTCCGGTGCAACCGGATCAGGAACAGAATTCGGCTTATGGGCTGCTCCGGCTTTTATCTCTGTGGGTGGGCCGATTTCCAAGACGTCTTTGGCGCAGGGCCTTCCGACTTGACAAGACTATCGCCAAGACGCAGAAAGATATGATGTAGACGATGAAAGCTGGAAACGCCGCTTGTGACATTTCTTTTAATGAAAAGTTAAAGGTTTTTTCACAAGATTATCTCAAATGTTTTAATTATATTGCCCAATTTGACGTATCCCGTTACGTCTTCACCAAGAAGCTCTATTCCAAGCTTATTTCCTGTTCACAGTTACTCGAAGACTTTCTTGACTTCCATGGCGCCAAGAACAGCGCTAATTGGTATTTTTATAGAGAGCTATGCGCCGCAGTTCGACACCTGAGCTTGGGGGGGTATTCTCAAAAACATATATCCAACCGGCTCATTTTTTACGACCTGCAGGACATCCAGGAGTTTAGAGCGAAAGGCTATGCCACCTTAGACTTTCTGACCAATGCCTTGATCAATTTGGCACCGGTGATTCTGGAAGAGGCCCGGCGACTTGGGATTTCGATCCCGGATGAGAGTTTTGATCCCGTAGAATTTCCGGGTGTGTCGACCAGCGAGATTCTGGCGTATGACATCGATGATGAAGACAAAGATCTGCAAAAGAAGAATGTTGTAAAGATCGCCAGCGACTTTTTAAGGATCTCGCATAGATTTGATCAACTCGGGTTCTATGAACCATACGCTCCGGAGGAGATCAAAGCGATTGTGCCCAGTAAAATCAATGAAGTTCAAATCAGGCAGTTTGAAATGCTGGTGCATAATCTGCAATCTTCTTTCGACACCTATGTCATCCACGGGGGCTACCGCTTTGGTAATCGTAAACTAAAGCAGCTACGGGGATCTTTTTCAGTTGTCTTTCACCTTTTCCAGATGATTGGCCGATTGCTTCATTTTTATGAACGCCATCTCCATGAAGCCGGCTATAAAAATATCTACAAGCAAGTCCAGGACAGGCTTTCCGCCATCGTTAATCCAGAAACCCTGCTCGACCATACCATTAATTACGGTCTTTATTATGCCTGCCATTTCCTATCAACCGGTAAGGACCTGGCCCAGGAAATTTTAAACGAAAACATCGAACGGGCACGGATTGAGGTCGGCATACCTGTCAAACTGGGTTTTCACAGCCGCCCCAGTCTCTTGGTCGCCAAAATTGTTCAGTACTACGGTGGCCAGGTAGAGATGGTGGTCAATCAGGATCGGTTCGACGCCAGCAGTGTTTTGGATGTTCAATGGGCAGGTGGCAAGATTCAAAAAGAAAATGTGGAAACCGTCGCCTTCGAGGGGGATGTGCGGGCATTGGCTGATATTGAAATCCTGGCCAGCGTAAACTACGGTGAAGACACGATGGGCAAGGGCGTACCGCTTCCCAAAGAATTGAAGTATCTAAAATGAAAGCGAATGCCATTGTTGTGGCCGCCGGTAAGGGCGTCCGCATGCAAAATGCGGTTTCCAAGCAGTACCTGCCGCTCGGTGACCGTCCGATCCTTGCACACACATTGGCGGCCTTTGAAGCCTGTCAAATGGTTGCGCACATCTATCTGGTAATCCCTAAATCGGATTTTGAGTTCTGCCGCCAAACGATTCTGCCTGCCGTCCATAAGCCGGCCAGCGTTACCCTGGTCGTCGGGGGATCTGAAAGACAGGCTTCGGTCTACAATGGCCTGCTGGCCGTAAAATCGAAAACGGGTTTGGTCGCCATCCATGACGGTGTGCGCCCGTTCATTACACCTGAGATGATCGCCGCATGTATCGAAGGCGCTCAGCAAACCGGCGCCTGTATTTTGGGAATGCCGGCCGCGGACACCCTGAAACAGGCCAATGCCGAGGGGTTTATCGAAGCAACGCTTCCCCGGCATGCTATTTGGCTGGCTCAAACACCCCAAACGTTTTCCTATGATTTGATCCGCAAGGCCCATGAAGCCGCTCGGCAGGCAGGGCTTTCGGGAACGGATGACGCCGCGCTTGCAGAAAGAAGCGGTCATTCAATCAGAATTATCAAAGGCAGCGCTGCGAACATCAAGATTACTACCCCCGATGATTTAAAGCTGGCGGAGGCGCTTGGGTCGATGGCAATGCGTACCACTTCTTAGTTTTAAGCGGTTTAAACCAAGGCATACATCTGATATCTATTTGACCATTTCCAGAAGGATCTGAAAACCAGGCATAATTTTATTTCCCAATCAAATATAGGGATTAAAATCATCGCATGAACGACCTTGAAACATCAGCCATTGTATTACCGGGGATCATCAATTCCGCGATTAAGCATGGCGTTGATATTCAGGCGATATTACATCGATACGGCATATTACTGGATTTAAAAAATCTCACCCAAACCAGTATCAATCTAAAGGTTTTGCATGCCATTGTTACGGAAGTTGAAAAAGCCTCGCAAATTCCGGCGATCGGGTTACAAACCGGAGAATCCTTTGATTGGGATTACGTTCCGCATATAAAAACATATTTAATGTCCGTCTCTACCCTCAGAGACGCCTACCATGCCTTCATTCACGCGCGTAAATTAATATCTCCCCTGCTGATATTAGATTTAAAGGAAAAGGATACTTCCGCGATACTGAAACTTCGGACAGATGTAGACCTTTCCTATGAAGACGAACGACATTATATGGAAATGGTGTTTGCAACCCTAAAAACCGTCTTCAGCAGGCTTTTAAAACAAGATATTTCGATGAAATCCGCGCATTTTCGCCACCAAGAATTTCACCTGTCACCCATTTATGAAGACTTTTTTCAATGCCCCATTTTTCTTAAGGCACCGGAAAACGCCATGATTTTTGAACGGTCCATATTGGATGTCTCCTTGCCCGGCGGATTTCCTGAAATTCACCAGCAGGCGAAACAGTTGATCGATCAGCAATTATCCGATTCCCCTTTCCGGAAGGGGCTTGTGCCAAGACTCACCCGAATCATAAAAAAAAACAAACACATATTATCCGAGAATATTGAATATGTTGCAGGGGTTCTACACATGAGTTCCCGCACGCTGCAACGCCGATTGGACGAGGAAGGTGTCAGCTTTATCGGGTTAAAGGATCAAATCAGATTTAAGTTGGCCAAGTCGGCACTTCAATCCAATAAATTGAGTATCGAAGACATCAGCGAAGAGCTTGGATACTCGGATCGTCATAGCTTTGCCCGGGCGTTCAAGCGTTGGTCCGGTATTTCTCCCTCTGCGTTCAGGAAAAAACACGCAAAATAGCACCCATCCTATCATTTTGGCGTAGACTGTTCCCTTTTTGACACCCGCCGGTATAGCAATCTTCTTTTCTTCAGGTATCATAACCCTTAACAGAGAAAATGAATCCATCTTCGATAAGGGGAGGTGAAAGACATGCTGGAAAATTTAGACAATTTTAAACAAAAAATACCCGAGCTCTGGGTATCGTGTGAACATGCCATATTAAATGGTTTTCGTGAAGATCATAGCGGTAACCGTGGCGAGATGCCGGCTGCATTGGTTAAGCCCGAGTCGGTTAAACAGCTGCAGGATCTGGTTTTGTTCTGCCGGGAAGCCGGATTGCGGTTGCAGCCCATCAGTTCAAAAGGGGCTCATTATCGCGGAGATACACTTGGCACTGCAGATACGATCATTGTTGATATGTCCGCGTTTAACGAGGTTATTCGAACGGACCGGCGCAACCGTGTGCTGATGTTTGAGGCGGGCGTCACGTTTGACAGGCTGGTTGCCGCCGCCCAAGAATCGGGTCTGCGGCCCATGCTGCCGTTGTGCCCGAAACCGGCCCAATCGGCTTTGACGAGCTATCTGGATCGGGAGCCCACGATCTCGCCGCGGTTCCAGTGGGACCTATCTGACCCCATGTTGTGTGTGGAAATGATAACGGGTACGGGTCAGTTATTTCGGACAGGCGCTGCGGCCGGTCCAGGTGGTTTAACGGATCAGTGGAAAGCGGGCGATGCACAAAAATTCCCCATGGGCCCCGGGGCATTGGACGCGATGCGCATTTTTCAAGGCGCCCAGGGCGGCCTGGGAGTTGTTACCTGGTGTACGGCCAAGGCAGAAGCCATACCCGAAGGCGAAAACCTGTACGTACTGGAAAGCGACTCCCTGGCGCCGCTTGTTGAAACAGCCTATGGTCTGCTGCGCCGTAACCACCCGGATATCTGCTTTATCATGAATGGCCCGGCTTTAGCGGCCCTTACCCATCGAAACGTTGAAGACTGGCTCAAAGGCAAGGAAGCATTAAGCGCCTGGCACCTGATTTTCAGTCTTTCCCAGCCCAAATTTGCGGGAAAGGAAAAGCTGGCTTACGTCAAAAGGGAAATTACGGCGCTGTGTGAACAACAGGGACTTAGCGGATCGCTGGACGGATTTCAAGTCAAGCACCAGCTGCTTCACGACATCATCACCAACCCTTCCCACCCGGCGAATGATCGTTGGTGGAAGCTGGCCGGGATGCCTGCCACCAGAGAATTTTTCTTTCAAACAACCTTGGACAAGGCGCCTTCCTTTTTGCCGGCAGCAAAGTCAATCTGTGAGCAGTACAAACGCGGATGGGAAAATGTGCTTTGTTATATCCAGCCTCAGCTAGGCGGGCGTTGTTGCCATATGGAATTTATTTTCCCAACGGATTCCTCTGCCTTAAGTGCTTCGGATGAAATGATGGTTTTTTTGACAAAAACCTTGAAATCCAATGGTGCCTTTTTCAGCAGACCTTACGGTGCTTTTGGCGAAGCTGCGCTTGCGGGTGAATCCGGCCTGCCCATCATCCGGAAATTGAAAAATATTTTTGATCCGGCGCATATTTTTTCGCCCAACAGTTTGATATTTGGCCCATGCAAAAAAGGAAGGCGATTATGACGAAAAAGATTCTCAACAATAATTTTCATTCACTGGAAGAGATGGATTGGATAACGGAAAAATGTGTTCGCTGCAACATGTGCAAATTTCCACCCCTGGCACGCGTGGAATCCAAAGCCTACTCCATCGGCTGCCCGTCATTTGATTATTTTAAATTCCACGCGAATTCCGGCGGTGGCAAGCTGATCATGAGCAGCAGCCTTATGCAAGGGCGCAGCCAGATCACGGAGGCGGTGTGCAAAACCGTTTACGGATGTTTGCTGTGTGGTGCCTGTGACACCAGCTGCAAATACAACGCCGACATCGAAGTGCTGGAAACACTTTTCATGCTGCAGAAACAGGGTGTTTTTGGAAGGAAAAATCTATGATGCGCACAAGGCCGTTCTGGATTGTATCAGAACTGTCGGACATCCATTGGTCGAATTGCAGGATGCCGTCAATCAGATGCCTGCAGACATACATACACCGGGTGCCGATACGCTGGTCTGGGCAGGGCCTTATTTTTCATATGATCCTGCCTTTAAAAGCTGGCTGCAAAAAATGCTCCAACTGCTTGGCAAGGGCGGCCTGCGGTTTCAATTACTTCTGAGCAAAGAGCCGTATACCGGCCGGGCAGCACTGGAAATAGGCGACCGGGAACTTTTTAAAAAGCAGTCTAAAAAAGTTGCTCAGGCGATTGCACAAACCAAAGCCCAAAAGATCATTTGCCTGTCAGCCGAAGACTACAGCACCTTGCGCTCCCAGACACCGAAATTCGTTGAATTACATACCCCCATTTATCATGTTACCGAGATTTATGAAAAGTTGGTCAATAAAAGCGCTTTCAAGGGCAAGCCCGTAAACCGCCCCAATCTTGCATGGCACGACCCTACCTATCTCGGACGCCTCGGGGGACACTATGTTCCCTGGGAAGGGACCAATGAGAAAGAGGATCGCGGCATCCGGGCCTATGTTCCGCCGCGCAAAATTGACTATGGCACGGGTGGCGTTTTTGAAGCCCCCAGAAATGTTTTGACAAAAATAACAGGCAATCCCGTTTCAGAGTTCAGCCTGAAAAACGAATATACCTATGGTGCCGGTGAAACCGGTCAGGCTCAGGCGGTCATGCCGTCATTTGTATCGGCAACCGCGGCGAAAAGAATCCGGGAAGCCATCGACCATGGTATCGAAACCATTGTCACCGAATGCCCGCAAGCCTGGCAAACGTTGCATGCCGCCGCGCAAGCAGATCAACAGGTCGATGTTGTTTCGCTTACCGAACTTCTGGCCCAATCTTATCTGTAGGAGGACGATCATGAGTGCTGCCACAGAAACAAATATAACAGATGCCCGCAAAAAGCGTTTAACTGCGAAAGAACAGACGGATTTCATGAAAAATAGTCAGGACCAAACCCCCTTTGAAAAAATGACCCCCGCAAGCCAGAAAAGTTTTATCAACGGTTTGCGGGAGATTGTCGGTGAACAATGGGTGGAGACCGACCCCTGTATCTTAGACACCTACGCCTGGCAAATGAATGCCGAGCTGATCGGAGACACCACGCATTTTATGCCCAGAGCGATCGCCATCGTGCTGCCGGATACAACCGCCGAAGTATCAGCGATTATGAAACACTGCCATCGCCACGGTATTCAATGCAAACCCATGGGCTCCGGCCAGGGGCCGTGGAATGCACCCCGGAAAGAAAACAACAGCGTCCAGGTCGATCTGCGACGCATGGACAGACTGATCAAGATCGACACCAAAAACATGTATGCGGTGGTTGAGACTTACGTCACCAACAATGAGTTGCAGACCGAAGCTCTGAAAGTCGGCCTGAACTGCCACATCATCGGTGCCGGCGGCCAGGCCTCGCAACTTGCCGCGGCAACATCTTTTAACGGACACGGGCCTGACGGTCTTGTCTATGGCTTTGCCGGTCGCAATCTTTTGGGTTTTGAATGGGTATTGCCGGATGGCGAAATTGTTAAAGTCGGCTCTTTGGACAGCAGCGGCGAAATGTTTGCGGGCGATGGGCCGGGACCCTCCATCCGGGGAATTGTTCGGGGTTTTGCCGGTGCCATGGGGGGATTGGGGATTTTTACCAAGGCGGCCGTCAAACTGTATCCATGGGACGGTCCCAAAAAGATCACCATGAATGGCAAGGTTCCGAATCAAATGACAACCATACCGGAACACCATATTGTCGGCACGCTGGGCGTGGCAGGCTGGAAGGAAATGGCAGATCTTGGGTATGCCTTGGGAGAAGCGGAAATTGCAAACTATGCCCTGCGCAACGCACCGAATTTAACCATTCCAGTGCTTTATTCCACGGGCAATGATGCGCTTAAAGGTCTCAAGGTGCCCATGTTTCGCGCATTCAACCACAACCTGTATACCCTGTATACCGCCTTACACAAGGATGAATACCGTTATAAACAGAAAGCGATCACAGAAATTGTCAAGTCCGTGAAGGGCGGGTTTTTAGGCAGTGACGGCGGACTTGCCGGCTTGATGAACAAATTGCGCTTTGTGCGAGTTTACATTAAAAGAATCGGTGTCTTCAATGTTCTCAAATCCCTCCCGGGAATGATGCGTCTGATCATCAAGGAGATCAAACACCACGGGCCTTCCGTATTGAAAACCGGGAATCCCCTGGATGCCCTCATGTACGGGAAGTTTATCCGCGCGGACACAAATGTGCGCTGCTCCATATTACTGGGCGGCAATTTCAGTACGTCGCTGGGAACAATCTCGCCCTGGGATATGGCGGTACGCAGCGCGCAGATTGGCGTTGAGATCAAAAAGCGATTTATCGAACGCGGAGAAATTGTTGATGATGACGGCGACGGCGGGCATGGTGGGCTGTATGAGAACGGCAGTTACAGCCATATCGAGACCGTTGCCTTGTATGATCCCAACGATCCCAAACATATTACCGGGCAAGCGCGGTTCGTCACGGAGACCAACGAGGCGTCGATCAAAAAGAATTTGGGGATCTCCATAAACAGTTTCGGCCCGCAAGGCTCGGCCATCTTTTCTCCTGAGGCGATGGATTATGGCAAACTGATTCAGAAAGTGAAAAACGAGTACGATCCCTCAAATACGGCCGATGCCGGGTGGTACACGGATCCTGATTACGAAATACCGGCCGAGGAAAAAACCCTGCGCGAGGAAGTTCGTAAAAATGAACTCAGTTTTGATCACCTGGAGAAGTCGGATCAACTTCAGGATCCTATGATCCCCGAAGAATGGATGCATAAGCGGGAATATCATTTATTGTAGCGTCCCTGTCACCGCAATCATGCTTGGTTACATACCTTTATGAGCAATCGCATCCATGATGGCAGACCAATCAAATTCCTGACATGAATTGACGAATATTGTCTTCAACCTTTGACCTTTGATCCGATTTGGTTTACATCAGTTATGGATATGTGCCAGCTTCCAACTTAACAAGTGCTACAAACAATCGGAGGCCGGTCAGAACAGGTCGCAAAAATATTAGGAAGGAGACGCCACCATGACGAACGCGTATATGGGAAAAATTCTGAGGGTCAATTTGTCCGAGGGTAAAACAGCAACCGAGGATCTGCGCATGGATTGGGCTGAAAAGTTCATCGGTGGTGCCGGTCTTGCCACCCGCTATCTTTACGATGAAGTCCCTCAGGGTGTTGACGCCCTTGGGTCTGATAACAAGTTGATTTTTATGACCGGGCCTCTGACCGGCACCACCTCGGCCAGCGCCGCCCGGTATTCGGTTGTGGCCAAATCACCGTTGACCGGCATTTGGGGCCACGGCAACTCCGGCGGCAGCTTCGGGCCGGCCTTGAAGCGCAGCGGTTATCGACGGCATCATTTTCGAGGGTGTCTCGCCGCAACCGGTATATTTGAAGATCATCGACGGTCAGCCGGAACTATGCGATGCTGAAGGTTTGTGGGGGAAGCTCGTTCCGGAAACCGAAGACCTGATCAAAAAAACTTCGGGAAAAAACCTGACCATCGCCTGCATCGGGCCGGGGGGGAAAACCAGGTGCGGTATGCGGCGATCATGAACAACAAGCATCGGGCCGTGGGCCGCTGCGGTCTGGGGGCGGTAATGGGCGCCAAAAACCTGAAGGCCGTTGCCTGTGGCGGCAAAGCGGCCATCAACCTGGCCGACAAGGACAGCTTTCGTTCCATCGCCAAGCAACAGATCGATCTGCTGGATGAGTCCATGCTCAAGGTGGGTTTTGAGACCTTTGGTACGAACATGGTCTCCGACATGGTCAATGCCCGCGGCGGCTATCCCACCCGCAATTGGCAGCAGGGTGTTTTCGAAGATATCGAAGAGGTCAACAGTGAAGCCTTGACCGAAAAAGTCTTGGTCAAAGGGGTCAATTGCTTTGCCTGCCCCATAGCCTGCGGCCGGGGAACGGAAATCCGTGAAGGACAATGGGAAGGCCACGAGGGGGAAGGGCCTGAATACGAAACCACCAACACCCTGGGGGCTCAGTGCGGCGTGTCCGACATGAATGCGATCACCATGGCCAATTACCTGTGCAACGAGTATGGCCTGGACACGATCACCGCCGGTTCGACAATTGCCTTTGCTTTGGAATGCTATGAAAAAGGTATCCTCACCCAAGATCAGACAGATGGTTTGGAGCTTAAGTTCGGCGACGGCGAATTGGTTGTTAGCCTGGTCGAAAAAATCGGTAAGCGCGAGGGGGTTGGTGATTTGCTGGCATTAGGAAGCAAAGCCATGTCTGAGAAGTTGGGGCAAGGTTCCGAGCATTTCGCCATGCATGTCAAAGGCCTCGAACTCCCGGCTTATGACCCGCGGGCTGCCAAGATTACCGGCTTGGGATATGTCACCGCCAACCGCGGCGGGGACCACATCACGGCCTATGTCCAGGGCCCGACATTTATCGATGTCCCCTTCCTGCTGATTGAAGACAGCACGATTCAAGACCCGTTTGAGGCCAATCCTGCAGAAGCCAAAGTTGTTATCGACCTGGAAAATGCTTTGACCATGTTCGACTGTATTGGCGGCTGTAAATTTATGGGTATCCTATTACCGGCCGAGGATTACGTGCAGCTAATCTCGTCTGCCACGGGTTGGGATTTCACGGTGGCGGATTTCAGAAAAAGCGGGGAGCGCATCTATAACCTGATGCGGGCCTTCTGTGTGCGTGAAGGGATTACCCGTGAAGATGACATCCTGCCCAAACGTTTGATGGAAGACCCCATTCCCGAGGGACCGGCCGAAGGCATGCTTATCGACAGAGATACCCTGGAGAGGCTTAAGGACGCCTATTATGAAATGCGCGGCTGGGATTTACAAACCGGCAAGCCGACAGCGGAAAAACTGGCCGAGCTAGACTTGGCAGACATTACACTATGAGGCAAACCCATGACATATGCAGACAAACCCTGGTTGAAAAGCTATAAATTAGGTCCTTATAAACTGGAGCACAGCCTGGCGCCGCTGCCTGAAGTGCCTTTGTACAAGGCCTTGGACGATGCTGCTGAAAATTTTCCGGCCCAGACGGCCATACTGTTTCAGGAAAGGAAAATTCGCTATCGTGAGCTCATCGAAATGGTGGACAAGCTGGCCTCAGCCCTGGTTGCAATGAATGTAAAAAGGGGTGATCGGGTGTGTATTTTCATGCCCAATTGTCCGGAGTTCATTATCAGCGACTGGGCGATCATGCGGGTCGGTGGAGTTGTGGTGCCCACCAGCACGCTAAGAACCGAAGAAGGATTGATTCACGAAATCAGCAGTTCACAAAGCCGGGTGGTTATCTGCCGTCAAGAGCATCTGGAAAGGGTATTGGCGGTCAAAGACCGCTGTGACATCGAGCATATAATTGTCACCTCCACGCAAGGATTTGATATCGCGCCCATTACGGAGCCCTTGCCGGATGGTGTTCACGAGTTTCGCCAACTGCTGGATGCATATGACCCGCTTGACAAACCGGTAGCGATCGATCCCAAAGAGGACCTATGCGAACTGGCGTTTACCGGCGGTGCTACAGGCGTTCCCAAGGGCGTAATGGTCACCCACTTTAATCGCTACTGCTGTATACTGCAAGGATTCCCCTGGATGCTCAAGCCGATGCTACCTGGCGTTGCCGGCAAGGCCTCCGTATTTCTACCGATTCCCTTGTTTCACGCCTACGGTCACTATACGCACCAGGCTGCGGCCCATCTGGGGTTGCGGGTGATTCTCATGCCGGATCCCCGGGACATCGATGCCCTGGTGGCAACCATCAAGAAATATCGACCGTTTTTGATTCCTACCGTCCCGACCCAGCTCATGCGGATTGTTCAAGCCAAGATCGGGAAGATGAACGTGATCCCCATCTGCGCCGCCGCACCGCTGCCCTTGGAGATATCCGAGGCCATTAAAAAGGAAATCGGGACACCCGTTTCCGAAGGGTACGGTCTGACCGAAACCGCTGGGGTAACGCATTTCAACATCTCGGCATTTTCAAAGGTCACCGGATTCATGCCCAAGGCCAAAACCGGTATGGGTGTGCCGGCACCGGATACGGAGTGCCGGTTGGTCGATCCCGAGACCGGTGAGGATGTACCGGTCGGAGAGCCCGGTTTGGTCTTGGTGCGGGGCCCCCAGATCATGAAAGGCTATTGGCCGGAACCCGGCTCCGGGTTGACCGATGACGGCTGGCTGAACACGGGCGATATCGCCTATATGGATGAAGACGGCTATTTTCACATGAGTGACCGCGTCAAAGATATGGTCAACGTTTCGGGAATGAAAGTGTACACAACCACGGTCGACGAGATCCTGTATAAATATCCGGGTGTCGAGATGGCGGCAGCCATCGGTGTGCCCGACCCCGAAAACCCCGGCAGCGAGCGCGTCATGGCGTTTGTTCAGTTAAAGGCGGACTACCCGAACAAAGTCACGTCAGATGAAATCCGTGATTTTTGCCGGGAGCATCTGGCGCCGTACGCGGTGCCGAAGTTCGTTGAATTCCGCAAGACGCTGCCCATGACGGTTACGGAAAAGTTGTTCAAAAAGGCGCTAAGGGACGAAGTCGTCGCCCGGCTCGAAAAAACCGGACACATTGCCCGATGAAACGCATGTCTTGCTTTACATGGAAGTCTGTGACCCAGAAACCAACGGAGGTGAAAACATGGCAAAGGTTCAATACTGTACCCCGGAGTGGCTTGCGGAAACCGGACAAATCTACGCGGACCGTCCGGAATACAAGGAAAAATTAAAAAAGCTGTCAGCTAAAATGAGCTATCGGGTCCAAGCCGAACCGGCCTGGGGGATTGATGTGGATATCCTTTTCGCGGCCTTTTTCGATCAGGGCGAGCTCACCAAATTTGGCTTTATCAGTGAAGCAGATGCCCGCAAGGAGTCGGATTATGTTTTGGCAGCCACTCCCCAGGAGTGGAAAAGACTCCTTAGAAAAGAAGGCAAGTTTGTCGGCGATTTCATGCTGGGCAAAATCAAGTTGGAACAGGGCAGTAAGGTCGGCGTGCTGGGCATCGCGCCCCATTCCGGCAACCTCATTGATTGGATGACCCAGGTGGAAATCCAGTTCCCGGATGAGATGACGGCCGATGAGCTTGAGACGTATCGATCCTATCTGGCCACATTTAGCACGGAATTGAATGTTTAGAAGGTGAGCATAGGCCCGTGGAAGACATGTGACCATGAAAATTAGGGTAAGAGGGTATCTCACGCTTAAATCGATAATTGGCGGTTGTGCAGACGTTCAGGTGCCAGAAGATCAATGGACGCTAATAGACCTGTTAAGCTACCTGGCATCCAAACACGGCGAAAATTTTAACCAAGCCGTATTTGACGCGCAAACCAACACATTGAGTTCCCATGCCAAAATATTGGTCAACGGCCGCCACTATACCCACCTTCCGCTTCGGTTGGAAACGGAATTGCATGACGGTGATGAAGTGTCCCTGTTCCCCATGGTCGCAGGAGGATAACCGTAAAATAGGGTGCCGCTCTCTCCAATCAAAATGTTATTTTGATAATCACTATAATTATACGGTAACCTTTTGACCGTTTATAACCACATCGCTTAAGAGGTTGCCGCCGAGTTGGTAGGCTAAGTCGGCTGGCGAGTCTATATCCCAAATAATGAAATCAGCCGCTTTGCCGGGTTCCAATGTGCCGATTTCATCCTGGAGGCCTAAAGCCCGTGCCGCATTGATGGTAACACCGGCCAGGGCTTCCGCCGGCGTTATTTGAAAAAGCACGCAGGCCATATTCATGACGCTTCTAATCGAGAGAATCGGACTCGTACCCGGATTGGAATCCGTACTAACCGCCATGGGCACCCCGGCTTTGCGCAAGGCATCGATCGGCGGCTTTTGGGTTTCGTTTAAATAATAAAAGGCGCCCGGCAACAAGACCGCCACACAATGACTTTTGGCCAAAGCCTGGATGTCATGGATGTCCAGATATTCTAAGTGATCGACACTGAGCGCTTTGTAACGTGCAGCCAGAACGGCACCTTTGGAATCCGATAGTTGCTCGGCATGCAGTTTGATTTGCATGCCGTGCGCTTTGGCAGCTTTAAAAATGCGTTCCGTTTGCGACAGGCTAAACCCGATTTTTTCGCAAAACACATCGACAGCGAGGGCCAACCCTTGCTTGGCGATCCGGGGCAACATCTCTTCGACGACCAGGTTCACGTAATCATCGGACCGGCCTCTAAACTCTGGGGGTACGGTGTGGGCTCCCAAAAAAGTGGGTACAACCCTCAGCGGTGTTTCCAGATTCAATCGGCCAATCACGGTAAGTAGTTTCAGCTCGTTGGGGATATCGAGGCCATAACCACTTTTGATCTCCAGGGTCGTAATCCCGTCAGCCATTAGCGCTTGCAAACGCGATAGGCTCTGTAAATAGAGTTCATCTTCATTGGCAGCGCGAACCGCACGGACCGTACTCAAAATCCCCCCGCCGGCCTCGGCAATTGCCTGGTAGCTAGCCCCCTGCAAACGCAGCTCGAATTCATTTGAACGATTGCCCGCATATACGAGATGGGTATGACAATCGATCAATCCAGGTGTAATCCAGGCTCCCGCCAAATCTTCAATGGTGGCTGTATTGGATATGGCACCGTCCGGTAAGCTTTGCGCCGAACCAACCCATAGAATGCGGCCATTGCTGACTGTCATTGCCCCATCCTTGATGATGCCAAGGTCATCGCTGCCGGTCATCGTGACCAGATTGCAATTTGTCCATAATGAATCGACTGTTTGCGAGAACTTCATAGCACGATCACTTTAGCGGTCTTCGCTGCGCGTCGCTGCTTGGTGGTAAAGCCATCTGACGGCATCTTTATCGTGATTGTCAAAACAACTTTTCGATCGGCTCTATCGGTGTTCCAGTATGTCCAACACAGCCGCGCAGTTGTCGCGCGCGCGCTGAGCTATTTGCTCGGCTTCCTCGAGTGTTTCAGCTTTAAAGGATGCATCATCAATGTCGGTCATGTTGATACGTATGTTCTGTCCAGCGCCCCAGATGCCCGTTTCCAATGCTTTTGCGCCCACCTGAACATCCGACTTGGACGCTGGATTGCCATACTTTGCAATCGCGAGCATGCCATCCCAGGCTGCATCCCCCAGGCGCATTACTGTAAGCGGTACCCGTATGGCTGATTTTAAACCGTCCTGCATTGCTATATGACGCACGCGTTGCTCTTCAACCGAATTTTGGGGAAGCCGACGGGCTTCGACATAATCGACAAAAGCATTGGTGTCTGCATCGATCAAAGGAATCAGTTCCCTGCTAATCCTGTGCAAGGGAGGAATAATTTCACGCATCTTCCCATCCAACGCTTCAAATTTGCGAACGCCATACGTCAATTTCGCAACCATCGATCCCAATCCGACGCCGACGGCCGCAATCTGAGCGGATACGGAGCCACCGCCGGGCGCTGACGAACGCGAGGCCACTTCCTCGACAAAAGCGCGAAGACTCATGGAGGTCAAAGGTGCCATGGGTGGTTCAGCGACAATGTAATCGATAATACGCTCCTGAGGGTTGAAATTGGCAACGGCATTGAGCCCCAGGCGTGCGATCGCCAAGCGAATTTTCTGGTCTTCTTCAATAATGAAGAGGTCCTCTTTTTCGATATAATAATCGGCTGCCATCAGAAGCGCTTCCAAGGGCACCAACCCGACGATCTCGGAACCCGCAACAGCCACCTTTAATTTTGCCGCCTCTGTTTGCACCTCTTCGAAAAGTCGATGAAGGGGTGTTACCGTATAATCATCAAGATTCACGGTAACCTGGGATAGGTTATACTCATTCACAAACCAGCCCATCCCTTTGACCATCTGCAAACGACCCGGTGCTTCCGGGCCACGGCCAGCTTCCCGAAGGTTGAGGGCGATGCGATGGGCCTGATTCGGCGTTCCCATGATGTTTACGTTGTAAGCGATCAAAAAATTGCGTGCCCCTGTCGCCGTGGCGCCCCAGGTCGGAATAAATTTGGCCGGTCCAAAATCGGGCTGCCATTCTGGATCTTTCAAACGTTCAGCCAGGCCTTCATATTCACCGTGACGTATATCGGTGAGCTCGCGTCGATACGCTTTTTTGGCCGCATGGGCATACAGAAAAACCGGGACGCCAAGCGCCTCGCCTAACCGGCGACCAAACCTTTCGGCGATTACGGCGCACTCCTGCATCGTGATATGAGCCACTGGGACAAAAGGGCAGACATCCATGGCGCCAAAACGGGGATGTTCACCGGTGTGTTTCGACATGTCGATGCGATCTCTGGCTACCATTGCTGCATTTAAGGCGCCGGAAATGACGGATTCAGGATTCCCAACAAAGGTGTATACGGTCCGATTGGTGCTGGCACCAGGATCCACGTCCAATAATTGGCATCCCTTTGTTTTCCGAATCGCTTCGGCAATCGCATCAATGACCTTTTGGTCGCGACCTTCTGAAAAGTTCGGAACACATTCAACAATCGGTTTCATAAGCGTGCCCTTTTTTTAAGATAGCTTCTATTTTTTTTCGTTGAACAATCTTTCAACCGCAGCATGCACGAGCTGCTCATCCGCCAAATAGGGAAGGGTAATCTGGTCGCCGTCTTTATTGGCTTTGTTGTATGATGCCGCCACGTGCATGGCATTGGGATTACGGGCCCAGTTTCGACGCGCAACACCGCCCATCACATCCCATGTTACAGCAGATTTGATAATCGCATCGACCCGCTCACTGCCGTCCAGAACGAGCCCAAATCCGCCATTGATCGCTTTGCCAATACCCACCCCGCCGCCATTATGGAGGGCAACCAACGACATTCCGCGAGCGGCATTCCCCGCAAAACAATGGGTTGCCATATCAGCGCAGACATTACTGCCATCTTTGATATTGGCCGTTTCTCTAAAGGGTGAATCCGTCCCACCGGGGTCGTGATGATCCCGCCCCAACATAATCGGACCGACGTCGCCCTTGCGAACCAGCTGGTTAAATTTAAGCGCGATTTGCATCCGCCCTGCAGCATCCTGGTACAAAATGCGCGCCTGGCTGCCCACGACAAGTTTGTTTTTCTCAGCAGCCTTAATCCAGTTATAATTATCCCGATCTTCCGGACGCCGGTCAGAATCGATACAGGCCATGGCGGCATGGTCGGTTTTAGACAAATCTTGCGGTTTGCCGGATAGACAGACCCACCGAAAAGGACCGTATCCATAATCAAAAATCGGCCCCATGATATCCTCGAAATAGGAAGGAAAAATAAACCCGTCTTTGGCATCCACGCCGTTTTTAACGACCTCCCTAACCCCGGAATCAAATACCGCTTTTAAAAAGGCGTTCCCATAATCGAAGAAAAAGACATCCCGTTGCGCAAGAATTTTGATCAATTCGAAATGGCGCTTGAGGCTTTTATCCACCAGCCGCTTTAGCTGCTCCCGATCACCAGACAACAACTGCGTGCGTTCTTCAAAACTGATGCCCTGGGGGCAGTAGCCACCGTCGTAGACCACGTGGCATGAGGTCTGATCGGACAGCAGATCGACGTGAATCGTATTGGCGACGACATGCTCCAACAAATCGACAATGTTCCCATGATAGGCGATGGAAAGGGCTTCTTTTTTTTCTACAGCTCGGGCGGCCCATTGAAAAATTTCAGTTAATTCAGCCGATGCCACATCGACCCATCCCTGGGAATGGCGTGTCGCAATTCGACTATAATCGACTTCGGCAATAATCGAAACCGCACCCGCAATTTTGGCCGCTTTGGGTTGGGCACCACTCATCCCACCCAGGCCTGAAGAGACAAAAAGCAAGCCGGACAAATCACCATCGGCCGCAATCCCGCACATTTTCCGGCCCGCATTCAAAAGCGTATTATAGGTCCCATGAACGATCCCTTGCGGTCCAATATACATCCATCCACCGGCAGTCATCTGGCCGTATGAAGAAACCCCCATCTGGGCGGCGGTTTCCCAATCATCGGGATTGTCATATAGCCCGACCATTAAGCCGTTGGTGATGATGACACGAGGCGCATTCGGTTTCGATTTAAAAAGCCCCAGGGGATGCCCCGATTGAACGACGAGGGTTTGATCTTCCGTAATGCGTTCCAGGTATTTCTTGATCAACACATATTGCATCCAGTTTTGACACACACTACCGGTTTCACCATAGGTCACCAGCTCATAGGGGTAAAGGGCAACGTCAAAATCGAGGTTATTATCGATCATCACCTGGAACGCTTGGCCGGCCAGGCAGCGGCCTTTATAGGCGTTGATCGGTTTGGCCTTGATCGCACCAGGGGGTCTGAAGCGGTACCCGTAGATGCGTCCATGGGTTTGCAACTCTTCGATAAATTCGGGGATCAAGGCGGCATGGTGTTGTTCGGGTATATAGCGCAGGGCATTTAGCATGGCCGTGCGGGTCTGGCTTTCCGTCAACCGAAATCCCCGGTCAGGTGCCCGGCGAATTCCCTCTTTAAACGGATGGCGCTCAGGAAGTTCGTCATCGAGCCGGACCGCCATCGCTTGCGCCACATCAATATTATTGATCATTTTCATTTTCTCCTTTAACGGCCATGCTCCGAATAGTGAAGACCCTGCAGCAAGACTTGTCGACGAGCGCAAGTCGAGGCGCTAAATATAAGGCGCTCGCTTTGCCGGTTCAAATCAAATGGTGTGAATCTAGCCCGGGGCAGACAGGGGCGGGGTGCCGTTTGCTTAGCAGATTTAATTACATCCCCGAAGGGCGCCCGCCTTCGTCTCGACCGCATCGATGAGCTCGCCATTGCGCATGAGGGCGACAACTGCGTCAATGTCTTTATATACATCACGATCCGCTGCTAGAAAAGCGACCTGTGAGCGAATAACCTTATACGCTGCGCTGGTTCCTTTGCCTGCCGCGAGCGGTTTTGCCTTTGTAAACAGATCGTAGGCCTGCGCGGCACAAAGCAGTTCGATGGCGATAATATGCTCCACATTGTTTAAAATTTCCCTGGTTTGCCGTATGGCAATGGTGCCCATACTCACATGATCCTCCTTGCCGGCGGATGTTGGAATTGAGTCAACACAAGCCGGATGAGCGAGGACCTTGTTCTCGGACACCAACGCAGCGGCTGTGTATTGGGCGATCATGTAACCTGAGTTAAGCCCACCGTCTTCTACTAAAAACGCTGGGAGATCGCTAAGCTGCGGATTGACCATCCTCTCAATGCGTCTTTCCGACACGCTTCCAAGCTCTGCCAATCCCATTGAAAGGTAATCAGCTGCCATGGCGATCGGTTGACCGTGAAAGTTACCCCCCAGACGAATGTCATCTATATCTGGGAAAACCAGCGGATTCGTGGTGGTCGAATTAATTTCAATTCCGATCGCTCGGTTGGCATGCGAGATCGCATCTTTGCTGGCACCATGGATTTGCGGTGAACAACGTAATGTGTAGGCATCCTGTACACGGGAACAGCCGTCATGGGACGCGATGAGTTCCGAACCGCTGGTCAACTTCAAAATGTTTTCGGCGCTCAAGATCTGCCCGGGATGAGGACGGACCTGGTGAATGATTGGATCAAATTCGGATTGGCTTCCCATGAGAACTTCAAGACTCATGGCGCAGGCGATGTCCGCAAATTTTGAAAGTCGAATCGCATCATTAACCGCAAGAACCCCGATTGCCGTCATTACTTGGGTTCCGTTGATTAATGCGAGCCCTTCACCGGCTTCCAGCCTCAGGGGCGGCAGGCGGAGCATTTCCAGTACGCTCTTTCCAGGGATTCGGTGCCCGTTATAAAAGGCCTCACCGCGGCCAATCAATACCAAGCCCAGATGGGCCGTGGGCGCTAGATCGCCGCTAGCCCCGACCGATCCTTTTTCAGGAATGACAGGCACAACGCCTTGATTTAAAAATTTGATCATATAACGCAGTGTCTCCATACGGCAGCCCGAATAGCCCAAAGAGAGATCATGAACCCGGATCGCCATAATGGTACGGACAATATCTTCGGACAGCGGATTGCCGACACCCGCGGCATGGCTCATTATTATGTTTTCCTGCAGCTTATGGATATTTTTTTGAGAAATCGTTACGTCGCACAAAGCGCCAAAACCTGTGGTGATGCCATAGATCACTCTTTTTTCTTCAACCCAGCGGTTAATCATGTCACTGGCTTTGGCAACCCTGTTTTCAGCCTCCAAAGAAATCGCCACCTCACGATGCAGGCGGGCCACCGCAACCAAGTCATCGATCGTGATCGGTTCTTTATCTAAATAAAATGGTTTCATTTTTGTTATTCCGAAAAGCTGCTTGTTGAGGACGCCAATGAGGCAATAACCCCAGGGTTTGAGTCACATCATCAATCGAGGCGGGGGTCCCTGGTTACACTTACCTAGTGCCCATCCATGAATGGTCTGTTTGCGCGATTAGCGCGAAAAGTTTCACTTCGTGCCGGCGTTGGGCGCCATGATTTAAATCCTCAATCCGCCTCAGACGGACCTCCGGGCTAAATCTGCCGCCCGTCCGGAACTCACACAATCCGCCTTGGCGGACTGGACGGACACGGCCTATGATAATTCAAAGATAACAAAATTCAGCTGTACATATCAAGACAAGAATCCAAGGCCTATTATCATCATCAATCCGAGGGGCACAAGCCCAGGCTTGTTTTGACAGGTCTTTTATAAAATAGGGCACCCTTCACGCCAATCGGAATGTTATTTTGACAATCACGAGAAAGGTCGGCTGAAGCGCTTCAACGTATCGTCAACCCATTGAATCCATAGCATATTGCGTGTCTTTCATCAAATTTGGGAACGACTGGGTAAACGGCCATGGCAGGTTTTGAGAATTGTATGATGCGGTATTACTTTTCCGGCAGTAATCGGTGGCTCACCCGGGTTTCCGTTACACCTTTGGCAATGACCAATCGGCGGCCAACCTGCATGCCGTCCGCCAACACACGCGCGTCCTGATTGCCGGTCTCGCGGCTGAAACTGCGGGTGTAAGGGTAGCGATAGGACAGGTACTGGTGCAGGAGGGGATCTCCGGCTTCAACGAGGGCAAAGCTTTTGTCACAGGCCAGTCGCCGGTGTTGTTCGGTGTTGAGTTTGTCAAAAAAGCCCTCGATAATCCCAACGGCAAAATCGGTTCGGCGATGATGATTCAATTCCTTGTCGCGATTGTAAGCCGACCATTGGGTGTCGATGAATTGGCGGACATAATCATAAACATAAAGCGCAATATCGACGTTGGCGGATGTCCCGCTGATTTCTAAAACCCGGCCCATTTTATTTTTCGCGAGTACAAATGCGGGTACCCATAAGCCTTGTACAAAGTAAAACGTCTGCAGTAAATTTGCCAGATGATAGTCATTGCGCAGGTGTCTCAGCGCCGGTTGGCCCGCAAACACACTGATAAATGATCGTGGTTGGGCGTGGGCAAAAAGGTCGATATTGTAGCGGGCGATGAGTTCATGGGCTTTGGCCATTGCCGCTTCGGCCTCGTGACGATTGCCGCTTGCGGCCAGGGCCATCAGTTTTTTAACGCGGATCAAGATCTTATCGTTCTTGTCGAGTTGATCTCCAGACCGTTGGTAAAAAGATCTGATTTTGCGGGAAGCGCCCGGATGGGCTCGTAACAGGTCACAGGCTCTATGAAAGGTCGGCCCGTGCGGCGGTTCGCCGTTGATTCCCAACTCCTGATCGGCATACTGATGTGCCATTTCATGCCACAGGACCTCACGGACGGTGTCCCAGGGATAATCCATAACCAACGTGCGGCTGATCCGGATTTCGTTTTTCCGGGCCGACCAAGCGCCCAGTTGTTTTTGCATATCGGCGAGACCGAACAGGGGTCTGCTCATTTTTTGTTTTTGAGATGGATCGAGAATCCCGAGGGCATTTTCCCATTCACAGGCCAGCCCGTGCAGGATGCGATGCTCAAGTTTTTCCTGGATCATGGTACGCTGGTTCGGCATTCGATCCTTACTCGGGCAGATTGATGGCGTCGTGATCGGCGTCCATCCAGGCCGGAAATGTCTGGCGGCTCGTCTGGAGTTGCTGATAGGCGAGGGTCACTGTTTGAATGACGGCGGCGTTCGTTTTTTCAAAAAGGATCGCTCCCGTTGAATCGATGACCGCTGAATCGCCGCTATAGTCAATACCGTGGCCGTCCTGCCCAACCCGGTTGAGGCCGATCACATAACACTGATTCTCGATGGCCCTGGCCCGCAGAAGCGTGCGCCAATGCAGGGACCTTCTTTCAGGCCAATTAGCGATAAAAAGGGCGATATCGTAAGCGGGGCCGAGATTGCGCGTCCAGGCCGGAAAACGCAAATCATAACAGATGAAGGGTCGAATTTTCCAGCCGTCTAATTCGATCGTGATAAGGCGGCTGCCGGGCGTATAGACCTTTTCTTCACCCGCAAAACGAAACAGGTGTTTTTTGTCATAAACAAAGAGTTGTTCATCAGGACCGGCCCAGAGCAGGCGATTGTAATAAAGGCCCTCTTCCTGAATGATCATGCTACCGACAATCGCGGTCTGGTGTTGTTGGGCCGTTTGGCAAAGCCACCGAACAGCCGGACCATCCATGTTCTGGGCCAGCTTGTCCGCCTGCATACTGAAACCGGTCGTAAACATTTCCGGCAGAACGATGAGGTCGCTTGTCGGATCGACAGTTTCGATTTTGCGGGTAAACATCGCCAGATTTGCATCGATATCTTCCCAGCCAAGTTCGGATTGAATCAGGGTAATTTTTAAATCGCGCATAATTTTTCAGCGGCCTGGGCTAAGGTTTCATCCTGCTTGGCAAAACAGAAGCGCAGGACCTTGTGATCGTCGCGACGGTGATAAAAGACCGACGGCGGGATCGCGGCGACGCCATGCGCCATGGTCAATCGTCTGGCAAAGTCGACATCGGCTTCTTTACTTATGGCAGCATAACGCATCATCTGGAAATAGGTGCCGTGGCAGGGCAGGGCTTCAAAACGCGACGGTGCCATGCATTTTAAAAAGGTGTCGCGCTTGGCTTCATAAAAATCTGATAATCCCAGAAAGACTTCGGATTTCTGCAGAAAGTCGGCATAGGCATACTGGACCGGTGTGTTCGAGGCAAACGTAATGAACTGGTGCACTTTTTGAAATTCTTTCGAAAGGGGGCCGGGAGCCAGGCAATAACCGATTTTCCAACCAGTGGCATGGTAAGTTTTGCCAAAAGAGCTCACCACAAAGCTGCGGGCGGCCAATTCGGGATAGCGGCACATGCTTTCATGCTGACGACCATCAAAAATAATGTGCTCATAGACTTCATCACTCAAAATTAAAAGCTCGGTGTCAGTGACGATCTCGATCAGCGCCCGTATGTCGGCGGATGACAATACGGCTCCGCTGGGGTTGTGGGGCGAATTCAAGATCATGAGCCGGGTTTTGGGAGTCAGAGCCTCCTTGACCTGGTCCCAGTCAACACGATAGTCGGGCAAGCGCAGAGTTAGGAAAACAGGATGGCCCCCGCTTAATTGGATCGCCGGAACGTACGCGTCGTAGGCTGGTTCAAAAAGGATGACTTCGTCGCCGGGTCGGATTGTGGCCGTGATGGCAGCGAACAATGCCTCGGTAGCGCCCGATGTCACGGTAATTTCCGTTGCCGGGTCGTAGTCGGCATGGTATAAGTCCGTTACTTTGGCGGCGATTCGCTCCCGTAAAATCGGCACGCCCTGCATGGGGGCGTACTGATTATGGCCCGCGCGCATATAGTGCGTGACCAAGTCCACCAGATCGGACGGGACGTCGAAATCCGGAAACCCCTGTGATAGATTGATTGCACCGTGGTCATTGGCAAGTTGAGACATCACCGTAAAGATGGTGGTACCGACGTCCGGTAGTTTGGATGGTATTTTCATAATTGTTGAACATAGCCTATTTATTGAAAGTTATCAAAAAAAATATGAGCAGAGAAGATCAGCCTACCACCCCTTTGGAAGGGGCCAATGCCTACCCTGGCCAGCCGCGCGTGGCGGTCGGCGCCGTCGTGATTCATGCGGATCGGGTTTTGCTGGTTCAACGGGGCCAACCCCCGGCCGAAGGCTTTTGGGCAATACCCGGGGGCAGTGTCGAATTGGGCGAGACGCTGCAGTCTGCCGCGGAGCGCGAAATTAAAGAAGAAACGGGCATTATTATTCAGGCCCGCGAGCCTATTTACACCTTCGACATGATCGAAAAGGACGCCCAGGGCCGAATCCGGTTCCATTACGTTATCATTGACCTGCATGCCGAGTATGTGGGCGGTCATTTACGTCCCGGAACCGACGCCCGCCAGGCTCGCTGGGTGACTCCGGCCGAACTTGACAATTTAAAAGTGAACCCCCGGACGAGAGACCTGCTGGGAAAACTATTCGCGTTCGGTGCATCAGATAATGCCCAATCACCCTGAGTCAATCGCGAACCGGCTTAATCTCCCCTGATTTCTCAGGCCCTATATTAAATGTGAGATGACGTTGCGTTTGATAAAGCCTTTACACGCTTTTAGGCATCGTTTTGCAGGATCGCGGCGGCTTCGGAGCGGATGGCGGCCCGCAAATCTTGGGGTTCCAAAACGCGCGCTTTGGCGCCCCAACTCATGACCCAAAACCTGATTTCCTCGATGCCGGCCACTTGCATGGTCAGAATGACAGAGCCATCGGCCTGGGCGCTGAGGGTCTGGCTCGAATGCCACACTTTTTCCTCGATGTACCCGGCAACCGATGCATCGAACCATATCTTAACCTGAACCGGTTGACCTTGAAACACGCCAAAGCTCGATTCCATGAATTGGCCGCCGTCGAACGCATCGGGCATTTCAAAGGGTTCCTCGGCCAGGTCGATTGCTCGGATTCGATCGATGGCAAACAAGCGGATACCCTTGCGGAATCGGCAATAGCCGATCAAGTAGAAGGTGCCGTCAAAAAACCAGATCTTGTAAGGGGCAACGACGCGCCGTGTTTCACGGTTACGGCTCATGGTAAAATAAACAATTTCGATGTGCGAACGTTGCACAATGGCTTGATTGACACGGTCGATAATCTCTTGGAAACGACCGTACTCCTTGTAAGGCTTGAAACCGACTTGCAGGCTCTCCTGAATGCGACCCAGATATTCAATATATTCAGGGGGTAGGGTGGCTTTTATTTTTTGAAAAAGGGTTTCCAGGGAATCGTAAAAAACCGTATCCTTTAAGATTTTCAGCATGTCACGGCTGAAATAAAGCGCCATCAACTCGGTCAGGCTGAGGGGTAATGGAATCTGGTGTTTGACATTCTCAAGCAGCGACCAGTGATTTTTCCCGTCGATGCGGTCGGTGAACAGAGGAAAACCTGCCAGCTGCAGAGCCTCCAGATCACGATAGACCGTCCTGGGGTGACAGGCCAATTGGTCAGCCAGGTCTGAAGCGGTTTTACCCCGCCGGGAGGTAAGCAGGGTTTGGATAATCCGCCACTGGCGGCCGAGTTGGTCACCGCGTGCCATTCAATTTGCTCACGCTATTGTCTGTACTTTGATATGCCAAGGTTCGAAGCGAACACCGAGTTGATTGTCTTGGTGGTAGCGAAGTTCAATGTAGCCCAGATCCTGCAGTTGACGGTAGACATCCGTTTTGGTGAAGCGCAGGGTGAAGTTGTCGCTGCCCAGTTTGGCGTGCCCGATATCGAAGTCGCCGATACCGTGAAAAGAATATCCGGGCGGCGCGAGCGAACGGGAAGCCAGGGAAAGGTTGCCGCCATGTCGATAGGCTTTGTTCAAGAACAACAGAAATTGCTTGGGAATGCTGCGGAGCCCCGATGTCAAAACCACCTGCTCGCCGACATCGTTACGGATGCGCGTAAAGGTTTCCAACGAAGCTCCCTGATATACATAGTTGCCGGTGTGGGGTATGCGAACCGCCTTGGTTCGGTCAATCCGGTCGGTTATCTGTTGCAGGGGTTTGGGCCCCCTGAAACCGTAACAGCTCGCATTTTGGTAAAAAAGGCGCTCTAAAAAAGCGACCTCATCTTTGGTAAACCCACCGACATGTGCGTCATAACGTGCGGTTTTCAGGGCATCGTCAAAATTCAAGAGGTAAAAATTGCCGTGCCCCACGAGAGCTTCAAGCCTGCGAAGCCGTCGCACAGTCGTTTTCAAAAGGCGTCGATCGCGGTCATCCAGTACAATATCATGTGGGTGCTGCGCATTAAAATTGCGCATCTTGAACAGATAATCTTTGACATGTCCATCGTGGGGGGTGGTGGGGGACGGGTACGGTAGCGTGTAGTCGGCAGCCCAAGCGCCGCCTAAAAAACCCTCCCCAAGTAAGGCGGCGGAAATGATCTTCAGAAAAGCTCTTCTGTTTAACATAGCCGATGACAAGTTGCAGCGTTCGAGTTATAGGTCTGGCAGATAGTTGTGCAAAGGCTAGCTGCTGCACTTTTACGGTTCCAACTGAAGTGAAGTATACCATCTATAACCATAAAAAACAAGATCGGCTGTTCGATAATGGATTCACTCATTTTCCGGAAAAACCTGATTAAATTTTACCTCATCTTCGATGAGATCTAATCCGCCAACGCTGAGCGTTACCGTGCAGGAGATATAGGGCGGGCAGTCGTTCGATTTGTCGAGTTCGACGAGCCCCTTCTTTTCAAGGTAGACCAGATTCCAGTTAAGGTCCTTGATCGTACCGTGACACGTGTCTTTCAAATAGGACAGTTCGATGGACGCATAGGGGTATTCACGAAACATATCATAGAGCTTCATTAGGATGCAGCGCCTTAGGTTGATCGGGGTCGCTGGCACGTCATCGGTGTCTGGCTGGTTCATCGGTTTTCCTGTTTTGGATCCAACACGCGAATGTTTATTGAAAAAGGGATCAACCCAGCACCCGGTAATAAACGCCCGAGGCAGCGGCGTAACTTAAAATTGCGGCCGTCAGCAGAGCCAATAGCAGCGCGAGCGTTCGATGCCAGGCGGCTTCCAGTTTTTTTTCAGTGTAACCAAGCAAAGCACCACCCCCGATGCCCGCCAAAAAGCCACCACAGTGGCCCCAGTTGTTAATACCGGGAAAAAGCAGCCCTAAGACAAGGATGGCCACGGCCCACCCGCCAATTTGTTTGTAGATCGCTTGGCCGTATGGCCCTCCCCGACTTTTCCCGTAGTAAATTGCCGATCCGATCAAACTGCAGACGGCTGCCGAGGCCCCAATGGTAACCCGAATTCCTGCCAGGTAGGAAACCCAGAATCCGACGACACCACCGAACAGGTATAATACAAGCATACGGTGGGGGCCGTAGGCACGTATGATTAATGTGGCAATTTGTTTGAATATCGCCATATTAAAAAATAAATGCACCAGGGAACCGTGTAAAAAATTGGCGGATATCAGGGTCCACCAACGGAGCGAGGGCCCAAAGGGATTGGCGTCGGTTCCGGTCGCCCCCAATAATTTAAGGCTCACAATATACGGCGATAAGAAGTTTAAAGGATTGATAGAGAACCAGATAAACCTGATGAATAATAACAGGCTGAGCACATACAAACCGACATTAATGTAGATGATCGTCTTGATAAGCTGGTCGGGATGATAAAAAAGCCGGGTTAAATAGGCACGGCCCATGCGCGCACTCAGGTGCTCAAATCCGCAGTGCGGGCATTGGGATTCATCGCTGCTGAGCATGCGTCGACAGCGAGGGCACAATATGGCCTTTGTTGGCTGGTTCATCACAAAGCCTTGGGCAAGCGTGCGTCCTTTAATGGCGTGCCTTCATCCACAGATGGACTCTATGGCCATTGTCAGAAATATGTTCCGTTTACAATAACACAAGCGAGGCACCCTATCGGAACATTCTTTTGTCAACCGCTATAAATAGCATCCCCTCGAAAGGTTGTAAAGATTCACCATTGTATGTTACCAAAGATTGTGAAATATATCATGAATTGTGTAATATCCCGGTCAATCAGGATTTGCACCGGTATCATCTACCAACCATTTGGTTCAACACCATGCATGCGACTGCCTCACCTTCCCAGATGTCGGACGTGCACGCAGGCGCGGCCTATTTTACCTATCTGGCCCGCTGTTTCCCGGTAATGTGCGCCAGCGACGAGTTTCATTTTTTGCCTCGCGCCAGCCAAGCCGCGGAGTTTTATGATATTTTAGACGATCTGGACGCCCACACCATCAGGGCTATCATCACCCGCCTGAAAGAATTCCAAGCAACCTTTGCGCAACAGGCATCCGAGACCAGCGATCTGGAAGCGCAGATTGATTTGGTTTTGTTACAATCCAATGCGGCCGGCGCTATTATCGAGTTTGAACAAAATCAATCGTGGCTCCGAAATCCGTTGTTGTATCTTAAGATCGCCTGCATCGGGTTAGACCACGCCCTGAACCGACCGGCCGAATCGGTCAAAGAAAAGAGCGCGCGCACCCGGGCGCGCTTGGACCGTGTGCCACGATTGTTGCAGCAGGCCATGGTCAATCTGAACCGTATTCCCCAAACGTATTATAACGCGTCACTGGCCATGCTACGCGATACCCGGCGCTACTTGACATCGCTTGCCCAAGTCAGTTTCGATTCAGGTCTGGATTTAAATTTAGAAATGGAAGGGGCGCTGCAGGCCTTGTCCAACTTTAAACAGTTTGTCACCGCGCAAGTCCCTCTGCCGGACGCGGAGTGTGCGGCTGGATCGCTTGAGGCCAGCCTGACGGAACATTTTCTGATAACCGATACTGTCGATGAGATTTACCGGTACGCACAAGATGAATGGCGCCAAACGCTCGAAGATTTGTATCAATTGGAACAACGGATCGATCCCGCAAAATCGTGGCAGCAATTATATCACGCCTTCAAGCCGGGCGAAAGTCGGAACATGGATACCCTGTCACTTTACGCTAGAGAAATCGCCCAGCTGCGTTCGTTCTTCAGCAGAAACGGGTTCAGACCTCAAGATTTGGATGCGGCCTTGGAACTGGCCGAAACACCGCTGTATCTGCAATCGATCCGATCATCGGCGTCATTCAGCGCTGCTTTAAGCGAAGAAAAAGGTGAAAAAAGTTACTTTTACATGACGTTGCCTGACGCTTCCGGCCCGAAAAATGAATCGGCGCTTTTGCAGCAGCGTCTTCACCGCGAATACAAGTACCTAACTGCCCATGAGACGATCCCGGGGCATCACCTACTGGATTCATTTCGACGCCGACTGGCGAATCCGATACGACGTCAGATCGAGTCGCCGCTGTTCTATGAAGGTTGGGCAACTTACGTCGAATCGTTGCTCACCGAACAGGGGTATATAAACCGGCCGATCGAAATTCTGGTGCCATCATAAAAGACGCCTGTGGCGCTGTGCCCGCTGTATGATCGATGTCGGCCTCCCTACCCAACGTCTCACCAAAGCAAAAGCCCAAGACCTCCTCATGGAAGTCGGCTTTGCGGAAACCGAGTCCCGGCAAGCAGATAGCACGTTTCCAACTGAATCCCGGCTATCAAATATGTTACAGTCTTGGCCGCAACGAATTCATGCGACTGCGAAACACCTATGGAAAGCGCATGACCAGGGAACGCTTTCACACCTTTATACTCGAGGGCGGGCAGCTTCCGTTTAACCTGATTGAAAAACGACTCGTCCATGCAATTTCTGACATGCAAACGTGATCGAAGTTTTACGAAGAAAGATAAGGAGGAACAATTGCAAGACTTTGAAGGGTATCACTCGGAATGGAACCTCGGTAGCCCCGGGGGCTGGGATTATCAGCGTCTGACGCAAATCATTGGCCAATCAATTTGGAGCAAAATCAACGAGCTGTCACCGATAGGCTTAGATCTCGATTTCAATCACCCGCTGTTCTATCCGGTTAATGCTTTTGTGGACATGCTGGCCGGGGTTCATCGTTCACGGGAGGGCCACAATCCCGGTATGATTGCCGTTGTCGCGGAAGAAGAAACGCTAGCGGACGTGACCGAAAATAAGAATCTGGCACGGCATATCAGTGCGATCGATGGTTTGGAAGGCAACTTGATGGCCCCTCAGGAATTGGAGTTGCAGCATGGTCGGGTGTGCTACCACGGGCAGCCCGTATCCATCATCTTCATGGACTTCAATACGGATGTTCTCTTGGATTTGCACCGTAAACACAATTTAGATCCTGTCATTCAGGCCGTTGCTGAACATCGGGTTATCAATCCAAGGGGCACCGAACCGATCAATGTCAAGAGCATGTTTGAAGTCATTACAGGGCAATTCCAGAACCGTTTTCACGCGGAAACCGTTCGCCGAACCCCCTGGACCCGGCAGTTTTACGCAAGGCAAACCCTGGGACCCAAGGGCGAAAGCATTACCGATTTGATCGAATGGACCCGATTGAATTGGGACAATTTGGTATTAAAGCCGGAACGGGGATATTCCGGCAAGGGCGTGAGGGTCGGCCAGGTGAACAGCGATCCGGATGAAGCCATCGCTTTGGCATTGCAGCAAGGCAACTATATTGTGCAAGCCAAGGTTCCGCTGCCGCTGTGGTCCGAGGAAATTCCCGTATTGGTTGATGACCAGGTTGCCATAGAAACCATCCAAACCGATTTTCGTTGTCTGATGGGGCCCTCCGGAATTTTCGGATTTCTGGGCCGCTACGGCGGCGTACCCACCAATGTAGGTAGTGGGGGCGGCGTCCAACCGCTGGCTGTTTTAAAATCCGCCATGGATGTCAAAACAGCCGTGGCGCAGATAAATGAGGCGATTTCGCACATCAAATTCAGCGATTTGAAGGCGGTTGTGGCAATGCAAGATGCCATGGCGCTGGCAGAAAATTTTACCTATCTATTGGGCCCGATAAAAATTGCTTTGCGCCCCCGGATCATTACCGCAAGTCAAATAGATGCCCTGGCCCGCTACGGGCGGCAGGTATGGGCTGATTGCCTGATCATGGAAAAGATGTGGTTGGATGGTGAACTGGATCACATGGTTCAGATCGAAGAGGCTGAACTCGAAATCGCACGGATGCAACCTTGGGGCGGATCGCCGGCCATTATCGCTTCAGATGGTTTATTCGGCTTTGGCGCCGGAACGGACACAGCATGAGTATTATTGTCAATCCTGATTGGTGGAAAGAGCTTTTTGACGATACGTATCTTTTAACAGATGCCCGCTCAGTTTGTAACGACCGGATCACGCGTAAGGAAGTGGATGTTATCTGCGGCCTGCTGCCGATTCGAAAAGATCACAAGCTTTTGGACCTCTGCGGAGGCCATGGGCGACATAGCCTGGAGTTGTACACCCGCGGCTATAAGCTGTGCACGTTGGTGGACTTTTCCGAGGTTCTGATCCAGCACGCCCAAAAAAATGCCGCCGCAAGCGATTGTGACTTGCAGTTTGTACGATCCGACGCCCGTAACGTCGGACTTACATCGGCGAGTTTTGACCATATCTTCATTATGGGCAACTCTTTGGGCTATCTACCGGAGCGGGATGCGGATCGGAAGATAATCACCGAAGCGTACCGACTTACTGTCACCAGGGGGGTGGTTCTTGGCCGACGTGACAAACCGGGAGGCGGTCCAAACAAGTGTCAATCCGCTGGCCTGGCATGAGATCGGAGATGATACCGTTGTTTGCAGGCAGCGCGAGATTGAACCGGAGAGGATCAGAGCCCGTGAGATGGTTATGAGTAAGCGCCAAGGACTGATACGCGATAAAACCTATACCATAAAACTCTATGATGCCCAATCGTTAGCTCACATGCTCAAAGGTGTTGGTTTCACGTGTGTTGAAGTCCATACAAACTTTGATCCCCATGGCACCAAGGGTGATTATGGTTGTATGAACAACCGTATGCTGGCCGTCGGACACAAATGAAGCTGTCAAAAGGAATCGTTTCGCTATAATCACGGTTGGCTTTGGTAAAATGAAAACATGCTTGAAATTTTAAGTCTTTGAATCTATAATCAAAACTTTCGTGTATTGAAAAAGTGTCAGTTTGGCATGAGATATAGAAAATCATGAGCCTGGATTACGAAAAAATCAAATCGCAAGAAGAGTCACCGCAAACCTCGATGAGCTCATACGCCGATCTGTTTGCAGCCCTGGCTTTTGTTTTTTTATTCCTTTACGTGATTGCGACGCTACAGTTGAGTCTTGAGACGATTTCTTCACAGTTGGAAGCCAAGAATTATGAAGCCAGGCTTCAGGCCTACGAAGAGCCCATGTTGGCCATGGATCAGCTTAACGATCAGGGTCCGTCCGAGATTGACTACGAGAAGGTGCTAAAACGGCTGGCCTTTCTGGAACGCGAGTCAAAGTCCAAGGCCGATCAGTTTTTTGAGCAGGTGCAGGCCTACAAAGAAGTCGAAAATGAGATGCTCGGTAAATATCAGGAAGTTTTCGAACATGTGCAAAATAAAAATGAGTATCTATCCGCAGCGCTGCAGCAGCAAAAAATAGTCAATCAGCAGCAAACCGCTGATTATGAAAACCAGCTGAATGATTTGCAACAGGCCAGCGAGCAGCAAATCACTCAATTAGAAGAGCAGTTAAGCCAGAAAAAACAGGTTTTGGCCCAGCTCAAACAGAACGAAGCCGCGGTCGAATCGCAAAAAGTTGCCTTGGCTGATATTGTGGAAGTGTTGGAGAACAAGCTGGATGAGAGCGCCGAACAGATTCAAAACCTGGAAAGCGACAAGGAAGATTTTACGGCCGAACGCGAAGTCCTTCTGACGGCGCGTGAAAAATACCAGCAGCAGTTGACGTCCTCTCGGGCCGAGCTGCGGGCCCTGGAAAAGGCCAAGGAAGTTGAAGGCGCCGAGATGATAAAGCTTGTGGCCGAACAGCGCAAACTGCAGGAGGAGCTGGGCCGCAGCCGGGCGCAACTGCGCACCTCCGAAAAGGAGCGACAGGCAATCGCGGCTGAAGCTTCCGAACTGGCCCAATCCCAAAGGACGCTGCAACAAGAAGTGCGCCAAAGCAGGGCCCGATTGCAGAACCTTGAAAAAGAAAAGCGAGCGGCGGCTGCAGAAAAAGCCAAACTGGTAGCAGTTCAAGAACGTCTCCAGGAAGGATTGGGCAAGAACCGGGCGCGCTTGCAAGCCGTAGAGAATGAAAAACGGGCAGTGGCCGCTGAAAAAGAAAAGCTGGTCTCTTCGCAGAAGCGACTACAGAATGATTTGGGCCGCAGCCAGGTCAAATTGCAGACTCTCCAAAAAGGACAGGAGGCGGCTGCTGCCGATAAAAAACAATTGGCTGAAGCACGGCGTATGCTTGAAGGGGAACTCGGCGAAACCAAGAAAAAGTTAAAGGCGCTGGAGCAGGGCAAAGCGGATGCCACGGCTGAGAAAGGCGAACTGTTGGCTGCCCAGCAGGGTCTCGAAAAGAAACTTGGCCAAAGCCTGGCAAAACTTGAGGCCTTGGAGCGGGGCCAGGCGACCGCCGCTGCCGAGAAGGCCAAGTTGCTGGCTGCTCGGGAAGCGCTCGGGAAGGCCCTTGGTGAAAGTCAGGGCAAACTGAAGGCGTTGGAACAGGGCCAGGCATCGGCAATTGCCGAGAAGGCCCAGCTGGCCGCTGCCCGGCAACAACTTGCGGATGAATTAGATCAAAGTCGGGAGCGCTTGAAAGCCCTTGAAAAAAGCAAGGATGCATCCGAAGCTGAAAAAGCGCAACTGCTGGCATCCCAACAGAAGCTGGCGCGCCAACTCGACCAGCGCGAGACGGAATTGGACGCGCTTCAAAGAAGTCAGGAAGCGGCGACCGCCGAGAAGGCGCGATTGCTCGCCAATCGTCAAAAACTGCAGCAGAAACTTGGGGACTATGAGACCAAAGAAAAGCTGCGGGAAAATATTGTTGCCAGCCTGAAGGATAATTTTGATCGCCATGGCATCACGGCCGAAATCAATGAAGCAACCGGTGAAGTCATCTTGCCCTTTGACCAGGCCTATTTTGATTTTGACAGCGCCGCCTTGAAACCGGAGATGAAGACCTACCTGCAGAAAATCGTCCCGGTATATTCAGACAGTATTTTCGGCGAGGACAATATTTACAAATATATTAAATCAATCGAAGTTATCGGTTATGCTTCGCCCATCTACAGAGGCAAGTACGTTGACCCGAGCAGCCTTTCTAACGAGGCGCAAGAGGCGTTGAATTACAATATGGATCTAAGCTATCGGCGGGCCCGCTCCATTTTCAAATATATCCTCGACAAAGCCAATATAAAGTTCAGCAGCCAGAAAGATCTGATGCTTTATCTTAAAGTTACCGGGCGCAGTTATCTGGAGTCCGCGCCGGCCGGCCATAAAGAAATCGACCAGATTGGCATGGAGGAATTTTGTCGCCAGTACGATTGTGATAAGCTGCAAAGAGCGGTTATCCGCTTTAATCTGGTGGAATAGAACAGGGAGATAGAAAAAATGAGTGTCTTTATTAACGATATGGTTGCAGCCCTGATAGCGTACGGGACCGTCAACTTAATAACAATCATGATCATTGTCTTTTTCATCGCGCTCATTCTAAAATTTCTTCTGTATTATCTTCTGAAATCCGAGTTCAACCTATCTTCCGCTTTCGAGACGCGTACCCACCGCTATTTGAATAATCGCTATGCCGAAGGCCAAAAACTCAGCAAATTCAGCGAAGTGGTTGAATTCATTTTAAGAAAAACTTACAATGAAATGTATGTAACCCGGAAAAAACAGCTTCGCAAACGGAAAATGGATCCTTCGGTAGCGGTTCTCAACCGTATGTTTCTGGTTGAGGATGGTGCGCGTACGTTAATCGACGATACCCTGCGGCAAACCAAATACCACGATGCCGGCCGGATACCCGACTTCAGAAACATCGCCAAGTTTGTTTTCACCTCCAATCCCTATTTCACCAAGCTGTGGGGATTTATCCCGATCGGTGTCATGAACGGCGTTTTGGCCGTCCTGCCCAGTCTCTTCATCATCGGCGGCATATTCGGTACTTTTTTAGGGATCAGCAAAGGGTTACCGGCCCTGAAAACAATCGATCCAGGCGATATTGCGGCCGCTCAGTTGACGCTGCGCACCTTTTTAGAAAGCATGAGCTTTGCCATGAATAGCTCCGTGGTCGGAATTTTTCTGTCGGTTTGCTTTACAATCGTGAATGCCTTTTTATCTCTGAACACGACTTATTTAACCTTAGTCGATAAATTTACCCAGTCACTGGAATTGATCTGGAAAGAAACAAGCGTCCAGGGGTAGGCGTTAGCTGGCACCAGGCTTGCAGGCCTGCCGGGCAGTCATCGGCGAGCACGAATAAATTTAAAAAAGGGGGTTAAAATGTCTGAAGGCAAGGGACGGCAAGTGACCTTGAGCCAGCCGGGGGGGCGATTAGGGGATATGTCCGTCGCCTGTAGTGCCGAGTATCGGGAGGAGATCATCAGCACCATCGATGATTATCGTTACAAGATCCAGAACCAGCGGATGGACCGCACACGGATTAAAAATCGCCTAAAGCTCCTGAAAATGAGAGATGAAGCGATGGAAAGTAACGATTTGACGAGTATTGAAAAAGTGTTGTGGGAAATGGCGGTCGATATCGAGGAACCAACGTTTCGCATGCAACGCAACATCGCCTTGATTGTCATTGGATACAGCTTGCTCGCGTTCGCCAGTTTTCTGGCTTTGAATATTTTTAACCGAATTATGCTGCCCAGCTTTAACATTCCCTATTCGGTTCTATTGATGGGCTTAGTCGGCAGCCTCGTCAGCATGTACGTTAAGCTGCCCAACCTGCGCGTCAGCAAACCACTCAGCTATGATCAAACCGTTTGGTTCATTATCAACCCGCCGATTGCCGTTATCATGGCGGGGGTCTTTTTCGGCTTGATCCAGATTTTTTTGCCCCTGCTGCCGCTGTCGTTGGCCGATGAATCTTGGCCCTTCTGGATTCTGGCCTGGGTGGTCGGCTTAAACAACTGGGTTCATTTCTATGAGAAGCTAATCGGCAAACGTCTCCGTCATAAGCCACAAACCGATCGAAAAAACCGACAATGTTAAAGTGGTAAAAAAAGAAAGTCTGACGACGGTATAAGCCCGCCAATCGATTTCTAAGGAGCAAACCATGCGAATAATAGGAAGTCTCGGGATGGTGATTGGCCTGTGGGTGTTGATGCTTCCAACAGGTGTAATCGCCGAATGCACGGAAGGTGATTGTATCAACGGCAAGGGCGTTTATACTTTCCGTAATGGCGAGGCGTACCATGGCGAGTTTAAGGATGGACAGCGCAATGGTCAGGGGATGAACACTTATCCGGACGGCAGCAAATACACCGGCCAGTTTTACCGGAACTTCCGACATGGCCAAGGGAACGAGACCTTTGCCAGCGGGGCGACCTACAAGGGTGACTTCGTCTATGGACAACGCAGCGGCCAGGGCGTCCTGACCTTTCCGAACGGTGATAAGTACGTGGGAAGCTTTCACAATAATCGGCGCAATGGCAAGGGCGCCTACACCTTTTCCAATGGGGAGCAATACAACGGTGGCTTTCGGGATGATCAGCGCAATGGCCCTGGTGTGTATATCTTTCCGGATGGTAGAAAATATGAAGGTGATTTTAAAGACGATCGTTTTGAAGGGCAGGGAACGTTGACTTTCTCCAATGGCGACCGTTATGAAGGTGCTTTCAAAGCAGGAACGCTAGAGGGCCGGGGACGACTTGATTTTGCCAATAAGGAACAATATATCGGTGAATTCAAGGGCGGTGAGATGCACGGCCATGGTATTTATGTGTTTAAAAAGGGTGAAAGCTACGAAGGCGAATTTAGACGCGGTAAGCTGGTAGACAAATCAGCCGATAAACAGGCGAAGGCTAAAAATTGATCCGAATGATTTTGTAGAATCTATCTCAAAATTTTTGAGACGGGTTCTCGTTATTCTTCCAGAAGGTGTTTCAAGGAGTCGATCATGGTCGTCAAGACTTGTCGTTTATGCGAAGGATCGATAACAATCGAAAATTGCGAACTCTGTGATAATTGCATGGCCATGGAGCAGCGGCTCGATTTTCTGATCATGAATCACCGTGAGGCCGTAATGCCATTTATTGCCTATAAATTCAACGAAGCCAATGACGACGAATTGCAACGCTACGATCGGCGCAAAACACCCTATAGGCCACCGCCCGGAGTCCATACACCCGAGCGGCGAAAAAAAATTCGCCGCTTTGCCAAACTCGAAGTTCCCCGCAAGCGGCGCCGGTCGGATCAGTAACCCTGCCGAATGTTCTATCCTCATTGAATTAGGAGTGTCGTATATGAAAGATGCCAGAGGGATCTATTATTATCCGTTTCCCCAAAACAAACGTGTGCGGATGTATGTCAGCGAACAAGACGGCGATCTTTGTTTCCGGCTCTGGAATCAGGATGATCCCGAGTTATGGATGGAGCACGGTTGGGTACCATACGAGGCCATCAAAAAAGCTGCAGGAATGTATGACAAAAAAAAGTTCGATCCGGATCACGCCTATGATATTGATGCGGCCAGAGAACTTTTAAAGTCCGATAAAACCCAATAAAGAGCAAACCCTGTAACGATTACCTCCTGCGCATAAGCCCCCACCGCACCCAAGCCAATCCCAGAAGGCCCTTGAGGTTGTATAGACGCAGCGCCAGCGGGAGGATTTTATTGATCAAGGGCGTCAGGTAGCACAAATTGATCAGTTTCAGGTAGAGTTCGTCAAAATGGCGGCTTTCAATGAAGATTGTGGCGTCGCTAACGGCATATCCCCATCGGCGGGCATATTTTCGGGCAACCACAGCCCCGTCCCGCATGGTCACAGAGGCCTTGAAAGGGCCTGCCGGGCAATAAGGCTTGGCGGTGTGATTGGTGAGGGAGCGTACCGCTTTGTTGGCCAAAGCGGTGCGCCAAGCGTCCAAGTCGGCTGCACCCAAAGGGGCTCCTTTGTCAATGGCCATTGTCTCGATTCCCGGGATAAAGGCCCGGGCTTGCTGACACGCGACCGGACATCCTGAAAAAAAAACGGGCTGTATGTTCCAGGGTGCCAGCGAAGCAGAGAAAAAAGCGACTTCCGGGGTGCATTCACCGTTGACCAAAAGGTTTTGAATGCGCGACGTGAAGGTGTGCGCTAAAAAACCATCCGAGCCCGAAGCAGCATGCATGCCAAGGAACATGACCGCATCGACCGGCGGTGGATTGCCGATGCCCGGCACCGGGCCCTGCCGGTACCCCAAAAGGACTTCGGCCCGTGGGTCGAACAAGGCCGGAATCAGGTTGTAACCGGTGCGGTGGAAATCTTGAACAGTTATCTGTTTGACACCGTTTCGGAAAAGGGCTTCGACAACCGCGTTGACGTCAAGGGTCATGCCGAGGCATGCCCGCCGCCATTGCGGTGTCATAAATGACGAGGCCCGATAATTCGAGCAGCAAGAACTGCCTTCGATATCGGCTATAATCAGGATTCGGTTGTGCCGTGGCATCAGTGAGGCCTAAGTTGGGTGCTTCAAATTTTTAGAAGCCATCTACATGGCCTGCAAAAGCGTCTTAACGCGATTGCCGTCGGCTGTAGCACCGAAATGCTTCATTATTAATCCCATGGCCTGCATTTTGTTTTTGAATTGTGAAAAATCGACGTTGGCCTCGATCCACGCCTTGACTTCCTCATCGGAAGCCATTTGTGGCAAATAGCGCGCAATGGTTTCGATAAAAGGCGAAGTGTCGTCATTTTTTTGCACCAGGACTTCTTTTTCGGCTTTAATCAATTTTTTGATAACGGATATGACCTCGTCGTCTGTAAGGGTCTTGCTGGCCATACGCCCAAATTCGCCCATAACAACCCGTAAGCTGCTTTTTTGGATTTCATCCTTGGCTTTCATCGCTGCCATCAGATCTTTTTTAATTTGTTCCTGAAGTGTCATTGATTCCCTCATGGCTGATTGTTGCGTTTCTATATAACAACCTGATAAAGGGCGCCAGCCAACTGCAATCACTCAAGGATGGCAAGGCAGCACCCATTTATTTATAAATGAACCGAGGACGTTATATTTCTATATCAGGTAGCTATTTGTCAAGACCTGCATTAATTTGTTATAAGATGTTAAATTTTTTATTCAGCGATTTAATTGCTACTGCCCTGAGCGCGGAGATCTAAGTTAAAGAGGTGAATTTCAGTCATGCGTTTGCTACTGGTTGAGGACGACCCCAAAATTGCGTCTTTTATCTTAAAGGGTTTTAAAGCGGCCGGGTTTGCGGTCGATCTTGCCCCGGATGGCGAGGAAGGTCTTTATTTAGCGACAACCGAGCCGTATGATGCTGCCATTATCGATATTATGCTCCCCAAGTTGGACGGCTTGGCGCTCATCGAACGCATGCGCCAAGTCCACACGCAATACCCCGGTTATTATCTTGAGCGCCAAGGATTCCATCGATGACCGGGTTAAAGGGCTTCAAACCGGCGGTGATGATTATTTAACCAAGCCGTTTGCCTTCTCGGAATTGCTGGCCCGCGTACAGGCGTTGATCCGGCGGGCCAGTGGCGCTCCGGAGCCGACGCGGCTCCGTGCCGGGGATCTTGCAATCGATCTTTTGACCCGTGAGGTCCAGCGGGGCGATCATAAAATAGATCTGCAGCCACTCGAATTTGCCCTTTTGGAGTATTTGATGCGTAATACCGGCAAGGTTGTTTCCAAAACGATGATAATGGAGCACGTCTGGAATTATAATTTCGATCCCCAGACCAATGTTGTCGAGGCCCGAATCTGTCGCCTCCGCGACAAAATTGACAAGGAATTCGAAACCAAGCTGATCCACACCAAAAGGGGCGTCGGTTATGTCCTCCAAACACCGGAATAGGATTCAGCATACCCTCGCCTTCCGATTAACTTTCTGGTATGCTTGCATTTTTACTGTTTCCTCCCTCTTAACGTTCGCCTTTTTCTATTTTTTTATAACCACGGTCATTCGCAATCAGACCGATCAAGAAATGAAGAAGCAGGCCGGCGTCTTTTCTTCGATGCTGGCTGTCAACGATCTTGAGACGGTTGAGCGTGTGGCCCTGCTGGAAGCGCAGGCCTCCGGCGAGAAACAATTCTTTTTCCGCCTGTTATACCCGACGGGGGTCGCTTTTTCATCGAGCAATATGTCCTACTGGGAGAATGTCGGCATCAATCGCGACGCCATCACCCGCCTGGTACGCGAAAACCGACCGGTTTATGAAACCGTTTCCATCAAGGGCCGCCAACATGGCGTTCGTGTCATGTACGATCTCCTTGGATCCGGAATCATCCTTCAACTGGGTCAAACAATGGAGAACCAGTCCCGCTTTATCGAATTGTTCCAGAAGCTGTTTTTGGTTACCATATCGGGACTTGTTATATTAGCGGCTTTGATCGGATGGCTGCTGGCCCGCCACGCGGTTGCCGGCGTTCGAGCGATGACACATACCGCCCGGAATATTGCCGAAGGAACATTGGATCAAAGGGTCCCGATTAAGGGCCGTGGCGACGAAATCGACCAGCTGGCAACGACCTTCAACCAAATGCTGGATCGGATTCAAACCTTGGTCACCAATATTCGTGAGATGAGCGATAACATCGCCCACGATTTACGAAGTCCGATTACGCGCATCAGGGGGATGGCTGAAATCGCCCTAACAACTGGTAAATCACTGAAAGAACTAGAAGATGTGGCAGCTGGCACCATCGAAGAATGCGATCGCCTGCTCGACATGATCAATACCATGTTGTTTATCTCCAAAACCGAGGCCGGTGTGGGCCAGCTGGAGATCGTCGATCTCGACCTGGCGGCAGTCGTCCGTGACGCGTGTGAGCTTTTTCAGCCTGTGGCCGAGGACAAAAAAATTGTTGTGTCGTATACGGTTCCGAAAAATTGCTGGGTGCGCGGAGACGTCCGCATGCTACAGCGTCTGGTGTCCAATCTAATCGACAATGCCGTTAAATATTCTCAACCGGGCGGGTGCGTGGACGTGGTGCTTGAAATGGATGTCCAGCGCGCCATTATCCTGACGATTCACGATACGGGTGTCGGCATTGCAGCCGATGATTTGCCGCATATTTTCAAACGCTTTTATCGCGGTGACACCAGCCGGTCTTCCGGGCAGCCGGATGCCGGTGCGGGGCTTGGCTTGAGTCTCGCCCGCACGGTTGCCCAAGCACACGGCGGTAAAATAAACGTCAAGAGCAGCCCCTCCCATGGCAGCACTTTCACGGTACAATTCCCCGCTTCATTTATCCTAAATACCAAAAAAGACAAAGGCTTACACGAATAACCCAATTGCAGGTGGGCCGCCAGGCGCGAGCAAATCCAGCTGCAAAGCGTGAAAAACTCAGGCCCAAGTGGCCGTAATGCCGAACAGGGATTCGATTTTGAATTTTGTATCGGCAAGAACACTTAAGAATAACGACGAAAGTGCTTCCGGCTGTTCGGCCTAACGGTCACTAACGCCCTCAAACAGTTTCACGCTTTGCAGCCGCATTCCCTCACGCCTGGCTCAACGGGTTTGTATAAGGCATCCTCTTGTGTTGGTGCTTAAGCGGCGCTGTCGCGCCCAAAAAAAGTGCAAAGCACTTTTATGACAAAATGGTAATCTTCGGGTAACCTTCCCGTCATTTTTTCTGCTTATAGTGTCGTGTATATTAAACAGCAACTTTTTATGGGGAGGTGTAAATATGCAACCATCTAATATCACTTTAAAATTAATATTAATAGCATTTATCGGGGTCGCTGTTGCGCTGGGGGGTTTTGGAACGCCGGCATTTGCCAAAGATACCGAAACCGTCTTTGTGCCCGTCAATTTCAGCAAACTGGCTGAACTGGCGCGACCAGGCGTTGTCAATATTCGGACCGTTAAAACCGTCAAAGAAGGCGGGCAGGGCTTTCGTCACTTCCAGGGGCCGTTTGGTAAAGAAAGTCCCTTTGGTGATCGGAATCCCTTTGAAGAGTTCTTCGGGCCCTTTTTTAAAGGCAACCCTCCCCATGATTTTAAACAGCGTAGCCTGGGGTCCGGATTTATTATCGATAAACAAGGATTTATTGTGACCAACAACCACGTGGTCCAAGATGCGGACCAGATCAAAGTCAAATTGTCCAATGAAAAAGAGTTTGACGCGACGATTGTGGGCCGGGACCCCAAAACCGATCTGGCGTTGATAAAAATAGAAGGCCCGGCCAACCTGGTGCCGTTGAAATTTGGAGACTCCGAAAACCTGAAAATCGGAAGCTGGGTTGTGGCCATTGGAAGCCCTTTCGGACTGGAACAGACGGTCACGGCCGGTATCGTCAGTGCCAAAGGCCGGACGATCGGATCAGGCCCCTATGATGATTTTATTCAAACCGACGCATCAATTAACCCCGGAAACAGCGGCGGCCCCCTGCTCAACATGCAGGGAGAGGTGGTTGGTATCAATACGGCCATAATTGCTTCCGGACAGGGAATCGGGTTTGCTATTCCCACGAACATGGCCGAAGGGATCATTCAGCAATTAAAAGAAGGCGGGACCGTGACCCGCGGCTGGCTGGGTGTCGGTATTCAGAGCCTGACCCCGGAATTGGCCGAGTACTACGGGCTGGATGACAAGGAAGGGGTTCTCGTGACCAAAGTCTTTGAGGGGGATCCGGCTGAGAAAGGCGGGATCAAACCGTATGATGTCATTATTACGATCGACGGCCAGGAAGTTTCCTCGGGCCGGGATTTGTCGCGCAGGATCGCCAATATGCCGGTTGGCAAGAAGACCGAAATTACCGTGATACGCAAAGGTAAAACGAAAAAACTGCAGGTCGAACTGGCCAAACGTGACGACGATGAAATGCTTGCCCAAAAGCCTGCTGAAAATGGAGATGAACTCGGCTTTACGGTAACCGAAGTTACACCGGAAGCAGCCCGCCGGCTCGGCTATGAAATTGAAGGGCAAGGCGTATTGGTCACCAAGGTGGCAAGCGGCGGCAAGGCGGACGAAGCCGGGCTCGAGGAAGGTGATTTGATCAAGGAGATTAATCACAAACCGGTTGAGGACGCGCAATCTTTTCACAAGGCGCTGAAAAAAATCGATACCGGCGAAGAAATTCAATTGCTTGTGCGGCGTGGTCCCGGAGGATTGGTGGTTGTCAAGCTGACCCAATAGTATGGCCCCATAAACAAAAAGCCCTGCTTTGAGCAGGGCTTTTTGTTTGTTATAGTGCCGAGTGAGCTAAAGTTTTAAGTGACTAAAGTTGATGTGTCGCTTCGCTCCATCCTTCATATGATAGATAAATTTCATTAAATTTAGTCACTTTAATACACTTTAAACTTGTAACTAATTGAATCATTTCTAAAAAATTCCCAAAAAACTTCCAGGGCGGTTTCCCTGTTAGCCCTGATATTTACTTAAGCCAGGGCAACGGTTTACCGGTGCGGTATGCCAAGGCCTGGCAGGTTGCGATCAGTTGTCCGCCAGCGACCGTCACTTTTATATCGTAGGAAGCGGTTTTCTTGGTTATGCTCGCCTCCTGGGCGATAGCCCGCAAACGCACACCCGGCGGCGGGCTGGCAACATAGGTGACGTTGACATTCAACGCCACCGCTATGGTGCCGTGGGTTTGGCAGGCGGTTTCGAAGGCCTCATCAATCAGTCCGAAGATCGCCCCCCCATGGGTGCGTTGGTAAATGTTGTCCATGGTATCCGGGTCGTAATCCATTTCGATGTGTGAATAACCTAACTCAAGATCGACGAGTTCCATCTTGAGGGCCCGGGCGAAAGGTTCGGTTTTAACGGCCGTGTAAATGGCTTTTTTGACTTGGGGATCCATGCGTGACTCCTAAATAAAAGCGCGTGGCGGTATTATTGATAGGTAGGTTTGACCCACAACTTGAAAACCTTCAGCAAAACCAGTGCGACCCCCATGATACCGGCAAAGACGAGCACCGTCAGTCCGGTGCTCCATTGCCACCAGACCGGACCGTTGACCAGGACCAGGCAGGCCCCGATGAGCGGTATGGAGAAGACATTCATAATAGCGATTTCGATGGCCACCGGTGTCTTGAATTCAGGATCGGCGATACGTAGCAATAGAAGTCCGCACGAGACGGTTCCGGTCACAGCACCATAGACGGCGGCCGTCCGCTCCAGATTGTAGGCCGTTGCGCGTTTGCCAAGATAGACCACAAAGACCGTTGTCAAAATGCCGTTGGCCAGTGCGATCACCGTAATCGGGATAAGATATTCCATGACCACGGCCACCTGGATGGCCATAACGGTCGCGACGATCAAAAAATCGACCGACCATCCGGTGACGCGTCGTTGAATGCCCGGGTTGATCAAGTGTTCAGAGCCTACCCGCCGGAGTAGCAATCGAACCAAAATGGCGATAATGAGCCCAAAAATAAAGAAAAAGCCCCATAGAATCTTGCCGGCGTCCGGGGGCAGAATACCACTCAATGATTTTACAAAAAAGTAGGTGAGCAGATACACCAATCCCACCATGGCGGCCTGAAAAGCGAGCGTGTCGATGTTGCCGGAATGCAAGGTCAGTTCACCGGCGGTCTCCGGTTTGCGGTTTTTGGCCATGATACCGATTAAAAAATCGCGAGGCAGTTCCATGGGGCCGGCGCTGGATAGCCCTCTGCGAATCCCCCGGTTGACCAGGGGGACGCCCACAAAAAAAGCAAAGAAAAAGCCGATCGAGGCAAAGGTCAGCCCGATGGTGGCGCCATGAGCAAACCCGAAGCCTTCCCAAACCTTGCCGACCGAAAGGGCCTGCCCTGGTCCTTCCTCGAATCCGAGGGGCGCCAAAAACCCGAAGGTGGGAAAAAGATCTAACCCCACCAGACCAAAGCCAATGACCAAAAGACCTCCTACGGCGGCTTGCAGACCGAAACAGGCGCCCTGTACCAATGCCATCCATCCGGGTCCTTTGAGGTATTCCTTGCCGGGTGATGCCTTTTTTTCCTGATCGGTACTGGCCGTCAAACCGACCGAAATAAAGGAAATGTTGAAAAAATGGTAGGCGTAGGTCTCCAGGCTGGAAACCGACACGTGGATCAGTTTCAAGTTGACCAAAAGCAGCCCCATGATGCCGCCGATCAGGCAACTCGGGAAAAGAAATTTTTGAAAAAAAGGGATTTTGGCGCGCAAAAGGACGCCAATCAGGAGCATACTTGCCATCCAGCCGAAAAGGATCATACCATCAAACGGGAAGGGGCTCTGCATCTTATCCTCCGAAGCATTAGAGGTGCGATGGTGAAAAGGGAATGAGATAAGGATTCCCGGCCGCTTTTTAGTTGAGACAGTAATTCAGATTTAATGCTTTTGAGCGACTCAGTCGCGTACATATAAAGCCGTGGAACAATTTTATTCAAAGTATGAGAAAACATTCGCTATGTCAATCGCAGATACCTTTCGTAGGGATAGGTCTTCGTGCCAAGTAGTGATAAGGTTGTAATATTTGAACACGTGATATATTAACCCAAGGTGATGCAACCAGTAAATGACAAAGGCAAAAAATCAACCCGAACAGCCGCTTCAACGGTTGTTCGGGTTCGGCAAGTAACCTGGATAGGGCTCAGTGTAAACGTTGCCCTCTCGATCCTGAAATTTATAGCAGGGGTGTTCGGTCGCAGTCAGGCCCTGGTCGCGGATGCAGTTCATAGTTTGACGGATACGACCACGGACTTGGCAGTCATCATTGGATCCTATTACTGGGACCAACCGCCTGACAGTGATCATCCTTACGGCCATCATCGGGTCGAGACGGTTGTAACGCTTTTTGTCGGCTTCGTTCTGGGGGGTGCCGGCTTTATGGTCGGATGGGATGCACTGCGGGACCTTCAAGGAGAACCCGCTCAGCAACCAAAGGTGATTGCCCTCGTGGTTGCGGCCGTGTCGATCATCAGCAAAGAGGTTCTCTATCGCTGGACCGCAACCGTCAGCCGTCGCATCATGAGCCCAGCCCTGGCTGCCAATGCCTGGCATCACCGCACGGATGCCATCAGCTCTTTACCTGTTTTTCTGGCCGTTGGCGGTGCCATGCTGTTTCCTCAGTGGGCCTTGCTGGATCGCGTTGGGGCGGTGGTGGTTGCCATTTTTATCCTGCATGCAGCCTTTAAAATCATATGGCCCGGCATCAGGGAATTGGTAGATGTCGGTGCGCCCACGGAGATATGCCGGGAGATCATGGCCCTGGCCCATGAAAACTTAGATGTCAAACAAGTCCACGGCATTCGAACCCGTTACGTTGGTTCGAGAATTTTGGTCGATTTGCACGTTGTCGTCAATGGGAGCTTATCGGTTAAAGCAGGACACGATATCGCTGAGGACGTAAAAGAACGTATCCTTCAAAACGGACCGGAAGTGATCGATGTGATCGTTCATATCGAACCCGAAGAGGTCGCCCTCCCCGATGAAGAATGCCTACCCTAGAATCGTTAAACGATTTTATTTATTTTGTGAACGCATCGTGGTGCCGATGTATATGGCTGCCAATGCTAAAGCGACCCCGATCCAATTGGTCAGGTCGGTGGGCCGTTGAAAAAACAGGACATCCCAGACAAAGGCCAGCGCCGGTTGGAGCAGTAAGATAAATCCGGACAGAGACGTCCGGATGCAAGGCAAAGCATTGGTGATCAGAATCCAACCGACCGACTGGCTGAACAGACCCAGCGCCAGCAGCGCCAGCAAACTTTGCAGATCCGGAATCCAGAACGAATGGCCCTCCCGCCAGACTTCGACGCCTAGCATTGCGGCGGTAACGAGGGAAACCAGCGTCAAGACATAGAAAACGGAGATGCCGATGTGATCTGCCTGCAGCTTGCGGAGTGATAGCAAAAAACCAGAATAACAGGCAGCGGCAGCGAATCCGCAATAGATGCCGAATTTATAATTGGGACCCAGTTGATCCCAGTCGACCCCAACAATCAAAAAAAGGCCGCTGATCGCCAGCGGGAGGGATATTAAAAAGAGCGGGCGTACCTTTTCCTTGAAAAGCAGGATGCCAATACCGGCCAAAATCAAGACCTGAAAGTTAGGCAGGATCGTTCCGAGTCCAGGCCCGACGTAGTTGACGCTGAGATGGTAAAAAGCGAGGTCGAACGCAAAGAATAATCCGCACATCAGGCCCAGGATCAGATGCCGACCCCCGTGCCATTTGACCTCGCGGTTATAAAGGGCCGGGATCAGCAGAATCAGCCCGCCGAAAAAGACACGGTAGAAAGCCGACACAACCGATGGTACATGGCTTACTTTGATCCACACGCCGGAAAAACTGATCATCGTTGCCCCGACGACAAGGCTCGCAAGCGCATATTGGCGGCTACACGTTTGTAAGAAATTCAGGAATGTCATGGCGGATAAATCAAAACGCAAATTAAGTGCAACCTGCGACTAAAAAGAGCGCTACAGTAACCTGTTTCCGAGGTCCTGTACAGCGTATTTTTATCATAACATCACGTATTGATTTTATTTGAAGATTCTGTTTTAGTTCGCTAATATATATATTAAATAAAATCATAAACGTTTGTTTGCAATCGAATCGGGAAGAAATCAAGGAGGATGACAGCATGACACTTGAACCTTACGATGCCGAGGAAATGTTTAATGGTTGACCGGCCAACCGGATTTTTTGCTTTTAGATGTGCGCAACGATGTTGAATTCGGTCGTTTTAAAGTCGAAGGGCCCCATCCGTTCGAAATGATGAACCTGCCCTATATGGAATTCGTGGAGCATGAGGAGCAAAGCGTGGCCCAGGTACCCAAAGGCAAGAAGCTGAAGATTGTTTGCGCCAAAGAAGGCTCCGCCAAATATGTTGGCGAAATTCTCGCAAATAACGGTTTTGATGATATCGGTTACCTGACCAAGGGGATTAAATCCTGGGGTAACATGCTATCGCCGATCAAAGTGAATGATGGCAACGGCTATGCGCTCTATCAGTTCCGACGTCCAGGGAAAGCGTCTTGCAGCTATGGGCTGGTTTTTGGCCAGGAAATGATGGTCTTCGACCCGGCCAAGAACATCGACGCCTATCAGTCGTTTGCCGAAGAAAAAGGTTGCAAGATTGTCAAGACTTTTGAAACCCACCGTCAGGCCGATTACATCTCCGGTTCCTGGCCTTTGAACAAAGCCGTCGGCGCACAAATAATTGCACCCGAACCGGATTTTGCCGTTGCGATGTTTGATTACACCGCTGCCAAAGACGGCGATGTTTACGCTTTCAACGGTAGTGGCCCTGAAGTCAAGGTGCTTCACACCCCGGGTCACACGCCCGGTAGTACTTGCTACCTGATTGATGGCAAATACCTGGTTACCGGCGACACGGTATTCATCTACTCCATGGGACGGCCGGACCTGGGCGGGATGGTGGAAGAGTGGTCCAAGATGCTGTTCAAGACCATGACCGAGATCATTATCCCGATGGACGAATCTGTTTTGGCTATGCCGGGACACTACATGGATTGGAAAGAGGCCAACTCAGATTTTATTTTCACGGCACCGCTCAGGGAGATTAAAAAAATCAACGCCGACATTTACGGTATTCGTGATGAAGCTCAGTTCATTGAATTCATCAAGTCCAACATGCGGCAACAACCGGAGGAGTACGCCAAGATTCGCGAGATCAACGCCGGCCTGGTGGAAGTGGACGAAGAACAGCAGGACATCATGGACCTGGGTAAAAATGAGTGTGCCGCCAGTGCCATGAATAAATAGGATTGCATCCAACCAAATTCAGGGGGTAATTTTAGGTTGGCATTATGAGCCTGTCCATGATCAGGCCACAAAAACTATCGCTTCCGGTAGATAGGTACAGCCATCCCAAATGCGACAGGCACGCGCTGCAAACAGCAACCCGCCACGAAAAACCTTTGAACCAGGTAAATTCATCCGTCAGGGGGCCGACAAATCCACACCCTTGGGTAAAGCCAAAACAGCCAATTTCAAAAACCAGTCCTTCAGGATTGGCAAACGTGTGCAGATGGGCGCCTTGAACTTCGATGCTTTCGGCCGGTTTGGTTATCACATGGCGACATTGTCGGCAGATGATCATTTTTTCCGGTTCTGTGCTGTCGTCTTCGGTTTCATCATCAATCGAACTTTCCGGAGCGTCAGCTTCAGGATGTTTCTGGGCAGGATCCCGCAAAAACAAAGACAACAAGGGTTCGGGCGTTACAGGTACCAAGGCTGAAAACCAACCCGGGTGCATGTTAGCGCCTCCCACTTTGGAAGTATCGATAATCAATTGACATATGTGTCCTGTTTTCTTAATATTTGAATCGTTGCATGCCACTTAAAGCGCTACCTGAGGATGGACAATAGCTAAAATAAACGCCTTTAAAAAGCAAACACATAATATACTTGAATGACACAGAGGTAAAGGATGAACAAAAATGGATCGATCAGCGCTTTTTTTGGTGCTGAAATCGAACTCGAAGGCAATCTGAAGTTTCGTGGAACCGTCAATATCGAAGGACGCTTCAAAGGCGAGATTGCGGCCGTGGGAACGCTGATCATTGGGGATAAGGCCAACCTCGAAGCGGAAATCCACGTGTCGAATATCATCATCATGGGCGAGGTCAAGGGGAATATCAAGGCGGACGAAAAAATTGAAATCCATGCCCCTGCCCGGGTGCGAGGCGACATTCAGGCGCCTGTTATCGAAATCCACCCTGGCGCCATCTTGCAGGGCAAATGCTTGACGCAAGCCGTGCAACCGCCCGATCAAGAAAAACTGGCCGTCAGTGATGCCGAGGGTATAAAAGAAGTCACGACTTAACAAGAGGAGGTTATATGGGCTCTGATGACAGTCCGGGCATTGACGCACTCAAAGAATTCGCAATGGATCTGATCAGGAGTATGGGGGAAGAGGCCTTGGTCTACTATGGGCGTAGCAAGCCGCGCACCAAGTTTGATGAGCGGTTGGTAACGGAGGCGGAGCTTCATTTGAATGACTATTTCCGACATGCCCTAAACGCTAAATTCCCGCGGCACCAGGTGTTTGTGAATAAGGATCTGGACCGTAATTATTCCCATAGCGGCGAACGGTATTTATGGGTTTTTGATCCCATCGACGGTGTGGACAATTTCCAGGCCGGAATTCCCATATGGGGGATGTCTTTGGCATTGCTCGACAATTTTTGGCCGACGATCGGGATGTTTTATATGCCGGCCACTGAAGATCTGTTTCATGCGCAAGTCGGGCGGCCGGCTTTTCGTGGGAAAACACAAATTAAAATTGCAGCCAAAGAAGCGGTGGATGATGAGAGTCTGCTTCTCACTTATTCGCGCTTTCACCGTCATTACAAGGCCGCGTTTCCTGGGAAAATTCGTAATTTGGGATGCACCGCAGCCCATATCTGTTATGTGGCCACAGGCCGGGCCGATGCTGCCGTGATAGCCAATGAGTCGTACCAGGATTTAGCCTCGACCCGCGTGATCCTCGAAGCGGCTGGTGGGAAAATATGCAAAATGGATGGCAGTGAATTTTCAATCGATGAATACCAGGATGGTCAGCGGATAAGCGAGCACCTGATCGTTGCCGCTCCCGGCAATGTTGAGCCGGTGAGGGGGTGCTTAAAGAGAATTTAAAAAAGGGCTTTTATAAAAAAAAAGAGAACGACCACGGCATAGGTCAGCTTGACGGAGGCGCTGGCGAGGTTGCCAACAAAAACGCCCCAGCCGGCGCGCAGAGCCGTCCGGCTGTCTTTGCCGGCGAGCATTTCTCCTCCGCAAGCGCCCATAAACGCCCCGAAAATCATGCCCCAGGGAGGAAATAGAAAAATTCCGATGACAACGCCCATGATGGAACCCCATAGGCCGTACTTGGAAGCACCGAATTTTTTGGCCCCTGCGATTGGAAAGATATAATCCATCAGCAAAACAGCGACCATCAGAACTGCCATCAAGACCAGAAACAAGGTTGAAAAAGGCTGCCAGTCCTTGGCAATGGAAACCAGGATCAAGGAGAGGTAGCTCATGGGAGGACCAGGGATGATCGGCAGGACACAGCCCATGAGGCCGAGGATCGCTAAAATAAGCCCGAGGATAATCAGTATTGTCGTCATGCGCTTCTTGCAAGAGGGGTTGGAAGCAACGGCTTCGTAACAAGACAGAATATACGCGATACCGATTTCCAAATCAAGCCGGTAGCCATCATAGTGCGGTTGACATCAATCCGGTGGGTACAAGGCCAGGCTTGGGTTGATATGCCTTTTTAAAAAATAGGTGCCCCTCTTACCCATCGGAAAGTTGTTTTAACAATCAATATAGACACATAGAGGGTACCAAAATGATAAGACAAACAAGTGTTTTTTTCAGCATCACATCGATGCTTTTGCTCGGGTTGACGCTGGTTTTTGTGCAACCCGGCACAGCCGCCTCGGAACCAAACGAAGCGTTGCTAAAAGAAAAAACGGAGCAACTATTTCTCAATTATAAATTATTGGATGGTTTTTATAAGAATTTACGTGAGGTTACGAGCGCGTATATTTATCAGCCGGACCAGCAGTTAAATTATATGCAGAAAATTGCCCTTTTTGTCAACGAGGCGCGTTTAACCAGCTATTACCAGTGGCAAATGTTTTCCATAATGGATTATATCAAACCCGCGTACAAACAAGATTATTATACGTTGCGACGCAAGGACCTGCAAAAAGCCAAAACAGATTTAACCTTTCTGCTCTCTCTGCTAGATTTATATGCGACTTACATCGATAACAAGGCCGCCTTACAGCCGGTTGATGAAGCGGTCACCAATATCAAAGGTACCGTTTATCTGTTCGAAGGCTTGATTCTGATGCTTCAGGCGCCGAATTAACCCGAAGGGGTTTTAGATCTGTTGTCAAAAAAAACTCCGCCCGGCTAATGCCAGGCGGAGTTTTTATTTTCATGAAAATAAATAAGTTCGAGCGCTGAGCAGCTAGCTCAGAAGCTTATCGATCCCATCTTCGTAGATGCTGTTGCCATTGCTCTGGCTTGACGCGACCAGCAGATTGCCGGATGTGTCGTTGGCACTCAGAAGATTTCCGATACCTTCTTCATAGATGCTGAAACCATTGCTTTGACTTGACGCGACCAGCAGATTGCTGGATGTGTCGTTGACACTCAGAAGTTTATCGATCCCATCTTCATAGATGCTGTTGCCATTGCTTTGACTACCCGCAACCGCAGCATTTAGGCCAAGCAGCACAAGTGATACGGCCGCCAAAGAAATCACCATTTTTTTAAGTATATTTTTCATTTTAAACTCCTTAATATCTTTTATCAAATTGATTTGTTGTAGTGTTCGGTTTGTCTTCATTTAACTGTTTGGTCGTATGGTGCGGCAATTCCTTACAAAAAAAGATCATTTTTTTTAAAAATGATCTTTTCAAAGCTACCGCTTCAACAATCTGTAATCATAATAAAATATAGAATCGCACAGCGATTCTATATCCAGACACCTGGAATGACCGTATCACAAAATTTGCACCGATTGCCGGACAAGTTGTAGGTTGCGATGTGATAGCCTTGGCGTTCGACCAGGAGTTGGTCACAATTATGGCAATAGGTGTGTCGCCCTTCGTGCACCGGAACATTACCGACGTACACATAACGGATGCCGGCTTGGCGGGCAATATTTCGAAAACGGGTCAAGGTGGAAATGGGCGTCGGTGCAAGCCGATCGAGCTTGTATTGAGGGAAAAATCGCAGAAAGTGCAGGGGATGATCCGGACCCAAGTGAGACAGGATCCAATCGCACATGCGCTTGAGCATCTCTTCATCATCGACATATCCGGGTACGACGAGGGTCGTCATTTCAAAATGCACACCTTGGGCATCAAGGGTTTGAAACGTATCGAGCACCGGCTTTAGGCGCCCCCCGTTCAATTTGCGGTAGGTGGCATCGTCAAACGATTTCAGATTGACATTGGCACCGTCCAACACCTTGCAAAGTTCCATCAGGGGCTTCTTGTTGATAAAACCATTGGAAATCCAGAGGTTTTTAATTCCTTGCGCCCGAGCCAAACGCCCGGTTGCGATCATGTACTCGAAATAGGTAATCGCCTCGGAATAGGTATAGGCAATGGATAACGATTGGGCTTTCTGGGCGGCAGTCACAGCGTCATCCGGAAACAACTCATGATGCCGCACTTCATGGGGCTTGGCCTGTGAGATTTGCCAGTTTTGACAATTCAGACAGCGAAAATTGCAGCCGGTTGTTGCCAGGGAAAAAACCTGCGACTGGGGCAGAAAATGGAAGAGGGGCTTTTTTTCGACCGGGTCGACATGGACCGCACAGGGATTGCCATAAGTCAGGCTAAAAAGCGTTCCGTCTAAATTAACTTTCGAGCGACAGACGCTGCGGTCGCCCGGGGACAGAATACAGCGATTGGGGCAGATGCCACAAACCACCTTGCGGTTGCCGAGCTTTTTATACAAAAACGCTTCATGGGACCATTTCCAAAGCGTCTCAGGGGCATCACCTTTGAAAATGCGGCCGCGAATATCCTCCGGTCCGGAGGTTTTGCGCGAAGGCCCGATAAAAGACCAAACGGCATCACAAGGACCTGCCAGTGCCATGGCCGCCGTTGCAGTGCTATAGCGAAGGAAGTCGCGTCTATGCATGCGAACGCCTCAGGAGCGTAAAGCTGATCATTTTTAAGCAAATCAAACCGGCTGATGCGCCGATAATCCCCATGAAAGGGATCAGCAGCAGGCTGGTCACCAGAGTTCCACTGGCGGCCCCAATCAGGTCGGCAGAAAACGTTCGGGTAACGGCAGTATTGCCGCCTCCCGCCGAATGCAGGGCCACCGGGAATTGAAACCCGCAGGCCAGAGAGATCAGAAATCCAAAGACCAAGAAGAATGCAACCGGCAAACGCGCACCCGCGCTGAACACGGCAACGAGGAAGAGCCCGACAAGCCCCATCAGGAGGGCATCCGTAAATGCCAAAAATTGCCAAGGCCGGTCTTCAAAACGTTGTCCCAACCAGGCCCCGGGCAGCAATCCCGCCAGAAAAACGGTTACGATCAGGCCGATTTGAAAATAAACATAACCAAAAAAGATTTGAAAAGCAAAGATTACAAGGATTTCACTCCCCATTGTCATAAAACCAGTTGAAAACAATACGAATTCTTCTTTTGAAAGATAACACCCGTACACGACACTTGCGATCACGAACAAGATTACAAAAAGGGTCGGGGAGGTGGCGAACTTGGCAAACCACTGGGCAAACATGAGCCGGATCAGCCGTGGGAAGAGGTCTTGATTGAGGGGCGCCTCGGGATCCAAAAGAGCGTTGAGGCGTGCGATGCGTTCAGTTGTTACATCGCCGTGAAAATAGCCCTGGATGTAGGGTGCTTTAACACCTGTCTGGGTCAATCGTTCCGGTATATCGGTTCCGACGGCCTCGTTACGGCACAAAAAAAAGATCCGCTGCCCAGGCAACAGGCGCACCTCCTTGAAATGGCGATGAGCGGTCTTGAAAAGGGATGACAGTTTCTGGCGTTGCGGCTCGGCCAGATAATTGTCGAATCCGGACATGCTGAAGCTCAACACACCATCGACAGCCAGATGGGCGTGCGCCAGGGCAAAAAAATGATCGGTAAAAAACCGATTGGTTTGAAATGTGTCCGGTTCCGGCAGGTTGAGGATGATGGCATCGTACATCTTATGACTGTCGGCTAGAAACGAGCGGCCGTCCTGATGAAAAAGGTTCAGGTTGTCGATTTCCTTGAGCAGGCCGAATTTCAGCAAGGCGTCGGTGACCTCGGGGTCAAGTTCGACGTAATCGACGACCTCCAGGTTGTATTTTTGCAATTCCTGCATCGTACCGGCTTCATAGGAAAGGAGTAACACGGCCTGGGGGTTTTCTAACTGAGAAAGGGGGTAATGGACGGTTTCTTCGGCCAAGGCTTGATTTTGGTTGCTGAAGAGCGGTACGCCGTCTCTGAAGAGGGTGAACTGTTCATTGGATTGATGTACTTCCAGGCGCCCGTACCGGGATTCACGATACAAAACCAAATCGCCCTCGGCAGGGGTCAGCGTCAGCGGCTCCACCAGCAGTCCGACACTCAATATGCTCAGAATTCCAAAGAAGGCCCAAAGACCTTTGCGCCGGTTGTGAGGGGAAGGCCAAACCAACCAACCTGCGCAGATTAACAGCGGCAGGTTGGCCCAAAACACAGCAACCAAGGGAGAGGCCCAATAGACCAGCACAAAGGCAAACAAGGCACCGCCGAGCACATCGCCCAGATTGTCGGTAATATAGACTTTGGCACCGGGATAATCCGGACGCTTGCACCGCAGCACAAACAGGCTGTAAGGCAGAACGAAACCGATCAAGAGCGTATAGGGCGCGATGGTAAGGAGAATGTACCCCCAGGTGGGATAGAAACCCACCGAGCTACCGTGAACAAATAGGTACGGGTGACCCAGACGGATGGCCAGCAAATGAATCGGTGCCCAACCGGCCAGCAAGAATGACAGGGCTGACAAACCTTCGACGCTAGCCTTGCGCCGGTGCGTTGTCCACTGCGCCAAGCGGGTGCCGATTCCGCCGAAAGCCAACCAGGAAAAAAGGATTAGTGCAATCACCAATTCGTTACCCTGGAAAAGCGCTAAAAATTCACGAATGGTGGCGAGCTGGACGACGACCGAGGAGACTCCGGTGGCGATGACGACCCCTAGTATGGCGCGTTCATTTCTGCTCATCAAAATACTGGGCCTGGTAGGTAAAAACGTTCAGGTCCGTTTGACGCCAGGCATTCGGGGCCAGGCCGGCCTTCAGGCAAAGGTGTTCTAAAAATTGTCCGGGATCAGGTAGTTGAGACCACACCTGTGGTAAAAAAGTGGCCTGGGCAGCACCTTTTTGGATGATGACGCCATCCTCATTGACATGCAGCTTGTTGATCAAATCATCTCCATTGGTATAGACCAGCGGTTGCGGTTGGGACAAAATGCTGATGGAGATAGATATCCGGTCCAGTTCGTCTGATCGTAAGGGTTTGAAGCGCGGGTCGTGCAAGGCAGCCTTGATGACATTTTGGCGGATGCCGTCCCAAACCGTACCCATGGGCAGCAGGTTGCCAATACAACCGCGCAGTTGCCCGTCTTTTTTGATTGTTACGAACGTTCCACAATGGGTCTTGAAACACGCATCGTCCGGTGAAACGGTCCTATCGGGTTTGGCGAAATGGGTTTGCTGGCGGGCAAGCCCTTGTTCAAGGGTTTGACGTGCCAGGGCGACAAGCTTCTGCCCCTGTTGGCGGCTAAATCGAATCGGAGGGCCGAAGAATGCTATGGCAGTGTATCCGACAACACGGTCCTTGCTCCCGGCCGTGTCGCCACTGTTGGCATAATGCAGCAAGACGGGTTCCCAGTCCCATTCGCGGGCCAGATGCATCAAAACCAGCAGGGGTGTTTTGCCACAGGCGCAGTCTTTACGCACGCGAAGCTGTTCGGTCTGGAGATTCAGAATGATTTGAATTGTTTCTTGATCGCGCGCTACCGCTTTGGCGTATGGCAGATAGTGAGACAAGTCGGAACTGACGACCAGCAGCGTCTCTGGGTTTAGCAAGGGGGCGATCGCCTGAGCCAGCTTGGTTGCATTACCCGGTCCCAGAACAACAGGAACAAGCTCAAATGACTTCAAGTAATACTGCAAAAAAGGTAGGATAACCTCAAGTGAATGTTCAATATTATCAGAATCGTTATCAGCTTTGAACAGGTCGGATCGTTGTCTCAAACGGACGGCGTCCGGGTGCAGTTTGATCGTGCCGAGGGGTGTTTCATAGGCTGCAACATCACTGATGGCGCCGTTGTTGAAACCGACGCGGTGGTCAGGGCCCATGAGAACGACGCGTGCATATTGATCGGATTTCAACACATGTGAGGCGTGGGCGGCGGTGAGACCGGAGTAAATGTAACCGGCATGCGGCATAATAAGGGCCCGCAATGTTTTGTGGGCCGGCAACTGGAGGACCGTCTGGCGGGCTTGGTTTGTAAGTTTGGCGATGGTAGCAGCCAGTTCGTGGGGATCGGCTGGATAGAATTTATCACCCCACACCGGTTTGCGGGTTTTGTCCGCGTACGCGAATCCATTCCAGCATAAGCACACGAGGCTCAAGGTTAAAAAAACAAGTGTCCGGCAGGGTTGCAGGCGTACTCCCATGAAGGCCTTCCTGAAATGATCGTTTCAAGGTAGAATCGTGTAACGATTTTGAGATAGCCTCTAGATATAATTGAGGTACGCACCTGTCAATTGAAATCATGGGTCGTGCCCACGGTCCCAACCGTGCTGTTCCAACCTGGGTTACGCGTATGCAACGGGAGATCCAAACTAATTAAATTGATTGAACTTATGTGGCCTGTTTGCTAATATTCCATTTCAATGTCTTGCTGGCAACAATTACAGTTCCAATTTTTTGGTGGTTAAAATCCCTGCGAACCAGATTTCCGATACCACAATAATAACAAATTGTTAGGATAGAGATGATTAGCGCAGTCGTCATGGCGGGCTATAATAACAAGTTTGCCGTTCGAAAATACAGCAAAATTGTCGCCGAGCATTATGGTGAGAAGTTTATCGAAACAGGCTATAAACCCCTGCGGGAGTTCAACGTCATTGAAAATGGAGAGGAAATCAGCAAGCCCCTCATACAGTTCACCCTTGAGAAACTCTTCGCCTATGACCAGATCGGGGATATTGTCATTGTTGGGCATCAAATGCTGCTGGATCAGCGCCTGCGCAAATTTATCGGCAAAGCCCCCAAGCCATGTGCGATTATTAATCAAAACACCCGGTTCAAGTCCGATATTATCAAACATTTCAAAATCAAGCGACGCAAGGTCAAATTCAATTCAATCGGCGGGAACCTGATAAAAGGGTACGTTGCCAGTCAAGCGTTCAAAGAAGGCAGACATGCCTTATTTATCGCCTCGGATTCCCCGCTGACCTCGATAATATTTGTCGCTGATTTTCTGAAATTGGTGAACACGTACACCGAAACACCAGCCATCGTCGTACCGGCCGTTAATATCGAGGGCAACGTGGATCGCCTGGGACGGCAACCTTTGAGGCTTTTAAACGATTCCCGCTATGAGGTCCCGGGTTCCAAGGATGGCCACGGTCGGCAAGGCTTCAGGCTGTCAGCTATGCTGTGGGCCAACCCGAATCTGGTTGACGTCAATACCATCAATGTTGCCTACAATTTGCGCAAATGCCTGACGCCGGCGATACAACTGCGATTGTTTCGGATTACCCGTAGTTTGGGATACAAGAATGTATATTCCAAATATTTCTTTCAGAAAGACTTGAGCGTTAAAGAGGTTGAAAATATTACATCGGAATTTTTTGGCGGCCGGGTGGCTGTTATCCCCATGGTCGGCGAGACAGCATCCTATGATTATGATGGGACGGATTATGAATATACCGGCATAACGGAAATGTTGAAAAATATCTGAAGCCGGATGCGCCAAACACGTAGCAGACGCTCTAAACAAAGCCGAGGAAGATTGGAAGCTGTATAGCACGGTGATCGTGATGCCTGAAGTCAAGCCGGAACATGACATGGCTGCCTATGGTGGGGAAGGGTGGGCCCCCAGAGAGGCACCTTTGCATAGCGAAATTGGAACACTATGGGGCCATTGCGGGCTTTCGAATGAGTGGTCGACCCTAAAAGCAGTCCTACTCCATAGACCGGATCGAGAACTGACGGCTTCTCAGGATGCCAACGCGGTTCAGATGCTGGCTCCGGTAATCCTCGAGAGGGCCCAGCAACAACATGATGCCATTGCCCAAGCGTACGCCCAATCCGGTGTGGCAGTTCATTACGTCGACCCCATGGATACCGCCTTGCCGAATCAGATGTTTGTGGCGGATGTATTTTTTATGACCCCGGAAGGCGCCATTCTCGGCCGGCCGGCGTCGATCATTCGCGCCGGTGAAGAGCGCCATGTGGCCCGTCGGTTGGCTGCGTTGGGTATTCCGATTTTGTGCAGTGTCAGGGGCAAGGGGACTTTCGAGGGGGCGGATGCCCTGTGGCTTGACAAGCAAACCGTGATGCTCGCCAGGGGACTACGCACCAATGCCGATGGTGCCGCCCAGGTGACCACGATCCTGAATCATATGGGAATTGCCGTCATCCCGGTCGATTTGCCCTTCGGGACCATGCATCTCATGGGCATGTTACGTTTTGCAAATCGCGATCTGGCACTGGCCTGGCCCCAGCGGTTGGCCTACACCGCCGTCGAGACCCTCCGCAACCTGGGCTACCAGGTGTATTTTCTGCCTGATGAGGGCGAAGCCGTTAACGGATTTGCGTTGAATTTCGTTACGTTGGGCCCACGATCGATTTTGATGCCGGCCGGTAATCCAATTACCCAAAAGTTTTATGAGGATCTGGGAATTGCCTGTCATACGGTTGCAACCGATGAACTGGCCAAAGCCGCGGGGGCTATCGGCTGCCTGTCCGGTATTCTACAACGGCAATAAAATCGCTGAACGATTTTATGGGTAGCGCTTGATGAAACTTACGATCACGGATGGGTCCACAATGAGGTGTTTTGCTTGAGCTCCCCACAAACGAGCAGCGGGCACCCGGAAACAGCTGGTTCATTTCAGGCCGGCCGGGTCCTGGCTCTGTCGGTCTGTCATTTCATTCATGATGTCTATTCCAGTTTTTTGGCGCCCCTGCTGCCCCTCATCATTGAAAAGCTCTCTTTGACGCTGACGCAAGCTGGGTTTCTATCGACGATCATGCAGATCCCAGCACTTTTAAACCCCTACATTGGTACCCTTGCCGACCGCATTAACGTCCGCTATTTTGTTATCCTTGCGCCCGCCCTGACAGCCGTGCCCATGAGTTTGATCGGTATGGCACCAAGCTATGGCATTCTGCTGGTGCTGCTGTTCGCGACCGGTATCAGCGTCTCGCTGTTCCATGTCCCAACGCCAACCTTAATTGCACGCTTTGCCGGTCCGCACAAGGGCAAAGGGATGAGCTGGTACATGACGGGCGGGGAATTAGCTCGCACCGTAGGGCCGCTATTGGCCGTGGGGGCGGTCGCCCTTCTGGGGCTTGACGGCTTTTTCCCCGTGATGGTCTTTGGTTTGCTGACGAGCGCCTGGCTGTACGTGAGTCTGCGTCAGGTACCGATGTCGGGGTCTAATTTGCACCCCGCATCGGTGCGAGGGGTGTGGCAGGAAACAAAACATATTATGATGCCGTTAATCGCGATTCTCTGGGCACGGGGATTTATGCATGCCTGTATGACGGCCTTCCTGCCGACATTTATAAAAGAACAGACCGGCAACTTATGGCTGGGTGGCTTCGGCCTGGCCCTGTTCGAGGCAGCGGGCGTTGCCGGAATACTGGCATCCGGCCCATTAAGTGACCGACTGGGGCGGCGTCGGGTGCTGTTCGTGTCCCTGGTGTGTGCCCCGATCAGTTTGCTGTTCGTTGCTTTGATAGGGGGATGGGGGCGCTACGTGTTCCTTTTGATAACAGGCTTTTTCCTTCTGTCGACGACGCCGGTAATGCTGGCCCTGGTCCAGGAGCATGCCGGGCAAAATCCTTCAGCCGCCAATGGCTGGTTCATGATGGTTTCTTTCCTGGCGCGTTCGGCCGTCGTGGTCCTGGTTGGTCTGATGGGCGATTTGATTGGATTGCGGACCGCTTATATTATCAGCGCATGCTTGGGCTTTTTAGGAATTCCGTTTATTTTGATGCTGCCAGCCAAGATTGTATCTCGCGAATAGAAAGCAGGCCCTATTGTCCGTTTTCGGGCATAAGGTCCCTTGTCTCCCACCAGGGCTCACCATAATTGATAAAGAGCTGTTCACCGGCCGTGACATCTTTGATGGTATAAAAAATGATCAGGTCCCGATCCTTGTCATGCCAATATTCAGTATTATGTTGATCGGCGTGATTGAAAATACTTCCCCACCCCAAGGGGAGCGAATAGCATTCAGATTCTTTGTCCGAATCTTTGTCCCCTGGAGCCAGGCCATACACGTAATCATCGATAATACCCGAGCAATCTTCTTTATTAATTCTTAAATGATGACACTCTTCTATGGTCGTGTCAGCTGGGATGAAATGGGTGGTGAAAACACCGTACCCGTATTCGCAAGGCGCAACAACCAGGTCGGGATGCCGAAACAAAGATTGAGATGTGGTTTTGTTCATTGACAGGTTCCAATAAATCCAAACGCGTTGTTTAAGTTCACTATAGACGTCGGTTCGACTTTAACCGTATAGACTTTTAAGGGGCGTCTGTCAAAAAAGCCTGAATGATAGACAGCGGCAACGGTATTCAAATCAAATTGTACGACGCTTGATTGGTGCCAATCCACAAATTGAAAACATTTTTGCCATCATGGATCATCTAAATCAAGCGCTATTTTGTTGGCATCTTATGGTAGAACATGTTATGGCTGACAGCGCCGTTATCGCTGTTGTCAGAATTATATTCCAGAAATAGCCACGCGAGGAGCGGTTCCCTATTTTTTTTAAAAAGGCATATCATTATGAATTGTCCCTGCTAGCGTAGTGCCCCGCCGTGTTGATGATGTTTCCACAGCCTTATTTTACTACCATCCGGCCTATGTTCATCACCAATCCGGCGGGCACAGGACAAGGCTTATTTTGAGATGACTTCTAAAACTTTCATGAGACCATCATGAGCGCAGCAAATACCAACAACGACCGCGACCCACACCGTTGGGTCGTTTTTATATGCATCTGCCTGGTGTACTTCTTCGTCTATTTCCACCGTGTATCGCCCTCTGTCATCGTTTCAGACTTGATTACAGCCTTTGATACCAATGCTACGGCCCTGGGGTTCATGTCCTCCCTGTACTTTTATCTCTATGCGCTGGAACAACCGCTGGTGGGGTATCTGGCCGATCGGCTGGGACCCCGCAAAGTGGTTGGTTACTGGTCCATCATCGCGGCGGTCGGGTGTTTCATTTTCGGGATAGCACCCAGTATCGGCTGGGCTTCAGCCGGCCGGGCCTTGATTGGGATTGGTGTGGGCGGTGTTTATGTGCCCGCCGTGAAAGCATTCTCCCAGTGGTTCCGGAAACGCGAATTCGCAACCATGGTTGGGCTTTTGATGTCTGTCGGCAACTTCGGTGCCGTAATTGCCACAACACCGCTGGCCTGGGCGGCCGTTACCTGGGGCTGGCGGGCCACCTTTTTCCTCATCGGCGGCATCACCCTGGTGCTGGCTTTCACAAATCTTATCTTGATGCACGATAAAGTTGATTCCCCCAATCCGGGCTTGAAAGCCGCGCCTCTGGCTGGCGATCTAAAAACCGGCTCGGTGCCCAGTGTTTTCAGACCGTTAGCTACTTTGCGGTTCTGGGTTGTGGCCGTTATATTTTTCGGCATTTATGGTACCCTTATCACGTTCCAGGGACTGTGGGCGACCCCGTTTCTGATGACCGCCCTTGGCATCGAACGGGTTTATGCCAGTAACTTGAACATGCTGATCCCGGTGGGGGTGATTGTCGGATCACCTTTCATCGGCTGGGTGACTGGTAGGTTTGAATTGGATAAGGGCCAAGCCCTTTTTGTCATTGTTGTGATTTATGCCTTAACCTGGATCGGCCTTATCTTCTTTTTCAAGTCACTCGGCATGTTAGGACTTGCGATGCTCTTGTTGGTGATGGGCATTGTTGCCGGTGGGTTTATCAGCACCCTCTGGGGGTTTGTCCAAGAGACAACGCCTTCAGAAACCTTGGGCCTCACTTCAGGCATGCTCAATCCAGCGCCTTTTTTCGGCGTTGCGGTATATCAAGTAATAACCGGTGCCATCCTGGATCGTTCCGGCCGTATCAATGATAGCTATGCGCTGACCGGATTTCAAAATGCCTTTATGGTCTGCTTGGGGAGCATCCTCGTGTGCCTTGTTCTCGCTTTCTTTCTGAACAGGACCTCCGGGCGCCGGGGCCAATCGTAATAATAGAAACCATCTCAAAAATAGGGTGCCTCGCTTCCCAATCGGAACATTCTTTTGGCAACCGCTATAGCACCAGATCATGGATGAAATTCAGCAACTGATTCAAGTTGCGGCAGGCCCGAACTTCATGGCAGCAGGCTTCATAGGTGTGCATTTCGCTATCACCGGAATACCAGAACTGTTCGGTTTCCGGGTTGAGCCAGATGAGCCGCCGACTTCTTTCACGCATTTCATCCAGGATTTCGACCTCGGGATTGGTGTAATTGGTGCGTCCGTCCCCGATAATGATCAAGGTCGTTTTTTTATTGAGCGCATCTAAATAGCGGCGCTTGAAATCACGCAAGGTCAATCCGTAATCCGTTGAAGCCCCGTAAGCAAGGTCGGCTTCCCGCAGGACTTTGTCGATGGCCTGATTGACTTCGAAGGTTTCGAAGAAGTGCGTTACTTCATCTATTCCGGCGATAAAAACAAAGCTTCGCACCCGCGTAAAGCATTCCTGCAGGGAATAGAGCATGTTCAGCATGAAACGGGCCGAGGACCAGACCGATCCGGAGACATCGCACAGAACGACGATGCGGCCTTTGCGGGGAGGGCGTTTGCGAAAGACGATTTGCATGGGAATGCCTTGGTACTGCAAAGCCCGCCGGAGGGTTTTTTTAATGTCCAGAAGGCCCCGGGATCGCTTGGCGTAACGGCGCCCGACGACATCTTTTAGTTTGCGGACCAGCTGCTGAATGACCGCGCGCATCTCTTCCACTTCTTTGGGCGTCAAGGAACTAAAGGACTGTTCCCCTAAGCGGGTGAGCCGTTTTTCATAGGATGTGATTTTATGCGGTCCGGTATCTTCCGGCAAATGGGCGCTTGTCATCAGTCGCCGGGCAATATCCAAACGCTGGTTGAAGTGTTTTTTTAGGTCGCGGCGGGCTTCCCATGGCATCTGATCGCGGTGTTCTAATAAAAACAGGTCGATCACTTTGCGTGAGCGGTCGATCGCGAACATGATCGGAAGGCGCCGAACCATCGATCCCAGGTTGGCGCCCAACCCCTGTTGATGGTTGTCGCCTTCAGATTGGATGCGGCGCAGCAAATCCAGGTACGCTAAGGGGTCGCCAGCCACAAAATCGAGCAGGGCCGGGAGTTCCTGGTTTCGATTGGGATCTTGCCGGAGCGCTTTTAGAAGTTCTTCCGCTGGCTCAGCGATGGAGTCGGAAAAACCCATCTCGTCATCTTCGCGCAATTCATGAAAATAGAGCTGATAGAGATGATTGAACCGGTTTTGTTCACGCCGGCTTTTTGCAAAGTTAGCCCTTAAAACCGCGGCAAATTGCGGTTCATCCAGCACATCGACATGTTTAATCTGATCCAGACAGTCCAGTACCTCCGATGTTGCGATTCGCAATCCGCCAGCTCGAGCCGTAGAAACAAATTTTAGAATCAGGTTACGCATGGTTGCCAATCGCACTGAGATTGTTTCTGACGGTTTCTACATCAGAGCGATATTTTAAAATGACGTTGAGGGTGTCGGCGACGACATCGGGTGACAGGTCTTCGACTTGCAATGCTAAAAGAGATTGGGCCCAGTCGAGGGTTTCGGAAATGCTGGGTTTTTTTTTGAGATCCAGATCCCTGATCTGGCGGATCGCTGTAACCAGCTGATCGGTCAAACGCTCCCCAATAGAGGGAATTTTGAGCTCGACGATTCGCTTTTCGAGTGAGCGCTCGGGATAGTCGATGTACAGGTGGATGCAGCGGCGTTTGAGTGCGTCACTCATGTCGCGGAAATTATTGGAGGTCAGAACCACGAATGGCCGATGAACAGCCTTTTGGGTACCCAATTCGGGAATCGAAATCTGAAAATCACTCAATATCTCGAGCAGAAAAGCTTCGAACTCCGGATCCGATTTGTCGACTTCATCGATCAGGAGGATGACCGGTTTTTCCGCCGAAATGGCTTGCAGCAGGGGCCGTGGCTGGATAAAGCGTTTCGAGAAAAAGGCGTCTTCCTGGGAGGCAATCCGATCGACCGCTTCGGACAGCGTGCGTGTTCCGGTCAACACATCGTCGATTTTGGCCTTCACGATTTGGGTATAGAGCAACTGCTTGGCGTACTCCCATTCATAAAGGGCCTTGGCCTCGTCCAGCCCTTCGTAGCATTGCAGCCGGATGATTGAGCGTTTGTGGCTGCGGGCAACCGCCTTGGCCAGCTCGGTTTTACCAACCCCGGCCGGTCCTTCAACCAGGATCGGTTTGCCGGTTGCAGCGGCCAGGAACACCACCGTCGCAATCTCTTTAGAACAGATATATTCGGCGGCCTCCAGCCGCTCGGCCACATCGGCGACACTCGTGAAGTTCATATAATCATTCCTTTTATATGTTAGAAAATCCCTTGTTACCATTCGACCGAAGGGCTCATGTGCGCTTCAATCGATTTCCAATTCGAAGCATTGAATTGCGTAGAGGTAGGGCATTTTTGCACTTTATTTATGAGTGGCGCAGCCGCGACGTATAAAATCGTGTAGCGATTTTATTTTAAGATATCGAACATAACTTCGTAGTGATCAAAGGGCGGCATCAGACAGGCGCCGGCAAAACGGTCATGTGCCAGGGCCAGAATTTCACGGGCATTGCTGGCGCCTTCGGCGATCGGATCGGTTGCCCGTTGCATGCGGCCGCGCACATGGTCCGGCACCGCGATCCCGGCGACACGTGTATGGAGAAATTCAGCATGGCGAGGTGTTCGTAACGGCAGGATGCCCAATATAATGGGGATATCGATATGGCGGGTGCTTGCGTGTAATTCCTTGACAGCGGCTTCGTCGTAAACCGGTTGGGTTACCGCAAATTGAGCGCCGGCTTCCGCTTTGCGTTGCAGTCGTTCAACCGCCAGTTCCAATCCGTCAATTTCAGGATGCGGATCGAAAACAACGCCCGTTTGCAGTCCGGCTTCACGAGCCATGCGCACCAACTTAAAGACATCCACGTCGCGCACCGTGGTCGTGGTTGCCCGTTGACCAAGGGCAACGAAGTCCCCGGTTGCAACCATAACCGTTTTGATGCCGAGTGCCGAGGCCCCCCAAAACAAACCCTGCAGGCTGATAATGTTGTGGTCACGGGTCGTTACGTGTAAAATGGCGGGCCGGTCCGTTGCCTGCTGAATCAACGCACACAGGGCCATGGCATTCATGCGCGGTTTGGCAACCGGGTTGGTGGCCACGCTGAAACCGTCGAAGGGAAGATCCTGCAGTGCGCGCAAGTCTTCCAGAACCGGCTCGGGGTCCGGACCCGCCGGGGGAACGACCTCGATCGTCGTTACAAAACGTTTGAATGCTAAGGTAGGCGGCATGATAATCACATTTAAGTCTAGTTTTAGAGCAGGTTAGCGGTCACTGGTTGTGCCACCATAAATGAGTTCAAAGGGATTGGATGTTGAAAGTGACCAAAGCTCCGGTGCCGCTCTGCTCTATCATTTTTAAATTCTATATAATCGATAAAATACAATAACTTTGATAACTATAGCTCACTTATAACTTTAAACTTCGTTGCGCCGTTTAAAAATAATTCAGGGCAAAGCAAGCGCTTATACCCTTGGGTTCGTATATCTATTCGAGATCAGTACGGGCCTCTCTGAATTGGGCCCTAATTTTGCCGGCAGCAACAGCCATGACAATTGCCTGGACCGAGCCGATTTCTTCATCCGTGAGACCGCTTTCTTTGGCCACGCCAAAGAAGTGTTCCATTCAGGGATAACAACCCAGCGCAAAAGACGCAGCCAATTGTACCATAACGGTCGTTTTTTTTGACAAAACCGTATTTTCGACGGTGGCCTCGAAGAAGTCGGTGTACACTTGGTTCAAATTTTCAGGTAACATATTGGCTCCATCATGGCTGGCCAAGCATGGCGATGCATTAACCCTCGGCCGCTTCCTTTTGCTCTGAAAAAAGGTGCAGATCCTGCTGCGGATAGGGGATCGAGACTCCGGCCTGATCAAAGGTAACTTTTACTTTTTCGGTCATGCCTAAGAAAACATCCCAGTAGTCTTCGGTTTTCACCCAAGGCCGGACGATGAAATTAACGCTGCTGTCGGCCAATTCTGAAACAGCTACAGTAGGGGCTGGATCTTTAAGGACCCGATCGTCGGCTTCCAGAAGATCGATCAGGATTTTTTTGGCTTGGGCAATGTCGTCATCATATCCAATACCGAAAACCATGTCGACCCGTCGTGTGGGGTTGGCAGTGACATTGGTGATCACATTGCTGGTAATCTCGCCGTTGGGCACAATCACGCGTTGATTGTCGGGGGTGTTGAGGATGGTCGTAAAAATGGAGATCTCCTTTACTTTGCCCGTGACACCACCGGTGGTGATGACGTCACCCACCTTAAAGGGCCGAAACAGAATCAACATGACCCCTGACGCGAAATTGGAAAGCGAATCTTTCAGTGCCAAGCCAACGGCCAGACCGGCAGCACCCACAATCGTCAAAAAGGAGGTGGTATTGATACCCAGTTGACCGGCGGCTGCAATGATAACGACAATCAGCAGGGTGTAATAGATGATGTTCGACAAAAATCTGACCAGGGTGACGTCGACTTTGTTTTTTTCCAGGAGAATACCGAGCACCTTGGAAATCTTGCGGGCAATCCACTTTCCGATGATCAGAACCAGGATGGCCGCCACGACTTTCAGGGAGTAAACGCTTAACCAATTCAGAATGATATCTAGGTATTTATCGATGTCCATTTTCGACTCCTATCTAATTCTAAAAAAAGATTATTATTATGCACTGTGTGCGGTTATGCACACAACTGCGCAAGCCTTAACCGTATAAGAACAAAAGGGTAAAAAGGAAATACGAATTTTATCCAACGGAGCAATACAGAACAAATATGGGTTACAAATGGCGTTCTGTCAATAAAATTTGGGATACACGTGTTCGAGTGGCTAAATATGTGTCGTTTCACCTCCACCCGCATTGCAGGTTGTGGCTTATTTCAGGAAGATGGTCAGCGGGATGATATGCAACTCCTTTGAAACTTCACGGGTTGCGCCCAATTCCCAGTCCGCACAACGAGCCTTACCATTCAATTTTCGGTCGATTGCTCGGACCAGGCCCTTGATGTCGATAACCGGATGGCGGGCAAAGACCTGTGGGAGTCCATAGGTGAGGTTGCACACCAGGCATTTTCCCGGGCGTCGTTGCAGGTGGAACTCAAAATCGAGGCGATGGTCTAAATTTTCTATAAATATCAAATCGATATCATAGGCACCTTCAGAAGCTGCACCCAGAAGCGCTTCAAAAAAGTGATCGGCCCGATCAGCTGGAAAAATCTTTTGCAGTGTGGTTTGATCAAACATGGGTTCCCTGTTGTTGGCAAAAGCTCCTGATGGTTAGCCTATTTATAAAACATATTCAATAAAATCATGAAATCATTTTATGCCAGTGGGGCATATGTCTTCCCATCCTTGAGGTTGACCAGACCTTGCTCACAGATCCGAAAAAAGGGAATTGCGGCGCCGCTGAGGGCGATCAGCGATAGCATGGGGTCGGGAAAAGAAACGCCTAGCTCGGCCGCTGCGCGATTGACGACCTGCATTTGACGGGCGAGTTGTTTCAAGGGCAGGTCGGACATGATCCCGAAAATCGGCAGCGCCAATTCAGCCATAACGCGACCCTCGTGGCAGACAACGGCACCTCCCTGCAGCGTCTTGATGCGATTCACGGCCATGGCCATATCGGCATCTTTAGCACCGACTACGAGGATATCGGATGTGTCCCAGGCGGCGCTGCAAGCCAAAGCACCGTGTTTGATTCCGAAGCCTTTGATCAGACCGACACACATTTGCCCGGGATTGTGGGTTCGGTCGATGGCTGCGACTCTCACATAGTCCTGGTTTGTATCAACCCGGACTTGGCCGTTAACGACCGGCAAAGCAACTTTCAGCTCATGGGTTACCAAGTCGGTCAACATTTCAATCACGCGGACCGTGGTTTCGGACTGGCTGGATTCAAGCGACAGCGCAAAATCCTCCGGCCGCAGGTCTTTGGCCAGGTGGATCGTCTGTCGGCTCGCAGGCGCGAAGGTATGGGGCCGTGTTGCAACCAGCAATTGACCGTTGCGGGCAACAACCTCACCTTTAGACACCACATACACGGGTTTGATGGTCCGGAGATCGGGCACGATCAGCAAGTCGGCCCATTTGCCGGGAGCGAGGCCGCCAATGAGATGGTCGAGGTCAAAATGTTCGGCCACGTTGAGCGTTGCCATTTGAATGGCTGAAACCGGGTCAAAACCGCAATCAATGGCCTTTTGAACGATGTATTCCATATACCCTTTTTCCAGCAGCTCACCGGGTTCAATGCCGTCCGAGGCCAGGATGAGGCGCCTGAAATCGATACCATAATCTTTGATGGCCGCAATGGTTTCAAGGTCGCGGCGGATGCTACCTTCTCGTACCATGACGTGTAAACCCAAGCGGAGCCGATCGAGCACTTCATCGGCTTTGATGGGCTCATGACAGGAAGAGATGCCGGTTGCAACATAGGCATTCAGTTTCTTTTCGCTGGCGCCGGCGGAATGCCCTTCCAGTTTTTTTCTGTGGCGCAGGACGGTATCAAAAACGGGGAGAAAGGTGTCCGGTTTCTGTAGGGCAGCCTGCCAGTAGGTTTCACCCAAACCAAGGATGTCTTGGCGCTGCATCAATTTTTCAAGCTCCGGCAGGGGAATGCCTTCAGCGGCGCTGCTGGTTGAAACCATGGGGGGTACGGTGGCAAAAATTTTAATCGGCTGGTCTCGAAGTGAATCCAAAAAATCGAGCAGCCCTTTGTAGCCGGCAACCGGATACGGTTCCAACGTTTCGGTTATGATGGTCGTTGTGCCGCCGGGAATGGCATGTTTCAAGAATTCAGCGGTTGTGTACATCCAGGCCAAATGGGTGTGCCCATCGATAAGACCAGGGATAACGGTTTGGCCTTGGGCGTCGATCACATCCGTTTCCGACCCGATGGTATGTTGACAATCGGGCCCGACATAAGCAATCCAGCCGTCCTTGATAGCCACGTCATAACCGTCGAGCACTTCAGCTGTGTATACGTTTAAGAGCTTTGCGTTGACGATCGCCCGATCAGCTTCTTTTTGACCCAGAGCAACGTCGATCAATGTTTTCGATAAGGTGACGCGATGCGATCTTTGCAGCATGATGAATCACTCCTTAGATAAGTCGACTTGATCCCATAGATTGAACACCCGTGTCAGGGCCGAAAGCGCCAGGGCGTGTCGCAGAAATCCTTGGTCGATTTCAATTTGCAACTCCTCCAGGGTGAGCTGGGCAACAACAATATCTTCGCCTGCGCCCAAGTCAAGGTCCTGCGTTTTTTCGGCAGGCGATGCCAGGTAGTGGTGGCATAAATTATTCATAAAGGCCGGATTTGGTTCGACGGCTCCCAGGTAGCGCCATTTGGAACTGGTATAGCCGGTCTCTTCACGCAGTTCTCGAACAGCCGCCTCTAAAGGCGTTTCACCCGCATCCACCATGCCGCCCGGGACTTCACTGGTAATGGTCCCGGTTCCAAAACGATATTGACGGACAATGACCACTTTGCGTTCGGCGGTTAGGGCGACAACATTGACCCAGTCGACCGATTCTAAGATCACACGCTGCATGGTCAGGTCGTTACGCGGATTTTTCATCCAAGCATGCCTGACCTTGAACAGCTTCAAATCAGGACCAGCCTCTGACTTGACGGACAGCCATGCGGGGGGTGTTTTACGATCCAGTTTCATCGCTTTGACTTTCTCCCAAATCCCACCATCCAATAATTGCACCATAGCGCTTGAATTGAACGCCTTCGCTTTTTTCAATGCGCCTGATCCAAGCTCCAAGCACCGAAGCGTGATGAATGATCAAAGGGGTGCTGTGGTTTGGTAAAATATCCTGATTTAAGCCGTATTGCGCGATAACACGTTTAATGCGGTTTTCGCTTCCAGGGGTATCCCATGGGGTGGGATGGATAAATCCATGGTTACCACCTTCGGAGCGCAGGTATCCAAAGGTCTTGGGAAAATCTTTCTTCAGTGCGCGCATCAGCCGTACAGCGGTTAAGTTCATGGCGACATCGCATCCCTTGTGCAAATTGCGCAGGATGCGATCATCAAACGATTCAAAGCCAACGGATGCCAAAACGATACGGATGCCTCTGCGGTGCGCCATTTTCAGGGCCTTGCGCAGATGGCCCACGCTGTTGACCAGGCCATCGGCCCGCAGGGTCAGGTTGATTTGCGTCAACCGGATACCGCGCGCATTGGCGTCTTTTAGGAGGCGCTCAAGGCCGGGGAGGGGATACTCATTAATCAGTTCAAAGGCGATTTTGTGGCCGTCCGTGTCTTCAGGCAGCCCGGCTACCTGGGCCATGACGGTCTCAGCATCGAGCGCACCATAGAAACCTTTGTCAACCGCGACATCACAGAAACTGCACCCCCTGGCATTGACATGCACGCCTTGCTTGGCATGCTTGCGCAAGGCCGCTGGAAAGTCAATGGCGATTCGCTTGGACCGGGCTGCATAGGGACAGCCGATCTGTTGCAGCACCTGCGCGGTTTTAACCTCGTGACGCACTAGGTGACCGGCCTTAAGCCGGTAGAGATTGTACCAGTTGATTGTCGTCAGGTGGTTCGGATCCCAAGAGATCGGTGGGGTTTGTCGAATGGTTCGACCTTGTTTAAAAAGAACACCCGGGTTGTTGACGCGTTTATCCGAACGGAGACTGTCAAGGAGCGGGAAGATCTGCTCGGCCGGTCCCTGTAGGGCCGCAGAAAAATTAGCAGACCACCCATTGAAGCGATGGGCATGTTGGGACCAATTGTGCTCCCCTTTAAAATCAACGTCCGCCTGCGGCCCGGCCAGGATCGTGATGGCACCACTAGATTTTAATTCGCCCGCCAACGCAAATAAATCTTCGCGTCCACTCAAGGTCGAGAATCCGATTAGCGGACGCTGTGATCCAAAATAATCCAGCAAGGCTTTTTTGAGCTCACCAGGTCGGTTCTCCCGGTTTAGCGCCAATAACGATGCATTGTAGGGTGTATGATCATTGATAAGCGTCGCCGCCATCTGGGGGCCTAAAAGGCCATAGGTCTCACCTTCAAAATAGCTTGAGATAATCGCCATGCGAAGGCGTTGACTGTTAGAGACAGGCATAGGCTATAAAATCGCGTAGCGATTTTATTTAACGCGACTGTGTCGCTCTAAATAGGTTAATATGGATTCCATTGATATATTGACTATCTATGCGCTGAACACCCTTTTAGCGCAAATTGGAAGATAATTCCAGAATTGAAAATAAAATCGTTCCACGATTTTATATGACGCGACTGTGTCGCTATTTATATTTTAAGTAGCGACGATGCTTGCAATCTGCTATCAAAACGCGTATTTTCAAATTTAATTGCTTTTAAGACAGCTTCTTGAAGAAAATCTCGGTTCATTGGGCAGGGCAGGATAAAGTAGAATTAGCGACACCGTCGCGTCATATAAAATCGTGGAGCGATTTTATTTATGCTGACAACCCGTGAGAAGGAACGCTATCAACGCCAGATCATTATCGGCGAGCTGGGCGTCGAAGGACAGCTCAAGCTCAAGCAGGCACGCGTGCTGATTGCCGGGGCCGGCGGATTGGGATCACCGGCAGCCATCTACTTGGCGGTTGCCGGAATCGGAGCGCTTTGCGTTGTGGACCATGACACGGTCGCCTTGAGCAATTTGAACCGACAAATCCTGCACGCGGAAGAAGATATTGGGCACAGCAAATCGGATTCGGCGCGCAAAAGCCTCAAGCGGTTCAATTCAGCCACAGAGGTTGAAGCTGTGCCCGAAACGTTAACTCAAGCGAACGTCAACAGCGTCGTGGCCGGATTTGATGTTGTAATAGATGCGCTGGATAATCTGTCGACCCGTTATTTGTTAAACCAGGCCGTCATGGCAAACGGCGTGCCACTCATTCATGGTGCGGTCGATGGGTTCGAAGGACGGGCCATGACAATCCTACCAGGTCGGAGCGCTTGTTTGCAGTGCATGCATAAAGGGCCTTTACCGGAAAAGACGGTGCCGGTCATCGGCGTGACCCCGGGTGTTATCGGGGGGATACAGGCGACCGAGGCGATCAAGTACATTACCGGTATCGGCGCTTTGCTGACTGGCCGAATGCTCTGTTATGACGGCCTTACACTTAAGTTCAACGAGTTCAGGGTCAAGCGTAACCCGGAGTGTGAGGCCTGTGGGCACCTATAAATTCAAGTAGTTTTAAAACCCCGTCTAATGTCCGATAGCAGCGTTGTCCCGCGAATTGAAATACTCAGTCCGCCTGAGGCGGACTCCGTTTTCAATCCTGCGGGACGCCTTGCTCTCGAACATGATCCGGGATTTTAAAACCACTTGAAGGCACAGCCATTCAGTTCAAGCTAAATATTTGGCTAAACTATAAGATGAGGCGTCTAAATGAGTATCAGTGTCACGCTACATAAATCGCATCGACAGCATACCGAGGGCAAGGAAACGGTCGAAGTCGAGGGCAAGACCATTGGCGCTTGCATTGACAACCTGATACAAAAATATCCGGGTTTGAGAAATGAGTTGTTCGATAAAAAGGGCAAGCTTAAAAATATCATTGAGATCTACTTGAATATGGCCAGCGCCTTTCCGGATGAACTGGCCAAACCGACCAAGGCTGGCGATGAGATACACATCACGATTTTGCTGGCAGGTGGATAAAATCGTTCCACGATTTTATTAGACGCGACTGCGTCGCTCCAAACCATGCAAGATTAAATTACCCATTCTTTACTTTGCATGAGTAGAAGCCATCTCAAAAAATGGATTTTGGCTCAAGGCTCCTTCGACAAGCTCAGAACCGGCAAGGCGGGGATGAGTTTTAAAGCGGAGGTCCGCCTGAGGCGGATCGAGGATTTGAAACGAACGCCCAACGCAGGGATTGGGCCAAAAGACTTTTTTGAGGTGTCTTCTAAAGAGAGCCGTCCAATTCGTCGGCGATATCCTTTTTACAGCTTCGGCAACGCTGGGCGCCTCTGAAAAGCGGCTGGCCGCAGGCTGAGCAGTGATAGCGTTGACACTCAGCGCGGGCCCATTCGACACTCCCCGCTTGATCGCCCAATGCAGCAACCTTTTCCCGCCAAAGGGGTATGGCACGCTTCATGACCCTTCGGCCCGTGGCGATCCCGAACGTTTCAATCTTTTCACAAGGCCATGTTTCGCACTGATGGCAGGCGTAATAGCCTTTGGATTTGACACAGTCCCGGATTGCACATGTTTTGCAGTAAACATAGAGCTTTTTGGGAGGATCGCTTTGCATGCAGCCGAGACATGCGGTGTCTTCTGGTTTGGTTCCGTACAGGCTGCCCATGATCGCCCGAAACTTCTCATTTTTATCCCGGTTGGCGATGTAGACCCCGCAAGTCCCGCAATAAAGACCGCAGGGCGCCATTAAAGCACGGTTTTTGATTTCTTCTTCGCTCCAGCCTTTCATCGTGTTATATTCTCAGGTTTTACAAAATCCAATCCGGCTATAGGTTAGCGGCTTTGGAGGCAGCCGCATGGATCCGTTCGGCGGCGGTTTTCTTTTTTATGATGGCGACATCACAGGCTTCAACGTATTCAATGGCATTCACTTCACAAAAACGCGCACATTGGGGCTCGCCATCGCATAAATCACATTTGATAACTTTTTTGTCGATATGGTTAAAACTCATGGCGCCAAAGGGGCAGACCGATACACACGTGCGGCAGCCAATGCATATGTTATAATCGACTTCAACCCGTGCCAGGGTATCGTTGCGGGATATCGCCCCGGCTGGGCAGGCGCTCAGACAAGGGGCATCCTGGCATTGCTGGCATGAAACAGGGATATAGAGGCCTTCGTGCTCCCATTTCATGACCTTGATGCGGCTACGGATGGGATTGCTGATCCCATCATGTTTAACCGAACAGACGAGTTCGCACAGGCGGCAGCCAGTGCATTTTTCGTGATTTATCGAGAGGACTTTATCCGTGCTTTCCATTCTTCTCTCCTTTAGTTTTATGATCAAACCAAATGCGACGGCTCGTTGATCAAGCCGAGGCGTTTGAGAGTTTTCGGTTTGGGATTGCCTTTCTTATCCAACCCTTTATGCTCGTAAAATTCATCGATCATTTTGGAGAATTTTTTACGATCGATGGTTTTACCGATAACATCCGGAGCGCCGCGCAAACAGGGTTCGTCGAAATAGCGGTGGTTCAAGGTGTCGCCTTTCTTCAAATCGTTGCGGGATAGCCCTTCCCGCAGGTTGAAAAGCCGTTCGATCATGTTGCAGCGCTCAGCAACTTCCCATAGCTCTTCGGGTGTAAATTCCAGTCCTGTATTATAATAGATGACCTTGGGCCAATCTTCGAAATTCGGAAGCGTGGCACCCAAAAAGGTTGTGTGGTATTTACAAATCCCGAGGCAGTCGACCGCCATATAACAGTTTTCCTGCCAGAAAACCTGCCAGGGTTTGCCTTCATAAGAGGTGTGTTCGGAGCTGAGCGGCCCATCGTACGGTATCGGGTTGCTGTAAATCCGGCGCAGCACTTTTTCCGGCAGGTGATACAGGTCAATGGCCGGACGACTACGCAGATGGTCGGATCCCCGCGAGGATGTGGCGATGTTAAGGGCTAATGCGGGCGTGGCCCGTTCGTCTGAATGCAGATTGTTCATGCCTTTGACCTGGATCATATATTCAAAGGAATTTTTACCGATTTTTTCTGCGGCCGGGATGCCCCCATCAGCGAGCGTGTCACCAAGCCATCCTTTGCGGAAGCAAATGCGGTGAACCATTTCAAGCAGGGCTTCATCATTGCCGAATTTCAGGTCAAGCCCGTCCGTATCTTTGCTGGTCAAAATGCCTTCTTCATAAAGCTCCATGGCCCAGGAGATGATACTTCCGGTTTCCAGGTTATCCATACCGTACTGGTCTACAAGATGATTACCCGTTAAAACCGTTTCGGCGCTGCGACATTCGGGTTCACCACCAAAAGCCCCTTGGGACGTATATTCCGGGCCTTCATCATATTTGCCGGCATAAGGGCCTGAAGGGATTTTATACTGCGCGCGGCAATGGACCTGGCATCCAAAGCAGCCGGTCATGTGGTGGGGCCCCATGGTTTCTTCACAAATCTCATCGATTCGTTCAGGCTCGATGTCGTCCGCATATTCGAGTTGATTGTACTGGAAGTTGCGGGTTCGGACTCCGCCCCAGGAATTGGTGGCGCCCCATATGAAGGGCGTGCCGAGCGTTCCCTGGGTTTGATTGACTTTGGCACTAGTGATCTGCTCGATAAAATGTTTGTTATATTCGAAAGCCTCTTCTGGATGGGCAATATTGATGTCCATGGTTCCTCTGGCTGCCACGGCTTTGAGGTTTTTGGATCCCATGACGCATCCCATGCCGGTTCTTCCCGCCGAGTTTTTGATGCCGGTCATTACGTTGGCAAAGCGTACCAGGTTTTCACCGGCCGGTCCGATGACACAGCTTTTGACTTCCTGGTCATTGAGTTCGTCTCGAATCGCCCACTGGGTGTCGGTTGTTGTTTTACCCCATATGTTGGCAGCATCCCGGATTTCAATCTGGCCGTTGTGAATAAATAGGTAGACCGGTTTGTCGGCTTTGCCGGTAATAACCAGGTGATGAAAACCAGCCCATGCCAATTCAGGTGCAAAAAACCCTCCCATATTGGCGCTTCCCAAAAGGCTGGTCAGAGGTGATTTGGCCATTATGTGGGTCCTTGCAGTAGCCGATGCGCAGGTTGCGGTTAAAATTCCGCCGCTGATGATCAAAGCGTTATCAGGTCCTAAAGGATCACAGCCTTTGGGTGTGTGGTTTAAAAGAAGGTAGGCGTCCAGTCCTCGGCCGCCTAGAAATTTCTTGCGGACTTCCAACGGAATCGGCTTGGTTTCAATTTCGCCTGTTGAAAGATTGATATAGGCAATTTTACGGTCTAGTGCCATCTTACTTTACCTCCTTTTTTGCAAACGCTTTACGGGCTAATTCACGGTTCACATCCCAGACCGGTCCGCGGATGCGGGGAATATCGGGATTAACCCAGAAAAGGCGGTATTCCATCCCGCACGTCGGACACTTGACGTGTTCATCTCCAGGATTCGGTACAAGGCGACCCATACAACTGGGATTGTGGCATCTGACTTTGCCATAGGTGCGTGTTTTGCGCAGGGTTTCCGCACCGGATAGTTTGTCCTTTTTTATGGCCATGATCATCTCCTTTTCAAAATCGCCCAATATGGAGTTCGTCATTCTGAACAAAAAAACAACACTAAATTACCAAACCACACGCGTTTGTCAAGCAAAAATATCATTAAATGCTTTAAATTCTATTTATTAAAGAAAATGAGGTTGACAAACCAAGGCCTTAAGCGTATAGATATTTTAATTATGAATGTTCAGCATGGTGAACTATGACAGGGAAATATCAAGCGCCAACCGTTAAAAAGGCTTTTCAAATCCTGGATCGAATCGCGCATGCGAGAAATGGCTTGAAAATCAGTGATCTTTCGGTTGCATTGGATATCAGTAAGAGCACCGTTCACGGCATCACAGCCGCCTTGGAGGAACAAGGGGCTGTTGTGCGTGATGCGCAAACCAAGCGCTATAAGCTGGGTTTCACCCTTTTTGAACTTGGGCGCAAGGTTCATGTTCGAACTGAGCTTAAAGACATTGCGCGTCCGTTCATGGAAACCCTCATGGAAAAGATCGGCGAGTCCGTTTTTTTGGGAATCTGCAACGGTGACCACATTACGATTCTCGATATTGTCGAATCGATGAATGATCTGAAAATTACCTCACCTATTGGGACCACGATTCCATTCCTGGCCGGTGCGACTGGCAAAGTCTTTCTGGCCGGAATGGACGCCAACAAGGCTGACCGGCTGGTCCGTTCCAGGGCTCTCGTCCAATATACACCCAATTCGATTGTAACGCCCGAATCTTTCTTAGAGGCAGTGGCCCAGGCGCGTCATAATGGCTATGCAACCGATGATGAGGAATATATACCTGGCGTTAGGGCCGTGGCGGCCCCGGTAAAAAATATCGAACCGTTAATGGCCGCCATTTGGGTGGTCGGGTTTAAACCGAGTATGAACGGCAGTAAAATTGAAGGTCTCGTGGTCGATACGCGGCAGACGGCTGAAGCGATCAGCCGTAGAATTGATGCAATGAAAAGGAACGGGCATGACATTAAAGCGTAAAATCGCGCTTGTGGATCTCGATCGGCACGCAATAACGATAAAAGCGATTCCAGATCAATGGCGCAGCCGGTTTCTGGGAGGGCGCGGCATTGGTGACTATCTGCTCTGTCGGTATGGCACGATGGATGGCGATGCCTTGAGGGCCGATAATACGATTGTTATAAATGCCGGTCTGCTGGGCGGAACACTGGCCGCACCCCATGCCTTTGGATCCATATTGACAAAGGCACCTTTAACCGGATTTTTAACCTGTTCCACTTTAGAGGGACCGTTTGCCGCGGAGATGCGGTGGGCGGGCTTCGATCATCTGGTTCTTCTGGGACGATCTAAAAACCCGGTATTTCTGTTCATTAACGATGGGAATATCGAGATACGCGATGCGGTGCAATTTTGGGGCAAAACAACCGGGGAAACCCGGGTAGCGCTCCGGCAAGAATTGGGCGACCGTGAAATCAAGTCCTTTGAAATCGGCCCTGCGGGTGAAAATCTGGTCCGCTATGCAACGGTTATGGTGGACCGGTACCCAAGCGCCGGGCGAACCGGATTGGGAGCTGTTTTGGGGAGCAAAAAAGTTAAAGCCATCGCCTGTCGGGGAACCGGTGACTTGGAAGTCAAGTTTCCTGAAAGAATTTTGAAATTAGGGCCAAGCTTAACCACGGGCAATCGAAGTGAGGCAAAAGGACCCCTTGCCGATGAAAGCCTTCCGTTTAGCAGTCCAACGATGAAAGCGATCGAGGACATAGCGAATGACAGTGGAATGGATGTCGGGACGGCGTGTGTCATGTTGCAGTGGGCTTGTGCGATGTTTGAAAAGGGGATCATCGACCGCCGCCACACGCGTGGCCTGGTGTTGGATCGGAGAAATACGGAAAGCGTTACCACCCTGGCAAGCGATCTATCGTTGGGCAAAAATTTCGGTCGTGGCCTGGGACAAGGCCCATTGCGACTGGCGGATAAATTCGGTCTCGATCCTATGGAATGGCTCACCTCAACAAAAAGCCTTTTCGATATCTATTCGGACACTGTAACCAATGGTCGCCGTGCGCAAGGGAACGATTCTTCCGAACCGGCCGAACTGTGGCAATTGCCCGGGGCGACGGGCCAAGTTGCCGTGACGGAGCTATACGATTTAATTTCCGGGTGCCTCGGCGTTGCGTGCTGGCCTGGGACGGAAAAGACGTCCGTATCAAAGATTTTAAAAAATTTTTCAGAAGCGATCGAACTTAGTACGGGATTAGCCTTTGGTAAGAAAGCGCTTTTGACAATTGCCTATCGATGCTATGCCCTTGAACGTTTGTTTAACCATGCCGGTGCATCAATCTACCGCAAGCAACACAAGTCTGACTTGAACTTAGATATTCCGTCTTCGTCTTTTTGGTCGGTTGGTTTAGCAGGGGCGGAAGCTTTAAAAAAAATACGTCTGAGCATCGATCGCCATTACAAGTTGAACGGTTGGGGGCCAAGCAAAACTTTGACAAAGAAGGTGTTTGGGCTGCTGGGGATCGGCGACTTGTGGGCCGTACTGCGAAAGAGATAGGAGAAATTAATATGAACGCGTGCGTACTTGTTGCGGATCCGAAAAAATGCACGGGTTGCAAAATGTGTGAGATCGCCTGCTCCATCAAGCAGACCGGCATGAGCAGCCCGGCCAGGTCCCGTATCCGGATCATTACCTGGGGCGACAACGGGAAGTACGTTCCGGTAACCTGTCAGCAATGCGAGGAGGCACCTTGTGTCGCGGTCTGCCCCCAAGAGGCCCTGGAGCAAGATGAAAAACTGAAACGCGTTGCGGTAGATTATGCTAAATGTATCTCCTGCCAAATGTGTGTGGCCGTCTGCCCCTACGGCGCAATGGGTTTTGAAGCCGACAAGGGCCGCATATTCAAGTGCGATCAATGTGGCGGTGAACCCGAGTGTGTCCGTTGGTGTGCGCCAGGAGCCTTGACTTACGTCGATACGGTTGCCGACAATTTGCGTCGGGTACGCGCCACAGCACGGCGGATGATTCCCCATAAACAGAGCTGAAATAAGATACATTAAAAGACATTGCGTGTTAACTAGTGTCCGTCAAGAAATGAGGATTTTTGTGTGAGTTCAAGACGGGTGGCAGATTTAACCCGGAGGAATAGCGTGCTATTTTGAGGAGTTAAATCGTGCTGCCCAACGCAGAAATCGCGCAAAAAGACCATTTATGGATGGACACTAACGATAGGAGCGAACCGATGTCCTACTTTCAAGTGAACGAGCAGTGCAACGGCTGTCTGGCATGTGTGCAAAACTGCCCGGCCAATGCCCTGCAAGCCATCGATCAGGGACAAGAACGAACTTTGCAGCATAACATGACCCGCTGTGCACGCTGCGGTAATTGTTGGCGCATATGTCCTCAGGATGCAATCGAATTTCAGCACTTGTTGAAGAGCAAATGGGACGATGTTGTCACGCTGCAACTTGATCGCTGTGAGGTGTGCGGAGAAACGCTCTATACCCTGGCGTATGGTCAAAGCCTGGCGCGCAAACTTCAGACAACGATTAAGCCGCTCTGTGGGCGACACAAAGCGGCACCGGAATTATTGGCCCAAACACACTTCCCAACGAAGATCAGATCGACCAAAGGAGCGAAATCATCATGATTGTCGGCGACCTCAAGGCATTGGATGAAATTATCGCCTCAGTGAAAGGGTACCGCAGGATACTGGCCGTTGGTTGCGGAAGCTGTGTAAGCGTTTGTCTCTCCGGTGGCGACCGAGAAGCCCGGGAATTGGCACGTGAGCTTGCGCGCACCCGTTATTATGCTGAAGACCCACCGCTCGTCGATTGGACAACGATCGAGCGACAATGTGAAAGGGATTTTTTAGAGTCGTACCTCGAGATTCCGGAAGGAACAGACGCCGTGCTATCTCTGGCTTGCGGAGCCGGAGTTCAGACCATGGCCTCCTTGTATGAACCCTTGCCGGTTATACCTGCTCTGAATACCACTTTTTTAGGCGCTTCCAACGAACCGGGTGTGTGGGAAGAAATGTGCCGGGGCTGTGGTGATTGCATGTTGTCATTTACCGGCGGCATCTGCCCGGTGGCGCGCTGTGCCAAAAGCCTTTTCAACGGGCCCTGCGGCGGCTCACAAGGCGGGAGTTGTGAGGTGCGTGAGGACATGCAATGCGCCTGGGCCCTCATCTATTATCGACTCAAAAAGCAGAACCGGCTCGATCAGTTACTCAAGGTCAGAGAACCGAGCGACTGGCGACCGGCAGGCGGCAGTGGCGTGCGGGAACGTCGGCGTACTGGCATCGACGGCAGTCCCGGCAACCAAGACTGACTCGAGGCGGGTCAGCCGAAACGATCTGTCCTCCATCTAATACCCTATTGTCACGTTGCAAGTCTCCCTTGATCCCCTCCACCTAAATTTTTACCATGTAGCACAAATAATGGCGGCTAAACCGTTATTAAAGAGCGACGCAGTCGCGTCATTTAAAAGCGCAGAGCGATTTTATTTTGCTTTACAGTTGGGAAATGTGCTATCTCAAATGAAATCGATAAGATAGTTTAGATAGGGAAAACGATGAGTGCCGATGAATTGTACGCAATAAAAGGTAAATTCTGGTGGCCCCGTTTTGAGAACCCCAATACAGAACGTGAATTTGTACACCAGTTCAATGCCGAGGCTTTACCGGTCGGACGCATCGGTGCTTTGATCAACCTCATCGTGTGGCCGGTTTTGCATGGTTTGACCTTCGTTTAGACGATTCCGTCAGATCAAGCGCCCTTTTTTTCCGCCTGGTAGTCATCACGCCGATTTTGCTCGCCATTTTAGGTTTCCTCTTCACTAAACACGCAGCCGCCTTATATCAAATCCTGGCCGTGCTTACGATTTTTGTTGTCGAAGGTAGCATTTCTTTCGTGGTTACGTACTATGATTTAGATGCGATTGCGCAATCATTCGGATTTGCGCTTCCGATGACAGATGCGGATGGTAAGTTTATTTTCGTGTTGGTGTGGCTCTTGATCATCTTTATGGGTGCCGGCATTATGCGGCTGACCGCTATTCCAGACCTTATATCCGGGATTGTCTATCTCTTTTGGAATTTGCTGGCGTATTTTGTTTATCAACCTTCGGAGTTGATTGCGATCATTGAAGCTCCCTTTCTAATTGCGGCCCTGCCGGCAGTCTGGATAGGGGCGCTTTTTGTGCAGCGCTATGCGCGGGAAGACTTTCGCTCGACTAAATTATTGATGGCGAGCATGCAACGCTCCGAAGATCTGCTGTTGAACATTCTGCCGTTGCCGATTGCCGACCGCCTAAAAGAGTACGCGGTGACCATTGCGGATGGTTTTGACAGTGTCTCGGTTTTGTTTGCCGATATCGTGAAGTTTACCCAGTTGTCGGCCCGCTATCGACCGGAAGTCCTGGTTCAGATGTTGAATCGGATTTTTAGTGAATTCGACTATATCTCCCAAAAATATAAGGTCGAAAAAATTAAAACATTGGCGACGCTTACATGGTCGCCGCCGGTGTGCCGGAAACGCGCTCGGACCACTGTCTGGCCGTGGCTGAATGCGCCTTGGACATGGTGGCGGCGGCCAAGCAATTCACCGATCCTGACGGCAATTCGATCCAGATCCGGGTCGGCATCCACACCGGCCCAGCCATCGCCGGGGTAATCGGCGCCCACAAATTCGCCTATGACTTGTGGGGTGATACGGTCAATACAGCTTCCCGTATGGAATCGCATGGGACCGCCGGAAAAATTCAAGCCACCCAGGAAATATATGAAGTCCTTAAAAACGATTTTCAATTTAAAGCGCGGGATGAAATTGAGGTAAAAGGGAAGGGCAAGCTGCAAACATGGTGGCTTCTTGATCGACTTAGTGCCCATCCATAATTGGTCTTTTCGTCAAATTAGCGCTAAAAGCTTCGCTTCGTTCCGGCATTGTGCACTGAGATTTAAATCCTCAATCCGTCTGAGGCTGACCTCCGAGTTAAATCTGCCGCCCGCCTTGAACTTGCACAAAAATCCTCAATTCTGAAAGGCCACCGGGCATTTTTTAAATTGGCCGTTTTTAGTACAGAATTTGTTGTAAAGATCTAACTTCCTCACCGTCGATTAATTAGCGTATTCAACGATTTTGTCAGATTATCCCCAACCCCAAGATCTTGAGGTTTAGAAGTTTTCCGAATTGATTAACCGCAAGTTTGCGGCGAAAGCTATAATAGCTTGAAATTAAATGAATATTTGATATTATAAACACAAATTGATAGAATCCTATATAAGTGAACACTCAGAGGTCGCTTTTAGCCACAGTATGTGTCCTGAATGTATGGGGATGAAGATTGGTATCAAAAGCGAAATAAGGAATTATCATGAAAGCCTTCATTCTTTGCATAAGTTTAGTATTTGGTGTTTTTGCAATAGTTGTATACGCTTATAGCCTTAAGCACCGAATAAAAGAGTCAACGGATAAAACAGGTCAAAAACAATAATAACTAAAATCATTATATAGTGTAGGTCGATCTGGCTGAAAGTTTACGATTCTGGCATTAATGAATTACAGCCGTGGCATAGTTACTGTACCTAAATAAGGTTTCATTAAACTGCCGATAACCTGTATGTCTAACTTGAAAGCCAACTATAAAAGCTTGCGATATCCAGAAACATTACAGAATATATAGTCTATATTGAAATTGAAGCCCAAAGCACGAAATCGAATCGGCTGAGCTCGTCGCCGGCCGAAACAGAAAAAAAGACCGAAATCCAAGGATGAAAACACGCAAGCCGTTCCTTTGGATTTCGGTCATTATTACGAAAAACTATTTCAGTTATGCATCAACACAAACTGCCAAGGATTTGCTACTTTCCTATCTTTAGCACGAGTGCACCAGCCGTATCGCCGGCTGCACACCCGCTGAAGAGGAGATAGCCGCCGCCTGCCATAACGACTTCCTCTATTCCTTCGATAATGGTGCGACCGGCCGTGGGCGCCTGGGGGTGCCCATACACAAGGGAACTGCCGTAGTTGTTGAAACCGTTGACGTCAACGCCCATCTGGTCAGCCAGGAAGATGTCGTTGGCGGCAAAGGGATTGTGGGTTTTAATGGCTTTGATATCTCCAATACCAAGTCCTGCTTTTTCAAGGGCCATCTGGGCTGCAGGTACCACGGCCTTGGCCATGAAGGCTTTTTTCGTGCGGGCGTACCCGTAGGAGACCACCTGGATTTCGATCTCGGGATCGGCGCTCAGTTCCTGGGCCTTAGCGCGGGTCGTGACCGTCAGGGCACAGTTACCGTCGGCCGGGTGGGTTTGGGAACCAAAGGAGTGAACCCCGTTCGGCAACACGGGCCTCAAACCGGCCAAGCCTTCGGCCGTGGTCGGAAAAACCCCTTCGTCGGCTTCAACCGTAATGGTTTTCTTTTTGGAAACTTTGATTTCCACCGGAAACATATAGCGTTTCTGAAAAGAACGATCATCTGCCAGGGCATCCAGATACTGCTCATAGCGTCGCAGCGCCACAGCGTCACACTGCTCCCGGGTTAGACCGACTTCCGCAGCGACGTTTTCGGCGGTTTGAATCATGGCGCCTCCGGCCCAGGGATCCAGGCTGAAGTGGTCCATCATCCAGTTTTCAGAAATAACTTCGCCCCCCGGCCCCTTGGGGTTGGGCCAGATCGTATGGGGACCGTTGGAACAGCGGTCCACCATCAGGCAGTAACAATTATCGTAAAGCCCGGTTTCCACGCCAACACCGGCCTGGAAGATACAGGTGGTCGAGGTCGAGCAGGCCTGGCTGAGGATAACGCCCGGAATGTCGGGGGCGCCGATCAGGGCCGAAGCCCAGGGACCGCCGTAAAAGAACTTGGGTTGGCCGATGGTGATACCCAGAATCAGGTAATCATACATCTTGGGATCCCACTTCTTTTCGGCCAACCATCTTTTCGATGTCGCAGCCCCAAGCGTGATGGCGTTTTCGTTGGCCAGGCTTCCCTGCCAGCGGGCAAATGGTGTGCTGTAGTAACCTTGGTACGGAATAAATGCTTTTGTTAACATCCTTCAACTCTCCTATTTATGTTAAAGTATTTATATCTCTGCAGCCTGATTGGATCGACCGCGCTAAATAAGGGGTGCGGCTAACCGCGAGCAAATACAGTTGCGAAGCGTGAAAAACTCGGGCCCAAGTGCCCGTAAAGCCGAACAGGATTTCTCTTTTTGCTTTTGATCGGTTTAATTGCCAGGTTTGCAATACGGAAATGTTTCAGGGCTGTTCGGCTCAACGGGCACTAACGCCCTCAAACAGTTTCACGCTTAGCAACCGCATTCCCTCACGGTTAAATTCGTGAGTGAATTGTTTAATGGAGAACCAATGTTGTAAAGTCCTTTATTTTTAAAGCGACGTCGTCGCGTCAAATAGAATTTTGCAGCGATAAAATCGTTTCAAAATTCTATTTTGAGAACCTTTCTCTCAAAAAGCGGTGCAAAATCTTGCCGGTAGGCGTGCGCGGCATCTCATCTTCTTTTATGAAAAACACCTGTTTGGGCCGTTTAAAGCCTGCCAGTTTGTCCTGGCAGTATGTTTTAATGGTTGTTTCGTCGATATCGCCTTTGGGGATTACAATGGCAACAACCCGTTCGCCCCATTTGGCATCGGACACGGCTATTACGGCGACATCAAATACATCCGGATGACTGCCGATGACTTCTTCGACTTCGCTGGGATAGACATTCTCGCCGCCCGTGATGATCATGTTGTCTTTGCGGTCCACGATTTGATAAAAGCCGTCCTCATCCCGTTTGCCCATGTCACCGGCGCTGAACCACTCGCCGTGAAAGGCCTCGGCTGTTTTATCGGGGAGCTTATAATATTCGTCGAACAGCATGGGGCCTCGCGAGTAGATTTCGCCGATTTGACCCTCACCGACTTCCCGGCCTTCGTCGTCAAGCAGTTTGATGAAATCGGTGCCCAATGATTCGAAACCGATGGACCCGAGTTTGCGCATCTGATCTTCGGGTTTCAGGACGGTTACAATACCGGCTTCCGTGGAACCGTAGCCTTCGTACAGTTCAACTCCCGGGAAGAAGTCCATGATGGCCATTTTCATGTCTTTGCGCACCGGTGCCGAAGAGCAGAGCAGTTTGCGAATGGAGCTGACATCATACTTTTTGACGTCAGCGGGCGCATTTAGAATAAGATTATAATGGGTCGGGATAAGAGATATAAAGGAGACTTTATCCTTGGCGATAATTTGCAGAATTTCTTCTGGCATAAATGATTGCGCCGGATGGATGTAGACCGAAGCACCGATGTAGGTGAAGGTGAACGTAAAAAAGGTTGAATTGATGTGGCAAAGCGGCATCACATTCATACAAATGTCATGCTCAGTAAACCCAAAGTCGACGGCATTGATCAGATAAAAGGCAATGTGTGACGCATGGGAACGGATGACACCTTTGGGTTTGCCGGTCGTTCCGGAGGTATAGATTAAAATCCAGGTGTCCTCGGGGTCAACGTTGGCCGTCGGTTCGGCATCGGAGGCAGTTTGAATAAAAGTTTCATACTCACGATAACCGTCGTGCTCCGATCCGACAACAAAATAGTTGTCAGGGGTAATGTTGGTCAAGCGCGCCTTGATCGGTTCAACCGTCGATACAAACTGGTCATGCACGATGAAGGCCTTGGCATCTGAATTATCGACGATATATTCAACCTCACCGCTGACGAGACGAAAATTGATCGGCACGATCACCAGACCTGTTTTGGCGGTGGCCAGATAAATTTCGATAATTTCGATGCTGTTTTCAAGGAGTGCGGCAACTTTGTCGCCTTTGGACAAACCGAGTGACATAAGGCTGTGGGCGAGCTGATTGACGCGTTTGTTTGTCTGCGGATAGGTAAAGCGCCGGTTGGCGTCCATGAGGGCAATCGTGTTGGGGAATTTGACCGCATTGACTTTCAGCAGTTGGCCCAGGTTCATCCAGCAGGTCATTATTTTCTCCTTAGAAGATCGTGCTACGGTTTAATTTTTTATAAACTTATCCGTGCATCAACGGCAAAAACGCCGTCTGCGTAAGCAATCACCGGGTTCAGATCCATTTCCTGGATTTGCGGCAAGTCGGTGACCAGTTGCGATAGGCGTAAAATGAGGTTTACCAGGGATGACCGATCGACACCATCTTGCCCACGCACGCCTTTAAGAAGCGGGGCCCCTTTGATGGCGCTCAGCATCTGTTCAGCTTCAATATCCGATACGGGTGTCAGCTCGAAAACGACATCTTTAAGGACTTCGACATAAATACCGCCCAGACCGAACATAATTAAATGCCCAAGGCCTTCCTCTGCCTTGGCGCCTAAGATGACTTCCAGGCCGGCCGGGAGATGCTTTTGCACGAAAAATTTTAAATCGGCATGATCTCCAAACGTTTGTTCCATCTGGGTCACGGTGCGGCGCACTTCTTCGGCACTGGTCAGGTTGACGGCAACACCGCCCATATCGCTTTTATGGACCACTGTTTCGGCATCGGCCTTGACAACGACCGGGTATCCGATTTCAGCGGCAGCCTGTTCCGCTTCCTCGGCTGTCAGGGCGATACGCCAATTGGCTACCGGAATATTGTAAGCCTTTAGAATCGAGTAAACTTCGGCAGCCGTCAAATTTTTGCGGTCGTCGCTTTGCGCCTGGGCAATGATGGTCTTGCCCGCTGCGGCATCGACATCATTAAAAGACTTGGCTTTACCGATGGGACGTGTGCGGATTTCATTGTAGTGAACCAATGCAGTCATGGCGCGGGCCGCAACGCCCGGCAGGGCAAAGCAGGGGACGCCGCCATCTTGAAGGATCTTGACGGTACCGGTCCACTGCCGCCGATCGGTCATCAGATTACAGATGAGCGGCTTTTTGCGCTGCTGATTGACGGCCACGATCTCTTTGGCAATACTCTCTGTATCCACGAAAAACGGTGTTACAAAGTTGATGTAAAGGCAGTCAAATTGGTCGTCGTCCATCATGGCATCCATACAGGCCCGGTAATGGGCCGCGGTTCCCGTGGCCAGGACGTCGACAGGGTTGTGGACGGCCGCTTCAGGATACAGGGTGTCTTTCAGAAAATTCTCGGTGGCGGATGAGAGCGGCGGCAGTTCAAGCCCTTCACCGACGAGAATATCGGTTGCAATCACGGCAGGTCCGCCGGTATTGGTTATAATCCCAACACGATTGCCGCGGGGGATGGGTTGCGTTGCAAATGCCGCAGCAGCCTGAATCAGTTCACCCTCATCGTGAAAGCTCAGAATTCCGGCTTTTTTGAAAATAAGATCGGTGGCCAAGTCTTCTTTGGCCAGTCCGCCGGTATGCGAGGCAGCCGCTTGAGCGCCTTCGGCCGTGCGACCCGCTTTCATGGCCAGGATCGGTTTTTTGGCTGCCACTTCCTGGGCCACTTCCAGAAAGGTCGCGGGGTCGCGGAGGCCTTCGACATACGTAACGATAACGCGTGTTCCGTCATCATCTCCCAGATAGCGAATTATTTCGGGTATCGTAATGTCGCAGGCATTGCCGTTGGAGGCATAGATGCGCGTTCCGACGCCCATTTCGGAAAACCCCTGGTGAATGACCTCGGCCACACCCCCGCTGAGGGCGACAATGGAAATGTAGCCGACATCGGGAAAGGTGAAGGTAAAGTTGCAATAGGCCCGAATGTCGGGATCCGAGTTGATGATGCCCTGGCAGTTGGGGCCAAACATTCGAATGCCGTATTTTTTAGCGCGCTCCAGGAAGTCTTTTTCATAGGCTTCGCCTTCCGGTCCGATTTCGGAGAACCCGCCGGAATTGATGATGATGTTCTTGACCCCCTTTTGGCCGCAGTCCTCGACCGCCTGCGGGACAAATTTGGCGGGAATCACCATATGAACCACATCGATATTGTCCGGTGCCTCGAGGATCGATTTGTAGGCCTTGATACCCCGTACTTCATCCGCTTTGGGATTGATCGGATAGATCGGTCCCTTAAACCCAAAATCCACCAGGTTCTTGAGGACACGGTTTCCGATCGACAGTTCCTTGGTGGATGCTCCGATGACGGCAACGGATTTTGGTTTAAACAGCGCGTCTAACATGGTTAATTCTCCTTAACGTGTTCGCACGCAACGACTTTTTGCCGCGGTTATTAACATGTATCCTAAAACGTTGTATAAGTTACGAGTGAGCTAAAGTTGGAAGTGCCTAAAATTGAGGCGTCGCTTGGCTCCATCTTTTTATAAAATCGATAGAATGCCATAACTTTAGTCACTTTAGCTCACTTGCCATTTCAAACTTTACTTTTTGTTCTCCTCCAATTGTTCGATGAAAGCTTCGACGTTGGTTTTGGTTTGTTCATCCGATACCAGCCGCAGGTCATTGAGATCACCGTTGATCGTCAAATTCGGTATGCCGGTCTGTTTGGCGAGTCGCTGAGGCATACCATAGCGGCAATTGGAGTTGTTGGGACAGGTCATGGCATCGTGATAGATGATACCATCGACTTTAAAAAAATCGAGCATGTTTTTGATATACTGCTCTTTGTATTCATCGGCCCGGACGATAAACAGCTCCGTGTAGGCGCGGGCCATACTGACATACGGGTCATCGGGATCGAGAGCCGAAAAAATCCAGGAGTTACAATAGGTCGAGGCCAGCACATTGGTTTTTAGGCTGGAAAAAAGCTCGGAGTGGGCCCTGAGACGACCCCACACCGGCATCCCATCCCAATAAATACGAAAGTGCTCCTCGGCCACAGCGCCTTCCTTGTTGGCGACACGCTCCTCGAGCTCCGCCAAAAGCGCCCGATAGGCGTCATTGGCCTCGGTTGTGCCGCGACCCACCACCGCGGCGCCCATCAAAGTGGTCCCATCGAAAAAGGTGAGAGGGGAGGGCGTGGCTGCAGCGGTGTCGAGGACGCGCTTCCACAGCTCGGAGCATTCCCGGGAAAGGGCAACCGTTTCTTTGAGCTTGTCCGGATCGAGTTTGTGGCCGATGACTGCTTCCAGGGGTTTGACAAGGCCTTCCATCTGTTTGGCAATGGATATGATGTGATCGTCGGTTACGTCACCGACACCCACGTAAGTGTGCACACCAACAACCGGAACGTTGTACTCATCACCGTAAAAGTTGAACCAATCCTGGACATCCCGACACTGGTTGGTGTTGAACACCAGGACATCCGGTTTAGGCGGGCCTTCGATCCCCTTGAACACCTTGGCCAAAGGAGAAACCCCTTCCAGATAGGCGCCGACATCGGCCGTCAAATAGGAGCAGATATTCGGTGAATAGCCGATTGCATTGGCTTTGGGGATCAAATCAGTGGCCATCCGTGTAGATCCCAGCATGGCCGAGTGGGTTTCCGGGAAATAGACCAAAAACCCCATGGCCCGCAGGATTTCAGCCGGGCCGACACTGGTGCACCAAGCGACTTTGCGTTCACCGGTTTTGGCCGCATTGTCAAGTTCATAATAGTAATCAGCCATAAATTTTCCCAATGTGCCAGCTGACTTTAATCTTTTAGATTTCGCTTTTTTTTCTTCCGCCATTGGTAATCCTCTTTAAGCTTTGGTTAGTATTGATTTCTGATATTTTTCACATCCTCAAACAGTTTCACGCTTTGCAACCGCATTCACTCACGGTTGGCCGACATGGATTGATTGTTGAATATTTGATCCCCCATTCCACGGTGATCAGTCAAACTCGACGAGCTAAAATCATGAAACAATCTTAGCTTTCAATGGCATACAACGCCGCACCGATGGCACCGGTCAGTTGGGGGTGTTCAGCGACGTATATTTTCCGGCCGATAATCTCTTCGGCCATGGTAACCAAAAAGGGGTTGTGGGCGACAACGCCACCTGTCATCACAACGTTTTCGGTTAAGGCCTCCATTTCAAGGACCCGTTTAATAACCGAGAAGAACAGGCCTTTTACAATATCTTCAATTTTTTTGCCGTTGCGAATATTTTCAAGTACTTCGGTGGCCGAAAAGACCGTGCAAAAACTACCCAGTTTAACCATATTGGCTGAGCGGCTGGCGAGGCCGTCCATCGCTTCGAGGGGGATGTCCAGGCGGGGTGACATTTCTTCCAAAAACGCGCCGGTTCCGGCCGCGCATTTGCGATTCATTTTAAAGTTGATCCGCCGGCCGGCTTGATCCAGCTTAATAATCTTGTTGTCTTGACCCCCGATGTCGATGACCGTAATGGCAAATGGGAAGTAATGGTAGCAGCCTTTGGCATGGCAACCGATTTCGGTTTTAACGTCTTGGGCAAAGGTCACATTTTTGCGGCCATACCCGGTTGCCATGGCATGCGCGATGTCCGTGGTCGTCTTGTCAGCCATGGCAAGGGAGATTGCCAGACATTCATCGGCCGACGCGGTGAAATTGGTGCCTGATTTTTTTACCGCATATCCGATTAATTTTTTATCCGCATTCAGGATGGCGACTTTCGTTCGGGAGGCGCCGACATCAGCTCCCACATAGATCGGTTGCGAGGACGTCATAGACTATTTCGATTCCAGGCCTTTCACGAGCGATTTGAGCGTGATGTTATAAGGTGTTTCGATGCCAGCCTGCTGGCCGTATTCTACAAACTTGCCGTTGATATAGTCGATTTCGGTTCGGCGATTGTTCTCGATGTCCATCAGCATGGAAGGTTTGTGGTTCCCGGCATTGGACATATATGCGATGGCATGGGGGTAGAAGTCCCAGCCCAGGCTGATCTCATTGGCACGGGCGACTTTGACGCACTCCTTGATCAGGGAATCAACGATTTTAAAAACAATGGGATCGTTCATGGCCTGGGCCATGGTCAGCCCGGTTACCGCACATACCGGATTCATACAAGCGTTGAGGACCCCTTTGCGCCAGACCATCGATATGATTTGATCGGTATGTTCGGTCTTGAGCCCCGATACGGTAAATGCTTCGGCAATGGCGATCGCCGCGGGGGCGGATTGCGGATCGAGCTCCTGAATATAGTGCGGTGGGTGGTGAAACGGCATATTGACATGCCCGGGTCCAACCAGGCCGCAACCATAATTGACAACGGCCCGCATGACGGGTTTACGGCCCAAGGCCTTGGCGAGTTCCAGTTCAGTATCGATCCCGTTCTGCCAGGAGACAACATACATCTCGTCACGTGGAAGGCCTCGATGGCTGAGGCGATCAGCGGCAGGGCATTGGCTTTGACGGTGATGATAATCACATCCGGCTTATGCCGGGCGATTTCATCGATACTGGAACAGGTTCGCGTCACCTTTTGTTGGAGGTTTTCAGCACCTTCGATAATGATGCCAGGGTCCATGGCCGGTTTGATCAGGTCCGGAATAACGTCACACAGGGTAACCTCATAGCCACCTTTGGCTAAAAACGCAGCCACAATGGATCCAACCGGACCTGCTCCCACAACAGCAAATGAGCGGGGACTAAAAGCGGAGTCCTCTTTCATTTGGCACCCCCTTCGTTTTACCTAATCTTGAGCGATTATCTTAACTGTTTGGGCCTTTCGTCAACCACGCGCAGGGCTTTGCCTTCACTGCGGGCGATAAATTTGCGGTCCACCAGTTCAACCTCGACACTAATTCCCATCATCCCTTTGATGTGCCCGGCTATCTTGGCTTCGATTTCCAATTTTTTCTCAGCCCCGGCTTCGTAGACTTCCTTTTTACCTTCAACCTGGACGATCAATTGATCCAGATACCCTTTTTTGCGAACCACAATTCGATATTGGGGTTCAACCTCATCAATATCGAGCAACAGCGCTTCGATTTGGGAGGGGAAGACATTTACACCGCTGATAATGAGCATGTCGTCAGAGCGGCCATAAATTTTATCCATTTTTATCAGGGTCCGGCCGCAAGCACATTCTTCCCGGCGCAAACGGCTGATATCCTTGGTGCGATAGCGGATCATCGGCATGGCACGGCGCTGCAGCGAGGTGAAGATGAGTTCGCCTTTTTCACCCAAGGGCAGCGGTTCCAGGGTTACGGGATCGACAATTTCGGCCAGAAAATGATCTTCGTTGATGTGGAGTCCGTCCTGCGCTTCACAGTCAAAAGAGACTCCGGGACCACACAACTCGGTCAAACCGAAAGCCTCCTGGGCCTTGATACCCATACGCTCCTCGATTTCCTGCCGCATGGGAACGGTCCATGGTTCGGCCCCGAAGACCCCGACGCGCACTGGCAGGTCATGTATGTTGATTTTCATTTCCTGAGCCCGTTCTGCGATGGTCAGGGCATAGGAAGGCGTGCAGAACAAAGCGGTCGCACCAAAATCTTTCATGAGTGTAATCTGGCGCTCAGTCAATCCGGCACTGGTTGGAACAACCGTACAGCCCAGCTTGGTGAGGCCCTGGTGAAATCCCAGGCCGCCGGTAAACAGGCCGTGCCCGTAAGCGTTTTGGGCGATATCGTCTGGTCGAACACCGGCCGCCCACAAATTGCGGGCCATGCATTCGATCCAATTTTCAAGGTCTTCGGCAGTATAGGGACCGGTAATCGGCTTCCCGGTTGTTCCTGAAGAAGCATGCACACGGACAACCTCATTTAAAGGTACGGCACACAACCCGAAGGGATAATTGTCACGTAAATCGTTTTTGACCGTAAACGAAAGTTTACTGACATCTTCCAGGTTCTTGATATCGTCGGGTTTGATTCCCATTTCCTTGAATTTGTTTTTATAGAAAGGGATTTTTTCGGTTGCCCAACTGATCGTTTCCTTTAGTTTTTCTAGTTGAAATTTTTGCAGCTTTTCTACGGGCATGCATTCAAATTGTTCATTCCAGGGCATTTCGCGTACCTCCTATTTTTTTACACTTATCGTCATATGGCGGCTAGTGACTGGCCTTGGCAGCATCGAATCCAAGGTCAAAAGCCTTTAGGTTCACATCTAAAAAGGCGGCTTTGGTCGTTGTCTGCATGGCGGCTTTGACCTGCTCGGCCGATATAGGCAAGGCACCGGTTTGTACCAAGGCGCCTAGCAGGACCATGTTGATGGACATGACGTTTCCGGCTTCTTTGGCCAAGGCTGCGGCGTCGAATGCGATCAGTTGGCTGGTTTTTTGGCGAATCAGTTCTTGGACCTGGTCAAGGTCGGGATAGACGCCCTTGCCGATTGCAACGGTAAAGGGCGGCAAAGGGGCCAGGTTCGTGATAACGACAGTGTCGGCATTGCACTTGTTGAGGGCGCGCAGGGTCTCGGAAGGTTCGAACCCAACCAGGACATTGGCTTCACCATCGGAGATGATCGTGCTGTGGGCGTCGCCGAAGACGATCGCCGATTCGACGACACCGCCTCTTTGGGCCATCCCATGAATTTCGCTCATACGAACCGGAATACCGGCTAAAAGAGCGGCTTCTCCCAGCACTTTGGATGCCAATAAGTTCCCTTGTCCGCCAACCGCTACAATAATAAGTCGCTTCGTTTCCATTTTGATATTCCTATTTGTTTTTTACAGGTAATATGGCATTTTCAGGGCAGATCTGGGCGCAAACAGCACATCCCACGCACATATCCGCATCGATTTTTACGCGTTCGTTTTCGAGATAAAAAGCGGGGCAGGCGAGCTGGTTGATGCAGTCCTTGTGGTTTTTACATTTGTCGCTGACATAGAAAGCACGCTCTTTCAGCAATTTTAACCCGCGTGCATAGAGGGTGCACATTTCCTGCGAGATAATGACCGACACGCCCTGATAATTGAGCGCTTCTTTCACAGCGGCGATGCTCTTTTTTACTTTGTAGGGCTGGATCACGGTGACGTGGGAGACCCCAATGGCCTTGACAACCGCTTCAATGGAGACATGGCCATAGCCGTCAAGGTTAAAATGGCTCATATCAACGCCGGGATTGGGTTGATGCCCGGTCATGGCCGTTGTGCCGTTGTCGAGGATCACCAACGTGAAATTGTGGTTGTTGAAAACGGCGTTGACAAGACCCGGAATGCCGGAATGGAAAAAGGTCGAGTCGCCGATAAACCCGATTACCTTTTTGTCGGTTGCCTGGGAAAACCCGCACGATGTGCCGACCGAAGAGCCCATGCAGATCAAAAAGTCCGCCATGGACAGGGGCGGCAGCAGGCCTAAGGTATAACACCCGATGTCCGTCGGGTAAATGGTCTCCATCCCTGAGGCAGCTTGCTTAATCGCATAATAGGTGGCCCGGTGTGAGCATCCGGCACACAAATTGGGTGGGCGTGGCGGGATCTCCGGAACGTCGTCAAGGTTGAGCTTTGTCGTGGGGGTGTACGGCACTTCAAAATAAGTCGCGATCGCCTCACGCACCATCGCCGGATCGAATTCATAGAGGCGTGAAAACAGACCCTCTCCCTTGCCGTTAATCGGAATGGTCAGCTGTTCCTCCTGGGCCATGGCCTTGAGCGCCTCTTCCATGACCGGCTCACCTTCTTCGACAACGAGAATCTTATCGCATCCTTTGAGAAAGTCTTTGATTCGTTTGCGAGGCAGGGGATAGGAGAACCCCAGACGCAGGGTTTTAACCTTGTCGGAAATATTAAGATCTTTGAGGGCGTCAGACACATATCCGAAACTGACACCATTGCACACAATCCCATACACCCCATTACCGGTAACGATATTATAGGGGGAGGCTTCTGCCAGTCGTTCGGCTAGCGCCAAATTTTTAAGAAGTTTGACGTGCAAATTGCGTGACACGGCTGGAACGGTCACCAGGTTGAAGGGGTCTTTGGTAAAATCGCCTTTGGTCATGGGTGGCGTTATCTTGCCGAGCGATACAAAGGCGTTCGAGTGGTTGATCCGGGTAGTCGTCCGGAAAAGGACGGGTTCCTGTAGCTTTTCGGAGATTTCAAATGCTTCGCCAATCATCTCTTTGGCTTCCTGGACCGAGGAGGGTTCCAAAATCGGGAGACCTGCCAGGCGGCCGTAATAGCGATTGTCCTGTTCATTTTGACTGGAGAACATGAAGGGGTCGTCGGCGGTTATAATGACCATGCCACCTTTGACACCCACATAGGCCAGCGTCATGAGCGCATCCGCGGCCACATTGAGTCCGACGTGCTTCATGATGCACATGCTGCGCAGACCGGAGTTGGCCGCGCCGCTGGCGACTTCGAGGGCCACTTTTTCGTTGGTGCTGTATTCAAAATACAGTTCGCTCTCTTGGGCCATTTGAAAAAAATTGAGAGAAATTTCCGATGAAGGTGTCCCGGGATAGGTCGATGCAAAAGCGACGCCTGCTTCGATAGCGCCTCGGGCAATGGCTTCATTGCCAAGCATGAGCATTTCCCGACCGGTGTCTTCAGATAATAATTTATGCATGGTCTCTTCCTTGATAGGTTGCTGTACCGTTGATACGCGATTTGCCGTCCCGAGCAGAATGGGTGCCCGCGGATAAGGCTCTACAGATCCATTTTAATTTAGCTAATATTAGATTATATATAAGCTACATTACAGCTATTTAGCCGGTTGAGTCAAGAAAAATTATCTGCCCAATCAGGGTGCCGCCAACGGTTCACAAATAAACTCGTTAACGTCGTTGTCAGAGATGTGTTCCCCAAGCGTAAAGCTATTTTGACAATCACGACATACAAAAAAACGCGGGCTAAAATGGCCGTATCATGTAGCAACGTTTTGATTTTGCATTTTGTCGAGGATGGCTGTTCGGTTTTTAGCGACGTCGTCGCGTCATATAAAATCACTTCGTGATTTTATTGATGAATTCATCGCTTGGCATGATCCTGAAAAGCGGATACAGCGGGTTGCGCCGATAAATATCAAGGGTCTGGTGGTGGAGGGCATCTGAAAAGGCGGCGGTGCAATCTTCGATCAAGACGGCTTTGAAATCATGACAAAGGGCGTCCATGACAGTTGTCAGAACACAGAAATTGGTTGCGATGCCGGTAACAGCACAAAGCGTGACGTCACGTTCATGGAGCCATCTTTCAAGACCTGTCTGGAAAAAGGCTGAAAAGCGTGGTTTGGGAAGCCAGTAATCGTCATTTGTTCGATCGAGCGTATCGACCACTTGAGCGCCGGATGTTCCCGCTAACGAGTGCGGTTGCATGCGGCCACTGAAAATAAAGTCGTCTTTGTTAAAGGCGTCTGTAGAGAAAACAACCGGCCAATTGTTCGTTCGGAAAAAAGCACTGAGGCGGTTGATGGGGTCGATGATTTTTTGGGCCAGCGGTGTGATGGGTAATTTGTGTTCATGGACAAAGTTATCCTTGACCATGTCGATGATCAATAGGGCGGGTTTTTCATTTGTCGAGAAGGTCATCTATCCCTCACGGGTGGGTTAGGAGACAATGATTTTGCCACAGGCTGGGCAAAATTCGAAATCAGAAGCACGAAATCCGAAACAAATTCAAATGACCAAAATTCAAAACACTGGGGAAAATTACGTTTTTGTGTTTTGAGCATTTTAATATTCGAATTTGTTTCGAGTTTCTGATTTCGATATTCGGATTTTAATAAAATTCTACTAGGTAGAATTTTAATATTGTCATACCTCGGATCAAATCGATGAAACTTTAACCCTCGTATAAATTGTTTTATATTTTTTAGGATTAAGCTTCATACATTCGTTACAGCCTGGGTCTGTCGCCGGATCGTAGGGTTCGAGGTGTACCTCCAGCCCGATGTCCTTGTAAGTAGCAATTATTTCGGCCAATCGGGGTTCATCGTAAGTCCCCTTTTTATCCCAACCCTGGTTGGTGAGATCACTTTCGCGTGTCATTTTGGTTAAAGCGACATCGTCGCGCCAAATAAAATCGTGTAACGATTTTATTTGCCGGTAAATTCAGGCCGCCTCCTCCCAGCCGAAGAAAGCCCTTCCAAGGCATCAGCGGTTTGGAAGATTTCACTTAAGCGGCCCAGTTCGATTTCAATGGCATCGGGAATCGATTTGTCTTGTTGCTGGTTAATGATTTCATCAGACAATTTCAGGGCAACAGGTGCTTTATAGCCAACAACCTTCAGCGTTTTGGCAGCCGACGCTTCGTCCGCTCCCTGAGGTGCTTGACCGGCCAAAAGACGGTCAACGTTTTCCTGAGAAAATAATGTTTGCAAGGTTTCGAACTTTGGCGGAACGGCCCGTGAGTGGTACTTGTCGGGTTTGCCTGCTGCAGCCAACGCTTGAATGGCGGCTTCGACGCCGGTGGGTTCGACCAGTTTGGTCACAATGCCGAGTGCTTCCGCATCTTTAATTTTGATGGGTGCACCTGTAAAGGTAAAATACTTAGTCAGCTCAGGCCCGCAATGGCGCGCAAAACGCAACATGCCGCCCAGACCGGGATAGATCCCGATACTGGTTTCGGGAAACGCCATCGACCCGGCCGGGGTTGCAACGATGGCCTGGCAGGCTAGGGCCAGTTCACTGCCGCCTCCAAGTGAAAGGCCGTCCAGCAAGGCGACTGTCACTTTGGCTGAATTTTCGATCCGATAAAAAAGTTCGTGGCCCTTGCGCGTGAAGGCCACGATGTCATTAATCTTATCGGCTTTGATTTTGTTGACGAAATAGCGAATGTCGGCACCTGCCACAAACGCTTTGCCGGCGCCCTGGAAAACAATCGCTTTTACAGCGGCATTGTTTTCAGCTTCGGTAAACCGTTGTTCGAGTTGAGTAACAACGGCTTCGTTGAGGGCATTCATCGCTTCGGGTCGATTGAGGGTGATATAGGCGATGTCCTTTTTGACTTCGAGATCCACGAAATTAAAAGCAAACGGTTGCCCGGCCTTTTTTTGTTGAGCCAGAATGGCAGGCATATTGAAATCGGGATATTTCTGGGTAATGGCTTCGACGGTGGCGAATGTCTTGTCGATTCCTATTTTATTCATGATTTCAAAGGGGCCTAAAATCCAGCGCAGGCCGATTTTGGCACCCCGGTCGGTATCCTCGATCGTTGCCACGCCTTCGTCTACCAATGCGGCGGCAACACCCAAACAGACACCGTAAAAGCGGTCCATTACCTGTTCGATTTTAGATTCGTCGACGCTACCTTCAATGTCCCAGTTTTCCTGTTTTTCCATCTGGGCCTTGAGGATTGAAGCGGGTGCGTAGAAGGGACCGAGTTCATTGCCAAGCGTCGTCGCCGCATGGACGGCGATCGGGATACCGGTTACGTTCATCAACAGGAAGGGCCCCATGCCGATTTTGAAAGCACGTTTAGCAGCTTCTTCGATCGTAGGGATGTCGGCCACGCCTTCTTCCAGCATGCGGGCGGCCTCGTTCAGAAAGGGCACGAAAAAGCGGTTTACGGCAAAGCCGGGCGCATCTTTGACCAAAATAGCGGTTTTGCCATGCAATTTGGCAGCCAGAAGAGACGTTGCGATAGTCTCCGGACTGGTTTGATCGCAGGGAATAACTTCCAGCAGTCGGTTCTTGGCAGGATGGTAAAAGTAATGCAGGCCCACGAATCGATCCGGACGGGATATCTGTTCGGCAAATTCGCGCACGAAAAAACTCGACGTATTGGTGGCTAAAATGGTTTTGTCCGCACAGATATTATCCAGTTTCTTGAAGAGGTCCGCTTTGACCTGTTTGTCTTCAAAAACCGCCTCGATCACCAGGTCGGCGTCAGCAACGGCATTAAAGTCAGTGGTCGCGGTGATGCGGGCGAGGGTCTGCTCTACTTGGTCTGGTGTGAAAATCTTTCGCTCGATTCCTTCGGTGAGGAGTTTTTTGATCGTGTCCATGCCACGGGTGACAAACGCTTCTTGCAGGTCGATCATGACAACGTTGATACCTTCCTGAGCGATTTTTTGGGCGATACCGCTGCCCATGTTGCCTGCGCCAATTACACCGATTTTACTGATTTGAGTCATCTTTCCTCCTTATTTAAATTGCTGCGCAATTTTAATTTTCACCGTCAGGTTTCAAAGTCAAACGTTGGTTCTTCGGGTTATTCCCTTTGGCTACATTTCTGGTTAGCACGCAATGATACCTCCCTTGGGACAGCAGGAAATCACGGACGGAACTTCTATCCTGTCGTTATAAGAGAGAATTTGGTGTATTCGAGCGACGCAGTCGCGTCACATAAAATCGCAAAGCGATTTTATTAGTTGTTTTTCCACACAGGCCTGCGCTTTTCATAAAAGCTGGCAATACCTTCCTGGGTGTCCTCGGTTTTCATAAGCTTGTTGAGAAACAAGTCACTGGCATTCTGCATGGCCGTTGGAAAATCACTTCCGAAATTGGCAACCACGGCCTGCTTGTTGAGCCGTAAAATAAGGGGACTGCTGGTTTGCAGCGATTTGACGACTTTTGCAACAGCTTCGGAAAAGTTGTCATCATCGATCACCTGGCTGACAAAGCCCATGGCAAGCGCTTCATCGGCCGAATAAATATTTCCGGTCGTGCAAACCTCGATGGCTTTGGCCGGGCCAATGAGTTCCGGTAGGCGTACCGCGGCGTAGGGAGGGAAAAAGCCCAGTTTAACTTCCGGCTGTCCGAAGCTTGCTTTACGGGCGGCAATGACGATGTCACAAGCGATCGCATACTCCATACCACCCCCGAGACAGGCACCATGCACAGCCGCAATAGTCGGAACCTGCAGGGCGTTGATCAGCTCGAATGAGCGGTTGAATGTCGCAATCATTTTCCCGGCCACTTCGGGTTTGTGGTCGCCCACATCGACGCCGGCGCACCAACTGGGGCCTTCTCCTAAAATGACAACACATTTGAGTGTGTCGTCGCTCCCCAATTCCTCAAGGGCTGTGTTCAACTCAGTCATCATTTCAAGGTTAAAGACATTGTGCTTGGGCCGTGCTAGATAAAGGCGTGCAACGCCATCGGCAATTTCAAGCTTGATCGATTGATATTCTGTCATCTTTTTCACCTGTTGATATCGTTTTAGGTTTTAAGATTTAGGTTTTAAGTTTCGGTGGCTATGCCAATTTGTGTGTGTCTGCCTGGTACTTAAGCAATATCAGGGAGCGCTACGAAATTTCAAAGACATAGTTCAACTGTCCGTTGGGCAGTGTGTTGGCGACGGTCTTCATGGGCATTCCGACTTTAATGGCCTCTCCGGGGACATTACCGGCAATACGGCCAAAAATTTTGAACGTACCATAGTCCAATAAAGCAATGCTGTACGGTACGTCATCTTCAAAGCCTACGGGTGCAAATTCCAGTTTGCTGTAGGTTACCAGTTTACCGGTCCCGGTCACCTCGAACCATTCAACATTACTCGCCAAACATCGATAACAGTCGGACCGGGGAGGAAAGAAAACCAAACCGCAGTCTTGGCAGCGGGTACCCATGACCTTGCCGGATTCCAGATAGTCGATAAAGTCGTTGGTCTTGGTAATGGAGGTGAAACTGACCGTGCCGAATTTGTTAAAACGTTCGTCTACTTCTTTCTTCTTGCCCATTGGCTTACCTCCCTAAAACGGTGACATTTCCGTACAGGCCGACACCTCCGATGTTGTGTACGAGGCCGATCTCCGGGTTGTTGACTTGAATATCTCCAGCTTCATTGCGAAGCTGAAGAACGATGGTTCGGATTTGCGAGCCGCCCGTTGCGCCGATCGGATGCCCTTTGGACAGTAGACCGCCGTCGATGTTGACCGGGATACGACCTTCTTTGTACGTCTCTTTGCTCTGGATTAATTCTTTGCCTTCACCGGGTTTGGCGAAGCCGAGATTCTCATAGGCCATCATTTCGGCAATGGTAAAACAGTCGTGGACTTCGGCGACATCAATGTTCTGCGGTCCGATTCCGGCCATTTTATAGGCTTGGGCCGCGGCCTCCTGGGCGACGGTCAGCCCGGAGAAAAGGTCCCGTCCAGCCAGATTGACGCTGGTTGAAGCGGCACCCAGGCCCAGAATCCAGACCGGTTTTTGACTGAGCGCCTTGGCCTTTTCTTCACTGGCGACAATAATGCAGGAGCTCCCATCTGCATTGGCACAACAATCGCCGACTCTAAGCGGGCTGGCAACCGGGTTGGTCATGAAGTGCTCAGGATCGGTTAACATTTCATAGGTGACCGGTTTGCGATAGACGGCTTTTTCGTTGATCTGGCCGTAGGTCGAGGCTTTAACACGGATTAAGGCCAGATCTTCATTGGTCGCGCCGTATTTTTCCATGTAGCCCCTGGCATACATGGCATAGTAGGCCGGCATCATGGTCCCAAAAGGACTCTCCCATTGAATGTCGGCCCCACGTCCCATCCGTTCTTGTGATTCGGAAGATGAGATTTCAGACATTTTTTGAAATCCGACCACGGCCACGACTTCATGCAGGCCTGATTTGACCAATGAATAGGCCAGGCGCAGGCCCATACTAGAGGAACTGCAAAGGCTTTCGACGTAGAAGGTCGGCTGCGGATTGAGCCCGAGATATTCGGCAAAGACACCGGCCGGTGAGCGCTGTTTATCGTATTCTGGTGCCGAACAGACGACCGATGCATCGATATCCTTGGTGGTTAGTTTGGCATCGTCCATTGCGTCTTTGAACCCTTCGAAAGCCAGCTCACGAATCGACCCTGGATATTGTCGAACGAACGTACTCTGACCAACCCCGATAATCGCTACTTTTCCCATAAGTTATCCTATCATTTCTTGGTATGAAGTCTAATGTATTGATTAAAGCTTTGGATTAAGTGTTAGGTTAATATAAAAGCGCGCAGCGCTTATCCAGTAAAAGCCGTCTCAAAAGGTGATTTAGCCCAAGGTTAAGTCGGAACCGAGTTTAACGCAGACATACAGATTTTGAATTAAAATAAAGGCGCGCAGACGCTAAATTTTATATTCTATATCATCCCATACCCTCCGTCGACACAGATCAGCTGACCGGTAATGTAGTTGCTCGCGTCCGACGCGAGAAAAGTGAAGGCTGGGGTAATATCATCCGGTTCTGCAAAGCGTTTCAGTAGAATCCGGTTCATGTATATTTCCTTGAGCTTTTCATCGCTCCTAATTTTTTCGGTCATGTCCGTGGCAACGATCCCGAGTGAGATAACATTGGCACAGACTGAATAGCGGGCCAATTCGCGGGCGATCGACTTGGTCATACTGATGATCCCCCCTTTGGCGGCACTGTAGTTTATCTGTCCCACAGTTCCAACGATACCGGCAACCGAAGTCACATTGATAATCCTGCCGCTGGCTTGGGTTTTCATTTGCAACCCGGCGGCCTGGGAGCAAAGGAAGGCCCCTTTGAGGTGGATGTCCACGACTTGGTCCCATTGCTCTTCGGTCATTTTGACCATCAGGGCCGGCCGTGTAAAACCAGCGTTGTTGACCAGGATATCGAGGCGCCCAAACGTGTCAACGGCGCTGTCAACAAGCTGCTGGGCGTCTGCTTTTTGAGCGACATCCGCCTTGACGGCAATGGCATCCGACCCCATGGCTTTAATCTGACCTACGACATCGTCGGCCGCCTGGGCACTCGAGCTATAATTCACGACAACCTTGGCGCCGTTTTTGGCAAAGTCGAGTGCCACAGCCCGTCCGACACCCCGACTGCTGCCTGTAACAACGGCGATCTTGTCCTTTAATAGCATTGTTTTCTCCTCATAAAGTTATGCGGTGATTTGATTATAATTGTTATCCCAATGGGTTAAATGGTTGAGGGGGTTGTCAAGAATTCCGATCGTTCATGTCCGTTTGTGGATAAACATTAGCTATATATTAGCTACATAATAGAATAGTCAAGAAAAAAAGCCGTACATCTTGTTGAGAAATAATTATTGACAAGTCACGATTTTAGTTACAATATAGCTAATATATAACTTTAAATAACATTGTTACAAGACTTTATTGTTTAATTTCAGTAGCTTCCAGGGCGGCACCTGTTTGCAGATATGCATTCTCACGCGCGTATTCGCCCTATCCGAATACCGGCGTACTCCCGGAAGCATCCCACCATATTTGGCACCCTAAAATGATCATTCATAAATATAAGGAGGGACAAGATGGCCGACATACCGGATAAGATTTTTACCTGGCAGATGGTGCAACCGACAACACGCAACCGTGAAACCGGGGAGGTGACACCGGGTATCCTTCAAAAGACCGAAATCCCGACACCGGAATTAAAACAAGGTGAAGTTCTCATCGAAGTCGCAGGCTGTGGCGTGTGTCATACCGACCTGGGTTATTTTTTCGATGGTGTCCCAACCGTCTCCAAACCGCCGCTCACCCTGGGCCACGAGATCGCAGGTACGGTCGTTGCCGGCGATGAACGTTGGATCGGGAAAGAGGTTCTGGTTCCGGCCGTGATGCCCTGTCGTCAGTGCTATCTTTGTAAAACCCGGCGCGGAAACAGGTGCTTGAGCCAGAAAATGCCCGGCAACAGTATTGGAATCTATGGCGGTTTTTCCAGCCACATACCGGTTCCCAGCATCGATTTGTGTGAAATCAAGAAACGGGGCGATGTCCCCTTGGCCCACCTGGCAGTTGTGGCCGATGCGGCGACGACCCCTTTTCAGGCTGCGAAAAGAGCCGAACTGGATGTTGGCGACAATGTCATTGTTATTGGCGTCGGTGGTGTTGGTCAGTACATGGTTCAAGAAGCCAAGGCCTTGGGTGCCGGAACGGTCATTGCTATAGACATCGATGAAGCGCGACTGAACACGATGCTTGCGTACGGTGCTGATTTTGTAATCAATGCCACGGGCAAGAATGCCCGCGACGTGGCGCAAGAGGTTAAAGGCATCCGCAAACAGAACGGTCTCCCGGGCTTCGGTTGGAAGATTTTTGAAGCGACCGGAACCAAGCCGGGACAGGAAACCGCTTTGAGTCTGCTCAGTTTCACCGGGAAATTGATTATTGTTGGATTCGGCATGCAAAAAGTCGAATATTCCATCTCACGGCTGATGGCGTTCGATGCTGAAATCATCGGCACGTGGGGATGTCTGCCCGAATATTATCCGCAGGTGCTGGAGATGGTTTTGACCGGCAAAATCGCTCTGGAACCCTTTGTGCAAACCCGGCCCATGAGCACGATTCAAGAAGCGTTTGAAGAAGCCCATGCCAAATCACCGGATAAACGGATCGTTTTAACACCTGATTTCTAAATCTAAACTTGCTTAAGCGATTTTAGATCGAGCGACTTTGCCGCCAAACAAACGGAACAGTTAGATTGACGACAAAGAAATAAACAACAAAAAGAACTTCTTATAAATCATAAAACCGATGGCAAGGTAAGAAGTTCAAGTTCAAGGCGACGCGAATCTCGTGTTGTGAGGCGTACTGATTGTACGCCGCAGCAACGACGAGATGAAGCGCAACGCCGAAATTGGGCTTCTTACCTTGCCATCAAGGAGGAGGTAGGAAAAATGGCTTTAGAATGGATGCCCCGCGATAATGAGAAAAAAGACCATGGACTACACACGGATGGCCACTGGGGAACAGAGCCACCTTGTGTCGTGTTCGAAAAAAAACCTTTGAAAGATCCACACGGGAATGTTGTTGAGGGTCTGTACGTGGCGTGGATTCGTTTGAACAATCCCAAGCAATACAATTCCTACACAACCGAAATGGTCAAGGGGGTCATTGCCGGTTTTGAAAATGCCTCCCTGGATCGGAGTGTTGTTGCGGCCGTATTCACGGGGACCGGTCCTTATTCCTTTTGTACGGGTGGGAATACCAAGGAATACAGTGAATTTTACAGCCTCAGGTCGGACGAATACGGGCAATATATGGAACTGTTCAATCACATGGTCGACGCCATTTTGGCGTGCAAAAAGCCGGTCATCTGCCGGGTCAACGGCATGCGTGTTGCCGGAGGCCAAGAGATCGGCATGGCATGCGACATCACTTTGTCGTCCGACTTGGCCATTTACGGCCAGGCCGGTCCCAAGCACGGCTCGGCGCCAGATGGTGGATCGACCGACTTTCTGCCTTGGTATCTGAGCATGGAAGATGCCATGTGGAACTGTGTTTCCTGTGAGATGTGGTCAGCTTATAAAATGAAGGCCAAGAATCTGATCAGCAAATGTGTGCCGGTTTTAAAGGTTGATGGGCAGTGGGTGCGTAACCCCATGATCATTACCGATCGTTATGTGGAAGATGGTGAAATCGTCTATGGCGAATATGAAAGGGGCGAAGAACTCAAGCAGGCGCGCGCCTTTATCAAGGAGCATCAGGGCAATGCCGACTTTGAATTGCTGGACAAGGAAGTCGACAAGATCGTTTGGACGTTTGCCAATCTTTTCCCGGGGTGCTTGATTAAATCGATAGACGGCATTCGGATGAAGAAAAAATACTTCTGGGATATCTGCAAAAATGGCAATCGTCACTGGTTGGCAGCCAACATGGGCGGTGAAGCGTTCCTCGGATTCGGAGCTTTCAACACCAAGAAGATTACCGGGCAGGATACCATCGATTTTATTAAATTCCGTCAGAATGTTGCCGAATGTAAGACCTGGGACATGGAGATGTTTGCTGAGGTAATGGGCAAGCCAAAAGAGTAACGTAATTTGGCGCTGCGCTTGCGCGTTTCACCAAATTACGTTGTCCGTTGTCAATTGTCCGTGGTCCCTTGCTGGCATTGCACGACACCGCTATTAGACTGGTATCCGAGGTATAAGGGTAACCGGCAACAGGCTCACCAACGAAACGGCAAGGATCAACGGACGACCGACTGATGACCAAAATTGACGCTGCTGCAGGCAGCAAATGACGCCCGCAGGGCAAATGACACCGTCGTAAGACGGTAAGTGACGCTGTCGCAGGCAGCAAATAAAAGGAACAATTCTTTGCGCTACCCCAAAGAGGTCATTTTAAAAGACCGCAGTGAAGCCTTGATCCGGCCCCTGGAAAAGGGTGACGAATCCCTCCTGATTCAATTTTATCGAACGCTTCCGGAAGAAGATCGCTGGTACATGAAATACGATGTTCTGAATGAGGTGCTTATCCATAAATGGATTGATGGGATCGACAGAGGCAACGTTTTTTCGATTATTGCGCTTGCGGGTGATATGATTGCAGCGCATGCCGGTCTGTTTATGCGCGAATTTGGTGCAACCCAACATGTTGGCCGGTTGCGCATCGTGGTGTTGCCCGATTTCCGGCAGAAACGGCTGGGGACCTGGATGCTGCTAGACCTGATTCGCCTGGCTATGGACAAAGGCTTGGAAGATCTGCGGGCCGATTTTGTTGTCGGCGTAGAGGATGCAGCCATTAATTCGGCTTATAAACTCGACTTTTTTAAAAAGGCGGTTTTAGAGGAATATGTCAAGGACCCGCAGGGCAATCGTTACGATTTGATGATTATGAATAAGCGGTTGCACAAGGACTGGGGCGACTTCTAGAAGTGGTTTTAAAGCCACGTCTAATGTCCGATAGCGGCGTTGTCCCCCGGATTGAAATACTCACGTACATGAGTACGCTCCGTTTTCAATCCAATTGGACGCCTTGCTCTCGAACATGATCCGAGGCTTTAAAACCACTTCTGTTGTTCCTTTCGATATAGTCAATGCTGGAAATTGCTTGCGATAAATAGTAGTTTCAAGTGCTTAAAATTAGAAGGGCCTAAAGTTTCGGAGTCACTTTAGCTCACTTCCAACTTCGAACTTATACCGAATATTATGTGATATAGCTTAAAGGTTAGAGTAATCTGTAACCTGTGGCCGTATGTAATTTTCATAACCAAATCTGCGATGGAAGAAAGCCTTCAAAGGGAAATTGTCTACACGACCGCCAAGGGCGATGTCCGGATACGCGCTTTATACACACCTGATGAAATTAGAACCCTGTCATTTGACAAGCAGTTCGGTTCGTACGCCCACTATCGATCTTTATACACGAAAAGAACCAGTCTGGAAGAAAATGCCTCTGAGCCGGATGCCAATGTTGTCTTAGCAGTCACGGGTCATAAGCATATTGTTGGATTTGGTGTTTTAAACCGTCCAAGATCCGACGATCGCTGGTCAAAATTAAGCCCTCCAATCATAATGGAAGTCAAGGCAATCGAGGTTGCCCGCGATTGGCGGTCGACAGGCATCGGCGATAGAATTGTCCAGATGCTGCTGGCGCATCCCAAAGCGGAAGACCTGATCGTCTATCTCGTGGGGTACTCATGGACCTGGGATCTGGATGGTACAGGTAAATCGGCCCTGCAGTACCGCAAAATGATGATCAAGCTGTTCGAACCTTACGGGTTTCAGGAATATGAAACCAATGAACCCAATATCTGTTTGAAACCTGAGAACATTTTTATGGGTCGGGTTGGTAGCAATGTTACAACAGACCTGCAGAACAAGTTCAAGTGGTTGCGCTTTGGCATCGATCCCTAATCCCTGAAACCGCTTCTAAACATCTGTATCTTCGTATTGACCTTCAGTTGTTGTATGATAGACTCACAGTATATTTTAGAAGGGGGGATAATATGAGTGATCAATCTTCGAGTTCTCCTGTTATTCGAACAATGGCTCCCTCTGACCTGGGCCAAATCGTTGAAATCGATGTAAAGGTTCTGGGGAAACAAAGGCCTGAATATTGGGAAATGAAGCTTGACTTGGTGGAAAAACGTGCACAGATTTCCTCTCTTGTTGCTGAAATGGATAACAAGGTGATCGGTTTCATTATCGGCGGCGTAAGCAATTGGGAATATGGTATGCCTAAAAATATTGGCTGGATCGATACCATTGGTGTAGACCCTGTTTATCAGCGAAAGGGTGTCGCAAAGATGCTGTTCGTTGAAATAACAAATAATCTCAAGAAATTGGGCATCGATACCATCATTACATTTGTAACACGGAGGGATCCAATGCTGTTAAATTTTTTTAACAGTTTGGGTTTCCAGAAAGGTGATATGATAAATCTTGAGTTAGATCTTTAGATATTACCAACCTCCCGCTTGGCAAGACAAACAAGGCTAGCCGCTGTATGGGTGATGGTTCAATCCCAATCCTATTAAGCCCGACTTTCTCTTGGCCTTGCAATTCTTCGGTTTTCATATTAGACCACTTTTCCCTTGACACATAACTACTATATAGCTAAATTGTAGTCACATATTTGGCTTTTGAAGCCCACACCAGAATTGTGTCGCTTGCTTTTAGTTAACTATCTGTAACTATTGATTAATAAAAAAGTTTGATACAGTTTTAGGCATTATAGAAGGGGAAAAAAATGAGGTACGCAGAGACAGGGTTTAATTTGGAAATTGATCTAACCCGGGGAAACATCGAAAGAGTAGCTACTGACCCAAAAGATACCGAGCTTTACCTGGGGGGTCTTGGTACGAACGCCAAGATACTATGGGAAAGAGTTCCCCCTGAGATTGACGCTTTTTCTCCCGAGAACCTGTTGATATTCGGCACAGGCCTTTTGTGCGGCACACCGGCGATCGGATGTAATCGTACCATTGTGTCAACCATATCTCCGCAAACCAAATTGATGGCCTTTTCAATGATGGGGGGGTATTGGGCTCCGGAATTGAAATATGCGGGCTATGACAAAGTGATCCTTCGCGGCAAGTCTCCTGACCTGGTTTATATATGGATAAATAATGACAAGGTGGAGATCCGTGATGCATCTCATTTGCAAGGTAAGGGCGCAATTGAAACGGCAGAACTGCTACGGCAGGAGTTGAAAGAGCCCAAAGCCCAGGTGTCGGCGATTGGCCTGGCCGGGGAAAACCGGGTTTATTATGCATCCATCGAGCAAGGCAGGTCCAGCGCCAGCCGGGGCGGCATTGGCGCCGTTATGGGCGACAAGGGGGTCAAGGCGATCGCGGTTCGTGGAACCCAGGACATCAATATTGCCCAACCGGCCGAATTCATGGAACTCTGCTACGAAGTAATGGAATATATAAAATTCCGCGAAGAAAACCCGGTCCCCTTCGTGACACCCATTTTAGCCATTCTCGGATCGCCGCAGGAAATGGCCATACATGATGAAAAGTGGCATACTGAAAATTTCTCCTGGGGAAATGCACGAACCCGTAGAAAAGACTTCTGGACCGATGAAGTGTCGGATGAATGGCTGGAAACCATGAACAAAGCGAGGACTCGACTGATCAGTTGCTACAACTGTCCGGTGGCCTGCGGTGCGACAATTTCCCTGCCCGGCATTCCGACCTACATGATGAAATGCTTTACGAAACTGACCTATACCATGGCCGCCATGTCAAATCTGGAGTTTGGTTTAACCATCGCTCAGCGTGCCACCGAGTACGGCGTGGACGGTTATTCAGCACCGCAAGTCATGGCTTTCGCTCTTGAGCTTTTGGAAAACGGGATTCTGACGGATAAAGATTTTCCAGGAATGCCGGAAGACAATGAGGGCAGATTCCTCTACCTGCTTGACAAAATTGTGAACAGGGAAGGGGTCGGAGATATCCTGGCCAATGGAACCCATTGGGCGGCCGAGGAGATCGGCAACGGTGCCGAGGAATATGCCCATAACAATATCAAAAAACATGAGCAACTGCCGCTAAAGCTGGGGATGTTAAACCCCATCTACTTTCTCATGTATTGTACCGGCGAAAAGATAAACGTTACCCAGATTGAAGGGCAGTTCCCACAGCACCCTTTTCCAAAGAGAAAACATAGGGAAGACTTTGTAAAAGATTGGTTTCAGGTTCCTGACGACCGATTCAAACAATATTTTTTAGACTGGGAATTCCGGGGAGAAAACTCAATGCCCTTTTACCCGACTGTTGACATGACCTGTGACATTGTCGACTGGCAGGAGCGGATGCACTACATTGATGATGCCCTCGGCATGTGTGCCGGCTTGTCCTCATTCCACCTGAAACCGCCCTATCACATACACAATATCCCAAAATTCATTTCAGCAGGGGCCGGAATCGATATGGATGAAGACACACTCTCGAAGGCAGCCAAAAGGTACCGGACCCTGGTTAGAGCCATCAACATCAGAAGGGGCCTGAGGAGAAAAGATGAGAGACCCCCGGATGACCATTGGAAAAAACGATTTCCTGATCTCGAAAAAGAGCTCCTGGATACCTATTATGAATTAAAAGGTTGGAACAAGGAGGGCATTCCTACCAAGGAGTCCCTACAGGAACAGGGCCTGGATTATGTGTCCGAAGATCTAATCAAGCGGGGCATACTGACTGGCGGTGACGTTGTCCCGTTACCTTTAGAAGAAGCTCAAGCTAAATAAGAAGTCATAATATGGAGGGCGTGAACCTTGAAGGGTGATAAACAAAAGAGGACCATAAAAACCATTAAAATCAATGCTGATAAATGCCATGGCTGCCGGGCATGTGAGGTCATCTGCTCCGCCTTTCACGCTGAGCCGAAATATAGCAGCAATAATCCGGCCAGGTCTCGCATTCGGGTGATTCGTGACCCTTTGGCCGACATATATGTTCCTGTTTACGCGGGAGACTATGCTGTTGCCGAGTGCGCCGGTAGAGATAAATATGTCATTGACGGAAAGGAATATGACGAATGTTCTTTCTGCCGGGCTTCATGTCCATCCAGACCCGAGTTCAAGGAACCCGATTCCGGCCTTCCCTTAAAATGCGATATGTGTGAAGGCGAAGAAGAACCCTTGTGTGTCAAGTGGTGCACGGTTGATGCCCTGACCATCGAAGAGCGGGAAGAGGAAGCCGAAGAAGAGGAAGCGTTTGAAGAGCTGGAGATTGGATTGGAATCACTGGCAGACAAATACGGGCTGGCGAAATTAAAGGATGCCATGGCCCGATTGTCAATCAAGGACTGAACTGGAAGTCATCTCAATATTGAGATAACTTCGAATAAGGCCAAGGAATAGGATTAATAGAGATAGTGGAAACAGTCGCCCCCTTTATAGAAGTAATCGATGAAATCAAAGCGGCCGGTGGAGAAGTTTATAAGTTATGTTTTCAATGTGGCTTGTGCGACAGCGTCTGCCCGTGGAATCGGGTCAGAAAATTTAGCATGCGCAAGATTATCCGGGAGGCTGCCTTTGGCTTAACCGAGATCGATGGTGAAGATATTTGGCGATGTACCACCTGCGGCACGTGTCCCCAGCAGTGCCCGCGAGGAGTCAAGCAGATCGATGTGAGCGTCTCCGTGAGACGAGTGGCCACGGAATACGAGGTGTTTCCTACTTCTGTCAAGTCTGCCCGTACCGCACGAGCCAGTATCATTTCCGAAGGGAACCCCTTGCAAGGAGAACGCAAGAAGCGGGCGGATTGGGCCAAGGACCTTTCCGTAAAAACGTTCAAAGAAGGAATGGAAGTTCTATATTTTGTGGGATGTTACCTGAGTTATGATCCGCGAATGAAAAAAGTGGCGGTCGCTACCGCCAATATCCTGAACAGCGCAGGCGTGGATTTTGGTATACTGGCATCACAGGAAAACTGTTGCGGCGAGAGCATCCGAAAGATAGGCAGTGAGGAAGTTTTCAAACGCCTGGCAAGGGAAAATATCAAAACTTTTATCGACAATGGTGTGAAGAAAATAATTGTTTCTTCGCCCCACTGCTACCACACTTTCAAAAATGAATATCCGGAATTCATGGTCAACTTTGAGGTCGTTCATATGTCCCAATACCTGGGCGAATTGATTGATGAAGGTCGGCTCGAGCTCAAAGGGGAATTCCCGAAAAAGGTGACTTTCCATGATCCCTGTTACCTTGGCCGGCATAACGATATATTTGATGAACCCAGAGATCTTCTGAATCAGGTCGCCGGTCTGGAGCTGGTTGAAATGGAAGATTTTGGCAAACATAGTCTCTGTTGTGGCGGTGGTGGTGGACGAATCTGGATGGACACCCCCCAGGAAGAAAGATTTTCCGATCTCCGGCTGAAACAGGCCCAGGAGACCGGGGCCCAGATTCTTGCAACATCCTGCCCATACTGCATCACTAATTTTGAGGAAAGCCGCTTGAACCTGGAGTATGAAGACATTCTGGAAATTAAAGACATCACAGAAATTATTAACGAGATGCTTTAGGAAAGACAATTAATCAATAGGTTTAGATAGGCAGGTGAGGAGATTAAAAGTGGGAAACGAAGTCGTGCCGATGGAAAACATTTTACAAGTTACTGAAAATCAAGGCGATCATAATTTTGGAGACGTCATCGTGGTTGGTGGAGGGGTCAGCGGTATTCAAGCCTCTCTTGACCTTGCCAGTTCGGGTTTTAAAGTCTATCTGGTTGAGAAAGGACCGAGTATCGGTGGACATATGGCCCAGCTTGACAAGACCTTTCCCACCAATGACTGTTCCATGTGAATTCTTTCACCCAAACTGGTCGAGGTCGGCCGGCATCCCAACATAGAGGTTCTCACGCTTACTGAAGTTAACGCGATAGAAGGTGAAAAAGGTGACTTTCGGGTAACCCTGACAAGGAAACCCAGATACATTCTCGAGGACAAATGTACCGGCTGCGGGACCTGTGTAAAATATTGCCCGGTGGAATACCCGGATCAATTCAATCAGGAAATATCGAAAAATAAAGCCGTACACGTTTACTTTTCTCAAGCCATTCCCCTGATCACCTATATTGATGAAAGCTGTCTTTTTCTTAAGGAAAACAAGTGCGATATCTGCAGAGGCGTATGCCAGGCAGAAGCGATTGATTTCAAACAAAAAGCAGAAAAGTTTGAAGTCAATGCGGGTGCTATCATTCTGTCTTCCGGTATTGAGCCCTTTGATCCCAAAGTGAAAGAGGAATATGGCTACGGGAAAATGCAGAATGTGCTTACCAGTATGGATTTCGAACGGTTGTTATCTTCAACTGGGCCATATGAAGGTGAGGTGCGGCGTACGTCCGACATGAAGCATCCCAAAAAAATCGCCTGGCTTCAATGTGTCGGTTCCAGGCGGGTTACCGAAGGAGAGAACAGCTACTGCTCGGGCGTATGCTGTACTTATACACAGAAGCAGGTCATCCTGACCAAAGATCATGACACTGAAGCCGAGTGCACCATATTTCACAACGACATTCGTTCTCATGGAAAAGATTTTGAACGATACTTTCAACGCGCAGAACAACTTCCCGGTGTTCGGTTCATACGAAGCTATGCCTCCGTTGTCCGAGAGCTTCCAGAAAGTAAGAACGTCATTGTGAAATATGCGACGAACGACGACGGTGTTAAAGAGGAAGAATTCGATATGGTTGTATTGTCCGTCGGATTGAATCCTCCTGCGGATCATTTGGAAATCGCTGAAAAGTACGGCATCGAGCTCAATTCACACGGATTCAATAAAACAAATCCTTCCAATCCCGTTGAAACCGCCAGACCCGGAATCTTTGTCAGCGGAGGCTTCCAGGGACCGACGGATATCCCCGAATCGGTCTTTAGTGCCAGTGGCGCCGGCACCCAGTGTGGCGAACTCCTGGACTACCGGCGAGGGAAGCTGGCCAAGGAAAGGATATACCCGGCTGAAAGGGATGTTTCTCAGGAGGAGCCCAAGATCGGTGTTTTTGTGTGTCATTGCGGAGCCAATATCAGTGGTGTCGTGGATGTTCCTTCCACGGTTGAATATGCTCTGTCATTGCCCAATGTCGTATACGCCCAGGAGCAGATGTTTTCATGTGCAACGAATTCTGCCAAGGAAATCACAGATCTTGCCAAGGAAAAGGGCCTGAACCGCGTGGTTATTGCCGCCTGTTCACCCCGAACCCTAGAACCCCTTTTCCAGGATACCTTGCGAGAGGCGGGTTTGAACCAGTATTACCTGGATATGGCCAATATACGGGAGCATTGTTCCTGGGTTCATTCAAAGCAGAAGGAGGATGCAACCAAAAAGGCCCTGGATATCGTTAGAACCTCGGTGGCACGCGCCAGCCGTCTCGAACCACTTCAGGAATCCGACCTGCCGGTAAACAAAGCTGCTCTTGTGGTCGGCGGCGGGATTGCCGGCATGACCTGCGCTCTATCCATCGCAAAACAGGGTCACGAGGTTTACATTGTAGAAAAAAACAAAGACCTCGGGGGCATGGTGAGAAGACTTCACACCACCCTTGAGGGCTTGGATGTTCAGGCCTACCTTGACAACCTGATCCGGGAAGTCTACCAGAATCCCCTGATTCATGTTTCCCATGAGGCGACCGTTAAAGAGGTAAGCGGTTATATCGGAAATTTTACCACCACCATAGAGACCGAAGGACAGATCCAAGATATCGAACACGGGGCATCGATCCTTGCGATTGGCGCCGAAGAATACGTACCCACCGAATACCTGTACGGGCAGAATGAAAAAGTGTTCACCCATATGGGACTGGGAGAAGAGATTGCCAAGGGCAATGACACCGTTATCAATGCCGAGACCTTGGTGATGATCCAGTGTGTTGGGAGCCGAAATGAGGAAAGAAATTACTGCTCCCGGGTTTGTTGCGGCCATGCCGTAAAAAATGCGCTTAAACTCAAGCAGAAAAATCCCGAGATGCGCATCTATATCCTCTTCAGAGATATGCGAACCTATGGGTTCAGAGAAGACTCCTACCGGGAGGCCTCGGACAAAGGGGTAATGTTTATCCGCTACACTCCGGAAGATCCGCCACAGGTTGTAACTGCCAAGGAGGGTGGCAAGGACGTTATAAGGGTGACGGTTCCTGATCCTATCTTGGGTCAGCGGCTTGAACTGGATGCAGATGTCCTTTCCCTTGCTGCCGCAGTCATCCCGTCTGAATCCACCCTGGAACTGGCCAGTATGTTCAAGGTGGCGCTTAGCCCGGACCAGTATTTCAAGGAAGCCCATGTCAAGCTCAAACCGGTTGAATTTGCCACGGACGGGGTATACCTCTGCGGAACGGCCCACTATCCCAAACATATACCCGAAACCATCAACCAGGCTTATGGAGCGGCCGGCCGGGTCCTGACATTACTGTCAAAAGACACGGTAGTTGCCTCAGGAACCGTCGCCAAGATAGACCCTGACTCCTGCGTGGGCTGTCTGACATGTCTGCCCCTGTGTCCGTACGAGGCGATTACTTACAACCTAAAAAAGAGGGTTTGCGAGGTCAATCAGATTTTGTGCAAGGGCTGCGGGAACTGTGCCTCCGCTTGCCCGTCCCACAGTGCCAATCTCCGGGGATATAAACCTGAGCAGCTTTTGGTGCAGATCGAGGCGGCCTGCTGAAGGAATAATGAAGACCATTTAGATAAGGAAAGAAACCAATGAGCGACACAAAGTTTGAACCCCAAATCATCGCTTTTCTGTGCACCTGGTGAGCGTATGCCGCTGCTGACCTGGCTGGGGTCAGTCGTATGCAGTATCCGACAAATATGCGGATCATCCGGGTCATGTGCTCCGGGAGCGTGTCTCCCCATCATGTGCTGAAGGCCTTTCAGCAAGGGGTGGACGGTGTTTTTGTGGGTGGGTGACATCAGGGTGAATGCAATTACCTGTATGGTAATTATTCCACTGAGAAACGGGTGACCGTTTTGTCCCAGATGCTGGATTTCTGCGGCATCGAAAAGGAAAGGCTGCGGGCCAGGTGGGTATCCTCGGCCGAAGCACCTGAGTTTGTCGAAGAAATCAATGATTTTGTTGATGTCCTAAAAAAACTGGGCCCCTCACCATTGAAAAAGGAACGCGCGGAGGCGGTTGCTTAGTCTATCGATTCGTATATACAGTCATGTTTTTACTCACCCAGGACTAAGTGCTGAGCAAGCAATAACCCTGATAAGTTAGTGCAAGCACGTCATAATAATTGCGCATCGAAGTATTTAGAATAAGGTTTTGTAATGATTGATCAAGTGAAACAAAAAATCAACGAGCTTCTCGCAGACGGGTCTGTTAAAGGCGTCGTGGCCCTTTGCCATGGGAACGGCCATGTGGGTCCCTGTCTGTTTCAAAAGGGCGATAATTTGGATAAGCTGTGCCTTGGAGACATAGAAAGTGCAGGAGATACACGCTACCCTCTGAACAAAGTGCTGATTACCCTTTCAAGACAGTATCCGGACGAGGTGTTCGGAGTCCTGGTCCGGGGCTGTGATGAAAGAGGACTTTATGGCCTTTACCGACTGAATCAGTTGGACCCTGACAAGGTGGTCCCTGTCGGGATTTCCTGCCCCCAGAGCCTTGCTTTGCAGTGTGAATGTAAAAAACCCTGGCCCGATGACATGACGGCCGGAGAAGCATCAGACGGCATTGAGCAGAAAGGTGTCAAGGATGCTGAAGGCAAAAACCAATCTGAGCGGTTTTCCTTTTGGAAGGACCAGTTTTTAAAATGCGTCAAGTGTCACGGGTGCCGGGACATCTGCCCCATGTGTTTTTGCCATGAGTGTAGCCTGGAATGTGAAGACCTCATATCAAAGGGCGACCTTCCGGTGGAGATTCCGGTATTTCATCTGACCCGGGCAATGCATATGGCCGACCGCTGCATTGACTGTGGGCTGTGTGACGAAGCTTGCCCATCGGATATTCCCCTTAGGCTGCTGTATAAAAAGACGGCTGAGATCATGAATACTGAATTCGGGTTTACATCCGGGCTTGATAAAAACGAAAAATCACCCTTGAGCGTGATGGGCCCTACACCGAAAAGTAAGCAAGACAGTTTAAATTGGAGCTTGAAATTATTAATCATGTGAAAGTGCGGCGCTTCAGCCCACAAAGTCGATAGAACAAAAATTTTGTAATATCCTGCTGCTCTCAGTAGGCCTATGAATTTTAGCCTTTCACCCAAGAGCGACATCGTCGCGTCAAATAAAATCGTTTCATGATTTTATAGAGGAAAGATCATGGATTACAGGAATACGCTGACAACCTGTACCTATTGCGGATGCGGATGCAATCTTTATCTGGAGTCCATTGATGGCAGGCTGACCGGAAGCATCCCCTGTAAAACAAGCCCTGTCAATGAAGGCAAGCTCTGCATCAAGGGGTGGAATGCTCACGCGTTTGTTCATTCTGAAAGGCGGCTGAAAAAACCGCTGTTAAGAAAGAACGGTAAGCTCGTGGAAGTCTCCTGGGACGAAGCCTTGGAATTTACTGCATCCCGGCTCAAAGCGATTCGGAAAGCCGATGGCCCGGACGCCGTTGGATTTTTTGCCTCAGCCAAAGGTTACCAACGAAGAAAACTATCTCATGCAGAAATTTGCCCGGGCCGGAATGGGTACTAACAATGTCGACCACTGCGCCCGACTCTGACATGCTTCCACTGTGGCAGGTCTTGCCGCAGCTTTTGGTAGTGGTGCAATGACAAATTCAGTTTCTGAACTGGAAGAGTCGGATACCATTTTCATTATCGGGTCAAATACGGTGACCTCTCATCCCCTGGTGGCCACTCGAATTTTCAGGGCAAGGGAAAAGGGGGCCAAAATCCTTGTGGCTGACCCTGCGAAAAAACCAGATCGCCGCCTTTGCCCATCTATATGTCCAGCACCGACCAGGAACCGATGTGGCCCTGCTGAACGGGATGATGAAGGTGATTTTGGACGAGGGCCTTGAAGACAAGACCTTTATCAAAAAGAAGACGGAAGACTTTGAAGCATTTCAAAGGCGTGATCGACAAGGTCAATCTGGACGAGGTCTCGAAAATCACCGGGGTAACGGTGGAAGATATACGAAATCTGGCGCAGACCTATGCTGAAAAGCCGGCAAGGCCTCCATTGTATATTGCTTGGGTATCACTCAGCATACTAACGGGGTAAACAACGTTAAATCCCTGGCCAACCTTGCCATGTTGACCGGCAATATTGGAAAACGGGGTACCGGCGTCAACCCGCTGCGCGGTCAGAACAATGTCCAGGGCGCCTGTGATATGGGCGGACTTCCCAATGTGTATCCCGGCTATCAGCCGGTCACCCTTGGGGAGGCTAACCGGAAATTTGCTGATGCATGGGGCGTTGACGAGTTACCCTCAAAGATCGGCTTGACGATCATGGAAATGATGCACGGAATCGACAAGGATGAGGTCAAGGCCTTGTGGATCATGGGTGAAAACCCCGTGGTATCAGACCCGGATGCCAATCACGTGGTCAAGGCCCTTGAAAAGATAGAACTCCTTATTGTCCAGGATATTTTTCTTACACCAACGGCAAAACTTGCCCATGTGGTCCTGCCAGGGGTTTCCTTTGCTGAAAAGGACGGGACCTTTGTCAATACCGAAAGACGGGTGATGCGGGTCAGAAAGGCCATCGAACCCATCGGCGAGTCCCGCCAGGACTGGCAGATCATCCAGGATATCTCCAACCGGTTCGGTTATGCAATGGCCTATGATTCCCCTGAGGCAATATTTAAAGAAATTGCGGCGCTTACCCCATCCTATGCCGGGATTACTTATGAGCGGCTAGAGGGTCCGGGTCTTCAATGGCCCTGCCCGACATTGGAACACCCGGGAACCCCCATTCTCCACAACCGTGGAAACTTCACAAGGGGTAAGGGCCTGTTTCATGCCATTGACTATAACCCACCAGCTGAAGTAACGGATGCGGATTATCCATTCTGCATGACCACCGGCCGGGTCTATGCCCAGTATCATACCGGGACGATGACAAGGAATTCAAAGGCCCTGGAATTTGAAGTGCCTAAAGGGTTCCTTGAGATCAACCCGTCCGACGCCCGGGCACTTGACCTTCCGGACGGGCACAAGGTAAAAATAGCCTCCCGAAGAGGGGAGATCGAAACACGGATCATGATCACAGACCGAGTGGAAAAAGGAGTGGTATTCATGCCCTTCCATTTTGAGGAAGCCAACGTGAACAAACTGACGAATCCGGCCTGTGACCCCATTGCCAAGATTCCGGAATTGAAAGTATGTGCAGTAAAACTGGAAAAAGTCTGACTGCACGCCAACAGATCGTCAGGCAGACATTCGCTGGCTGGATTTGTTCTATGTCCGCAATATAGGGGAATGAACCATGAGGGGAGGAATAATATTATGATTAATCCGGATTTTATTGCTCCTTGTGGTCTTTACTGCGGTGTCTGTGCCATTTATATCGCCCACCGTGATAATAATAAAAATTTAAGGAACGGTTGGTGGGGCTTTACAAGGGAAGCGGTTTCAGGCAAGGGCACGCTTCCTAACAGTGAAAATCTTTCAACCGAAGATATTCGCTGCCACGGATGCCTGTCTGATAATGCGTTTATGCATTGCAAGCAATGTGAGATCAGAGATTGTACCAAAGAGAAAGGGTATAGCGGGATGTCATCAATGTGACGAATTTCCCTGTCAGCACATTGATAATTTCCCGATGGCGGTTGGTAAAAAGGTAATTTTACGCGCTGTTCCTTACTGACGCAAAGTTGGCACTGAAAAATGGGTTCAGGATGAAGAAGCCCGCTATTTTTGTCCTGAATGTGGCAATAGGGTTTTCCGGGGTGCCGTAAAATGTAATCAGTGCAAGGAGAAGCTGGAATTGGACTAGAGTCATTCAAAAAAGTCATTAGTCAGATACGAACTCCCTAAAAACACCAATTAAGAGGAGGATGATTTTGAAAATTCTCACAACCGTAAAAAAAGTAGTTGATGTGGAATTGAACATGCACGTTAAGGACGGCGCCATTATTGAAGACGGAATGCAATATGTTATAAACGCATGGGATGAAAGCGCGGTTGAAGCCTCTGTCCAGCTCAAGGAAAATAACGGCGCAGAAACGACATTGGTGAGTGTCGGTGGTGGAGACAACACTGACATGATCCGCAGATGCTTTGCCATGGGTATTGAAAACGGGATTCATATTGAAGATCCGGCTTTGGAAAAGGCCGATTCATCGATTTATGCCAGAGTACTGCAAAAGGTTTACGAAAAGGGGGACTACGATCTCGTTATCACCGGCAAACAGGCCCAGGATACCGATAGCGGCCAGACTGGAATCATTTTGGCGGAATATTTGGGATTGCCGTGCGTCAGCAACGTAGTGGGCATCGAAGTGATGGACGACCAGCACATTAAAGTGTCCCGCTCGGGTGATAGCGGAACCGAAATCGTTGAAATTGAGCTGCCGGCTGTTATCACGGTCGACGTCAGTATCAATGAACCGCGGCTGCCCCAAATGCGCGGCATCATGATGGCAAAGAAAAAGAAAATCGAAGTGATGGATCTGGCGGCCCTGGGGACTTCACCTGATGAAGTCGGCAGCGCCACTCCTAAATCGGAAGTTGTCGAATTTATGCCAACGGAAGCGCGGAAAGGTGGGCGAAAATTTGAAGGCGAGCCTGCTGACATTACAGCACAGGTCGTTAATCTGTTGGCCAATGAGGCCAATGTAATTTAACAATGTACTCTGGATTCATAATAGATTCAAATAAGGAAAAATATCATGGCAAAAGTACTCGTAATTGCGGAAATTAAACAGGGCGTATTAAAAAGCAGTACGACTGAACTGTTATCCAAAGCCAAAGACATGGGCGCAGAAACCGCGGTTGTAGCAATTGGCAGTAATATCGAATCGCTAACTTCCGAATTAGTCAATGCGGGATCCGACACGCAATACATTGCTGATGATCCCGGGCTGGAGTTGTTTTCTGCCGGGCCTTATGCGTCCTGTGTCGTCGACGCAGCCAAACAATTTGAAGCCAACCTGATTTGGTTCGGATTTTCCGAAAGCGGCAAAGCCGTTGCGCCCAGAGTTGCCGCCCAACTGAATGCCGCCTGCGCCACTGAAATCACCGATGTGATCCTTGAAGGAGATCAGATAGAAGTCATAAGGCCCGCCATTACCAATAAAGTGATGCAACGCATCAAAGTCAATACCGATAAACTGGTGGCAGTTGTCCGGGCCGGCGCATTCGAGGCCACGGAAGGGATTTCAGGAACGGAAAATGTCGTCAAGCTTGCCCCTCCGGCACCTGATTTAAAGGCCGTGATCAAGGAACTTGTGTCAGACGCGAGTGGTGAAATCGATCTCGCTGATGCCGACATCGTCGTTTCAGTAGGGCGTGGAGCTAAAGATCAAACCGGCATCGACCTTGTAAAGGAACTGGCCAACGATTTGGAAGCGGGTTTTGGCTCTTCCCGCGCTATGGTTGATGGGGGTTTCATGGCCCATAGCAAGCAAGTCGGCCAGACAGGTAAAATCGTCGCACCTTCCCTTTATATTGCAGTAGGCATCTCCGGAGCCATTCAGCACCTTGCAGGAATGAACGGATCGAAAGTGATCTTGGCTGTAAATAAAGACTCCGAAGCACCCATCTTCAACGTGGCTGACTATGGTATTGTTGGAGACCTGTTCGAGGTGGTACCGATACTGAGGGAAGAAATAAAAAAAGTCAGGGCCTAAATTGAGCATTCGCTCAATTTAGGTGTGTTTGGTGTTTCGTTATTAGTGTTTGGCTCAATACCAGACACCAAACACAAAACACCATTTTTACCAAAAATCAGACTAGTGAGATACAAATGAACCCTCTTTTAATGTCTTTGCTGCTCATTGTTGCGCTAGGGATATTTCGGTCGCACAATGTATTATAAAATCAGATTGCTGATGGCCCTGGAACCCACCGACCGGGCCAATCATGTTATCGAACGACTCAAGAATATGGTAATTCTGGCGATTGGTCAGAAGCGATTGGTGGGAAGGAAAAAAGAACGCGCCTCAGGGTTCATGCACGCATTCATCTTTTGGGGCTTTTGCATCCTTTTGATTCGCAGTTTGACTTTATATGGTGAAGGCTTTGTTCCTGGCTTTCAGCTGCCTTTTTTAGGTGATGAGTATATCCTGGGATATCTTTATATCGCCGTTAAAAGATATCATGGAAGGTATCGTATTACTGATGGTCGTCTACGCTATCTTTCGTCGGGCAATTCTAAAACCGGAACGGTTGCACAACACATGGGAAGCGTATTTTGTTTTGGGCATGATTGGGATTTTGATGATATCCGATCTTTTGTACGATGGTGCGCGCTATAACTTAATTATGTTGCATGAGAACCCAGGACACCTCCATTTTTTCAACAACCCACAGTTTGGCTTCCGAGTTTATTTGGACACCAGTTTCCGTGGGAGCGGCGGCCCTTATATCGGGAATAAGTGCGGATGCCATTGGCTATATCATGGTCTGTGCAGTTTTGGTTACATATCATCACCCAATTGACCTTTCTTAATATACTGCCTTTGGGCAAACACTTCCACATAATCACCGCGCTTCCCAATGTCTTTTTAAAGAGCCTGGGATATCCCCATGAAAAGGCCAAACTATTGGATCTGGAAGACGAGACGGCTTGGGAAGATGAATCACTGGGAATCAATCACATCCACCAGCTCAGTTGGAAACAGGGATTGGATCTTTACACCTGTACCGAGTGTGGCCGCTGTAAAGAAGTCTGTCCTACCTACACCACCGATAAACCTTTAAATCTGCATGAATTCAACGATAAGCTAAAATTTGAACTATTGGAAAATGCAGACAACATCATCAAGAGAGCGAAGTTGGCCGCCCTCATCAAACAAGATGGCGATGCAGATCAAACCGACAAAATTAAAGCGGAGATGGTCGAACTCAACAGCCAAAAGCAGCTTGTCGGTGACGTGATTTCCGAAGACACGCTTTGGGCCTGTACCACCTGCCGTGCCTGTGAAGAGGTCTGCCCGGTGACCATCGAACATGTCCCCCGCATCATTGCCATGCGACAGGGGCAGACCTTGATGAATGAAGCCTATCCCAAAGAGTTGAACCCGTCTCTTAAAGGACTGGAGCGCAATGGGAACCCCTGGGGTATCGGGTATGACAAACGGGCAGACTGGGCCGAAGGATTAGATGTTAAAATGATGGCGGATGACTCGGATGTCGACTATTTGCTCTGGATTGGTTGTGCCGGTTCATTTGACGATCGTACCAAAAAGGTATCAATCAGTCTGGTCAAAATTTTACAAAGAGCCGGAATAAGCTTCGCGATCCTTGGTACCGAAGAAAAATGCACCGGTGACTTTGCCAGGCGCGTCGGGCAATGAGATGCTGTACCAGATGATGGCCCAGGAAAACATCGAAACCTTGAACAACTACAAGGTTAAAAAAATTATTGCGGCATGTCCCCATTGTCTCAATACGCTCAAACATGAATACCCGCAATTGGGTGGAAATTACCAGGTGACCCACCATACAGAATTCATCGATCAGCTTGTAAAAGAGGGCAAAATCACATTAAACAAATCATTGGAAGGATCTCTGACTTACCACGACCCCTGTTATTTGGGGCGCTACAATTCGGTTTATGATCAGCCCAGAGCGATTTTGAAGTCTATATCAAAAGATGGATTCCAAGAACTCGACCGACATGGCCGGGAAAGTTTTTGCTGCGGTGCTGGTGGAGGAAGAATGTGGATGGAAGAGACCATCGGTAAACGGATCAATCTGGAACGCACTGAAGAGATCGTCGGTAAGCAGGTGGCAAATGTGGCGGTAGGTTGCCCGTTTTGCTTAACCATGATTGAAGATGGCATGAAAGAACTTGAAAAAGAAGAGGAAATCAAGACCCAAGATATCGCCGAACTTGTGGCGAATAATATGGTATAAAGATTTTTAAATAAAACGGTGAAACGATTGTATTAGGAAGCCCTGATTTTTAGAAGGTCGAGGACATCCCAGGTCCAAGGCGCCCAAGGATGAAGACGTAGTAAATCTACTTCGAATCCTTAGCAAGAAGGAGATGGGTTTTATGCTTTTAACATCGAGAGGATTTTGCGGAGATTAATAAAGTTACTGCGATCAAATCCCAGCGTCTTGAAGAATGACAATAGGTCGGGTGAGTCCCACCGCACGGAGGTGTAGACGTTATTGATTCCTATATCTTTGTAATATTTAAATATTTCCTTCGCCAAGTCGGCACCGATACCCTGGCCCATGAATTTTGGATCGACGCCTAGCGTGGCAATCCAACCACTTTTTTCGATCCCGAACCCCAGGGTCAGGACATAGCTGACCATAAACCCCACGACCTGACCGTTCAATTCGGCAACCAGACAGACATCCTGATCACTGCGGGCATGTTTTTCAATGAGCTTTTGAAGTCGGGCGTCACCGTCTTCTGGGTGATATCATGCATAATATCGCACTGATATCGTCAGCATCCGTTGTCTTTAGCTCTCTAATTAAGATGTTTTCCACGGAGTGATTCCTCAAGGCCTTATAAGGTTAATCAATTCTGATGATTTTAACGTTGTGACCCACCCAGTTGGGCGGCAGGTAGACACGACCGCTGTTGCCACTGGACTTCACGATCTTTTCAATCATCTCTTCGCCGTAGATTTCAAATTTGACTTTTGTCCGGTCGATATCGCCAGCACTCGGCGGAGCGTTGTCATTTTTTTCGGCAGTCACTTGAATAACCTCATTATTGGGGGTAGCGCAGCGGGCCTGTTACAATCGCAATAAATGAATAGTTAATGATTTTATTTTAACCTGATGTGAACGATTGTTTAGTTTGCTGCATATGCAAGGAAGATGTCATTCCGCTATAGTATATACTATGCGGGAGGGCATCTGACGCCGCAGATGCAGTTAAATAGGCAATCCCAATGGGTTTCAAAAATAAAAAATATGAATCGATAAATATCCCATTAATTATAAGTGTTATAAACCATTATTAAATTTTGAAACGCTCACTTTAGGTTCGATTAAAATAACACCCTATATCGGATGGGTCAAGCTGTTTTTTAGCTGTTAAGTAGCTGTTTATTAGCGCTTGATCGCGGGGAGTTGTTGCATTTTAGGTGCAGATGATCTAAACTACGGTTTTGCGGTTAGCCGGTTTTCCAGTTTACCCGTCAAAAAATTCGCAAAAAATTAAGCAATCATCTATGCTCCCTGTCGGCTCTGTGAGACGATTAATACTATAAACAATGTCCAGCATGTCGCGTGATAGCAAATGACACCCGGAGGGTGAATGACAATGAATGACGCTGTTGAAAACAGCATGAAACTGTTTGAGCCATTTTACGATATCGTTAACGATCCGTTTAAATATGCACGTCAATGGAAAGCCAAAACCGGTCGTAAGGTGTGTGGTTACTTTTGTTCTTATGGGCCCGAGGAACTCATCTGGGCGGCTGGCGTGCTGCCGTTTCGGATATTTGGAACGAGTGGCAATATCTCCCTGGCTGATGCGCATCTGCAAGCCTATTGTTGTGGTCTCGTGCGCGGTGGTTTGGAGGATGCTTTGTCCGGCAACCTCGATTTTTTGGATGGTACCGATCTTTCCACATACCTGCGATTCGATTCAGCGTTTGTCCGACATTTGGCGTCTGAATACCGACTTTTCTTTTCACGCAGATATTGTTTTACCGGTGAAGCTGAATACGCAAAGCGCCCGTGATTATACGGTTGCTATATTTGAAAAATTCCGGCAGGACCTTGAAAAAGGGTTCGATGTTGATACTTTCAACGCAGAAACTTGCTGATGCGATTGCCTTGTTCAATGAAATCAGGACACGACTGCAAAATTTATATACGCTAAGAAGTAAAAACCCGAATGCTATCAGCGGCAGTGATATGCATGCCCTTGTGAAAGCATCGATGATGATGGATCGGTCCGACTTTCTTGCAAAACTATCCGATCTGGATCAGGCTTTTAAAGACCAGGTTGCAGAATCCGGAGAAACCCGGAAAACGGTTGCTTTTATCCGGTGGGCTTTGCAATATGCCGGATGTTTACCAGACCATCGAAAGCGCCGGTGGTGCTGTGGTTGGAGATGACCTCTGTACAGGTGCCAGGTATTTTGAAGGGCAAATTGAAGTTGAAGAAGATCCGATAACAGCCATTGCCCAGCGGTATGCTGATCGAGTCGTGTGTCCGGCCAAGCATGCCGGCCTGCGCTCGCGGGGCGAACATCTCGTTAAACTGGCCAGAGAAAATAAAGCCGATGGCGTGATTTTTATAATGCTGAAGTTTTGTGACCCGCATGCCTTCGATTATCCTTATCTACGTGACATGTTGACAGCTGAAGGCATACCGAGCACATTATTTGAAATTGAGGACCAGCAAGGTACAGCAGGCCAATTCAGGACGCGATGTGAAGCGTTTATTGAGATGATATAAGCGGTTTCACCGGTTATATCATCGTCATTTGCTGTCTGCGACAGCGTCAAAAACGATCTACGATCGTGTCATTTGCCCTGCGGGCGTCATTTTTTGCGATATTAGTGCCGATCCAGAAATAGGGATTTATTCGTTAGATCAAGGCGGGCGACACATACAACCCGGAGGAAAAGCGAGCTATTTTAAGGAGTTGAATCATGACGCCCAACGCTGATGGCGCGGAAAAAGACGATTTATGGATGGGCACAGATACGTAATTTGTTATCGGTTCAGCCAGTTTTAACGGGTTATGGAACCCAAGCACAACGAAGCCAAGCAACCCAAAGAACCCAACAAACCCAAAAAACTCAACGAACCCAAGCAACCAGAGAGCCGAAGGATTGTCATGACTAAAGAGGATGAAATAAAAGAGAGAAGAAAAATAAAGTCTGTCAAAAAGATGAAAGAGATCATGACGACTTACTACATCGACGCCAAGACCGCCGAACAAACAGGGAAAAAGGTTGCTTGGATTACCAGTGGCGGGCCGGTCGAACCCTTGATCGTGATGGACGTCATTCCCGTCTATCCCGAAAACCATGGGGCCATGATCGGGGCCTCTAAAATGGGTGTCGATCTATGTGAGAAATCGGAAGAAATGGGCTATTCGAGCGATTTGTGTTCTTATGCCCGGGCTGATATCGCCTGTGCGCCTTTGAACGGAGGCCCCATCGGTGGACTTCCCAAGCCCGACATGCTGGTCTGCTGCAACAACATATGCGGCACGGTACTCAAATGGTACGAGGTCCAGGCACGCTATTTTGACGTGCCGCTTTTTATTCTCGATACGCCTTTTTGTCATACCGAATATTCGAAAGAAGCGCACGCGTATGTGCGGAAACAGATCGATGAATATATCACATTTCTCGAGAGCTTCCTGCGGACGCAAGATTCGACTACGACCGCATGGATCGAAGTGGGCCGACTTTCCATAGAAGGGCAGCGTTTATGGCAGGCTGTGCTCGATACTACAACAAACAAACCGGCACCCATGAGTGCCTTTGACGCCTTTTTTCACCTGGCCCTGATCGTGACTTTGCGTGGCACCCAAACGGTTGTTGATTATTACACCGACCTGTTGGCAGAAATGAAAGCGCGTGTGGCTGAAGGAATCAGTGCCGTGGACAATGAAACCTATCGGCTTTTGTGGGACAATTTGCCGGTCTGGTTCCGCACCCGCTGGTTGTCGGATAAGTTCGCTTCACACGATGCCTGCCTGGTGGCCGACACCTATACATCGGCCTGGTGCGGATCGATGAAATACATCGATGAAACCGATTTTCTCAACACAATGGCTGAGGGCTATTCGCGCATCTATTTGAACATTGGTGTTGACCAGATGGCCACTGATGTAATCAAGATGATCGATAAATACGCTGCTGATGGCGTGGTCATGCATTCGAACCGTTCCTGCAAGCCTTATTCGTTCGGCCAGTACGACATTCAAAAAATCATTCAGAAACAAAGAAATGTCCCGGTTCTCATTATCGAAGCCGACATGGTTGACGAAAGAAGCTTTGCAGAAAGCCAGATCGAAACTCGAATCGATGCGTTCATGGAGGTGCTCAAAGGTCGGTTTGCCGGTTAGGCCGGTTAGGCCGGTTACCCAGTTGGCCAGTTAAGCCAGTTTACAGGTTAACAGTAATTAATGACACTGTTGAAAACAGTAAATGACGCCTAAAAGGCAACTGACGCTGTCAAAGACAGCTAATGACGGTATATTAGCCGGCCAAACTGGCCAACAGGTAAACTTAATTTACCGAAGGATTAACAATTATGATCACCGCAGGAATCGATGTCGGATCCATAACAACCAAAGCGGCTGTAATGAAAGATGGCGAATTACATTCTACCAAGATCATTCTGACGAGCTATGACGCTCAGATCGCGGGCCGAAAAGTGTTTGATGAGATTTTGACCGACCTTCAGTTGGATCATGAACAAATAGATCGTATTGTTGCAACGGGCTATGGCCGTAATAGCGTTGCCTTTGCTCATAAAGCTATTACTGAAATTACGTGTCATGCGGCAGGGGCACATTTTTTAAACACGGAAGTCAGATCCGTTATCGACATCGGTGGTCAGGACAGCAAAGCGATTGTTATAGACAATAACGGCAATGTTTTAGATTTTGCCATGAACGATAAATGTGCGGCCGGTACGGGACGATTTTTGGAGGTTATGGCCCGCGCTCTTGAAGTGGAACTGGACGAGTTTGGCCGGAGTTCATTAAAAGCGCAAAATCCCGCAACGATTAGTAGTTTGTGTACCGTCTTTGCCGAATCGGAGGTTATTTCTCTGATTTCCAAAGGCGAAAAGCGTGAGAACATCATCGCCGGGATTCACGAATCAATTGGTTCACGGGTTGTGGCAATGGGCAAACGGATCGGCCTGACCGCACCAATCATGATGACCGGCGGGGTAGCGAAAAATATCGGAGTCGTCAGAGCGCTCGAAAAAAAATTAGGTTTGGACATCGATGTATCGCCCAATGCACAACTCACCGGCGCCATTGGGGCGGCATTGATCGCCACAAAAAGCTAATCTTGTCCAAGTTGAGCGTTCCTACTCTAGAAATTGCTTAAATTTCTACTATAACCTTCAGGTCTAACTAGGTCTATTCACGGATGAGAGATTTTCTTGAGTTCAAGGCGGGCACCAAATTTGAACCGGAGGAATAGTGGGCTATTTTGAGGATTTAAATCATGTTGCCCAACACTGAAATATAGTAAAATAGCCATTCGTGGATGGGCATATATTTCTTTTTTGGTGCAAACTCTATGTTTATTTCAGCTCCCTGATCACGAACAAAACTCAAAGTGCCTTTAAGCTGTTTGGTTACCAGGTTCCGGACTAGTTTCATCCCTAAAGTGTCTGTTTTTTCCACGTCTATTTCTTCAGGAATCCCGACACCATTGTCTTTAACCTTGATGGAAATTTTACCGTCGTCCTTCAATTCTTTGATCGTCACCTCGATTTTTCCTTCCGTTCCCTCTTCAAAGGCATATTTATAGGCATTGGAGATCAATTCGTTTAAAACAAAGGCGATGGGAATGGCTTCCGTTACTGGTAGATAGATACCTTCACACTCGAGATGAGGTTGGATGTATTTGCCCTTGCCATATAGCTGGCTAAGGTGGTGGACCAGCTCCCTTATGTGAATACCAATGTTGATCTGGTTTACACGGGTGCTTTTATATAGCTGCGAATGAATTAACGACATTGTATAAATTTTGGTGTGAGCTTCAGTAAGTAGGTCGTAGGTTTCTTTGTTGGCGGCCCGGCGCCGAGTCATATCGAGCAGGCTATATACAACCTGTAAATTGTTTTTAACCCGATGATGAACTTCATTGAGCAACATATCTTTTTCTTTAAGCAAAGCACGAAGATGTTTTTCCGTAGCCACTAGTTCAGCGGTTCTTTCAGCGACACGAATTTCAAGTTCATCGTGTGATGTTTTCTAACTGTGCCTTGGTTTCTTCTAGTTTGGCATATGATCTAGCATTAATTATGCTGACCGCTGTTTGGGCTGCGACACCAGTCAAAAGACTTATATCACTTTGAGATAGATGTCTTTTTGCGTCTTATATTGTCTACAAATATAACTCCTAAAGATATTCTTTTCATAGACGATCGGTACACAAATAAATGATTGAACGTTTATGCTTGAAAAAATTATAATCTTTTTGAGCGTACGCCAGATTGATTTGTCATGTATGTCATTAGAAATGTAAATTTTATCGGTATTTATAAACAGATTTAAAAACTCTATTCTTTTTGTTGTCTAATGAACAAACCGAGTTTTTAATGATGTTGATATGCGTATCTTGAGTATCCAAAACTGGAAATAATATCGAAGGTTGTCTGTCTCATGGTCTGGGAAAGAATAAAACCACGATCAAAATCAAGGTGTTGCTGTATAGGCTTTTCATTACCTTATTGATTAGTTCGTCTATACTTGTATTAGTTGATGTTACCTTACCGATTTCTTGGATGAGGATGGAATTGCTATGGCGGATATTTATTTCATCAAGCAGATTTTTAGCAGCATTTCCTTGTATCTTTATTGTATCTTTGATATTTATTCTTTTTTAGCCGTTCTGCAATATTCGATGAAATTAAAGAAATAATCAAAACTTAATCAGCACGATTATCGATACTAAGGCTACCTGGAAATAAAATAAGGATAATGAGGAGACGATATGAGAGCGACCAGAAAACTATGCGACTAATTTGTGTCCAGATTGAGAGAGAGCTTTTATCCCAGGTGATAATGTAACGGCAGCAGTCATCACCTTTATGAATACAAGATGTTTCAACTATATTAGCATAGTTGTCAGTAAAGTATTTGGGCATTGATTCAAATATACCTTTTCGATTTTCACATTGATAAGGTTTTTCATTTACATTGGGTTTGGGTTTTGAGGTAATTTGAATCTTATGAGGTCCAATTTTTTTTGCTTCTAAATTGGCCGCACGGCTCAAAAGCGGATAGCCTTTAGCAACGAGCATATAATTTGAAGTCAAATTTACGTAGGCCTAAAACATATTGTTTTACATAGCCAAGGGATTCTGAAGAAGTAATAACCGCCCAGCATCTCTGGAGATGTTCATATTACCAGTTTTTTTGACAACAATTTCGTTGAAAACGATCTACCTGTTTCTGATTGAACCAATGCGCTGGGTCTTCTACCTCGTATCTTTCAATACCAGCAAAGGATAAAATCGATCCAATATCGATTTCAGGATAATATTTTTCCAAATATTCGATATAAGTGTTGGTAATTCGGCTGTTATAAAGTGGATATTAGGTCGTGTAGATTCATCTGATTGCATTTTTATTTATCATTAATTAGAGAGTTAAAACCTCAAACGTATTATCCAAAAGATCGACAATTAACAGGCGGTTTCGTAGGGGGGTTCCCCGGCCAAGGATATTTTAACGATTTCAGCACATTCCAGAGAGGCCAAGGTTGTAACCACGGGTGATAATGTGCCAAGGGCGGCCTCCGCGCCCTTCGACGGGATGTCGTTTTCAACAGCGCCATATATCAGCTTCAAGCCCTGATCTTCGGGGAAAATCGTTGTGAGTTGTCCTGAAAAACCCGCAACTGCAGCTGAAATGAACGGTACACCCATTTGTTTGGCGGCCCGCTCTACCACGAACCTGGTTTTGATATTATCCAGACAATCAACGATTACATCTGTCTTGGCCAATAAATCTGTCGCATTGGTCTCGTCTATGTATTCAGCGTGAGCATGGCACATATTGAAGGGTTCACTTCTGCGACCCTTTGCTTGGCAGCATTCGCTTTGGAAGAACCCAATAAATCCGTTTTACTAAGGAATTGTCGGTTTAAATTGCTTTCTTCAAACATATCACCATCAAGCAGCACAAGCCGACCGAAGCCTATACGGGCCAGAATTTCTGTAACCGCACCTCCCAAACCGCCTAAGCCAACAACGCCGACCTGGGAATTGAGAAGGGCAATTTGATCTTCCACAGAAAAAAAGCGCAAGTTACGGGCATAATGTTCGGGTACGATATCGTTTTGTAAGGCGACTAATTTCAATTTGCTGCAGGTTTAAATTAAATTTAGCTGAAAGATGGTTGGTGCTGTCGAGCGATAAACTCAAAAATGGCGTGTTGTCTGGAAATTTCTTTTGAGATGCTTGCTTATTTATGGCGGAAACCAATTCAGAAGGCACGATTATCCACCTCCCACGGGCGGAAAAAGTCCAACCGTCTCTCCACCCTTTAGGCGTGTAGACAAATCACTTTTAACACTGTTAACGAAGATCAATTTAACATCGTTAACTGGAACGCCGATTTGCTCGACCAGGTCTTTTATACTGATGCCGGGATCAATTGGATAGGTCTCAGGCGATTCGGGCAAATATTTTCTTAAGTGTTGCAAAAAGCTTTATGTGAATATGAGGCTTCATATTGATTTCAAAATAGGCTATAAAAATAAAATCGCAGGGCGATTTTATATGACGCGACTGCGTCGCTCCATAAAGGGCTTTTATATCTCACAGAGACAGAGCACAGAGTTTTATTCGAATTTTTCAAAGAAGATTCAGATTTTAGCCCAATCTTCGCTTATCCTTGTTTTATTATCAATATAACGTATTTTAATATATACGTTTTCCTGATTTTTCCTCTCAAAAAATCAGGAAAAGAACAATCTTTGTGATCTCTGTGGGCTCGAGCGAAGCGGGCGAGAGATAGATAGAGCAATTCGTCGCCTCACTATTATTGCATAGCCCCTTACGGTTGAAATTGTCAATAAGTCACAAAATGTTGATTTTAACCTTCGCTGATTTAGTTTTGAGCGGCGAAGCCGCGTCAAATAAAATCGTCAAAGCGATTTTATATGGATATAATTTAACCATCATCCCCATCTTTGCCGTAATCGGCCTCGGGTGTATTGCCCGATGATTGGGTTCATCAGGAAAGAGTTTTTGGAACCGGCCAACCGGCTGGTTTATTATCTCGCGATTCCTGCAATGATTTTCCGTTCTATAGCTCAAACTTCACTTAAAACCCAGTTCGATATCACGGTGATCGCGGTTACATTATTAGCCGTGATTGCCTCTTTTGTAGTCGTTTGGTCGGCTGGTGCGATATTTCGTGTAAAAAAATCACAATTGGGCACATTTGTACAGAGTTCCGTGCATGGCAATCTGGGCTATATCGGCTTGGCGGTTGCATTTTACTATCTGGGAAGCGATGGGTTGACCCGTGCAAGTATTATTGCCGGCTTTGTGATGATTCTGCAGAATCTGTTGGCGGTTACAGCCTTGCAATCGTTCGGCCCGAGAGGTTTGGGTGCAAGAAAGTGGTTGAAAAGTTTAGGAAAAATTGCCGGAAATCCTGTAATCATATCTGCCTTGGCTGGAATTGTATTCTCGGTTGCCGCAATACCAATACCGGTAGTGGTGGATCGGAGCTTGAAAATATTAGCAGGAATGGCGTTACCCATGGCACTGCTGGTAATCGGTGCATCGTTGTCCTTTGAACAAATCTGGCAACGCATCATACCTGTCTGCACGACTGGTATGTTTAAACTCCTTTTGTTGCCCGGTATCGGATTTATGCTCTATACATTTTTTGATGTCAGTGCCTATGATTACCTCCCGGGTCTGATCTTGCTTGCATCACCCACGGCTACGATTGCTTATGTAATGGCCAAAGAAATGAATGGCGATGCCGATTTTGCCGGTGCGGCCATTTCTTTGAGTACGCTCCTTTCCGGAGTGACGTTTATCATATGGCTAAATTTAGCGATATGAAGATAAAATTATTACACGATTTTATATAGCGCGACGACATTGAGAAGCTTTTAGCGTTTAAGCGCCAGTGTTTACAACCATGGGGCTGGCTTTTTTCATATGAAATATAGTAACATTTACATATACGACAGTTTGTGCGATTTTGGATAGATTCGGCGTCATCCTTTTTTGAAATAATGATTTATTACTATTTTCTTTCTAATTATGTAATATCATCCCTATAACGAAGGACTTAGGTTCATTGGGTTCGTTGGGTTTGACGACGGACAACGAGCAACAAGCAACCCACAACATTAATGACCTTGCTGAAAGCGACAAATTGAAGGGTGAATGACCATAAAGACGTTTCATTCATTGGCAAACTGGCGTAACTGGCCAACTGGCTAAACCAAAAAAGGTGTATACAATGTCGTTTAAGTTTAAAAATGTATTGGTAACCGGAGCAGCAGGGTTCATTGGTTTTCACCTTTCGCTGCGACTGTTGAAAGAGGGTTACCAGGTAACAGGCCTGGACAACCTGAATGCCTATTATGACGTCAAGCTAAAGGAATCACGACTTGAACTACTCAAAAAGCACGACAAATTCAAGTTTCAAAAGGTCGACCTGGCCGACCTAAGCGAACTGGAAGCACTTTTTAAGGAGACAGAACTATGAAGTTGTCGTCAACATGGCGGCTCAGGCAGGCGTTCGCTATTCCCTAACGAACCCCCACGCCTATGTCGATGCCAATATTGTCGGTTTTGTGAATATTCTTGAATGCTGCCGTCATTCAGCGTCAAGCATCTGGTGTATGCGTCGTCCAGTTCCGTGTATGGCGCCAACACCAATATGCCGTTTTCGATTCACCACAATGTGGATCATCCGGTTTCCCTTTATGCGGCTTCCAAGAAAGCCAACGAACTCATGGCGCATACCTACAGCCACCTGTACAAGTTGCCATGTACCGGACTCAGGTTTTTTACGGTATATGGTCCATGGGGGCGTCCGGACATGGCGCTCTTTTTGTTTACACGGGCCATTATCGAAGGCAAGCCCATCAAGGTTTTCAACCATGGCAAAATGCTGAGAGATTTTACCTACATCGATGACATCATCGAAGGCGTTTACCGCGTTATGCATAAACTCCCAGAGCCAAATTTATCGTGGAGCGGGTGATGCACCCGATCCGGGTACATCCTACGCCCCTTTCAAATTGTACAACATCGGGAACAACAATCCCGTCGAACTTACTGAATTCATCGCAGCCATCGAGGAAACACTTGGCAAACAAGCCCAGAAAGAATACCTCGACTTGCAGCCAGGCGATGTGCCTGCCACTTATGCCGATGTCGACGATTTGATCAATGATGTTGGGTTTAAGCCGTCCACGCCGCTAAAAGTCGGGATCGCACGTTTCATCGAGTGGTATGAGAATTACTATTCTTATAAAATCGTGAAACGATTTTATTGACGCGACGATGGCGCTCTATTTGACTGATTAAAAAATTTTTTAGTTCGGACAGCCTTGAAGGCTTATCAGTGTTTTACAAGATCTACAGGGTTTCAGTTCTTACGGGCTTTTGAAGGTGCATAGCGACAGTCGCATTAAATAAAATCGCATAGCGATTTTATATTAACATGATCAGGGTTTTCATAGAATACCTTGAAATTAAAGGATTAATATTATGAATAATTTTTCGGGCAATTATTATTTTTATTACTGGCTACTATAATACCGGTTTGCCCGAAGTGCGCTGATACAAGCAAAAACAACTAAGAATTAAAAGCCGTGGCAAACTAAAAACTGCCACGGCTTTTTTTTTTTCGCATAGAAAACTGTACAAGCTGATAGGTGAAATGGTTAATTGTAGGTGGAGTTATCTCTCGCCCGCTCCGCTCGAGCTCGCAGAGTTCTCAGAGTTTTTCATTTTGCTGATTTTTTGAGAGGAAAAATCAGTAAAAAATAATTTTAACTATATGTTGCAGTAAAATTAGACTTTTTTGTGGCTTTTCGATACTTTAATTAACCAGATGATAACATGTGATGATTTATTGAGAATCCTCCTCTCAAGGATTCTCAATTAATATTCTCTGTGGCTCTGTGATCTCTGTGAGAGATAATCATAAAAACATGGGTGAGGGACAACGACAATGAAACAGACACAGGACCTTCGGGTCAGGGACTATAAGAATTTGATGAGCCCGAGAGAACTGGAAAAGACACTTCCAATGACGACCGAAGCCAACGAGACTGTCGTTGAGGGACGCAAGGCAATTGAGGACATACTGGCACGCAAAGATAAGCGCCTCCTGGTTATTACAGGCCCTTGTTCGATCCACGATGAAAAGGCAGCCTTTGAATATGCTGAAAAATTGTGCGATTTGAAGAAAAGGGTCGAAAAAACACTTTGCGTGGTCATGCGGGTCTATTTCGAAAAACCACGTACAACGGTTGGGTGGAAAGGCATGATCAATGATCCTTATTTGGATGGCACCTGCGACATGACCGAAGGGTTGGTAAAAGCTCGCCAGATATTACTAAAAATCACCGAAATGGGAATACCAACAGCAACGGAATTGCTGGAGACCATCACACCGCAATATGTTGCCGACCTGGTGTGCTGGGCTGCCATCGGGGCACGTACAACCGAATCGCAGACCCATCGGGAGATGGCAAGCGGTCTGTCTATGACGGTAGGGTTTAAAAACGGTACGGACGGGAACCTTGACACTGCCATCAACGCCATGCTCGCCGCGCGTGCCCCCCAAAGTTTTTTAGGAATAGATCCTGAAGGCCTGACAAGTATCGTAAATACAAATGGTAATCCGTCTGGGCATATTGTACTGCGAGGAGGTAAACATCCCAATTACGATTCTCGCAGCATCGAGGAAGCACGTATGGAGCTCATCGGTAAAAATTTGCCGGATACGATTATGGTCGACTGCTCCCACGCCAATTCCAAAAAGAAATTTCAAGGCCAGGCACTTGTGTGGAAAAACATCATCGATCAGCGCATCAACGGGAATGATGCCATCATCGGTATGATGATGGAGAGCAATTTATTCGAAGGAAACCAGAAATACAATGGTGATGCTTCGGCTTTGAAGTACGGCGTATCGATTACAGACGAGTGCATTTCATGGGAAACAACCGAAAGCTTGCTGCTATATGCACATGAGAAACTGGCAAACCGTACCAACCGGTCAATAGGACTGAGGACGCAGAGGACTAAGTAAATTTACGGCCTTGGAACCGCGGTCCGCAAGCAAAAGAAAACTCAGTCCATAAGTCCTAATAACTAAATCCTTATTGATGTCCTTGAGCATCCTCTTGCTCAAGGATTCTCTAATAAATACGTCTGTGACTCTGTCAACTTTGATAGCTAAAGTATGCAAACAAAGCAAAAACCCAACATCGGCGTGCTTCGAGATGAGATTGACGCCATCGACAAGCAGATTCTCGAGTTGATCAACCAGCGTATTTCGATTGCCGTTGAAATTGGAAAGGCCAAAGAGCAGAGCGGCACCCAGGTTGTCGACAATGCCCGTGAGCTCGCTTTAATCAAGCGGCTTTTAGAGCTCAATAAGGGTCTTTTGAAAAACAGCGCTTTGCGCCGTATTTTCCATGATATCATTACAGCATCGCGTGAAGCCCAAAGAGCGGAGGCAACGCCAAGCCTCGGCCCTGATTCCCAAGCCCTTTTCTGTGTTTTCGGTGATCCGGTTGGTCACAGTCTCAGCCCGGTAATGCACAACAGTGCTTTTGCTTACACAGGCTACAATGGCCTTTACATGGCATTCAAGGTGAGCGACATCTCCCAGGCGATTGCCGGTATGCGTGTATTGGGAATCAAAGGCGCCAGCATTACGATCCCGCACAAGATTAATGTAATGGGCCAAATAGATGAAATCGACGATATGGCCAAGGATATTGGTGCAGTGAATACTGTCGTCAACCAGAATGGCGTTTTACGAGGCTTCAACACGGACTGTCATGGCGCAACTGCGGCATTGTTGAAGCAAACTAAAATAGCCAACCGTAGCGTAGCGATTTTCGGCGCAGGAGGGGCGGCCAGGGCGATCGGTTTTGGTATCGTTGCCGAGAGTGGCAAGGTAACAATCTATAACCGATCTAAAGACAAAGGCGAGGCCCTTGCAAAAGCATTGAATGCAAATTTTTATCCATTATCAGAGATTAAGCAGTTAGAATGCGACATATTGATCAATACGACTTCTGTAGGTATGTCACCCCATGTGCAGGCAACTCCAATTCCGGGAAAACTGTTGAAAAAAGAAATGGTCGTCATGGACATCGTCTACAACCCCATCCAAACGCGTTTCTTAAAGGACGCTAAAAGGCAGCTGGATGCACGGTAATCGAAGGAGTCGACATGTTCGTTTATCAGGGCGCCTCCCAGTTCGAACTGTGGACCGGTAAAAAAGCTCCGGTGCAGGTAATGAAAAAAGCAGTCTTGGATGCAATAAATAAAAATGAGCGCGGTGAATAGTAGGATGGTTTTTATATCTCTCGCCCGCTTCGCTCGAGCCCGCAGAGCTCTCAGAGATACATTATAGTTGCCTGATTTTGAGAGGAAAAATCAGGCCAACAAATAAGATCTTAGAACATTGTATGCTCGATAGGCAAGAAGCGATACCGAAGGTGAGCTATAAAATCAGAATCTTCCCCTCAAAGATTCTGAAAAATAACTCTGTGCCTCTGTGGTCTCTGTGAGAAATAATAATTCTACTTAAGCGACACGGTCCTCATATAAAATTAGTGGAGCATTTTATGTATCAAGTCAAAACACAGCCAATTAAAAATACGACCATAACCGTTCCCGGGTCCAAAAGCTTCACCCATCGTTTCCTGATCTCTGCGGCGCTGGCAGATGGACAAAGCACTCTGAAAAACTGCCTTCACAGTGAAGACACCACTTATACGATGTCCGCTTTACAACAAATGGGAGTCGCCCATAAAAAACAGGGCCAATCGGTTGTTGTTGAAGGCACGAGCGGAGATTTAAGTGCACCTGCCGAGCCGATATACCTTGGCAACTCCGGTACATCCATGCGGTTGTTGACAGCTTTGGCAGCCATAAGCAATGGGAAACATGTTTTGACGGGCACAGAGCGTATGTGTCAGCGTCCTATTGGTGATTTGATCGAAGCGCTTACGCAGATAGGCATCGATGCCCACTCGAAAAATGGGGATGGTTGTCCTCCGGTTGAAATCAAAGGCGGGCAGCTTGCCGGCGGTAAAGTCGATCTGAATTGCAAAACCAGCAGCCAGTTTCTTTCCGCTCTGTTGTTGATTGCGCCTTATACGACCGAGGGACTCGATATTCACGTGATCGAGGGGCCGGTATCAAAGCCGTATATCGACATGACGATCCAAACCATGGGCAAATTGGGCGTCGATGTTGATAGCGAAGGATATCAAAAATATTTTGTCCAGGGGGGGCAGAAATATCAGGCCGGTGAATATTTCGTTGAAGCCTGATTGCTCCCAGGCCAGTTACTTCTGGGCGGCCGCAGCGATTACCGGTGCTTCGATTAAAATTGAAGGCATTCAACAGGATTCTATCCAAGGTGATGTCCGGTTGGTTGAAATTTTTAGGGCAATGGGGTGTGATGTGTTTCCGGAATCTGATGGTATCAGGGTTACAGGTGAACCTCTTCGAGCTGTCCGGGTCGATATGTCCGACATGCCGGATATGGTGCCGACGCTTGCGGTAGTCGCAGCCTTCGCCAAAGGGACAACCGTGATCGAAAACGTTGCCCATTTAAAAGCCAAAGAGAGCGATCGTATCGCATCGGTGGCCAACGAGTTGGAAAAAATGGGCATCCATGTCAAAAGGGCAGGGGATGGTTTGAGCATCAAAGGAGGAAACCCGAAAGGCGCTGAAATAGACACCTACGACGATCACCGCATCGCCATGAGCTTTGCCGTGGCAGGCCTTAAAACACCTGGTGTCGTTATAAAAAACGAAGATTGCGTTAAAAAGTCCTTCCCTAATTTCTGGCGGGTCTTTGAGACCCTATATAAAATCGCTTAACGATTTTATATTTGGCGCGACTTCGTCGCTTAATTCAACTCACATATGAAAATAATTTAATTTGAAAATATTATATATGAACATTTATTTGGTCGGATATCGCGGTTCCGGTAAAACGACTTTAGGTAAATCTTTGGCGGCCAGGATCGGTTGGCGTTTCATAGACTCAGACGATGAAATTATAAAATCATCAGGAATGACAATTCGCGAAATGGTTGATAGCGAAGGATGGAGCGTATTCCGCGAACGGGAATGCAGAATGATAGAGCTAATTGCCGGTATACAAAAATGCGTTGTTGCAACCGGCGGCGGTGCAGTGCTAAATCCCGGAAATATTTCTAAAATAAAAGCCAGCGGTAAAGTAATATGGTTGAAAACCAATCCGGAAACGATAAAAGCAAGGCTTTTAAAAGATACCAACACGAAAGAGCTTAGACCCTCGCTAACTGAGAAGGATTTTGATACAGAAATTGTAGAAACCCTGAAAGAACGCGAACCTCTATATAAAAAAGCCATGGATGTTGAAATCGATACGGACAATATAGATATTGATAATCTATGTGATAACTATTTTAACCACATTAGAAATATCAAAATCATCCTAAGATATTTTAGATTTTCCTTTTTCTTCCCTCTCAAAAGAAAAGGAAAAAAACTCTGTGACGCTGTGAGAGATGTTTGATCATCGACTTCAACCCATCGACTCACTGTCAGTAACTGGCCAACTGGTTAACCGGTTAAACTGGCTAACTGATAACAGCAACGGACAACCGACGACAAACAACTAACATTATATGGAGCATTATACATGTCCAGCACTTTCGGTACATTATTTAGAGTTACAACATTCGGCGAATCACATTCCAAAGGTGTCGGGCGTTATCCTCGATGGCTGTCCTCCCAAGATGTCGCTAAGCGAAGACGATATTCAACCTCAGCTCGATCGCCGCCGCCCTGGACAGAGCAAATTGACGACTGAGACGAAGCGAAGCGGATCGTGTCACCATTTTATCCGGGGTTGAAAACGGTAAAACGTTTGGGACACCCATAGGCATGTTTGTGCCCAACAAGGATCATCGACCAGGCGATTACAAGGCCATGCAGGATATACCGCGTCCGTCCCATGCGGATTATACCTATCAGATGAAATACGGAATTCGGCCGTCCAGCGGGGGAGGGCGGTCGAGCGCCAGAGAGACAATCGGCCGGGTTGCCGCTGGCGCCATTGCTGAGAAGATTCTTTTTGAAAGAGCCGGTGTTGAGATTGTCGCATGGGTGAGTTCCATCGGCGATATCGATGCCCACGGAATTGATATCGGAACAAATTACACGCCTGCAAGTCGATGAATCACCGGTTCGTTGTCCTGATCCTGAGATAACCGAAAAAATGGTGCGGAAGGTAAAGGAGGTAAAAGCAGCCTCCGATTCAGTGGGAGGTATTGTATCGTGTGTTTGTCGATTTGTTCCACCTGGTTTGGGTGAACCGGTTTTCGATAAAATGGAAGCCAAGCTGGCCCATGCCATGTTGTCGATTCCTGCAACCAAGGGATTTGAAATAGGTTCCGGTTTCGCTGGATCCAGAATGCACGGATCCGAGCACAATGATCCGTTTATGAAAAAGGGGGGTGGGTTAGGGACCGTGACCAATTTTAGCGGCGGCATACAGGGAGGCATTACAAATGGTGAGCCGATCGTATTTCGAGTGGCATTCAAACCCCCGGCAACAATTGGACTTGCCCAGCAGACCGTTGACTTTGAGGGCCAACAAGTAACCCTGGAAGCCAAAGGCCGCCACGACCCCTGTGTCGTCCCAAGAGCCGTCCCAATCGTAGAGGCGATGGCAGCTTTAGTCTTATGCGACATGTTTTTAATCCAAGCCACAAGAAGTCACAAATGAAACAAAATTAAAAAAGATTTAGAATTTTTAGAATATTTTTCCTCTGTCAAGCGACAGTGGAAAAAATTTTTGATTATTTTGTGCTTTTTTGCGGCTAAAAGAAAAGAGCTTTAAACCAATGAAACCAAACAACAAGCCAACCATAGGGATAATTGGATTTGGCCGTTTCGGCAAACTGATGGCACGGTATCTTGCCGAGGATTTTAAGGTCGTCGTCTATAACCGAACTGATAAATCAGCGGCAATTAAAGAAATCGGAGCAAACCCAGCATCGCTGTCATCGGTGTGTAACCAGGATATTGTTATCGTAAGCGTACCCATATCGACCATGCAAACGGTGTTGAGAGAAATTTCGCCCTTACTCAAGCCCGATGCCTTGGTGGTCGATGTTTGTTCGGTCAAGGTATATCCGACGCAATGGATGAAAGATGCACTCCCGGAAACAGTTTCAATCCTGGCAACACATCCCATGTTTGGTCCGGACAGTGCAGGTGAAACGCTTAATGGCTCTAAAATATTCGTGAGCCCAGAGCGAATTACAGAAGATTGTTACATAAAGATAAAGAATTATCTTGAATCTAAAGGTTTGCTTATTATTGAAGGCACACCAGAGGAACATGATCAACAGATTGCTGTCAGTCTTTCATTGACCCATTTTATCGGCCGTGCATTGTCCAGCTTCGGAGCGGCACCCCTGAATATCGATACCGAGGGATATAAAAGACTATTGCACATCCTAGAGGTGGTTCAAAACGACACCTGGCAGCTTTTCATGGACATGAACCGCTATAATCCTTATGCTGCTGAAAATCGTAAGGCGTTTATGGATGCGATGAAAGCAATCGATGCGAAACTGAAAGTGTAATTTATCACCGCCCGTCTCGTAACAGCGATAGCTGCGGATAAAATTTTAATCGCTGCTACTTATTCAGGCAGCACTATTTAAAGTAATAAAACTTTTAAATCTTTGCAGCAATTCTGTTACGTGCTCTTGCGTCGAATAAATAAAAACACAATTTCTTAAAGGAACAATAACAATGTCTAAAAATAAAAAAATCTTGGTCATCCACGGTCCCAAATCTGAACATGCTCGGTACACGCGAACCCGATATTTATGGCAACATGACTCTCGCCGAGATCGATGCCAAACTGCTAAAAATCGGAGAGACACTCGGGATAACCGTAGAAACATTTCAGTCCAATCACGAGGGAGCTATCGTAGACAAGATCCAGGAAGCTGTTGGAAATTGTCAAGGTCTGATTATCAATCCTGCAGCATACACTCACACCAGTATCGCCATCCGCGATGCCCTCCTTTTACTCGATGTCCCAATCATCGAGGTCCATCTTTCAAACGTTTACAAAAGAGAATCCTTCCGGCACAAATCGATGATATCAGACATCGTAACAGCTAAAATGGTAGGTTTCGGCGCAAATGGGTATTTTTTAGCAATTGAGGCGATAAGTCAGTTGGCCAGTTAACCAGTTATGCCGGTTTAGCCTCTGTTTTGCCAGTTCGACTGTTTATGGCGATTTATTCACCGCCCATTCGCGCCGCTCGTTCAAGATCTACCCTGTATCTATACCTTTTGGTAGAGCGACATCGTCGCGTCACATAAAATCGTCTAACGATTTTATCCTTGAAAACCGTTCAGGTATGATATATTGTCATACTGGAGGTGATAAAAATGGCAGCTTCAAAAATAGCAATTACAATTGATGATAGAATGTTGAAACAGCTTGATATATTAGTCAAATCAAAGTTTTTTCCAAACCGCAGCAAGGCTATTCAACAGGCTGTTGCCGAGAAACTGATGCGTCTTGAAAAGAACCGTTTATCTCAAGAATGTGCAAAACTTGATCCAGCATTCGAGCAATCCATTGCAGAAGAGGGCTTTTCAACGGAGATAGAAGAATGGCCAGAATATTAAGAGGAGGAATTTATTGGGCCGATCTAAACCCTGTTATTGGAAGTGAGCAGGGCGGTCTACGCCCCGTTCTTGTTTTGAGCCAGAATGTTTTTAATGAGCGATCCGGCACAGTCATTGCCGTTGCATTAACGAGTCAACCGCAAAGAGCAGGATACCCTCTTACATTGGAAATTGAAAACGATGAGCTTCCCAAGAAGTCATGGGTTAAGATCAGTCAAATTCGAACGCTTTCTGTAAAGCGCATACAAAAAAAAATTACGAAAGCATCTGAAAAAGATATTGCTCTTGTTATAGAAGGACTAAACGAAATACTTGGCGCTTAATATCGGGCATATAAATCAAGGTTTTTGGTAGAGCGACATCGTCGCGTCATATAAAATTGTTCCACGATTTTATGCCCGAAGGGCTGAGTGTTTTATGGATTTTCCCCTCCCTGGCCTGTAGGTCCGGAAGATCGTACTGGGCTCAGGAAAATCCATAAAGAAATAGTACTCTCTCTGCGTTCTCTGCGTCTCGAGCGAACACAGTGAGCGGGTGTGAGATAAAAAACCATTATACCAACCGCCCAGATACTGTCGGCGAGCTTTTGCTCAGTCCTGAGTCCTTAGCCCTCAGTCCTTTTTGTTAAAAGTTCTTTAAGCTTAAACGACAACTGCTTAATATTAAACGGCTTTTGAATAAACCCGTCACACCCTCGTTCCAAAATCGGAACCGCCTGGCCATTAACACTGTACCCACTGGACAATAGCACTTTCACATTCGGGTCTATTTCTTTAAGGCGATCATAGACTTCGCCGCCATTTATATCCGGCATGATAATGTCCAAAATGACAAGATCGATTTTGGTGTGTTGCTTTTTAAAAATATCGATTGCGGTCGTGCCGTTGTGTGCGGTTATTACTTCATACCCTAGTTCATTCAGCATCTTTCCATTTACTTCGATAATAACGGTTTCATCATCAACCAAAAGAATCGTACCGGATCCCTTAACGATTGCTGGCGTGAGGGCTTTCTCTTCTAATTTGGTTTCAACTTTTTTACCGGTGGTTACCGGCAGGAAAATATTAAAGGTTGTTCCTTTACCCTTGCTGCTGGTGAAGTTGATGATACCGTCGTGATTTTTTATAATGCCAAAGGCCGAGGCCAATCCCATGCCGGTCCCTTCGCCCATCTCTTTGGTTGTAAAAAAGGGTTCGAAGATACGCTGTTGAATCTCTTTTTCCATTCCAACGCCGGTGTCGTTTACGGAAATTCTTACATAGCGGCCAGGTTTGGCATCATAGGTCTTGGTGAAGCTCTTTTTCAAGGAGACGTTTTCGGTTTCAATATAAACATCACCACCGCCAGGCATGGCTTGCCAGGCATTGAGGAACAAATTCATCAAGACTTGCTCGATCTGTCCCTGGTCAACTTCAACGGTCCAGATGTTTTCCTGGAAATTTTCGATAATTCGAATTTCCTTTTTGGTGCGTTCAAACATGCGGGAAATTCTTTCGACCATTTCATTTAGACTGGTCGCTTTGACCATGTATTTCCCGCCGCGGGCAAACCCTAGCAACTGTTTGGTCAGTTTGGCCCCGCTCTCAACACAGCGCTCGATACTTTGCACTTCTTCATAAGTGGGTGAATCAGGCTCGAGATCCAAAAGCAGAAGGGATGTGTTTCCCTGGATTCCCATTAGTAAGTTATTGAAGTCATGAGCAATACCGCCAGCCAAGGTGCCGATCGCTTCCATTTTTTGGGCTTGCTGCAGCTGCAGTTCCAGTCGTCTTTGATCCGTTACATCGGCAATCATGATCATGTAAGTTTGTGTTTCACTTTTTACGGGGAAGACCTTGAGCGTCACCTTCCTGTTGTTCAGATCCAGCGAAGAATCTCCTCCGATTTCGATGGCTTCCTTGATTGTGGATTGGAAAACATGCCTCGACTTAGTCTCGTAATTTACCCTCAAACAGATCAGGTGGAAAAGAATATAGGATATCCTCCTGTGGTATCCCGATCATGGAGACCGCAACCGAGTTGGCATAAATCACGCGGTTGTCATATATTTCAATAATACCCTCGGAAAGGCTTTCCAGAATGGTTTCCAGGTGATGTTTGCGGGAGAGCAACTCTTTGGTTAGCTGCCGGGCATAAATCGTTTCCAGGCCAATGACGGGTATGGGATCAGACTTTAATACGGGGCGATCGGATTCTTTAATGGCTTTTAAGACGTTCTCAGCCATCGTGTCGAACGATCCTTTGGCGATGCATGCATTGACCCCAATTTTGGCATGATCGATATCCAGTTCCGCCGCAGCCGCTGTGAAAAGGATTAAATAAGCGTCTTTCAATCCTTTTTTATTGCGTACAATTTGGCAGACCTTGTCTCCGTCAATTTTGGGCATAAACATGTCAATGAACATGATGTCCGGCGTGAATTCATCGATGATATCCATCGCCGCAAATCCATCCTGCGCCAGCCTGACATTGTGTCCTTCCTTGACCAGCGTCTTTTCCAAAAACTTCAGAACCAGCCGGTTGTCATCCACAACAATGATATTTTTCCCCATGATAATTATTCCGCCCCACTTTTGACAATTATAGTGTTTTCCAGCTTTTGTTAAGCTAAGTTTATAGAAGTGGTTTTAAAACCTCGGATCATGTTCGAGAGCAATGCGCCCCGTAGAATAGAAAGGGGAGTCCGCCTCAGGCGGATGAGCAAATTCGCGGGACAACACCGCTATTGGACATTAGAGGGGTTTTAAAACCGTTTCTACATAGCATTTCAATAATTCCAATGCAATCATCAAGAAATTCACAGACGTTAAATCGTGTTGCCAAATGAAATCGCTAAACGATTTTATTTGTGATAATAGGACTACCCAGTTAAAAAACGAAGATTATTCTAAAGTTGAATGATCCGCATTAGAAAAAGCGACAACGTCGCGTAATATAAAATCGTGGAGCGATTTTATGAGAACAATCAGGCCTTTGTTTTTGCTAATTATTATTGCGGCAGCCTTATTTATAATGATTGCGTATTTTGGGTTGAGACCCAAGGATTTTAACTCAGTAAACCAAGTTAGCTGGCTTGAAGATAAAAATGGAATTCGGGTGGGGAAATATAACCTCTGTTACGCCATTGACCCATTAAAACAAACAAATGGAATAATGACATACCCACTGCTTTTACAATAGAAATTGCGCTGAGATCCCAAGGCACACACAAGGATGGGTTTCAATTTATCATGGTCTTTCACAATGGAAATGATTCCGAACAGTTGTTAGTCGGTCAATGGCGATCCTCTATCGTTGTCATGAATGGCAATGACTATGCCAATAAGCAAAAAACTCCAAAACTGTATATAAAGGAGGGCTTACCGTCTCATAAAACACGCTATTTAACGATAACGACAGGATTAGATGGGACGTGTGTTTACCTTGAGGGCCAACTGGTTAGAAAGAGACGCAATTTGTTGCTTAAGATACCGACTGGTACTGTCGAAACAACACTCGTTCTGGGCAATTCCGTAAACGGCAGACACCCTTGGAAAGGTGAATTTTATGGCTTTGTACTATTCCCCTTTCAGTTGAATGCCAAGGATATTGTCATCCACCATGACGAATGGATGAAAAGTAACTCATTTTCCTCTTTTAAGAAATATTCTCCAAGTATTATGTATATGTTCGACGAAAATTCCGGTCATAAAGCGTTAGATCATTCAAGTGGTGGGCACCACCTTAACTTACCGGCCCAATTTCGCATTTTGCAAAAAGAAATCCTTGGCATCCCTCAACGAACCGACCTAACTACCAAATCATCAATTCAAGATATATTGCTTAACTTATTAGGATTTATTCCCTTTGCCATCGCTCTAAACGCGGTTTTTTTGCATGCCAACCGATGGACGGCCAAGCATGGCGCCTTATTGACTTTGTTGTTGTGCTTTACCATTAGCCTATCCATTGAGCTTATACAGGCTGAAATGCCATCGCGTAGTTCACAACTAATTGATTTAATTTTAAATACATTAGGATCCGGCCTCGGCCTGGTGGTTTTTGGGCACTGGTATTCAAAGATCACGACGAATAATGAGCGACGCCGTCGCGACATATAAAATCGTTGCACGATTTTATTGTTTGACAAGATTTTACATATTCCATTAGAGTGATAATTATGAAATCAAATACAGAATCCCCACCAAAAAGCTCGAAGAAAGCATCTGGTTGCTCCAAGCGTCGGTCAGGGGCTGACCGACGTCAGGAATTCATCACGCCCTACATGAATTTTGTTTACAATGGCGATGAAAAACGATCGGATGAAGAGCGCCGCAAAGCTGAGGAACGACGCAAAGAATCGCGAAAAAAAGAATAAAATCATAAAATCGCACAGCGATTTTATATGTCGCGACGATGCCGCTCTTCACGATTGGGAAAAAACCAACAACCATTCAGAATTTTAGATTATCTCCAAGGACAAGGCGTCCAACTATTCACTACCTTTTTTATATCTTGCAGCTATGAAGCCTGTTAAGAACCTTTTACTTAGCAAGAAAATGAGTTGGAACGATACAAAGAAATTGATCGGAAAGGTTTAGGCAGGTGATTGAAAAAAGTTTATGATGGGGAATTAAAAAGAGTCAAATTAAAGGCTTGCGAGTTTTGCGTTATCGAGGCGTACTAAGTTTGAAATAACCGCGGAACGAAGCATAACGCAGAAGTTATGCCTTTTTTAGATAGTTAAATTCATATCGCTTTGTTATGGCACTAATAATTAAAGATATGTGTAAATTTATGAGGGGCTTTTTATCAGAGGAATTGATATAAAAGCCATTTAGAAATTTAGATCATGCCCAAGGACAAGGCATCCCACGTTTTTTAAACGGAGCGTACAGGTGGTACGTGAGTATTGAAAAACTTGGGATAACGCCGTAGTTGAGCATGAGATGAATTTATAAATGGCATTTTAGAAGCGGAGCGTGCAAAGTAATACGTGAGTATTGAAAAACACAGAATAACGCCGTGATTGGGTGCGAGGTGGCTTTATAATTGGCTTTTTAGAAGCGATATTCGTAGGCAGCGGTAATCGAGTTTCGATTGATCAGATTCCCCTCAACACAAATCACCGAATGCCCAGTAAGGTGATATTCAACTCCCCCAAAGAACCCCCAGTGCTTCTTTTCTTCCAACTCATCTTCATAGCGATATGTTGTAAACGGGGCAGGTAGGTTCTCGAGCTGTCTTCGGGTGGTGGTTTCACGGTAGTCTAACCAATTGCCCCCCCCAAATACGATCAAACGGGAATATACAATACCGCCTTCCAGTTTGAGCATTATTTCTCGCCAATCAGATGACTTGTGCCATTTGTCGCCGGCTTTTGATTTATAATCCTCCTCGAACTGCCCCTTGTGGAAATCGGCCAGAAAAGCAAAGTAAAGCTTAGATGAGGTATAAAAGTCAGTTTCATACAGGTTTTGGCGCAATCCAAGTCCGTATACATACCTGGGCTCGGAAGATTCGAAGTCATAATTCGCGCCAAAGTCAGCATAAAGCTCCACGAAGTCGGTTAAACCAAAACGGGCATTGATCGTGGTCATGTGGAAAGAGGCCGGGAAGTCGTTTCTGAAGTCCGTGGTGACAGGAACAGTTGTTCTTCCAGTGTCCGTTACGCGGATTCGCTTATCAACTTCCGTATCCATTTCAATATAGGAGTGTTTTAGGCTCAAAGCGAATGAACTCTCACGCAGGTTGCGCCCCAGCCCCCTGTTTAGTTCCTTTATTTTTACAGCTCTTTGTGTTGGCTCGGGCATTTTTGCATCAACGTCGTCCTGGTGTTTGTCTTCGGTGATTTCAGCCGTTGCAGCCGCCGCCATGGTGGCATTCTGGGGAGAGGATGATGCCATCTCTGAACCGGCGGTTGTCTCTTCCATTGAAGGGGCTTCTGTGTCCACCATTGATGAAGCGCTGACAGGCGCAATTTTTTCTTTTAAAGGAATCACGGTTCCCTGTTCAGCAACTTCAGGTTTGGGTTTTTCCTGGAACTTATCGAAAAGCAAAGAAGGCTTGCTAATGATTAGCGCCTGACCCGTAAAAAGCCCCTTTTTCCTTAAATCCAGGGCCGCCGCGTCCGCTTCAGGTCTAGACTTCATAAGGCCCAATGAAAACCCTGTTCCAGAATTCGGATTCCGTGACTTCGGTATATCTGATCACGGTTTCATAATTTAAATTTTTCAACTCGTTGGAAAATTTTACGGCCCTGTCTTCTGTTTTAAACGATCCCACCTGGATGTAGAAAAAATCTCCTTCCGCACAAAAAACTAAAGTCGGGAAAATGCAAAAAAGTGCAAAAAATAAGGATACAAGTACGGCAACCCAATGCTTTCGCCGAGCACACCTTGATTCGGCCTTTCCGTAAATTAGCCTTTTGATTTTATTCATGATTTCACCTGCAAGGAGAGATTAAAATATAGATATATATAATTATAATATATTATAGATTAATTATATGTAAATATCAAAAATGTCAACAAATAAAATCGCTTTACCATTTTATGCTTCATTGAAATCGCCCTGGCGATTTCAATTGGGAAAAAAACTACACAAAAAATAGGCAAACTGTTACCTTATTTACCCACTTTTTTGCTATTGAATCCCTCCCAATATTACCTCCGATAAATTTATTATTACAAAAAATAAAAAATAACTATGCTCGTTATCACAGAAGAATAAAAAACAGGATGGTTTTGCCGCGATTCCATCTATTCTTTGGCACTTAAGTTGCTTGCCTCCTTGTTAAGCAGCATTTCGCCTAACTGGCTGCTCCTATAAACAAACAATTCAAAATTTACATAAAGAAGGGATCAGAATATGCGAAATATACCAAAGATGTTAATCTTTCTTGTGTTAGCAGTTTTTTTATTTGGCTCTAATGCTATTGCAACAACAATTTTAGACCCAAATAATGGAGAAAAAAACCTTTACGAAATTTGGAACGAAATTTTCACATTAACTTCTGGCGATTCTTATTACGCTAATAATTCCCAGGATTTATTCGATTCTCCCTTAGGGCTGCCCGACAATAGTGATGATACCTGGTCTGCTGTAGACGGCCGAGCACAAGCAGCCTATACGTATGCTGGTTATCAACAAAGGCTTGGTTATACATCTACTGGTTGGCACAACCTGGTTATACAATATTCAGATGATGTTGGGATGGGGCCCATACCTTGACGCCGGGTGGTCCGTTTGACCAAGATAGCTTTTCGTGGGTCGAGGCACTGGAACGGCAGAACTGATGGCAACTGGTATTCTAATGACGCATTAGGTGATGGCTTGGATCATTTTATTGCTATTAAAGTACCTCAGGCGCTAATTAACACATATTTTTTTGGGGCCTTATTTGAAGAAGGAAGTGTGTGGGTATTGGCTTTTGAAGACTTAAGTTAGGAGATAAAGATTACAATGACTTGGTTGCATTAGTAACTAATGTCAGACCGGTCCAAGAGCCAGCGACTATGTTGCTACTTGGCACCGGCCTGATCGGATTAGCAGGCATTGGTAGGAAAAGGTTTTTAAAGAAATAGATCCAAAATAAAATTAATTACAAAAAGAAACAGCCCGTTCCAATTTGAAACGGGCTGTTTCTCTTTTGTATATCTTGCGCCTTTTTGTGGCTAAGATTATTAAAAATATTTTATTCGGCCATGTCGGCCGAATAATGTCTGCGTGGGTCTGCGGCTAATAAAAAGCCATCAGCTTTATACCTTCCGCCCAACACGCCCCGGCGGTCTAATATTCAAATCCGTAATTTTATATAGCAGTGTTTTATAACTAATTTTCAATATTTTGCTGGCCTTGCTCCGATTCCAATCGGTCTTATCCAACACATAAGAAATAACCTCTTTTTCAACCTGGTCCACAGCAACCCGTTTGATTTTTTTCAAGGAAAAGGACTTGTTGTCAGGGGAATTTCGTCCTTCCAGGTCGATCATGTCGGAGATGCTGGCCTGTTTTTTCGATGGGTCTGACCGTCCGGTGTTATTTCTTCGGTTGTTTTAACGCTGGCTTCGAGTTCATTGACGATTTCATCATGATCTTCAAGAACCAACATTCTTTTTAAAATATTCTGAAGTTCCCGCACATTCCCCGGCCAGTGATAAGCCATCAAGCGATCCATTATTGAAGGGCTAAGTTTAACCGGATTTTCGCGATTAAACTGGGAAGAATATTCTTTGGTGTAATAGTCGATCAAGCGGGGAATATCTTCAGGTCGTTCGCGTAAAGGTTGAATGTAAATTTTGATGATGTTTAGTCGGTAAAACAAATCCTCTCTAAATTTACCTTTTTCGATTTCTATTTCCAAATCGTGATTGGTCGCGGCAATGACCCAGGTGTCGGTCGTGAATTCCTTCTCTGAACCTAAAGGCGCAAATTCACCGCTTTGCAGCACGTGCAAAAGTTTGGATTGGAGCGGCAACGACATGTCACCGATTTCATCTAAAAATAAAACGCCTTTGTTGGCAAGTTCGAACTTCCCCCGTTTTTTCTGATCCGCACCTGTAAAAGCGCCCCGTTCATAACCAAACAGTTCACTTTCCAGCAATCCTTCAGGCAAGGCAGCGCAATTGATTTTAATGAACGGTTGCCCTTTGCGAGACGATTTGTGATAAAGCGTCTGGGCAACCACTTCTTTGCCAACACCGCTTTCACCATAAATAATGGTGTTCAACCCAGTATTGGCAACATGCTCAATAACTTCCTTTATTTTTTCAATATTCTTACTTACACCAACAATCGGAGGCCCCATAGAAGTTATCCGTATAATTGGAATGGAATCTTTGATATATTATTATTTTTGACAGGATTTACAGGATATTAAGCCATAAGCATACTTATAACTAAGTTTCTTCTGAAGAAACTTAGTATAAAATAATCTAAATAATCTTGTTAATCCTGTCTATTTTTAAGCGATGTTACTTTGATCCCAATCAGCTTCGCTACCTCATCATCAAGTTCCTGCACCTTAAACGGTTTTTCCAACACCAAATCCGCCTGCACCTCTTTTGCCAAGGCCCCAGGATGCTCACCATAACCTGTTATCGCAATAACCGGAACATCCGGCCATTTTTTCTTGGCAATCGATATAATGGCAACCCCACTCACATGCGGCATGACCAAATCAGTAATGATGGCATCATAATTAGCAGCTTCAGCCTCGATCAGCTTCAACCCATCCAGCCCATTCGCCGCTGCATCAACATCGTATTTCTTTTTAAGAAAATAGTTCTTGAGCGAAACCAATATTTCTTCGTTGTCGTCGATGATAAGGAGTTTGGGCATATGGGGCACCTATATCGGTTTTGCCTTAGATCAATTAGCCGGTTTTGCCAGAGTTGTAGGAAATACCAATTGGTCAGTTGTGTGTTGTCCGTTGTCGTTTGCAGGTTGGCCAGTTTGGCCGGTTGCAAGCACGTTGACCATTGAACTATTTTTCACCGATCTCTGTGGAAAAATAAAATGTGAAAAATTTTTCAACAATGGAAAATATTTCGCATATATATATGAAAAATTTTTCATAATTGCAAGAATTTCATTAAATTTTTTAAGATCGTTACGGGCTATCCCAAAGCAATGTTAGATTTGAGTGAAATTTTATACTAAATAATGGTATTGATTTACATAGGTTATCATTTGTGGTAATAAATACAGCCTATTTCCAATTATTTTCTAAGCTATAGGCACGCTATTTGCAAGTGACTAAAATCAATAAAAAAAATAACCACAGAGACACGAAGGACACAGAGCTAACTATCTATTATGTTTGTCGGGAGACGACGACAAACATAAAAACATCTTTAGTTCATAAAGATTATAACTTTATATTTTCAATTGCTTAAATTTAAATTATTGGTATCAAAAGTTTTATCCAATCGTCGTCTCCCGATTGGATAAAAAATGTATAATCTCTGTGACCTCTGTGCCTCTGTGGTGGAATTAAATAAAAACCTGTTCAATCTGTGTGAATCAGTGTCCTTTAAATTGACAAATGGCCAACAGCGATCAACATAAAATAGTTATTCTCGAAAATAACCTCGAACGCCGAGATCTACTCCGTTCCTTTCTATCCGGCAACGGTTATACAACCATCTGTTTTGAAAAAGTGAACATCTGTCTGGACAACATGCCGGTTCTGAATCCGGATCTTGTTGTCATCGGAAATCTAGTTAGAGATGAAACGTTACGCTTTATCAACGCGCTGAAGATTTTAGATGGAAAGATACCGGTGCTCATTGTTTCGGACGATGCCATTGTTCAAAAATATGTAAATGATAATCGGTTTGATGCAATATCCATTAGATCCGAGTTGTCAGATGCAAAAAAACTAAAAGAGGTGATAAACGGTGTTTTAGCGAGTCGCCCAGAAAAAAAAGGCCGAACAAATAGTGCGATAATCATCGGCAATCATCCTGAAATCATTAAAATAAAGAAAATAATCCATGATATGGCGCATTCGGATGAGCCGATACTTATTTATGGAGAGCCTGGAACCGGAAAAGAACTAATTGCCAAAACCTTTTGTTTGGAATCTCAAAGGAAGGATAACCCCTTTGGACGGCTGGACGTTGAGAGCTTCCTATTGACAAACCAAACAACACCAGTTGATTCTTTGAGAGGCATTGATAAAGAGACGAACCTGCCTTTGGAGGATCGCCCGCCAGACATCATAGAAATAGGATCTAATGATAGCTTAGGCCTAGCCGATAAACTTTGTAATGGGGATAATTGTTTTGAATTGGTCAATCCAGGCACCTTGTTTATTAAAAATATTGATAAGTTACCTCTAAATCCCCAAGCTGAACTATTGATAGCATTAGAAAACAAAAATACGTTTTTTACGAACGATGATCCCAAAAGCAATGTTAACCTTAGAATTATAGCCAGCACCAGCAGGAACTTCACACCACTGATAGAAAAAAAAGAATTCAGGGAAGATCTTTATTACCGCCTCAATGTCATTCGCGTGGTGATCCCCCCTCTAAGGCAGCGCTTGGATGATATTCCCCTTTTGGCCGATTATTTTGTTGATAAATATTGCAATGAACATGATAGAAGCCATTTTTCACTATCGGATGCAACCAAAGACATATTTTCCCGTTACAATTGGCCGGGAAATGTTGATGAACTTGAGTCATGGGTCAAACGGATCGTTTTGACAGGTCAAGAAGAGAAACTCACCGCTCGGCTTGATACCGATTATAACCCAAACGCGGCAAGAGGCCGGGTCGTAACATTCCTCGATATCAAGGGATTAAATAGACTATCTAATCCCAAAACAATACGAAAATATTTGGTCGATCTCAATCAATTGTCATTAAAGGATATTTGCTCCGAATTTTTGGAAAAAACTGAAAAAAAAGTCATGCAAAAAGCCCTGGAAAAAACCAACTGGAACCGTAAAAAAGCAGCCATGTTGCTCGACATCAGTTATAAGTCGATGCTCAACAAGATTAAGGCGTACAAGCTGGCCTAAATGGCCAGCGGTTAGCCGGTTTTCCAGTTTAGCCAGTTAACGGACAAAAAATACATCTGACTATAGATAACCGATGGATAAGGACAGTGATATTCACCACAGAGACACGGAGGACACAGAGATTTGATATTTTTGATTTGTCGGGAGACGACGACAAATCAAAAGAGTTGTTAATATAGAAACCATTTTTGCATGATAGATTTCAAGATAGCGGTATTAGGAGATTATTTTCGTAGCAATTTACGTATAGTTCTTGTTCATTCAATCGTCGTCTCCCGATTGAATGAACTGTAATATATCCTCTGTGTCCTCTGAGTCTCGAGCGAGAGAATCGAGCGGGTGGTAAATAAATCGCAGCTGGCTGGCAAACCGATAGAATGCAACGGACAAAAAATTACTGACAACTGACTAATAATAACTGGCAAAACCGGCTCAACCGGCTAAACCAGCATACAGATAAAATGCAACTGACAACATACAACTAACAACGGACTATAATTATTTGTAATAAATGTCGGTATCTATTAAAACTTAAAATACAAAATTAAGAATTAAGGATCATCGAAATGGCCTTCCCAACCCGAATCATTGGACATCAATTATATCATCGAAATCCTCTTGCGACGTCGCTGGTACCTTATTATACCGTTTTGCCTCGCCATGATCGCAGGGATTTTTCTTGCCGTTTTTTTACCGAAGAGCTACCAGGCTGAAACACTGATTCTAATTGAATCCCAAAAAGTGCCATCCGACTATGTCCAGTCGCTGGTGTCCTCAGATATCGAATCACGGATTAGCACCATATCACAACAAATCTTGAGCCGAACCAACCTGGAACGAATTATCAAGGAATTCGATTTGTTCAAGGATAAGGAATCCAAAAACACTTTAATTGAGGATCAGATAGAAAGTTTGAGAAGACGAATTTCAGTTGATGTTATCAGCGACCGCAGGCGGGAAACGGATGCGTTTAAAGTTTCTTTTAAAGGGAAAGACCCAGAAAAAGTGATGCGTGTTACAAATGGGTTGGCTTCATTTTTTATTAATGAAAACCTCAAAGCCCGGGAATCCCAGGCTATCGGCACAAGCGATTTTTTACAGGATGAGTTAGAAACTATGCGTGCCAAGCTCGTCAAGGTTGAGGAAGAGCTGAAAAATTACCGTGAGCAGTATATGGGTGAACTGCCCGAGCAACTGGAAACCAACCTCAGAATTCTTGACCGGTTACAGCAGCAACTCAACGATTCCCAAGAGAACTTGAGAGAAGAGCGCGGCCGCTTGGCATTGGTTGAAAACCAGATAAAGCTTCTCAAGGAGCAACAAAACCTGGGTGTTGCTGGTCAAGACGGTGTGATCAGGCCTACGACACTCGAAGGCCTGAAGGCTCAACTTGAAGTTCTCAAAACACGCTATACAGATCGCCATCCGGATGTCATCCGTATGGAGAAACAAATTGCCGACTTCAAAGCCGAAGAAGAGCGAGCAACGCAAGCATCAACAGAATCGGTGGAAAAGGCACCGAGCGGAGCCAATACCTTGGTCAACCTCGAATATGTTAGACAACGTGACGAAATAAAAAGAACCATCATAAATTTAGAAGCCGATATTGTCGATGCACAGAGACAATTAAACTTTTATCAAAAGCGCGTAGAAAATACACCCAAGCGTGAACAGGAGCTTTTATCTCTTCGGCGCGATTATGAAAATATTAAAAGCGCTTATAACTCTTTGTTAAATCGAAAACTGGAATCCGAGATCGCCGTTAACATGGAAAAAAAGCAAAAAGGCGAGCAATTTCGAATCATCGATATCGCCCGTGTACCTGAAAAACCCTCGGAACCGGATATGCGCAAGCTGTTCCTGCTGGTTTTGGCAGGGGGGCTCGGCATTGGTGGTGGCATTATCTTTTTGCTGGAATACCTGGACACATCATTTCGAAAACCTGAGGATATAGAAACGGTTCTGGGTTTTCCCGTCCTTGCAACGGTTTCGACAGTGATGCACCCAAAAGATAAATGGAGGAAACGCTTTGTCAGTGTAGCAAGTATCTTCTCTATCCTACTCTCTGCAACGCTTCTCGCCGGCTTCGCCGCCCTAACTCTAATCGGCGTCGAACCTGTTGTGGAGGTTATTAAGCAGATACATTAAGTATTTAATGGGTTATCGCCGGTTGCCCAGTTGAGCCGGTTAGACCAGTTGTCGTAGCTTTCCGAGTTAAGTCGAATGTATGAATAGAATGGGTTCGAGAATTTAAGGGTGAATCAATTGGCAGAAGAAAAAGCGATCGTATTTGAAAAGTAACACTGGTTAAATGAAGATTTAGCCCAAAATACAATTGGAAAATCAAGATGATTAACCAGCTGACAGTATTGACGACTAATATTGCTGAAGGAACGGAATGGAGTTTTACGCGACAATATAAGATTGGCAGGGCAAATAACCGGCGCTTCCATATCCATTATGAACAATTTATCTGAAGGTTTCGACTCAAGGTCAAACAATGAATTTATTCGATTCCTATCATATTCAAGGCGTTCATGTTCTGAAGTTCAGAACTGTTTATACATAGCTCAAGATCAAGAATATATAGCAAAAAGAAGAATTTGATTCAAGTTATAACCACTGCACAAAAATAAGAAAAATGATTGATGGGTTGATTAAATACTTAAAGTCCCAAAAATAAAGTAAAAGATATGATATTATTGCTGGACTATTAATCCAGTAATTACCGGGTCATTGGCCAACCGGCTTAACTGGCCCAACCGGTAAACTGACTAAACCGGCCAAACAGGTCCACCGGCAACCGGCTAAAACCGGACAACCGGCTAAACCAAAAGGAAGTACCGCATGGGCAAAATCCATGATGCACTGGAAAAATCGATGAAAGAGGGCACGAAGGTCGTGCCGTTGGATGATAAACTGCACTCGCACAATGGGAGAAAGGCTAATATCGTAAAAGACAAAGAATTAGCCAATTCTGGAAAAGTGCCAACCAAAAGCGATGAAAAATTACAAGTCTCTTCCCGTGCAATACAGCGGCGTTTCAATATTGATGAGAACTTGGTAACCCTTTTGAAACCCCAATCCATGGAAGCGGAGATGTTCAAAATATTGCGAGGGAATATCCTTTTTCCTCAATCCGGCAAACCACCAAGATCGATTTTGGTAACCAGTGCCCTTCCTGGGGAGGGCAAGTCTTTTGTATCATCGAACTTAGCAGTAAGTATCGCCCAAAATATCGATGAACATGTATTGTTGATCGACTGTGATATTCGCAAAGCGAATCTTCATCAGGATTTTCGGATTTGAAGATGTGCCTGGGTTAAGAGAGCATCTGACGCGGGGCATTCCTTTGACGTCGTTACTTCTAAAAACCGAAATCGACAAGTTGACAATTCTTCCGGCTGGAGAACCACCTCACAATCCCGCGGAACTGCTGTCTTCCAAGGAAATGATGGAACTGATTGGCCAGGTCTCGAAACGGTATGAAGATCGTTACGTGATTATCGACTCCCCGCCGCCTCACCTGACTGCTGAGACAAAAGCCCTTGCCAGTCGGGTCGACGGGATTGTGATCGTGGTTGGATATGGCCGAACCCCTCGAGAACTGGTTGAGGAGATAGTTGAAAATTTAGGCAAAGAAAAGATCATCGGCGTGGTCTTGAATCGTTTTGATACTCAAAGCTCCCGCTACTATGGCTACAGTAAGTATGGCAAGTACGGCAAATATGGAAGGTATTTTAAAGAATAAAAATAAAATTGCTGTGACAATTTTATATGACGCGGCTTCGCCGCTCTAAACGCTATTAAGTTTTAAATTATGAATTTTAATGAGCGAAACTTAAAATAAACGGAAAAGGAAGGGCAACTAACCGGCAAACCGGCGTACTGGCTCAACTGGCTAACTGACAGAAAGGCAACGGACCACGGACAACAAGCAACCGACAAGTAACTGGTAACCGGCAAACCGGCTCAACCGGCCTAAACCCGGTACAACCAATGAAATCGCAACAACCAACGGACAACAAGCAACTGACATTAGTAACCGGCATAACTGGCGAAACTGGTTAACCGAAATCAACAAAAACATCAATAATAACAGTATTAATGCACCTTGCCAGTATGTAACTGACAAGGCGGAGCTATATCAAACGAACGAAAAGGACTGAGGACTTAGGGCTCAGGACTGAGAATGAATGAAAAAGGACTTAGGGCTCAGGACTCAGTTTGAAAGCAAAAGGAATAGGACTCAGGACTTAGTCATTAATTAATGACGCTGTCGCAGACAGCAAATAACGCCCGAAGGGCTGATTTAATTTTCCTTTTTGCCCTCTCAGCAAAAAGGAAAAAAGAAAAATATTCTCTGCGTCCTCTGCGTCTCGAGCGAGAGAAGCGAGCGGGTGGTGAATAATAACAATAAACAGTCTAACCTGCTAACCGAACCATCGGAGTAATCATGAAAAAATTCAACTATTCTCATCCCATTTATTATAATCGTTAGCACTTAATTATCATCCACAACTTCAATTGCGGCCGATAAACCGGCAGCAACAGATAAAAATGCCTACAAAATCGGCAGTCGGTGATATTCTCGAAATCACGACCTGGAAGGAGCCCGATTTTTCCCGTGAAGAGATATTAGTTCGCATCGATGGCAAAATCACCTTTCCTCTGTTGAATGACGTTCAAGCTGCAGGACGAACGCCTATGCAACTCACCCAAGAAATCGAAACAAAGCTCAAAGACTACGTCGATAGCCCGGTTGTGACCGTCATCGTCAGGAACCCCAGCAGCAAAAAGTTTTATATCTTAGGCGAGGTAGCTAATACAGGCGAGTATCCGATTTTAAAAGAGCTCACGGTTTTGCAAGCCTTCGCTTTAGCCGGCGGTTTTACAGAATGGGCCTCTAAAAAAGAAATCCTGTTATTTCGTGAAGTCGACGGTAAACAAAAGACATTGGTGATTAACTATAAAAACATCGTTAAAGGTAAAGACCTATCCCAAAACGTCAAAATCCAAGCCAACGATACGATAATTGTCCCTTGATGATAATTTCACCACGGAGGCACAGAGAACACAGAGACTTAATTTTTTTGATTTGTCGGGAGACGACGACAAATCAAAAGAACCTTTCATTTAAGACTACTGCAGATTATGTAAAGCACCTATGGATATAAATGATTTAACCGGAAATGTTATCGGTGCTGCAATTGAAGTGCACAAAAGCCTGGGGCCTGGATTATTAGAATCTGCTTATGAAGAATGTTTAGCTTTAGAACTAACCGAAAGAAATATTAGTTTTGAAAGACAAAAAGAACTCCCAATAATTTACAAGAACAAAAGGCTTGAATGTAATTACAGAATTGATATTTTGATTCCAAGTTTGCTGGTTGTGGAACTTAAAGCATGTGAAAAATTACAGCCAATTCACGATGCACAGCTTATGACTTATTTAAAACTAACTGGAATAAAAATAGGTTTGTTGATAAATTTTAATGTTCCGGTTTTAAAGGACGGTATAAAACGAATGGCATTGTAGACTCAATTGAGATCCTTTTATTCAATCGTCGTCTCCCGATTGAATAAAAATAATATATTCTCATGTGCCCTCCGTGTCTCTGTGGTAAATAAAACATTAAGGAGCTAAAGATGAAAAAAATCCTTTTGACCCTTACATACTTTGCCTTAATCCTCCTGATCGGATCCTCATCATTTGCCGCCCAGGTAAACTTTACACCCAGAATTTCCATCAGCGAAGAATACACGGACAACCTCTTTCTCTCCGACACCGACAAAGAATACGACTACATCACCTCGGTATCGCCTGCCTTCACCCTTGGTGTGATTGGTCAGCACGCGGGTATCGATCTATCCTTTGATCCATCATATGCCTGGTATTCGAGGTTCGAGGAGCGCAATCGCTGGCGTTATGGCGGCAATTTTCTGGGTTGGGGTCAATTATCCCGTAATACCCGGTTAGAAATCGCAGATACCTATATTTATACAGAGGATCCAATTGATGAGCAAGATTTTACCATTCGAGATACCCGCGAACCATACTACCGCAACACAGCTGAGGGCCGATTTATCCATCAATTTGGCGAAGAAGATTCCTTTAGGCTCAATTACCGTTATAGAACCCTTGAAAACGAAGACCCGACGATCGAGGATACCAGAGTCACATAATCCATACGGTAGCTTAACTTACTATTTCACGCCCGATTTGGTTTTGATGTAGAAGGATCCTATGAAAGATTTGAATATGTTGATTCTCCCTTATATATTCCTGCCATCAGACGATATTAAAAGATTGAGAGGCGTCATTGGGTTTTATCGGCCGCTTTAATCGGCAGACGCGAGGATTTGTGCGATATACACATACAGACGTCGAATATGACGGTTTGAGTGTTGATTATCGTGTTTACAACCCAACTATTGGCTTACTTTACGAAGTTCGGGAAGATTTAACCCTTGATTTCGAAATCGGTTATTTTAAAGAAGATCAGAAAGAAAAAGATCGCAAAGATGAAGATGGGGTAACCTTACAAGCGACCTTGGATAAAACATACCGCACGAGGATCCTTCAGCATTTATGGGAACAGTGGCTACGATATAATTGCCATCAGCGCCGAAAATTTGGGTAACACTCTTTTTTACGAATTCGGTGGACGCATTACACATGGTTTTACCAGGCACATCAGCGGTGATCTTACAGCTCTTTATCGCGAGGATGACTACATTGACAACATTCCTCGCAGAAAAGACAAAATCGGTCGCGCTGGCGCAGGAATCAGCTTCCGCATCCTGGAATGGATGTCATTGCGATTCGGTTATACTTTCAGAACCGTAAATTCAAACGAAGATTTTCGCGATTACGAGGAAAACCGAATCAGTGCCACGCTGACCTTCGCCCCTGCCCAGCCTTTCAGACTAGCAGACTAAATTATTCACCACAGAGATTTACCCTGTTAAATCCTCGTAAAACGAGGTCTGCAATGCAGAATTTAACAGGGCAAGGAGGACACAGAGAGATTATTATTACATTTTCATTAGATCTCGCTGCAGAAGGGCAGAAATGATAAACATCCTCATTCCGATTTTAATTATGATAATCCTAACATCTATAGCATGTCTAATAATAGCAAGCATTAAAATAAAAACAACAAATCTTATGCCCGAAGGGCTGATAGTATTTTCCTTTTTGCCCTCTCAGCAAAAAGGAAAAAGAGAAAAGAAATCTCTGCGTCCTCTGCGTCTCGAATGAGAGAATCGAGCGGGTGGTGAGTTAAATTACAATAGACAACGGACATCTAACAACTGTGTAAAAGGCAAACTGGCTAAACCGGTTAAACTGACTGATATCGGAGGTTCTCAATGAACGTTCCCTTCCTCGACCTGAAAGCCCAATACAAACAAATCGAATCCGAAGTCCTACCCATGATCACAAATGCCATGGCCAATGCCGCCTTTATCGGCGGAGAACAGGTGACCAACTTCGAATCCGAGTTTGCCGCCTTTTGCGACAGTAAATATTGTGTTGGAGTCAATTCAGGGACCGATGCACTTCGTTTTGCCCTTATGGCGATTGGGGTCGGGCAGGGTGATGAAGTGATCACCGTACCGCATACATTCATTGCCACAACGGAGGCCATTTCCCAGGTAGGGGCCAAACCGGTCTTCGTAGACATCCTACCTGATACCTGCAACATGGATCCTTCAAAAATCGAAGCCTGTCTCACGGACAAAACCAAAGCCATTATCCCGGTGCATATTTACGGCCAACCAGTGGACATGGACGCAATTATGGACATCGCACAAAAGCACAATATCGCAGTCATCGAAGACGCTTGCCAGGCCCACGGTGCCCTTTACAAGGGGAAAAAAGCCGGTTCCATGGGCGCAGTCGGGTTGTTTCAGCTTTTATCCCGGCAAAAACCTGGGCGCATTTGGAGAAGGCGGCGCAGTCGTTACCCAGGACGAAACATATGCGAAAACCATCAGCATGATCCGGGACCACGGCCAGGCCCAAAAATACTTTCACGATATCGAAGGCTATAATGGCCGTTTGGATGCCATTCAAGCCGGTGTTTTGCGGATAAAACTAAAACGGTTAAACGACTGGACTGCCGCTCGTCGAAAAAATGCCGCCCTTTACAATGAACTATTATCGCAAGTGCCAGGTATCGAGATTGTCAAAGAGGCCGAATTCGCACAATCGGTCTACCATCTTATATGTGATTCTCGTAGACAATCGCGATGACCTCCAGAAATATCTTCAGGAAAAAGGCATCTTCACCGGCTTACACTACCCCATGCCGTTGCACCTCCAAAAAGCCTATGCCCACATGGGCCACAAAAAAGGTGATTTCCCGGTGACTGAGAGGGTAGCTGAACGACTGCTTTCTCTGCCCATGTTCCCCGAATTGACATACCGATCAAATCGAATACGTTGCTGATTCGATAAAGGAATATGTAAAATAGCGAATATTCACCACAGAGAACCCTGCCCGACGAGGGCGCAGACGGGGACGTTACTATCTTATCATTTCTGCTGAGAAGGGCAGAAATGATAAACATCCTCATTCCGATTGCACAATTATGATAATCCTAACGTTTATAGCATGTCTAATAATAGCAAGCATTAAAATTAAAGCATCAAATCTAATGCCCAAAGGGCTGATAGTATTTTCCTTTTTGCCCTCTCAGCAAAAAGGAAAAAGTAAAATAATCTCTGCGAGCTCTGTGTCTCGAGCGAGAGAATCGAGCGGGTGGTAAAAATAAAAAATCATGAATATCTGTGAAATCTGTGTCCCATAATATGAAAACAGGAGAAATCAAATGATCAACATCGGCTTAATCGGCTACGGCTACTGGGGCCCCAACCTCGCACGGAACTTCAACAACAACCCGGACATGAACCTCAAAGCAATCTGCGATTTCTCGGATGATCGTCTCGAAGTAGCCGCTAAACTGTATCCACAGGCAAATATTACCAAAGATACAAACGAGTTATTCAATTCCAACAGCCTGGATGCCATTGCCATCGCCACGCCGGTTTCAACCCATTTCGATTTGGCCAACAAGGCACTGGAAAACGACCAGCATGTGTGGCTTGAAAAGCCGATGACTGAAACCGTGGAGCAGGGTGAATCACTCATCGAATTGGCTGAAAAGAAAAATAAAACCCTGATCGTCGATCATACGTTTATCTATACCGGGGCGGTACGCAAGATGAAGGAACTCATTGTCAATGGCGAATTGGGTGATTTGATCTATTATGATTCCACGCGTGTCAACCTGGGCCTTTTCCAGCAGGATGTCGATGTAATCTGGGATTTGGCGGCCCACGACATTTCGATCATGGATTATTTAATGCCGATTAAGAAATTTACCGTGTCTGCCACCGGTTCTCATTTTTTCGGCAAAGACATCGTTTCTAAATCTCTTTTGACAATTTACATGGAAAACAACATCGTGGCCCACATCAATGTGAGTTGGGTGTCACCCGTTAAAATTCGTCAAACCCTAATCGGTGGAACATCCAAAATGCTGCTCTATGACGACAACAATCCTAGCGAAAAGTTAAAGATATATGACAAAGGTGTCGAACTGTTTGAGACCAAGGAAGAATTGTACCGCCTTAAAATCCAATACCGTGTGGGTGATATGTATGCACCTCGTCTGACAGAAACCGAAGCCCTTGCCCTGGAAACCGAACATTTCGTTGATTGCATCAAAAACAACAAAAAACCCGAAACCGACGGACGTGCCGGCTTAGAAGTTGTCAAAGTCCTCGTCGCCTCAAAGGAATCCCTAACCAAACAAGGCGCACCGATAGAGTTGAAATAATTATAGGACTGAGGATAAGGACTGAGGACTAAGTATTATTCACCACCCGCTCATTATATTCGCTCGAGACGCAGAGAACGCAGAGGTTTTACAATTATGTTTTGATTTTTGAGAATGAAAATCAAAACAAATACCAAGTTCCAATTATACAACAACATAAGCTTAGAAAAGATTTGTTTTATAAAGGTTAATATTTGTGATTATTAATTTGATTATGCCCGTAGGGCTGATAGTTTTATGCTTTTTCCCTCTCAGAAAAAGCATAAAGAAATAATTTACTCTCTGCGCCCTCTGTGTCTCGAATGAGCGCAGCGAATGGGCGGTGAAAAAAAAAGTCAATGTTAATCTGTGTATATCTGTGTCCTAAAGATAAACACACTTGCCGGCAAATCAACTGGCTGAACCGGCAACTGGCTAAACTGGAAAACCTGAGCGACGAAAGGAGCGACCATTGAACCTCTGCATCATCGGTACCGGCTACGTCGGACTTGTCACAGCCGCCTGCTTTGCTGAAATGGGCAACAACGTCTGCTGTGTCGACATAAATGCCGAGATCATCGAGAAACTCAACAACGGCCAAATCCCCATCTATGAACCCGGCTTAGAACCATTGGTCCAACACAACATGTCAGAAGGGCGATTGACATTTTCCACCGATTTGGCAGAAGGTATGGAAGATGCACTATTTCTATTGAACTGTGTCGGCACACCATCAAAACCAGATGGTTCATGTGATCTATCATATGTATATGAAGTAGCCTCCCAAATAGGGAAAAAAATCAATGAATATAAGATTATTTGTAATAAATCGACCGTCCCGGTCGGCACGGCCGATGAAGTACGAAATATCATTCAATCGGAGATCGATAAGCGAAATCTGAATATCGAATTCGATGTGATATCCAATCCCGAATTTCTAAAAGAAGGTGATGCGATCAATGATTTTATGAAACCGGACCGCGTTATCATCGGAACAGACAACATCCGCACTGCAAAATTGCTGGAAGAATTATATGCACCATTTGCCCGCCGCCGTGATAAAATCATCAACATGAGCGTCCGCAGTGCCGAGATGACCAAATATGCGGCCAATTGTATGTTGGCAACAAAGATATCTTTTATGAATGAAATCGCCAATATTTGTGAAGAAGTCGGTGCTGATGTAGTGAAGTCAGAAACGGTATCGGTGCGGACCACCGCATCGGCTATCATTTCATATACCCAGGCGTCGGGTTCGGTGGATCATGTTTCCCCAAAGATGTCAGAGCACTTATCCAAACAGCCGATCAAAATGGACATAAACCTCAACTGATCAAGCGCCGTCGACCAAGTCAACAACAATCAAAAACTGGTTCTGGCTGAAAAAATCAAAAATTATTATTCCGGTAAAATCAGAACTAAAAGACTTGACCATCGCCATGTGGGGCCTTTCCTTCAAAGCCCGAACCGACGACATCCGCGAATCTGCTGCCATCGAGATTATCAAGGAGTTGACAGATCAAGGTGTGACAGGTGAAAGCCTATGATCCTGTGGCTGGGCCAAAACGCCCAAAAAGAGCTATCAGGAAACAGCTTGGTAAAAATTGTAGACGACCAATACGAAGCTCTAAAAGGAGCAAATGCTTTGGCGATTGTCACAGATTGGAACCAGTTCAGAAACCCGGATTTCAGCAGGATAAAAAGTGAAGTTAAGGATAAGGTCATCTTCGATGGCCGCAATCTCTATTCACCATCTTTCGTCGCAAGCCAAGGCCTAACCTACATCTCCATCGGCCGCCAACCAGCATATCCTGAAACAAGTTAGGACACAGATTGTCACAGATATGCTCAGATTAGAAATAAATTATTTTACAACGCCTATTCGCTACGCTCATTTGAAGCGCAAAGAGTGCAAGAAATTATTAATAATATTGACTTTTTGTAGAGAAAAAAGTCGAAACTATAAATATTTAAGAAAATGCTAAAATTGTTAGAATGAATAAATAATTACCCGAAGGGTATGATAGTATATTTTCGACCATGTCGGTCGAAATTGTCTGCGAAAGTCTGCGGCTAATTAATATAAATCTGTGTCAATCTGTGAAGATCTGTGTCCCATAAAAAAATGACCCTAAAAAAAATAGCACCCAACGTTATCCTCGGCAAAGACGTCGTCCTCAACGACTTCATCAACCTCTACGGCTGCAAAATCGATGACGGCACCCGCATCGGCCCTTTCGTCGAAATACAAAAAAACGCCTTCATCGGCAAAAACTGCAAAATCCAAAGCCACACATTTATCTGTGAAGGCGTAACCATCGAAGATGATGCCTTCATCGGCCACGGCGTCATGTTCATCAACGACAAGTATCCCCAGTCGATCAATGAATCCGGCGGACTCCAAACCGAAGAAGACTGGGTCGTCATCCCGACTGTCGTCAAACAAGGCGCATCCATCGGCTCCAACGCCACAATCATGTGCGGCATCACGATCGGCGAAGGATCAGTAGTCGGCGCCGGCAGCGTCGTAACCAAAGATGTTCCCGACAAAACCGTCGTCGCCGGCAATCCGGCAAGAATTATTAAAAAACTCAAGTAACATATTCACCACCCGCTTCGCTCGAGACGCAGAGTGCGCAAAGAAAATTATTCTTTATTCCTTTCTGCTGAGACGCCAGAAAGAAATACTACCTTATGGCTAACCTTATTTAAATCGAAATACTGACCCAGTAAGAATATAATTACAAATTATTTGAAATGCTAAATAGTGTAGATTTCACGAAGTGATGAGAGATTATCATCAATCGTCATCTCCCGATTGATGATAAAATAAAATCTCTCTGCGTTCTCTGTGTCTCGAGCGAAGCGGGCGGT
>CAWDIC010000008.1:0-6976 GCA_963802265.1 uncultured delta proteobacterium
TATGCAAAAGGGGTCAAACCGCTAAAGCGGGGCCGTAAGCTTTGATCAAACCGCGATATATAAGATTCAGCGTGCTTTCCTGGTTCAACCGCCCAAGCAAAATCCACGCTACCATTTAGGTCAGTGCGCACTGACAAGGGAAGGCCTTCCCCTTGGGACGTCCGCGCTGTTTATTACACTTGATAGACCGGATTGTCAAAATGATTTCACTTCAAGATGTTCATAACCATTTTTAATTATTGAAAACAATCGGACACTAAGGCTTGTAAAGCGAGCGTCTTTATGCTATGTAATTGTAACCCAAATTGAGCGATTTTCCAGTTTGCCGCAGATACAAGGCAAAGATCGCTGCCCTGGCGAAAGCGCTTTACAACGCCATTTGACGACATCGCCGCAGTGAAAAAGGAAAGCCTGCACGGATAGACAAAGGGGAAAATGAATCTATGTCAGAAAAGCATCCTGAATGCCCGCTTTATAATCCTTTGAATTGCAAGGAGTATTACAACCCCAAATTGTGCGCATTCGTACGAAAAGACAAAGTCTGTTTGAAAAAAAAGAAACCGAAGCCCAAGCCCAAACCCAAGAAGAAAAGTTCGTGATCCAACAACACATCACAGGGGCTGCTCAAGCCCCTGTTTTCTTTTGCACACACGCTTGTCAGCCTAAAAGCAATCTCAAGCGTGAATCACAAGCCGCTTTTTGAGATGGCTTCTATCAGGCATGCCCTGAAGTTTCCGAAAGCAGCATCGGATCGATTCCCATTCGCTTCACCGCTTCGGCCCAACGATCTTCAACCGGTATCTTAAACATGACCTCGGTATCGACCGGTCCCGTAAGCCAGGCGTTCTCCTTAATTTCATGTTCAAGTTGGCCGGGTCCCCATCCTGCGCACCCCAGTGTCAAGATAAACTGTTCGGGCCCCTGCCCCCTGGCGATGGCGTTTAGCACATCCCGTGTATTACTCATGGCAAGCGACGAGGTGATTCTTAGGCTACCCGCCCAGGTCGACGGAGGACCGTGCAACACAAAAATCTCATTCATATGAACCGGCCCGCCGATGTGGACCGGGATCGATTCAGTTGCCGGAACATAATCCATTTGCAGTTCTTGGAAAATGGCCTGGGCCTTCAACGTATGGTGGACCCGATTGACGACGATACCAACCGCGCCTGCCGGGGTATGTTCGGAAATACAGGTAACCGTCTGAAAAAAATTCGGGTCCGCCAGGCCCGGCATGGCAATTAAAAACTGACCTTTAAATGAGGTTAAGGTTTGATCTTGCATGTGTGTCTCCATTCACGTGTGCCGCTCCCCAAAGAGGGCCTGCTGGAAAGATTACTTCCGAGCGCGTTGCTTGTCAAGATCGGACAGGCCTGGTTAGAACATGGCATTATCTCAAAAGGGTTTTTCTTTGACAAGTGTATGGTCGCCAAACTATTATCTTTGATCGAAAACTGTAACCCCTGAAGGGCGTGAACATGCGAGCCGTTATTCAAAGTGTCAAGCAATGTTCGGTGCACGTTGATTCCGCTGTCGTCGGCACGATCGGTCGCGGCCTTTTGGTTTTCTTAGGCGTGACCCGGGAAGATGATGCCAGCAATGCCGATTATTTGGCCGCTAAATTGTCGAGCCTTAGGATTTTCCCGGATACCCAAGGCAAAATGAACTTGTCCCTTTTGGAGACCGGAGGGGCGATGTTGGTCGTGTCCCAATTTACGCTGCTTGGAGATTGCCGCAAGGGGCGTCGCCCCTCATTTGGCCATGCCGCGGATCCTGATCTCGCCGAACGTCTGTACCAATATTTTGTCGAACAGGTCCGCGGCCATGGCATTCAGGTTCAAACCGGCCGCTTCGGGGCCAAAATGGCGGTCGAATTAATCAATGACGGCCCCGTGACGTTTATTGTGGAGAGCAAATAGGACCATGGCGAAGTGGTACACCGATGGGAAGAAATATTTTCATGCGTCCTTACAGGCCGCAACCCGAGGACTTTTCTGTTTGACACTGGCCTGGCAATTGTTCTCACCGTGCCCGTCTTTAGCCGGCCCGCAGGTACCGGTGGAAAAATTACTCGGCCAACTGGATGCGCTGCTCGTCACAGGCCCTGATGGAAAAGTCGTTGTTACCTGGAATGCCGATAAAAAGTTGATCCCGGCCTCCACCCTTAAAGTCGTGACCGCACTGGTAGCCATTCATCACCTGGGGCCTGATTACCGCTTTCCAACTGATTTTTTTGTAGATCCAAAATCGAATCTGGTCGTCAAAGGGTATGGCGACCCCTTACTGATATCCGAAGCCCTGTCCGCTATCGCCCAGGTCCTGGCCCGCAAGGTCGGCCCCCTTCAAGACATTGTCCTGGACAGCTCTTTTTTTGAAAAACCGGTCAACATACCGGGCCGCTCGCGATCATCCCAGCCCTACGATGCGCCCAATGGCGCCCTGTGCGCCAATTTCAATACCGTTTACTTCAAATATCACCAGGGCCGCTATATCAGTGCTGAACCGCAGACCCCCCTGGTACCCTTTGCCTTGGAAAAAATTAGATTTTCGGGCTTAAAACAAGAACGCATCACCTTTTCACACAAACAGGACGATATCCCCCTTTACGTGGGCCATCTTCTGCGTTTTTTCCTGGAGCAGGAAGGTGTCCAGGTCAAGGGTCGCATCCGCATGGGGCAAAGGCATCCGCATCAAGACAAATTGGTTTACCGCTACGCGTCGCGCTTCAATCTTGAACAGGTCATTGCCCGCATGCTCGAATATTCCAACAACTTTATCGCCAATCAGCTTCTGATAGCGACCGGCGCCAAGGCCTATTCAGCGCCTGGGACATTGCCGAAAGGGGTGCAGGCAGCGAAAAATTACGCACATCAGACGCTTGCGATCGAATCACTACAAATCTTTGAAGGTTCTGGAATATCAAGAAAAAATCGGGTGAGCGCCGCTGAACTTATCAGAATTTTGACAGCCTTCGAACCGCATCACGGTCTCATGCGCTATGAAAACGGCCTGTTTTACAAATCCGGCACTTTAAAAGGCATCAACACAAGAGTGGGCTATCTTGAAGCTGCTGGCGGAGGCTTTTATCGCTTGGTCATCCTTATCAATACGCCCGGCAAATCGATCCAGCCATTAATACAAAAGGTGTTGGATTCTTTGCCCTAAAGTTGGCGTCCAGAGTGGTCGGCAATGAAGAGCCCCTTAACGATTCTCCATCCACTTGCGGGCAGTCCATTATTTGAAGCGACCTCGGGGCCCCTTTTTTATAGATAAATGGGACCCAACCTCATTCCGAGGTAATGTGGGCATAAGCGCTATGATTATGAATTGACTCAAAGTTCTCTGCGCTTACGGCAAACCAGGTGATGTTCTCATCGGCTTTCAGCCGCAGAGCGATGTCGCGGACGATGTCTTCCACAAACTTTGGATTCGCGAAGCCCCTTTCCGTGACCTGTTTTTCATCGACCCGCTTTAATACCGAATAAACTTCGCACGAAGCCGACGCCTCTACGAGTTCAATCATATCTTCCATCCAGATAAAACGTTTGAACCGCGTTTTAAGATTGACTTCGCCGCGCTGATTGTGAGCCCCGTGCTCGCTGATTTCTTTGGAGCAGGGGCACACCGAGGATATCGGCACGTTGACTTCCGAAATAATGTCGATTTTGTCTTCAGTGTTACTTGATCCGATGATTCGGCAGGTATAGTCCATGAGGCCCGGAGAGGCACTGACAGGCGCTATTTTCTCTATAAAATAAGGGAATTCCACTTCAATGTGGGCGGAAGCCGCGTTCAAGTGGTGCTTCATCTGCTCCAAAATAACCGAAAACTTCTTTAAGGACACTTCCGGCTTGAACAGGTGCAGCATTTCAACAAAGCGACTCATATGGGTGCCCTTATACTTATCGGGTAAATCCACATACATGTTAATCGTGGCAATGGTCTGTTGAAACCCCTCCCGACGATCCCGGACCGTGATCGGGTAACGCAGATTTTTAATGCCGACCTTATCAATGGGAATGTTGCGAAAATCCCGTTCGTTTTGAGTGTCTTTCATGAAGCTACGATTCTTTACCCGGTTTTATTGAGATGATTTATTTTAACGTTGTGCATCGATCGAAAAAGATTGCCTTTGATTTTACGATTACTGCGGTACAAACGATCTAACATGTTTCGTATTTCACGGCGCCGTGATGCCTGAGCGGAAGGGCACGGATTGATGAAATCCGGGAAACCTTTTTCGCGGGCAAAGCGCCGAATGGCATCGGCATCGGCGTAAAGCAAAGGGCGTATCATTTCGAATTTATTGCCAAAGTAAGACTGAACCGGGACCATTGTGCTAATTTCACCAGCGTAACACATGTTTAAGAACAACGTCTCGATGAAATCGTCCTTATTATGCCCCAGGGCAATTTTGTTGCACCCGGCTTCAGCGGCTATTTCAAAAAGCCGTCTGCGTCGCAAGCGTGCGCACAAGAAGCATGGATTTTCACGATTCTGATCACTGTGCGCCAAAACACCGTAATCCGTATATTCAATTTTGGCCTCGCAATTGCGGTCCTCGCAGTACGCTTGCAGTTGCGGACCGAAACCGCCTTCGAAACCTGGGTCGATATAGACGGCAACCAACTCATACGCGATCGGAATCCGTGCCAGGCGCTCTTGTAGAAACCACAGAAGGGTTAAAGAGTCTTTACCCCCCGAAAGCCCTACAGCGACACGGTCACCATCGGCGAGCATCGCGTACCGGTGGAGCGCTCTGCCAATCACCCGCTTTAACAACTTGTATGTGTAGCTGTGTTTCGGCAAATAAAATCGTTCCACGATTTTATGAGAGGCGTTAAATCATACCGTCCAACGCCGGCACGAAGTGAAGCTTTTGGCGCGAATCGCGCAAAAAGACCCTTTATGGACGGACACTAACCAGGGTCGACCTCTTCTATCTCCGGCTTTTTGATCGACACCTTACCAGCAGCAATTTCTCGCAATGAAATTACGATATCTTCATTTTTCGGAGCATTTACAAGATACTCCGATCCTTCCCGGATTTGCCGAACCCGTTTGGCAGCCATATGGACCAACATGAAACGGTTGGGTATCCGTTTTAAGCAATCTTCTACTGTAATTCGCGCCACAATTATACCTCCATTCGGTTATATCGTTCTATCTTTTAATTGAAATCAGCGATCCTTAAAATCGGCCTTGTTTGGGTTAACGCTATGATATTTCAACGAGTTCATAACGCCGTTTGCCGGCCGGTGCGTGCACAACAATTTCATCACCGATTTTTTTTCCGATGATGGCCCGGCCCAGGGGCGAAGCGACCGAAATTCGTCCATTGTCGATGTTCGATTCGTCCGGTCCAACGAGCTGGTAGGTAACCGTTTCACCGGTGTCGATGTTTTCGAGTTCAATGCGACAGCCAAAGACCGCCCGTTCTTTCGGGCTGTCATCCAGTTCGATGATATCGGCATTTCCAAGCTTATAGCCCAGCTCACCGACACGGGCCTCAATATACGCCTGGCGCTCTTTGGCTGCATGAAACTCGGCGTTCTCCGATAAGTCACCATGCGCCCGGGCCTCTTCAATGGCCTTGATCGTTTTGGGTCGCTCAACGGTCTTCAGATGGGCCAGCTCATTTCTCAAAGCCTCATAGCCCTCTTTGGTTATGGGTATTCGTTCCAAGTCTAACTCCATTTGCTTTGCATCCATTCACTGTACGTGTGACCCGCTAAGAGGGTTACGACGGCTACAGGAAACCATTTTTAAAGTTTAAAACACTCAGCTTGGATTATAATTATTTTCAATATGATCCACGATGAGGTCACCGACCTCAGATGTTGCATACCCCATTTTTCCGGCCGCGATGTCTTTTAAATCTTCACGCAAGACCTTGCTCACGGCCGCCTCGACCCTGTCGGCCGCTTGCTGTTGGCCGAGTGTTGCCAGCATGATTTGCGCTGCGCAGATGGCGGCGATCGGGTTGATAACCTGCTGACCGGTGTATTTCGGTGCGGATCCGCCGATCGGTTCGAACATGGAAACACCCTGGGGATTGATGTTCCCCCCCGCAGCGATCCCCATGCCGCCCTGGATCATGGCCGCCAGATCGGTGATTATGTCACCGAACATATTGTCGGTCACAATCACGTCAAACCATTCCGGGTTTTTCACCATCCACATGCAGATGGCGTCCACATGCGCGTAATCAGTCTCGATGTCAGGATACTCCTGGGCGACCTCTTGAAAGGTCCGCTCCCATAAGATCAAAGGCATAGGTCAAAACATTGGTTTTACCGCAAAGGGTCAGTTTTTTAGCGCGGTTTCTCTGGCGGCAATATTCAAAAGCATAGCGGATGCAGCGTTCGACACCCTTGCGCGTATTGATGGAGTCTTGAACGGCCACCTCATCCGGAGTCCCGCGTTTCAAACAGCCCCCGGCACCGGCATACAAACCTTCCGTGTTCTCCCGGACCACCACAAAATCAATGTCTTGCGGGCCCTTGTTTTTCAAGGGTGTATCAACGCCCTCATAGAGTTTCACGGGGCGTAGGTTGATATACTGATCAAAATGGAACCTTAACTTTAAAAGGATTCCTTTTTCGAGAACCCCGGTTTTATATCCGGATGACCGATGGCCCCCAGATACATGGCATCGTAACCAGCCAATTCAGCGAGGGTGTCATCGCTTAGGATTTCACCGGTTGCCAGATAATGATCGCCCCCGATTGAATAGTTTTGATAACTGATATCCAGCCCCTCGAGTCGCGCAACCGCCTCAAGAACCTTGAGGCCTTCGGCCACCACTTCCGGCCCGGTACCGTCACCCGGGATAACCGCGATTTTAATCTGTTTGGTCATACCTACCCTCTTCGTAATTTATCAATAGAAGTCCGTTCGACCTTAGCGGTCTAGCGCATGCTCATCTTACCGCATATAATTTGATTAGATCAGGCTTGAACTTTCTTCCTCACCT
>CAWDIC010000009.1:0-78044 GCA_963802265.1 uncultured delta proteobacterium
GTTTACCAGTTTGCCTCGACATTGGCCTGCTCGGCAATAACCAGTTCTCCGTTCATATAGGCTTCAACGGCTTCACGGACCGTCCCGCCGGCATCCTTCGCCACGGCTATGTTGGCCGCCTGCAGTACTTTAAACGCGTTCGGACCGCAAAAGCCTGTCAACAGGATTTCACCGCCTTTGCCGCTGACCGACGTGGCCGCTTGGATCCCGGCCCCTTTGAAGGCATTGGCATTGTCCTGGTTATCGATGACTTCAAATTCATACGTGGCCGGGTCGACAACCAGGATATAGGCCGCCCGGCCGAAACGCGGATCAACCTGGGCATCGAGATCACGGCCCTTGGAGGTAACAGCGATTTTCATTTATTTGATTTCCTTTCTTGGATAGTACCAAAAGCTATCTGAAAGATTAAACTTTGGCTCAAGGTCGCGGTGGAAGCAAGTTGCCCCGCAAGGCGGGGGAATCCGCCAGTCTTTCAAGGATTTGAAACGAGGCGCCACCAAAGCGATTGGGCCAAAAAGCATTTTGAGATCGTTGTTAATGACTATGCGCGCCGCCTTGTCCTCCGCCACAAACCTGATCCTCGCTGATCATGGGCAGGCGTCCGGCAATCAAATCTTCCACGACCGGCCTGATTTCAGGCCGAACCGAATCATGATACACATCGATGCCCGCCTGCCGAAAGCCCATCAACGGGCGCATACCGATACCGCCCACGATCAGCGCGTTGACGTTGTGCCCGGCTAGAAGATTCACCGGCACCATACATCCGCCCTGGACATGCTCCTGGTTGGAAATGGTGGTGACGTTTTTGACGGCGCCATCTTCCACATCTACCAAGGTAAACACATCGCAGTGGCCGAAGTGTCCTGATCGTTCTCCATCCAATCCGCCCTGAGCTACAGACGGAACCGCTATTCTACCATTTTGCATTTTCATTTCTCTCCTTGTCTTCACTTTTTTTTGTTTCTTTTGTTTATGCTACGATGGCTGCAACCTTGCCGATACCCACCTCCACAGCCAATTTCTCCCATAGGTGGGTCAGGGCCTTCGCAGCCGCTGAATCGTTTCGATATTCGAAAAGCGTTTTGCCTTCAACCATGGCTGCCGTAAAATCAGGGTCGAAGGGTACCGTCCCCAAAAAAGCCAAGTCGTGTTCACGGGCCAGCGCTTCGATTGCCGCTGTTTTTTCGAGGTTCAGATCGAATTTATTCACGCACACCATGACCGGCACTTTAAAATGATCAGCCAACTGGGCCACCCGCGCCATGTCATGCAATCCTGATACGGTCGGTTCCGCTACAATGAGGACGGCCGTGGCCCCGCCGATGGAGGCGATGACTGGACAGCCGACACCCGGCGGTCCATCGGTGATGATCAAATCCAGATTTCGGTCTTCGGCCAACTGGCGGGCTTGCTGCCTGATGAGGGTGACCAGTTTGCCGGAGTTTTCCTCGGCAATGCCCAGGCGGGCATGAACCATGGGACCGAAACGGGTTTCTGATTGATACCACTCGCCACATGTTTTGAGCGGAAAAGCGATCGCCTGTTCCGGGCACAGATCCACACACACACCACACCCCTCACAACTGATTGGATCAACGCTAAAATCTTCCGTGATGGCATCAAAGCGGCACAATTCACGACACAACCCACAGCCGTTACACTGCTCCGGATCGATAACCGCCTCACCCCCGCCTTGGAATTCATGACGCTCCTGCACCTGCGGATTCATGAGCAGATGTAAATCAGCGGCATCCACATCCGCATCGCACAAAACCTTGTTTTCAGCCAGAACGGCCAGTGCCGCCATCAGGCTCGTCTTGCCCGTGCCGCCTTTGCCGCTTATGACAACCAGTTCCTTCATCTATTTTTTATCCTTTCGCTGCCAGCGCCTCGATACGGTGCCCTAAATCCCGGAAAGCCGCTCGCCATTCCGGCAACACATCGATAATCAAGGCCCCTTTGGAGTAGGCTTCAGCAATACGCCGGTCAAAAGGTATTTCCATCAATATGGGTATGTTTTCCTTTTCAGCGTAGGCTTTCACCTGACCGTCGCCCATGTCGGCACGGTTGATAACCAGGCCATGGGGAATCCCCAGGATACGAACGGCTTCGACCGCCAGTTTCAAATCATGTAAACCAAACGGCGTCGGCTCCGTAACCATCAAAACGAAATCGGTTTCTTTGACGGCCGCAATGACCGGACAGGATGTTCCCGGCGGCGCATCGATAATGGTCAGCCCGTTTGAAGCCGCCGCCTTTCTGACCGCCTTGATCAGAGGGGGTGACATGGCCTCACCGATCCTTAAGCGGCCGTGGATAAATTTCAGATCTCTTTTATGCCCTGCCTCGATGACGCCCAGTTCCCGACCGGTTTCGTGACGGCCTTTTCGGGGCATACCACCACACAGCCACCGCACGAGTGGCAAAGTTCCGGAAAAGTCACCACGGTCTCGCCTACGACCGCAATGGCTTTGAAGCGGCAGATATCTGCACATTTACCACAATAGGTGCATTTGCTTTCGTCTATTGCTGGAACCGGAGCAAAAACAGATTCGGTTTTTTCCATGACCGGATCGATAAACAGGTGCGCGTTCGGCTCTTCAACATCACAATCGAGCAATTGAACATCGGTTTCAAGCGCCAGTGCCATATTGGTCGCCACGGTTGTTTTGCCGGTTCCCCCTTTGCCACTTGCAACACTGATAATCATCGCTGTATCTTTCCAATAATTTCGTTCCTTGACGCCGCGCCGGTTTTGCGTCATGATCAAATCGAGCGATTACCGGGGCGGGCAAAATAATCTTTTAAAACTGATGCTTACCATCACTCAAGCGCCTAAATCCCGCAAATTGCCGATCGCGAACCCGACGATTCGAGCGATTCCTTGGCGCTTTGTTATGAGCATATGCTAATAAATATAGCACAAAATTCCCCCTTGTCAAATATTTTTCTGCTCTCAGTCCAATTATAGATCGGTAATCGGTTTTAGGTCGTGGCAAGGGCGAGTTATCAGGGGACACGGCGACGAACGATGCCTAAGCTGACGGCTTATCGGCATCCTGGGAGAGCTTAATTATTTTGGTGATCCGCTGGACCAGGTCATGGCCCTGCTGTTCACCCGGATCAAGGGGTAATTGGGCCAACAGGCCCAACCCTTCACTGGCTTCGTGAAAGGCTTCGGCCGACAGAGAACTGGCCAGGGCACAGTTAAGCATCGGGTTGGTCTTGATCAAATTTTGGGCCAGGTCCAGACCGCGCATATCTTCCAGGACCTCATCGATTAGTATGAGGTCAAAAGTGTTGCCTTGAGCCGCCTGCAAAGCGGCTGTACCGGATTCGGCCCACGCCAAGGCAACCGGGGCGGCTGTTTCCAGCCCCTTTGCCAGCTTAGACCATTCATTTTTGCGGGAGGTTACCATGAGGATTTGCATTTGTGCTCCTTTTAATCAAATATTTTGGTCTCTCGGTATTTAGGGAACAAAACCCAAAAGTTCAAGTGATTATCGGTAGGCAAATGCGCTGGGGCGAACGCGAAACCAACAACAATTGAACCAAACCGATTGAAATCATGACCAAAGAAACCACACCACTAAAAAAAACCAGGGAAGATGCGATCGCCATATTTAAGGCTGGTGTTAAGGCGGTAGCACCGGATACAGCCATTGCACGGTTTTGTACCCGTCAAAATGATGCCCTGACCATTGGGTCTGAAACTTTGAATCTCACCGACTACCAGAATATCTATGTAATCGGGGCCGGCAAAGCAACCGCGCCGATGGCCGCGGCCATAGAGGACCTTTTAGGTGATCGCCTGAGTGCCGGTGTCATTACCGTCAAATATGATCACACTGTCCCGCTGCGCAAAGTGCAAACCATTGAAGCCGGCCATCCGGTACCAGACGCAAATGGTGAACGGGGTTCCAGCCGAATACTGGAAACCGCCGGCATGGCAGGTAAAAATGACCTTTTAATCGCTTTGCTGTCAGGCGGCGGGTCGGCCCTCCTACCCAAACCGGTGGCTGGTGTAAATCTGGCGGACAAACAGGCCACGACGCGGATTCTGATAGCGTGTGGTGCGACCATCCATGAAATCAATGCCCTTCGCAAACATCTTTCGGTCATTAAAGGGGGCCAATTGGCCCTGGCTGCGCATCCGGCCACTGTCGTTGCGCTCATCCTCTCCGATGTTGTGGGCGATGATCTCGACGTCATCGCTTCAGGGCCGACCGTGCCCGACAACAGCACGTTTGGGGATTGCATGACAATCGTGAACAAATACAGGATTGCCGACCAATTGCCGCAGGCTGTGACCGCCTATCTCGAATTGGGTGTCCAAGGCCGGGTACCGGAAACGCCCAAAGCCGATGACCCGGTGTTTGCCAATACCACCCATATGATTATCGGCAGCAATATGGACGCCCTGTTGGCTGCGCACGAGGAAGCCGTTGCCCGGGGCTACACGACCCAAATTCTGTCATCCATGATCGAAGGCGAAACCAGTGAGGTGGCGCACGTCCATAGCGCAATTGCCAGGGAAGTTATAAAAACCGGCCATCCGGTGCAACCGCCGGCCTGCATTCTTTCAGGTGGGGAAACGACCGTAACTTTGAAAGGCGACGGTCTGGGGGGACGTAATCAGGAATTTGCCCTTTGCGCGGCTGCGGGCATTGCCGGTACCAAAGCCGTGTTGGTTCTTTCCGGCGGCACGGACGGCAATGACGGTCCGACCGATGCGGCCGGTGCCATCGTCGACAATACGACCCTCGCACGGGCGATCGATCGCGGTCTGGATTGGTCTCATTTTCTGGCCAACAATGATGCCTACCATTTTTTCGAACATCTCGGCGATCTGCTTCAAACAGGACCAACCAACACCAACGTGATGGACCTGCGGATTATGCTGGTACCCGCCTAAAAGCGCATTGCCAGTTGGGCCTGACGCATTCTATATTTGCAGTCGGTCCGATTTCAGGGCATAGGCCAGGACAAACCCCACCCCAAAAGCGATTGCCAGGTTGGTTACCAGGGTGATCACTAGCATGGCAAGAACAACGAACAGGTCCTTGCGGGCATGAATGTCGAGAATTGTAAGGGCCAACTGGCTGCCGGCAAACAGCAGCAAAACGCCCAAAATAGCCATGGGGAGAAGGTAGAGCAGCGCCAAAATATGCTCGCCCGCCACCAGCGCCAGCAGACAAAAAAGCGCTCCGATCATGAAGTTGGACCCGGCCGTACGGGCCCCGAAGCGGAAGTGGGCTGCCAGCCCGCCGGCACCCGTGCACAAGGGCATGCCACCCAAGGCGAAACTGATAAAATTACCCAACGCCATCAGGAAGCACAAAGCCCGTTCCGTCACCCGGTTTGAGTGCTCACCAAAATACTGACGTGAGAGATCGACATCCGCAATCACCGCATTTCCGATGGTCATCGGTATTTGTGGCAGCACAAGGGCCAAAAACGCAAATGTAAAATCAATCTGGCCAGGCAGTCCCAAGGGTAGCAATTCTGGTAGCTGAAGGCCCAGCCGCAGGCCGCTCAGGCCTTCGCGGGTCCCCAATCCCAAACCGACCAGCAGACCAAGACCGACCACAATCAATCCGGCCGGCAGTTTGCGGTTTTCCAAGAATAGCAGGGTCAATATAAAACCGACACTGCCGATGACAATCCCAATCGGCAGCGGTCCCAGATGCTGGATCACCAGGTATGGTTCAGCCAGCCTGGCGCAATATCTGCAGCTTGGCCGTACCAATCATAAATTTGATGCCCTGTGCCATCAGAAGTGTCCCGGTTGCCAACTGCACCCCTCGCACCACGGCTTTGGGTGTGTAGCGGCCGATAAGGGTAATGGCGCCTGTGGCACCCAGAATTAGCAATAGGACGCTCATCATCAAACCGGAGGCCAATATCTGCTGCGCGCTCATGGCTGTGGCGACGGCATAGGCTCCGATCACCTTCATCGGTTGGACCGGTGAGGTGACCCCCAAATATAGCCCCGATATAACATAAAAGATCCCCACCGCCAAAAACAGGCCGGCCGGGTTCAAGCCGTTGATCAGGGTCATGCCGATTGCCAGCGGCAGTAAAGTTCCCAGGTCGCCGAGCGCTCCGGCGAACTCCAAACGATTGAATCGAACCGGGTAACCCATATTTTTTACTCCAAGGCTCTTTTAGCAGGCGGGTTTTGATCGGTAAAAGACGGGTAGGCCCAAGCCAGAAAAAGTCCTACACCAACAACCATGATCACCGATCCCGAAGTAAAGGCCATGCGCAGCTGATATAAATCCATCATGACTCCCGCCAACAGCGCCCCGACCAACATTCCCATACTGTGGGCCATTGTCATTAGGGCCATAACGGACCCCATGGAGGCAGCACGGTCGCCTTTCATTACCGCAATCGCCATGTGGGCCGGCATAGCGATGCCGCCACCGAAACCGAATAAAACGCTGGCCATAAACAAACCGCTGAATCCGGCGCTCCATTCAAAAGATAGCATGGCATATCCGACGATAAGACCGCCGATGGCCACCATCAGCAGTTTGTTGACCCGGTCGGCCAGGTAGCCCATGGGGGTGTGAATAATACCACTGATAAAAACCCCCAGCATGATTAAAATACCGATGGCGGAGCTCGACAAAGCAAAGGCCGAATCGGCATATACCGGTAAAAACGACCAGATCACACCGATGCAGGCGGTGTAAGCGAATCTGAAAACAAACAGGCCGGCGATGACACGATCTTTGAGTAAAACACGCCATTTTGCCGGCGGGCGTTTGCGTTGAAAAACCCGCTCATGTTTTTTAGGAGGCAAGAAAACCAGGCTCAAACCAAATCCGATCAACGCCAACACGCCCATGCTTACAAAAGCGGTTTGCAGGCTGAAACGATCGTTGATGAACCCCCCGACCAGAGGGCCGAGGCTGAGCCCGAAAAACATCGACATGTTGAAAATACCCATGGTCAAACCTTCACGCCCTTGTGGTGTAATATCTCCCACATAAGCCTGGATGACCGGCATCATCATAGACGATGCAATCCCTTGCAAAAACCGGATAAAGATCAAAGTTTCAACGTCACGAGAAAAAATAAATGCAACCGAGATCAAGGCATAGCAGCCGAGGCCGGCGACAATCAGGGGCTTGCGCCCTTTGCGGTCGGAAAGCCGCCCGAAATAAGGCAGAAAAAATGTTCTGGAAAGGGAAAAGGCACCAAAGATAAATCCGATGTAGAGGCCGCTGGCTCCCAGGTCGTGAGCGTAGACCGGCAAAAGCGGGACGACGATTCCCACCCCGGTGACAGCCGCAAAAATCGAAAAAAAGAGGGTGCCAAAAATTTTCTTATCAAGAGGTTTCACAAAAAGGATCCAGAGCCAGACAGCAGATGTTCGTTGCAGCTTGTCAGCATACAGCTACGCTTGCGCCTTAATTTCTTCCAAGGTGGACTCGACCAGGCTTCTTATTTCGTCAAGACGTTCTGCGGACAACGCCTCGAACCGCAATACCAGCGCCGGCTGCGTGTTAGAGGCCCGCACCAGGCCCCACCCGTCATCAAACAATACGCGTGCCCCGTCGATGTCGATAACATCAAATTGGGCCCGGAAGTGAGCGGTGACCTTGTCCACGATGGCAAATTTAATGTCATCCGGACAATCCACCCGTATTTCGGGCGTGCTAAACGTGGGCGGTACATCGGCCAACAATTCGGAGATCTTTTTACCGGTACTGGCCAGGATCTCGAGGAGTCGGCAGGCGGCATAAACCGCGTCGTCGTAGCCAAAATAGCGGTCTGCAAAAAACAAATGGCCACTCATTTCTCCGGCCAACTCGGCCTGGACTTCTTTCATTTTCTGCTTGATCATGGAATGCCCCGTTTTCCACATGATCGCCCGGCCACCGTGCTTTTCAATGTCATCGTACATGGTTTTGGAGCACTTGACTTCCGATATAAAGGTCGCCCCCGGCTTGCGCGTCAGAATTTCACGGGCAAAAATGATCATCAATTGATCACCAAAAATCAGGGTGCCCTTCTCGTCCACCACTCCGAGACGGTCGCCGTCGCCATCAAAACCGATGCCGACATCCAGACTTTGGGCTTTGACCATAGCAATCAGATCGGCCATATTGGCGGCTACGGTCGGATCGGCCTCGTGATTGGGGAAACGACCATCCATATCGCAGTACAAGCACGACACCTCACATCCCAAGCGCTCGATAATCGGTACCGCTGTCACACCGGCTGTCCCGTTTCCGGCATCGATACCCACCTTGAGCGGAACCTTTATATCAATGTTGTTGACAATATACTCCATATAGGGCGTGAGAATATCATAGGTCTTGAGTTCACCTTGGCCCGTCTCGAATTGTTGTTTCTCGATAATCCTTAAAATCTGCTGGATCTGCTCACCATAGACCGAATCATGTCCACTGCAGATTTTGAATCCATTGTACTCAGGTGGATTGTGGCTAGCGGTAACCATAACACTGCCTTCGGTTGGCAAATGGCGGATGGAAAAATAGGAAACCGGCGTTGAGCAGACACCGATGTCGACGATGTCACACCCGGCGGCCCGCAGGCCCTGAATCACCTTTTCCGAATACAGGTCAGACGTCTCACGGCAATCGCGTCCCACGGAAATACTGCGCTTACCCTGCTGCCTTAAATAGGTACCGATTCCCTGACCGATCAAAATCACCTCTTCGGCCATCATATCCTTTCCGGCAATCCCCCGGATATCATACTGTCTGAACATCTGTGGATTCATATAATTCTCCTTTCTATAGCCAGTGCCACATCAATGCCGCCAGGCCCAATAGCCAGCAGTAAGGTGCAAAATAATACAGCCGGCCCATTTTGACCATCCGTAACAATATTTTTAAGGCCGCGTAGCCGACGATACCCGCTGTAGCGATCCCTGCCAAAAGCACCCCGATCGGAACCGTGGTGTGCGTCAGGGATGGATCCAGGCCGATTACCAGGGCTCCCATGATGGCGGGGATCGACAGCAGAAAAGAGTAGCGTCCGGCCACTTCGCGGTCGATTCCCAAAAACAGCGCCATTGCAATGGTCGATCCGGAGCGGGAGATGCCAGGTAATATCGCCAGTCCCTGAGTCAGGCCAATCGTCAGGGCGTCTTTGACTCCCATCGTTTTGACCGGGCGTCCTTCAATTTGAAGGCGCCGTGTAAACCATAGCAAACTGCCGGTAATCAGGAGCATGGCACCGACGATCCAGACCGCACCGAAGATCTGCCCGGCAACCTTGCGAAAAACAAGGCCTAAAATGGCGGTTGGCACGCTGCCTACCACAATCAGCGCCGAAATCCTGACCGTCTCATTTTCAGCCAACAACGGCGCCAGCCCACCAGCTGAACGGATCAATCCCGGCAGTTTGATCAGCGTCGCGATAATATTGCGAATCTCAGCCCAGAAGACAACCCAGACCGAAACCAGGGTCCCCACATGCAGACAGATATCCAACAGCAATTCCGGTTCGTGCATACCAAGCAAATTCTGCATCAACACCAAGTGCCCGGAACTGCTGATCGGTAAAAACTCAGTCAATCCTTGAACCGCTGCCAAAACAATTACGTTTAATAGTTCCAATCGAAAAAGGCTCCGCCGTTTTAGCTGATAAGCTGTTGAGCTTTTAAGCTGATGAGACTTTTTTGTCTCATGGACTTAATGAGAGAACTTAAATCTTATTAATCTCTTCAGCTCTTCCATCTATCATATTAAGAAGGTGAAACTATTTTAATATCACGTAACGAACTGGCTCTTTGGCGATAGTTTCCATCCACAAATGAGAGATTTTGCGTGAGTTCAAGGCGGATGTCAGATTTGAACCGGAGGAATAGCAACGCTATTTTGAGGATCAAATTTGGCGTCCAACGCCGAAGTCACGTAAAAGATCCATTTGTGGATGGAAACTAGCCTTTGACGACCCCCATGGGTCTGAGCCTCGCCACCTTCTTTGAAATACCGGCGCCATGCACAACCTCGACCACTTGCGAGATGTCCTTGTATGCATCCGGCATTTCTTCGGCCAAGGTCGAACGTCCGGTCCAGCGTACCACAATACCCTTGTCGGCCAGTTCCCGCTGAATGGCACGCCCCTTGCTCGCTTTCTTGGCCGCCTTGCGGCTCAGCTGTCGGCCGGCGCCATGGCACGTCGACCCGAAGGTTTCGTCCATTGCCTGCTGCGTCCCGACCATCACATAGGATGCCGTTCCCATGTCTCCCGGAATCAAGATCGGTTGTCCGACCTTGCGATAACGCTCGCCCAAGGCCGGATGGCCGGGAGCAAAAGCGCGCGTTGCCCCTTTGCGGTGGACACACAGCAGCCTTTTCTCACCATCGACAAAATGTTCTTCCTGCTTGGCAATGTTGTGGCACACATCGTATAGCAACTGCATGTTTAAGGTACGGGGGCTGATACCAAAGATGCGCTGAAAAACCTCCCGGGATCGATGCAACAAAATCTGACGATTGGCCCAGGCATAGTTGGCCGCGCAGGCCATGGCATTGTAATACCGAGTCCCGGATGTCGATTGAATCGGTGCACAAGCCAATTGACGATCCGGCAGATCGAAGCCGATATTTTTAACCGCTCGGTTCATCAGGGCCAGTGAGTCATCGCACACCTGGTATCCAAAGCCCCGGGAACCCGAGTGCAGCATCAGGGTCACCTGACCCTGAAAAAGATCCAGGGCCCGGGCCGCTTCCGGATGATAAATCTCTTCCACCACCCCGACTTCGAGAAAGTGATTGCCGGAGCCGAGCGTACCAAGCTGTTTGCGGCCCCGCTCCAATGCACGCGGGCTAACAACTTCCGGATCGGCATTGACCATCCGGCCGCCATCCTCGGTGTGGTCGATATCGGCGGCCTCGCCAAATCCTTGGCGCACGGCCCATTGACTGCCTTCATTTAAGACGCGTTTTTCTTCCTTTACCGAAAGCTTAAGCGGTCCGGTAGACCCGACGCCGCAAGGGATCTCTTGATACAGGGCATTGACCAGTTCTTCCAATCGCGGCCGGACGTCTTTTTCAACCAGGGAACTGGTTGCCAAGCGGACACCGCAGTTGATGTCATAACCAACCCCCCCGGGTGAAATAACGCCTTCCTCCCAGTCAAAAGCCGCAACGCCCCCAATTGGAAAACCATAGCCCCAATGCATATCGGGCATGGCCATCGAAGCCTTGACAATCCCGGGCAAGGTGGCCACGTTCGCGACCTGCTTGAGCGGCTCCGCTTGCTTGCCTCCCGTTAGCATCGCGGCACTGGCAAATATTTTCCCCGGCACCCGCATGTTTCCCTCTTGAGGAAGCTCCCAGCGGTAGGCATCGATTTGTTTGAGTTCCATGGTCGCGCTTCACATATCGAAAATTATCCTGGCCTCCCAGCCCTCGCCTGCTGGCTTAACCTGGATTTGATGATAGGTCACAGCTTTGATTTCGTTATTGATCCGGTGGCACGCAGGTCTATACGTATCGAATTTCACAGTCGCTTTAAGAGCGGTTGCCTTAAGGTCCTCCACCTGAATCGAGTGAACAAGCTTTTCCTCACCCGACCAGAGATACAACAATTCCCGCAGCCAGTTGACCATCAGGTCGGGCCATCCGTCGCCCTCCACCCGGATCGATTGAGTTGCCGAACCTTTTAAAACCGTGACATCGGTCAACACATCAAACATGGCCAAACCGGCCTTTACAAAAAGATCCGCCGGGTCAGCGCCCATGACATGGAGGCCAAAATCAGCCGTGTGATCGATGACGCGGTAATAAACCATATCGTGATCGCAGTTGCCTTTTTGCCGGCACGGTTAACCGGCGATAATCTCACCGGTTTTATCCGTATGATATCCGCCCAAAGCTTCGACCCGCTTTTTAAATTGACCCGAATTGATCGTTGCAAGCAACCGCTGAATATTTTCTGTCTCAAAATACATTTCAGGAACAATCAGGTCATATTGCTCCGTCACCACCGGAATAAAATCCAGCTTGAGTGCTTTTGCCGCAGCATAAATGCCCAGGCCAACGTCTGCAGTCCCGCTTAGTACTGCTACCGCGACCGACATGTGGGTGAACTCCTCCAAGTCATAACCATTGATGGCAGTTTTTTCCAGATGCATTTGCTGCAATTTATGGTCGAGCAAAATCCGGGTGCCAGAGCCGCCCTGCCGATTGACGAAGCTCACGTCTTCCCGCGCCAGAGCCTCAATCCCCTTTATCTCCTTGGGATTTCCCGGCGCCACGATCAATCCCTGGTCGCGCAGCACCAGGTTTACTAACTTGACCCGGGTGTCTGGCAAATAGCGTTTGACATAGGAACGGTTGTATGACCCGTCGTGCGTGTCTAGAAGGTGCGATCCGGCCAGGTGGCAGACGCCTTTTTTGATCGCCATGAGGCCCCCCATGCTGCCAACATGGCTGGACGATAGCGTCAGGTGGGGGTATGAGGCTTTGATCTGGTCGGCCAGCAGGTCGAGGGTGTTGTCATGGCTGCCGACCACGACAATGGTGTTGTCGATGGCCTGGACCGGTTTCAGAAGTTCAGCCCGTAACGGTTCATGCGCATCGAGCCCTTCAAGATTTGCTGGGATCCTTATGATACCGTCCGCTTCGGTAAAAGATGTAATCGAACCGGCGCCGCGAGGCAAAGCTGTCGCCACGACACGCTCATCCACGGTGCCGAGTTTTACGCGTATGAATTCCTCCACCCCGAGTTTGGAAGCGATCTTTTTGGTCGGTCGCACTTCGATCGTGGGGCGCTTGCTTTCCGGTTGTTCCAGCATTCGGCTCATGGCAACAGCCACAAACTGCTCAAAAGCAATGATTGCTGAAACCGGATAACCTGGAATGCCGAAAACCGGTTTGCCATGCACCCTGCCGATTACCACCGGCTTGCCGGGCATGATCGTGACGCCATGCACGAGCACATCGCCTAGCTGGTCAATCACATGGCGTGAATAATCCTGTGACCCGGCCGACGATCCTCCCACGATCAGAACCATATCGAAAGTATCTTTAACAGCGCCTTCCACTGCTTGTGCGATCGCAGCGACATCGTCTTCAACCTTGGCGTGCCGTTCGAAGGTTCCCCCGGAAGCCTCCACCAACTTTCCCAAAACAAATGAATTGGTTTCAATGACTTGGCCCGGTTTTAAATCTTCCCGGTTCGTATCGCGCCAGTCAACCAGTTCCGAACCGGTGGGAATGATAAGCAGACGCGGCTTTTTGCGAACCGCCACCTCGAAAAGACCCCCCGAGAGAAGCGCTCCAACACAGTAAGGCGTAACCACGTGGTTTCTGGGAAACAGCAGTTCCGTGGCGACGATATCTTCGCCTACCTTCCGTACATATTGCCAGGGAAAGGCCGGCGCTTCGATTTGAACCTGCTTTTGGTCCAGGACATTGACGTTTTCGATCATGATGACCGCATCGGCGCCGGCCGGCATGACGTGACCGGTGTTTACATAGAATGCGTCTTGATCGATGGTAAACGTCTTGGGGTTGGCTTCCGAAACACCAAAGGTGGTCTCGGCTTTAAGCGCAATGCCATCCATCGCCGCCGCATGAAAATGGGGAGACGAAAACCGCGCGAAAACCGCTTCCGCCAAAACACGACCCACTGCATCCGGCACAGCGACGGTTTCCTGGTCCCGGTGATCAGACCATTGAAAGCTTTCGAACAAAATCCGACGTGCTTCGGTCAGTGATTTTTTGGACAGGTAAATATTCCGCTTCATCTTTCTTGAGAACTCCTTTAAAAACCACAGTTGCGGTTTTAGCGCTTATGATGATTTTCAAAATAACATGCTGACCGGCGAAGGAAGCTATTCTACAAAAACGTCACCTTGACATCCGTTCCCTTATCAAGGCCCTCCCAATCTTTTTCGATCTTGATCAAGCCCTCGGCTTTGACCATGGTATTGATCAGGCCCGATTTACCCAGGATCGGTTCTGCCCAGGTCACGCCCTCCTCAAAAACCAGGCGCACGCGCACATAATCGACGCGCCCCTGTACTGATGCAAGGCTGCGGCGTAACACGGCCGGATATTCAGGTGCGCGCTGCAGTTCCGGGACCAAACCGCCAATTTGAGTAATGAACGGTCCAACAACGACGGCCAATACAACCATGGCGGAAACAACATGCCCTGGCAATCCCCAGAAAGCCTTGGACCCGACTTGCGCTAAAATGGTTGGCTTGCCCGGACTGATTGAAATACCATGGGTCAGAATTTCGGTATCGGGCAGCGCCGACAACACATCGATCGTGAAATCGCGGGAGCCGACCGAGCTACCACCCGATATCAGGACCATATCCGTCTCTTGGATCGCTCGCTCACACGTTTTAAGCAGCGTGTCATAATCATCTTTGACAATGCCATATTGCTTCGCCATCCCGCCCAGGCTTTCAACCTGACCTGCAAGGGTGTAGGTGTTGATATCCCGTATCTGACCGATGGTGGGTGTCGTGTCCACCGGCACCACCTCATCTCCCGTAGAAATAATTCCGATCACTGGACGCTTATAGACAGGTACCGCCCCAATCCCAAAAGCAGCCAGCAGGCCACTCTCCTGGGGTCTTATTCTAATGCCACCGGTCAGAAGCGTGGCATGCGCTTGATAATCTTCGCCTTGGGCCACGACATGTTGGCCCGGGGCCACGCTCCGGTAGACTTCAATGGTTTGGGGGTCAATCGCCTCGGTGTGTTCGATCATCACGACGCTGTCGGCACCCGCCGGCAGCATGCCGCCGGTCGGAATACGAGCGGCCTCTCCTGGCTGGATCATGAAATCAGGGCGGGCCCCCATGGGGACCGTCCCTTTGACGATCAGATAAGCCGGATTTGCATCGGAAGCACCAAACGTCGACTTACCGCACACCGCGTAGCCATCCATGGTGGCGCGCGTGAAACCCGGCAAGTCAGTATCCGCTATAATATCCTCAGCTAAGACACGGCCAACACTGCCGCGCAGTTCAACGGTTTCCGTTGCCACCATTGGAAATTTTGACCTGTAGGCAAGAACCTCATCCAGGTCCATGACATTAAAAAACTCGACCATAATGGTTTTCTCAATACAATTACATCGTGTAACGATTTTATTTTATTCTAGTTATCACAAAGACCCTGTAACATCAAACATAGGAAGCCGTCTCTATGATGGGAGGTTGAAAAACAAACAGAGGTTTGTTAACGAATGCTAATTGCTTTCAGGAGGTAAACAATGGAAGACAATTATAAAAGGATCGTCGCGGCCAACCTTGCCAAATTATATGCCAATCTACCGCGCGATCTGGCGGACCGGATGGGTGCTTCTCAATCCGAAGAACACTTCATGTTTGAAGCCTTCGGCGGCGTCTGTCAAATCGAACCACAGGCAATTCGTTTGGATGACGTATTCCAGACGGGCGTCATCGGTATCCTGTTGTCTCTTTACGCCTTACAAGCCGACCCGGCCCCCTGTCTCCTCGAACCATTCAAGGCCTACAAGGATTTTCCCAACAGCATGCCGTATGCCGGAGCCTTTGTGTCCCACACCGAACAGATCCTGATTCCGCACGTAAGCGCGCTTAAAGCCGCCCAGGATCGAATCAGCCAAGAATTTAAGGGGTCAGATGCAACGACCTTAGGCGCCGGTGATTTTGCCTGGGTGGTCTATCCGCTCCCTAAAATTGCCTTGGGTTATATTTTTTACGAGGCCGACGAGGATTTTTCGGCGTCGGTCACATGCCTTTTCTCTAACAACGCCAATGTGTTTTTACCGATGGATGCCCTTGCCGATGTCGGTGAATACACGTCTAAAAAAATATTGGCCCTGCTCGAGTAAACGACCACCCGCAAAGTGGGAGAAATAAAAGGACACGGCAGTGGCCTCAAGTTTCCGTGTTATCCCGGTGCCAAGCACCGGGTTTTGATAACGCAATAAAACCTTTCCGAACAAAATGGACACTAACTCGATAGCCCGCGCCAAGCGGCAATAAGCATCCACACACCGGCAGCAACAAAAAACAGGCCCGCGCCAAGTTTGATATAGAGGGGGGGCAAAAACTTGCTGAAAAATGTTCCCCCGACCACGGCAAGGAAGGCGCTCAGAACCAGCGCCAGGGCAGAACCAAGAAAAACAGAAAATTTAGGGTCACAATCTGCTGAAAGGCAGAATGTGGCTAACTGGGTTTTATCCCCTAATTCCGCCAGGAACACCATTCCAAAGGTTGTCATCAATATTTTTAGATCCATCACGGTCCTCCTGAGATAAAATCCGCATACGATCTTATCTTTTCTTATGCGTCTCTATCCATGGGAGTTAAAACCCCTTTTAGCGAAAGCGTGGTGCCACCCTTCACTGGGGAGCGACGCCGTCGCGTTACCTACCATCGTTAAAAGCTTTTATTTGGAAACAAGGGCCATCACCTTTTGAACGACGTTTTCAGCGGTAAAGCCGAAATTCGCCATCAAAGTTGCCCCCGGAGCAGACGCACCGAAAGTGGTCATGCCGATTACGGTGCCGTTGCGGCCCACATAACGCTCCCACCCGTCGGGAATCCCAGCCTCAATGGCAACCCGGGCTGTTACGGCCGGTGGCAGGACCGAATCCTGGTAATCCTGCGATGTCTGTGCAAACAATTCCCAACTTGGCATACTTACCACGCGGGCAGTAATCCCCTTTTGGGACAACGTATTTTGTGCTTCCAAGGCAATATGCACCTCGGACCCGGTTGCGATGAGGATCACATCCGGGAGGCCCTCGCAGTCTTCCAGGACATAAGCGCCATTGATTAGCTGGCCCTTGGTTTTGGCGGCCTCCAGGACAGGCAACTTTTGTCGGCTTAAGATCAAGGCCACCGGAAAGCCGGAAGTCTTAATGGCCTGGCGCCAGGCATCGGCCGTTTCGTTGGCATCGGCTGGGCGCACGACACACAGGTTCGGAATTCCACGCAGAGCTGCCAGATGCTCGACCGGCTGGTGCGTGGGGCCGTCCTCGCCCACCGCAATGCTGTCATGGGTGAAGACATAGATGAGCGGCAAATTCATCAGGGCCGCCACCCGAATCGCCGGACGCATATAATCGGCAAAGACCAGGAAGGTCCCGCCATAAGGTCGAATCCCGCCGTGCAGAAACAGGCCTGACATAATGGCACCCATGGCATGTTCGCGAACACCAAAACGAATATTACGGCCACCGTAATCGTCGCGCTGGAACTCGGTGAACCCCGTGAGATAGGTTTTGTTGGATGGCGCCAGGTCGGCCGATCCACCCATCAAGGTGGAAATCTCACCCGCAATGGCGTTTAACACTTTACCCGAAGCCGCCCGGGTGGCGATGGGTGCGTCATCCGTCGTAAAGACCGGTATGCCGGCATCCCATGTGCGGGACATATAGCCGCTCAAAGCGTTCACCCACTGATCGGCCAACTCGGGAAAGGCTTTGGTGTAGGCCTTGACTTTGGTCTTCCAGGCCGCTTCCGCTGCCTCGCCTTTTTGAAGGCAGGCGCGAAACTGTTCCTGGGCTTCCTGGGGAACGTGAAACGCCTCCTTCTCTGGCCACCCAAGGTTTTCTTTGGTCAGGTCAATTTCCTTTTCTCCCAGAGGCGCACCATGCGCATCGGCTGAATCCTGTTTGTTGGGACTACCGTAGGCGATATGGGTCCGCAGCATGATCAGGGACGGCTTGGTCGTTTCGTCTTGGGCTGCCGCGAGGGCTTGTGCGATCGCTTCCAGATCGTTGCCATCCGCAACGGTCAATACGTGCCAGTTATAGGCTTTAAACCGCATGGCAACATCTTCGCTAAACGCAATGGCGGTGCTTCCCTCGATCGAAATTTTGTTGTCATCGTAGATGCAAATCAGCCGGTTTAGACCGAGATGCCCGGCCAAAGACGCCGCTTCGGCCGACACCCCTTCCATCAGATCCCCATCACCACACATCATGTAAGTGTAATGATCCACGACCTCATTGCCCGACCGGTTATAACGAGCCGCCAGGTGACGCTCCGCCATCGCCATTCCGACCGCATTGGCAAACCCCTGTCCCAGCGGACCGGTAGTGGTCTCGACCCCGGGCGTGTGCCTGTATTCCGGGTGTCCCGGTGTTTTGCTTTGCCATTGGCGAAAGTTTTTTAGATCTTCCAAAGTGACCTCATACCCACAAAGGTACAACAAGCTGTAGATGAGCATCGATGCATGGCCGGCAGAAAGGACAAAACGATCCCGGTTCGTCCAATCCGGGTTTTTGGGATTGTGTTTCATGATGCGGGTCCAAAGCACATAACCCGCCGCCGCAAGACCCATGGGAGCGCCAGGATGACCGGAATTGGCTTTCTGAACCGCATCCATGGCCAGAGTTCGGATTGTATTGACGCACAGGGTATCGATCGGCGATGGGGTTTGTTTCGATCCGCTGCTCATAATGATAGCTCTCCTTTTATTTGTAATCGTTAAAGGTGTCAATCGATACCGCAAATAGCGGTGTTACGATTTGCTCTTATGGCTAAAGGGCTCTTAGGTGTTCGGGTTTCAACGCCACCTTGCCTGCCAGAGCCTCGTCGATCAGCTGTAAGGTTGCCGCTCGGTCGCGGGGCAATCGGGCTCTGATGGGCAGATAATTGGAGGCGTGGTTGGCATGAAACTGGCCCCTGGATAGATGCGTGTTGGCAAACATGGTCCTGAGTTCTTGCAGCATTTCAATCGGCTCCAACAGTTCGAACCGTCCAGCCTCGTAGTCTTTATATAAGGGTGTTCCTGGAATTAAAATCAGGCTGAGCGCTCCAACATACTCCGGGTCGATGGCCGAAAGCACCCTCCCGGTTTCACGGGCGTGAACATCGGAGCGTTGCCTCCCGGCAATCCCCAGCAAAACGGTAATGGAAAGTTTCATACCCGCTTGCCGGGCTTTTTGCCCCATGGCGATTGAATCGGCGGCGTGTGTGCCTTTGTTGATTGCACGCAAGGTGACATCGTCACCGGTTTCCAGGCCCATGTAGGCAATCCCGACCCCGTGCGCGTGCAATTCCGCCAATTGGGCCGGTGTTTTCATTTTCAGGCTCTTGGCATTGGCATACAGGCCGACTCGCGTAACCCAGGGAAGTTGCTTCTTAATCGCGGTCAGAATCCGCATCAGACGTTTGTGGGGAATTATCAGTGCATCGCCGTCGCACAAAAAGACCCGCCGCTGCCGCTGGCAGTATTGAGCGGCAAAAGCGATATCCGCCATGATAATCTCGTCCGGTTTTATCTTAAAGCGTTCCCCCCGGTACGTGCCGCAAAAAGTACATTTGTTACGCGAGCACCCGACGGTGATCTGCAACAGGATGCTGTTGGCTTCGCTGGGAGGCCTGATGATGTTTCCTTCATAGTGCATAATGACGCCAATTCCTACCTTTAAAATAGGGAAAATTTCGTTTGTCTTACCGCAACCTCAAATGCATATGCAACCCTTTTCTGGCAGAGGCAAACCAGGTGCTGAATAAGTAAGGTTTTTGGCCTTTGTCTCGCAAAAAGACCAATTATGGATGGGCATTAACTATAAAAATATTGATTCATGCCCTCGATCTTTGATACTAAATTAGCCGTGCAACCAACAACCATTGCATTTAGCCATGGGGCGATTGGATATTAATCTTACGACATAAGGGGTTTACTATGGCCAAATTATTGTGGCAGCCGTCCGAAGCAAGGATTAAAGCTTCCAACCTGTACCGTTTCATGCAGGCAATCAACGAACGCTTTGGTCAGGATTTTCAAGATTACAATGCCCTTTACCAATGGTCCATAGATAATATCACTGATTTTTGGGCCACCCTCTGGGAATTTACCGGCATTAGCGCCTCCCAACCGTACGACCAGGTGATCGACAATTTGCATAAAATGCCTGGCGCCCAATGGTTTAACGGCGCCCGGCTTAACTTCGCAGAAAATTTGCTTCGCTACCGGGACGACCAACTTGCCTTGATTTTTAAAGGTGAAGCCCAGCCCACAGTCAAAATTACCTATGCGGAATTATATGACGAAGTGGCCCGCTTGGCCCACGCATTGCGAGATGCCGGGGTCCAATCCGGCGACCGTGTTGTCGGCTTCATGCCCAACATGCCGCAAGCCATAATGGCCATGCTGGCGGCCACCAGCCTGGGAGCCACCTGGTCTTCCTGTTCGCCCGACTTCGGCATCAAGGGTGTCTTGGACCGGTTCGGCCAAATAAAACCAAAGATATTATTTACAGCCAATGGATATTTTTTCAAAGGTAAAAAAATTGATTCGCTGGAGCGTATTGCAGACATTCTCAAACAGTTACCCTCCATTGAAAAATTGGTCGTCGTGCCCTATACCGACCCGGACCCTGACCTCAGCCGCATCCCCAATGCTGTTTTGTATGATAATTTTAAAACGAACCAAAGCGGTCTTAAAATTAAGTTTGAGCAATTGCCCTTCAACCATCCGCTTTACATCATGTATTCTTCCGGCACGACCGGACTCCCGAAATGCATGGTGCAGAGTGCGGGTGGTATTCTGATTCATCATCTTAAAGAACTGATGCTGCATACGGACTTGAAACGCGACGATACGATTTTTTATTTTACAACCTGCGGCTGGATGATGTGGAATTGGTTGACGAGTTCCTTGGCCCTCGGTGCCACCCTGGTTTTATTTGACGGGAATCCATTTTTCCCCCACCCCGGTAATTTGTGGGAATTGGCCCAGGACGAAAAAATCTCCATCTTCGGCACCAGTGCCGGTTACGTGGCCGCCCTTCAAAATGCCGGTGTCAAGCCCGCCAAGGAATACGACCTTTCCGCCTTGCGCACGCTGCTGTCCACCGGTTCTCCGCTTTCGATCGAAAACTTTGAATTTATTTATGATAATATTAAAAAAGATCTGCAACTGGCCTCGATTTCGGGAGGTACTGACTTGAATGGCTGTTTTGCGCTGGGTAACCCCATGGGTCCGGTCTATGCCGGTGAGCTGCAATGTCGCGGCCTGGCAATGAAAGTGGAAGCCTTTGACGACCAGGCCCAGCCCGTTGTTGGTGAGCAGGGTGAACTGGTCTGCACGGCACCGTTTCCCTCCATGCCCATCTACTTCTGGGACGATCCCGATTTTCAGAAATACCATTCAGCCTATTTCGATGTCTATCCCGGTATCTGGCGCCATGGCGACTACATCGTGGTCACGGAACGGGGTGGTGTTGTCATGTATGGCCGTTCCGACGCCACTCTGAACCCGGGTGGCGTACGGATAGGCACCGCTGAAATCTATCGCCAGGTCGAACAGCTCGAGGAAATCGCCGACAGTGTCGTCATCGGTCAAAATTGGCATAATGATGTACGCGTTGTCCTGTTTGTCAAAATGGCTGACGGCGTTGAGCTGACCGACGCGATAAAAAACAAGATCAAGGCCACGATTCGCACCAACGCTTCACCGCGCCACGTCCCCGCTAAAATAATCGCTGTGCCTGATGTGCCTTATACCCTCAATATGAAAAAGGTCGAACTGGCCGTTAAAAAGGTTGTCCAGGGTCAACCGGTGTTGAACAAGGATGCCCTTGGTAATCCCGAAGTGTTGGCATACTACGCCGATATCCCGGAACTCAAAGAAGACTAAAATTGGGATGGATTTTATATAACACGACACTGTCGCTCTTCGGCGGAAATCTCCGTCGCCTTTTATGAACCCTGGTTGAATGAGGTCTATGATGAAAGTCGATGCTGATTATTTAAAAGAAAACGCTGATATCATCCAAAAGCTCAGACAAATCCCCGTGCTGGAATCTTTCGAGGAAAAAGATCTGCAAGAGCTTTTGCGCCTGGCTAAAATTTGGAGATTCCAACCCGGTGAATTGATTCTCACGGAAGGGACGCACAATACCTGGCTGTTCTATCTGGTCTCCGGCAAGGTAAGGGTCCTTAAAAGCGGTAAAGAACTGGTTGTCATGCAGCGGATCGGTGATATTTTCGGTGAAATGGGTGTCATCGACGGCTCGGTTCGCTCGGCGTCGGTCTATGCCATCGATGAGACCATCTGTCTGGCCACCGACATCAAGCTTTTGGATAAACAAATCGATGACCCGCGCTTTGATTTTCGATACATTATCTTCCGGGGTTTTGCCGAAATCCTGGCCCATCGGTTGAAAGAAACAACCGATGAATTGTTCCGTGCGCATGAAGAAATCGAAAAGTTAAACCTGGCCAATCGCCTGATCCTGACCACCGAAGAGTTGAATAAGGCCAAAAAAGAGATCGAAAAATTGAAGGAAAAAATCAGTTAGCCATCTCCTATGCCAGAAACGATATAGAAGCTATCTAAAAAGCCCGTTCTATCGGGCTTTTTTAGTTGACGCTGTGTTTTTTAGTTGATATATGAACATATGTTCATATGTTTGAATATTAAGGAGGATCGATGATAGCGCCACGACACGCCAAGGTTGACATTGATCGTTGCCAAATACGGGTTGTGCATATGAATCGCATTGCCAAGGCCCTGTCCGAGGCCCCTCCGGACGACGAGATTGAACACCTGGCGCTCATTTACAATTTACTCGGAAATCCAACCCGGCTTAAGATCGTCATGGCGCTTAAAAGCGGCGAAATGTGCGTGTGCGACTTGGCCGCTTTTATCGGCCTCAGTGAATCGGCTGTCTCTCATCAACTGCGACGGCTAAAAGATATGGCGTTGGTCAGAAAGCGCCGGGCGGGTAAGATTCTCTACTATACTTTGGATGACGAGCATGTATCTGATTTACTCGAGATCGGTCTGGAACACATACGCGAATGAAATCATTTTTCGATTTCATATGATGCAACCGCGTCCCTCCGGACCGAATCGGTTATCCCCAAGGAACACTTTTACGAATGCAATTACTTGTTAATGCTCTGGTCGAAGCCTGGCGACTGCTTCTGGACGCGTCGATCTACATTCTGTTCGGCCTTTTGGTTAGCGGCCTAATGCGTGTTTTTCTAAGCCCTTACGCTGTTGCAAGGCATTTGGGACACGGCCGTTATCGCTCGGTCTTGAAGGCTGCCCTGATCGGCATTCCTCTGCCCCTGTGCTCCTGTGGCGTCCTACCGGCTGCCATCGCCCTAAAAAAGCAAGGCGCCAATAACGGCGCGACCACCGCTTTTTTAATATCGACGCCGGAATCGGGGGTCGACTCACTTGCCATCACCTATGCACTGCTGGATCCGATCATGACCATCGTCCGACCGGTTGCCGCTTTTTTCATGGCCGCGGTGGCCGGAATCACTGAAAATTTGGTTGCCCCTGATGATACGGAGCATCAGGCCACCCCGGATTTGACCTGTCCAGTAGATGGCTGTTGCAGCGGTATTGACTGCTCCCCTGCCGACCATCGCAACCACCACACGTTGGCTGAAAAATTAATCGCCGGGCTGAAATTTGCATTCGGTGATGTCTGGAGTGATATCGTGGGGTGGTTTTTTACCGGCATTCTATTGGCTGGTTTGATTAGCGCGCTCGTACCCCCGCAATTTTTGGAGACCTATCTGGGGGGCGGATTGTCGGCCATGCTTTTAATGCTCGTTGTGGGCATCCCCATTTATATCTGCGCCACCGCCTCCACACCCATTGCTGCCGCGCTGATATTAAACGGCGTCAGCCCGGGTGCGGCGCTGGTATTCCTGTTGGCCGGACCGGCAACCAATATTGCCTCTCTAACCGTCTTGGTCGGCGTTTTAGGGAAACGCGCGACCGCAATCTACTTGACGACCATCGCCCTGTGTACGATTTCCTTCGGCTTGTTGGTCGACCATATCTACCAAGCCTTCGATGTATCAGCCCAAGCGCTCGTCGGGCAGGCGGCGGAGGTAATTCCGCCTTGGGCGGCCTTGGCGGCTACCATCATATTGCTGATTTTGTCTGTTAAACCGCTGAAGCAGCGCCTGCGTACTCGGTTACAAAAAAGGGCCGAACCGCCGGTGGACCTCAACTGTTCGCATTCTTCGCCGATCGATGGGACCCAACCTGCCAGCCGGGGGGCCACCTGAGGGTGCGCCTGAGAATCCGTGTGATTCCAATTTGCACGACGCGATTTTTAGCTTGCATTTTCAGTGGTCGATGCGCTATAATACTGCAATAATTTAATAATCCATACATTTGCGTTGTCGACAAGTTTATGGCCACCCAGGAAAAAAAATCCGTCAAAAACAACACGACCGTTCGTCTGCTTGAACTGGTAAACGAACTCTCTCTTGAACAGCAGCGCGCCCTGCTGGACCAGCTGATCAAGGAAAACATCACCGCAACCCTTAACAAATTAATCATCGACCGGCCGGCCGACCAGCAGGAGCGCCTCCTTGAAAAACTTGAAAATCTGCGCACCAAAGGCGAGCGCCAACAGCCTCGCAAGTCCTGCAAGATAACCGTATCTTACGCCAAATACCTTCCCGACCAGCGGCGATTCGATGTCAGTAGCAACTATATCGAAGATATCAGTACCGGCGGGGCGTTTATCGACACAAGTGATCTTTTGGGTATCGGTCAGGAATTGCTGCTTTCCTTTACCACCGAAGATTCGCAGAAGCCTCAGAAAATTGCCGCCGAAATAATCCGCTGTACATCCAATGGCGTCGGTGTCAAGTTTAAAAACCTGACCGAGCAACAAAAAAAAATGATCGCATCGATGATTGAAGAACTTTAGTTCCGCCTGGTGCGTTCCATCCCCCACCGTATCATCCGAGACCGTGTCCCTCTTTAAATGTTATTTTTGCATAATTCGCGCAAAAGCTTACCTTCGGACCCATGTTGCACTCCCGAATTTAGCGCCTCCAAATAGCCGGCGATCTCATCGACCGATCCCGCCTGCACGCATTTACTTTCTCTATAGCCCGATAACTATCTATTGAAATTATATATTTTACACACCGCCGGTCATTGCAGTAAAGTATCTGCTAACGAGTGTCCATCCACGGATGAGGGATTTTGCGTGAGTTCCCCCTCGACAGGCTCGCAACAGGCAAGGCGGACGACGGATTAGAACCGGAGGCATAGCAGGCTATTGCGAGGATTCAAATCATGGCGTCCAACGCAGAAATCGCGTAAAAGAGCCATTTGTGGATGGACACTAACTAAAAAGAAAGGTTGCACAAAACCACGCCCATCACCATGGAAAATTATTCTGCCAGTTCAAGCCAAACGCTTGCCGTTAACGAGCGCACTGAACTCGTCCGGCGGTTGCTGCTAGCGACTTGGCTTTCTCGCGTGGTGCGTATCGTTATCGCAAGCCTATTTCTGTGGTCCGGTTTAACAAAGATATTTGATCCCCGTGGTTTCGCCGTGGTCATCGACGCCTTTGGTTTGATTCCCGAAACATGGGTCATGGCGGTGGCCGTCGGGTTGCCGATCCTCGAACTGATCGCAGGTATCGGACTTTTGTGCAACGTGACCGGCAGCTTGACCCTTATCGCCGGTTTGTTGGCTGGATTTATGGCGCTTCTGGCCTATGGCATCCTGCTGGGACTCGATGTGGACTGCGGGTGCTTCGGGCCTGAAGATCCGGAAGCGATTGCGTTCCATGGCCTGCGGACAGCCCTTTACCGGGATCTCTTTATCATGGCCGGCATCGTTTACCTTTACGGGTGGCGTTACCATCGGAGCATCAAACCGGTACGCTGGATCCATCTGATTTAACACAAACCCACAAGGAGATATGAATGAACCGCTTGATCAAAACGTCTGTGACCTTGGCCTTGTTCGGACTTTTAGCTCTGAGCTTGAACACCCCGGCTTTGGCATGGCAAAACAAATTTGAAAAAGAATTGGAAAAGGAAGCCGGTGCCGTCAAACTGGTGCGCGAAGTTCAGCGCGGCGGCTACGACGTTGTAACAACCGAAGATCTGAAGCAATGGATCGATGCCGGAAAGGACATGCTGGTTGTCGACACCATGCCGTATGATGCCAGTTATAAAAAAGCACATATTCCCGGGGCCCAACAGTTTCTGTTTCCCATCCCCGATATGGCGGACTGGGATACCAAGGAAACCGACGGCAAGACACAGGCCGATTTTGAAGCCTTTCTCGGAACCGACAAAGCGCGAACGATCGTCATTTATTGTGGCTTTGTTAAATGTACCCGCAGCCATAATGGTGCCGCGTGGGCTAAAAAGCTCGGCTATCAGAATGTCTATCGCCATTCGGGTGGTGTTTTTGCGTGGAAAGGCGCCGGTTACCCCATAGAAGCCGTAAAATAGAAACCCGCATGTCAAAAAGCCAAACAACCCACTTATCAGATCGCCTGGAACAGGAAATCCAGGAACTGTCCTTCCGGATTGGCCAACGGACCACCAAGCTTTTTGCCTCCCGGCAACTGTGGTGCGCCGAAGCGGTCTTCTCGGTGTTGAATCAAGTTTTAAAAGGGGGGTTATCACCCACCATGGCAATCCGCCTAAGTTCCGGCTTTCCAGAAGGGGTGGGCGGAAGCGGGTGCGCCTGTGGATCCTTGACCGGCGCCGTCATGGCCTTGGGCCTCTTTTTAGGCCGTGACCAAACCGGTTTTAACAATAATAAAAACGTGCGCGCCGCCGCCAAGCAGCTCCACACTTTTTTTAAAACGCAGTTCGGCGCCACCTGCTGCCGGGTGCTAAGCAAAGATTATAAGCGCGGTTCCCCGTCTCATTGGGCCCATTGTGCCGACCGGGCCGGATTAACCGCGCAAACGGCATCAGGCCTGATCCTTCACCGGCGGCCGCAGTTGCTGGAAAGAGCCGACCTTGCATTTCTCGATCAGCGGGAAACCAAACTCAAAACCCGTCTTAAACAAACCTTTAACACGATTGGCACGGTGATTGGCCATAGCAAACATAAGTCCACGCCTTAACGCAAGGCGCCACTAAGCGCTTGATTTTCAGTGCGCAGCTAGGGGACCAAAGAAAACAAACTGCAACTGGAAAACCGAATTTATCAACAAAAAGGATACGTTGTATGAGCAAGTGGAACCCTTTTCAAAAACCTAGCCTAACAAGCCTTTCAAAGACCTGCGGTTGAGCGGCTAAAATCGACCCGGTCGGGCTCGGTGAAATGTTGGCGGGGTTGCCCCGTAACCAGAACCCTAACCTCCTGGTGGGATACGACACCAGCGATGATGCGGGAATCTATCGCCTGACAGACGACTTGGCCCTGATTACCACGGCCGATTATATCACGCCCCCGGTAGATGATCCGCGCATTTTTGGACAGATTGCGGCCGCCAATGCGCTCAGCGATGTGTATGCCATGGGGGGACGGCCCCTGACCTGTCTGAACCTTGTCTGTTTCCCTTCTAAAAAGCTACCGCCGGAGATACTGCACCAAATCGTAGCCGGGGCCCTGGAAAAAATAACCGAAGCCGGCGCCGTCCTGGCCGGTGGTCATTCCATTGAAGACGACGAACCCAAATTCGGGCTGGCGGTCACAGGGATCGTTCACCCTGAACGGTTCTGGACCAACACCGGCGCCCGGGCAGGGGATGTCCTGGTCCTGACCAAACCGATCGGCAGCGGTGTTATTTTCAATGCCAATTTGAAAAAGTGGGTATCGCCCGAAGCACTGGCACAATGCCTTGATATTTTGGTGGCCTTGAATAAAACGGCAGCGGAAGTGATGGCCCGAGTTGAGATCCATGCTGCCACGGATGTCACCGGATTCGGCCTGGCAGGCCACAGTTTTGAAATGGCCCGCGGCTCTGAAGTCTCACTCCGGATCAATCTGGACCACATCCCAATCATGCAAGAGGCGCTGGCCATGTACCGTAAAGGAATGCGTACCGGGGTCAACCAGTTCAATCGCCGCATGGTCGCGGACAAGGTACGGTTTGACGCGCGACTCCCGGATTGGCACGAAGAAATTGTATTCGATCCCCAGACCAGCGGGGGGCTGTTGGCGGCCCTTCCGGAATCCCGGGGTCAGGATCTGATTGCAGCGCTGCAAAAAGCGGGCGTCGATGCCGCCATCATTGGTCACGTCATCGCCCGGGACCAAGACGCGTATCTGATCTTTCAGTAACGATGAAAATCTTGGGATTAATTGCCTACCAAACCGGCTATATGGGTTTTTTGGAAGAGGCCGACCAGTTTATCTACTTCCGGCTTTCGGGCAAACAGGTACGCCGACTGCAAGCCTACGACAAAGCATCATTCAACGACTACAACCATTTCATTGGCCTCATGAGCCGCTTCTTTCCGGCAACGGCCTTTTACGCCGAGCCGATTCCCGTCGCCAACTTGTCTTTGGACGAACTTGACCGCATTTTCACACCAACCGGTAAAGGCTGCAAGGATTGATGTCATCTGTCTTGGGATTAAATTGTCGGCTGGGATTAAGGCGTCCGCGGAGAGTTGCGTCGATCCGGCCCGGAGCGACGCTCCGCACCTGTCCGGCGTTCAGGGATATGGAGGGTATAGACATACTTCCGCCGGTCATCGCCTAAACGGCGCCCCCCGTTGTCGATGTTGACTCGAGCCATATATCAGGCTTTCACTTCATTTTTTGATAGCAATGGTGTCCACACGGCCTCAAACGATACGTCGTATCAGCGCGGCTTCGTTGAGATCGGCAATGTGCGGCTTCGCTTGGTAGCAGGCGGCGCACTTGGTGCAAAAAACATCGGGTCGCGGCTCGAACAAAGCGCCATTTTGAATACCGAAACCTCCGGATGTGGCATGGATTTCGAGTTTCAGGTCACAACCGCAGTCCTGGCAGGTAGCCGCAACTTCAATCTTTTGCTTGCCGGGGTTCTGTGAGAAAAGTTTATGCAAACTGTCAATGCCGACCAGCATCAAAGCACCTCCTCCAGCCCAAAAAATCCTCGCTGAAGCGGCGTCCGGAATCGTTTGTTTGGGCCTGAAGTTGTCGTTTTAACCCGGAGCTAAGCACACCGGGTGATATAAAACAGATAACCTCTTTCATATATTTAATTATATATAATTACCTATAAAATATCCTTTTGTCAACCATTATCGTGGTTGTCAAAATAACATTCCGATAGGGTGCCTCTCAGGCCTTGGCGTTATCGGAATATATTTATGACAGCGGCAATAAAAAAGGCAGACAGCTTCCGCTGTCTGCCTTTTGCTAATGCTCTTCAACGGGTCTAGGCGACTTCCTGATACTCAGCGTCAACCACATCGTCATCCGAACCGGATGGCGCCGTACCGCTACCATGGACGTTCTGAGGCCTCGCCTGTGCGTTCGGATCGCCAGACGGTTGTTGCATCGAGGCGCTCAGAGCGTGTGCAGCCTGGGTTAGCGTCTCGGTCAGATTTTTGATGGCTTTCACATCCTCGCCTTGCAAAGCCTGTCTGAGCTGACCAATCACCTGCTCTACTTCGGATTTGGTTGAGGGGTTCAACTGGGCTTGCATCTCACCCATTGTTTTTTCAACGCTGTAGATCAGGCCGTCGGCAACATTGCGCGCATCAATCAATTCTCTTTTAAGCCGATCTGCTTCTGCATTCCGCTCGGCATCTTTGACCAGTTTTTCGACTTCCGTTTGTGTCAATCCTGAAGACGCTGTAATCTGGATTGATTGCGCCTGACCGCTGGCCATGTCTTTGGCTGAAACCTCGACGATACCATTGGCATCGATGTCGAATTTCACTTCAATCTGCGGCACGCCACGCGGGGCCGGTTGAATGCCGACCAGTTCAAAACGTCCCAGGGTTTTGTTGTCGGTCGCCATCTCACGTTCGCCTTGCAATACATGCACCGATACGGCCGGCTGATTGTCTTCTGCCGTCGAAAAAACCTGACTCTTTTGGGTCGGTATCGTGGTATTTTTCTCGATTAACTTCGTCATAACCCCGCCGAGCGTCTCGATCCCTAAAGATAACGGCGTGACATCCAACAGCAGCACGTCATTAATATCCCCTTGCAGGACCGCCCCTTGAATTGCCGCACCGAGGGCGACAACTTCATCCGGATTGACGCTTCGATTGGGTTCCTTACCAAAAATTTTCCTCACCCGATCTTGCACTGCCGGCATGCGCGTCATACCACCGACGACAATGACCTCGTTGATGTCATTGGGCGTCAAATTCGCATCTTTCAAGGCGGCCTGGCACGGCGTTTCAAGTTTATCCAAAAGATCGCCTACCAGTGCTTCTAGCTTAGCGCGGGTCACTTTGAGGTTCATGTGCTTGGGCCCGTTGGCGTCAGCCGTTAGAAACGGCAGGTTCACATCGGTCTCGTTCGAGGTAGATAACTCCATCTTAGCCTTTTCAGCCGCCTCTTTCATACGCTGCAGGGCCATCTTGTCTGTCCGTACGTCGATGCCTTGATCCTTTTTAAATTCATCGGCCAGATAGTCAATCAGGCGCAAGTCAAAGTCTTCGCCACCAAGATGGGTGTCTCCATTGGTCGCTTTGACTTCAAAGACGCCCTCACCGATTTCAAGAATGGACACGTCAAAAGTACCGCCACCAAGATCGAAAACAACAATTTTCTCTTCGGATTTCTTGTCAAGTCCGTACGCCAGCGAAGCCGCCGTCGGTTCATTGATAATACGCAGCACATTCAGCCCGGCAATTTTCCCAGCGTCTTTGGTCGCCTGCCGCTGGCTGTCGCTGAAATAGGCAGGCACGGTGATGACGGCATCGGTCACTTTGGCACCCAGATAAGACTCAGCCGACCGCTTGATATCCGCCAGGATAAAGGATGAAATTTCGGCCGGGCTGTTTTTTTTGCCCCGCAGCAGGATGCAGGCATCCCCATTGTCGGCCCTTTCAATTCGATAGGGCAGGTTTTTGAGATCCTTTTGAACTTCGGTCGCCTCAAACTTACGACCGATCAGACGTTTGACACCGAATACCGTGTGTTCGGGATTCGTGATCGCCTGTCGTTTAGCGATTTGTCCAACCAGTCGCTCGCCGCCATCTGCAACCGCGACAATCGACGGGGTTGTCCGTCCGCCTTCCAAATTGTTGATAATTTTAGCCTCGCCATTTTCCATTACCGCAACACATGAATTGGTCGTGCCGAGATCGATTCCTATTGTTTTGCTCATTGTCGTTCCTCCCTGTTGGATTGTTTGATCCACCTTCATGCACATTTCATTACTTTATTATAATTATCTATTTTAGTAATGCAACTCTTTATGTTAAATAATTTATTGACAATAACTTTTTCATTATTATTTTGGCGGTACAAGAAATAACAACCCAAAGCCCCCCATTTAGGTGGGGCAAAGATTCGTAGGGAGGTGAAATTATGGAACTTGTAAAATGGAGACCGGTCGGCAATCTTTGCAGGACGCACAATCGTATGAACAGCTTGTTCGATGATTTCTTTTATCCTGCCATGGGGCGAGCTGAAGATCGCCGCCCTTGGAATTGGCATCCGGCGGTGGACATCTTTGACAACGACACCAACATCGTTATCAAAGCCGAGCTGCCAGGAATCGACAAGAAGGACATCGCAATCGATGTTAAGGACCGCGTATTGACGCTTAAAGGAGAGCGTTCTTCCGACAATGAGGTCAAAGACGAACACTACTATCGCCGCGAAAGGACCTATGGCAAATTCGAACGGTCCTTTACCTTGCCCGAGCATGTTAAAGTCGATGATATTAAAGCGGATTACAAGGACGGCGTCTTGCGCGTCGATATTCCGAAACCTGAAACCCAACAACCCAAACAGATTACCGTTCACTAAACCGATGCAGCGAGGGGGTCTACGGGCCGCCTCGCTGCAAACCGACGGGCTGCTCGAACAACCTGGCTGTCGGATCTGAAGGTCCGCAAGCTTTTCCTGCCTCAAATGCCAATTGACAGCATCGGCGCGTGATGATTAAACTACGGCTGCACGATCTACCACAGTGATCACATATCAATAAGAATTTAATGACGAACAAAGGAGGGCGCTCGATGGAAAGCACAGAGGTGTTACGAGGCAAAAAACTTTTGATTGTCGATGATGAGCCGGACATTCTGGAAACACTGCAAGACTTGCTCGACATGTGCTTTATCGATACAGCGCCCAATTATGAAACCGCCCTCAAGTTTATCGAAAAAGAACGCTACGATGCCGCGATATTCGATATTATGGGGGTTCAGGGTTATGACCTACTCAAGCTGGCCGACCAGAAAGGCATTCCCGTCCTCATGCTCACGGCCCACGCCCTAAACCCTGAGGATTTGATCAAATCGATCAAAACTGGCGCCCAAGCCTACCTCCCCAAAGAGAAGATGCCGGACATCGATATTTATCTGGCTGAAACGCTGCAGGCCCGTGCCAAAGGTATCGCCAAGCCGGCCAATTGGTATGCGCGCTTAAAATCATTCTTTGACCGCCAATTCGGTCCCGATTGGCGTAAAACCGATCCGGATTTCTGGGAAGCCTTTGATCGTGACTATGTCGTCACCAAAGAAGAACTGGAGCAAATCCTTTAGCCCTCTTATCTTAGAAGCTATCTAAAAAAAAGATCTTGGTTCAAGGTCACGCCGCAACCGAGTTTCAATCCGCAGAATTATCCAACATAAAGAAATTCTAAATTTTTTCGCTTGCTTTTCTGGGCGAATGCTATACAATAGTTGTAGTTACAAATTTTGAACGTACATAATTTGCATGGAAATTGGCATCGATATCAATCTCCGGAGATCAAAAGACAAAGCATGAAAATCACACGAAAAAAATTCCTCGAAGACATTCAGGGCCGAACGTTTTCCGATGTTGCCAACGACCCCGAGCAACCCTTCGATCTTGTTCTTGAGTTTTTCAGCGATAAGGCCAGGCAACTGCGGATGGAAGATTCTGAAATTCACCACGACAGGCCTCCTTTAGCGGGGGTTGTCCGAGAGTTTGAATCACTTCCAGCCGTCGATCGATATCTGGCGGGAATCCACACCAAGCGGAGCAAGCGCTTAAGACAAGCCGTTGGCGTGGTGGTGCGCATAGTCATGCAAAACCGTGGCTGGCGAAAAACTGGCCGCAAAGGATCACTGGGTGTTCGGGCCACCAGGAATCGGTCGGCCCCCAACCACAATACGGGCGGGCTGGCATTCTGGTTCATTCGTGCTGAACGATACGAGCTTGCCGAGGGGATGCCGTTCCGATCAGTGCGCGAGCGCTGCCAAGAATTCGGGTCCGATTCGCGACGACAATCGCTTTCTGCGCGTTGACATGAATTCAACCACAAACAGCGACCCTGGCCAAAGACCGAACTACTTATACTAAATTGCAGGAGAAAGCCGACAAGCAAGCATAGCAGGCGAAATGACTTGCTGGGCAAATGGAAGAAACACCTATCGAACAAAGTCGATACGAATTTTTTCCCATGGGAAAACCCAACATTGATTTTTCAACGTTTTAGCATTGTAATAAGGATGCATTACCAGAACGGTCTTTTCTAGGGAACCGTCACGACTTAGGCGCCATCGCCGACGGGTGGCAGCCACATTCTTCCACCTAGCTTTCACTCCAGATAATGACATCTAAAGCCTGACCGTCGCTTCGTTCCTTGATGGTATCCAGCTGCTCGTATTGTCGTACAGCAATTTGAAAATTATAGCCAAACAGGAGGTCATATGAATGAGTCTGCCCAAATAAAATTTAAGGTTGATGAAGAATACAAAAATGAGAAAGGTGTTTTTAAGGTCATTTCCATGCATCGCGGCCATATGGTTATCCGCTGGGAAAACGGTGAGGAGATCCGTACTAGAATTGACCTGCAGAAACGCATTGCGGCACGCAGGCAGTGGGAAAAAGACGACCGCTTGGCCAAGGCCCAAATCGCCGCTAACGCTTCCCTCAAGTCCGCCAGGAAAAAACCCGCCTTCCCCGGTTTTGTCCCGACGGACTTCAAAAAAAATGTCGCGCGGACGACGTGGCGCTCCCGCAATCAACTGGGAACGGCCGTAACGCAAAAAATCGAAAGCGCCCGGTTTAAGTTCAATTCTTGGGCCTTTGGCTACAAACCTGAAATGCATATTCAGGATATCAAACACCGGCGTCGTGCAGCGAATGATTATCAGGCCAAGTTCTTTATCAGAGTGGACCCCCAAGCCCTGTATTTTGGGTTCCGCGTGGCACGGCCCGACAACCTAAGCGGCGTGTCAACCGATTGGGAAGCTTTTATTGAATGGCTGACCCAGGAGGAAAACGAGCAGGTGCTCAAGGCCTTAGCCATCAAAGACAATTTAACCTGCGTTCACATCGATCCATCCTCAGGCGACCGGCGGGTTGCTGAATACAGCTGGCACACCGATGTGAAGGGGCAGCCGCAAGACAAGAATTCGCTGACAGCTTTTATCAATGCCGTACCGGAAACGGAGCCCTTCGATTTGGAGCTTTCAACCACAATCGCTAAAAGTGAAGCGGTGGCGAGCGGCCGTGACATCTCCGCCGATATGGCCCAATTGTTTACGCGTTTGGTTCCACTATACCAGGCGGCTGTGACTTATTGATCGACCCATCCCGTAGCGTGCGGATGATTCGACTGTCTCTCGAAAGGATAAGATGAGTAAAACCTTGGAAACCCACAACCTGGCCGTATTCTGCGATTTTGAAAACGTGGCACTCGGTGTTCGTGATATGCGCTACGCACAATTTGACATCCGCAAGGTTCTGGAAAAATTGTTGCTAAAAGGGAGTATCGTTGTCAAAAAAGCCTATTGTGACTGGGATCGCTATAAAGAGTTCAAGGCGGATATGCACGAAGCGGCGTTCGAGCTCATCGAGATCCCGCACGTGCGTCAGTCCGGGAAAAACTCTGCGGATATCCGAATGGTCGTTGACGCGCTTGACCTGTGTTATACCAAATCGCACGTGGACACGTTTGTCATTGTATCCGGAGATTCGGATTTCTCGCCATTGGTTAGCAAATTGCGTGAAAACAACAAAAACGTGATCGGTGTGGGAGTGAAGAATTCCAGTTCTGATCTTTTAATCGCCAACTGCGACGAGTTTATCTTCTATGACAACCTTGTGGACCGGAAAAAAAAGCCGGCAAAGCCGCCCCGCAAAGCGTCGGCCAAGAGTGCCAAAACATCAAAGAAAACGAAGGAAGAGGACACACGCACCCAGGAGGCTCTTGATCTGATCATGGAAACCCTTGAAGCCCTGACCGAGGAAAAAGGTTCGGAAGATAAAATTTGGGGTTCAATGGTCAAGCAGACCCTCAAACGTCGCCGTCCGGGCTTTAACGAGTCCTACTACGGTTTCCGCTCCTTCAACCGGCTTCTTGATGAGGCAGCTTCGCGGGGCTTGATCAAACTCGAACCGGATGAAAAATCGGGCGGCTATATTATCATTTCCAGCTGATTCTAACCGCGCGTCAGAGCGAACTCTCCTGCCAGCAGCGCCTCAAGAATCGCGTCTTCCTCCTTGTTCACCTTCCTTGGAATTATTTTCTTAAAATTTTCTGCGTCCTTGTGAAGACGTGGATTCGGTTTTTCGTATATTTTCGCCATTGTCCTTCTCCTATCTCTCTGTCAACTAAATTGACCTCCAATGGGCGTATTTGCGCTCTAAGGTAATACATTTGTTCTTTCTGTCCTTGATAAATCGCGCCAATCCATTGACCAACAGTGCCAAACCTGACAGGTCCTCTATGTGCTAAGGTTCTTTAATCGATGAACTGTGGAAAAATTAGATGCTATCTCAATGAGTTGGGGTTGAATGTCGATTTGCTAAGGCCGTGCATGAAAGGGTATTCATTTTTGAATTGCCAAGAGATCCTACGACCTTGCCTCAAGCTGGAAAGCCGTGTATAAGGGTGCAGGTTCACTAAAAATTAGAAAAAGCCGCGCGACGCAATTGCTGTGTCCGGCGGCCTTCGACGTTATAAACCTTTAGATGATAGCTAAGCTATTTTAATTAATATAATTAATTTTTTTAATTGGTTATCATCAATCACAACCAAAATCGAGATGCCAAAAAAGGAGCAAAAAATGACCGATCCCAACACAGGGAACATGCCCGACTTCACTATCGACAAATCCAATCTGTACCGCGAAGAAGGTTATACAGATTTGAAGGTCGCTTCCATCCGCAAATTAATCCCGATCACCAGCGATGGCGCCGACGATAAAACCCGAACCGCCATTTTTATCGGTAGCACCCAACTGATGTCTGATTACGGCCCCTTACCGATCCAGGCCGCCCTGCAGGCCAATAATTTTCAGGAGGCACTGGAAATGTTTCCCGCCGCCATGCAGCAGGCCATGGTTACCACCATTGAGAAACTGAAAAAGATGCAGGAACAGGAGCAGGCTAAAAAGGATTCGCGTATTATCGTCCCGGGGCAGTAGCAAAAGCGCCCCGTCAGGCGGAGTCGCTTTAGTTGGTCTTCCGGTTCATCAGCGCCTCATAAAGCGTTGTCAACTGAATGAAAATTTCCGGATCTCCGCCGCAATCCGGATGGTACTTTAACGCCAGCCGACGATAGTGGCGGGTCAAAGCCTCCCGGTTCATCGCTTTCAATTCTTTCCAGGCGACACCGAACAGGCGTCCGGCTTCTTCCATCTTTGCTTGGACTTTAGGCGGGGGACGGTAGCGCCGGTGGCGATTCATAAACGCCCACATGGCGTCTTGCATGGGGGACCGGCGCGGAAGTTCAATCAAAAAACATGATCGCATAACGGATCAAATATTCTTGGAGTCGATCCGTTGACGGCATTCCGGCCCAGAAACGCGAATCATCATTGAGCTGGCAGATCTCTTCGACAAAATACTCGTCCAGCGTTGTCAAGCTTCTGCCGACCCGGTCTTTTGCGGGTGCCCGGTTCCGTAAAAAACCTTTGGAGGTCGAAGATCACATACACATAGGTTGCCCGTTCTCTGAATGACAGAATGCGCTCCTGCATCAAAAACGTCTGTTCAAGCTCGTCGCGCGATTTATCGTGACATGCAGCAAACAAGCGGGGTGACGCCCGATGAATATGGCGTTGATTGAGCTGGCTGGATTTTAGATACAAAAGGCGACGTTTGTCGAACAGGTGTACAGCTTGGACGGCATCTTCCCTGAAATCGCAGGTCTGGGTCGCCGATCTGTGATCCGTGCGATCAAAGCCCTCGATAACCCGCCGGATTTCAGGGTCTAGAAATTCCCAGAAAATTTTATCGAGATCTTCCTGGCTTGGCGGGAACCCGTGTTCGACCAGAGCTTCCTCAATGATATCGTCATAATAGTACCCGTGCCCGCCAGGATAGATGATATACTGCGACGGATCGCTTCCCAGATCAAAAAGATCCCGGCTCTTAAAACAGGCGCCCTCCGCATAAGACGCGCGTATATAATAACGGGTCCTATGCTCAATGTTTTTACGGGCCAAATACATGCGGCATTTCCTTTATTCTATTTTTGAATATAATGTCGTTTATACCGAATTCCAAGCGCTAATTGTAAAACAGCGCCTCTGCACAAAGGCTAACACCCTGAAATAATATGAATTGAAATCAAGTGGGCTTGCCATTGAAACAATTTTCTGCCATATTGATTTATCGTGTTACCTTTTGCAGGAAACATTCGCTTACAAGGTTATGATTCAAACATGATCGCACCTAAAACGAACCGTCCTGCTTTAGCGACCACATGTGCCATATAATCGCGTCAGGTAATTCGACCGATGCCCTGCCATCCGTGGAGCTAATATGATGAAGAGACCTTCACGCAGAACCTGGATTTGCGTCGCCCTGCTGCTTGCAGCCCTTCTGCCATCCTGCGCTGCCAATAAAAAAATGACCGTCAGCGCCACGGCGATGCTGCTGGAGGACGTGGCCACGGCCACCAGTAAGCAATCCGACCTCAAGGTGGTTGAAAAAGGGATGCCGGCCTATCTTATGCTCATGGACGGTATGGTGGAAGCTGTGCCCGCCAATGCGCGCCTGCTGCTCGCCGCTGCTCAAAGCTATGCTTCTTATGCTTCCGCCTTTGTCGAAGATAATGACCCTGAATATGCCCTGGCCCTATTCCAGCGGGCCCGCGACTATGCCATAGCCGCACTTGCTGAGCGGGGTCTTCAAAACCCAGCCACGGTCCCCTTTGAGGCCTTTGAGTCACAGGTGGCGGCCTTGGGCCCCGCGGATGTCCCTTACCTATTCTGGTGTGCTGCCAATTGGGGAAGCTGGATTGCGCTGAATCTGGAATCAATGGCAGCCCTAGCCGAACTGCCGCGCGTCGAACTGATGATGCGGCGGGTCCTGGCGCTCGATGAAGGCTTCCATTATGGTGGACCACACCTTTTCATGGGAATCTGGTATGCCTCCCGGCCGGCGATGGCCGGCGGCAATCTTGCCCTGGCCCAAAAACATTTCACCCGGGCCTTGGAATTGGGAAAGCACCAGTTTTTAATGACCCAAGTTTATTTTGCGGATCACTACGCCCGCAAGACTTTCGACAAGCAACTGTTTACCCAGACCCTGCAAGGGGTTCTTGAAGCCCCGGTGGACAGCGTCCCCGAACTGACCCTTTTAAATACCGTCGCCCACCGCAAAGCCAGGCGAAATGCTGCAAGAAGCGGACGACTATTTCGATTAACGTGTCATTCAAACCATCTAACGTTAATCATCGACCATTAAGGCGCTGGAGATGCCAAATGAAAAATAATCGATTCAATCACGTTTCTATCCTTGGGACTGCTCACGCTGATCTTGATCTTCGCGCCGGTCTCCGTTGCAGCCAAAGGAATGCGTCATCAAAATCGCCACCCTGGCGCCGGAGGGCAGCACCTGGGTTAAAACTTTCAATGCGATTAACACTGAATTACAACAAAAAACCGAAGGGCAGGTCCGTCTGCGTATCTATCCTGGTGGCGTCTTGGGCGATGAAAAGGACATGCTCCGTAAAATGCAGATCCAGCAAATTCATGGCGCCGGGCTGTCTTCACCCGGGCTTTCCATGCTCTACAAAGAACTCGATATTTTCCAGGTGCCCTTTTTGTTTCAGAACCATGGAGAAGTCGATTACGTTCTCACGCATATGGATGCCTTTTTCAGAAAGGGACTGGACCAGAGCGGTTACGTCCTGCTGGGTTGGACCGGCGGCGGCTTTGCGCGCTTGATGACGATCACACCCACCACGACCCTGGAAGACCTCCAGCAGGCCAAGGTCTGGACCTGGGAAGATGCACCGATCTCCAGGGCCATCTTCGAGGAAGCGGGTGTAACCGGCATCCCCCTATCCGTACCGGACGTCATGGTCGGACTCCAGACCGGGCTGGTCGACGTTGTTTACGCACCTCCGGCCGGCGCCATTGCACTGCAGTGGTTTACCCGCGTGAAATATATCACCGATCTGCCGCTGATTTACGTAACCGGCGGCGTCGTGATTAAAAAAAATGTATTTCAAAGCCTCGAAACGCGATCATCAAGCAATCGTACAACAGGTTTTCAGCGAACATTTGGAGAAGCTCATCAGTGCCATCCGCCAGGATAATGAAGAGGCCCTGCAAATCATGATCAAACACGGTGTCCAGATGGTCACACCCCCCCCGGACCAGATTGAAGTGTTTAAGCAGATTTCCGCTCGCGCGCTCGAAAAATTTACCCGTATCAACCTTTATTCCCGCTACCCTGGCGGAAGCCAACCGATTACTTGCAAGAATACCGGGCAGGTAAGCCGTGATGCCCTTTCTACATCGAATCGACCGCGCGATCGCGCAGGCCGAAAAGCTGATTGTGGTCGTGTTGCTGAGTTTGATGATCCTGGTGGCTTTTGCCCAAATTGTCCTGCGTAATTTCTGGGCCACCGGTTTTTCCTGGGGAGACCCCTTTGTGCGCTATATGGTTTTGTGGGTCGGATTTATCGGTGCCGCGCTGGCGACCCACCAAGGCAAACACATCAAAATCGATGTGCTTTCCAACTGGCTGCCGCCACGAGCCAATCTCGCGCTGCAAAGCCTTCTTAATCTGATCTCCGCCGGTATTTGCGGGCTGCTGGCGGTGTCTGCCTTTCGTTTTGTACGGTTTGAAGCACAGCTCGGCGGCACATCCTTTTTGACCTTACCGGCCTGGGTCCCTCAGGTGATCCTGCCCTTTGCTTGTGGCTTAATCGCCCTGCGCTTCCTCTTGGCCGCCATGGTATCATTGAACCTCTTTTTACATCCGACAACCACATCCGGACAGACAGGGCCCTCGTGAATCTCATCTTTGCGACCTTCATCTTTATCGTGCTGCTGCTCTTCGGAGCACCTATTTTTGTCGTGATTTCCGGCCTGGCCCTGTACCTGTTTTTGAGCAGTCAAATAGACCCCTCGGCCATGATCATTGAAATGCACCGCATGGCCACGACGCCCGTGCTGGTGGCCATTCCGCTGTTTACTTTTGCCGGCTACCTGCTTTCTGAAAGCGGCGCTCCTAAAAGACTGATCCGGCTCTCCGATGCGATCTTGGGCTGGCTGCCCGGCGGTCTTGCGTTCATCGCCCTCATTACCTGTGCCGTCTTTACCGCCCTAACGGGAGCCACCGGCCTCACGATCATCGCATTGGGCGGTCTTTTGTTGCCGGCCATGCAGCGCGGCGATTACCCGGAAAAATTCTCCCTGGGATTACTGACCACATCTGGAACTCTGGGCCTTTTATTCCCACCCAGCCTGCCTTTGATCATCTATGCCATTGTCGCCAAAGTTCGCATCGATCATCTTTTTATCGCCGGCATTCTTCCCGGCCTGCTGTTGATAATGATCTTGTCGCTGTTCAGTGTCAAAAAAGCCGTGCAGGCCCAGGTCCCCAAAACTGAATTTAAAGCTGCCTCGGTCAAAACGGCCTTAAGGGATGCCGTGTGGGAGCTGCCCCTGCCGTTTATTGTTCTGGGTGGCATTTACACCGGGTATTTTGCGGTGAGTGAAGCAGCGGCGACCACGGCCGTTTATGTGATCGTCATTGAAGTGCTTGTGTATCGTGATGTTCAATGGCGGGCCATTCCTGGTATTATGTGCAAGAGCATGGTGTTGGTCGGCACCATCGTGATCATCCTGGGTGCCGCCATGGGTCTGACCAACTACCTGATCGATGAGCAGATCCCCATGCTGCTGCTCGATTACATCAAAGCCCACATCGCCAATCGTTATGTGTTTCTGATGGTACTCAATCTTTTCTTGCTGGCCGTGGGCTGTACCATGGGCATTTTCTCGGCCCTGATCGTGGTCGTCCCCCTGCTGACCCCCATTGCCACTGCCTATGGCATCCATCCCATTCACCTGGGAATCATCTTTTTGACCAATCTCGAAATCGGCGCATCGCTCCCCCCCTTGGGTATCAACCTGTTCATCGCCAGCATCCGCTTTGAAAGACCGGTGTTACGCCTGTACGCCGCCTCCCTGCCCTTTATCGCCATTTTGCTGTTCGCCCTGGCGTTGATCACCTATTTCCCTTGGTTTAGTCTGGTGTTGATAAACTAGTTCGTGCCTATCCCCATATGAAGGATTTTGCGTTAATTCCAGGTGGGTGTCAGATTTGAACCACGGGTCCGCCTCAGGCGAAGGGATGATTGCAACCATGGCGCCCAACAACGGCATAGCGTGAAGCTGTTGGCGCCAATCACGTAAAAATGCCTTTGTTGGATGGGGTTAAATGAATCAAAGCCATCCCCCGGCGTTCTTCGCCGTCGTTTGCTCCCATTGTTGCATGATATCGGCAAGTTTATCGGCAATCTGGGGGTAGCGGTTGATCACGTTGTAGGATTCAGGGGCCGTTATCGCTGGTAAAGACAATCAAGGTGTTGTCCGTTAGCTGGTTTTGCCAAGGACGTCGTTGATGGATCGCGGATCTGTGTGCACCAAATTTTTCGGAAATTATATTTAGACAATTGATAAAACATATTGACATCATAGAATTTATTAAATAGTATAGTTTACAATATACAATATGGAGGCATTGAATGACCCCAAACAATGAATTTACAACCTTCGAGGTCGTGAAAATCGTCGGCATTAAAATGGAGCGGTTGCAGGACTGGATGAAACGCGGCTTTATCAAGCCGACCCGCCAGGTCCCCATAAGCCGTGGCCTTAAAAACTATTTTGACCGCCTGCACCTGTATATTATCAAGACTTTTCACTACCTGGTCGAAAATGGTCTCAACCGCCAAGAGGCATCCCTGTGGACCCGAAACATTCATAAGTATGTTGCCAGCGATATTGCCACCTCTGAATCGACTTCTGAACTGGATGAGCCTCCCCGCAATTTTGCGGGCCAAATGCCGACCTTTATTATGGTGCTTAAAGGTGATTCCCCTTTTGGTTCCGGTCTATCGATTGTTATTATCAAAGATGACCGACACATGATCGAACTCAATCGGGCAACTAAGACTGAGGCCATCCATATCATTAATTTTTCCACCATTATTAATACAATTGATTTGAAAATCAATTCGTTAGGCCTTGATAAGTAGATAGTATATTATATACAATACTATGATATCGTTATCATCCGTTATGAATGAAATTCTTGCTGTTTTCGCGGGATACTTTCTGGGATTTTAGACCTATGCCTGCCCGCGCGTATCCTTTTATTTCGCTATCAAACATCCAGCAGCGATACCAGGTTAACACGATGTGCGGATGGTTGTTTACTTTATATTGAAGCCACCTTGATTTATCGTTGCATTGTGACCATATTAGGTCTTACACGGCCGCATTCCAGCTATGATCAGATAGAATGTGCCCGATTTTAATGAACACCCGACAATATTGATGGGATTTATTTTCCAAGGGTAATTATATAACCATGCGACCTCGTATTTTGCTTCGACTGATTGGCTTTGGTGTCTGTCTTGTTTTGCTTTGGGGGTGCAATCCTTTTCAGCCGCAACCTCGTTCTCCGGCAACCGACCAGGTTCCTCAAGCCTATTCCCTTTACACCGGCCAAGCTGAAGCACCCCAAAAATGGTGGGAAGAATTCGCTGATCAGGAGCTGGCGCAACTTATCCAAACCGCCTTGTCCGATAATTTTACGCTGCAGGTCGCCTGGTCCCGCCTGGAACAAGCCCGGGCGCTGGCCGTCCAGGCTGGTGCGGAACGCTACCCTGATTTGACAGCCAGCGGTGATGCCCGGGTTGGGCGCTTGCAATCACGCAACGGCGCCTCCACCCGTAGCGATATCGAAACCCTCGGTATCGGACTTTACAGTTCCTACGAACTCGATTTGTGGGGGCGGGTTCGCGCCCAGAATGAAACTGCGCTTTTACAGACCGATGCCACACGCGAAGATATCAATACCGCTGCCACAACGTTGGCAGCCGAAGTGGCCAATCGTTGGATCCTAATCATCGCCCAACGCATGCAAAAAGACCTGCTGGAAGAACAGTTGCGTATCAACGAAACCCTACTGGAATTGGTCGAATTGCGATTCCGTAACGCCATGGTATCAGCCCTTGATGTTTACCAGCAGAAACAGGTTGTCGAAAATGTCCAGGCCGACCTCCCGCTGGTGGAGGAGACCGAACAACTGCTACTGAATGAATTGGCTGTTTTACTGGGCAAACCGCCCCGGACCAGCTTAGCGATTACCCGGTCCCAGCTTCCAGAACCGATGCCATTACCGCCAACCGGTATACCAGCCGATCTGCTTGCGATGCGACCGGACATCCGCGCCGCTGGGTTCCGGCTGCAAGCAGCTGATTGGCAAATTGCCGCCGCCCGGGCCAATCGACTGCCGTCCCTTAGTTTGACAGCCCAGGCCCGTTATGGCGAAAGTGAACTGGATGTTCTGTTTGACAATTGGCTGCTGAGCCTGGCCGCCAACCTGACGGCGCCTCTTATAGACGGCGGGTTTCGTGCCGCCGAGGTTGACCGAACCCGTGCTGTGGCCGAAGAAAACCTCGCAACTTACCGCAACACGGTTTTAACGGCCGTCAAAGAAGTGGAAGATGCACTGGTCAGTGAAACCAAACAGCGTGAGCGCATCGTTGCCTTGCGACGCGTATATGCAACTGCGCGCCAGGCGCTGGAAGAAGCCGGTGTTCGCTATCGCAACGGCTTGAACGACTATCTGCCTGTGCTGACCCAGTTGCTGGCCGCGCAAGGCCTGGAACGCGACCTGATTCGTGCCCAGGCGGACCTTTTAACCACGCGTGTCCAGCTGCACCGGGCAATGGGCGGGACGTGGCCCGAAGCTTTCTTGCCACCTCAGGCCCGCCCGCCAAAACACGATAAAAACAATAGCACTCCACGGAGTTAACATGAACGATATGCCCATAAGCACACCGGAAATACCCCCTGCGCCGCCCGCTGTTCGCTGGTGGAAACGGTCCCTACGTATTCTTGTCGCCTTACTGATCGTCGGGGCTGGAATTGCCGGCGCTACTTATCTTAAAAAAACCGCTCCCAAAGCGAACAAACGACCACCCGCGAAATGGATCCCGGTGGTTCGAGTGGAACCCCTGCAACCGTCCCGCCATCAAGTGGTCGTCCAAGCCATGGGGACGGTTATCCCCTCCCAGCGGGTCTTGCTTAAATCACAGGTGTCAGGACAGGTCATTGCTTTGCATCCTGAATTTACGGAAGGCGGGTTTTTAGAAAAGGGAGATCGCATTGTTCAGATCGATCGATCGGATTACAAGCTGGCCTTAACCCAGCAGCAAAACGCTCTGGTTGACCGTCAATATGCCCTGAAACTCGAAATGGGACGCCAGGATGTTGCCCTGCGGGAATGGCAGCTTTTAAATGGTCAAGACAATTCCGAGGCTTTCGACTCGGAACTGGCCCTGCGCAAGCCACATCTGGAAAAGGCCAAGGCCGATGTGGCCGTAGCCGAAGCCGTCATAGCGCGGGCCGCCCTCGATCTGGCGCGTACGAATATCAAAGCCCCTTTCAACGCCATGGTTTTGTCCAAAGCGATCGATATCGGCTCCCAAGTAGGGCTCCAGGAAGCGCTGGCTGAAATCGTCGGTACCGACACGTATTGGGTCCAGGCCTCCCTCCCTATCGAGCGGCTGGATTGGATTCAAGTGCCGCGCCGCATTGGCGATCCCGGCTCGATGGTCAGGATTGTATACGGCCAGGGGCATATGATCGATGGCACGGTTGCCCGTCTGATGGGTAGTCTGGAATCCGAGGGCCGTATGGCACGCCTGCTAATCGCAGTTGACGATCCCCTGCGCCGCCGGTCCTCCAACCCGCAAGGCCCACCGCTACTGCTCGGTGAATATGTGCGGGTCGAAATTCAAGGGCGCGTATTGGACAATGTTTTTACCATTCCCCGCACAGCTTTACGGGACGATAACACCGTTTGGCTGGTCAAAGATAATGCCCGACTGGATGTTCGCAAGGTATTGCCTGTGTGGCGTGATTCCGAGACGGTCGTGCTGCGCGATGAATTAAAGACCGGGGACCGTTTGATTGTGACGGACCTGCCGGCACCGGTGGCCGGGATGGAGGTCCGGATCGAATCCGACCAGCCGGCCGTTTTACAACCGGACGGCCAACCGGTGCGCTTCACCGCCCGACCGAGGTGGTCCGAATGGCTAAAAAAGCAACATCGTTTAAGACCGCCAAAGGCCCCATCCGTTGGATGGCCGGTCATTCGGTAACCGCCAACCTGCTCATGCTGGTCCTCCTGGTCGGTGGGTTTTATTCGGGGCTTCGGATCAAACAGGAAGTCTTCCCTGAATTCGAGCTGGATATCGTGAACATTACGGTGCCTTATCCCGGTGCCAGCCCCCAAGAGGTCGAAAGGGGCATCCTCTTGGCCGTTGAAGAAGCAGTCGAAGGTCTGGAAGGCATCGAAAAAGTAACCTCCCAGGCACGCGAAGGTTCCGGCTCAGTGACGGTCGAAATGCTCGAAGGAGAAGATATTCAACGCTTAGGGCAGGACATCCAATCCGAAATCGACCGGATTTCGTCTTTTCCGGAAGAAGCCGAAGATCCCCAGGTGACCATCGTGGCCCGCAAGCGATACGTTGTTTCCTTGGCCCTGTATGGCGATCAAAGTGAACGGGTTTTGCGGGAATTTGCGGAACATGTCAGGGAACGCCTGCTGCAGGCCCCTGAAATTACCCAGGTATCTTTGAGCTCTGTCCGTAATTTTGAAATCAGCATCGAAATCGCTCAAAATACGCTGCGTGCCTACAACTTGACGCTGAACGAAGTTGCCCAGCGGATCCGCCAGGCCAGCGTTGAACTACCTGCCGGGGCGATTAAAACCGCTGGCGGCGATATCCTCGTACGCATGAAAGAACGCCGGGATTTTGGACACCAATTCGGCCAGCTGCCTATCATTACCACATCCGCCGGCACCCAGTTATTGCTGGAAGACATTGCCACCATCAATGACGGATTTGAAGAGACCGATTATCAGTCGACCTACAACGGCCAACCGGCCGTTCTGATCGAAGTGTTCCGGATCGGAGAACAAACGCCGCTAACTGTATCCAAGGCAGTTCGCCGTATCGTTTCCGAACTCAATCAGACCCTTCCCGGGGGATTGTCCATCGATGTTCGCAACGATCGCTCGGAAATTTACCAACAGCGTCTTAATTTAATGCTTAAAAACGGTTTTTTGGGACTGGGACTGGTTTTCATTTTGTTGGCCCTGTTCCTTGAGCCCCGCCTGGCTTTCTGGGTCAGTTTGGGCATTCCCATTTCTTTTCTGGGCTCTTTACTGTTTTTGCCGGTGGTAGGCGCCAGCATCAACATGGTTTCCCTGTTCGCCTTTATCGTGACTCTCGGGATCGTGGTCGATGATGCCATCGTTGTGGGCGAAAATGTCTATTATCACCGCCAGCGTAACACACCCTGGTTTAACGCTGCGGTGACGGGTACACGTGAAATCGCTGTGCCAGTTATTTTCAGCGTCTTGACCAACATGGTTGCCTTTGCCCCCATGTTTTTCGTTCCCGGATTCATGGGTAAGGTTTTCAGACAAATACCGGTCGTGGTTATTTGTGTTTTTACCATCTCATTGGTGGAAAGCCTTTTTATTCTACCTGCCCATCTGGGCCACCAGAAAGTCCGCAAAGCCTACGGTGTTTTCGCCTGGATAGAAAAACAACAGCAGCGATTCAGCCGGGCTTTTGTAAGTTCCATTGATCGCTATTACCGACCGGCGCTGGGCCTGGTTTTACGCTGGCGCTATGTTTCCATGGGTATTGCGATTGCGGTTTTGCTCCTCACAATCGGATATGTCCGCAGCGGACGTCTGGGTTTCGAACTGTTTCCTAAAGTTGAATCCGATTATGCCAAGGTCACGGCGACCTTGCCTTATGGCAGTGCCTTTGCCAAAACCGAAGCGGTTGAGCAACAACTGGTCTCGGCTGCCAAGGCTGTGGCGGTCGCCAATGGCGGACCCCAATTGTTGGAAGGCATCTTCGCAATCATCAAAGGCAATGTTGCCGACGTCCGGGTTTATCTGACACCGCCCAAGGTGCGGCCCATCTCCACATCCAATTTTACGGATCAGTGGCGCCAGAGGGTGGGACTCATTACCGGTCTGGAATCGTTGAGGTTCGAATCCGATGCCGGCGGTCCGGGGCGCGGCGCGGCGATTTCGGTGGAACTCAGTCATCCGGACATGCGGATCCTTGAAAAAGCCAGTGCCGAACTGGCCGCTGCAATGGCGTTTTATCCAACCATTATCGACGTGGACGACGGCTTCGCGCCAGGCAAACAACAAATCGATTTCCAAATTCGACCTGAAGCGCGCTCTTTGAACTTGAGTGCCAGAGAAGTTGCCCAGCAAGTCCGCCACGCCTTTTATGGTGCTGAGGTCTTGCGCCAGCAGCGCGGCCGCAATGAAGTCAAGGTCATGGTGCGGCTGCCGAAAAACGAACGCGTCTCCGAACACAACCTGGAACAGATGATCCTGCGGACGCCCGCCGGGGGCGAATTGCCCCTTCAAAAGGCGGTATCCGTATCACGCGGCCGTGCCTATACCGATATCGTCCGCCGGAACGGCCGACGAATCGTAACCGTTGAAGCTGATGCCCGACCACGCAGCAAGGCCGGTCAAATTTTGACGGCTGTCAAAGCGGAGACATTGCCGGGTCTGCAGGCCAAATATCCAGGTCTGGAGTATAGCTTCGAAGGGCGCCAGGCCGACCGGCGTGAAAGCATGACCAGCCTTTTCAAGGGGCTTGGGATTATTCTGGTAGTAATCTATGCCATGTTGGCCGTCCCTCTGAACAGTTATATTCAACCGGCGATTATCATGACGGCCATTCCTTTTGGCATCGTGGGTGCTGTTATCGGCCACGTGGTCATGGGGTACAGCCTGAGTGTCATCAGCATGTTCGGTGTGCTCGCCTTGACCGGCGTGGTGATCAACGACTCTTTAGTCCTGATCGACATGGCCAACCGCCAGCGGCGCACCGGTCTGCATCCCTATGCCACGATCCTGATGGCCGCCCAACTCCGCTTTCGACCGATTATATTAACGACCCTGACAACCTTCGGCGGCCTGACGCCAATGATCTTCGAGACCTCCCGCCAGGCACGCTTCCTCATCCCCATGGCCATATCGCTGGGCTTCGGTGTCCTGTTTGCGACCCTCATCACCCTGGCCCTGGTCCCTTCAATCTACCTGATCGTTGAAGATCTAAAGCACATCGCCCACAAATTGACCCGGTCTTTTTCCGAAAAAAGAGACCCTGTTGCTTCCGACACACCGCCTGAGTAGAAAGTCGAAACCGTCTCAAAGAAAAAGGATTTTGGTTCAAGGTCGCTTTGACCAGCACGGTGCCGGCAGGCCCGGGTCGACGGCTTGAAACGAGCGTCCAACGCCCACGCTTGTCTGCCTCAGGCGGTTGGGAAAAGTCATTTTTAAGTTGGCTTCGGGTGGATTAAGGGGGCAATTGTGAACCATCTGCTACTTGTGCTTTGCGCAGGCGATTTGTCAAAACCAGAACCATTTCGCGGGCAAAAAAGAGGTTGGTTTCCAGAAGCTGTTCAAAGACGTCGGGGGGGATACGGATGAGAACCGTTTCTTCCTGCGCGCGGGCCGTCGCCATGCGGGGTTCGTCCAGCAGATAGGCCATTTCACCGAAGACCTCACCTTCTCCGACCGTGGCAATCTGTTCCTCGCCATCATCGGTCGGGCGATGAATGCCGACCGAACCGCGGTAGACATAGTAAATATGGCGACCGGTCTCGCCTTCAAAAAACAGCGTTTCCTGGGGCGCATAATAAGCCGCATATTTCTCAAAAAGTCTTTTCGGGTGCGAAAATAAAAACTTGGCGATGCGTCGCCCTTTGACCCCCTGGCCTGAGCGGAAAAAATACATGCGTCCTAATAGGTAAACATCGATTTTATCGGAGATATAGGTGTATTCGGCAAAAAAATAAAAGAAGACAAACGAAAAATAAACCAGCAATACCATTAAGATTACCGACCCCAGGACGCCGTAGATCAAACTGTAGCGTGCGACGATAAAGAAATTGGCAAAAAATAGATGCAGAAAAATAATGGCTATCGAACACCAGAGGGCGCCCGTCAGGCTTGATGCTGTTTTGGGCCGATTGGTTGGAAGATAACGGTAAGCAATAAAAACAGCCATCAAAATGGCCAGCGTTGGAATAACACTACTCAAGATCGGCCAAATGGATTCGAACAACGCAAAGGCCACGGGGTACCTGGCGACCGCTGCCTGGAAATAATTGAGGCCGACCATGACAAAAAGCATTATGATGGCAACCAACATCAGGAACGACAGAATCACAAAAGAAATGATGTTGGTTATCAGTGAGGAACGCTTTTTTTCAGATGGAAAGACGAGGGCCAGCGCTCGTTGTATGGCCGTTAAAATACACGCCCCGGCCCAAAAAAGGTTTAGCACGCCGAAAATCCCCATGGCCGCGCTTTTGCCATGCAGCAGCCCCAATTTGATGAGCAGATCAAGGTTCAGGTCCTGATGGATGGAATTTAAAAAAACAAAGAGGTTGGCCGACGCTTCAGGGTAGGCCATCAGATAACGGTCAAAGGCAAATATCAGCAAGAGAAAAAAAGGGGTCATCGACAACAGGAAAAAAAAAGCCGCCGCTCCGGCATGATTCAGCATTTCATGCCGTTGAAACAGGTCCCAGGCCAGGCTGAGCTTTTGCAATATGATCTGAATTTGGCCCCCCAGGGACCGTTCTTCCGCTTTGGCAGACATGCTTCCCCCAGCATATGGTTCAGCCAATTGCCGATTCGCCATGCTTGGTCAGACGGACGCGGACCAGATGCTAACGGATTGTGAATATACGATTAAATGCGGACAGGTGTCAAACATTGAAAGGAATACAGGAGGATTTCTAGGAACTGAAACAAAACGGCTGGCCAAAGACCATTTTGAGATGGCGTCTAATACCGATCGGTTATCTTGGCATTTAACCGGCGGCCAGACTGAATTCCGTCTTAAGCACTCTCAAAAGCTCTTTGACCGAGACAATCTCATTGATGCGATAGGCGTTCTGGCCTGCAAACGCAAACCCGTATTTGAACTTACCGCGGCGGGCATTGGCCAGCGCAATACCGATACAATAGGGGCTTTTGCTGGGGTCACAGGTTTTGATACAGTGAAAAGGGCATTTAAAGGGCTTTTTCTGGCCCATTTCGACATCATTCAGAAAAACATTGCGGATTGCCCGTCCCGGAAGCCCCACCGGACTTTTAATGATGATCATGTCTTCTTCGCGGGCATCGACATACATCCGTTTAAATTCAGCATCTGCGTCGCACTCATGGGTTGCCACAAAGCGGGTGCCCATTTGTACACCCGCAGCACCCAGTTTTATAAACTTGTGGATGTCTTCCCCGGTGAAAATACCACCGGCTGAAATCACGGGGACCGGTTTGCCGGCCTGTTTCTCAAAAGGCTTGACCGCTTGGATGACTTCCGTGATCAGCTTTTCAAGGGTAAAGTCGGGGTTGTCGATCTGTTCGGTTTTAAAGCCGATGTGCCCACCGGCCTTGGGCCCCTCGACAACGAACGCGTCCGGCAGGTAACCAAACCGCGAGATCCATTTTTTACAGAGGATGGTGGCCGCCCGGGCGGAAGAGATAATCGGCACGAGCTTGGTCTTGGTTGAATCCTTCAGGTATTTGGGTAAGTCAAGAGGCAGACCCGCGCCCGCAAAAATGATATCGATTTTTTCTTCGATGGCGGTCCGCACCATGTCAGCAAAATTGGTTAGCGCCACCATAATGTTGACCCCGATAATCCCGCGGGTGATGGCCCGGGCTTTACGGATCTCTTTGCGCAGGACCCGGATGTTGGCCTCTTTGCTGTTTTCAGCAATGTCCGGTTCGTGGATCCCCGGCATGGCCGCTGCGATAACACCGATGCCGCCCTCCTTGGCAACGGCAGACGCGAGTTTGGACATGGAAATACCGACCCCCATTCCGCCCTGGATGATGGGAAGTTTACTGACCAGTTCACCGATTTTCAACGCCGGAAGATTCATTGCTTTGCGCCCCAGAAGCTATCTTAATAACAAGGTTTTTCCGGGATCATTAAAGAGGAAGGGCTATTAGGACAACATGAATCGCCTCTTTTACAAAAGTTTTACAAAGAGGGGTGAGGGCATATTGGACGTTTAGTCTCTGGAATTATTGCAATTATCTGTAACGCGGATTTGGCTGTTCGTGTATCCGCCACATATCCTGGTCCGTGAAACACTTTTCATCTTCGCCGTCCAGTCCCAACGCATCCTTCTCGACCTGCCGCACCCCGGAAGTGCCGGCCAGCACCTCTTTATAATATTCGTGCTGAATCATCAGGTTCATGATTTCGTTGGTGCCGGTCCAGATTTGGCATAAGCGGATATCGCGTACAATTTTTTCGACCGGATACACATCGGTATAACCGATGCCTCCCAGAATCTGCATCGCCTTGTTGGCAATTTCCCAGGCCGCATCGGTCGCGAATTTCTTGGCCTGGCTGACCAGCCGCCGGGCATTGGGCGACCCTGAGTCCACGGCCCGGGCGGCCATATAAACCAGGGCGCGGGCCGCATCCAACTGGGTGATGGCATCGCCGACCATGAAATTAACGGCCTGGAAGTTGCGGATCGGTTGCCCGAAAGCAAACCGCTTGTCACTGTAGCGAACGGCGATTTCAAGGGCCGCACGCACGCCCAGGCTGGCAGCCGCCGAAGTCAAACGTTCCGGGATCATCATCTGGTGAAACACGAGCGCCCCGCCATGCAATTCGCCGATCAGGTTTTCCTTGGGCACGCGGACGTCTCTGAACACCAATCGACCCGTACCGCCACCCCGGGTGCCCAGCAATCCGTAAGTGTAGGCTGTTTCGACACCCGGTCCGCGCTCAACCAGGATGGCGCTGATGCGACCGTATTTATGCGCCGTCTTGTCAAAATTTGTGAGACAGTAAACCAAAAAAACATCCGCTTCCGTGGCCCCCACGACAAAGCGTTTCTGCCCGTTGATCACGAAATGATCGCCATCCAAAACGGCCCGCGTGGTCGCACCGAAAAAATCGGATCCTCCCCGGGGTTCGGTCAAGGCTTCGGCACAAATGCGTTGGCCTCTCAAGATCGGTTTCAAGAAACGTGTTTTCTGCTCGTCCGTGCCGAAAACATGCAACGCTTCACCCACAATCGACGGCATCACAAAGGCACAACCCAGCGCCGTACCCAACACCCCGATCTCCTCTTCGGCAATGACTTCAGCCGTCCAGGGCAGTCCACGGCCGCCCCAGCGGGAATCAAACCGCAAGCCTAAAAGCTTCCGGGCGGCCAGTTGCTCGACAAACTCACGGGGATACTGGATCTCGTCTTTGTCCATCGCCCGGATAAAATCATGGGACACTTCGTCACGCACAAATTCACGAACCTCGGCCTGAAGGTTTTTTTCGGCTTCGGTCATCAATGTCTCATAAAACATGACCCCTCCTTTCAAGGATTCCAATTAAAAGCCCAGCCCAATACGATTAATCCGTATTGGGTGTCTGACCTGTCATTCGTCCTCTGGCAAATGAAAAATAGACGCCGGCCGTACAAACCAGCGCAAATATAGTGAAGGTATTTTTAATGCTTCGAAGGAATTCCGGGAAGTTGGACGGTTGAATCGGTTCGTGGCCGATGAAAAGCGTCAGCACCACGGTTGCAATCGCCATGCTGAACATCTGCCCTAACAGCCGCATGGTGGCCACCGTTCCCGAGGCGATACCGTAATATTTTTTTTCGACAGCCCCCATGATGGCGCTCATGTTGGGTGAAGAAAACAAGGCAAACCCGAAACCAACCAGCACCAAAGTGCCAACAATCATGGCTGTCGGCGTATCGCGTTGGAGTCGGGCGAAACTGATCAGCCCCAAGACCGTTACCAGCATGCCCGCTGAGGCGATCAGGCGTGCTTCGACACGATCCGAAAGCCTCCCGGCCACAGGCGATAATAGCGCCATGACAATCGGTTGGGCCATCAAAACCGCTCCCGTTGTTTGAGGTGGCAGGTTCTTGAGGTATTGCAAGTACAAACTGAGCAGAAACGTAATGGCAAAGGTCGCTGAATAATTGATTAGGGCGGCCAGGCTGGAAAAAGCAAAGGTGCGGTTGCGTTGAAACAGGGACACTTCGAAAACCGGTTGGTGTGTTCTTTTTTCCTGAATGACGAAGGCGATCAACCCCGCCAGACCGATCAGCATGAGGTATATGGCCTTGCGGTCCGGCAGCAGGGTGGCCCCGAACACCAGGGTGAAAATGGCCACCCCGTACAGTAAGGCGCCGGTCAGATCGAAGCTCTCATCCTGGGCATCGGCCCACTCGCCTTTCAAAAAACGCAGCGTCAGAAGGACCGCCAAGACACCCAGGGCCAGGACAACAACGAAGAGGCTGCGCCAGCCAAAATGCTGGGTCAACACCCCACCGGCAAACGGTCCAACGGACAGGCCGATGTAAACCGCCGCAACGTAGATGCCGATCGCCCGGCCCCGTTTATGGGGCGGAAAGACCGAGGTTAAAATAGCCATCCCGGTCGTTACAAACATGGCCGCTCCCACACCCTGCACGACCCGCATTCCGATCAGCCAGGCTATCGTCTTGACCATTGCGGCCAAACCCGAAGCCCCGGTATAGAGCACCAAGCCGCAAACAAAGACTTTTTTACGCCCGTAGATGTCGGCCACCTTGCCGGCCGGTACCAGAAAAATAGCCGTTGCCAGAAGGTAGGCGGTCGCGATCCAGCTCAACTGTACGGCATCGGCGGTGAACGCTACCTGGATCGCCGGCAGAGCCACATTGACGGAGGAAATCATGAAGGGGCCGATAAAAGAGGTCAGGGTTGTCACGAAAAGGGTCGAGTTTTCCAGCACCCGATCGGCCCCCAAAAGGGTTTGTTGGGCCTGACGATTCGGCTCGTGGTCAATCACCGGATGACCTCGCACGCTAACCAATGGCTGAGTTCATTTTATGGGGTCAACGCAGACGCTACAGCTTACCACGCTCTTGCGCAATATTGATGTACGTTTCGATGGTGCTGGCCGGTGGAATCCAGCGATCATCTTCCGCTTTAAGGGCCAAGGCGATGGCCTCAAAATCACAGCTGCCTGCGCATACGCCACATCCGATACAGCGCTCCAGGGCGACAACAGCAACATCATCGATCGTAATCGCATTCATGGGACAGCGTTCTTCACAAACACCACAGGCCGTGCATTCCTCTTCATCCACTACGGCAAAATAACTGCTATTGACCGCTTCGCTCGGATTGGGCTGGTTTTTTATGTTTTTGAGCATCTGGCAGCAGCAATCACAGCACATGCAGATGTTCATCGGTTTCTGGGAGTTGCCGGGCTGCAAAACCAGGCCAGCCTCCACACCTTCCTTTAATATCGCCAGAGCCTCATCCTGGGAAATGCTGCGCCCCAATTTGGTTTCTTCATAGTAGTAGGCCCCCCCGGCAAAAACAAGGCAGTTTTCCCGCGGTTTGTCACACCCCTTGCCGACCATGGCATGTTCCGTGCGGCAGATACAGGGGGCCACCACAATTTTCGACTGGCTGCGAATGATATTCTCGGCATCTTCATACGCCATGATGCGCGCATCGGCCGTAATCTCTTTGGAGACGGGAATTACGCGCAACTGTTTGGTCTTGTTCTGGAGGTTGGCTTTTATCAGGTGGGGCACATATTCATTGAAATCCTTGATGAGTTCCTCATCTAAGGATTTGACGTGATACTCCCAGATACCGATCATGAATTGGGCCGCCCCGTAGGTGGTCTGTCCGCCTTTGCTAGAGTGCACAATCAAGCCCTTGCGGGCCATTGCCTGCAGAACCGGTTCCAGCACGTCAACCGACATGTCGAGTCGCTGAGCAATGGCCTCGGCCGGCTCGGGCATCATGGTCAGCGTTAATGTAATTTCGGCTTCGGAAGGGCTGAACAGGCGCTTTAAAATCTTCAGCTCCACCCCGGACTCGGTTGGGGGATAACCCGCCGGCAAATTGTCCAGATGGGCAGCTAAAGATTGATAGACATCTTCCATCAAGTCCTCCTTTGGTTCGGTGTTCGGGTTGCCATATCACGCGTTTTTTAAATGCGGATTTATGAATGGATAATTAAATGTGCTTCGAGCCTTTGGCCTCATCAAGCACGTCACGAACCGTTTTCGCAAGATCAGCCATTACAATCGGCTTGTAAGCAAACGCCTTGATTCCGATTTCCTTGGCAATCTCGTCTGATATGTTCTTGCTGAAACCCGTGCATAAAATTACAGGAATATCTGGCCGGATGGACATCAATTTCGCAGCTAATTCATCACCACGCATGTTTGGCATCGTCATGTCGGTAATGACCAGATCAAAATTGTCCGGTTGTGAGCGAAATAGTTCCCATGCTTCAACGCTGCTTGTCCGCGTTGTAACCGAATACCCCAAGCGTTCCAAAATCTGACTATTCACATCTGTGATTATAGCCTCATCATCAACAAACAAAATTCGTTCATTGCCTGAAGTTGTTTCCTCAGGTTTATATGAACCGCGTTCTTTACGCTCTTTGGTAACCGGCAAGTAAATTGAAAAGGTGGTTCCTTTAGCCAATGCACTGTCTACTGTGATCTTACCACCATAACTTTCTACAATACCATGGACCAAAGCGAGCCCCATACCGGTTCCTTCAGTCGAATCCTTGGTCGTAAAATAGGGTTCAAAAATTGAATCGATGATTTCAGGGGCAATCCCCAGACCCGAATCTGACACTTCTATTTTAATGTAGTTGCCACGTTTGATAATTAAACCGTGTTGATTATAATCGCTATCAAATTGGACGTCTTTCAGGGATACTTCCAGAAGGCCGCCTTGATCCTGCATTGCTTGCGCGGCATTTGTGCAGAGGTTCATAAGTATTTGATGAACCTCTGTCGTATTACCCATAATGATTGCGTCACTTTCAATGTTTTCTTTAATTGTAATGGTTGTTGGGATCGATGCGCGCATGAATTTGAGTACTTCTTTGATGATTTTGTCAATCTGTAGTGGTTTGACATTTTCCTCTGACTGCCGGGCAAAAGCCAGGATCTGTTTTACCAAATCTCTGGCCCGTATCCCTGCGGTATAAACCTGCTGCAACTTGTCTGCGAGTTTGGTTTCTTTTGCAACATCAGACAGCGCCAGTTCCGTGTACCCTAAAATCGAAGTTAGAATATTATTGAAGTCATGGGCGATGCCTCCTGCCAGGTTACCGATAGATTCCATCTTCTGCGCTCGCAGCAACTGTGCTTTGGCCTTTTCTTTTTCTGAAACCGCGCTCAAATAATCCGAAATATCTCGATAAATTGTCATTTTAGAAGTGGTTCCGTCTTCGTTCAGAATCGGCATGTTTGTCACACGGTAGGTCCGATCATCAAGCGGGCTGACGAGACTAATTTCGATGGGGATGCCCTTCGAAACTTCATCAAATACACACCAATCACATTTTTGCTCCAAGCCGTGCAAAACGCGATAACAAACTTCCCCTGTTGCATCTCTTCCGATACGCTTAACCATTACCGGATTCATGTATTCAATCTTGTAGTCCGGCGAACAGATATAAATAGCATCAACCATGGCTTCCATCATGGAACGGTATTTGGCTTCGCTCTTTTGCAGCGCTTCCTCCGCTAATTTGCGTTCGGTGATATCCACCACAACATCATCCATATATCCCTTGTCAGGATAAATCCGAGTATCGAAACGTGCCCAAATTTTTCCTTCGTCTCTTCCGTAAAACTCAGCCTCAGCGTTGTTTAGAAATCCTGTTTTTATTACATCATTCAAAAGGGTTGTTCTTTTTTGAGGGTCAACATATTTCTCTGAAAATAGATACTCGTCGGTAAAATCGGCCACGTTTGCATAGCCAAATATTTGTGCCATTTTCTCATTACACGACAAGATCTTTCCGTCGCTGATACGCGTGCGAGCCAATCCAACTTGAGCATTGCTGAATAGGTTGCGATATTCTTCTTCGCTTTCCCTAAGAGCCTCCTGGGCCTGCTCGCGTTCGGTGATGTCAAGACCAAGGGAAATTGCCCCAATTATCTTGCCATTATCGTCATGGAGCGACGAGTTGCTCCATTCACACGTCATGGTTTGCCCATGCTTGTTTAGGTTTTTATTAATCGAACGATTTAAAAGGGTACCTTTAAGAAGATTGGATACGATTTTTTCGACCTGTGGTCGATCCTTCTCAGGAATAAGGAAATCGAAAAAGTTTTTGCCAACAACCTCCTCTTTTGACCATCCGAAAATCTCTTCCGCTTTCTTGTTCCAATCAACAACACGAGTTGATTTGTCCCAAACAACAAAAGCCAAAGGCGCGGTTGTATAAACGTTGCGGAAACGCTCTTCACTTTTCCGAAGGGCCGCCTCTGTGCGCTTGCGTTCGGTAATGTCACGCGCAATACCATGAAAACCGATGGGGTGCCCCTTTACATCTGTTTTAAGAGATATGGATGCCTCAACATAGCATTTGGATCCGTCCTTTCTTTTCAGTTCCCAATCAAATGCTTTATTAGGCAGTCCTGTTTTATAGACCCTATTGAAGGCATGAAAGACTTTTTTGGCGTTTTCCTCGTCCATATACTGTCTGTTATTCACGCCGGTTATTTCGTCTTTGGAATATCCGAGAAATTTGCGTAGGGAATCATTATAAAAGGTAAACCTGCCGGCAAGGTCGACCTCATAGTAACCATCTTCAATCTTTTCAAAAATGGTTTTGTAAATTTCCTCGCTCCTGTGAAACGCTGTTTCGTCCGTCTTGAACTCAGATTTTGCTTGTTTCAATTCCTGAATCCGTTGTTCCAACTCTTCATAGGTAAGTTTTTTAGGCATGGCGGTTACCTGTATTTCTCAAAATTGACTATCAGGTGTATTTATAAAGTCTTGCAATAGGGTCAAATAATCGCGAGCATACGCACAGCGAGCCTATTGTCAAAAAATATGAACGTAAAAATGAATCATATATGAAGCTCACATTATCAGGAAATTATGAATACCACAAGATAGGGGCAATCTGAGATCGATACAAAAGATGGGCCTGGTAAATGACCGGAAGGATTGGCATCTTGTATTCAGAAAACATTTTATAAAGCGTCAAGCATTTCCAATATATCGTCAATTTTCTCCTTGGCCTTGATATAACCTTCTTCGATTGTATGCTCTACCTGGTCAAAATCCAACATCTTTAATTCTCCAAGGTGTGGCTGTATTAATACATCGGGCGGATTCACAGCAAGATTTATGCGGGTTATGCGATCTTGCATAATGTTGATCGAGGTTGTAACAGTCTCGATGATGTCCGGCATCGATGCGTCTTTTTTTAATAGCTCATTAATTTTGCTCTTAAAACTTAACTCGGCATTTTCATAATATTCGGACAATTTAATGATTAATTCATTTTTATGCTCTTCTTTTTTCACAGGGGCCTTGGCCCTTTGACATTTTCGCTCTTTTCGTTTTTTCCTTGAAATCGTTCCGCTACTGAGGTCAACGGCGATAACGATATCTGCCCCCATCGCCCGGGCGACACTTACGGGCACGGGGTCCACCAATCCGCCGTCCACAAGCCAGCGATCTTTTACTCGGGCTGGCGCAAAAAGACCTGGCATAGACATGCTCGCTCGGAGGGCATCCAATAAATTTCCAGACCTCAACACCACTTTTTGCCCGGTTTCCAGGTCTGTGGCGACCATGAATACGGGTAATTTCAGTTCTGAAAAGTTTTGCACATGGGTGTGTAATGAAAAAAGCTCCCTCAGTTTTTTTGTGCCATCCAGAAGGCCGGACCGGGGAATCACGACATCAAAATAGGAAAAGACTTTTTTGCCGTCCATCTTGAGAACAAAGGCCTTGAGGCTTGTGATGCTCCCGCTGGCATAGATCGCCCCGATGTAAGAGCCGACACTGCATCCGACAATTAAATCAATCGGGATATTCGCTTCTTCCAGTGCTTCAATGGCCCCGATATGGGCCCAGCCGCGTGAGGACCCACAACCAAGCACAAGACCGACCGTTTTTCTCAGTGACATGGCTCTGACCTTTAATCTTGGCTTGCGCAAATGCACTAAAACAAGTTGTGCATGGCGCATTTAGAGATTGACATCATTTATGTAGTGATAACCGCCTCTTTGCCCTTTTATCGAGAACACCATCTGCCACAATTGATTTCTTCTTGATCGGAAAGCACCCGCGCATGAAAGCAGATAATAAGTCCACATACGATAAAATCTATTATCATACATGTCTTTAACCTTATCCCAGTTTCTTGTGAAATTTTGATGCCAGGCCATCAAGGTTTGGTCATAATATTGCCCAAAGCTATGCCAATCTTCGAGGATCAATATCCCTTCGGACGCTTCAAATATTTGTTGGGCCGATGGTAGTATCGAATTCGGAAAAATATATTTACTAATCCATGGATCCATCGAATACACAGAGGTATTTGCGGCAATCGTATGCAGCAAAAACAGGCCGTCTGCTTTCAAACAGTGACGGACCACCTTCATAAACGTTGGATAGTTTTTGGGCCCCACATGTTCGAACATACCAATCGAAACAATACGGTCGAATTCTCCCTTTAGTTCCCGATAATCTTGAAGCTCGATTTTAACATCAAACGCTTTGCAGAAGTCTCTAGCGAATTTCACCTGCTCGTGCGAAACGGTTATGCCAAGCACCTTAACGGCGTATTTTTCGGCGGCCCATTTGGCGAAGCCTCCCCAGCCGCATCCGATGTCTAAAACGGTCATACCCGGTTTTAACAATAACTTTTTGCATATTAAATCCAGCTTGGCTTTCTGTGCGCCGTCTATTGTTGTCGCTTTTTCCCAGTATCCACAGGAATAATTCATCCTCTTGTCTAACATAAAGGAGAAAAGGCGATTGCCGATGTCATAATGCCGCTTCCCAATGATGTATGCCTTTGACCTGCTTTGCGCATTCATGATCTTCGCGCTGAGAGCGGCCGCTAAAATACGTCTTTCATTTTTTACTTTCTTGTCAAGCCTTGCGCTTAGGAGTCTGTCAAAAAGCTGATCAAGGGCGGCACAACTCCACCATCCATCCATGTAGCTCTCTCCCAGAGCAAGAGAACCGCCCGCCAAAACTCTTTTAAAAAAATATGGGTTATGGACATGTATATCCCAGGGTCTGTCTCCGTCGATCATAACATCTATGCGTTCTAATAGGTTTTGTAAGGCTGGCTTTTCATTTGAATAGTTCATGGGGACCAAATCGATATCTTGTCGTCTGCAAACCTCCAGGATTTCTTCTGCTAGATTTTTATAAGCCGCGTGTATTTCCGCGTCAATATTTTTGAACGACCCGGATGGGTGCCAAGGTTTGATCGAGTTTCTATTTACTGGCCGGTTTAATCCTAACTTCCTTCGGGGAACTCTTGGGGACACCTTCGTACGGTGTTCGTCTCGTATCTCTCAATGATTTCGGGTCGCGCATCGTTTTTAAAATGTCGATGCTGTCCTTGAGCCCCTTGTTAATCCGGCACAGCTCCATCGACATACCAACCACTTGGGCAACGGCCTGGACAAAGTTCATGTCGTTCAAGGTAAATTCCCATGGCTCGGCAGTGTAAACGCGCAAGCAGCCGACGAGTTGGTCCCCGATGATGATCGGGACCGAGAGAATCGAGGAGATGCCTTCGTTAATTGCGGCTTCAGGATATTGAAGCCGCGGGTCGTCTGAGACGTCGAAAATACCCACCGGTTGGCCGTCTTTAAGGGCTGACGCAATCGATTGAAGGGCACTGATGGGTCCTTTGTTTAGATATTCATTGCTCAATCCGAAGCTCCCAGCGAGTCTAAGCTCATCGGTCCTGGCACTGAATAAAAACAAGGCGCAACCCTTTATGTTTAAAGCGTGTGTGACGCCCTCAACGGTAATCAGGACTATCTCATCCGGGTCTCGGATTGTGGAGATAGCCTTGGTGATACGAATCAGGGTTTCATAATTGATGGTAGGCTGTTCCATGATAGTGTCCTTTCTATTGATAATTGGTAAAAGTAAAACCTGCCAAAAGATCAACAAAAGGCCTAACGGAGATCAGATCGATATGATTCTATGTGAAGTGTGTTTCCAAGTGGTTTAGTCATACATTGCTTAGCAAGTCGCAAACCACTCTGCAACTCGTAATCCTTGCTGCATTTTAGCCCCTCGTTGACGGCTTTTATCAACCCTTTTACTGAGATTAGGTTCACAATAGGGAGGGCATATAACATCACCGGTACGGCGCCGTCTTCTTTCCGCAGTCGATTGTATACATCCCACCCAGAACCTTTCTGAAGAAAATGGTTGACTAAAATTAGATCAACATTTTGTAGTGAACGAATAGGCGCTAGGTTCGCACATTCGGTGACTACCGAGGCTTGGTGCCCTTCCCCTTTCAGGGCTTTTTTAATAAGAAAAGCACGACCAGCGTCTTCTTCGATAATCAATAAAGTACTCATGGCAGTCGTCTTTTTTCCCTGTCTTTTATATCTGCCAAATGTTGTAAGCAATTAAAAAACCAGAGTATATTTACTTTCGAATCATAACGACGCTTACTACGCTGTTCTGGGTTCCGAAGCAGTTGGAACATACCCGCTCGTTTTGAGGATCTGCCACCCACTGATTATCAACAAAGAACTTGTATTCGAATTTTCCTTCGGGGAGTAGCAGCTGTTTATTCCATTTTCCGATTCCATTTTTTTTCATCGGATGGGTTCCGACTTTCCAATTGTTGAATTCACCGACGAGATAAACCTCTTTTGCATTGACTGCTTCCAGTGTAAAAGTGATTTTTCGTCTTTTGCTTTTTGTTTTTAATCTAACGTTTGTCATTTGCGCTCCTATCACTTTGTTCAAATTTAATAATTATCTGGGATTTGCATGCCATGAACCGCAAAACTGCCTTTTAAAAAACCGGAGCGAGGTATCTGATTCCTGCTTCATACCCATAGGATGTTTTATAAGGAATTTCTTTACACCACTTGACCTCTCCGAGGGTAATCGTCCGCAACCCTTCAAGATTACTTGCACATGAAAAATCCCGACCTTCACTGTTTATCCGGAGGAGAAGGATCGTTTGTGACTTGAAGTAAGTATCTGACCTAAAGCATATTCCTTCCGAACAACAATTCGTTGTTTGGGCCATAACCCAATCGTTTTTATTGAAGCTGGTCAGCCAAATAGGCTCTTTGCAATGGAATCGTCTGTAATTCCTTTTTTCGTTACCGTCGATGCTATCAAGTTTGCCGATTTTAGTGTTGTCAAGGTTTTCGGACCTCTTCCAGGCACCATTTGCGCCAGGCACATTCAGTCCGGTCACAGTTTCCGTCGGTTTGGGCAAAACAATCATTGTTACCCTCGATACGTTGCATGCTTCTGATAAAGCGGGTTAAATCAAGTGTACGATCGGTCTCATTATTTTTACTTGATGTCATGTCACGCTGAAAATGGGTGTTGATTAAGCGTGCTTTAGAATCTTGATCGATAAAAAATTATTGCCGATCTTCCTCGATTAGTCCATAAGGCGGAAACCTTAATTTGTATAGGGGAATCTCCTTTATGGGCGTTTGTCCCAGTCGTCGGAATGGTGGTTGGGTGGGTGATACCTTGGTGAAAGGCTATAATTGGTGTGTTGCGGGTTTGCTATTTCCACAGATCGACGTCGATGAGACCGATCTTGGCCGCATAGCGTACAAGCTCGATGGTACTGTGCAGGCCAAGCTTGCGCATAATATTGGATCGATGATTTTCAGCTGTTTTGGGACTGATAAAAAGCTGTTCGGCTATTTTCCTTACCGCCATTCCTTCGGCCAGCAAAGCCATAACCTCCTGCTCCCGGGGTGTCAGGGCCTCGTAACCGGGGCTTGTCGAAAGCACCTCCTTTGCCGGTAACCCTGCAAGTTTTTTCACCACCTGCTGTGAGACCGAGGTGTCCATATAATAGTTGCCTTTTAAGATATGTTCAACGCCATTTAAAAGTGTCTCGGCAGCCGATTCTTTAACAATGTAACCCATTGCACCGTGTTGAAATGCTTTGACAATATAGTCTATTTTGGAATGCATACTGACGACCAATATGCAGGTTTTGACGGAGGCCTTCAATATATCACGGATCAAATCAAAACCCCGAGTGTCCGGCAGGGACAAGTCCAGCAAAACGAGATCCGGCTGGAGGTTTTTAACCAGGTGAAGCCCCGCTCGTCCGGAACCCGCCTCCCCGGTCACTTCGTATTTGGCGTTTCGGCTTAAGATCGTTTTGAGACCCTCGCGAAAAAGAGGATGGTCGTCAATAATTATGACGTGTATTTTTTTTACCGTCATTGCCTTTTACCTTGATTGCCTTTGTTTTCATAAAAGGGATTTTAATTATTATTTTGGTGCCTTGCCTGGGGGTTGATTTAATCTGCAACCGCCCTTGCAACAAACCGACCCTTTCCGTCATGCTGCGAAGGCCCATCTTCTTTTTTCCATCCAATGCGGCTTTGCGTGCCAGGACATCAAACCCTTTGCCGTCATCTTCGATACGGAGAATGATGTTCGGGTATGATGCGAGCAGGTTAACCGACACATGGTTGGCATCGGCATGTTTCTTGATATTGTTGAGCCCCTCCTGAACCAACCGGTAAAGGTTTATTCCCAACGTTTGATCGGGGGTTAAACCGCTCATCCCGGCAGGCCTAAATTCAACGGCCAACCCTGTTTCCTCGGAAAAATCCTCACAAAGTTGGGAGATGGTCTGGACAATCCCCAGTTGATTCAGGCTTGGTGGGTGCAGATCGTATGAAAGATCTCGAACGGCTTGAATGACCTGCCCGATCAGTTCGGACTTTTGGGCCATCTTTTCCTTAAGCTCATGGGAAATCGCCAGCTGGTTGTCGAAAAATGTATCACAGTCTATTTTCAGGGAGGAGAGGCTTTGGGCGATGCTGTCGTGAAGCTCATAGGAGATCATTTGCCGTTCATTCTCCTGGGCGTTTAGAAGCTTTTGAGAGAGGTCGCGAACGAGATTTTCGGCATGCTTGCGTTCGGTAATATCCATTGCGGCCACGATAATGCCCTTGGAGGGATCAGAGGGATCGAGTCGGCATCCCTGAAGATAGCAGTGAACTTTCTTCCCGCTTTTTGTAACCCACTGTGTCTCTATTTTCCCGACACCGTTGTGCTCAATTGCGGTGTAAAATTCACGACCAACCCGCTCATACTCAGCAACACCCGAATAGAGCACACTGGTATTGCGTCCCAACAGCGAGTCTTTTTCATAGCCCCATATGCGATACATGGCCGGGTTGCTCCATCCCACGACGCGGTTACGCACCAGACAAATCCCAATCGGGGATGCGGCCAGAATGGCCTTCAGGGTTTCCTCCCGTTCGCGCAGCGCCTCTTCCGAGCGCTTGCGCTCGGTTATGTCCGAGATTACGCCGACCAGGCCGACGACATGGCCGCTGGTGTCTTTGAGGGTGGCCTTGTCAAAAATGACATCTCTCAACACGCCGTCGGCGCTTTTTACTTTCCATTCGTAGCGCTGTTTTCCCGGATTTTCGAGGAGCTCTAAATCCTTTTCGTAGTACATGTCGGCAATTTCCTTGGGCCCCAGGTTGTAGACCGTTTTGCCGATGATGTCGGCGCGTGACCTGCCGGTATAATCCTCAAAAGCTTTGTTGCATCCCGTATACCTGCCGTGTTTATCTTTATAAAATACCGGATTGGAAATGGTTTCGAGCAGTGTCTGCAGATAATCTTTTTGCTCGCTCAGCGTCTGCTGTGCCTCTTTGCTTTCTATTAGTTCTTTTTCAGCCTTTTTTTGCTCGCTAATCTCCAAGGTGAGCTCAATCACACCTGTTATCTCGCCAATGGTATCCTTAACTGGAAAGCCTTTGATTCGCCAGAACCTCCCATCCGGGGTCTTCTTTTCCAATGCGTGCGGCTGTCCCGTTTCTATAGAAGCCATCACCGGGCAGTCTTCACACGGGTCCAAGCGTTTAGCCCATATCTCATAACAGTGGCGGCCCATTAATTTCTCGACAGGTATCCCGACCGATTCGCATGCGGCCCGATTGGCCCATAATATCCTCAAATTTTGATCATGGTAGACGACATGTTCCTGGAGGCTGCTGAGAATGGTTTTTTTCTGATCCTCCGCGTAACTAAACGCATTTTTTAAATGCATGTGCTCAGCTTCCAACCGATTGAAGCGCTGTTTCATCTCATCCAATTCATGAATGAATTGCTCTTTTGTTTTATCCTGATCTTGCATGATAAATTCTGCCGTCACACGATCTATTAAAACAATTGATTTTATTGAAGTTAATTGACACTTGGCCAATTACAGTATCAAATTTGCACTGAACATATCAAGGCAAGATTGCCGGGGAAAACAGACAGCTGTGAAATAATCTGAAGGCTCGGTGTGCTTGATGACCTAAATGCGCCGTATTAAAAACTTTATATCCTATATATTCCTTAAAAGCAAAAAATGAGGCAGAGGCCTATAAGTAACAACTCCGAATTAAATTGTTTATTCGAAATAGGCAGCCTTATTCAAAAATTGAACACCTTTGCGTCCGCTGCAAGATCGATAAGGTGCGGCCCACCGTCTAAAGCCATGTTGCCCAAAAAGGTGCTCTCGTCAACCTGACGAGCCTTTGCGCACGGGATTCAGACACCGATGGGAACATCATTATCAACCAGATATGGCAGGTAGTCGTTGATACAATCCCCGGTTGCGGTTTTAGCCGTGAAGTCTCTGGTTGAATCGGCCCAATTCACACCGTCATCGATAAAAAAAACGTTTACCGTATGCCCTTTTTCAAAGGCAATTTTGGCAAACTGGAAACAACGGGTTGCCTTTTCATTGTCATCCTGTCCTAGCGTGAATAGAAAACTTGCCATTGTTGTTCTCCTTTAGGTGTTTGGGTTTACATCTCGCGCTAATATCTGTTCATACTTGATGCCAGTACATCCTTGTTCAAGTCCCGAACTCTGAAGTATGCTGATATATATGAGCGGCCAATTACACTCGGGGAGGATGCGAAATTTGAGTTATTCTATACTGTAAATAATCACGAATTTCTTTGGCTTCTCTTTTTTTTAGGATCTTGGTTGCGTTCCTGATAACTGGAAAGCGCAAGGTATAAAGCGTTTACCGCCAGTTGAGCACAGTGCGCGTGATCTTTTGGCAGTGTCTATAGGTAATCCATCACCATTTCTGGCGTTATATCCCATGCTGCCATCGGGGCCACAACATTGCAGCATGTATTGGTGTTAAAACATTTGTCGACATGATAGGATATCGCTTGTACTTTCTTTTGGCGTACTTTTAAAAACATTTCCACGGTATCGCCACATTCCCCTGTTCGCGTGCCGTAACCATCCGGATTTCCCATCGACACCTGTCTGTCCACCTTGAGGGCCATTTCCAGAAAACTTCTGGAATGGTCCTGAAAAAAATCAAATTTCTTATCGTTCATTGATTCTTCCAGTACGCAGCAATCTGGTAAATGAACCTAAGCAGCTCAATTTCTGTATCCATGTATATGTTGAAAGCCCCTTCCTTGTCATCGATCTGCAACATTCCCGCGCGCACAACGTCGGTAGCGATCGCAGATAACTATTAATAATCTGAAGTCGTGCATGGGAAAAATACGAAAAACGTTGTCCCTTCGCCGGGCTTGCTTTCAACACGAATCCGCCCATGGTGGACATCGACAATACTCTTGACAATTGGCAGCCCAAGTCCTGTACCAACGATATGGCGGGTTTGGGAATTCTTTACCCGGTAGAAACGATCAAAAATCCGTTGAAGATCCTCCTCGGCGATACCAATGCCGGTATCCGCTACCCGGACACATATATAACCTCCTTCTTTCACCACGCTGATCGAAATTTTTCCGCCTTCCGGGGTGTAGTTGATTGCGTTGCCAATAAGATTTGAAAACACTTCTTCCAGGTTGAACCGATTGGCCAGTAACGGAGGCAATACCGGCAGTATCCCGAGACTTAATCGGATTGATTTGGCCTGGGCCCGGGCCTGGTGAAAAGCCACCTGCTCTTCGAGCAGTTCGGCAACCTTGATTTCTTCTCTTTCTTGGGTAAATAGCCCGGATTCAATTCTTGCCAAGTCCAGCAATTCAGAAGCCAGAGTGGTTAAGGCGGTGATCTTTTCCGAGGCGCGCCCCAGGATTTCCCTTTGCTTCATGGTGGTTTTGCCGGCCAGTCCGTCCATGATTACCTTGAGCTGCATCAGGACCGAGTTCATCGGGCTGCGTATTTCGTGCGAAACCATGGCGACAAAATCCGATTTAATCTGTTCAATCTTTTTTAACGCCGTAATGTCATGCAAGACGCTTATGGTTCCCAGCTTTCGTCCGAGACGATCGCGGAAAGGCATACAATGGGCTCCAACAATGATTTTATCGGTTTTTGAATCCGAATCCAGATGTACCTCCTCGGAGATTTCAATAAATTTTGCCTCCGGAGCCTCGAGAACCTGATCGATCATACGATTGAGGTTTTTATTTCGCACTACCTTGGTGACCGACTGACCGATCGGTTGCTGTCCGTGATAGCCGATCATCTTTAAAAAGGCCGGGTTCACCTGGGCAATCTGTTGCTGACTGTCGGTGGTCATCACCCCGTCGGCCAGGCGATTGATCATCACCCGCATTCGGGATCTTTCGTTGGCAATGTCCTGGAGCGTACTGATATATACAACCGCTTTGGTAATGACGATTTTCAAATCGCTGGGTGAAAAAGGTTTGGGAATAAAATCGAAGGCTCCTTTTTTCATGGCCTCCACAGAGTGTTCCAGGGTGGCGTACCCGGTAATAACAATGACAACCGTGTCCGGATGCCTCGTTCGGATCTGCGCCAGTGCTTCCAGGCCCGGCAGACCCGGCATCATCAAATCCAGCAGAATAATGTCAAAGTGCTTGTTTTTGATCATCTGCATACCATCTTCGGCGGTTCTGGCCCCGGCGGCCTCATAACCTTCGCCGGCAAGCATCTTGATGCACACATCACGAATGCGCTTTTCGTCGTCAACAACCAGGACGCTGGGCCTTAGCAAAAGCGGTGGACGATTACCGCCTGAGGCTGTTGTCACGGATTCTAGTCTGGACACAGCACTACTCCTCAACTTCGTCTATAGACTGGAAAAGAGGCAACTCCACCCGGAATGTCGTCCCCTTTTCGCTTGTCTGTTTAACTTCAATATGCCCGTTGTTCTCCTTGATAAGTCCATACACCGTGCTTAACCCCAGACCCAGTGCCCTGACCGGGCGGCTTGGTCGTAAAAAAAGGGATCAAATATCCGGGGCAAGTGCTCCTCTGATATCCCGCAACCACTGTCTTCTATCTCAAGAACCCCCTTCTGCCGGGTATCATCCCGATACGCCCGGAAAGTAAGCTTGCCGGAACCGCTCATAGATGACACGGCATTCATGACCAGGTCGATTAACACTTGGCAGATTTGATTCCGGTCCACTTGGACCAACATCTTATCCGTGTAGATCTCTTTGATGATTTCGATGTTTCCAAACACTTTTGGATCGCGAATAAGCGCCAGGCTCTGGTCGACAAGCATATCAAGCTGGATAAGCTCCTTGGCTGGGCTTGACTGGCGGCTGTACGCCAGCAGGTTTTTTACAATATCCTTGCAGCGATTCACATCTTCGATAACCGAAGCGACATCTTCCCGTTCCGGGTCGTCAGCGGCCAGCTCCGCGAGCTTCATGTCCGCATAGAAAAGAATCCCGGTCAGGGGGTTATTGATTTCGTGGGCCACACCGGCGGCCAGCTGTCCAATAGACGCCATTTTTTCCGATTGGGCCAGCCATGCCCGGGTGTCCTTCAGCTTGTTTTTCACGGCCAGTTTTTCTCTCAGGTCCGTATAAATTCCAATTGCAGCGATTTCTTCGCCGTCTTCATAAATAATCGAAGCCGTTATCTCAACGGGAATCTCCTCGCCTTCTGAATTCACGATGACGGTGTTCATAGCATTCAGTTTTCCTTTGCCGCCGAGCCTTTTATCTTTAAGTTTTTTCATAATATCGGCAGCAACACCTTCGGGATAAAGGCTGTCCGCTGTGACTGTTGCAAACCTCTTTCAGGTTTGAATACCCGAAGAGTTCCAGAGCGGCGGGATTCATCAGTAAAATGTTGCCATAGCTATCCGCAACGACAATGGCAATGGGAGACCCGGTAATAATTTTTTCCAAAAACGCCTCGGTCTCCTTGAGGGCAGACTCCAGATTTTTTACCCGGGTGACGTCCCGCACGCTCTCAAGAATGTAGGCGACCTCGCCGTCACTACCGAGAATCGGCGAAAAAACCCGGTCCTCCCAGATTTTTTTGCCGGACTTCGGTCGTAGTCGCTGTGGAGGATGCTCTTGCCCTTACGTTCGGCCATAACCATGGGCAGCGGGCACTTGTCGTTAGGGCATTGCTGGGCACTATAGAAAACCTCGTGACACGTTTTCCCCACGATATCTTTGAGGGTGGTTTTAAATTTATCAAGGAAGACCTGGTTGCCGGACACAATAATTTTATCGGGAGTCATTACAAGCGAAGGGTAGGTCAGAGAGTCAAAAACGCTCACCATCCAATCTATTTCCTTGAAAATTGTCTCGTTCATCTTTCCTTCAACTCGGTATCCGAAAAGCGGCGGCCAGCAGGGTTTTGGTCTTGTCGGCCGCACCTTCAGGTAAAATCAGGTAAACAGAAGCACATGCAAAGACAGCGGCCAGTAACAAATCCAGCCTGCTCCTTGAGTGCTTTGTAGGTAAAATCAGCGATACCAAAGCGATCCCCGAAATGGGGCCCCTGGAAGAAAAGCAGCTCTACCGGGTGGACGACCCGCCGGTGGTCAGCTGCGGCTGGTATTTCAGCCTCTATATGGCGGTTCAGGGCAGAGCCTTGCTCCGGTTTACAAAGCAAAAGTAAATCGAGATCAGAGGCCTTGTTTAGTTGCGCGCAGAATAGAGAGAATCGGTCCTGTTGGGCTCTGGTGCGCGCGATAGCACGCTCCCATTGCCCGCCAGGTCAGCAGAAAGTACATATTTGTGAAGCGCCAGGCCTTTTTCTACCTGGAAACCATAGGTCTTAATTCGCGGTTCCCAGTACATGGCAATGGTTTCCATTGTTTACTCCGGATCCCCGGGTCGGACCTGGGTTCCCTGGGCAACAACAAATTCAGCCCTGAAGGGTGCATGGTTTCCGGCAAGTTTGAAACACGACTGCAGAACAGCTGCCGCTTTATCCATCCGGGCATACTCCAGCACATAGGTTAACGCGCCAATCGAAGAACCTAAAGCGAAAATCCGCAGGTCCGCCTTTATGAGCGCGCTCAGCGACAGACCGAGTAATTTCAGACTCGATTGATGCGGATACAGCGTCAGCAGACCGACCCCCGGAGTGTAGGCCACATGATCTGGCAGCAACGGGTCCGCGTCAACCAACTGCTTAACCAGGGTATGGTGGGCGGCATCCACACAGCAGGTGACCTGGATGCCGTCCGTGCGGGACTCGGTCGATAAGAATGGCATGTTTATCTGACGGGCGGCCAGAAGGTTGCAAAAAGCCGGCAGCAGGCGCTTCGACCGGGGTATCTGGCGCAACCGGACCAAACTGAGTTCGGTGCTGATTTTCAATCCCTTGATGCGCATTTTGAGCACCCGCGCGTGTTTACAGGTTATCCCTGACAATGTCCATGAGCTTATCCATGTCAATGGGCTTGGGGATGAAATCATCCGCCAGGGTGGTCTTTCCACCCATATGGGTATAGGTCGTGTGCGGTACCGCATCGGCAACCGCTGTTAAAAGCAGGACCGTGATATCCTTATACCGGTCATCTTTTTTAATCTCATCACAAAGGTCATAGCCGTTCTTGCGCGGCATCATGACATCCAGGATCAGCATATGCGGTTTTTCTTCCTTGATCCGATCCCATGCTTCCAGGCCGTCATAGGCTTTGGAGACTCGAAAACCGTCGTTTTCCAACTTCATGGAAACCGATTCCACCAGGTCAGGATCGTCGTCTACCACCAGTATCAGTTTATCGTTGCTCATTATCCTATCTCCTTAGTTGTGAAATTTTTGCCATTTGCTTAAAAGCCGCCTTGTCCCGCCGTGGGGTTATACCTGGGGTCGGGGATAAAGACCGGCCCGTTCCACAATTTCTGGGACTTTCTCTTCCCACTCAATGGCCATTATATGAAATCCTGAAACCCCTTTTATCTCCCGGATGCGTTCAATGGATTCAACACAGATGTCAATCCCTTCCTCAGGCTGTTTCTCTTTGGGACACGCCGGCCATTCTTTTGACGAGGTCATCCGGAACATCCATCCCCGGAACTTTGTTTTTCATGTACCTGGCCATGCCCGCTGATTTCATGGGAGTGATCCCGGCCATCACGTAGACCTGTTCATGCAGCCCTCTCTCGCAGACGCCCGTCATCCATTTTTCAAATTTGTCAATATTATAGATGCACTGGGTCTGGACAAAATCGACCCCGGCTTTCACTTTCTTGGCCAGCCGGGCAACCCGCAGTTCAAAGGGGTCGGCAAACGGGTTTGCCGCCGCTCCGATAAACATTTTAGGCGGGTTCTTTATTTCTGCCCCGCCTTGGAATAGACCTTCGTCGCGCATCCCCCTCACGGTCTGAATCAGTTGAACCGAATCCAGGTCGTGAACATTGGCGGCCATGGCATGGTCGCCAAACCGGGGATGATCGCCGGAGAGGCAAAGCATCGTATTGATTCCATGTGAGTATGCCCCGATAATATCGCTTTGCATGGCCAGCCGGTTACGGTCCCGGGTGACCATCTGAAAAACAGGGTGCAGGTCCATCTGCCGCAGAAAAACACTGGCGGCGAAACTGGACATCCGCACCATGGCGGTCTGGTTATCGGTGACATTGACCGCGTCAACATAGCCTTTGAGCATGGCCGCCTTCTTTTTAACAACATCAGGCAGGGCACCGCGCGGAGGCCCGCATTCGCCGGTTACCGCCAGTTCGCCAGATGCCAACACTTTTTCCAATACACTTTCCGTTTTCATTATTCCAAATCCTCTCTGAGAATTTTGCGGGGGCCGCCGCCCCGGCCTGTTCGCCAGTCCTTGGCTGAAATGACGTCTTCATACCTGTCTTCGATTCCCAGCTCTTTCATGCGCTCCCAGATAAGATGCCAGGCGCAGTCCACATCGTCGCTGATCTCACACTTGCCGTTGGTCGAGCCACCGCAGGGCCCATTCATCAGGCGCTTGGCGCAGCGGGCAATGGGGCAAATCCCCCCGGTGAGGCCAAGCAGGCAGTCGCCGCAGCCCTGGCATCTTTCGGCCCAGATTCCCGGTCCTTCCGAGGCCCCCATAAACTTGGTATTCAAAGCCGGGTACACACGGGTCTTCTTGAAGCGCCGGGCGATTTCCTGGACGCCGCACCCGCACGCCATGGATACCACGGCGTCCACCTGGTCGATATGGGGCGCGAGTTCTTCGACATATTCCGGATCACACTGTCTCTCCAGGGTCATCTCCCGGACTTCCAGGATCCGGCCTTTTTTCATAGACGCCATCTGCAGGGCCGAAGCCAGCAGGGCAACTTCCTTGCGCCCCCCGGCTGCACAGACCGTCACGCATTCATTGCAGCCCACCAGCAGAATACGGCTGCAGGAATCAATGCTTTCCATGATTTCATCCATAGGTTTTCGTTCAGCTGTAATCATTGTTACCTTCTCTCCTTGATTAAGGGGCTATGATGCCACCGAATAGGGCGCCGCTTGCTCATCGGTTTTTATAGAATTGGGGCCCAGTTTCCGGATCGTATCCGTAAATTGCAGTGGCAATTTCTGCGAAACGGATACCCATACCTGCTGACATGGTGACCATCTTAATGCGTTCAGCCTCGATTCCGATTTCTTCCAATAATTTTTTCAAGTAGTTAACCCGCTGCAGCGCCTTGACGTTGCCGTTTTTAAAATGGCAGTCTCCTTCCAGGCATCCGGCCACGAGAACACCGTCTGCGCCTTTTTCCAGGGCCTTCATGATGTGGATGGCATCCACTTTGCCACTGCACGGCACTCGCACGATTTTTACGTTGGGCGGATAGTCCAGGCGCATACTGCCAGCCATATCCGCTGCCGTATAGGCGCAGTAGTGACAGCAGAAGGCCACAATAATCGGTTCAAACTGTTCCATTAGGCACTCCTTTCAAGCAGCCCTTCGAGACGGGCCATGATCGGCGCGTCTTCAAACCGGGTAAGTTCAATCGCCTTGGCCGGGCACTCGGCCGCGCAGACACCGCAGCCATGGCATTTGGCCGGGTCAATCTCGGAATAACGCTCCTCATTAATAAAAGGAACCCCATAGGGGCATGCCCGCACACAGGCCAGGCAGGTGGCACACTTTTCGGGATCAACCCGGGCCACCGTAGCGCCGAGGTTAATCGTATCTTTCGAAAGCATGGCCAGGACCCGGCTTGCCGCGGCCTGGGCCTGGGCAATGCACTCTTTGATATTCTTGGGCGCATGGACGCTGCCCGCCACGAAAAACCCGGGGACCGATAGATCCGTGGGCCGCAGCTTGATATGCTCCTCCAGGAAGCAACCGTCCAGCGTCCTGTTAAGATGAAAAATCATGGCCAGGTCTTCGGTGGATTCTTCATTGACTGCCATCCCGGTACTCAGGGCCAGACAATCGGCCGCGACCAAAATTTTTCTCCCGAGAATCGGGTCGCTAAACATAACCGAAACCCGGTCGCCGTCCGGGGAGACTTCCGGCGGCATATCCGCTTCGTAACGTGCAAAGATGACCCCGCGCCGGCGGGCTTCAGCATAATAGTCCTCAGAAAAACCATACGTGCGCATATCCCGATAGAGGACAAAAACCCGCAGGGCGGGGTTAAGTTCGAGCACCCGCAGGGCGTTTTTAATGGCGCTCTGGCAGCAGATGCGTGAACAATTGGGATTGTCAGGCGTCCGGGACCCCACACACTGAATCATCACCAGCTGTTCCCAGGCCTTAACACGCTCGGGCTCATCTTCAATCAGGCTGTCCAGCGCGATCTGGGTTGTTACCGCAGCGTGCTCTCCAAGGCTGTATTCCCGGGGAACATTGTGCGCGGCACCCGTCGCCAGCACCGTCGCGCCGTGTTCAATTTGCCGGTAATACATCCGGGGGCCGATCTGAAATCCGGTTTTATACATACCCGGCATACCGGAGTGATCAACCACGATGGCCTGCGTTATGACTTCAATCATCGCGTGTTTTGACGTTCTCTCAATCAGGTCCGCCATATACGCCTGGACATCATCGCCTTCCAGGGTTTTGCGCACCGCCAGGGCAATGCCGCCCAGGTGCCCGGCCTGCTCGGCCAGGTACACCCGGTGCCCCTGCCCGGCCAGTTCAAGGGCTGTATTCATCCCGGAAACACCGCCGCCCAGAACCAGGACATCTTTATTCATGGGCAGGGTGTTGTCATGCAAAGCCTGGGCCTGGGCCACACCGGCCACCGCCATGCGAATCAGGTCCCTGGCCTTTGATGTCGCCATTTCCGGGTTGTTCATATGGACCCAGGTATCCTGGTCCCGGATATTGGCCATCTCTACCAGGTACTTGTTGATACCGGCTTCGCGCAGGGTGTTTTGAAACAAATTTTCATGGGTCCGGGGAGAACAGCCACCGATGACAACCCGGTTCAGCTGGTTCTCTTGAATGGCTGTTTTTATGTTCGTGAGCGCTTCACGGCTGCAGCCGTGCCCGGCATTTTGCGATAGAACCACGCCCGGCAGCTTCCCGGCATACGCGGCGACCATATCCACATCCACGGCACCGCCAATATTTTGCCCGCAATCACAGACAAACACACCGATACGCGGCGCTTCGCCACTGACATCACGTTCCTCGGGAAGCGCATCTTGCTGGGGATCGGCCGCTGAAACGGGCGCAAGGTTTCCGGAAGCCAAGCAAGCCGCCGCGCTGGCCTGCACCATGGTTTCGGGAATATCCTTGGGACTTTCGAAAACACCGCACACATAGATCCCGGGACGGGACGTTGCAACCGGGCTGAAACTCTCCGTTCGGGCAAAATTATGGTTGTTGAGTTCAATGTCCAGAATACCGGCCAGTTCCTGAGCGGATTTTGTCGGGCGAAATCCCGTGGAGAGAACCACCATATCGAACTGGTCGGTGACCATTTCACTGGATGCGTCCGTGGCATAGGATATGGCCAATTGACCTGACAGGTCATCCATGGGTAATCGAATGGGGTCGGCACCGTACCAAACGGATCCCGGAGGTCTGTTTGGCACGGTTGTAATAAAGCTCGTAATCCTTTCCGAAGGTACGCATATCCATGTAGAATATCGTTGTTTCGATATCATCCCGGAAGCGCTCCTTGGTGACAATCGCCTCTTTGAGCGCATACATGCAACAAACCCCGGAGCAATAGGAGACATCCTCCCGGTTGATGCCACGGGAGCCGACACATTGGATCCAGGCTACCTTGCCCGGCTGTTTTCCGTTACTGGGGCGCACCAGTTCGCCGCCGGTCGGTCCGGATGCGGACATGATACGTTCATATTCGAGGCCGGTGACCACATCGGGATATTTGCCGTGGCCGAAATTGTCCAGCCGGCCGGGGTCAAAGAGTTCCGCTCCAATCGCCAGTACGATCGCTCCGATTTTGCGCTCTTCAGTCCGCTGGACATCGTCCGGCATAATAGCACCGGCAGGGCAAACACTGGCCAGGGCTGCCGGGTCCTCGCATTTAGCCATATCAATGGAAAAAGCCTGGGGCGTTGCCTGGGGATAGCGCATACAGGTCGGCGCACGGTGGTCTAATCCCGGGCTAAAACGGACAACTTCCGGAAACGCTTTGTGGCAGTCACCACAAGCAGTGCATTTTTCCATGTCGATATACCGGGGCGCACGGGTCAGGACCGCCGTAAAATTTCCGGCGGTGCCGTCCAGCTTTGCCACCCGGGTCAGCGGCAGAACTTCGATATGTTTTTCGCGTGCATTTTCAGAGAGATTGGGCGAAATGGTGCACAAATCACAATTATTGGTGGGAAAGGTCCGGTCAAGCTGGGTCATCAAACCACCGATGGAGGCCGCCTGGTCGATCAGGACCACGTCGCGTCCGGCTTCAGACAGATCCATGGCCGTCTTCATACCACCGACGCCACCACCGATTACCAGAACTGTATTGCTTTGAATTGTCATATGGGTATCCCAACTGTTTTTCTAAAATTATTGGTTAGATCTTAGAGCCCTGCAAAATCCAGAATGGCCGGCAGTTTGTGCTCCCAGCCAAGGGTTTCAATCTTCACGCCCTGCACCAGCTGCTTGAGAGCGGCCGTAGTCTCCCCGGCAATACGGACGGCATTCCATCTCCCGGTCCGGGGCCTTGCGTATTCTTTTAATCATCTCTTCGGAGATGTGCGCACCCGGCTCGTTCAGAGCCATATACCGGGCAATACCAACCGATTTCAGTAAAAACACCGTGGCAATTACCGGTACATTCAGGGAAGCAATCTTCGGCAGGTAGCCGGAAAAATGATCCACATCGAATACCGGCGGCGTCACAATGAAGCGCGCTCCGGCCGCCACCTTTTTTTCGAGTTCAGCATCCAACGAGTCGTCATCCGTAAAAGCGCCCAGGGTGCAGCCGGTTGTAAATTCCGGGCTGCCATTGAGGGAAAACCCCGCCATGTCGACCCCGCTTTGGAGCGTCTGGATGGCTCCGATGAGTTCGAGTTCATCAAGGTCCCCGACCTCGGCGGCCTCCCGGTGGTCACCGTTGACCATCGCTTCTCCCGGCACCACGATAAGGTTGCGGATGCCCAGCATGTGGGCCGCCAGGATATCACCCTGCAGCGCCATACGATTTCGATCCCGGCAGTAGACATGGATGATGGCCTCCATTCCCTGCTGGTGGATAAGCGCCCCGCCGGCCAGGGCACTCATCCGCATGACCCCATTGTCCATGTCCGGGATGATGACCGCGTCAACCCGCCCCTTGATGCGGCGGGAATTGGCTACCAATTCCGACACGTTTACACCCTTGGGCGTATTCATTTCAGCGATGACCACAAATTTGCCTGATGCCAGTTGTCTTTGAAAACTCATAGGTTTACTCTTCCTTTTGACAGTTTTAATCAATCGTGCCGATCTACATTGCCGTTTCGGGATGGAACACATTTAGCTCTTTCAGGTCATCTCCCAAATATTCGCGCTCGTTGGGCCCTAAAATTCCAAGGGAGAGGCAGATCAGGGTCCACAAATGAACAACCGGGTAACCGCCCCCGTAGTGCTCGCTGAGTTCGTGAATCTGGGCGTGGCAGTTGTGGCAGCCCGCGATACAATAGTCCGCCCCGGTAGCCTTAATTTGTGCATCCTTCAATTTACCGTATTGCAGGCGCTGGGCCTTGTAACCGGACTGGAGGAAACCGCCGCCGCCGCCGCAGCAGTAGTTGTTTGACCGGTTGGGAACCATGTCAATAAAGTTCTCTTCACCCACAACCGATTTGACCACGTAGCGAAGATCTTCGGCAATGGGATCCCCGTAACTCTTACGCACAATCTGGCAGGGGTCCTGGACCGTAAACTTGATCTTCAGGTCCTTGTTCCAGTCCGAATTTACTTTGAGTTTGCCTTCCCGTATCCACTTGGCGTAATATTCGTAGATGTTCTTAACTTCAAATTTGTGATCGATATTG